>CAVWLW010000039.1:0-47119 GCA_963755715.1 uncultured delta proteobacterium
AGGAGTCCCGCCGCATGGGGGTGAGCAATTGAACGCCGAGTCGAATACGCCTCACCTACGACCAACCGAAGCTTCTATGGCAAGAGGAAAGTGCGGTCGGCCGAAGCTCGGACCGCGCGCCTGCGCTCGCCTATCTGCCGAAGATCTCTCGGAACTCTTTTTGAAATTGTTCGTAGCGCTCGCCGACTCAGGTGGCATCGGGGAAGAGCTCTAGCTTTCTTGCTTCCATTTTAGTATCGATGCCGGGTCGCGCCGGCGTGCGCTCGATCGAAAGGAGGAGCTGCTGGCCGTCTTTGGACAGAATGAAGTCGACGAACAGCTTTGCGGCATTGGGATGTGGCGCCTTGGCGGCGATGCCGATAGGATGGAGCGAGACGGTGACCGGATCCAAGCGTCGTTACCCATTCGACCGGCGCGCCTTGCTCCTTCATTTTTTCGATTCGGTGCGCCAGGACCATCGCCACCGAAAATTCGCCCGCGGCCATCAATTGCGCGATCAGAGTTTGTCCGTTGCGAAGCTGGATATCCTGTTTGGCCAATGCCCGCATGTATCGTTGGGTTTTCTCCTTTCCCCATTTTTGGGTCATCGCTCCATACCAGGAGAAGTTTTCCTCGTCGAGAGCGATCTTGCCCTTCCATTTCGGATCGAGCAGATCCTCCCAACTCTTCGGCGCCTGATCGCGCGCCACCCGTTCGACGTTGTAGCCGATCACGTTGTAGGAATCGAAGTAGTCGACCCGATTTCCTGGAGTCCTTGAAGCCGGCCATATAAGCCACGCTCTCGGGAGAAACGTAGGGTTGCAAGAGTCCCGCTTTCACCAACTGGTGCGTTTCCAGGCCTCTCACGGCAACCAGGTCGAACAGAACTTTTCCCACGTGGGCTTCGTTCATTATGCGGTTAAAGAGCCTGGCTGAGCCGGCGCGAAAAAAGTCGGTTTTAAGGATGGGATATTTTTTGCTAAACGCGAGCAGGATCGCTTGGGCGTCTTCGATGCTCGCGGACATGTACCAGACAAGCGCGCCTTCCTTTTTCGCGCCGTCGAGCGGCTTCTGGGTGTGGCTGTCCTGAGCTACGAACGGAAAGAAAATCCGAGATGAAAAACGCTCAAGAGCAACAGCAACATCGATACGCGTCGCATGGGTTTACCTCCAGCGATTCTCAATCCACTACAAATGTAGCACAGCGGTAATTGCGCCGTTAGTGAAGACGCGCTACAAGAAAGTGATTGCGAGTTTCCATGTCTTTGCGCGATGAAATCTCTTTAAGCGAGCTGATCAAGCATCTCGAGGCTGGCTGTGCGGCGGTTGGGCCGGCAAAAATGCGCGATATCCTTGAACGGCTGGTCATCTCGGCTGAAGAGATGCAACCTTACGCTCTGTTTTCGGATAAACGATATGCGCGCAACCTGGTTCATAAAACCGGCCAGTTCGAAATCATGATTATGTGCTGGCACGCCGGTCAGCGCTCTTCGATCCATGATCATGCCGGTTCGTTGGGGGGATTAAAGATTCTACGCGGCGCGCTCACCGAATCGTTGTTTGAAAAAGCGCCCAACGGCATGATCAAGTCGCAGAATTCGATTGATTACGCCGCGGGCGAAGCGCGGGTCGAAGAGACTTCGTTAATTCATCAAATCTCGAACCTTCAGAGCGAAAATGGCAGGGCGATCTCGGTGCACGTTTATGTTCCTCCTTTGATTCGGATGAATGTTTACTCGCTCGAAGATCCTTCCGTCAGGAATGTGTTGCCCCAATACTTCAGTTTTGGATCCGGGATATAACCGGTTTTGGATTGATTACCAATCGGCGCGGCGCGTCGAAGTAAAAAATAAATATATGAGTTGGCAATCCGCTGAAGAACCTGAAGCGAAGGCGCCGCCGGCGTGCAAGGCGCTAAAGAGCGTCATCGTGCCGCGTCCTCGCGATATCGGCGGGTTCGAAGTGCGCCGCGTGCTGCCGTCGCTGGAATGGCGTAGCGTCGGGCCTTTCGTCTTTTTCGATCAGATGGGACCTGCCGAGCTCGCGCCGGGCCAGGGCATCGACGTGCGGCCCCATCCGCACATCGGTCTGGCCACGGTCACCTATTTGTTTGCTGGCACGATCGTTCATCGCGATAGTCTCGGCAGCGTGCAGGCGATCGAACCGGGCGCTGTCAACTGGATGACGGCGGGCTGCGGCATCGTCCATTCCGAGCGATCCGATATGGAACTTAGAAAGCGGCGACAGAAACTCTACGGCATCCAAATCTGGATCGCCCTTCCTAAAGCACGGGAGGAAACGGAGCCTAGCTTTACACACTACGCCGCCGCATCGCTGCCGCAGATCGAAGGCGAGGGAAAAACAGTGCGCATCATCGCGGGCTCGCTTTACGGCCAGGCGTCGCCGGTGACAACTTTCTCGCCACTGTTTTACGCCGATGCGACATTGCAAGCGGGAGCCTTCCTCGCCCTCGAAAACGAGTACGAAGAACGAGCGATTTATCTCCTCGAAGGAAAGGCGGTGATCCAAGAACAAGTCTTCGAGCCAGGGCGGCTTCTGGTTTTTTCTTCCGGCGATGAAATCACGATCCAGGCAACCTCGGGCGCTCGCTTGCTGCTTTTCGGCGGCGAACCGCTGGACGGCCTACGTCACCTTTGGTGGAATTTTGTTTCGAGCTCACGCGAGCGGATCGAGCAGGCGAAGAGCGATTGGAAAGCAGGGCGCTTCGCGCCGGTGCCTGGCGACGCCGAGTTTATTCCGCTGCCCGAAGGATCTTAAGCTCCACCGCTCGATTACCGCATTTCCTCCACCCGGGAACGCCGGTCACTATCGGCATCCGCATTCCAAAGTCGACACTAAAGTAAAAACCGAAGTCATCGGGCTGTGAAATCCTGACGTAGTATTGTGGCGACTACTTGTTGAGTTTAGTCATTATTGAAGCCTCTCTTATACAAACCGGAAATTTTCATTGCCTGCTCCCATCAATGAGAGCGCAAGCAATCAGTCGCATCGAATGACTGCTAAACGGGTTGAGTGACTCGACAAAATTGTATCGAATTTCGCGGACGGCGGGATCGTTGGCCGAAGGCACCGCGGTCTTTATCTCCGTATCTGACGGGTCTCCCAATTGACTCGGAATCCAAAGATCAAATCTAGCGAATGAATCTAGTTAACCGTGACAACGAATTTCATTACGCCATTTTTGTCCTTCAGACCGATGGTAATATCGGACGCGCTCGCGGTTGGCTGTTTTTTCACTGCCTCAATAATGATCCACTTCCGATCATCTGATAGTCGACCGACTGCAACATTTGGCACGCTTGATGTAACGCCATCGCCAGTTACGCCGTCAGGCAGGGAGTAAGCCATTTTGCGACCTTCGGCGAGCGTTAGGGTGACAACTCCGCCGGGCGTGGCTTGAGCAGACGTTAACGGAGTTACACCGAGTACTTCTACAAACACGCTCGCGCTAATACCGGTTTTGTCCCGAAACTTGATTGCTGTTGATCCTTGAGCGCGGCCGGTGATTGAAATGATTTGATTGTTCAAACCGTATGACACATCCACGATCGCCGGCTTTGAAATCGTGGTCCTGGCCGGATCGACGCTACCTCCGTCTTCAACTTTTAGGGCATAGGTTGTGCCGATTGGAATATCGATATCTTCATCAGCCAGTCTTAACTGGTTGGGAAGCTTAGCTTTGATTTTTTCGTCCACAAGTTTTTCAATCTGCTTATCCCGCGTCGCCAATTCCACTCTGCTACTCTCGAGGTCATTTTTTGCTTTGGTGACCGTTTGGCTCAGCTGCTCGAACGCAGACGTATAATCTTGACGAGATGCAACCACGCGTTCCGCTGCGTCGATAGCTTCGTCTATTGAGTTAGCTGCATTCGTGTAGTTGAGCGCCTTGTCTTTGTTTTCGGCGATGGCTGTAGTGCCCGAGACGAATCCGGTAATTAAAGGGACGATTCTAAGGGCTTGAATGCCGGCGTTTGCGGCAGCCAATCCGGCGGTCGCCGTTAACCCTGACAAACCGACTAGTCCAGCGAAGTATAATGCCCATTCATTGAGTGTCGCACGAGAGCGGTATGATGCAGAAAGTGTATTCGCATATTCATGGTAGTTTCTGTACATCAAGCAGGAAGGCTTCGCGCCATCTGCCAAGGACTTACACCACTCGACGACTTCCGGGCTCGGGCTAAGATTGGGATAGTCCGGACGAATCCCTATCGCCGGAAAGCTTGTTGTCGCACATCCGGTTATTGAAAAAAGACTTAGAATGAGGATCGTCCTAAAACAGCTGGTTATTGTATGGTTTACTGACTGGTTTTTCATCAACAACCTCCAATCACCTCTAAATTGCAACGCTGAGTGTTATTCCTTTCCGATGCGCGATTACGGTTTGTCCGAGAGCATCCATTGCTACTCTTTTTTAATGCCCTTCAATTATTTATGGCGACACGGGTGGCCAGTTCAAATGTTCAAGGTTTCAGCGGCTTCACGACGGCCATTGAGGTGCGTCCTAGAAGCTCTTCGGCCACATAAAACATTCAAACGGCTGGACGATCTGGCATAATCGTCGGCAATATGCCCGATTGACGGGCTGCTATATCTGTTTTGCGACCCGACACCGGCCGCTCGAGGTCTTATTAAATACTAAACGGCTTCTGTCCCTCGTAAGCGGCGTTCACTGCGCCGACGAAGTAATAATTCGGCGTTTGCGTCGACGGCATCAAAGAAACGATCTTGTCGCGCAGCGTGCGATAATTGCCGTTGAACTTGCCGCCGTTCCAGACTTTTTTGAGCGTGCCGGTGAAGGCGCCGTTGTTGTCGCCGTCCATGGAGGTTTGGTTGTCCATGCAGCCGGACACTAACAAGATGCTGGCGTTGACTTTGGTGTTTTCCGCGCCGCGATTTTCTTTTTGGATTGCGCGATAAAGCGCGCTATTGGCGTTTTCCACCGCGATGCCGACCTCGCGCGGCATGGCGCGGGGCTTTGGCCCGGCTCCCGCGAACATAGGAATGTCGCGCGTCACCGTGCCGCTGTGGCAACTGTCGGACAGCACTAAGATGCGCACGCCGGCTTTGAACTTGCTCCAGATATTGTAAAGCTCGTCGTCGACAAGCTGGCGGTCGTAAAGAACCCAGGTCTCGTCCATGCGGTCGTTGTCTTTCTCGTCGCTATTGGTGTCGCGGACTTGACCGCCGTGTCCCGAGTAGGTGAGGAAGAGAAGATCGCCTTTAACCAGTTTTTTACTGGCATCCAGGAGCGCCGAGCTGACCGCCGCGGCAGTCGCTTGTCCGTCGACAAACAGAGTATTGCCGGCGAATCCTTTTTTCTTGGCCAATGCGCGCATGTCGTTGGCATCGGCAATACAGGCGTTAAGAGCGCCGTCCCAGCCTTGGTAATGTTTAGGATCGACGTGATTCAAGCCGATGTGAATGGAAATTCCTTTCGCCATAGAGCCTCCCTACTTCGAAATAAAATGATTGAAAGGAAAGTGTAGAGCTTGGCAAATTCGTCTGTCAAGAAAATTTCGAACCAAATCGAGCGGCGCGTTTGCGCTAGCGCGGGTTTCCGTTTTTCGATCAATTCATACGATCACGGCTTCCAACCCTGTTTGTTCAACTGTTGCTCGGCGTCGCGGGCGGAGCTGAAATCGTAGGCGCGCCGGGGCGGCACAACTTCGGCGACGTCGGCGACCTGGGCAACGATGGCCAGATCGTTTTTCTGGGTTGGCTCATCGACGAAGCCGGCTTTGGTAAAGGTGCTGACCAGGTCGTCGTACATGCGGGTGGATAAGGCTTTGTCCAACTCGCTGAATTTTGCTACGGCGGCGATCGTGCCTTCGCGGTCTTGGCGGGCGATTTTAAGTCCTTTGATCACCGCGCGCACAAAGCCGAAGAGCTGTTTGGGCTGCTCCTTGATAAAGCGCTCCGACGTCGCAAATGTGCCCCAGGAATTTTTGACTTCCTTGCCGAAGAACATTAAATCCGTCATGCCTTGATCCAGGGCGGCGTAGCGCTCTTCAGGGCTGACGATGGCCGCATCGACGGCGCCGGATAGGAGCGCCGGCAGGCGATTGACCGGTCCTGGATCGATCAGCACGATGTCTTTGGGAATATTCCGTTTGATCAAAATATTTCTCAGCATGTAGGCCGCGATGGAGGCGACGCCGGTGGTGGCGACCTTTTTGCCGCTTAGATCGCGCAGGGTTTTGATATTGGGGCGCGCGACGATCCATTGCAGCACCTGATCGTTGAACGCGAGTACGGTTTTGAGCGGCGCGTTACCTTTGGATATGGCGACCAGAGCGCTGCTGCCCGAACCGGAAAATTGCACCTGGTTGGCGATCAACGCCTGGAGGCCGGCGGCGTTCTGCATGAAGACAAGCTTCAAATCCAAGCCTTCTTCCTTCATATAGCCGCGCTCTTGAGCGATGACCAGCGGAACATACTGAAACGCCTTCGAGGTCAGCGCGGCAGTCACGGTTTCAAGCGCGAGCGCCAGGCGCGGCGAGATCGTCGCAAATACCAATGCTAATATCAAAACCAGTTTCTTGAACATGAAAGTTTTGTCTCCTTCGACCTAATCTTTTGCTGAAAGTCGCCGGCTTAGTTCAATGACACCAGTTTTGCTGGGGATTTTGGCCGGACATTGACGCCATCGAAGATAGTTCGGAAACGGATTCGGCGTCAAGAATGGAATGCACGAAAAAAATAAACTTCATGGAGTCGCACCGATGTGGTATTCTTGGCGCATTGTGAAACGAGAGATCTTCGCGTCGTTGTGTTTGAGTCTGCTCTGTGGCTGTTCGACCGGCTCCTCCTTTACTTCAGGGGCGACTCTCTTATCCGGGATAAACCACTATCAAGGCGAGATGCAGCGCATCGGCAACTCACCGGGGAGTTGGCCGGCGCGCCAGCAGGCGGCAGGCACGCTGAAAACCACGGTTACCGCCACCGTCGGTGGCTCCGCGGAATTTTTTCGCTTGGTCGATCTCGACGTCAGAAAAAGGGAGTTTATAATCACTCTACGCGACGGGTCGGTGCGCGCTGATCGTACGCAGGAAATGAAAGACGAGCTGATCAAAATGGACGAAGAGATCGTCGTTTTGAAACCGGTTGTTCGATCCCAAGTGGCCGCGCTGCCGTTGCGCGGCGAAGCGCAACAACAGGTCGAGAGTGTCGCCACTTTGGGGCTGCTCAATTTGGCGGTGGACGGTTTTTCATCCGCCGGGCCGCGTGGACTCGATGCGCCGTCGACCAGAGGTAGATCAATACTTGATCACCGATCTTGGCTCGTTCGCAACGGTACGCGGGCCGGACGGCCACACGCATCGCTGCACAATCTACGACGTTCCAGACGAAGGGGCGGGGATTCGGTGTGAGCCGGTTAAGTAGGGTTTCTGGGTTCTAGTTTCTAGCCGAAGATCAGACTCTCTTGTGGTTGTTGATTCGGGTAACGGTTCAGTTTGCTCAAGCCCCCCGCTCTTCGTCTGGCCGTGTGAAAACTCTATCGGAGCCCTTCGACCAGGCTCAAAGCGAACGGATTAGCATCCACACCGTGCGTTGAGCTATGAATGGACGCTTCGCATAGTCTGTCATTCGGCATTACAATTCATCTTAATGTTCCTGTCGTGGCTCATTGAAATCGCTCGCCCCTTCGAAAGTGCTCAGGGCATGCTTGAGGCGAAGTGAAAGGGCGTCATGCCGGCCCTTCGTCAGGTCTCAGGATAAACTCCCGCCGGCATCCAGGTTTGTTTTAGGTCTTAAATTCGAGGACTGCCTGGTAGTCCCGTCGATCACATCGAGAGGCGTGTATCGATCGAGCGGCGCCCAGCCTATATCGACAAACGTCGACTATCGATGAATGCGCGTCGTTGCGGGGACTATTTCGGACCGGGTGTTCGACGTCCAGGATGCTCAAGTGCGGCGAAACAGGGTTCTTGTTCTTAGTTTCGGGTTCTGATGTTGGACTAGAAACTGGAAACTATCTCTTGTCATCAAGCAGTGCCAGCAGGGCGCCCAACTCCTCCGTAGAAGCATCCTTGACCTTCCACCAGCGTTCGAGTACCCGAGCGGTTTTGTCCCTGCCGTAAACCGGCTCGACGGTTTGGGTGAATTTCTTCTGCACATCCTCGTCGGTCATCGGTCTATTCACGTGTCCCAAAGGATCGCGCGGCCATAGGTTAATGACGCTGCGGTCATTCTTTGTGACCTTGATCTTCATCGAGATGGTTTTTGGATAAATGGCGTCGACTTCCTTATCCAGATAGACGCGAATCTTGTTCATCAGGGGCCGCAGCGCCGGATCGCCGTACGCCGTTTCTTCAAAGGCGGCCAACGAGATCGTGCCATCGACCAATACTTTGGCGAAGATATACGGCAGGCTGTGATCGGCGGTTTCGCGCGTCTTGGGATCCCACTTCTCCGGTTCGCTGCCGATCTCGGTGTAGCAGAAAGTGTAGACGCCGATCTCGATGTCCGTCAGCGCGCGCCAATCGGCTTGCGCGCGTAATTCGAGCGCTCCCCACACCGGCAGTTGTCCGTTGTACTCCACCGGCCAATACTTGAGCCGAGCTTCCGGCGCGCGATACGGACCGCCTTCCGTCGGCAGAGCTTGGAGCTCGAAAGGACCGGTGATCAAATCCCACAGGCCATGTTTGCCTTCGAACGGCTTGTCCGCGCCGCTCATCCCTTCGCCGGCAAGGAGAGCGGCAAAGACGCCGTTGCGCGCGGCGAATGCCGTGGCCGCGCCCTTCCAAAGTGATAATTCGCCGGCGCGCGTGTTGCGCATCGGCACGTTGGCAACGGCGACGATCGCAATTGCTTGCGCCAACTGTTCGGGCGAGAAATTCAACAGGTGACCGACGCCGGCGGCTGTGCCGATGCCGACGGCAAAGCCTTGGTCCCAGCCTTTGTAGCGCAAACCGGTGGCGTCGCTAAGACGAATAAACAGCTCGTAGGCGATGACCAAACTTTCGATCAATCTATGGCCGTCGGCGTTGGCGGCCTCGGCGATCGCCAAGAACGCGCCCAAGCAATCGCTTGGATGACCGCCCGGATACTCGTCGTTGAAATCCAGATTGCGAATCATTGCGGTATTCACGAACGTCGCGCTCTCGGCGCTTGCACGCTCGCCGTGGCAAATGATTCGTCCTGGAAAGCGCTCAGGAGCGGCGCCGCGGGCGAGCCGGAGTCCCATTTGCGCGGATTCGCAATCGCGCGCGGCGATTGCGCAGGCCAACGAGTCGACGATAAATCTCGTGGCTGCAGCGACGGCGGATTGCGGCAGTTGGTTGTATTTCAGTTCCGCGGCGAAGCCGGCGATGCGGCGAGTTAGATTGTCCATGAGTTAATATCCTCGCAGGCCATTCAGCTAGATGGTTTTGCCACGTTAATCGGAAGTGGTGTCATCCCGAGTGAATGCGAGGGAGCTAAGAAAGATTTCTCCCTTGGTCGAAATGACACGTATTTGTGGAACGAGAGGTGCTCAGAGTATTTTGCCGATTCTCTGCAGGCGGATTTCAGGTCCAGCCACGCGCCGTACAGTTAACAATTATCTTCGATAAAGGTTCTTAATAAATCCAGACTCTTCAAGTCGTTGCAGCAAACTGTTGTCGACGAGCTTCTCGTAAGAAAGCCCCTTTAGTTGTTCTTTAGGGTACTGATCGAAAATCGCCTGCACCGAATCGCGGCGCACATAGGGAATCTCTTCCAAGACATTTTCATGCGGCTGATAAACGGGGCGGACGACCTCCGGCGGCACTCTCATCCGTTTTGAGATTGCCGCTATGGCGAGCTCGGGTTTTTCTTTGGCGAGCTTGATGGTTTCGATATAAGCCTTGAGCAGGTTGAGCACGGTGTCACGGCGGTTTTGCAGAAAGCTGCGCTGGACTTCTATGGCGCCCTGAAGAAATGGAATCTTGAGCGACGATAAATCGACCAGCTCTTTAAAACCGGGGCGGGGCGGCGAGCCCAGGCTCGCATCGACGATACTTCTATCGAGAGATGCGAAAGATTCCGGCAACCCGCCGTGATGGAGGAACTTCACGTCGCGGTCCGCCAGTCCCGCCGATTTTAGCGCGATGCGCGCGATCGTGTGGGTCGCCGATCCGGCGCGGGTGACGCCGATGGTTTTGCCTCTGAGGTCCGCGAGCGTTTTGATCGGCGAGTCGCGTCTCACCCAAAACGACATGACCGCAAAGTTGCCTTTGGCTGCAACAAAGATGAGATCGCTGCCGGCGAGCACTGCCGCGATCGCCGATGAGCCGCTGAAGGCGCCGAATTCCACCGAGCCGCTCACCAGCGCTTGGACCGGCACAGCACCGCGCGCGTGGACAACTTTGGTGTCGAGGCCGTATTTTTCAAATAGCCGCGCGTCTTCAGCCAGCCAGAGTGTCGCGTTGGTGGCGGCGATCGCTTCGTAGATGAGACTGACCGAGGTTCGGGTTGTACTTTGGCCGAACGCCAGATGAGAAAGCGAAAGGAGAAAGATCAGTGTGACAGTTTGCAAGAGCGCGCGGGCGTGTGGAGTGATTACAGGATGCAGAGTCGTTCCCGATTTTTTCGCGTTGTCGTTCCGAAGGCATGTGAGGAATCTGAGGCCGGAAGGATTTCTCCCTTCGGTCGAAATGACAGGGAAGGAGGTTGCATTGTCAGGGGAGGTGGTCAAGAAGACACGGGAGGTAGTTGAGATGACAATCAGTTGTGCTCGAAATGACATAGATGATTTTCAGCGCAATACGGGCGATCAGCAAGGTGATCGAATAACACATCTACTGAAGCAATTCATTCGCCAGCTTGATCGCTTTGGGCCACAGTTGGGTCAGAACTTCTTCACTGGAGTTTTCTCGCTTCTGGTTCTCTTCGACGCTGAGGAAATCTTTCGACGCGCGGGTGCCGGACTCCAGCAGGAATTTAGTATCCACATCGAGCCGGCGCGTCGCTTGCCCCATTGCTTTGCCGTAGATTTCTTGGCCTTCTTTGCTGAGCAGCCAGTTGACGAAGAGTTTGGTCGCGTTGGGACGCGTGGAGTTTTTGACCACGGACAACGCGCCGCTGCCGCTGCTGGTATAGCTGCCTTCTTTGGCTTCCGGTAACGGTTTGATCGGCTGGTTGGCTTTGATGAACGGCGCCAAGCTGTAATAGGTGAGGCCAATGGTCAATGCCAAGCGTCCTTTGGCGAGATTGTCTCCGAGCATTCTTTGATCCCGCGACAGCAAAAGCTCTTGGCGCTGCCAGCTTGCGGAGAAATTCTTCGCCTTTGGTTTTGTAAAAAAACGCCCAGGTCGAGGTGCCGCCGCCGGCCGAACGCGGGTCGAGGATGCCGATTTTACTTTTCCATTTGGGATTGAGCAGGTCGTCGAAGGACCGGAACTCGTCCGCTTTCATGAGCTGTGTGTTGTGCCAAAGATTTTCCGATTGGTAGGCTTGAAAGGAATAAAGAAATCGTTTGGCATTGTCCGAAAAAATATGCCCGCCGTACCAGCGTTTTGCCTCTTTGACTTCAGGCAGGATCAGCAGCGGCTCGATGGGTTCCAAGATGCCGGCGTTCAAGAGGCTCAAAGGCGTCAAGCTGCCGCTGATCAAAACATCATAATAGCGCACGCCGGCGGCATGTTCCGCGGCGATCTTGCTGGCGTTGGTCGGACCGCGCGCGGTGCTGATTTCGATCTCCACGCCGGGAAAACGCTTGGCGAAAGTTTCTTCGAGACTTTTTCTCAACTCCGCGCTCGCCGGCACCCCCGCGACGACTTTGCTCTCTTTCTTGGCCGCGTCGATGGTTTTCTCCCATTCTATTTGCCACGCGAGCTTGGTTTCGGCTGCGGCCGATTGCTGCGCTGAGCTCAGCGCAAGCAACATGAGCAACATAAAGGGAGGGATGCGCGACATCCTACTTGAAAACCTCCTCGGCGATCTTGGCCGACTTCGCCCAGTAATTATTGATGGTGTCTTCGCCGTAATTTTCCAGCCGGCTGTTTTCTTCGACGGTGAGAAAATCTTTCGACGCGCGCACGCCGTGCTCGACCATCCATTTGGTCTCGACGTCGAAGCGGCGCGTCGCTTGTCCCATGGCTTTGCCGTAAATCTCTTGGCCTTCCTTGCCGAGAAGCCAGTTGATGAATACTTTGGTTGCATTCGGGTGCGGTGAGTTTTTGACCACGGACAGAGCGCTGCTGCCGCAACTGGTGTAGGTGCCCTCTTTCATATCGGGCAACGACTTGATCGGCAGTCCGGCCTTTAGGAAAGGCAAAAATGTATAATAAGTGAGGCCGATGGTGAGCGCGATTTTGCCCTTGGCCAAACTGTCGGCCAGCTGGCGCTGATCGCGGGATAAGAACATTTCTTGCGCGGCGAGTTTCTTCAAATATTCCTCGCCTTTAATTTTCAAAAAGAACGCCCAGGTAGCGGTGCCGGCTCCCGGCGAGCGCGGATCGAGAATACCGAGTTTGCCTTTCCATTTTGGGTTGAGCAAATCGTCGTAGGAACGGACGTCTTCCGCTTTCAGCAGCGCCGCATTATGCCAGATATTTTCCGACTGATAGACTTGGAACGCATAGATAAATCGTTTGGCGTTGTCGAGCCAGATATGGCCGCCGAACCAACGCTTGGGATCTTTGATTTCCGGCAAAAGCAGCAGCGGTTCCACCGGCTCCAGGATGCCGGCATTCAACAGGCTAAAGGGAGTCGCCGTGCCGCTGATCAATAAATCAAAATAGCGCACGCCGGCAGCGTGCTCGGCGGCGATCTTGTTGGCATTGGATGGCCCACGCGCGTTGGTGAGATCAAGCTCGATGCCGGGAAGCGCTTGGGAAAAATTTCGCCGATGGCTTTGCGCAGCTCCGCGCTGGCCGGAAGCGCCGCGACGAGCTTGCCTTCCTTCTTGGCGGCTTCAAGGGTTTTTTCCCATTCCGCTGAAGAGGGCGGGCGCGCTTCTCCGGAAAAACTTGGCGTCGTGATCAACGACACAATGATAATGGTCAAGGCAAAGCGGAAAACTCCCATTCGTGCCTTCCGAAGTGTAAATGTTGCCATGGAAACGAGACCGGTGATCGTGGTCGGACCAATCTGAACCGGACGGCGCCGCCTCATGTCAGAGAAATGGCGCGAAGAGGCGCGCGTCTGCTGGCGCTGCAAGGGCGCCGAGATCGAGCAGCGAGCTGCGACGAGGAAGAAGTGCGCATTTTGCATGGCGCTCCGTCGGATACTGGATGCGGATCTCGAACATCGGCTGGCCCTGACTCTGGCGCGGACGCCGCTGTGTCAAGGAAGTCGTGAAAAGTTAGAGCAGCCGGAAGGAGCTGGGTCTTGATGATGAGAAAGACCGGACAGTCCGACGTCGAGGGCAAGGCGCGTAACAGCGCCGATGGTGAGACGCACGAGAAATTCTTCGCCGGCAACGACCTGACCAATGCTTGACCGTCGATCATGTCGATGGTGCGAATCGTGCCCGGCAAGATATTGCCCGCCGAAATTCCTCCGGGGCGTTGGTGCCGACGAGAATATCGTCCGCGCTGACGCGAATCTGAAACGTCGGGCGAACGGCTTGCGCCAGGTAGGGAATGAAAAGTTCCGCGCCGGACGAAGAGCCGCACCCGTGATCGCCCGGCTGCTTTGTCCGATTCGACGAAAGTCACCGTGAAGACGTTTTCGAATTCCTCTTCGGGGATTTGCCTGACCGCGCGGCGGGACATAAGCGTCTCTTTGGGCGCGCCTTGAGCGACAAGCTGCCGCTGCTGAATCATCAAGACCCAATCCGCCAGGGTAAGCACCTCGGTCAGGTTGTGCGTGACATAGATCATCGGAATGGCGAACTCGTCGCGGACGCGCGCCAGATAAGGCAGGATTTTTTCCTTGAGGCCGATATCGAGCGCGGCCAGCGGCTCATCGAGCAAGAGCAGCTGCGGGCGCGACAAGATCGCGCGGGCAAGCGCGACGCGTTGCGCTTCGCCGCCGGAAAGTTTGGTCACGGGCCGGGCCAGCAGATGGGCGATCTCGAGAATTTCGAGCACGTGTTCCATGCCGATGTCTTTGGCGTCGGCGGCGTAACGCGCGCTCGGCGCCGAAAAGAATATTTCGCCGCACGCGAAAGGTGCGGAAACAAGGCGCCCTCCTGCGGCACGTAACCGATGCCTCTCTGCGCGGCGGTGAGATTGATTTTCCGCGCCGAGGAGAAGAGCGTCTTGCCGCCGATCTCGATCTCGCCCGTCGCGATATCGCGCAGGCCGGCGACGGCGTCGAGCAGCGTCGTTTTGCCTGAGCCCGAAGGCCCGAAGATCGCCGTGACCCGCGCATCGAAGGACGACGTCGATGTCGAGCTCAAAGTTCGCCAGCGGTATGCGGCAGCGCAGCCGCATGTCAGCTTTCTTTCCCGTGCGCAGCAGCCACTCCGAGCACCAGACGAACAGGAATGCCAGTGCGACAGTTATCCCAAGCAAAACATAAGCGTCCGAATCTTTGCCCAGCTGAACGTAATTATAAATTGCCAGCGACAAGGTTTGTGTCTTGCCTGGGATATTTCCAGCCAACAATATGGTCGCGCCGAATTCGCCGAGGGCGCGCGAAAATGCCAACAGCGCGCCGGCGACGATGCCTTTGTAAGCGAGCGGAATCGTGATCACGAAGAAAATTCTTAGCGGCGAAGCGCCTAGGGTGGCGGCGATCTGTTCAAGCCGCGGATTCACTTCCGCAAAAGAAGTGCGCACCGAACGGACGAGCAAGGGAAAGGACATGACCGACATGGCGATCAGCACGCCTTTCCAGTTGAATACGATTTCTATGCCGCGTTCATAGAGCCATTGCCCGAGGGGGCTCCGCCGTCCGAAGATTTTCAGAAGGATCAAGCCGGTCGATACGGGCGGCATGACCAACGGCAAGAGAACTGCGGTTTCTACTATGCTTTTGAGCGGCCACTCCTTACGAGCGAAGAGCCACGCCAGCGCGATACCAAACGGGAGAATCAGCAGTGTGCTGGCAAGTCCGACTGAAATAGAGAAGAGGGTGATTTGCCAAGTCTCAAAGGAGAAGATCACGAATGAACAAGTTCCTCGGGATCAATCTAATACGACAAAGCCGTATTTTTTGAAAGCGTCCTTCGCGGCGGGACTCTAAAACGTAGTTCATAAAATCGCGCGCCGCGTCTTTCCGCTTCGATTCTTTGACGATAGCGATCGGGTAGGTGATCTTGGGGCCTTTATCGATGGGCACTTCGTAGACGATCTTCACTTTCTTGGAAATGGCCGCGTCGGTTTTGTAGACGAAGCCGGCTTCGACGTTGCCGGACTCGACCGAAGCCAGGGTCGCGCGAACATCTTGTACCGGAACGATCTTCGATTTCACCTGGTCCCACAAGCCTTCGTCGGTCAAGTATTTGCTGCTGTAGACGCCGACGGGAACGGAGGTCGGCTCGGCGAGCGCGATTTTTTTGATGTCGGCTTTCAATAAATCCTTCGGCGAGGAAATGGCGAGCTTGGAATCCGCCGGTACGATGATCACCAATTGGTTAGAGAGCAGATTTTTTCGCGTGCCCGGCTCCAGTCGGCCGTTCTTATCAAGATTGTCCATCTGCGCTAGATCGGCGGAGAAGAAAATATCCGCCGGCGCGCCTTCTTCAATCTGCCGCGCCAGTCCGTTGGACGGACCAAAGTTGAATTTTACCGTGTGCTTGGATTTCGATTGATAGCCTGCGCTGATTTCCTTCAAGACATCGGTAAGGCTGGCCGCCGCGGAAACTAGAATTTCGTCTGCCCGTGCATTGACCTGTGTCCAGGCCAATACAACGAACACAGCGGCCACCGAAAGTGATTTACGCATACCATGAAACATCTTTACGGGTCCTCCTCTTGTCGTGTCCGATCAACGCTGCTCATTCTTTGCCGACAATGACTTCCGAAGCTTTGATAATGGCATAAGCCTCGTCGCCCTTTTTGAGCTTTAGATCCTTGGCGGCCTCGACCGTGATGGAAGAGGTGATGACGATGCCATGGCCAACATCGATCTTGACGTGGGCGGTGGTCACACCTTTGACCACGGCAGCGATTTTTCCTTTTAAAACATTGCGTGCGCTAAGTTTCATGGATTCTCCTTGTTCGAGTGTTTGTTGATCTTAAGAGGCGTTGCTTGTCAGCTTTCATCCGTCGGCAGATAGAGGATCATTCCCTGGCTAAAGCTGAAACTTTCCAGATGGCCGGATAGTTGGTTGTCGAGCGTTCTGACGTGCATATGGAAATCGGAGTCGCGCGGCGTGAACACGCCGCGGTGCTGGCGCGAGTAAAAGCCGACGATCTCGACCGACTTGTCGGCGATCGGCAATCGAACTTTGGCCTTTTCGTGTAGGTGAGGATTGTATTCGCCATCGCTCTGGTTGCAAAGAATGTGAAACGTGGCCTGCGCCATGTGACATTGAAGTAAGAAGGGAAAAGGCTGATCGACGTCGATGCCGCTCTCCACTGCGAATCGCAACAATTGGTCTCCGAGCTGTTGCTCGCCGGCGATGCCCCTTGCGGAGGGTTGTGCGGCGCCAGTTTTCGACGATGGCATAAACGAGAAAGGCGGCACGGCGACTAAGATCGATACTGACGTTGTACGAGTCCGTCGTGGACTTCCGAAATCAACGCCGCGCTGTCGTAAATCGAGACTTCGCCGCGCGCGTTTTCCAAAGGTCCGACGGCATATAAACTCTCAAGACCGGTGAAGCGCTGCAACGAAATAGGATCCGTGGCTTTCCCCGCAATAAAATCCCCTTGAGAGCCAAACCACTCGACGCACCACGAACGATGCTGAACGGACGGGTTAGGAGGGTTCAAAGTTTGTTCATCCATGGCTCGCCTCGACAATTTTGCCGATTTCCCTTGTATCGTATCCTCCCAGCGCATCGAGCTCGTCCCGGAAGGGTTTGCTCACAATGGTGTCCAGCAGGACGCGCAGACCGCTCAAGGCTTTCGTAATAGTTTTTCGGAATAACCAAGTCATAGCGTTCGCGCTGCAAAGCCACGAAGTCCAAGCCGCAGATCGACGCGACGGAGCGAACGCCGATGCCGGTGTCGGCCAAGCCGGCCCTGATCCGTGCGGCGACGTCGAGATGCGACAAAACTTCGTCGCCGTAGCCCTTCACGCGAGCTGGCTTAATCCCGCCTGTGTTTAATTGTTTGTCGAGAAGACGGCGCGCGCCTGAACCTTTTTCGCGGTTGACGATTCTGACGCTGGGTTTTGCAATATCGCTGATAGTGCGCACCTTCTTGGGGTTGCCCTGGCGGACAATGAAGCCTTCTTCCCAGTGGGCGAAAGTGACGACAATGCAGTCCATGTCGCCGAGGCTGTGCTTCAAATTGGGAAGTTCCCATCCCTCTGATTTCTCTTCTGCCAGATGAATGCCCGCCACGTGAATTTCGCCGCGCTTCAGCGCGTTGAGAGCGACGCTGCTGCCCATCAGACACGGCACCAAGTTTTCTTGATCGTGTTTTCGAACATGCTCGCCAGCCAGAAACATCGCCGGATCGCACCCGCCGACAACGATCTTTCGGCGCACCGCCTCGCGATCTTTGAGCAATCTAACTTTGACGCGATTTTTGTCGGGACTGGTCCCGATGATCAGGCCGTCGGCGTTAGCGCTCAAGCTACTTAACTCGCCGATGCCGATGAGGGGCCGTACGAGCACGCGGTGGCCGATTTGAGTTACTTGAGCGCGCACCGGGCCGTCACTTTGCGGAAGCGCGCCGAGCAGCTCTCCCTCGATGATTTCCCCGCCTCGTTTGATGCTGAACAAATCTTCGACGCGACATTGGAGCGCTCGCGCAAGTTGGAGCGCGACCGAGGTGGCGGGGGAGTACTGATTGGACTCCAGAGCGCTGATTGCTTGCCGCGTGATGCCCGCCAGGTCCGCCAGTTGTTTTTGCGAGAGAGCGTGCGCTTGCCGCTTCTCGCGCAAGTGATTTTCCATCTCGAGCTTGGGAATCTCTATTTCCACGCATCCTCCAACAGAATAGATGACATTATGTCCGGTATCATTACCAAATAATACTGTCAAGTTGCTGTGCTTGGCGTACGAATCGCTGGATTGTGTGTGCATGATTCCCCCTGAGTTTGATAGCTGGTCGCGCGGCAGAGCGGACGGCGCTGCTCTTTGTCCTCGCCTAACTCGGCGGTGTCCTAACCATCGTCAGCCCATGCGTGTGTTGTGCCCCTGCTGCCTCTCGTGTTCGCTCCGCGCTGACCGGCCCTTCACGCGCAGCACGCTGCCGATGCTCGTCGGCATGGCCGCGATCTTCAGCGCCGTCGGGGACAAGAAGCACTGCTACACGACGGGCGCGCCGCGTCTCAACGAGTGGGGGCTAGCCGGAGAGTGGACCATCGGCAAAGAACATGCGACGCTGGGCGCAGCCAACGGAACAATCGTCTATCGATTTCACGCGCGAGATCTGCACCTTGTGCTCGGCCCGGGATCCGACGGGAAACCGGTTCGATTCCGCGTGACCGTAGACGAGACCGCGCCGGGCAACAACCATGGCGCCGATATCAATGCTGCCGGCGAAGGTGTTATAAATGAGCAACGTCTCTATCAACTCATTCGCCAAAAAGGTCCCGTCACCGAACGCTCATTCAAAATTCGTTTTGTTGTCCCGGTGTGGAAATCTTCGTGTTTACATTCGGTTGATTTAGGAGGTGCTTATGTCCTCGTTGACCACGCGCGTTATTCTCGTAGTCTTGGCGATCGTCGTTCTGGCCGTCATCTTCAAAGGCGCGGCCTCGCGGGCCGAAAATGCGACGGTCGTGCCCATGCCAGCGGTGGACGAACCGGCAGGAACTCGTTCATCCGAGATCGCGGTTCTTGGCGGGGGATGTTTCTGGGGTGTTCAGGCCGTCTATCAACATCTGAAGGGCGTGACGAGCGCGGTCTCGGGTTACGCCGGCGGAGAACAGGGGACAGCTGAGTATGAGCGCGTGAGCACAGGACGCACCGGTCACGCCGAGGCCGTGCAGATCACTTTCGATCCGCGCGTCATCACCTACGGGCGAATCCTGCAGGTGTTTTTCTCGGTGGTCCATGATCCGACGCAACTGAATCGTCAAGGACCCGACGTCGGCACGCAGTACCGGTCCGCGATCTTTCCGATGAATCCCGAGCAGGGCAACGTCGCGAAGGCCTTCATAGCCCAGCTCAACCAAGCGCGGACTTTCGACGCGGCGATCGTGACGAAGATCGAGCCAAGCCGAAGCTTTTATAGAGCGGAAGCGTACCATCAGGATTTCCTGGAACGGAATCCGACGCATCCCTACATCGTCATGAACGATCTTCCAAAGATCGACAATCTCAAACGCATATTTCCCAACCTCTACAATCCCAAGCCGGTCCTTGTCGGTTCGACAAAATAGCGCCCAAAGCAGACGTAAGTCAGGAAAGCGAAGTGTCAGAGATGGTCGAGCGAGTCTCGACTCGATTCGATCGGATCGACGTATTGGTGAACAATGCCGGCATCGAGTCTTATTTTGCCTTGAACGAAATGGACGGTGCAGAGCGCTCTCCGACGACGGACTTCCGCGACCCGCTCATGCAAAGCCGTCTCGGCGGAACCTACGTCTGCACCAAGCATGTGTTGCCGATCATGAAGCAACAGCACTCCGGTCACATTATCAACGTTTACGGCGCGCTGGCCCGGCAGCGGCACGGACGGTTACGCTGCATCAGCGTCGCGGGACGCGCTCCAATGCTTCACGAGTTACGTCGCGAACCAAGTGCGCGATGCGAACGTTTGCGTGGTCGTGCTGGTCCCGGCGAGCTGTCCGATCGCCGCGGATAGTGTTTCGACCGAGGACCGGCAGGGAATGCCGGGGGTTGAAATGAGCGCCGGCCGGTTTGTTCTGGCATCCAATGCGGGTATGGATCTCTCGGGTCGACTGGTAACCTGCGAGGGCGGTTATCTCGATGCCGCGTATTGAGTCAAAGTTTGGATAGCCGTCGAACAACCATAAAAAACGAATCCGTGGGAAAAAGCGGTCTGAATCAAGACTGAATGAGAATGCATTCGCAGCCAACCGAGTGTCGGAAGGAACATCAATGCTAAACAACACTCGCCCCAGATGGCGCGTCGGCTTTTACGCTGTCGCGGTGCTCGGCGTTGTGCTTTTCAGCGCGCAAGTCTTCAGCGCGGAGACGCGCGTCGTCGTCGACTCCGCCGGGCGCCGTGTCGAGGTGCCGGCAAAGATCGAGCGCATCTTCGCGGCTGCAGCCCCTGCGGGAGTGTTTATCTACACGCTTGCGCCCGAGAAGCTGATCAACTGGAACCTGCCGTTGTCCACAGAGCAGCGCGCCTACATGCCGGCCCGATATGCTGCGTTGCCCGCCCTCGGACGCTTGACCGGACGCGGCAATACGGCCAGCGTGGAGACAGTCTTGGCGGCTCGTCCCGATGTCATTCTCGACTATGGCACGATCAATCCGACCTATGTCTCGCTCGCCGACCGCATCCAGAAACAGACCGGCGTGCCGTATTTGCTTTTCGACGGCGCTTTCGACCAGATCGCCGCGGTTTTCAAATCTGCCGGAACGGCTCTCGCTGTGAATGAGAGGGCCAAGCAATTGTCACGCTATGCGGAGACGTTGCTCGCCGACGTCGATAAACGCCTCGCCCGGGTGCCGGCGGAAAAGCGGCCGTTGGTCTACTACGCGCGCGGACCGCGCGGTATGCAGACGGGCCTCAAGGGCTCGATCAATGTGGAAAGCATCGAGCGCATCGGCGCGCGCAACGTCGCCGCCGAGCGTATCGGCCAGGGGAGTCTCGTCACCGTGTCGCCCGAGCAACTGCTGATGTGGAATCCCGAGATCGTCATTACCGCCGAAGCGGCTTTTGCCGCGATTGCCGCTACTGACGATGTTTGGAAAAGCATCAAGGCGGTGCGTGACCGGCATCTGTACGTCGCCCCGGAGGTGCCTTTCCCTTGGCTCGATTCGCCGCCGTCGGTGAACCGCCTGATCGGCCTCAAATGGCTCGGACGGGTGCTCTATCCGGAAGCGTTCCCGGAAGATCTCCGCGCCGAGACGCGCAGTTTCTACAGTCTTTTCTACAATCGGGCGCCGGACGAACGGCAGCTCAACGAATTGCTGCGCGGCACGAGGCGTACCCAGTAATGAAGCGAGTTACCGACCGACCCGTCAAGCGCGGTCGTTCATCGAGGTAGCGCGCGCTATTTCGCGCTCGCGGTTGCCGCTCTGGCACTGCTGTTGGTGATTTCATTCTCCGTGGGTAGGTATCCGGTAAGCGCGAACGAGCTGTTGCGCCTGCTCTGGTTCAAAGTATCGGGGACGCCGAGCGGTTTGCCCGAAACCGTGGAGACCGTAGTTTTCAAAGTGCGCGGTCCCCGAGTGCTCGCCTCGATGATGGTCGGCGGCGCGCTTGCGGTATCGGGTGCCGTCTATCAGGGCTTGTTCCGCAATCCTTTAGTGTCGCCCGATATCCTCGGCGTGTCGTCGGGCGCCGCACTCGGCGCCGTTCTCGGAATTTATTTTTCACTCGGGGTTTTCGGCATCCAAGCGCTGGCGTTTGCCGGCGGACTCGCTGCGGTCGCGGCGGTCTACTTGATCGGCGCTCTTCTGCGCTACCACGATCCGATTCTTACTCTGGTGCTCGCCGGTGTGGTGATTGGCACGTTGCTCGGCTCGGTGGTCGGTCTCATCAAGTATCTCGCCGATCCTTACAACCAGCTGCCGGCAATTACTTTTTGGCTTCTGGGAAGTTTGACGGGTATCACGGCAAGTGATCTCTGGGCGATTCTGCCGGCGATCTTTTTCGGTCTCGTGCCGCTGTATCTGCTGCGCTGGCGCATGAACGTCATGACTCTCGGCGACGAAGAAGCGCAGGCTTTGGGTGTCGACGCGCGCCGGCTGCGCTTGGTGGTTGTCGCGGCGGCGACTCTGATGACCGCCGCGGCGGTTTCCGTCAGCGGCATCATCGGCTGGATCGGTTTACTGATTCCGCATTTTGCGCGGCTACTCGTCGGCCCCGATTTCGCTCGACTCTTGCCGGCGGTGGTGCTTCTCGGCGCCGGTTATTTGCTCGGCGTCGATACGTTGGCTCGGACGATCTCGACGATCGAGGTTCCGCTCGGCGTGCTGACGGCGTTTATCGGCACGCCGTTCTTCATTTGGGTGCTTGCCGTGTCGCATAAGGGGTGGCGTTAGGTAGCGCGATGAATCTCAGGGTAGAAAAGCTGTCCTTCGGCTACGGCAGAATGATCGTCGGCAACGACGTCAGCTTTACGCTCGATGCCGGCGAGGTGCTCTGTCTTCTCGGTCCCAACGGCGCCGGCAAGACTACGCTGTTCAAGACCATCCTGGGGCTGGTGCCGCCGCTTGGGGGTACCGTCATGGCGGACGGCGCGGCAATTCATCAATGGTCGCGTCAAAGCCTGGCCCGGGTTTTCGGTTACGTGCCGCAAGCGCAACTGGGATTTTTCCCCTTCACCATCCGCGAAGTCGTGCTGATGGGACGGACGGCGCGCATCGGTCTGTTCGGCACGCCTTCAGCGCGAGACGGAGAAATCGCCGACGAACTGCTTCGACTCCTCAACATCGACAATCTTGCCGACCGCCCATACACGGACGTGAGCGGCGGCGAGCGCCAGCTTGCGTTGATCGCCCGCGCGCTGGCGCAGGAACCGCAGGTGCTGGTGATGGATGAGCCCACCGCCAGCCTCGACTTCGGCAACCAGGTGCGCGTGCTGTCGGAGATCAAGACCCTCGCCAAGCGAGGCATCGCGGTCATCTTGTCGACCCACGATCCCGACCAGGCCTTTGTCTGCGCCCAGCGCGTGGCGATCCTGCACCGGGGTCGGCTCGCCTATGCCGGTCCGCCCGAGGATGTCATCACGGCGGCGGTCCTGCGCGCCGTGTACGGTGTCGAAGTAGAAATCGTCGAGGTCGAGAGCGCCGTTGGAGATAGGCATTTGATCTGCCTGCCATCGTTCGCAAAAGCTCGCTCCGCATAACGCGCCGGTAACGGCAGGATGATTATTACCTATGCGCAACTCCCTAACCCCGGCATTGAGTACGAGCCTGCTTCCCGCTGCGCCGGCTTGTCTTCTGCCAGTGCGAAAAATTTGGAATGCGCTGCCTAAGCAGCACGAACGCATTGCTCGTTTTGTCATGCTCAACACCGCTGATTTTTGGCGTTGGACGTGCGGGGAATTGCCCATCGATGTGGCTACCCGAGAGGTGGCTGCTAATGTTCCCATGACGCAATGTGCTGGACGCCGTGTTGGTCCGACTCTATTAGCATTATTACGCATGTGTCCTCCGTGTCATCCTCTCGTGGCGTTTACCCCGCCGGGTTTCTTAAACAGGCGCGAGTGCTCATGCCTTAGTCGCAGCCGCAGAGTTTTGACAGTACGACTTCAGTTCGACTTATCAGAATTGTTGCGGGTGTGTCACACTCTCGTGGCGTTGACGCCGCCGGGCTTCTTGAACCGGCGCGAGTGCCTGCCCCAGTCGCAGCCGCAGGTTTTGCAGTACCACTCAGTCATGCCTTCCCACTCTTCGCGGTCGGCGAGAATGGCGCGGCCCGCGTCGATGGAGTGTTGGAGTGATGGAGTGATGGGGGAATGGATAACCGGGATGACCTGGTCAGCGCCGCATTCGGGGCAGATTGGCGTTTTCCGCTTGCGCGGAGATTTTCGGGCGCGTTTCGTCGTGCGTTTTGGACGCGCGGTACGCTTGGAAGCCGTCATTTTGAATATCCGCGTTCCCGGTAGAAACGTCTCGCTCCCGGATGGAGCGGCACGTTGAACGGCGCTTCTTCGTCGTTGGCGCAGAGTTGGCGCATGTTGATCGGTTTGAAATTGTCGCTGGGGATCGACTTGCGGCGCTTCTCGATGGCTTCACAGATCGCGTACGCGACGTCATTGGGTAAATCCGCATGCACGAGCATGGGCCAGCCGCTGAAATCGACGGTGGCAACGTCGCCGGTCATTCCTTTGAAGCGTGATTTCGGCACGACCGAAGTTTGATAGCCCATCGCGGTCAAGCGTCTCAGGATTTGACCTTCGATCGGAAGATAAATGAATCCGCTGTCGACCGCCGTCTGGCCCCAGCTCTTGATGCCTTCATCGAAGACAGCGTTCACTGTGCCGTTTTGAATCGCGTCGCGCCGGTCGGGGTGGCTTGGGCGCGGCACCGAGATTACTTTGCCGCCCCATTTTTTTAGATCCGCCAAAGTGAAGCCGGCAGCCTTCATTACGGCGATCACGGTGAACATGGTGGGGCTGGCGTTGATGGCGTCTTTCGATGTCACGTTCGTCGATAAACGCAGAGGGAAGCGCTCCTTGGCGATTTGCGCCAGCGAAGTGATGCCGGTGGACTTGTGCACGGCGAAGCCCATGACATCGTAGGACGGAAAGGTTGCGATCACGCGCAGGCGCAGTCGCTTCTTAAATGGACCGGTGCCGCGGTAGGCAAGAGTGGCTGCAACCGATGGATTGACCCAGGCGAGCGTGTACCTGCCATCGGCGACGCCTTTGAGCTCGGCGAAGCTGTCGGCGGCGAAGGAAAGCGGGACGCTGTTGGAGCCGTCGCGGTTTGCTGAGCGTAGTTTGAATTCCAACTCATGACCGACGCGCGACTCGGTTTGCAGCACTCGTTCGGCGGCGCGAGTGGTCTGGAATGAGAGGGAAGTCTCGTACATCGCCGCGGCGATTTCGAGCAGACCTTTGGCGCGTTGGATTTTTGCGTTGTAGCGTTTTTTGGTCATCACGTGCTGTGTCTTTCAGGATTGTTGCTCGGAAGAGGAGCGCGTTGACGGACTCAGGGCGAACGGTCAAGTAATTTGTTTCCAAGCGGTGACCTGTTCGTGGCGAGCCAGTCTGCCCTGAGCGCAATAGAAGGGAACTATCAACCTTTCTTCACACGCTCAACCCGACAGCAGAACCAGCACAAAAATTTACAGAGTCTTACGAACTTCTTTCGCCACGTCGACGAGCAGCTTCGCCTTGGAATTCGCCAGGTCGCGGCCGATTGTCATCAAGCCGCAATCCGGAGCGAGCCATAGATTTTTCGGCTCGATGTATTTAAGTGCCATGCGCACGCGTTCGACAACGGATGCCATCGACGGCACCGGCGTGTCGCTCGGATCGACGCAGCCGAACATGATGATTCTACCTTTGGCAACAGCCAACACCGCGGGGTCGAAGTTGCTGCGCGTGAACTCGACGCCGAAGCCGCCGATCTTGGTTTTCATCAACTCTTCGAGGAGTTCCGGGTACTCGTATTCGTGTTGCGTGCCGGCGCCGCCGGGATAGCCGTAGCAGAGGTGAACCACGGTGGGAATGTTTATCCCTTCGAGGCAGCGGTCGAGTGCTTTTGCGCCGTAAGCAAAGACCTTCTCGTGATACCGCGTCATCGCTGGCTCGTCGATTTCCAAGACGTCGCATCCCGCCGCCTGCAAGTCGCGCAGCTCTTCATTGAGGGCCGCTGCAACGTCCATCGCCATGGTGGCTTCATCCTTATAAAATTCATCGAGAGTGCTATCGATCACCGTCATCGGCCCCGGCACATCCATTTTGATCGGCTTGTCTGTCTGCGCTTTGGCAAAACGGAGGTCGTCGACGATCGCGGGCGCGCGTCTTTTTATTTTGCCAACGACCCGCGGCACCGGGCGCGGCTGCTCGCGGCGGCGATAAATCTGTTTCACTGCTTCGTGCTTGAGATCGATACCGTCAAAGGCGGCGAGGATATGATTGATGAAACCGGTCCGGCGTTGTTCGCCGTCCGAAAGCAGGTCTAAGCCGATTCGTTCCTGAGTGCGGATGCTCAGCGCGGTCGCGTCGTCCTGCGCTTCCTTTAAGGCCGCGCCTTCCAGCCGGAAAATCGCCCGGCTCCGGTCGGTCTGTGCGAGCCAAGTGGGTCGTGGAAAACTGCCGATCGTCGTTGCGGCGATGGATGGAAGTTGCATGGATTCACCTCTGAAAGAAATTTGACTCTGGCTATATATCCCTGGGCCGCGAAAGACAAGGAAGGTTGAGACGGAATTGATAATGAAGAATTGACAATCCTGAATTTGGACTGAGGCAGGATCTGCTCAAGCTCAGATTCGCTTGAATTTGATAGAGTCATAGCACAACTCTCATATTTTCTTTCCCAGCAGCCGATAAAAAAGCGCGGTAGTCACGATCAATGAAACGGCGGCGGTGAGCGCGAGGCCGAGGGAGGCGCCGAAAAGGGTTGCAGAAGTGCCCAGGATGATCGAACCGATGGAGCGCATTCCTTGATCGAGATTAAACACGCTCATCACCCGGCCCATGAGATGGCGTGGTGCTTCTATCTGAATGATCACCCGGCTTATCGTGCGGAAACATACCTGGCCTGCGCCGACCAGGGCCAAGAGCAGAACCGAAAGCCAAAAGATCGGCGAGATGCAAAAGAGGATAAGAAAGATCGGCGTCGTCGTGGTCATGATCCACAGCAGCATGGCACGGTTCCAGCGCTCGCCGACAGCGGCGAGAAAGCTCAGCGAGGCGATGCCGCCCAATCCCGGCGCGGCCATCAGTATGCCGAGTCCTCTTGGTCCGACCTGCAGTATTTCCTTGGCGAACACCGGCAGAAAACTTTGGTAGGTGACGACAAACACGGCGAACGTATAGGCGGCGACGATGCTGCTCAAAATCACCGGCGCGTGCCAAACATAATGAAAGCCTTCTTTGAACTCGCGCACGAAATTTCCTTCCCGCTTTATCGATTCCTCTTTCTGCGTGCGAATAAACAGCATTCCCGTGCCGGAAATCAAAAGAGCAACTAGGTATGCTCCATAGCAGCCGCCGACGCCGATCAAAATAATCAATACCCCGCCGAGGGATGGTCCTGCGATGCGAGCGATGTTGAACCCGACAGTGTAGAGCGAGACGGCGTTCATGATATCTTCCCGCGGCACCAATTCCCCAAGGATCGATTGCGCAGCCGAAGGATTGATCGCGCGAATCGAGCCGAAAAGAATTTCCAGCACAAGCAGGTGCCAGAAGGCGAGAGTCCCGTATGTATAAATCGCCAGGAAAATCGATATGGGGAGAGCGCAGCCAAATTGCACCAAAATCAATAAAAGCTTGCGGTCGTAGCGGTCAACCAACACGCCGCTGAAGGCGCCAAGAATCAAGCGCGGCGTGGCGCTGCACAACCCCAAGACTCCCAACGCCATCGCCGAGCCGGTGATTTCGTACGTGATCCAGTAAAGTGCGACTTCCTCAACGAATTGGCCGACGGAGCCGAGCATATCCGTACACCAAAATAGTGCGTAGTCACGGTGGCGTAGAGAGTGGAAAATACGAATGGGATGTTTCTCCTTGTGGCCATGGCGTGAGCAAGACCAGTACCGCTTATAACCCGGCTCGCGACCATAAAAAAGATAGTGGGCGGCTAAAGTGAACGCGGATGTCGTTCGCCGGATATGAATTGAAGCGCGATTACCAGTCAAAAAATAGCAAATCAACGCCGCTTTGATTGACAGCAGCAAAACTTCGGCATACTTCGATAGGACCAAACCATGAAGGAGATATATTTCCGTGGCTTACGATGATCGCAGTGTAAAACCGATGAGCGCGAGTTTGATGCGCGCGCGCATCGCGACAAAAATATTAGCGGGTCTTTACGAAGACGTGCCGACGATGTTGACCAGCGCGATTCGGCTGATGGTCGAGCTGCCTGGAGGCAAAGGACGGAAGGGGCCGCCGTATCCATTTACTATCGGCGTCAGTCCGGCGTGGTGCAGCGGCTTGAACGGCGCCAAGCTCGTCGCCAACGGCAAACTCGATCTGGTTTGGCTCAATCCCTCGATCATCCCATCGATGGCGGTGCGCGGGGTCGGGCCTTTTCAAAAAAAGAGTCCGTTGCGGGCGCTCGCGGTCTTTCCGTCTTGGGACCGCTTAGTGATCGCAGTCTCGCCGCGCTTGGGTGTGAATAGCATGGAAGAATTGATCGCCAAGAAGCCGAAGATGAAAGTTTCCATCGCGGTCAACGACTGCGTCGACTTCGCGATAAAGTTTCTGCTCAAAGCGCACGGCATCTCACAGAACCATTTCATCAAGTGGGGCGGCAAAGTCGATGAAGTTGTCCGGCCGAGCAATCCGCACCGGCGCGAGGGAATTATCTCCGGCAAACTCGATATGGTGATCGATGAAGGAATGGATTCCTGGGGCGACGTTGCGGTGCAGCACGGTATGAAGTTTTTATCCTATTCCGAGCCGGTGCTGCAGAAACTGGAAAAATACGGCTTCCAACGCGCGCGACTGGATCACGGCCGCATCGACGGTATCAACGACCCGACGACGGTGGTCGACTTCAGCGGCTGGCCAATCGTCGTACACAAAAATTTTCCCGACGATCTGGCGTATCACATCGTAGGAGTGCTCGATAAGATTCGGGAAGAGATTCCCTACGACGCCGCAGCAACGCCGTCGATGAAACAGTTATGCTCGAACACGGAAGCGGGACCATTGGACTTTCCGCTGCATCCCGGTGCGGAGAGATATTATCGGAATAAAGGGTATTTGCCGTAGGGATGCCGATACATCACGAAGGAACTTCAAATGACGCTGATAAGATCGTTCATCATTTTTTCAATAGGCTTCGCGTCGCTGTGGTTTACGTCACTCGGCTTCGCCGCCGCTACTCTCGAACCGGTTACGGTCGCTTACTCGACGTTTTCAGGCGCGTATCTACCGCTGTGGATCGCCATCGAGGATCATTTGGGGAGAAAATACGGACTCGAACTGAACGCGATCTATGCCGGCAGAACACGGCCGCAGCAGCTTCTCGCCAGCGGCGACGTCCCGTTCGTTATGGCGAGCGGTACGGGTGCTCTTACATCGCATATTCTCGGCGTCAAAGATCAAGTGATCATCATGACCACGATGAACCAGGTCAACTCCGCCCTTTTCAGCCGGACCGATATCAAAAGCGCCGCCGAACTGCGCGGCAAAACCATAGCGACGGGTCGGCCCGGCGCTTTCGGTGACATGATGATTCGCTATGTTTTAAGGGCGAAGCTCGGTCTTGTGCCGGACCGCGACGTGAAGTTGCTGGCGATCGGCGAAGCGCAATTGGCTTTCCCGGCGCTCGAGCGCGGCATCGTGCAGGCAGCCTCCCTGACGATTCCCTTCACCTTGATCGCCAAGAAAATGGGTTATCGGGAATTGATCGACTACGATAAGGCTGGCGTCGTCTATCCGTACAACACCGTCACGACGCTCCGTCAAACGCCGGCCAAAAATCCTGAGCTAACGGAGAAGTTTTTGAAGACGATGATCGAAGGCATTTACCTCGCCAAGACTGATAAGGAGAAAAGCTTGGCGGTCTTGAAAAAATACATGAAGGGGACGCCCGACGATATATTGGAGGAGACCTACCGATACGCCAAAAGCGCCGCGGAGGACGTGCCCACGCCGTCGGTGGAAATAACAAAAATCGCCTTGGAGATTCTGTCCTATCAATACCCGCAGGCGAAGGAGACCGATCCGAATTTGATCATCGACGCCTCGATCATGAAGCGCATCGAACAGAGCGGGTTTATCAAAACGCTTTATAAGAAATGATTACTGCTCGCCGAAGCTGTTTCGCGCTCTACTAAGAAGAACGAATAAAGAAATTTATTTCGAACGAAGGTCTTGCCTCTCATAGCCTGCCTTCTAAAGGGAAACCCGCTATATTGACTGTTGTCGCTAGTTATTTGGAAATCTTCAGCGCAACGCCGAGCGGCATCGCAGTCTCACCAATATTCAGAGCCGTGCCTAATTCCGACATTTCGTAGGATGAGACTTTCCCCGTCGAAAGTCCTTCTTTTTTGGCGGCATCCAAAACGTCGGCTTTGGGGGCTTTGATCACGTATTTGACATTGCTGCCGTCCTTCAGAGTCATCGAGAGAACCGTTTCCTTTCCTTCTTCCGTCGGCAATGTCTGAAGTGTGGCAACTTGAGTCGCGAGGGTGGTTTGGCTCACGGTATATTTATACAGCCAGATAAAGGAACCGATAATGGCGACGATAAGCAACCAGGCATATTGGCCGATCCTTTTCTGTCTTTGCACAGCCTGGCGTCTCTGTGTATCGAAGAAACGGCGAAAAGTGTTCGCGTCTGCCGCCGCTCTCTTTTCTGGATCTTGCTCCGATGAACTAGGAGGCTGATCGAAAGAAAGCCCGATACTGTTCAATATCATGCCCACGATCACTAACACCAAGGGAATGGCGACTATCAACACGGGATTCATAATTCTGCCTCCTTTTGGATCTACTCGGATCTACTCCGAGATTCCACGGTTGTCGTGCTCGACAAAGTCAGTACGCATTTTTTTGCGTCCGGTCAAGTGTTTTGTTGATTTGGCGGATTTCCGTGGCGTAGCTCTCTCTCAAGCTATCACGTAATTTGCCCTTGCCGTGATCGACTGCTTGCTCCGGCGACGGTCCTCGGTACGATGGACCCATTCCTTGCGGTCGGAATCTCGTGCAAGATCTCAGATTTCAAATAAAATAGAAATAGAATAGGGATCAAGTTGATACAACTGGCAGCGTACTCCCGCTATACTATTACATAAAAAGATGAGCACGGTTCCTTTACAATCAACAAAGCCGCTATGGGTAGAACGAATGAAGCCGGGTTGTTGGTATCAAATTTCCGGCGATCATCCGGACCTCGAGTTATCACCCACGCCTGCGGGTACTCGGTATCTTATGGACACCGATCCAGCGGGTGATGTCAAGATCAATCCCGCCAAAGGAGCGAAGGAGAGATTGCGACGATGGCTGGGCCGGCGCCCTCATGCGCCCTGGGGAGGACGCTGCGGGTTTCCCTCGATCACCGAAGGCTGGAACGGCGCGGTGTTCGCATCGCGTTTGGGAGTTAGCGGCTCGATGATTGTCTTCGGCGGCGGCCACAATGACTACTTCGGCTCCGACGTTCACGCATTTGATCTCAGCACGAGGCAGTGGTCACGAATTTCGGATGGCTATGTTGCAGGAGGGGCTGACGCCTATGGCGCGGGCGCGGTCTACCCCGACTCGGTTTATCCTGACGGTTCGCCGTTGCCGCCGCATACTTACGGTTATGTGCAATATGATCCCGTGGGGAATGATTATCTGCTGCTCAAGGGGCAGTTGGAACTAGGGCCGGAGGTAAAAGCGACACCGATATCGCATATGTTTAATCTCGATTCATTGACATGGCGCAGAGGTCCTAAACATCCGTCGGCGATTCTCGACTCGGGCGGTTGGACGACCTGGGATGCATCGCGGCGGATTCTCTGGGGCCACTCCGGCGAGAATGGCAACGGGTTTATCGGTTTCACCCCCGATGGCGACAACGGCGATGGCACTTTTGGCTCCTGGACGACGCTTTATCCAAAGAAAGTTCAGCGAGCCGATCACAATACGATGGCGATCGATCCAGTGCGCGATATTATCGTCGTGATTGTCAGCGCCGCAAATGCGCTTTATGCGCTCGACCCAAGTGCGCCGGCGGGAGAACTGGTGCGGCTTTCATGTTCGGGGGATCAACCGGTTCTTGCAGAGTTTGCCGCGCTGGAATACGCGCCAAATCTGCATCGATTCGTTTATTTCTCCGCGAAAAATGGGCCGCGGCTTTATTCGATCACCGAACCGGACGGCTCTTCGTGGCCACAGCTGACTAACGGCGATGGAAATGGAGATGTATTCTCAATGCAGACAACCGCCTCGACCCGATCGCGCATGCGGCAACGAATACAAAGTACGATCTTAACAGAGATCACACCTTCGGGCGCTTTCGCGTCGCTACCTATGGGATAGTCGATTTGGCGGTTCTGATTCGCCACGTGGATACGCCGGTTTATGCGATGATGCTCAATTAGTGATGGGCTTCGATCTCTTTAAGGTGCGTTACGCTATCCTCGCGGCTCGAACGCGGCATCTAGCGCGCTTCCCAAGCTAGAATATAAGAGCTAAGATTTCGTACGGAGCAAGAGCGATCGTTCCGCATCGGTCAAACGTATCAAAGGAGGGATTTATGTCGATAAAGCTAAATCACACGATTGTGCCGGCGAAGGATAAAGAGGCTGCGGCGAAATTCTTCGCGAAGATTTTCGGCCTCAACTACGAAGGGTCCATGGGTCATTTCGCGCCCGTGCGTGTCAACGAGGAGCTGACGCTGGACTTTGACAACGCCGAGTCTTTCGAGCCGCATCACTATGCGTTTCACGTCAGCGATGACGAATTCGATGCAATCTTCAAGCGCGTGCAAGAAGCCGGTATCACTTGGGGCAGCGAGCCCAGGAGCACGACGAACCGGCAATTAAACTCTCGCAAAGGCGGGCGCGGCGTGTATTTTCACGGCCCCGACGGCCACTTGCTGGAATTGCTCACGCGCGCTTAAGCCGAAACTTGCAGGGTTGGGGCGAAATCTAGAAATCTTCGAAATTCCTGGATTTCGGGTCGCGCTAGCTTACCCGGAATGACGATTGAATGATGTTGTGGATTCCTGAACCACCCCACTAGAATCGTTCGCATCTCCGGCTCCGAGCTCACCTCAGGCGGGCACTCGCTCACGGCTCAATATGGATTCGTCTCAGGATATCTGAAATAGTGACGCTATGGGCAACAAAATTACCGACATTGGGAAGATGAGAAACAAGGTGGGTGCTGAAACACGCCCTGGGGTTTTCGATGGCAAGAAGATCGGGAAATTGGGAACGGAAATGAATCCGGCAGTCGTCACGGTGCAAACAGAAAAAAGACTCAAAGAAGTGACATCTACTTTTCAAAAAAAAGGGTGGAAATACAAAGTCGAATTAGAGCCGGACAAACCTGAGAATATTGCCGATCTGACGCGATTACTGAACCCGCCTAAACCAATGACCGCCGAAAAAAAAGTTGGACGCAACGAGCCCTGCCCTTGCGGCAGTGGAAAGAAATACAAGAACTGCTGTGGTCAGTAAAGACTCGCAAGGGGTACCATGAGTTAGTTCACGGTCTTTAGACGCGCGCCGTTTCACTCATACGATTTCTCTCACCATGCTTCGATGCCCTGAAGTATACTGCTGGATAATTCAAGACGATTCTTTTGTAACTCCTATTTGCAAACGCTAATCTCAATACATCCCACCGTCTGAATGCTGTTTGCATGGACGCCCTTTCATTGACATGAAACCACCGGGGTGATAACCGGCAAGGCTAACCTTCGATCGCCGGGAATCACGCAATGTTTCAACTTCTACGATTCGTCTCTCAATCTCTTGTCGTCCTTTCGTTGTTTTTCGCCTTTGATGTTTTTGCAGCCGCGCGGCTCGAACCGCTGACGGTCGGCTTTTCTAACATCACCGCGACTTACGCTCCGCTATGGATCGCGGTCGAAGAGCATGTTGGGGTTAAGTACGGCTTGGACTTGAAGGCAATTTACGCCGGCCGCGTGCGGCCGCAGCAGTTGCTCGCCACCGGAGAGGTACCGATCGTCATTGCTTCAGGGACCGGGACGATGACTTCCCACATCGTCGGCATAAAAGACCAAGTTTTGGTCGCAACGATCACCAGTAAGATCGGCACGTCGCTCTTCGCCAAGGCGGACCTCAAGAATGTCGAGGACTTGAAGGGCAAGACTATTGCGACGGGCCGTCCGGCGGCGTTCTTAGACGCGACGGTGAGATACGTTCTGCGCAGTAAGTTCGGGCTTATTCCCGATCGCGATGTGAAGTTGTTGCCAACCGGCGAACCTTATCTCGGTCTGCAGGCGCTCGAACGGGGCGTGGTCGATGCGGCTGCGATGTCGATACCGCACTTGTTCATTGCGCGTAAAGCCGGCTTCAGGGAATTGATTAGTTTCGATAAGCTCGGCGTCGAGTATCCGTACACAAGCGTGGTGGTGCTGCGCCAAACCGCCGCAAAAAATCCGGAGCTGGTGGAAAGATTTTTGAAATGCATGGTCGAAGGAATTCATATATTCAAGACGAACAAAGCCAAGACCCTGGCGGCATTCAAGCGATATATGAAAGGTGCAGATGACGATATCCTCGAAGAATCCTATCAACACACTCGCGCTACCATCGACGATGCACCTTATCCGTCCCTGCAAGTCGTCAAAGGAGGATTGGAAATGTTGTCGTTGCAATATCCGCAGGCGAAGCAAACCGACGCGAGTTTGATCGTCGACCCGTCCTTCATGAAAAAAATCGACGACAGCGGATTTATCCGGACGCTTTATAAGAAGTGACGAAGGACGATTCGAACGCGTTCAAAACATTAAAGTGGTCCAAGCTGTTCAAATCGTTTAAACCTCGGAAAGGCAAGACAAGTACGAAATTCGCCCTTGAGTAAAAATCGCAGACGAAATACAAAGCATAACGGAATGAAATTCGAAAATTACTTTGGAAAGTGAGAACAAACCATGCTCGACGGAAAACTGAGAATCGCGCCGACCTGTTATCACATGCTGCATCAAGTGCCGGTGATGACGGCGCACGAGATGAATTTCTTTTATGACGAGGGTCTGGTCACGCCGCACGGAACCTTGGGCTATGAGATGTTGACCGATTCGATGGTGCCGTTTGGCCTCGAAAAGTTGGGCATCTCACAGGCGATGAAAGAAAAGTCCATCGATATCGCGCTGGACGTCCAGTCGCGCACGGTTTTTTATCAGCGCGCCCGGGGCGCCGATCTCTACATTTTGTGCGGCTGGCGCAATCAGCACACCAATGTCTGGATGGCGCCGCCGCATATCAAGACGCTGCAGGACTTGAAAGGCAAGCGCGTCGGCATCAGCGACTTCAACAGCATTCGCCATTGGGCGATCCAGATACAACTCAAGAAGGCCGGTTTGGATCTCGACCGCGACGTCGAATGGGTGAGGCTCGGCGTCAACGGTAGATTTCACGTGGACGCGATCCGCAGCGGCAAAGTGGAATGCGCTCCGGTGTCGCCTTGGCACGCCGAAGATCTCAAGAAGGAAGGTTGCAATGCGTTGGTTTCTCCCGCCGATCAGTATCCGGACGGACGGCCCGAGCGCATCATTGCCGCCACCGGACGTATCCTCGAAGAGCGGCCCGACTTGGTGAAGAGTTTTCTTCGGGGCATGATCCGCAGTTATTGGTTTATCCGCGACATGCCGAAGAACTTCGAGTATGTGAACAATCTGGAAAAGCGCCTGCGGCTCAAGAGTCCGGACCCGGAAGAGCGCGTGGTGACGCACCTGAGAAGCCCGCGCGATCTCGAAGCCATGCCGTTTCCATTGAACGGCCGAGCGACCGGTTTCGAAGACATGCTCAAGGAAGAAGAGCGGCTGGGCGAGCTCAATTACGAAGTCCCGCCGATCAAAGAGGTCGCCGCGCAGGATTTAGTCGACGAAGCGTTTAAAGAATTACGCGGGCGGAAAGAGCTGGCGGAGGAGTACGAGCGCGTGAGTCAAGTCGAGAAGCGCTGGGGGTATTAGCACCGGGCGCCGTTCCAAAATTGCAGACGTTCACATCATTCAAGCCGTGGTGCACTGCTTGGTTCTATTCACGGAAATCTAAATCGAGGAGAGCCGCAATTGCTGAAACGTAAAAAACAAATGCAAGGTTTCAACATTGCGTCACTGATTTTATTCTTTGTCCTAACGGCTATTTTACCGCTGCATGCACAATCGTCGAAAAGCTTTTACGCCGGCAAGACGATTACGATGCTCGCCGGCTCCTCGCCCGGGGGAGGGACGGATCAAACCGTGCGGCTGCTGGCGCGCCATCTGGAAAGATATATACCGGGCAAACCGACGATTCTCGTCGTCAACAAGCCGGGCGCGGGCGGCATGATCGCCATCAATGAGCTTTACAATTTGCGCAAACCGGATGGTTTGACGATGAGCAACATCAACACCGGCGCTATTTTCGCGGTGGCCGGCGGCAATGACGCGATCAAGTTCGATCTGCAAAAAATTCTCTATGTCGGGCAGGCGCTCGATGAAGCGCAAATTATCTATCTCAAGTCGTCGACGCCTTATACGAGCCTGGAGGCGATCAAGAAAAGCCAACAAAGAGGGCAAGCAGCCGCGCATGGGCGCGCAGTCGCTTGACCATACCAGCAGTTTCGTCGTGAAGGTGGCGGAGCAGATCCTCGGTCTCGATTTTCACGTGATCCCCGGTTATCCCGGGACACCGGAAATCTTGCTCGATATTGAGCGCGGCGCACTCGACGGACGCTCTCAGGGAACCGGTTCGCTGTTGGCGACCAAGCGCGAATGGCTCAAAACCGGTTACATAAAACCCCTCCTGACGTCGCGACTGAAGCGCGACAACCGATTGCCGAGTGTGCCGACCATCGATGAACTCGCCCCGGCCGGCACCAAAGGTTTGCTGAGCGCCCTCAAGGCCGCGCAAAATATCGGTCGATCGCTCGCGCTACCGCCTGGAGTTCCGCCGGATCGGGTGAAAGAGCTGCGCGACGCGTTCGCCGCGATGACCAAAGACGAACAGTTCTTGAAGGAAGCCGAGAAAATCGGACTCGAAGTCGGCTTGATCCGCGGCGAGGAGCTCAACCGCGATATCGAAAGCACGCTGCGCGATAAGCGGCTGATGGATCTTTATCGATCGATCGCGTCGGTGAAGTAATCGCTACCAGAGATCAGTTTCCGAAAAAATCAAACGGAGGAGGGCGGGCGCTGACAACTGACATCTGAGTATGACCTCCCTCGCCATCCTCATTGATTTCGGCAGCACTTTCACAAAAGTCACCGCCGTCGATCTCGACAACGCCCGGTTGATGGGCCGGAGCCAAGCGCCCTCCACGGTGCTTACCGACGTGCGCGAAGGTTTGCTGCAGGCGCTCAGCGACTTGCACGAGCGTTTGCCGTTGTTCGAGCGACCTCCAGTGGATTTATCGAGTCTCGAGGGAAAGACGGTGTTGGCGAGCAGCAGCGCCGCCGGCGGCCTGCGCATCGCCGTGGTCGGCAACGTGCCGGGCTTGACCGTTGAAGCTGCCAATCAATCCGCCCTCGGCGCTGGAGCGAAGATCGTCGGCTCGACGGCGTTTAAAATCTGCCGCGGAAAGACTTGGCGAGATCGAAAGCCTGCGCCCCGACATGATTCTGCTGACCGGCGGCGTCGACGGCGGCGATACCGAGACCATCCTCCATAATGCCCGGATGCTGGCGCAGTCGGCACTCTCGATGCCGATCGTCGTCGCCGGCAATCAAGCGGCGGCGCAAGAGGTTTCACAAATATTGCAAGAACGCGGCAAAGAGGTTCGGCGCGTCGACAACGTGATGCCGAAAATGGGAACTCTCGAAGTGGAATCGGCGCGCGAAGAGATTCGCCAATTGTTCATGCAGCGCATCACTCGCGCCAAAGGTCTCGATCAGGTCAAAGAGTTTGTCGACGTGGTTTTGCCGACGCCAATGGCCGTCCTCGAAGGGCTCCGGCTGGGCGCGGATGGGACGGCCGAGGAAAGCGGTTGGGGCGATATGCTCGTCGTCGACGTCGGCGGCGCGACGACGGATGTTCACTCGATCGGTTTCGGTCATCCGGCGGGAGAAAATGTTATTTCCCAGGGCCTGGCCGAATCCTACGCCAAACGAACCGTTGAAGGCGATCTGGGGATTCGCTTCAATGCGGCGACTATTCTCAATCGTGTCGGCCTGGACAAGCTTAGCGAAGATTTGCAGCGCGATTTTTCGGAATATTCAGCATCGGCAGATATGCTGCGGGATTATATCGAGCAGATCAGCCAGAAAACGGGCACAGTGCCGCAAGCGCAATGGCACTTTGCCGCGGACGCGGTGCTGGCGCGCGCCGCGGTCGATCTCGCCGTGGCGCGCCACGTCGGCCGGCGTGAAAGAGTGGTTGCGCGCGAAGGGGAAGCCTGGGTCCATTACGGCAAAGACATGCGCGACACGCACACGCTGATCGGCACGGGCGGCGTCTTCATTCACAATACTTTTGCCGCCTATATTCTCACGCAGGGCGCGGCGACCGACGATCGTGTGCAGGCGTTGCGGCCGAGAAACCCGGGGATATTTCTCGATTCTTCGTATCTGCTCTACGCCGTCGGACTGCTATCGGAGCACCACCCGGAAGTCGCGCTGCGAATGTTCAAGCGATATATAACGCCGGTAGCGTAACGCGAGCCGCGCGCGGTGGCGTGGCTCTCACTTCAGGAGACCGTAATGACGAGCAAGAAGCTCCTGATCCTGACCGGATCGTTCGGGTTGTGGCTCGTGGCTGCGGCGTGGTCGTTGGCTGCCGTTCAACTCGAAAGTTTGACCGTCGGCTACGCATCGTTCTCGGGTCACTACGTTCCGATGTGGATCGCGGTGGAGGATGGTCTCGGGAAAAAATACGGCCTCGATCTCAAAGCCGTCTACGCCGGCCGGATGCGGCCGCAACAGCTCCTCGTCAGCGGCGACGTTCCCATCGTGATCGCCACCGGCAGCGGCGCGCTGACGTCGCACATTCTCGGCGCCAAGGATCAGGTCATCGTCGCCAGCTTTATCAACAAAGTCGGGGGCGCGATCTATTCCAAGAGCGAAATCAAAAGCGCGGAGGACCTGCGCGGCAAGATTATTGGAGTAGGCCGCGCGGGGTCGATCTCCGATTCGGTGCTCAGATATGTACTGCGCGGAAAGCTAGGGCTGGTTCCAGACCGCGACGTAAAGCTTTTGGTCGTGGGCGAACCCGCGCTCGGCTTACAATCCTTGGAACGCGGCATCGTCGACGCCGCGCCGCTCAACATGCCGCTCAACTTGGCTGCCAAGAAATTGGGCTTCCGCGAGCTGGTGAACTACGAGAAACTGGGCATCACCTATCCTTCGAACACCGTGACGACGCTCCGACAGACCGCCGTCAAAAATCCCGAGCTCATCGAGCGGTTTTTGAAAACCCTGATCGAGGGCCTGTATATTTTTAAAACGCAAAAGGACAAGAGTCTTGCGGTCATGAAGAAGAATCTGCGCGGCGGCAGTGACGAGATTCTCCGGGAGACCTATCAACTCACGGTCGGTGAGATGGAGCAGAGTCCGATCCCGTCGTTACAAGTCATCAAAAGCGGTTTGGACATCCTGTCGCTGCAGTATCCTCAGGCCAAGCAAACCGATCCGGTGGCGATCTTCGACCCGTCCTTTGCGCGGCGCATCGAGGAAAGCGGCTTCATCGCGGGGCTTGGTAAAAAGTAGTCGAACGCATGGTCAGGCGTGCTTAGCTGAATCGCGCCGCGACTTCCGCCAAGCGCTCCATCTGGTCTAAATCCTCCGCGCACGGACGCAGTATGAATTCGTCCACGCCCATGTCGGCTTGGCGCTTGATCGATTCCTCCACCGCGTCTCGCGACGCCGGTAACGTGCGCAATCGTTTCGCCGCGAGTTCCGGATTGTAGCCATAGTTGTGATTGATATAGCGCGTGGCGTGATCGAGCGCGTTCGGTCCCAGGGCAAAGTAGCTGGCGCCGACCCAGCGCGGCTGGCCTTTGCGCCCGTTGGCTTGCCATGCTTGGAGGATCTGTTGCCACATCTTGAGCATGGCTTGCGGTTCGCCGCCGCCTGGCGCCATGTAGCCGTCGCCCCATTTGGCGATGCGCTGCACGATCGCCGGCACGTAGCCGCCGATCAGTAACTCCGGCCCGCCGGGACGGGGCGATTGCGGGCCGATGGGCCCCATTTCATTTGACAACGGTTCACCCGCCCAGAGCCGGCGCAAGATCGGCAGCTGCTCTTCGACGCGCCGGCCGCGCCGGTGAAAGTCGAGGCCGGTGGCGAGATAATCATTTTCGCGCACGCCGATGCCGATGCCAAGCGTCAGCCGTCCGTTTGAAATCACATCGATAGTCGCAGCTTGCCTCGCAAGCAATGTTGTCTCCCGCGTCGGACCGATCACGACGCTGGTCATCAGCCGAATGCGCCGCGTGGCGCCGGCCGCCATCGCCAAGACTGCCAACGGTTCGAGCGCCTGGGACACAACGCGATCAGTGACAACCACGCTGGAGAAAGGCCCGCGGTCGGCGCGCGTAGCCCAGTCGAGCATCATTTCGCCGGAAGCTGCGGCAACCCGGCTCGGTAAACCCAGTGCGATGCGCATGATTCCTCCAAAGAAAAGATAAGCATTAAATTTAGGGTCACATTAGAAATGTCGTTGATTTGCAGAAGATCGCTGCTCCCGTAAAGTATCGAGCGACGGCGGGTGATGTCAAACTTCATCGTATGCCAACATCGGATTTGCACGGCAAATTTGCGCTTGACGTGCTATCGTCATTTTCGCGCTTAACGTTATTTTGGCTTCACGCAGTTCGCGATCCAACAACGCCGGTGAGTTCCATTTGGGAGGTAATATTTAGTGAGTTGGTTGCTGCAGCAGTGGGAGAAACTGCGAAATTCTTTGGTTCACACGCCGCAGGCCTTGCGGCTCGTTTGGCAAGCGAATCACGTTGCGACCTTGGGTTTGGGCTTTCTGACGATCGGCGGCGCGCTCCTGCCGGCGACTCAAGCCTGGGTCGGCAAGCTGATCGTCGACGGTGTCGTCGCTTCGATCCAGCACGGAAATAATGCGGAACAAGCAAGGACGGTTTTTTACTATCTACTGCTCGAACTCTGCCTGTTTTTACTCAGCACCGGCATCAATCACTCGCGCCGGCTGATCCAGCAGTTGATCCAGCTCCAGCTCGCCAACCAGATTCGGAGCGAAATTATCCGTAAAGCGCTGACGTTGGACTTGGCTTTTTTCGAACACCCCGACTACTACGATCGCTTGCAGAACGCGCGCCGCGAGGGCAGCTACAAGCCGGTCGAGCTGATCAACGACACGTTTCAAATCGTCCAGAACATGATCACTTTGATCTCGTTCGCCGCGCTAATGCTGCGCTTTAGTCCGTGGCTGGTTTTGATTCTCTTGGCGACGAGCATTCCCGCGTTCATTGCCGAGACGCGTTTTTCCGAGCAGGGGTTTCGCCTGCTCACCAGGCGCGCGCCGGAAACGCGCCAGATCAACTATCTGGCGCGGCTACTGACCGAAGATACCGCGGCCAAAGAAATCAAGCTCTTCAATCTCGGCAACACGCTGCTGGCGCGGTACATGACGCTGTTCGATAAGTTTTTCCGAGAAGACAAATCGCTTGCGGTCCGGCGGGCGGTGGTCGGATTTGGTTTGGGATTGGTCGCGACGTTGGGATTTTACGGCTCTTACGCCTGGATTGTCTGGCGCACCGTCCAGGGATCGATTTCGCTCGGCGATATGACGCTGTATCTGAGCATCTTTCGTCAGGGGCAAACCACTTTTCAATCGATTCTCGCCGGCATCGGTAACATTTACGAGAATAATCTCTTTATGGCCCATTATTTCGAATTCCTCGAGCTAAAACCGCAGATGCAAGTTGCCGCGCCGCGGCAGAAACTGCCGGTGTCGTTGATTCGAGGCATCGAATTTCGCGGCGTAGGTTTTCGCTACCCAGAAAGCGACGAGTGGGTATTGCGCGGCATCGATCTGAAGATTCCTCCCGGCGAGAAGATCGCGCTCGTCGGCCACAACGGCGCGGGAAAAACTACGCTGATCAAGCTTTTGAGCCGGCTCTACGACCCGACCGAAGGCGCGATCTTGCTCGATGGCATCGATATTCGTGAGCTCGATCCGATCGAGCTCAGACAAAAGATCGGCGTCATCTTTCAAGACTTTGTCCGCTATCATCTGCCGGTCAGCGAAAACATCGGCTTCGGCCAGATCGAAGCGGCCGACCGCATGGACAGGATCGTCGAATCCGCCCGCAAGAGCGGCGCCGACGCGATGATCGAAGGTTTACCCGAAGGTTATCAGACTCTGCTTGGCCGCTGGTTTCACGGCGGCCACGAGCTGTCGCTCGGGCAATGGCAGCGCGTCGCGCTGGCGCGCGCCTTCATGCGCGACGCGGAGATCTTGGTCCTGGACGAGCCCACCGCCTCGCTGGATGCCCGGACCGAATATGAAATCTTTCAGCACTTCAAAGAGCTCACCGCCGGGAAAATGGCGATCTTGATCTCACATCGATTTTCCACGGTGCGCATGGCCGATCGCATCGTCGTAATTCAAGGCGGGCAGATCGTGGAAATCGGCAGCCATGAAGAGCTGCTGCGAATGGAAGGAACCTACGCACAACTGTTCAGCATGCAGGCGGAAGGATACCGCTAGACGATGTTTGGGAAACTAAGTTGCCCGCGCCGAACCTTGCGGGCAAGAAGGATCATTGCGTAAAGTGTCGCTGCATGAAATCCGCGGCGGCGTAAGGAAGTTCAAAAGCTGGCTGATCGAGGTCAGCAGAGGAGCTAGCGAATGAGTCTTTATCGGTTCTACGCGTCGGTTTTCCTCGGAGTTCTGTTCAGTTCGAGCTCCACGCTTTGGAGCGCCGAGACGTTTCGTGTCGGCTTCCCCTCACTCGCCACCGGCTTCGCCCCGTCATGGGTGGCGGCCGACAAAGGCATCTGGAAAAAGCATGGCCTCGACGTTGAGTTGATTTTCTTGCGCGGCGGATCGCGCACGGTTTCGGCTTTGATCGGCGGCAGCGTCGATTTTATCATCGGCTCGGATCTCGGCGTCACCACTGCGATACTTCAGGGGGCCGCTCTTACCCGCGTCGGCGTGACGACCAATACTTTGGGATATTCGATGGTCACTCAGCCCGGCATCAAGACGGTGCGCGATCTTAGAGGAAAAATAGTCGGTATCACTCCCGGGCGCGACGCCGCTTACGCCCGAGTGGTCAAACTTTTGCGCGATAACGGCATGGACGCGAGCAAAGACGTAACTTTTCTCTCGGTCGGCGACGGCGGTCCGGCGGCGCGCGTGGCGGCCCTATCCAGCGGCGTCATTCACGCGACCATGTTTACGCCGCCCTCGGATCGGATCTCGGAGAAAGCGGGCATGCGCATCCTCGCGAAGATCGACGTAGCGAACGTCGGTGGCGGCTTGAATACGTCGACGGCGGTCTTGCAAAAGAGCCGGTCGCAGCTCTTACGTTTTCTGCGCGGCTATATGGAAGCGATTCAATATTTGCAGAATAACAAGGACGAGAGCCTGAAGATTTTTTCCAAATACGTGCGCAATCCCGATCTCGGCATCATGGCGTATCTGTACGACGAGATTTCTTCTCGCGTCGAGCGCGGCTTGCGTCCGCAGGCCGATGCGGTGCGCGCGTTGCTGGATCTGGCGGCGTTGGATTTTCCGCAAGCGAAACGCCTGAGTGAAAAGGACAACTGGGATTTGAGCCTGATCGACGAGATTTCAAAGTCCGGCTTCCTGGATCAACTTTATAAGTCGTAAATCGATTCAAAAATCGCCGCTCATGAGAGGAGTCGCTTATGCCTAACCGGCTCTCAGGGATTGCCACGTGGTTTCTGCTACAGGGGATTGCCTTTTTGTCCGTCGGTTATGCCGCGTCGCCGTCGGAAACTCTCACCATCGGTTACTCGTCTTTTTCCGGCCACTACGTGCCGCTCTGGATTGCCGTAGACGACCGCCTGGGTAAGAAATACGGTCTCGATCTCAAGGCCGTGTATGCGGGCCGCGCGCGGCCACAACAGTTGTTGATCAGCGGCGAGACGCCGCTGGTGGTTGCGACCGGCACTGGAGCTCTGACGTCGCACGTGCTGGGGGTCAAAGATCAGGTGATTATTTTGGTGTTCGTCAACAAAGTGCCCGGCGTGATCGTCACCAGACCGGAAATCAAGAGCGCGGAAGATCTGCGTGGCAAAGTGATCGGCACCGGGCGACCGGGCGCCTTGGCCGACACCATGGTGCGCTACGTGCTGCGCGGTAAGTTGAATCTCGCGCCTGATCGCGACGTGAAATTACTGCCGGTCGGCGAACCGGCCTTGGCATTACAATCGATGGAGCGGGGAGTCGTCGACGCTGCGTCGTTTTCCGGGCCGCAGGCGCTGATGGCCAAGAAAATGGGATTTCGCGAATTGGTGAGCTACGAAAAACTCGGCATCGTCTATCCCTACAATACGGTTACGACGCTACGTCAGACCGTCGGCAAGAATCCCGAATTGCTCGAGAGAGTCCTGAAAACTTTGATCGAGGGAATTTCCATCTTCAAGAGCAACAAGCAAAAGAGCATTGCCGTCTGGCGCAAATATTTGCGCGGCGCCAGCGACGACGTTTTGGAAGAATCGTACCAGGCGACTCTCGGCGAGCTGGAACAGGTGCCGCTGCCGTCGTTGCCAGTGATCAAGAGCGGCTTGGACATCCTTTCGCTCGAATATCCGCAAGCCAAACAAACCGACCCGGCGCCGATTATCGACCCGTCGATCGTGCGCCGCATCGAACAGAGTGGCTTCATCGACGCGCTTTACAAGAAGTAAATCGAAGTGCCCTCGCGTGGAGTCGGCATGCTCACGGCGCGTTTACGATCTGGGGAAAGGGATCACGGCACCAAAGTAAGCGGCAGGTCGCGCACGTGTTGGGCGTGGACGATGCCTTTCGAAAAGCTCTTTGCTGCTCCGCTTAGCAATTGCCATGCGCCGCCGGCGGCGCGACTACTGATAATATCAGCCCAACGCGGCGATCTCGGCCATGCTGGCGTCGAAGGTGATTTTTTCGTTGTGCTCGGATCGGCGCAGAATCCAGAACGGATCTTTGCCAGCGCGGACCGCATCGATGGACTCCTTGATCGTATTGCGCAGCAGGATGACGCCTTGATCCGAGGCGCCGAGATGCTCTTTGCTGCGGTCGTAGATATCACCTTGGCTTTCCTGGGCGACCCGGTCTTGATCGTGCGAGGCGATGCCCCACCAGCCGTCCTCGACGCGCGTATAAACTCCGGGTTTGTCGTCTTCGAAGCCGACGGTTTTAAGAATGAGCGGTTTGCCGCGGTTGGCTTCATCGTACGGCGTGAAGCGCAACCAAAAGGTCGTCGTTTTGGTATCGTCGGTCGGCACGCGGAAACGAATGGCATGGTCGGGGACGCGTCCTTTGCGCGCGGTGGTGTGACGCGTATGTGAAGGGAAGACCCAATGCGAATGCTTGGGCTTCGAAACGCCCGGCACATGCATCGTTATTTTCGCGCCGTAGGCGGTTTTTTCCCAGCCGATCTCCGGCCGCTTCAAAGCCATATGCGGATACTCCGGCGCATGGAGCGCGACCAGATGAGTTTGGTCGACGGAATTCTCGGCGCGCTGGAGCCAGTTACAATATTCCGTGCCGGCGCCGATCACGCGCTCGCCATTCTCTTCGAAAAACAAATCATAGGGCGGCAAAAGCGGCGCGGGATTCTGGGCCGATATAAGCGAAAATAAAGCCGGCGATCTCTTGAGCTTTATACGCCGGGTGTTGGATACGATCTTTGAAGGTGCTGTCCGCGGGTTCGGCGGGTTGCTCGAGGCAACGGCCGTTCACGTCATAAAGCCAGCCGTGGTAACAGCAGCGGATGCCTTGATCCTCCACTCGGCCGAATTCCAGCGACGTGCCGCGATGCGAGCAATGTAAATCAACAAGGCCGAGCCGCCCGCCGCCGTCACGGAAGAGCACGAAATCTTCGCCCAGCAAGCGGATCTTAGTCGGGCTGCTTTTTTCTTTGACAAGCGCGCTGAATCCTACCGGCCACCAATAACGGCGCAGCATTTCCCCGGCGGGCGTGCCGGGTCCGACTCGGGTGAGCAGCTCGTTTTCTTCTTTGGAAAGCATCGACAAAACCTCCGAAGTCACTCGATAAAGGCAGGGTTCAATCGTTCAAACGCGCTCGAGAAATTCCATGGCTCACGAGCCCTTCAATATTTTCGCCAATTCCTCTTTGAACTGGAGTCCTTCGGCGTCTTCGGTTTTGAGATAATAACCGATCGATAGTTTCGGCTCCTGGACGGCGACTTTATTTTCTTTAAGATATTTCTGCATGATGGTTCCCTCGACCAGATGCGAGCTGCGCGACTCGTGTTTTTGCAGGACGCCTTGCGCTTCCTTGGTGGTCATGAAGGCGACGAAAAGCTTGGCCAAATTGGGATGGACGGTGTTCTTCGGGACGCTCAGTTGAAAATAGTCCGTGTTGATCGGCGTCACGCCCGGCACGGCAACCAGCGGCGCGCCCTTGGGCTGCCAGGTCCACATGGCGCTCAGCGCGTCGCCGAAATTCGCCATGATGGGAAATTCACCGCTGACGACCCGCTCCTCTTCGCTGTAGCGTAAACGTCCGCCGCTGATCGCGACGAGCTTGCGCGCGTAGTCCTTGACTTTATCCTGTCCCCAAACAAGCGACAGCTCCGCGAGCCACGCGACGTAAGGCGGGATAGCGATCTTGCCGGTCCAGGTCGGGCTCAACTTCGGGTCGATCAAGTCGGCATAATTTTTCGGCGCCTTGTCTTTGGAAATCAAGTTGGCGTTGTACACAATGCCGTTGGGTGAAGTGTAGGTTAGCACCGTTTCACCGGGAAAAATTTCCATCTCTTTGGTCACCCAGGAAAAGATTCCTGAATAATTTACTTTCTCAAGCGCGTTTTCCCTATGAAGGAGCGCCTGATGGGACTGGGATCCGAGGAAAATATCCGACGAGACCTTCCGTCCCGATTTGATCTCCGTGATATGCCTCGCGGCGCGTGCGTTCATGTCGGGTCCCGCGGCGAAGCTGATCTTCATGCTAAGGCCGTAGCGCTTGTTAAACGCCGTTTCGAGTTCTGCGAGTCCCTTGCGTCCGCCGAAGGTTTGCGCCCCGGCGATGAAGACCAGCTCGTCTTCTTTTTTGCGCCGGCGATCAGCGATTCCATCGTGTCGGCAGCGTGGAGATGTGACGCGGTAAAAAGCGCCAACGCGAGCAGTGGCAGGTTGAGACGAGATGATAAATTCACGAAGCGTTTCACGACCGACCTCTGATCAGCTCACCTGAAATTCACCGGGCACGGGGCTGAGCATTTCGTTTTTTGCCGGATCGCGGATGATTCCCACCGGATCTTTACCATTCTCTACCGCTTCGATGCATTGTTTGAACATGCGCCGAAGGACGATCACGCCTTCGTCCGACACGCCGAGATGTTCGCCACTGCGGTCGAAAACCGGCCCCTGGCTTTCCTGAGCGCAACGATCCTGGTCGCCGCGCGCGATCCAGCCGGTCTCTTCGTCCCAGCGGTATTTGCCCGGTGTGCTATCGCCCAAGCCCTGGTCCGACTGGTCCTTGGGCATTTTCGCAGTCATTTTGCCGTCGACGATCGGCGCAAAGTAGAGCGTGAAGTGCATCGTATT
>CAVWLW010000040.1:0-18188 GCA_963755715.1 uncultured delta proteobacterium
CAAGGGGCATGTGCTCGGCGCAGCCGAGCTCATGGGACGCTACAAGCGATAGCGCGGGACTGTGATCGCCGGTTTTAGCGTTCCCTGCCGGCGCGCGGCAGCTCAAAGCAGCGGGTCAAAGACAAAAAACTATCTCACTTCGATGATCAACGGCGCGGCGCGTGTCGGCTGCAGCTGCAGAATTTGCGGCGAGTTGTCGCTAAACACCATCGGCTCGCCGATCCGCCACAGATACAACGGATGCTGGTCGCCAACCGAATCACGATAGGTTTCCGCAACTTTCGGCTGCCAATCGCCCATATCGAAGACGTAGGAAACCACCCGCGCGCCCGGCTTGAGCTGCCGCAGCAGTTGCGGGCGCACCGCGAGATTGCCGTCATAAGATAGGTAGAGGGTCACCACCGACGCGGGCGACAAATTCGCGGTTAGAAAATCCTGTTCGCGGATCTCCACCAGTTTTTCCACGCCTTCCCGCCGCGCGTTCTCACGGGCCAATTTCACCAGACCGGGATCGATCTCGAAGCCGACGCCCCGAACTCCATATTTCTTCGCCGCAGCAATGAGAATGCGTCCGTCGCCCGAGCCGAGATCATAAACCACGTCGCCTTTTTTGACTCCGGCAAGAGTGAGCATGCGCTGCACCACTTCCTGGGGCGCCGGATCGAACGGCGCCACTTGACCGGGTCCGCGGGTTCGCTCATCGGCGGGCGCATTGTCAGCGTAGCGGCGATCGGGTTGGGGTGTTCCCGGAACGTAGGGAACATACGGCGCATAGGTTGTAACGATTGTCGTGTCGAAGTAGCCGGGAACGTCGTAAAACACGATTCCCGGATGGCGGTGAAAAAACCACGGGCGATGCCGGTGGAAAGGCACCGTGCCCAAAATAAACCCCGGAGTCCGCCGCACAAACGGCGTCGGCGCTAACACTCCGATCCCGCGCTGAACTTGTCCCGGTCCGAATCGCGGTGTCGTTATCGCTGGCACATTCCCAATCCCGATTGGCGGGTTCACAAAGCTTGGCTGCGAAGCATTGAAGCCTTGAGATGGCGCGGGCCCTGGCCGCCCGGTCATCACTGCGCCGGATTGCGCCGGTGCGCCTCCGCCGCTTCGTCCCCCTCCGGCAAAGCCGCCGCGGAACCCTTGCGCTTGAGTCAAACTCGCACTCGCTATCAAGACCAATAGGACGACGATCGCGGCCATCGATTTCATAAAGCCTCCAATGACGCGGTCATCATAGGAAGGTGACCGGCGGGAAGTCAACCGTTCAACGATACCCCGAGCCGGCGCACCACGGGCGCGCGCCAGGCAACCAAACCAGCCATCACGATGACCGCAAAACCCATGTAACTGACGGTCGCCGGCGCGCCGATCCAATGGGCGCTGACTCCGGCGGTCAGAGCGCCAATTGGCATCAAGCCGCGGTCGAGAGCGTAGATGCTCATGACCCTGCCGCGCAAATGATCCGGCACGATGACCTGGAGCATGGTGTTGGTGGTGGCCATGTAAAAGATCTGGAAAGCGCCGATGTTCACCAGCGCTAAAATTGCCAGCGGAAAAGACGTCGTCCAGGAAAACATATTCATGGCGATGCCGAGAGCGATCAGGCTGGAAAGCATCAGCACGCCCTGGCGTTGAACGCGATGAGCCAAGCTCGCCAACAGCAATCCCGCCAACATCGCTCCCAGCCCCGGCGCCGCGAGCATGATCCCCAAGCCTTCGGGTCCCACCTTGAGGACGTCCTTTTGAAAAACCGGCATGAGGATTTGATACGGCATGGCACAGATGCGCGGCACCAGCGCCGCCGTGAGCAGCGCAAACACCGTTGGATTGGACCAGATATAGAGCAGACCTTCTTTTAGATTGGCCAGCGCCGATGAGCGCTTCGCTTCAGTCGGCGCTGGCGGAATGACCATCCAGTAGATCGAGAGCAGAACCGCAGCGTAGGCGGCGCCCTGCACGAAAAAATTTCCCGCCGCGCCGAAAGCCACGATCAACAGCCCGCCGATCGAAGGACCGATGACCTTGGTCATATTGAACGCCGCCGAGTTTAGCGCCACGGCGTTGATTAAATCTTCCTTGGGGACGAGGTCGGCACCATGCTCTGGCGCACCGGGTCGGTGAACGCCCAGGCAATCGCCGTGATCAGCGTAAAAGCAAACAAGTGCCAGACCGCCACCAGTTTCAGCGCCACGAGAAAACCCATAGCCACGGTCGTAGTCATCAGGACGTATTGTGTGGCCGTCAGAATCTTTTTGCGGTCGGTGCGGTCGGCGACGACTCCAGCGATCGGGCTGGCGATCAGAAAAGGTAAGGCTCGGAGCCCGTTCAGCGCGCCCAGAAGCACCGAAGAGCCGGTCAAATCATAGAGCAACCAACCCAGGGTGACCTGCTGGATCCACTGCCCAGCGCTCATGAACACTGTTCCGAACCAAAGATATCGGTAATTCGCGTGGCGTAGGGAAGAGAAAGTTTTTCCGAGAAAACCCTGGGGCGTGACATGGGCGATTGGTTCGAGAGTTGGCAGGTCTTCCAATGAAGCAACTTCTTTCTTCTCACGAACCCGACGTCCTGTGTTGACTTCGCGGCCGCACCGGAAAACCACTGCGACACGAAATAGCGCGCGGGAACCAGCAATAGCTATCAGAAAGAAACTATCGACGTCTAGTTGGCTCGGCTGAGAAATGTCGCATCGTCAGCGCGAATAAAACCAGACGGGTTGCCATGTTTTGAGCGGATTTCAAGCCAGTCGCCCGCAGACCGGATGACGGTAATCTGAGTGCCTTTGGCGATTTGAGACATGACACGAGAAGAGCTTACCGGCTCCTGGTAAACCGAGGTGGCGCGCATGGTTTCGTAAACTCCAGGATCCGCGACCCGACGCGAGCGCGCGGAGGAAGGCGCAGCGGGAGTAGGCTGCGAGCCGGCGTTGCGCGGCGTCGGTCGCTGCGCGGCCGCAATACGGCTCGCAGCCAAGCGATCGATCTCTCGATTGGCATCGCGCAACTGCGCTCGTGCCGTGGTCAGATCTTTTTGGCTTGCCGCGATTTTAGATTTGAGCGCCGCGATTTCATCCGTGCCGCCCTGACGATCCCGGCGCAGTTGCGCGAGCTGGGCTTCGAGACCTTGGATTTTTTCATCCTTTTCCTGAAGCACCCGTTGCTGTTCAGCTAGGACCGGCGCCATATCGCTTCGTTCGCGGTTGCCACCGACGAGATAAACACCGAGGGCAAAAACCAGCAGCCCGATCACCAGGATCACCCTCGATCTAACCGGGAGTTTTTCTTTTGCGCGGAGCAAAGACGGCGATTCTTCGTCCTCGTTTCGTCCAGGCCATTCCGGCGCCAGAGAAGGCAGCAAATCCGCTTTGCAATAGGGACACGTCAACGCATCCAGGGCGATACTATTGGCACAGTGCGGACAAAGACGCGTTTGCAGAGTTGATTGGGCCATCAGCGATTTTTACTCTCCTGGGAATAAATTGCGGTCATTCGATTCACCGGCATTTCCAAGCGTCGGGGCTGGTCTATTTTGAATCCAAGCAAAGTAAGCGTCAAGCCTTATCGGATGAGACGTCCCGTTTCGCGAGATTCTTAGCGTCTTGCCCCGATAAATTCCTTGCGTTATAGAACGCTGAGAGGATTTTGAAGGATGGCATTGATCATCAGCGAACCGCAAACCCGAAAGCTCGTCGACATGGCTCAGGCCGTCGCCCTGCTCGACAAAATGTTCCGCGATCGCGCCGCCGGCAAGATGCGCAGCGTGCCGCGGCGCCGTCTTAAAGGCAGCGAGAAACAACTCAACATGATGGCCGCATGGCATCAAGACTCGGACTTAATCTGTCTCCGCTCCTACGCCGCCGACGCCAACACGATCACGCTATACCATGGCCGCAAGGGCGGCATCCAGGCGATCGTCAATATGGGTTTTTTGAGCAGCCTGCGCACCGGCGCCGCAACCGGAGTCGCCGCCAAGTATCTGGCGCCGGCAAACAGCAAAGTCCTCGGCGTGATCGGTCCGGGCTGGCAAGCGACTTTTCAAGTTGAAGCCGTAGCCGAGGCCTGGCCGATAGAGCAAGTGGTCGTATGGGGGCGCACGCCGAAACGGCGCAAGGACTTCATCAAGCAGATGAGCAAAGTCGTCAAAGCCGACTGGAAAGAAGCCGACACGGTGGACGAAGTCGAAGCTGCATCCGACATCTTGGTTGTCTCCACCGACTCGACCACGCCGGTCGCCACCGGCGGAAGCTTGAAAGACGAAGTCCTGGTCGCCTCCATCGGCGCCAACTCGACGGTGAAACACGAAGTTTCGAACAACCTCATTCGGCGCATGGATCTCATCGTGGTCGACGACCTTGCCGCCGCAAAGGCGGACAGCGGCGATTTGGTCGAGGCTTGTCAAACTCGCATCGCCCGATGGGAAGACATCATACCGCTGGAAAAATTCGTCGCCCAAGGCGTGCCCCAGCCGCGCCCGAAAAGAATTTTCTTTCAATCCAACGGCATCGCCGACGAAGATCTCGCGGTCGGCAAATACGCGCTCGACCAAGCCAAACGAAAAAAATTGAAAGTGCGGAGCGTGACGGAGATCTAAGCCGATCGCGCGCCCACAGCTTACCAAACTTTAGCACAAAGCGATCTCTCTTTTCGCGAATCTCGACCGACGCTGAAATCCCGCGTGTTCTCTGCGCGGCTGACGAACCCCGACGACGGCAACTTTGCGGTACAGCGTTTTTGCCACGCTCTTCTTGACGACTGCTTCATTGCGCAAAGGAATCGAGCCATTTGACGAACTCGGCTGCGACTACGTTCGGCATATTGAAATGATCGGTATTCAGCACTACGTACCGGCTCGCCGCGTTGGCCGGGGCCGAGTCGAACATCGCTTTCGATTCCGGATAAAATGGATCATCGGTGCCGATGACCAGGAGCACAGGCACTGGCTTTGAGAACTTTTTAATATTCTTCGTTATCGCGCCGAGACCATTTGGGTCGAAATAGGAAACGTAGATTCCGGCAGTCATCTTGAGCGACCTTTGCTTGCCCTGATTGATGTCTTCGAAGGAGTCAGAGTCTGCGCCTCGATTCGCCGCGACCATGCTTTGTGCTCGCTCGTAACTAGAGCGCAGCCGTTTCCCCATCCCGCCCTCTGGAAAATGTCCCGGCGATAGGACCACCAACCCGTCGAGATCGAAGCCGGATGAGGCATAGGCCACCGCCGCGTTCGAACCCATGCTTTGTCCCGCTACGACTACGCGCTTGGCGCCTTTAGCGCGCAACTGCTGAACCTCCTGCTCGATTTCCTTCAACGCAGTGGGATAGTCTACATCGTATAGCCTGCGGCCGGACCACGCCATTTCCGCATTGCTCACCAAATACCCCTTTGACTCTAACTCGCGGGCGAGCGACGACATGCTCTGAGGCGATCCCCACTTTCCGTGCATGAGAACCACGCCGACTTCGGAAGGCGCAGCAAAAACCGGATAGACAAATAATGCGAACACCAGCGTAACCACCGCGCCGAACAAAAATCGTTTCATAGGCTCACCTTGGGGAAATGATAAATATGACTGCAAGACCGCGAATCACCGAAGTCTGCCGTCAATTTGAGAGTTCGGTTCTCACTGTGAAAATCAGTGATCCTTTAACCCACGGACAGCCTTCCTCTAACTCGCCATCGCTACAATTGTGACCAAAAATCCGGGCGCAGAGTAACCCGACGCGCCCTATGCCATGCTCAAACAGTAAAATTTCGGTAGTTACAGCGAAACTGGCTAAGACCACAAAGGAACAGCTATGAGCGGCTGGCGAAAACTTACGGCGGGTTCATTGAAGGGTTTAACGCCCCTAAACTAAAATCTACGGAAGAATTACTCGACGAACTCCCTTACAAGCCGCCGGCATCCCACAAGCTAAGGCTTAACAAACTTCAACACGAAGCGATCGCTCTTATCGCGAATCTTGACCACGCTGAAATCCCGCGTGTCGTCGGGCCGGCTGAGCATTTTCCCTTCTTCGGCTAAGCGAAACCCGACGCCGGTCGCTTCCTTGATCACCAATAGCTTGTCCATTCGGTGCAGCGTTTTTGCTTCGCTATCGCCGGCACCTTCTTTCGCTGAATGATCGACGACACCGTAACTACCGCCGCGCTTGAGCGCCGCGAAAATGCGCGCGTTCATCGCGCGCCGGACATCGGCGGCGATTTCATGATAGTCGAGATGGAGCAGCACGAAGTCGAGCGAACCGTCCTGCGGCAGCGCCAGCTTGTCGAACGGCCCGTCGAGCACGCGCACATTGCCCATGCCCGGCTGCTTCAACCGATCATGCAGTTCCTGACGCGGCGCGGGATTCGCTGAGTAGACGACACCGTCCGCGCCGACCAGCTGCGACAAGATCGCCGTGTAGTAGCCTCGGCTGGCGAAAATATCGGCGACCCTCTGGCCGGTTTTTACTTCATAAAATGCCATCACCTCCTGCGGTTTGCGCACGGCGTCAAGTGCCTTTTCAGCGTCCGGCCGATTGGCGCTGGTAAGAATTTCGTTGTAATTTTCCGAGGAAGCCGCGGCACAACTCGCCAGTAGCAATAGAAGAAAAAACATGCCGAACCGATCGCTTCGAATACCTTTTGCAAACTGCATGGGCCGCTCCTTCTTGATAAAATCGCTTACGGTTTCTCAAACGCCAGCACGAAGCGATCGTCCTTGTTGCGTTCCTTGTTCACGTTGAAGTCACGCGTGTCCTCAGGCTTGCGCAGCATGTTTCCTTCTTTGGCGAGCTTGAAACCCGCGTCAGTGACTTCTTTGATGACTTGCGATTTGTCGATGCGATGCAGCGTCTTGTTCGCTTCGTTTCCAGAACCGTCTTTCGCCGAATGATCGACCACCGCATAGACTCCGCCGCGCTTGAGGGACGCGAGAATCCGTTTGTTCATCGGCCCCCGCACCTCTGGAGCGACGTCGTGATAATTGAGGTGAATGAGGACAAAATCGAGCGAAGCGTCTTGGGGCAGCGCGAGCTTATCGAAGGGACCATCGGCCACTTTGATATTTGAGAACTTCGGCGATTTCCAGCGCTGATTGATTTCATCGCGGGAGTTGGGATTGACCGTATACACCACGCCGCTTGCGCCGACGACCTGCGAAAGAATCGCCGTGTAATAACCGCGCCCCGCCCAAAGATCCGCGACTTTGTCGCCGCTTTTAACATCGTAAAACGCCAGGACCTCGGCCGGCTTGCGCGCCGCGTCCAATTCACGCTCGCTCGCGGGCCGGTCCGGATCGGCTACCGCAGCTCGAAAATCCGGCGCTTGGCTGGTCGAGCATGCGCTGAAAGATGCAATAAGTCCGAGCAGCAACAGGTTGAGATGCAAAAAATATTTGGCGATTCTTTCCATGAGCACGCGCCTCCTTGCCTAGGATTAAAAACTTTCTGACTTTCTCTACCATTCATGCGGACCTGGCGCCAGAGCATGTTGCGAAGAAAAACGACCAACGACCGGCGGGTCGCAGCAGTTATTATTCCCGATAGTGGCGCCGCTGGTTCGCTAGCAGTTATGAATAACGAATTCATTTGAGCGCAACGAAAACAACCGCAACGTTGTCTTCATAAACGATCCGGTAGTTGGGATTCACGCGCAGAAGACTCGTGAGCCGGCGGTCTTTTTGCGCAATCACCACTTTGGCCCTCATCAGATCAGGATCGGATTCCCAGCCTTTGCCGCCCTGCCAGGTATTCAGCGATCGCTCGAACTTTTCGTCGCCATAGAGATTGACCCGTCCATCCATAACCACCGGCAGCGACGGCAGGCTCCATAGGATGAAACCACCCCAATCGTAGTCATTGAACAACGGGCCCGGCAATTGATGCTGCTTGACATAGTTCACGGCACCCACCGGGTAAATACTTTGCACGACAGTCTGGAGATTTCTTTCTGAGATCTGGCGCGCCGAACCTACTCCGAAAAGCAGCGCGACCACCGCGGTCGCGCATAGAGCAATTTGGCGCTTGCTCATGCGCGCATCGCTTGCGGGTCGAAATATTCGCGCCGATTCACTGATGACGCTGATTGCGATGATAACGAGCGCCCAAACGTCGCGGCGCGCGCGGAAGGCCCAAAACGCGCCCATGATGAGCAGCAGCGTCGGATACGGCGTCCATTTTTGCCGCCAACCGAGCGCAAAGGCCGCGGAAAGCGCGAGGAACAAAACCAGCCAATCCCCCGGCGAGCGAAAAAACATCGGATGCAGCTCGGTGATGTTCTGGAATATTCCCGTTTGGCCGCCCATGTAGTCAAGGATCTGCCGATACAGCAGCAGATGATAGGGAGTCAGCAATGTCGCGGCGACGCAGGCGACAGCGATAATCCCGACGCGGCATGGCGCCGGTGGTACGTCGATGCGCCAGCCAAATCTGCCAAGCAAAGCGGCCAAAGGCGCTTCGAGCGCCAGCAAAAAAATTACTGCCAGGCCGTAAACGAACTGAATATGAAAATTTGCCCAGATCGCGAAGAGCGGCGGCAGAATCCAGAGCTCGCGGCTGCGGCCGCTCCGTCTCACTCTATCAATGATCAGAAGTTCAATGGCGAAAAAAAATATAGTGATCAGCCAGGGCCGCGGTGTCATCAGCGACTTCATAGACGCCAGCGCCGCGCCAGCGAATGCTACTTCGGCGAAAATCGGCAAGCCTGACCGACGAATCAATTGATGCACCGCGGCCGAGATCGCCAGCGCCATGGCGACGATAAAATACACGATGGCGGCCAGACCGAATTGAGCATGGAGCCCGTACATCAATAGGGCAAAAAGCCAGCTGTATTCGATCCAAGGTTTACCGGCATCGTAGGCGGAATAGTAATCGACAAACGGCACCGCGTGGTTTTGCACGATCCACTCGCCGACGCGAAAACGCCACCATACATCCGGATCGTCGATGGGCAGCAGCGCCTGCACCGGCAGGATCAAATATAACAAGACCATCAAGATCGCCAGGCGAAGCGACCGTTCGCTGAATTTGCGATTGAGTGCCGGCGGAGACATGCTCGCGAAATGCCCTCAACCGATGGTACTGGAGCTTAGATCGAGTCTTGATCATTTCGGAAGGTCGGGGTTGCACCGTTGGGGTTGGCGCATGGCTGTTTCTCTGCCCTTTGACCGTACGGCTCATAACTGCGCCGCAATCGCACAGCGTCACTGCCAACGAAGCGCTTGCAAGATATTAGAATAGTTGTCCGTCCACAAGTCGCTTTTGAGCTTACCCACCAGCGGCTTCCATTTCGGATCCTTGTCGAATGCAGCGAGCACTTTATTCTGGCGGGCAAGAACTACCCAACTCGACGGCTGCTTGCCCTCGCGCCTTTTCAATCTCATTGATCTCTGAGTCATCACGCAGAAAGGCCGTCAGTTTTGAGCTCGGTCGCGACTCGATCGATAACGGGCGCTAAATTCATGTAACGATTAGAAATATGAAAAAGCAGCACACCCTCCGGTACGAGCTTGGACAGATAGAGTTCCACCGCTTCCCGAGTCAACAAATGAATCGGTATGGAATCACCGCTGAAAGCATCGAGAATGAACATGCCGTAGTAATGGCCCGGCGCGCTGGCCAGCGTAAGCCGCGCATCGCCGATGCGCACGGATATCTTCGGTGAACAATCTTTCAAGTACGTGAACAGGTCCGGGTCGCGCGCGATGCGTTCCACCAAAGGATCGATTTCATAAAAAGTAAAAATCTGCCCAGGCTTTCCGTAGCAGGCCAGCGCACCGGCGCCTAATCCTACAATGGCGACCGGTTTGTCAAAACCGTTTTCCGATAACGCTCTGAATACCTGGCCTGCGGGACCCGTCGAGTAATAATAGGAAATCGGCACAAGTCGCCTTTTCGGATCGAGGCTTTGCGCTCCGTGCAACGTTGTCCCATGAAAAATATAGTGATAGTTGCGTTCATTACCCTGCATCGCTCGATAGACCCCGAAAAAGCTCCGTTTCGTAAATAAAACCTGGCCGAAAGGTCCGTGATATTGACTGGTCGCGAGCATAATGGCCGCAATACCTAAGGCATAACGCACTGGTCGTGGAGCGAAGCTCAAGCCAATCACTCCAGAGATACCGAAAATCAGAACGTGCGCGATCTTCGCAGAAAAAAAATCGCCCTTCTCGACCCACAAAACTAACCCCAAAATAATAATAAATAGCGTCGCCGGCCAAATAAAATCGAGCCAGTAGGTCGCTGGCTTCCGAAAGTTTTGATCAAGAGGCGGGCGGACTAAAGCTGCGCCGATCATGGCCAATGGGTATTCTGCAACCGTGTTAAAAATCAACGGAGCGAGAAACCCATTAAAAAAACCGCCCAATACGCCGCCAAAAGAAATCCAAAGATAATATTCCGTCAAGTGCTGTGTCTGCGGTCGATCTTTCGCCAACTCAGCGTGACATACCAGGGCGGTAGCAAAGAAACTCAGCAGATGAAGCGGCAACAAGATAATGGCAGGCTCCGTCGCATTCGCAAAGAACGTTATCGCCGCCCCCAGGAGCAGAAAACTTTGCCTCCTTACAACGAAGGGATGCGACCCCCAAGAATCGCGCTGAAACCCGACTATGAACGAAACTAGGTAAAGCGAGAGCGGCAATACCCACAGAAGGGGAACCGAAGCCAGATCGGTGGTGATGTAAGTAGTAACCCCGAGTAGCAAGCTGGAGGGTGCGAACGAGAGCGCCACCCACCGAAAGCGACGAAGCAGGGACAACTTCTCCGTAGTCGAATCGATATTCGAAGCAAATGCTTCTCGCGCCGGCGTTTGATCCTTGGCGCGCGAGGCCAGTCCGCGCAGTGCCAAACCGCAGAACAGCGCTAGCACGAAGAACCCGAGGTAAACATACAGCCAAAACCAAGCTTGTTGACTTAAATTCAAGTGCGGCTCGAGCAGAAACGGATAAGCGAGGAGTCCCACCAGGCTCCCGGCATTGCTGGCCACGTAGAGAAAATAAGGATCTTGAGCGTCAGCATGGCCCGTCATCGAGAACCATTTTTGGAGTAATGGAGCGCTGGCAGAAAGGACAAAAAAAGGAAATCCTACGGAAACGAATAACACTCCCAACACCAGATAAATCGGATTCGATTCAGGACGCGCAAGCCAACCAACAGGAAGCGTTATCGGTAGAAAAAAAAGCGCAACCGCGACGATGGCAAGATGGACAACCCTATGTTTTCTCACCCCGAGCCATGAGCTCGCGAAGTGCGCGTAGAGGTACCCCAACAGGAGAAAAGATTGAAAAAAGAACAGGCAAGTAATCCACACCGCCGACGATCCACCGAGAAAAGGCAGGATCATTTTGGCTACCATCGGTTGGACCAGGAACAGCAGCGCCGCGCTCAAGAATAGCGCCGCAGCATAAAGGTAAAGGAGACTATCTTTGAGAAAATTAGTCATGGAGCGCGTTCGGAAAAAAATTTCGTATGGGTGGCAAGAATTGTCGCCAGGATTCGGTGAGGCACGCAGATTCTAATCGGCCGGCTTTGGCCCCCGCATCCACTTTCGGTCAAGGTGACGATGATAGTTTATTCTCACGCATCGCCCTGTCGACATCATGGCGCAGCAGGTTCCAAATATTTTCCGTACACGTCGCGAAGTCCGGGTCCCTCATGCTCTTCATAGTACGCGGGCGCGGAATATCAACCGTAATAATTTCCTTGATAAGCCCCGGGCGTGAGCTCATCACCGCGATGCGGTCGCAAAGCATCACGGCTTCTTCGATATTATGAGTGACGAGAATCACCGTCTTCTTGTCGCGCTCCCAGATGCGCAAAAGCTCCTCGCGCATCACCAGGCGGGTTTGCGCGTCGAGATTCGCAAATGGCTCATCCATGAGCACGACTTCTGGATCGTTCGCCAGCGCACGCGCGATGGCGACCTTTTGTTTCATACCGCCGGAGAGCTCGTGCGGCCGCGCGCCGGCAAAATCAACGAGACGCACGATTTCGAGAAAAAATTGGCCGATGCGCTTGAGAACCGACGGTTGCTCCTTGCGGAACTCGGCGCCCAGCGGCACGTTTTCTTCGACGGTGCGCCAGGGCATGAGCGCGGCGTCTTGGAATACCATCGACACCGGCGACTTGGCATGTTGCTCGCCGATAAACTCCACCGTGCCCGTACTAGGCGCTTCCAACCGCCCGATGACGTGCAATAGCGTCGTCTTGCCGCATCCCGTCGGGCCGATAATGCCGAAGAACTCCCGATCGCGCACCTCGAGATTAATCCCGCCGATAGCGCGGATGTCACCCTGGCTAGTCGGGTACACTTTGGTTAAACCGCGAACGACGACTTTCATAGACTGTGCCCCGGCTCTCGCGTCCTGTGTGTAGCGTCCGACCCTAGACTCAGACGCCAGACGTTAAACAGTAGCTTCTAGCCGAGAAAATCCTCCAGCTTTACCCCTGCCAGCCCCATCGGCTTCACCGGCTCAAAGTAGGCACGCAGCTCCGGCGTCGGCGCGGCGCCTTTGGTAGCATCGATCAGCATCTTCGAGCCGATGCGCGGATGGAAACCCATATGAGCGCCTGTATCCGGCAGCAGCTCAGCAGTCAGATCGCCAGTGTGGCATAAGGTATCGGGAATGATGAACACATCCGACTTGGGATTTACCCGAGTCGATAGCGCATACATGATCGATTGCGCGTTGTGCGGATCGATATCTTCGTCGACGGCGATGCCGATCTTTGGATGGAGATAGGGGCTGGAGAGCAGCGCCATCAGCATGCTGCGCACTTCGCCCGCTTTGCGCGGCGACATCTGCACGACGATGATGTGGCTGCCGCCTGCGTAGGGCAGCGCGACAACGTCTTTGACGTCGATGAAACCGCCGACATCTTTAATGCGCGCGTAAAGAACCAATTCCATCGGGAAACCGTCCAGCGGCTGCGACTCGGAAATCGGCCGCCCACCCTGCAGCGCATAGTAGATCGCGTTCTTGCGCATGGTGATGCATTTAACGTTGATGATCGGCTGTTGCAGTGTGCCATGCGTCATGCCCGCGTGCTCGCAGAACGGTCCTTCGTCCTCCATGTAATTCGGCGGCACTTCACCCTCGATGACGATCTCGGCATCGGCGGGCACCATCACATCGATGGTTTCGCAGCGCACCATGTTGGCCGGCTCCTGCAAGAGCGCGCCGGCGATATCGACTTCGTCGGTCTCGTAACTGGTCGTCCAGGTCGATGCGATGTAATAGGCCGGATGATGGCCGATCACGGTCGCCACCGGCATCGGCTTTCCTGCCTTCCAATACTTCTGCATGCAGATATCGGTGTGGCGCTTGGGATGGACAAATATCCCCATCTTCTTCGGACCCTTGATATGGTCGCGCTGCAACGCGATGTTCTGGGTGCCGGTTTCGGGATCTTTGACGAATTGCATCGCCGAGCCGATGAAAGGCACGCCGCGGTCGCTGTCCGAGTGCACGTGAATGGGTAACCGACCCAGGTCGGCGTCGTCGTCTTTCCAAACTACTTCTTTGACCGGTCCGTCTTCGACAATTTTTGGTTTGATCAAACCGCGTGAGATCCGCCCGCCAAGCTCTACCAGTGCTTTGTCTTTCGTCGTGCCCAATCCCAACGCCATCTTCTCGCGGCTGCCGCACATGTAGCTGACCGCGGTCCAATTCGGATAGCCTTTGAGATTGTGAAACATCGTGCCCTTGCCTTGTTCGTTCTCGCCGCGATAGGCGATACCCGCCAAATTGGTCAGCGGATCGACTTCTTTTTTGATGTCGAGAAGCAATTTATGTTCTCTGATTAAATCAATGTAGCTGCGCAGATCCTGTGACATGAACCGATTTCCTCCCGAAATGCAGAACTATTAATTCTTGTATTGTAATCACCGGCATGAATGCAACCGGCGAGCGCCGTGATTGCAATCGTTCGTGACTAAAACAACCAAGCTGCGGAGTGTCGGAGGACCCTTGCGACATCTAATCTAGAGTTGTCACCCCCGAATGTTTCTATCGGGGGTCTACCAGTTCCGGACTCGCCTGTGGTGAGCCAAGTCGAACCACCGCTGAAAACATGCGGGAATGACGGGTTGCGAGAGGCTTAAGAATCGTCGTGATGTCACAGCCTTCGAGGCATTAAATCCGATTAACTCGAAACTCGAAACCGGGAACTAGAGACGGCGAAACCGCGCCTACCGCCCGCCGAAGATGTCGTGAAACATCTTGGCGTAACGCTCGAAATCGTCCAGGACTTCGTTCGGCGCGAAAGCGGGCTGGATGTTTTCATTCAGGCGCGCTAGTCCCGGCGGCGTGTCGATGCGATCGGGGATGCGATTCATGCCGCGGATGACCTCTTGACCGCGTTTGGAAAGCACGAAGTCGATAAACAAGCGCGCCGCGTTTGGATGCGGCGCTTTGGCGGCGATGCCGGTCGGGTGAATATTGGCGAAGACCGGATTCAAATACACCCAATCAACCGGCGCACCGGCGGGCTTCAAAACCTCGAACGTTTGCGAGTAGCCGCTCAGCGCGCCTTTGAACTCGCCGGCGGCGACGAGCTGAGCCAGCAAATTTCGCCCGGTGCGCAACTCCGTCTGCTTGGCCAGCTCGCGCATGTATGCCATCCCTTTTTCCTCGCCCATCGCTTTGAGCGTCGTGCCAAACCACTCATAGGGTCGGCTTTCCACAGCGATCTGCCCTTTCCACTCGGGCTTCAATAGATCGTTGAAAGTTTTTGGCACGCTCGTCTTGCCTACGGCGCGTGTGTTGTAACCAAACGCGCCATAGTTCGTATAGATCGACGTCCAGTTTGCCTGTGGATCTTTATAGCCCTCGCGGAAAAATTTGCGCTCCGGTGAATCGTATGGCGCGAACAGTCCGCGCTTTTTCAAGTTGTGGCCGTAGAAACTCGTCGTCACCATCACGTCGCAAAGATTTTGCCCGGCGCGGTTCTCGTTGACGTATCGCTCCATCAGCGCCGAATCATTGCTGCGATAGTAGGCGGCATCGATTTTCGGATAGACCTGTTTAAATCCGTCCAGCAAAGTCTTCGAGTCGGCAGCCGTGAAAGTCGCGTACATCATCAGCTTGCCTTCGGCTTCCGCCTTCGCTCTCACATCCTGCGCATGGGCTGGCAACTGAGCGAGCCAAAATCCAACGCCGAGCGTCGAAAGCAGGGTTGCGACAACTCGAAATCTTCGCATCACTCCATTACTCCAACACTCCATCAGCCCGGTTCTCACGGCATCTCCGCCAACAATCGCCCGTAACCGGTGAGCGGTTCATTGAGATGGAGAATTTTCTTGGTCGCCCATACTTGCGCGGGGATGCTCGACAGCACCGTGGTTTTCAAGTCTTTCTCTAGCATCTCGATCACCGGCAAGTTATGCCAGCCAGCGCCGAGCATGTAGATGCCATCCGCCGGTCCGTGTTCGAGAAATACTTTTTTGGCAAAATTGTAGATTGCCTCAGGCGCAAGCTTGCCGGCGTCTTTGAACGGCACATCGATACCTTTCATCGCTTTGACGTCGAAGCCGTCGTCCTGAAGAAATTTCGCGAAGCGCGCGTTCATATCGTCTTGAAAATAAGTGATGCCGACCAGTTTTTTCATTCCCAGCGCGCGAAATGCATCGACCTGAGCGATCGTCGCCACAGTCACGGGAATTTTGTATTTCTTCGTCAGCGAATCGGCTATCGCCCGATCCGCGCCATGGCCGCGCACCATCGTCGGCGGCGCGCCCATGATCATCACCACGTCTGCGCCCAACTCCGCCAAGCGCGCCACTTTCTTTTCAGCGACAGTCAGCGCCTCTTGTAGCTCCTGCTCATTGCCTGCGCGAATGCCGGCATGAGCCGGAATAAAACCAACCCCTTCCGGCATGAGCTTGATAAAACTCTCCATCGATCCCGGCCGATAGGTAGGTTTGACTAGCCCGACAATTCCTCGCGCACCGTAGTACATATTTTTTCCGCTCGCTTTCTTAGCTTATTAAACGCTCGAATATCCTAGTCGCGAAATCTTATCAAGCAGCAGCAAGGCAGACGGCAGTAACTTAGTGATTCGAGGGCCCTGCTAGGATCAACGTTGATAGCAAGATTAAAAACCTGTCCGCATGACCTACTATGTACCCGTGATCGTGTGAGCGCTACTTGCCGATCGCTCCGAGAATCGTGCCGCGTTCATCTTTGGGCGGGAAGTTCGGGCCGCGAAGCTGAGCCATCGTCATCTTGTTGACGTGGTCGATGATCGAAGCGAACGCGCGGATCGACCGGCTCATGCCTTCGGCCGGAACCAGCTCGGGGGTGTCGAGGCTGGTGTGATAGACGACGTGGTTGATGATGTGGAAAGACGGCGCGTAGTTGCCGTTCTTCGGGCCGTCCTCGACGCCGTAGACCGACACGCCGAAGTCGCGTAGCTGCTCGAAGGCCATCCGCTCGAATTCAGCGCTGCCCAAGGCGTTCCAACGCGCGGAGCTCATCTGATTTGTTGCCGTCAGATTGGAATTATACATGTAGAGGAGCGTCTCGGAGGGATGCTCCATGGTGAGTTTCAGCGCGACCTTGCTCCAGTTGTAGGTGGCGTCGATGCCGACGTCCTTGCGGCCGCGGGCAACTTCGCCGTGGTGATGATCCGGGAATTGAATGAACACCATGGTACGCGGACGCTGGGCCTGCGGTATGGCGGCGTAGTGGCGCGCCAGTTCCAAGGTGCCGGCCATGCCTGAATTGTTGTCCGTCGCCGCCTGGAAGTACCCGTCCGTGTGGGTCATGACTACGATCTGCTCGTCCGACGCGCCTGGCAGAGTAGCCATCGTCCACGCCGTCTCGACATTGGTCACTTCCGGCGCGTTGAGTTGCAGCGTGACGGTAACTTTTTCGCCGGCGCCGAGCCGGTCGCGCAGCGCAAAGCCCTCGTCCTGGCTGACGGTCATTTGCGGAATGTTGCGTAGTCCGCCTTCGGGTTGGAACTGACCGTTGCCGGGAACCGCCATGACATTGATGACAACGGCCGCGCCGAGCTTCTGCGCCCGCGCATTGGCGTTGAACAGGCCGGCACGATCGGAAGCCGAATGACTGCGGCCGCCGGGAACGAAGGTGCTGTAGATAATAACGGCCTTGCCCTTGACGTCGCGACCGAGAAAATCCGGCTCAGCGCCGACGCCGACCCAGATCGCTTCCGCAGTGATACCGTCTGACCCCGTGCCCTTGGTGCCGGAAACTGGGAAGGCAGTGACAAGTTCGATCTTGCTACCGTTCGATGTCGTATAGCTAGCGTTCCAGCTTTGCGGACGCCAATCTTTGGGCAGCACGTATGGAAACGACTCGACCTTCAAACCTAGCCGCGCGAATTCATCGGTCATATACTTCATGCCGGCCTTGTCAGCGTCAGTTCCAGGGAAGCGCCCCCACCACTGCTTGTTGACAGTGTCGCGGTAACGCAGCGCGATCTGCGACAGCGCGATCACGTCCTTTTTCATGCGCGCGCCGTCAATATCTCTATAAGCTTCCTGCCCGGGCTTCAGCGGGAATACCGGATAGTCCTTGTCGGAAAACAGCTGCGACGCATGATCCCGCGGCAGACCGATGCCGAATGTCTTCTCGGTCTTGGGTCCATGATCCATCTGAGCCATGGCCGCGCTGCTAACTAAAATGCTGATCGTCACGGCAATATGAATTACGACTGCCCGCCTCGAAATCGATCGTATCTTCATTTAATTCTCCCTCAAGCGATGGTTTGAAGCTGGAGGCATCCTGCACGGGACGCTGGTAAGTGATAAACTCTTGGGCAGGCCTAATGCAAATCCAAAGGAGCGTGCTTGCCTAGCTGAATGAGTGTTGTCTCTAGCCCTGGTTATCTGCAAGTTCTAGGACCTGGTTGCTAAGCCGTATCCTTCCCCAAGAGCGTCAAGCCAATTCTCGACTGGTCAAAATACCCTAAAGCAAAGACCGCTGACCCGAAACAATTTGTCGACTACAGCTTCATCGAAAAGTTAGATCGACAAGGGTTTATCGGTTCACTCCATGGATAAAGCCGAGGGCATAGCCCACGATCCGATCGCAAGAACCAAGACCTGACTGTCGCCCTTCACGGCTCAAAATCCGACGCTGACAGTAAGAATAGAGACCCCGGCCCAACAGCAAGGGTGCGGAAAACCGCTTGCTTCGCTATGGCGGTTGAAATAAATTGCACGACAGTTGGCAAACAACCTCG
>CAVWLW010000041.1:0-105043 GCA_963755715.1 uncultured delta proteobacterium
CCGGGCGCCGGGATCGTGGCGAGCACCCGGCCGGTCTTCGGATCGATCTTCTGGATGCGATCCTCGGCGAGCTGAAACAGGTGCTGGCCGTCGAAGGCCGTTCCTGCATGCGCGGCGACATCGATCGAGCGCAGCGTCTTCCCGCTCGCCGGATCGAAGGCGTTCAGCTTGTCTCCGGCCGCAAACCAGACGTGCTGGCCGTCATAGGTGACGCCATGCACTGGTCGACACCCGGAAAGGGTCCATACTCACGGAGGATTTCGGCCGTTGATCGACTCATGCCTCCATCCTAGTCACTCGGCAGTGGAGCGGGGAGTAACAAAGTCGTCGTGAATCCCGGCACGGGCGGGGTCATCCAGCGACGAGCTCGCCCGCGACCAAACGAGTGCACTTTGCCTGCTGCCGCAAGCGAGTCGAGCGCCCGCTGCACGGTGCGCTGGCTCGTGCCCAGCGCCAGCGCCAGGGCCGAGCTCGACCACGATTCACCGTCGGCGAGGAAGGCGAGCACCGCCGCATGCTCCTCTTCGACGGGCGGCGCCAGCACGACGACCTCGCGTGCGCGGCGCGGCGCCAGCGCGAAGCCTCGCTTCGTCGCGCTCACGCCGGCCAGCGTCCGAAGCACCGTGCGAAGCCGCCCGACCTCGACCCGCAACCGCGCGCGATGCGATTCATCGGCGAGCTTTGCTCCGAATGCCCGCGCGACGAGCGTGTCCCTCGGCACGTCTCCCGGCCACGCTTCGCCCAGCGCGCGTGCGAGCGCGAACAACACCGGACGCCTTGCGAGCGAGACCACCGTGCTTGCGTCACGCACGACATGACGGCACGCGTCCACGACGAGCGCCTTCGACGCCAGCAGCGCTTCGACATCCTCGAGCAGGAGGAGTCGCTCCTCGCCACTCGCAATCAGGCGCGCCGCGGGCGTGTTCAGGACGAGGGATGCGCTTTCGACCTCCGCCGTCAGCGCAGGGATGCGTGCGTCGCGCGCGGCGCGCTCGGCCCGAGCGAGCGCCGCGCGCGCCGCCTTCGTCCGGAGGCGCCGCATCGCGATCCCCGCGACGACCAGCTCGTGGGCGGTCCTCGACGCGGGCAGGGAAGGGCGCGGGGTCGAGCTCGGCGAGCGTGCGCTCGGCCTCGTCGATGCGCCCGATCAGCAGGAGGCGCCGGACCTCGAGATACCGCGCATGCGCGGCGTTCACCCGGTCGCCGTGCGCTTCGAGCGTCGCCCGCGCCGCGTCGAGCGCCTTCGCAGGCCAGCCCAGGTCGCGCGAGACGAGCGCGATCTCGGCCTCGGCGACGACGCACCTCGCGCGGGCCACGGCCTCTTTCGGACCGAAGGCACGCGCAGCACTTCGCAGGAGAGCCTTCGCTCGAACGAGATCGCCGAGCTGCGCCATCGCGATGCCTCGAAGCGCGAGCGCAGGCGCGATCGTCGCGCAGGGCGACCCGCTTCAAGGCGCCGAGGGGATCACCCGCCGCCAGTGCACGCGCCGCGGCCGTGATCAGCGAGTCCATCGGAATCCCGCCACACTTGTCACTCCCACGCTCATCGAAACTCCCGCGCTCGGTGCTAGTCATGAGAAAGATCGAGCATCGCACGGGCGGCGAACGGAAGAGTGAATTTGCTGCTGGCGTCGATCGAACAGGCACGGGAGCAATCGAACGATGAAGGACAGTCGAAGGTAGGCAGAAGTGAGATGACGAACCACAGCAGTAATGGTCGCCGGCATCCACGGGAGGAATTCTGGCGGTGTGCATCGGCAAGTTCAGAAGATTTTTCAGAGCGAATCGTCTCGGTCTGTTTCAGAAAACAAAGGAGAAATAAGATGGCAACAAGCAAAGAGAGAGACAAAGAGCACCCGAAAGGGCATCTCGCGATGAACACACCCCCGATCGTGTCGCAGCAGGAGTGGGAGGCTGCGCGCCAGCAGCTCCTCGTGAAGGAGAAGGCCTTGACCCGCGCCCGTGACGCGCTGGCCGCCGAACGCCGGCGGATGCCGTGGATGGCGGTGGAGAAGAAGTACGAGTTCGAGGGGCCCAAGGGTAAGGTTAGCCTGCTCGACCTGTTCGAGGGCCGCCGTCAGTTGATCGTCTATCGCGCCTTCTTCGAGCCCGGGGTGTTCGGCTGGCCCGAGCACGCCTGCCGCGGCTGCTCCTTGGTGGCCGATCAGGTCGCCCACCTGGCCCATCTGAACGCCCGCGACACCACCCTCGCGTTACGCCTCGCGCGCGCCGCAGGCGGACATCGCGCGCCTGAAGGCGCGGATGGGCTGGGAGATGCCCTGGTACACCATCACCGACAGCTTCGACGCCGACTTCGGCGTGGACGAGTGGCACGGCCACAACGTGTTCTTCCGCGACGGCGAGCAGGTGTTCCGCACCTACTTCATCAACAGCCGCGGCGACGAGGCGATGGGGAGCACCTGGAGCTACCTCGACATCACGCCGCTCGGCCGCCAGGAGACTTGGGAGGACTCGCCAGAGGGTTACCCCCAGACCCCGCCGTACAAGTGGTGGAACTGGCACGACAACTACGACGCCGAGGCCTCGCCTGACCCGAAGTGGGTCGAGGTGTCCGACGCTGGAGAAGCCGCCTTCCGAAAGCGCGACGCAGAGGCGAAAGCGAGCTAAAGAAGGGCGACCACTTCGCCGCCCTCGAGCAGCCGGCTCTTTTCACACAGGAGCTGCGCGTTTACGCCCGAAGAGATCGTCGAGGGTAAGGCGTACTACAACTATTACCGCGTCGGGCGAGCAGGGAATCAGCGTCTTCTGCAAGGATGAAACAGGCGAGGTTTTCCACACCTATTCCTGCCACGGGCGGGGCATCGATATGGTCAATGGTGCCTACCAGTTCCTCGACCTTGTGCCCAAAGGTCGCGATGAGGACGGCTTCAAATTCTCGATGGAGTGGTTACGCCGGCACGATCAGTATTGAAGCGCAGCCCTGATACTTCAATGCTAGACCCCAGCCCAACAGCAAGGGTGCGGGAAACCGCTTGCTTCGCTATGGCGGTTGAAATAGATTGCACGATAGTTGGCAAACAACCTCCCGCACACTGGGACTTTCGGGGTTAATCCGTTGGACGATAAACTAAGGAGACTGCCATGATCGACATGCATGCCCATTGGAGGCCCGCCGAGCTGATCGACGCCCTGCGCGCCCGCACCAAGGAACCGCGCATCGTGCGCAATCAGGACGGCGTAGAAGTGCTGAAGAGCCGGATCGGCGAGGAGCCGGTGTCCAAGGCGTTTGATGACGTGGAATTCCATCTCGCAAGGATGGATCGCCAGGGCGTGAACACCAGCGTGCTGTCGCTGCTCGGTGCGTTCTGCTGGATCGAGTCGCAGCCGGTCGAGGTTTCGCTGCCGCTGTGCAGGATGGTCAACGATGCACTGTCGGGGCTTTGCCAGAAATACGAGCGCTTCAATGCGTTTGCCGCGCTGCCGCTCGTGGATATGTCCGCTGCCGCCGCCGAGTTTGAGCGCGCGCTGGCGCTGCCGGGCGTGGTCGGCGCGCAAGTGCCGGGAAACGGGTTTCTCACGAAGAAGGACGCCGAGAACATGCGCCCGCTGTTGGAGGTGGCGAACCGCCAGCGTGCGATCGTGTTCATTCACCACGGTCCGCGGCCTGGCGACGAGTTTCCCAAGATAGCCGGCGACACCGACAACGCGCGCCGCCGCAACGGCACGCTCGACATGCAGGCGAGCCTGTCCTCGGTGATGGTGACCTTGTGCCTCACCGACTACCTCGCGCCGTACCCCGATGCGACGGTCCTGGTTCATAATCTCGGCGGCAATATTCCGTACGAGATCGAGCGCATGGATCACCGCAGCCTGCTGGATACAGCGAACGAGGAACTGCCGTCGTCGCGCTTCCGCCGCGCAAAGGTGTTCGTGGATTGTAACTCGTTCGGCCCGGGCGCGATCGAGGCGGCGGTGCGCTTGTACGGCGCCGAGCGCATCGTGTGCGGCACCGACGGAACCGAATTCGGCTGCGAGTGGACCAGCAAGGCGCTTGCGGAAGCGCAGATCGGCGAGGATGCGCGCGAGAAGATCTTACACCGCAATGCCGCAGCGATGATGTCGCGGCTCGCAAAGGTCGCGCAGCGCGAAACAGTCGCCGCGTAATCTCGCTCGGGCGGAGAACGGGGTCGAATTGAGCTAGCCCGGGTTTCACGAACAGTTAGTTAAGCGATAGTTTGACCGGCTCGTGCTTCTGCCCATCATTGCCACGCGCCATCACGTGACAGATCAATCCTTCGCCATGGACTCGCGGATGGCGCGGCTTCATCTTTCCCCATCAAACGTTAGTAGACTTAGGCAAGTGAGACACCCGACAAATATCCGCGCCCGGAGGTGGACATGCTGCGCTTGACCTTGGCTGCGGGCCACTATGATCGGACGGAGGCGCTTCGTGACGGTCGAGTGCGCGCAGAGGGCATCGACTTGACCTACATCATGCTGCGCGTGGAGGAGATCTTCTGGCGCATGGCCCAGCACCGGGAGTTCGACGCCTCGGAGTTCTCGCTGGGCGGGTATGTAGTGCGCCGCGGGCGGGGCGCCGATGATCTCGTCGCGATCCCGGTTTTTCCGTCGCGCTTCTTCCGGCAGTCGTGCATCTTCGTCCACGATGGCTCGGGAATCCGCAGCCCGGAGGACCTTCGTGGCAAGCGGATCGGCGTACCCGAATACCAGATGACGGCCGCGGTGTGGGCGCGCGGCATCCTGGCAGACGACTACGGGGTGCGCGCGGCCGACGTTGAATGGGTGCAAGGCGGGCTCGAAGAGCCCGGTCGCATTCCATTCGAGCCCGCCGAGCCGGCGGGAGTCACGGTGGGCTTCGCGCCCGCGGACCGCTCGCTGGCGCAAATGCTGGAGAGTGGAGAGATCGACGCGCTGGTCACGGCCAGGACGCCCTCGACCTTTCGGCGAAGCGGTAGCGCGGTGCGGCGGCTCTTCGAGCACCCGTTCGAGGTCGAGCGCGACTATTTCCGCCGAACCGGCATTTTTCCCATCATGCACACGCTGGTGGTCAAGAAAGAGATCCTCGAGGCGAACCCCTGGGTAGCGTTTACGCTGTTCAAGGCGTTCTCGGAAGCCAAGGATCTGGCGATGGCCGACCTGACCCAGACAAGCGCGCTGCCACTCAGTCTACCGTTTCTGGTCGAGCACGCCTACCAGACCATGGACCTGATGGGCGAGGACTTCTGGCCATACGGGCTTGAGAGCAATCGGCGCACGCTCGAGACGTTCGTGCGCTACATGCACGAGCAAGGACTGATCCCAGAGCCAATGGCGCTCGCAACCCTGTTCCCGGAGAGCACGCAGCGGACGTTCAGAGTGTGACGCGAAGCGGGAAAGCCAATTGGGTTTTGACTTTGAAATCTCCACTTTCTTAGGGAAGCCGAGGGGGCCGTTACTGTGGAGACGAGGATCCCGTTTCAGTGAGCCGAAGCCGTGAGAAGAAGCTTTTTTGACTGTAGCAGCTTCATTTCGATCCGCAGAAGCTGATCATCCTTCTTGCAGGATCGCTTCGGCGTCGATCGTGATCTCAACCATGTTGCCGACGACGACGCCACCCCTGTCTAAAGTGCTGTTCCAGCTCACGCCGAAGTCGTGGCGATTGATTCTGGCGCTGGCGGTAAAGCCCGCCCTAGTCTTCGGTCCCTTATCCACGCCATCTTCCCACCATGGAGTCTGCCACTGTCCTAGATAATGGACGCGCAGTGGCACCGTGCGGGTTATACCTCGAATCGTCAACTCGCCGGTGAGAACCGCTTCGTTCGCGCCGGCCAGTTCGACGTGCTTCCCCGCGAAAGTAATCGTCGGATGTTTCTCCACGTCGAGAAAGTCCTCGCTCTTGAGGTGGGCGTCGCGCCCCGCTTCACCTGTCCAGATTCCAGAAGCTTCGATCCTGGCCTCGACGGAAGTCGCGCCCGGGTCCGCCTGATCGAAGACAAGCGTGCCGTGAATATCTTTGAAATGGCCGCGGACAAAAGTCACCATCATGTGACGCACACAAAACTCCGCCGCGGTATGCCCCGGTTCGAAAAACCATTTGGCCATTATCCGCTCCTTTCAAGTAAAGACATTATCTGGACTCGTTTTACCTTAACGCCCACTGCAGCGGATTCAACTGCGTTATCGCGTGCACCGTGTCCGTGCACCGCGTGCACCCAACAGGTGGAAGTGATTCGACATCAAGACATAGGCGTAGAGAGAGAACGGGTAGCGCTGGCGCACGCTCCGAAGCGCTTCGATGAAGGCCTGGTAGTCACTTTGCCTGAGGAAAATCTTCTGCCCGTCATTGCCGCGCGCCATCACGTGATAGAGCAGTCCTTCGGCATGAACTCGCGGGATGACGCGGCATCGCTCGCCCCTATCAAACTTACTAGACTTAGGCAAGTCTGACACCGCATGGGTTCTCACATTCGCGGCGGGCTTGTCCAGCAAGTCAACAGCGTCCTGCTGGATTTCTCCCTCCTGATTCTTTGAACGACTTGAACCGGGCACAAACTTCGAGCTATGTAACGCTTTTGGAGGCGCCGAAGTCAATGCCTTCGCTTCGGCGAAGGTTTGACCGAGCAAAGAAATGGCCGACCGAATCCTCAATCATCTCTACGACTACGCGCTGAAGTTGTCGTATCGCGACCTGCCGAAGGAAGTGGTGCGCCGGACCAAGCACATTATCTTGGATACCGTGGGGTGCGCGCTCGGCGGAGCCGAAAGTCCTCCAGCCAAGATCGCTAGAGCCGCTGCGTCCGAGATAACGTCGGCCGTTCCTTCCACCGTTTTGATCAGCGGCCAGAAAACCTCGCCCGACCTCGCAGCTTTCGCCAACGGTGTGATGATCCGTTATCTCGATTTCAACGACACCTACGCCGGCTCTCCTACCTGCCACCCAAGCGATCTCCTTGCTCCGGTGTTGGCCGTCGTGGACGCAAAACACGGCGACGGCAAAGACGTGATCCTCGGAACGGTTTTGGGTTATGAAGTGTTTTGTGGACTCATCGACGCCGGAGCGAACGAGCGCGGGCGTATTTGGGATCAGTCTACCTACGGCGTTATCGCGGCGGCCGTAGTGGCGGCTAAACTTTTCGGCCTTATGAAAGAGCAGATGTGCAATGCGATTAGCTTGGCGGTCGCGTCTCACATCAGCCTCGAGCAAATCAGAAGAGGACAGATTTCCCATTGGAAGGGATGCGCGTTGGCCAACGCCTCGAGGAACGCCGTTTTTTGCGCCATGCTGGCCGCCAAGGGCATGACGGGACCGGAGGAAGTATTCGAAGGCAAGGCCGGCTTCCTCAATAGCACGGGAATCCGCTTCGAGATCAGACCGTTCGCGGACTCCGCCGACGGTTACCGCATCATGAAAGCGCGGGTGAAAGCATTTCCCGCAGGATATTTCTCGCAAAGCGCGATCGAGGCGATTCTTAACTTGCGATCCCAGATCTCCAATCTCGACGACATCAAAGAGATTCGCTTGCAAACTTTTCCTGCCGGCTACGAGGTCATGGGTTCAGGAGAAGCGAACTGGCAGCCGGAAACCAGGGAGAGCGCCGATCACAGTCTGCCCTTCGTGATGGCCGTTGCGCTGATGGAAGGCGGCATAGAAGTTCGCCATTACGACCAGCTGTACTACAAGCGCTCCGATGTACGGACGCTCATGCAAAAAATCAGCGTGCGGATCGGCGAAGAACCCGTTGCCGCCTGGCCCGAAGTTCCTTTGAACATCGTGGACATCGAGATGAAGTCAGGAAAAGTTCTTTCAACGAAAGTGGCCTACCATCTCGGCCATTTTAAACGCTTGATGACCGACGCGGAGCAGGAGCGAAAATTCCGTCCGCTGGCGGCGCCGCTGCTTCCAGAGAGGCAAATTAATGAGCTACTGGCCTGCTTGCGTCGCTTGGACGAAGTCGAGCGCATCGGCGAAGTGATTTCCTTAACGGTGGCGCCGAATCTATCTGCATGACCCCAGTGCGCAGCGCCACAACCAAAAAGAGAAAAACCGGTTCTTCGGAGTGATCTTCACCACAGAGACGCAGAGTATTCTTTTTACTCCCTCTTCTCGGCGTTCCCGCGCCGCCGCGGTGAAAACTCCGAATCCTTTTTCATTACGTTCATGCGGGGAATCACGTTCGGGATGCCAGGAAATCGTCGATGGCCTGGTTAAATTCCTCTGGCTTCTCCGCCATAGGGAAGTGACCGGCATCGCCGAGCTTCAGGTACTGAGAGCCGGGCACCGCCCGATGGATCTCCATTTCATACTCCGGCGGCGAAGCGGGATCGTCCGCGCCGCGTATTAAGAGAAGCGGAGGCTTGAGCGTGCTGATGCGGTCCCTGACATCGAATTGGTCGATCACGACGAAATCATCGTGCTGACTCATCGGCCCCACCTTGCGATGGCATTCGACGAGATGCTCTCGAAGGTCCGGCTCGATAAACTTCATGTTATGGCGCATGAGGTCGAGCCATTGCCGGTTGATCTCGGCGTCCTGTGCAGCGTTGAGCCGGAGTTCCAGAGCACTGCGTGGCCGCTCCTTAGGCCGCATGGCCACGGTCATTAGTACCAGCGCCTTGACCTCGTCCGGATAGTCCAAGCCGTACTCGAGCGCGATGCACGCTCCCAGGGTGAAACCCACCAGCACCAAGTCTTGCCGTTTACCCTTGGACCATAACCATCCTCTCAACCATTCCGTATATCGTTCCACGTTGGCACAGGGTTTTCCCTCCAGATGTCCAGGCAACGTCGGAGCGAGGCTACGCGGATAGTGTTTGAGTTGATGGACAAACGATTCCGCACATCCTCCCGCCCCGGGCCCATGTATGAAAATCATCTGGTTCATATTCCCTCCTGCTCGGCACCAAGCTCGTGCCTAATCTCTTCGTTTGATTCTGTCAACGACTTGAACGGTTTGAACGGTTGGAACGATTTGAACAAGGTCGAAATTGAGCCGCGCGCCGCGCACCCCCGTTTTGATGGGGCTACTGACCCCAAATCTTTCTCCCATATTTGATGCCGTTCCATGACGGAACCAAAGGTCAACCAAGGATTACGGTGCGTAGATATCCTTGACGCTTCAATCCTGCTGGCGTATAGCTCCTTGATTCCATGGAGCAGTAATGAAACCGCCACCGCTGATCTTAAACCCGTGGGTTGGCTTTATAGGAACGATCTGCGGCATTATAGGTCTTCCGCTCTCGGTGATTCTATTTTTCTATGCCGTGAAAGTGCCACACTTGACTTATGCCGTCTATCCCATCAAGACAACCGTTCTTCAGTCTGGGCTTGCTGCTGGATTGCGCGTTTTACACAACAATGAAGAGATAAAAGGCGATGTCACAGCGGTACAAATCGCCATTTGGAACAACGGACGCGAGCCTATTGTCAAAGAGAATATTCTGACTCCTCCGAAAATCGTTACGCGGCCAGCGGTGCGAATACTGGAAGCCACGATACGAACTCAAAGCAGGAAGGAAATAGAGTTTTCGCTCGACAACCGATCGCTGAACGAAGGGGTGGTGCCCGTCTTGTGGAAAATACTAGAACAGTCAGATGGCGCTACGGTGCAATTGATCTACGCTGGACCTGTTGAAACCAAATTCGACTTAGAAGGAACGGTTGTTGGTCAACGGACGATAGCGCCTGCTTTTTATCCTTACCCACCTCCGCCGACAAGCCCAAACAGAGTCACTTTAAAGATTGCCATAATACTTGCGACGTTAGCCCCTTGGGCGCTCTTGGGGTGGGTAATTTGGACGTTCTATAATATCGTCTTAAAAACTTGGTGGCAAAAAGTAATCGTGGGCTGTATCTTAATGGTCTGTGGATACCTAGCCGTCGGCGTGACTTACATGTGGTATATTTCGTCTGAACCACCATTCGGTTTTTAAGTAAGGCCCATTTGATTGCCGGGATGAGCAGACCTGGGGTATAACAGCTACGAATGCAAAACGTCCTATACTATGGCGACAATCTGATCGATTTATTGCGGTACAATCGGAGCCGCAGAAGCCTGTGATATTGTCCTGTTAAAACGCCCTCCAAGCTCTCCATACTTCTAAACCTTGGCCGTTGCATCATGCGCTCGCGAATCTCCACTTGTGGTTCTAAAGTTAATTAGCGCCTCAACTCTTAAGCCTCGCGCGAGGACGATCTGAATGTCGCCATCAGCGCCCCGACATCTGTCACCGTCTCTAGCGCGTGAACCAAACCTACACTGCGCTCAATGTCATCTGGCCGCAGCTGGGCGCGCGCACAATCACGGTATTTCTCCAGCAGCTCGTCGTCAGTCAGCGGCAGAGCGGGATCGCCGCGCGGGATGTCCACGCGCGCGTTGTAGCTTCGCCCATCGGTCGTCCGGATCGTCACCGGATTCCCTACGAACTCGGTATCCGGGCCGACGCAAGGCCGGGCGAGATGGGCACGTCGGGGAAAGAAACGTGAACCTTCTTTCTCGCTTCGACGATATGGCGATCTTCGAACTCGCGATCTGTGAAAGTGGCGAGCGTCACCTGATGGTCCACCGCAGCGGCGCTTTGAAGTGGATTGGAAAAACAGTCGAGCACAGACCATCAAAAACAAATCACGAAACAAACCACAATTCAGCTGCCGGAGCCGGGTCTTAACAGAATTTAAAAATACTGCAGTACAATTTGGTGTACTCCGCGAAATTCGGTCCGATCTTCAGAGGATCTACGGCCAAGTACTCTGGAATCTCGAGTTCCGGAGATTTGGTCTTGTAGCCGGAGCGGGCAGTTGGTATGCCGAATTCTCAGCGAGGATTTTCATTGCGCCGTCGCGGGAGAGCGCCCAGTCCAAGAACAACGCCGCGCTGTGCGGATGAGGAGCGTTTTTAGCCAGCATCACGTGAGTCGGCAGCGTCAAAACGGGTTTCAGTAGGACAAATCCCATTGGCGCCCCTTTCCGTATCAGCTCCAGGACGCGATAGCCAAACAACCAGGGAATCATATCGGTTTCTCCTATCGAAAGGAGTTGCGCCTCAAAAGTGTGACCGCGCCGCATCGAAGGTTCATGCTCGGCCAACTTTTTAAAATAGGCGATCCCTTTCTGTTTCCCCCAATACTCCACTATGGTTCCAAACAGATCCATGTCCTCGTCATCCATGACGATTCTGCCCTTCCATCGGGGATCGAGTACGTCTTCGTAGCTTTTAGGGATCTCGTCTTTTTTCACTTTGTTGGTGTTATAGCCCAAGACGACGACTTGGTGGTGCAGCGTGGTCCAGTATCCATCCTTGTCAAGGAATTCTTTTTTGATTCCCTGTCGGCTCGGGCTAAGGTAGGGATCCAGCAAGCCATCCTTAAATATGGTGTAAGCCTGTCCGGGGTTGAGGCTGATGATGTCCGCATTGTAGGTCTTGGCGCGGGCCTCGTTGACGATTTTATTATAAGTGTCGACGGCGCCGCCGCGTTGATAGTGGGTGGTGATGAACGGATATTTCTTGTTGAATTCTTCGAGGACGCGCTTGTAGTTGTCGGTAGCCGTGATCCCGTACTCGATCAGCGTTCCTTCGCGTTTGGCGCCTTCGATCAGCTTTTGTTCTCTTTGGCTGCCAGTCAGTCCTTTGTAGGCGCTGAGCACTTCGGCGGCGCTTTTGCCGTGGGAGGAGCTGGAAACCAGAGAAAAACATACGACAACCGAAACAACAAAAAGGCCCGACCAACCTCTTTGATGAGTTGTTTCGCTTTTGCTTGTCACTTTCATATCTTCCTCCTCCAGGATTGCGCTACTGAGAAGACCGTTTCATATGATCATATGAGATGACCCATCGGCCGTATTATCAACCCGCGATCAACACATCCCTCTAGAGGCCTCAGATTTACTGTAGCTTGCGATACTCACTCTTCTTATCAGCGTAACCTTTCTCGTCAAGTTCCATCCGTCGCAAATTGACCAATCAATAGTCCCGACTTCTCAAATAACCAGCGAAATTAAGAGCCCATTATCTCAACACAAAGGGAATGTCTAGATCTATCTGGGAAGCGAACTGAAGTTGACTTGAAGGATGACGATTTGATACTGCTAAAAATCGGGTAAAGAATCAATTGATACGGTTAGGAGGAAGTCCAATGGCCGACAACATCGTCTATCTGAACGGCTCGTACGTCAAAGATACCGACGCCAAGATATCTATATTTGACCGTGGCTTCACGAATTGTGACTGGACTTACGACGTGACCCGAACATTCAATCACAAGCCGTTCCAGTTGCGCGATCATATCGCCAGGCTCTATCGGTCACTTGATTTTATTCAACTTGATCCTGGCTTAACCCAGGACGAGATGCATGACATTACTCTGGAAGTCTTCAAGAGAAACGAGAAGAGCTTGGGGCCGGGAGACGATTTTTCCATTACTCATAGGGTGTCCCGTGGCATTGGGGAACTAGCTCCGGGGACTTATCGTCCAACAGTGGCAGTGTATTGTAACCGCATAAAGTTCGAAAGTTTTGCTCAACGTTTGATCGATGGAGCTCCCTTGGTCGTGGCCTCCACAAGGAGGGTTCCACCGGTGTGTATGGATCCCAAAGCCAAACATGTTTCGCTGAACTTTCTCCTCGCTAACCTGGAGGGTCAAAGCGTTGATCCCTCGGCGTGGGTCTTGATGCTCGATGTCTACGGCTTTCTGAGTGAGTGCACTTCCAAAAATATATTTCTGGTGAGAAGCGGAGGTTTGTTGACTCCGAAGCGAGACAACGTGCTTGAGGGCGTCACCAGGGCGACAATCTTGGAATTGGCATCCAAACTCGACATACCGTGTTCCGAGACTGACTTGAGCGTTTACGATCTCATGACCGCGGACGAAGTGTTTGTGACCTCCGTCACACCGGTCATGATTCCTATCTCTAAAATCAACAATAAGCCGCTCAAAAATCCCGGCCCCGGGCCTGTAATCAGGAAATTGCAGCGGGCATGGAGCGAGTTGGTAGGGGTCGACATCGTTGCGCAGGCGCTCAGCCACCTCGACAGCGCGACGCCCGCAGGCCGTGGGACTAAACCGCTGCCATGACGAGAATAATCGCCGCTGGCTCAACACTGATTGGTTATTAGTGTTAGAAATTTAGTTACTACTTCTTTGCTCACTCTTCGATTTCGTCTTATCGGCGCGATTTAGATTTCTGAATTCTAAAGAATCATCCTCTCCGTTGTAACCAAGCAAATGATATTGCCTTCTCATCGACAGTTAAATATAGAATGTTCACAGTGAGCAGAGCAGTGAATCCCATGAAATCAAGGAGGCAAGCCCATGGCAAAGATGCTGGAATGCGCGAAGGTAGACCCTTCGAGTGGATGCAAGCACGTCATACGAGGTGAGACAACAGAGGAAGTACTTCAGAAAGCCGGCGAGCACGCCAAGGAACACGGCATTCGCCAAGTGACGCCGGAACTGATCGAAAAAGTCAAAGCAAACATCCGTGACGCCTAGCTGGCAGTCCTACCTGATTTATTGACGCACGGACCGTCTCGAAGGCCCGGAGTGGATGCAAGCACGTCATACGAGGTGAGACAACAGAGGAAGTACTTCAGAAAGCCGGCGAGCACGCCAAGGAACACGGCATTCGTCAAGTGACGCCGGAACTGATCGAAAAAGTCAAAGCAAACATCCGTGACGCCTAGCTAGCGGTCCTACCTGATTTATTGACGCGCGGAGCCGTCTCAAAGGCCCATGCGTCCCCGTTGTGTTTTGAGCGGCCTCTGGGGCGAGGTCGCGCACAAATCCAGGTGGCCCGAATTGCTGCTCCAACTACGCGCCTCATTCGATGCTCAACAATCTACCCCAGCCGTTTTAAGTGTTCCATCGCTTCGCTTCTTTCAAATCGTTCGAGCCGTTCGCGGCGTGATAGGAATTGGGGACGGGAAAAGTGAAATGTTGTTGACTAACAGGAACGGATATCTAAACAAAACTCGAATGCTCCAACGCTGCGTTATTTGCGACCGTAGAGTTTCTCGATGAAACCGCTGCTTTTCAGCTGATCGACGAAGCGCAGGTCGACAAAATCTTCCGCCTTGGCTTTGGTCACTTTGGCGTCCCACGAGGCTTGTACTTCCAAAGTATTTCGCAGTCCTTCCAGCGTCGGATAGGTGTCGGCGACCAGTAGTTGGGAGTACGCCGCATAGGCTCCCTCCAGCAGCGCCCGGTTCTGGCCTCGGGTGTATTTGCTCATGATCCTGAGAGTGTCTTCTTTGTTGGTCTTGAAGAAGTGAACGCCCGCCGCCAGCGCCTCGACCATGCGCCGCACGTTGTCCGGTTGCTCGCGGATCATTTTGTCAGTGGTGACCGTGCAGGTGAATTGAAAAGGAACTTTGAACTCCGCCATGTCGATGATGGTTTTTTGCCCCTGTCTCTCGCCCTGAAACTTTTCCGCGTCGCTGGCCACGGTGAATTCCACTTGACCGTTGATCAGCGCCATGATGCGCGCCGGTCCGCCGCCTACCGTAATCGCTTTGATTTGGTTGTAAGGAATGCCCACTCGCTTCAACGCCAGACGCAAAGCGAAGTCCGCCGCGGTTCCCGGAATATGCACTGCAGCGGTTCGACCCTTCAAGTCTTCCGGCGATTTGATCGCCGGGCTGCCGACGATGTAATAAGGTAATGTGTTTACGAGGCCGTTGACGATGGCGAGATTTCCACCTGCCATCTTGCCATTGATCGCCGAGGTTCCCACCGCTTCGGTAAAGCTCAAATCCCCCGCCATCAAGGCCTGAATACCGCGCGTGCTCCCGTCGATGAAGACTAGGTCGAGATCGAGGCCGTATTTTTTGAACAGACCGGTTTCCTTAGCGATCCACTCCGGCACCGAGGAGCTGGGCGAGTCGGAAATGTAGGCCGCCAGCAGCTTTGCCTGCGCCTGGTAAGGCGTGAGCGCAAGAAATAAACAAACGAGCGCCAAGAATCGACTCAAATATTTATCTGTGATTCTCGCGTTAATGAACATCGCCAAACCTTAAGCCTGCTGCACAGGCGATCTGATAATAGTCATCAGCGTGCCGATATTTGCCACTCTCTCTAGTCCCAGAACCATGTCGACGCTGCGCTCTATGTCGTCCTTGCTTAGCTGGCTGCGTCCGCAGTCTTGGTATTTGGTCAGCAGCTCGTCGTCAGTCAGCGGCAGAGCGGGATCGCCGCGCGGGATGTCCACGCGCGCGTTGTAGCTTCGCCCATCGGTCGTGCGGATCGTCACCGGATTTCCGACGAACTCGGTATCCGGGCCGACGTCCGCGAGGCCAGGCCAGATGGGCACATCGGGGAAAGAAAGGTGAACTTTCTTTCTCGCTTCGACGATGTTGCGATCTTCGAACTTGTGATCTGTGAAAGTGTCGAGCGTCACCTGGTGGTCCACCACCGCAGCGGCGATGCAGTAAGGCATGCTGAACTTGGCCTGATAAGGCGTTGCCGGCTCGGTGAAAGCGAGCACGCGCATGGCGCGCTCCGAGGTGCCCACGTCGACTTCGGCGATGTCTTTGTCGTTGAGGCGGTGCTCCCCTAACAACTGAAAGACTCCGTCGAGCGCTCGATGGGTGTGATAGCAGCTTGGATATTTCTTTAGCCCGATGCCCGGCGACTCGATGTAGAAGGGCTTGCCCAGACTCTCCGCCATGCGCTCGGCGTCGTAGTGGCCTGCGCCGACAAGCGTGTCGTAGAAGCCGTTCTTCGCCTCGATGATATTCGGGTTGGCCGTGATTCCCTCCTGCGCCATGAGCGCGGCAGTCACGCCGTTGCGGCAGGCGTTGCCCGCCGCCATCGCGCCGGCCATGCTACCGTGATTGGCCGACAGGCCGCAGGCAAAGTTGGCGGCGATGCCCAATGCCATTCTGGTCTTCGCTACATCCAACTTGAGGAGCTTGGCGCAGGCCGCAGCCGCGCCGATAGAACCGTACCAGGTTTGGTGATTCAGGCGGGCTTGCATCAGCTTGAAGTCGGCGTGGAGCGCGAGCTTGCCCTCGACTTCCAGTCCCAGGATGTAGGCAGTGAGTATATCCTGGCCCGAGGCGCCCAGATGCTCGCCAAGGCTCAGCACGGCGGGCAGAACCAAGACGCTGGGGTGGCCGATCTTCACACCGCAGTCGTCGTAGTCCAGAGCGTGGGCAATGCAGCCATTGGCCAGAGCAGCGTCTGCAACCGAAACTTTGAGACCAGCGCCAAACACGGATGCCTGGGGCGGCCCGCCGAGCTTCGTTACGTAACCTGTGATGGTTTGGCTGACCGGCTCGCCGACGCCGGCAAGGCGGCTCCGAGACAGTCGAGCGCCGTGCGCTTGGCCTTCTCCACGGCGTCGCGCGGTATGTCCTCGTAGCCGGTGTCTACTATGAATCGGGCAATTTTCTCAGTGGCGCCCATTGTTCACCTCGTCGAGGGATGGCGTTAAAACCCAAAATTGGCAGACCTACCTTTGAGAATCCTCGCGGGTAGTATTCGATAACTTACTAAACGCTATTGCAGCGGCTCGATCTTAATGATCGTTGCGCCGAGATTGTTGCCGATCCAAAGCACCGGCCGGCCCGTTGAGTTGTCAATGTTGACGCGGCGAATGTTGGTGGTGCGCGGCAGCAGATACTCGGTGAACTCGTCGGTCTTGGTATTCAGGCGCACGACGTGATCGTTGCTCATGCCGCCCGTCCAGGCGTAACCGTCTTTGTCCAGAATCGCGTCGTAAGGGTTCGTCCACTGGGTGAGCATGGCCCATTCTCGCGTGCGCTCGGTTTTGGTATCGAACATGCCCAGCATATTGCCGCGATACTCCGCGAACCACAGCCGGTCTTGCGGGTCCATGTGGCCGCGGCGCGGCGCCGAGTTGGGTGTCGGTGTCGGAAATGGCGTGACGTTCAACGTCTTGGCGTCGATCCTGATGATGTATTGGCCGCCGAAGTTCGTGCCGTAAAAATTATTCTTCGAGTCTGAGATCACGCCGTAGGAGCCGAGCCGGTCCGCCGGCGGGCCGTCCTTGGGCAGACCGCGCGAATAGTCGATCGTGTGCCATTCGCCGGTTTTCACATCGAGGCGAAATTCATCGTCGCCGCCGATCCACACTTTGCCGTCAAGATTGATATGCGCCGGATCGACCATGGCCAGCCGCGCTTCGTCGTTTTCCATGAACTTCGGCGCGTTCCAGGTTTGAAATTTTTCCGTCGTGCGGTCGAACTTCGCGATGCTTCCCTGATACATCATACCGAGCCAAACGTTGCCGTCCGGGTCGAATCTCAGGTCGAGAGCGCCGGCCGGAGCGCCCGGCTTGGTGACCGGAACCGGGTATTCGACAACTTTGGCGCTCTTGGGGTCGAGCTTGCCCAAGTACTGCGAGCCGAAATCCGAATACCAAATCATGCCCCCGGCATCGATGGCGGCGTCATGCGGCATCGCCTCGGGACGCGGCAAGTCGTATTCGGTGATGATCACCTGAGTGCCTTTGCCCTTGGGCCGTGGCAGAGTCTTGAGCGGATACTCCCATTTCGAAACCTTGCTCAAATTGATGGTGCTGAGATACTGGGCGAACCGGGTCATCTGCTGGAGTTGGTTAGCCGAGGGCTCGCGCACCCCGGGGCGCACTTGCGGGCGCAAAGGTGAGCTGCCCTGCGCGTAGTTGCGCATGCGTTTCAAGAGCGGCACAAACTCTTCCGCGCTGTAGCGCGACCGTGCGATGCGTTCCACAGTGTGGCAACCGACACAGCTCAGTAAACCCTGCTTCTGCTCGTTGGTGCCCGGAAAACTGAGCAGCCATTCGCCGTTGGAGAGCTGGGCCGCCAAATCTTTCGCCTTACGGAGCTTGAGATCGAGCTGCGTCGTATTCTGCGCTTTCACTTCCGCCTGCGCGCCGTCCAGCTCATAGCCCACCGCGCGAATGTGCAAGGCATAACGCCCGGGATCCAGCTTCGCAGTCGGGAAGCTGTACTTTCCCTGAGCGTCGCTCACTACGGTGGTCGTGACCGTAGAGCCCTCCCGCTTGGCGCTCACCAGGACGCCTCCCATGCGACCTTCTTCCTGCGAACTCACCTGTCCGGTCAACGCTACGCTCGGTGAACTCGCCCCTTCCGCAACATTGGCCGCCATCAGAAACACCGTGATCGCCAAAGTCGCGAACTCGATTGCCGGAAAAGTTTTTTTCAGCATGGCGGCCTCCTTCGACGATTCGAAATTATCCTGAAAGATGTGGCGCAAACTGGCCTCTCTTAACACTCCCTTCTCGCTGGGGTCAAGGATGTTCCGTCGCGGTGGCGGCTCTGGATGGCGCGGCGCAGTGAATGCTCGATGAGAATAAATGATAGAAAAGCTATCGAACGGCTCGCCCTTCGAAATGCCTTACAGCGATTCGGATAGACAAGCTGCCATTTCTTGCCGCCATCGCCTACAACGCCCACAGCCGCAAAGCCGGCCGAACATGTGAAACCGCTCCGGATCCTAGTGTGAACGAGACTAAATTGATCGACTTGGCTCAAACGTTCAAGCGAGCCGAAACCGTTTTTTGGCTATACGGAGTATAGGGTGCTTGCTGATTTGATCTCGGGGCGACTTTCTAGTCGCCCCCGAGAACCTTGCAGAAATTATTCTACGCCGCCGCTTGTAGCGAGTGGCCGTTGCCGCCCCCGAGCACGGCGCCCGGTAGCGCGCCGGTGTGATTGTCCTTTTCCACCAGCACCTGACCGTTGACGATGGTCATCTCGATGCCCACTGCTTTTTGGACGAAGCGTTTTTCGTTGCCCGGCAGGTCTTGAACCATCTGCGGATCGCATTCGCGGATCGTCGCCGGATCGAAAACGCACAAATCCGCCGCCATGCCGCGGCGCAACAAACCACGATCCGGCAGGCCAAAGATCGACGCAACCATGAAGGTCAACTTGCGCACGGCTTCTTCCAAAGTCATGATCTGCTTCTCGCGCACCCAGTAGCCAAGCAAACGCGTCGCGTAACCGAAACCGGCGTCGTAAATCAGATGCGCGCCGGCGTCGGATTGACCGACGAGCACGAACGGGCTGCGGATGATTTCCGCCACCGCCACCTCGTCGCCGTTGGTGCTGGAGGTTTGGAACTCGGTGTCCAATCCTTCTTCGAGCGACAGATCGAGAAAAGCGTCGATCACGTCCTGGCCGCGGATCTTGGCGATCTCCGCCACGCTCTTTTTTTCCAGGTACTTGTTTTCCGGCTTGACGGCGTTGATTAGATAAACCAGATCCCAGCGGCGCGAGAAGCGCGACGATTTTTTCTCTTCGACGGCTTCATAGCGCATCTTCTTGCGCGTCTCGGGGTCTTTGATCGCCGCGATGCGCGCTTCGAGGGGCAAAAAGAGAATCGTCTTCCAGGTCGGCAGATCGTCGAACACCTGGGCGTTTTTCATGGTCAAGCGGTTGTTGAACAGGCGCGCGTTGCACAGCGGATAAGATTGCACGCCGCGGTCGATCGATTCTTTGGCGAGATCCAAAAGCTGGCGCCATTCATTGGGCTTGTCCCAGCGGTGCGTCACGCTCTGCCAAATCACCGGCCGGCCGGAACGGCTGGAAATTTCGTCGAACAACTGCACGCTCTCGCGCATCGGCACCGATACGCCCAGCGAGCCGCGCGAGATCTGTATCGCGCCCTGATTGATTTCGCCCAACGCGCAGGCAAGCTCGATAATCTCTTCATCGGTGGCAAAGCGGCTCTGAATCGGCGTGCCGTCGGCATACATATGCACGGGATTTTGATTGGTCGAGAAACCCAGCGGCACCGGCGCGCACGCTGGCTTTGAGCACTTCTTTCATCTGATGGATTTCCGCCGGCGTCGCGGCCCGTTCGATGGAAGCCTCGCCCATGACGAATTGGCGCAGCGCGCAGTGGCCCACTAGCGACGCGACATTGACGCCGAGTTTGCCGCGCAGCGCGTCCAGATATTGCCCGAACGTAGTGAAGCCCCACTTCACCCCGGCCCTTAAAGCCGGCAGCGTGATCGCTTCGACGCGCTCGAAACTTTTCAAGATCGTGTCGCGATCCGGTTCTTTACACGGCGCCAACGACAATCCGCAGTTGCCGGGGATGACCGTAGTCACACCGTGGTAGCAGGAAGACGTCGCCAACGGGTCCCACAATAGCTGGGCATCGAGGTGGGTGTGGAAGTCGATGAAGCCCGGCGATACCGCCAAGCCGTCGGCGTTGACGACCCGCTTCGCGCTGCCGTTGATTCTGCCCGTGTCGACGATCCGGCCGTCTTGCACCGCGACGTCGCCGAGATAAGACGGCAACCCGCTGCCATCGTAAATCCGTCCACCTTTGATCAATACGTCATAGGCCATCAGGGATCCTCCTTGGCGTTTCGAACATTTGGTTGAGCTTACAGAGTCGCATACTCGCATGTCAACCAAAGCCCGATTGGTAAAAGCACCTGATTGCGCTAAGGATAGAAACCGGTCCATTTCAATCGAGGTGCAAGTCTATGGCGATGCCTCCAGGCGAACCGAAGAGCCCCGAACAAGTACAGCAATGGATTGAGAAGCACGCGCGACAGCACGACCGCTTCGCTCATGTCGCGGCAAAATACGATGGCCATCGCGCCACGCACGGCTGCTACGATGTGTATCCTTATCCAAACGGTTCGTTGCTCGGAACCCTGGCGGCAACGCATCGTGCCCGACGCATACTCGAAGTCGGCTGCGGCCTCGGTTACAGCGCCCTCTGGTTTGCCTATGGCGGCGGACCTGGAACGGTTGTCGAATCCATCGAGCGCGACCCTCAGCACGCTGCCATCGCGCGCGAACACTTCAAAGCTGAAGGTCTGGGCGAGCGGATCAAAGTTTTCGCGGGGCTCGGCGCGAAGGTCCTGCCGACGCTCAAGGACACCTACGATCTCGGTTACTTCGATACCGACCCGGCAGAGTCGCTGATCGATCTGGAACAATTCGAACGGCTGCTGAAACCCGCCGGCCTACTGATATCCGCGAATTTATTCCTTGCGCAATATGCGCCCGACCTACCCGGTTTGGAAAAAACCGCGGAATACCGGGAGCGCATTCTCGACGGCACGCGCTGGCTGACTAGCTATTTGCCGGATGGCACCGCGCTGAGCATCAAGCGGTGAAAACTAACGAAAGAAGTCACCCGCCGAAGCTCGCAAGACGGACAGTGTTAAGGGATAACTACTCGTTTAAACCGGCGCTTACGGCGGTCAAAGCGCGCGTTCAGTCTCTTTCCACGGCGCCAGACGTTTTTGCAGCTTCTCGATAATGTTGCTGAGAATCACGCCGAGCAGCGCCAATAAAATCACCGGAACGAAAAACTTATCGGTTGCCAGCGCGCTGGAGTAACGAACTAAAAGGGCGCCCATACCCGTCACCGCGGTGAACATTTCCGCCGTGATGATGCCGATCAGCGCGCGGCCCACCGCTAGGCGGATGCCGGCCATGATAAACGGCAACGCAGCCGGCAGGATAACCTTCGTAAAAAGCTTTCCCTCACCGGCGCCGTAGGCGCGCCCAACCTCGACGAGCTGCGCGCTCACCGTGCGCACACCGCTAAAGGTATTCATCAGCACGGGAAACAGACCGCTTAGAAACACGACGGCGATTTTCGACGAATTTCCCAGCCCGAACCAAAGGAGCAGCAGCGGGATCAGCGCCACCCGCGGCGTGGCATCGAACGCGTAGACATAAGGGTCGAGCAAATATTCGGCGAGACGGTAGCGCCCCATCAGCAAACCAATGGCGATACCGAGCACAAGCGCAGCGCTCAAGCCGACGGCAAACACGTGCAAGCTGCCGAGAGCGCTGCGCTGGAATTCGCCGGTGACGACAATCTGCAAGAATGCGCGGCCGATGGCGCTCGGATAAGAGAGAAACAACGGATTGATCTGCCTGCCGAAGATTTCCCACAGCGCGATCACCACCACGACCGAAGCTGCGCGCACGGCGCCGAGATGATCGACGAGCCGGAATCGCCGAGTGAGCGGCAGGTCGAGCTCGGCGAGGGCTTGTTGTTCTAAAGTATTGAGCGCCATGATTTTTCTGTTGGCAATTTGTGATTAGCTTTCACACGCAAGTCATTAGTTGACCGCGCGTTCGGTTTCCTTCCAAGTCGCCAGGCGGCGTTCCAGCCACTGGGTCGCGCGGATCAAACCGACGCCCAACACCGCCAGCACGACGATCACCACGAACATCTTGGCGGTTTCGAAAATATTGCCGTACAGCGACAACATCGCGCCGAGCCCGGTGATCGCGGTGAAAAGCTCGGCGACGATCATGCCGACGAGGGCGCGGCCGATGGCGATGCGCACGCCGGCCATGATAAACGGCAGCGCCGCCGGACAAATTACTTTGAAGAGAATTTGGGCCGGCGGCGCCGAGATAGGCGCGCGCCACTTCGACCATCGCCGCGCTGACGTTTTTCGCGCCGCTGGCGGTGTTGATTAGGATCGGGAAAAAGGCGAAAAGAAAAACCACCGCGACTTTGACGCTGAAGCCGAGTCCCAGCCACATCATGAGCAGCGGCGTCAGCGCGACCTGCGGCGTCGCATAAAGAGCGTTGATCAACGGCTCGAAGAACGCTTCCACGGTCCGCGACATGCCCAAAATCAGTCCGAAGGCGACGCCGAGAACGAGTGACGCGATAAATCCCACCGCGAGCGCGCTCAAGCTCACCGCCAATTGTTTGATCAATTCCCCGGAGGCGATGAGCTTGACGAAAGCTTCGGCGACGGCGGTTGGATACGTAAAAAGGATCGGATCGGTTTTGCGTCCGAAAAATTCCCAAAGCAGCAGAAAAACCGTCACCGACGCGAGACGAATGAGATTCGGGTGATCGTAGACCGACCAGCGCCGCTCGCGCCGGAGACCCAATCCCTCGATGATCTGTTCGTCGGTTGGAAGCGCCATCATCAATCTCGCAGCGAATCGCGCAAACGCGCGCGAAGTTGCGCGAAGCGCGGATCGGCTTTGACGTCGCCTTCCCAGCGCGGCCGCGGCAGATCGATCCGCACTTCTTCTTTTATCCGGCCGGGCCGCGCCTGCATCACCACGACGCGATCGGAAAGATAGATCGCCTCATCGATGCTATGCGTCACAAACACCACGGTGGTTTCGGTCTGCGCCCAGATTTTTAACAATTCTTCCTGGAGTTGCTCGCGCGTTTGCGCGTCGACCGCGCCGAAGGGTTCGTCCATCAGCAAGATTTCCGGCTTTTTCGACAGCGCCCGCGCAATGCCGACCCGCTGTTGCATGCCGCCCGAGATCTGATGTGGATAGTAACTCTCGAAGCCTTTGAGGCCAACAAGCTCCAGATACTTTTCGGCTACGGCGCGCCGTTCTTCCCGCGCCATGCCCTCGATCTCCAGGCCGAACTCCACGTTGCTCAATACGGTACGCCAGGGCAGCAAGCCGAACTGTTGAAACACCATGCAGCGGTCGTGCCCCGGCGCCGTGACGCCTTGCTGATTCACCAGCACGTCGCCGCGGTCGGCCGTCAACAACCCGGCGATGATGCGAATCAGCGTCGTCTTGCCACAGCCGCTCGGCCCGAGCAGGGATACAAACTCGTTTTTGCGAATGGCGAGAGAGATGTCGTAGAGCGCGACGAGTCCGGGCTTGCGTGGATCGTTCTGCTCAAAGAAAATCTTGGAGAGACGCCGCACCTCCAGCATTCATCGGCCTCGACTGAGGTCAAAGAGAATTTAGCGCCAACGCCTATTTCCGGCCCAATTCTTTGATCGCGCGATCGACGAAGCGGCGGTCGAAGAACTGATTGTACGGCATCGGTGTTTCGAGGTAGCCGACCTTTTTCAGAAACTCGACCGTAAAGTTGTACGACCCCTCGGTAATATCGCCGTTGACGCCCCACAAGCGCGGATCGGCGAGATCATAGGTTTTATTTAACACTTCCGCAGGTTCGTCCGGCAGTATTTTTCTTGCGACCTCGACGGTGCCGGCTTTGTTCGTGGCAATCCAGCGATTGGACTCGATGATCGCCTTGGCGAGCTTATAAAGCGTGTCCGCGTTCTTTTGAATGTAGTCGTCTTTCGCCATGCCGAACTCGTAGGGAATCTCGGGCACAACCTTGGGCACATTGACGAGATCGATGATATCCGGATAGGAGCCGAGCTTCGCTACTTCGGTATTGGTCACCACTGTGAAATCGATTTTGCCGGCAATCAAAGCTTTGAAGCGATCCGCCGGCGAGCCCACGGCGACATATTTGAACTTCTCCGGATCAAGGCCGCTGCGTTCGATCACGATGCGGGGAATATGATAGGAGATCGCGCCGATGCCGGAGACCGCCACGCTTTTGCCCACCAGCGCCTGCAACGTCGTTCCGGCTTCCCGCCGCGCGATCACGTGGTAGGGCGTAATCGGATTGGCCACCACCCACAGCTTGATGGGAACTTTTTTCGCCGCGCCGACGATGCCTTCCGTGGCGCCCATATTGATCGACATATCGATGTCACCCGAGAGCAACGCCTTGACGTGCGTATTGTCGCCGCGGAATTCGACGACTTCGACGTCGAGTCCGTATTTCTTGAAGAAGCCTTTTTCAATGGCGACGTACGGCGTGATCGACTCCAGCGAAGGCGGGCTCAACGATGAACCCATTTTAAGTTTCGTGCTTTGCGCGTTACTTAATGAAGGCAACGCCAATAGACCGCAAGCCAAACCGGTCAACGCCGATTTCCAATTCATACTCGATCTCCTGCCAGGTCCTTTGTTTGCCGAAACTGAGATTGCCATGCATAGCACGCCGGCAAATCAACTTCCACACGAAGCGGCGCCGTCATACAACCCGATCGATCCCGCCGGACGAGGGCGGAAATCAAGCCACCGTGCGGTATCGCTCAAGCCTCACGACAGTAGCAACTCCAAATCTTCGCGTGTGAGATTGCGCATGACACTACTGTCGGCGCTGATGATCGCATCGGCGAGATCGCGTTTGGACTGCTGTAACGCCAGAACTTTCTCTTCTACGGTATCACGGGCAATCAGTCGGTAAGCGAAGACCTGGCGTGTCTGGCCGATGCGGTGCGCGCGGTCGATCGCCTGCGCCTCCACGGCGGGATTCCACCAGGGATCGAGCAGATAAACGTATTCGGCGGCGTGAAGATTCAATCCCAATCCTCCGGCTTTCAAGCTGATGAGAAACAGCTTCACGCTGGGATCGTTCTGAAACTGTTCGACGGGCGCTTGGCGGTCGCGAGTGCGGCCGTCGAGATAAACGTAGGGAATCTTCGCCGCATCGAGGCGGCCGCGCACGATGGCAAGCAAGCTGGTGAATTGCGAGAAAACCAAAACCTTGTGATTTTCTTCGAGCACTTGATCGAGCTGGGCGAGCAGGGTGTCGAGCTTGGCGCTCGACTCGGCGCTTTTCTTTTTATCGATCAGTCCCGGATGGCAGGCCGCCTGGCGCAAGCGCAACAGCGCTTCGAGCACTTGAATCTTGAATTGTCCCGGCTCCATTCGCGGCGCCGTTTTTCAGCAGGCGCGCGCGGTAGTAATCGCGCAGCTCGTTGTAGAGCTTTTTGTCCTTGGCTTCGAGATCGCAGTAAATCGTTTGCTCGGTCTTTTCCGGCAGCTCGGTGGCGACCTGGCTTTTCGTGCGTCGGAGAATAAAAGGCCGCAGCGCTTTTCTAAGTATGACGCGCGTGTTTTCGTCCGGATTGCGTCCGGCATTGGTGAAAACCGAAGCGCTGCCGAGCATTCCCGGGTTGAGAAACTCGAACAGGCTCCAAAGCTCGCCCAGGTGATTTTCCACCGGCGTGCCGCTCATCGCCAAGCGATGGTCGGCACGTAGCAAGCGCACGGCCTTGGCGGCAAGCGTGCCGGCGTTTTTGACCGCCTGGGCTTCGTCGAGAATACAGTAATCGAAACGCTGCTCCTTGAAATGAAGCGCATCGCGCGCCAGGGTGCCGTAGGTTGTAATGATGAGATCGTACTCGGCGAAGTGTTCCCCGGATTTGCGCCGCGCCGCGCCGGAGTGATCGAGAATTTTTAAATCGGGGGCAAAGCGCTCCGCCTCTTTTTTCCAATGAAACACGAGCGAGCGCGGCACCACGACAAGCGAGGGGCCCGTTACATTTTCGCCGCCACTCGAACGGCGCTCGCGGCGCGCTTCGAGGAGCGCCAGAACTTGAATGGTTTTGCCCAAGCCCATGTCGTCGGCCAGGCAGCCGCCGAAGCCGAAGCGCTGGAGGAAAAACAACCAGGCCAAGCCGTCGCGTTGGTAACCGCGCAGCTCGCCGGCGAAGTGCGGCGTTGGCTCGGCGGCCTCGATACCGGCAAAATCGACGAGTTCCCGGCGTACCCGCGCGAATATCGCATCGACGGCGACGGCGGGCTCGCCGGCAAGCAAAGCGTCCAACAGCCCGGCCTGCGGCCGCGTGAAGCGCAAATGTTTTTCCTCGAGAGTGCCGAGTCCGGCAAGCAGAGCGTATTTTTTCATCCACTCTTCGGGAACGATGCCGAGAGTGCCGTCGTCGAGCTTGACCATCGACTCGCCTTGTTTGATCGCGCGCAAGAGCTCCGGCAACGAAATTTTGGCGTCGCCGAACACCGCGCTGCCGTCGAGCTCGAACCAATCGACGCCGGATTTGACCTCCATCGTCAGCTTCTCCGGGGTGCGATAGAGCTTGCCCTCCGCCTCGATATGCCAACCTTCGTTGGTCAGCGCGCGCACCACTTTCGGCAACTGCGCGGCGTACAGCTCCGCGTCGGCATCGCCGCCGTTATTGATGGCGCGAAAGCCGAGCTGGATTATTCTCCTGCGCGCGTTGGCTTCGAAGCCGGCATCACGCCGAATCAGCCGGCGTTGCTCTTTTTGATAGACGTTGCCGCCGCGCGCGCCGAAAGCGATTTTCTCGCCTGCGTAATCGAAGGAAAGTTTGCCCCACAGCCGGGGATGGCGAAATGGATGGCGCGGTCCGGGCTTGATGACCAGACTCGGTTTCGGCGTCAGGCGCAACCTCCTCGAATTGAAGCTCGTCGGGCAGCTCCAAACGCGGTTGTTGACCAAGACGCAAAAGCTCGCCGAGAAACGACTCGCTCTCTTGCTTCGGAATCGACAGCTCTGCGCGCGCCCGCAGCAGCGAAATCCAGCCGAAAGCGCCATGATCGTTGAGTCGGGCCACAAGACCGTCGTAAAAAACCAAGCCGCCGGCCAACAGGAGCGAAGGCTTGGACAGCGGCATGTCGGCGTCGCCACGGCGGAGCCCGCCCGTGACGCGGTAGTGCGCGCCGTCTTCCGCCGGCGCGACTCGCAAATAAAACTCCCAAGGCGCGCCATCGTCCCACTGAACGGCGGGAAGATGTTCGTTATTATTTAGAGAAAAGCGCAGCACGCAGCGCCCGCTCGCGCACATGAGCGGCAGCACGACATCCCAGAGCGGCGCGGGCAGAGCGAAGTTGGGATCGGTCGACTCGCGATAATAGGGCGAGTAGGCGTAACTCAAGTCGCGCCGGGAGCCGAAGAGAATGGCCAATATCCGCCGATCGGCCGGGTCGGCAATATCGCCGAGCTCATTTAAGCCTAGTTTCTTGGTCTTAAGCTTGCCCCACAAGCCATTGGTCCGCCGCTCGCGCTGCGCAACGTCAATGACCAGACGCTCGGCGCTCCGCGTGCCGGAAACGTCGATGATATAAATAAACTCCCGTTCCGTCGGCGCGGAAAATCGTGAACGGTTTTCCGCCGCCTGCAAAGAATTCAACAGCGGTTCCAGTTGTTTTTTCCAGGACGGCGCTGGTTGGGGATTTTTGACCTGGACGAGTTTGGCTACCGGCGCGAAACTATCGAGCGCGCTAAAACTTTCCCGGCCGCGAAGATAGCCCTCCTGTTCCGCCGCCAGAGACACTGCCCAGATATGCTTGCAGGGCTCTAAATCTCGCTCGAAGTACGGACAACTGCACGAATAATCCAAGAACTCGTCGATGCTGGTGATCTCGACGTCGTAACGGATCGTTCCTTGCACGACCGCATGCACCGACGAATGATCGCCGTCGATGCTTTTGACCGCGCCGCGATGGAAATACTGCCGGCCGCGCTCTTGCGTTAGCCGACCTACTTCGTCAGCAATCTGCTCCGTCAAATAACCCATGATTGAAATAGAGTAGTTTACCAAAATATTGAACGGTCAACTAGCCGTGCTTGACATGCGTTGACAGACAGACGAACTCCGTGCCAGAAAAGCGGCAGACTGCCGAGAAGAGGAATAATTATGAAAAATCACAAGGCCGAAAGCCGTATTATCGACGCCGACGGCCACGTGCGCGAAACAGATGAAGAAATTATCGAATACATGTCGCCGGGTTACCGCGCGCGGCGCGACGCCATGCTTTACTTTCCCTTGACGCCGCACCATGGCTGGCATCGCTCGATTCCGGCCAACGATTTTCGTCAGCAAGATTTTCGCGTGCCCGACTGGCGCGAATGGGCCGGCAAGCTCGATGAAGGAAGGTTCGCGCTAACCGTGCTCTATCCGACCCGCTTCATGCACATCGGCCAGATCGGCAACCCGCCCTACGCCGTGGAGCTCTGCCGCGCCTACAATGACTACCTGCACGACAAATTTCTCACCCGTGATCGCCGCTTTCGCGGCATGGCGTTATTGCCGCTGCAAGATCCGAGCGCCGCGGTGAAGGAACTGCGCCGCGCGGTCAAGAACTACGGCATGCTCGGCGGCATCTTGCCGGCGGACGGTTTGCCGCTGCCGTTGGGGCACCGCCAGTATTGGCCGCTCTTCCAGGAAGCCGACCATCTCGGCTGTGCCCTGTCGATCCACTCGTGCAATTCGCTGCGCGACAACGACCGGTATCTCCAACCCAACGAAGCAGCCGCGCTCACCCATGTGATCCCGCAGATGCGCCAGTTCAACAACATCATGTTTTCCGGCCTGATGAACAAACTGAAAAATCTTCGGCTCGGGTTCCTCGAAGCCGGCTGCGGCTGGGTGGCTTTTTTGATGAGCAAGATCGAGGAGCGCCTCGAGCGCGTCGCCCCCAACGAGCGTCCGGTTCTGCCCAGCGAACTGCTGAAGAAAAAGCAGCTCTACTTTCAATGCGGCGAAGAAGTGACAACGAAACGCGATGTCGAATTGCTCGGGGACGACTGCCTGCTGTGGGCGTCCGACTTTCCCCACGAAGCCACGCGCACCGACATGCGCAAGCTCGTGAAAGAGCACTTCGACCGCAAAGACCTGAGCCGGGAAGCAAAGAAGAAAATCATCTATGACAACGCGAAAAGGTTCTATGCGCTGTAAGGATTAACCCCGATTCGAAACTTTGAACCTTGAACGCTTGAACTTTTGAACGGCCCGACTTCTGACAACGAATGAAGCGTTTTGAACGGCTCGAAAGGAGTTCGCGAGCTCGCCTGGTTTGGCGCGGCGATCCTTTCGGCTACCGCAATCCGAAGCTCTTGCGAAAATCTTCCGGGTCCATTTCATCGCTGCTGACGTGCAACGGAAACAAATCGAGATCCTTTGCATCGAGCCGTTTGGCAGAGGGCATTACGTCGCTGCGAGTGGGAACGCGGCCCATGGACTTAAGGATTTCCGATCCCTCTTTGGATAACACCAGATCAACAAATAGATTTGCGGCATTTGGATTCATAGGCCGCGCCGCCAAGGCAATGGAGATCGGCGCTGCGACCATCGGTTTAAGCGCGACCCAGTCAACTGGCGCTCCACGCGTTCTTAGACGCTCGATAAGATGCGCATAAGTGATCCCAATGGGAAACTCACCAGCCGCCAGCAAGTTGGCGATTAATACGTTGCCGTCGCGAAAGGCTGGCTTTTGCTGGTTAAGTTTGCGCATGAAATCGCCACCCCTTTGGCCACTCCACGCGGTCAGCATGCCGAAATACCAATCATAGGAACGCGGATCGAGCGTAATCTTGCCGTCACGCCACCTGGGATCGAGCAGACCATCCCACGCGGCCGGAACTTCCGACGGCCTAACCCGTTGGCTGTTGTAAGCAATCGTGTAGTAGTTGTTGTAGATGTCGACCCACCGACTTTGTTTGTCTCTGAATTTGTCCGGGTAGGCGGCCAACTCAGAAGACGACATCGTCCCCAGCAAGCCCCGCTTTTGCAGCAAGAGAAGATCGGAAACTTTCCCTAACACCACATCAAAAAGAAAACGCCCGGCACGGCTCTCGGTCAAAATGCGGTTCAGTAGCGGCGCGCTGCCGGCGCGAAAGAAACTCGCGTCGACAAACGGGAATCGGCTGCGATACAATTCGATCAGCTTAGTCGAATCTTCCGGCTGCATCGCCGTATAAAGAACGAACTTACCCTCTTTTTTAGCTCCATCGATCGCCGCATTCTGGCTTGCTGCGAGTGATAGACCGGGAAAAAGCACGGAAACAATTATGATTAGAGATAGAAATGTCTTACCCCAGCTTCCCGTGGACTGCTCTGATGCTGTAGCCTCTACCTTGAATGAAATAGATGTAAGCCTCCCCATGGGTGTGTCCATCGCTGGCCTACGAGTGCGGCGGAATCTCCGAGATCGCAATGTTCGCAAACTTGTGCCTACAGTTGTCATCGTTCCCCTCATGCCGGCTTTTCGTCGTTGAATTGACTTTTATTGAATGCCAGGTCGTCCGGCGTAGCGCGCCGCCACTGCCTTCACGCGCGGATCGTCGGCGACCGCGAGCCGACCGCGGTCATGCAACACGTTGCTGCCGACCTTGAACGTCGCGCCGCGCGCTTCCGCCGCCGTGTGCAGATTGAACGGAAACGAAGCACTCTTGCCCGCCTGCCCGAGGTGCATGTGCACCGCACCGGTGTGAAACGAGGCAACGAATTCGCGATATTCCTCATCCGGGCACTGCGCTGGCGACACGATCGCGTGCGGATGCACGCCGCCGTGCGGTCCCCGGATTTCGAACGCGTTCTTCTCCCCGACGCGCCGCGCGAGAGCTTCGAGGAATCCACGAATGGCTGTCGCTTCCGCGCCTCCCTCGATCTTCGTCATCTGATTGTCTTCAACCGAGATGCGCACCGGCGCAGAGAAACGGACCGGCACCCCGATCTCTTTCGCCCAGACCGGCATCATCTGATCGAACACATAGATGCCGTTCGTCTCGACAGGATTCACCGCCGGATAGATGCCGTCCGGGAACGGACGATAGTAGCCGTCGCGACGCCAGTAGGCGTAGGCTTCGCCGCCACGCCCCGGCGATCCGACCTTGCCTTCCAGATGCGTGCCGTTCGGGTGGGTTAGGCTCCACGTTTCGTCGGGCTTGATCAGTTCCGCCATGCGGTAGCGGATCTCGGCGATGAGATCGTGCGGCGTGCGCGCCCAGTCGCTCATAAGCAGACCCGTCGTGGTCGCCATATTGCGGACCATCGGCAGCTTCAGCTCCTTGAGGAGCTCCGGAAATTCCTTGAGGTGTTCTTCGGAAGAGAGATCGCTGATGTGATTGATCAGCAGATCGGCGCCCTTCATCGCCGCCTTGACGATCGGCGGAATCTTCCAGGCCGTCTCCGGTGTCGGAATATCGGGCCAGATCACATTCGGCCGGCTCGGCATGTCGGCCCATATAACAGTAGGATGCGCGCCGCGCGCCTGCACTCCCGACTGAATCCATGCGATTGTCTGTTCGTCAACGAGATTGCGGCCGCCGTGCAATCCGTCGATAGCCGCGAGAATCAGCACGTTCTGGCCGGGCTTCACGACCGCGCAATTATCGAGCATGTCGTTGATCGCGACTGCGGCGTCCGCCGGCATGTAAGCGATGGACATTGCATTCCTCCCGAGACTGCTGGTGCTATTTGGTGCGCAGTCTTCCTGTTGTTGCACCGCCGTCGAGAACGAGCGTCGCGCCTGTCATGTATCGTCCGGCGTTCGACGCGAGAAAGGCGACCATCTCGGCCACATCGCTGGGCCTGCCGTGGTAGCCCATCGGAATGTTTGGAGCCTCCGCTTCAGGATCGGCTCCGGCTCGATGACGGATCGATCCGGGCGCGATGCAATTGACGGTGATCCCGTAGCGCCCGACTTCGAGCGACAGGGCGCGCGTCAGCATGGCCACTGCCGCTTTCGAAGCCGCATAGGCAGCGCCGGTCGCGTAAGGCGATACGCCACTGACCGAGCCGATGTTGACGATCGTGCCATAGCCCTGCTGCCGCATCGCCGGAATGGCTGCGCGGCAACAGAGCATCGTCCCGTCGACGTTCACCCGGAAGGTCTCTCGCCACGTGTCGAGCTTGTGCATCTCGATCGTCTCCAGCGGATGATAGGCCGCATTGTTGCACAGAAGATCGAGCGAGCCGAAGGCCTGCAACGCGGCGTCGACGGCCGACGCCGCGCCCTGCTCGGAACCGATGTCGGCTTCGACGACCCTGACGCGATCGCCGAATTCCGCCAGCGCAGCCCGCGCACTTGCACAGGCTTGCGCATCGCGATCGACGGCGACGACTGAGCCGCCGAGCGCGAGAAAATGGCGGACGATCCCAAGCCCGATCCCCGAAGCGCCACCTGTGACGACGCTCGAGCGCGGATGATCAGGAAGCTCGGCTCGACGCACAGGCGGTTAGCTCAGGCGCGGCTGCGGCCACTTGAATCGGCCATCGAGCGTAGGCGGCTTGAGGCCAGAAGCCTCGTAGGCCCACACGCCGATCTGGTCAGACCAAATACGGTTGACCGCCTGGCGATCGCGGATCGCCTGCAGGCAGGCGTCCTGCTTCTCCTTCGTGTCGGCGTACTTGGCGAGAATTTCGAGCGGCGCGTCGCCGTGACCGCCGTCGGACGAATCCGCCTCGTCGGCCGCATCCCAGTGCGCTAGAGCCTTCTCGTCAAGCTTCAGCTTGTCCCAGTTCTCGCGAGACGTGCGGGCGCGATCACCGACCCGCTTGATCATCGCCTTGCCGCGGGCGACCTCGTTGCCGGCGATGCTCGCGAAGGCTTCGAGCCAGGGGCGATAGCGGCTCACATATTCGCAATAGGTGATGCGCATCTTGGTGATCGGCGCGCCCTGATAGTTGTAGATGTAGTCGCGATCGAGGCCGAGCGCGACCGCGAAGTCAACAAGGCTTTCGTAATGGCCGGTGATGATCGTCGGATCGCGCACCTCCTCCACGAAGGCATTTTCGATCAGATACTGCCGCACTTCGAGGATCGGGCAGTTGCCGGCGATGTTGGTCAGCCAGCGCGGAAAGTTGGCGGCGAACACGCAATGTTCGAGCGCGTAGACGCGCGCTCCTTCACGCGTCATGTGATTGGCGTTGTAGGTCTCGAGCAGGGTCGGGACGGTCCACCGCCCTTCCTCCAACACATCGAGAATGGCTTCCTTGAACTGTTCTGCACTACGCATATAGCTTCCTCATGGTAGGTAGGCGCTGATTTCAAAAGGCGAAATTGCTCCTTCAACGTTCGCTGAACCATATCGTAAAGACGGGCGCCTTTCCATTCTTGAGCTTCTTCGCGAATTCGTCCCAACGATCGATTACTACATCGATCATGTGTCTGTCGTAGATACAGAAGAACGCTAGGCCTGGTTCGAGATCTTCTCGGGTTCAAAAAAACATTATCCCACAGCGCCAACCGGGCTTATCCGCCCATGAGAGTTACTACGTGATCGACACTTTGAACAATGAATTGAACGGCCCGGCTTCTTCCCACGAATGGAATGATTGGAACGTTTTAGCGTTCCGCTAAAACCGATTTAACAAACCCGCTCTGATCGAGCTCGCGCACGATCCGGCTATCAGCGAAATCTTCCGGCTTTGCCCCCTTGGCTTTGGCGTTCGTCGGCTCCAATCCCCGCAGCAAGCTCGCGATTCCCGGCACCGACGGATATGGCGGCAGCACCAAATTGCTTTTGATGATCAGGTCATAACTTTCTTCCAATACCTCGCGGTCGTCCGTGCGGAATGTTCTTCCCATCGCTTTGAGCGCGAAGGCTTTGTCTTTCTGCCCGCGGGCGACCCCTTCGATGTACGCCCGCATGAAGCGTCGAACCGTGTCTTCATTGGTTTTTAAGTAACGGCGCGTAGTGACCACGCCATTGATATGATACTCGGCGTCGAGCTTGGACATATCGAGCAACTCTTTCAGCTTTACTTTTTTCGCCTGCAACGTCGCCGGCGGGCTCAGCGCCGCGGCGTGAATTTTGCCGGTCAGGATCGCTGTCACCGTTTCCGCCGGTCCGCCGGTCTGAACCATCGTGATGTCGCGCTCCGGATCTACGCCATAAAATCGCAGCGCAAATCGCGATGCGAGATCGGACAGCGTACCGAAGCGCGTCGTGCCAAACACCTTGCCCTTCAAATCTTCCATTCGGCCGATTTCCGGCCGGCTATAGATCCAGAACAGGAACTTTTTGACGATGGTCGCGATGATCACCGTGTCGGCGCCGGCTAAATTGGCTTGGATCGACGCGGCACCACCGAGTTGGATGATGGGCAATTCGCCGGCAAGCATGGCCTGCAGCGCCAGAGAGCTTCCTGGAATACTGATGGCCTCGACACTGAGCCCATGCTTCTCGTAGAAATTTCCTTCCTTGGCGAGCCACATGGACATCTGCGTCGCCGAGGTGGAACCGCCGCCCACGCGAATCCTATCAATCTTTTTTTCCTGGCCTGCAACTGGAACAGCGAATAGAGCGGCGAAAACGATGGCGCTGCAACACTGAAGATGAATTTTTCTCACGTTTCTTTCTCCTTAGCGCCGATCTCGTAAAACCCCGCCTCTTGCGCGCTCTCGGCGACCGAGCGCTTGCGCCAAAGGTTCCATGGTCGAGGAATTGAACCGGCGAGGCACCACTCACCGGCGCGCGCCTGGTTTTGCGCCAACAATCTTTCGTAGATCCGGATCAGCCGCTCCGGCTCCTGATCGCCGGAGGCCGCGATAACCTGTTCCGAATATTTGTTGACGATCACGGCGCGAGGCAGCTTCGCTTCAAGCGCCTCGCCAGGCGCGGACTGGAGCCCTTGAATGAGAAAAACCCAACCGAATGAACGCTCCGCAATGCCATTGTGAGCGATCGAGAATTGCGCGGATTCGAACCGCGAGTTGAGCCGCGCAAGAACCAACTCTTCGGCCTGTGGTTGACTCAGCATCGTGCTATGTCATTCATGCCGCTTATCAACGACCGCATGGGCGTCGTTCCTTGAATATTCACAGCGCAAGGCTCATTAGCCGCCGCATCTTCTCCAGATCCAGCCGTCGAAGGAACCCCGGGTTACGAAACCAGAGCGTGTTGAAACGAAAATCAAACATCTCGTATCGTATCGTTGGCCGGCCATTTCTCGATGATCATGCGATAAGTAGCGGCAACATAACCGGTGCGTCTTTGCAAACGATGATGCAAATAAATTGGACGGATTTCAGAGAGCAACCGAGCTGTGATGGGAGATCTCCCATGTGTTGCGCGATTTTAACCGCTCAGCACGGCCCTGGCAAACGAGGCTAATCCATCTTAAGAAAGTCGCTTACCAGCGCGTTGAAACGATCGGCTTGATCCCACTGCACCCAATGGGCGCATTGATCGAACAAGTGAAACTCGGCGTTGGGAATGAGTTGAAAGAGCAGGAGGCCGCGCTCCACTGAAACGCCGCGATCTTGAGCGCCCCATAGAAGCAGCGTCTTCGTCTTTAGATTGGCCAATTCGTTGAACAGCGGGCGCGGCGGTTTGACCCCGCGCCGCAGCTGCGCCGCTTCTTGATTCTTGCCGATGCTCATCTCATGGCGCGCGCGCACCAGCTCTTCGGTGACGAGCTCCTTGCGAAACAGTGTGCCGAGCGTTAGCGCTCGCATATTCTCCAAGCTCGGCACATACTCGCGCAACTCTTCGGAGTGCTTCTGTCCCAGCACTTGCGATTCCGACGATCCTTTGGGCGCCAGCGTACCGCTGGTGGTGGTGACGAACTTACCGACTCGAGAATCTTCCAGCGCCAAGCGCGCGGCAATGTATCCGCCGACCGAGTTGCCGACGACGTGGTAACGATCGAGTTTTAGGGCGTCGATGAACGCCTTGGCATGGGTTACGCGATACTCGATGGAAAGATCGGCTGGATTATCCGTGCGGCCGAATCCCGCTTGATCGTAGGCGTAGACGGTAAACCCGGCCGCAGCCAGCGGCTCGATATTGAGCTGCCAATTGACTTGAGCCGAAGCGCCCGGCGCGGCGCCGTGAAATAGCACGACCGGAAAACCGCTGCCGGCTTTAACGTAGAAGGTTTTCAGCCCGTCAGCGTCAATGTATGCATCCATGCTATTTTCCGATGCCCGCCTCGGCATAGCGCAGCACTTTGCCGCCTTTCGGCGCGCGCGTCGGACCGTAGGGCGTGTTTTTTTCGACATAGATGCACGAGCCGGCGCTGTATATCGTGCCGCCGATCTCGATCTCGCCTTCGAGTACGTAAAACATCTCATGGTAGGGATGACTATGCACCGGGATATCCGTATCCGGTCCCCAGTGACGAATCATCATCTCCGGACCCGATCCGCCGGGCGAAACATGGAGCCACTTGGTATAACCACGCCCACTTTTTTTCTTCTCGACATCGTTTTCATTGACGACATAAACTGCCATAGATCCTCCTCCTGCCGCCTGTGCGTGGATATGGGGCGAGATCCTTCACGTTGTTCAGGATGACAGACATTGAGTTGTCATGCTGAGTGAAGCGAAGCATCTGCATTTGAGCCTCTGGTTGTAAACTTCAAAGACTTTCCAGGCCAGCGCGATCCTTTATGCCACTGCCGACGTCTCGCCCAAATTTCGTTCACTTTCCGGCACCCATGTTTCATAAGCGGGAATGACGATCATCTTATTTTTTGCCGGATCGCGAACAATGCACTTCGGGTCTTCGCCGCGTTTTACTTTTTCGATTTCGCGCAGATACATCTGACGCAGCTTGATAATACCGTCATCGATCGCCGGCCCGAGATGCTCGTTCTCGCGATCGGCGATCGGCGGCATGCTGTCGACCACCATGCCGTCTTCGATGAAATGCAGCGGCGGAATCTCGTAACCCAAAACCGGATTGTCGGAATCGCGATATTCTTTGTAAGGCGCGATGAATTCCTGCGGCGGTTTCCAACGCTGGCTGAACGGATCGCCTTCGTATTTGCCGGGATTGTCGGACGGCTTGAAGCGCACGCGCATCAGCAATGTGTGAGTGTCGTCGATCGGCACGCTCCAGCGCGCCGCCGAAACTGGCGTGCCGGCTTGACCGCCGGTTAAATAACGGCCGCCACTGCCGCCGCAGCTGATACCGGGCATCAGTAAATGATGCTCGCGATAATTGAGCATGCCTGGCTCTTTGGTCTTGCGATACGCCTTGTACACCATGCCCCATTCGGTTTCGTGAAAGCCGAGCTCCGGCTCGGTGCTCATGATATCGGGCCACGCGCCGCCATGGGTGAAACTCGGATGCACCGGATCCATGCCGTTCTCGACGCATTGCAGCCAGTTGCAGTTTTGAAAACCTTGGATGGTGATATACACCTCGCCCTCGCCGACGAGAAAATTGTAGCGCGGCACCAGCGGCGCCGGCTGCTGGCCGAAGTAGGCGAAGATCAAACCGCCCAGTTCTTCGACCGGATACGACGGCAGGCGAATGTCTTGTTTTCTAATCGGGCTATCGGCAGGCTCGCCGGGAATCTGCACGACCTTGCCGCTCGTGTCATAAAGCCAGCCGTGATAGCGGCAGCGCACGCCGTCGCGCTCGATATCGCCAAGACACAAGTTGGCGCGCCGGTGCGCGCAGTAGGCGCCGATGACGCCGGCCTTGCCGGTGGCGTCGCGAAAGAGCACCAAATCTTCACCGAACACGCGAATGAACGTCGGCTTTGATTTTAAGTGCGCTGAAATGCCGATCGGCCACCAGTAACGGCGCAAAAACTCGCCCATCGGCGTGCCGCGGCCGGTACGCGTGAGAGTTTCATTTTCTTCTTTGGTGGTTTTGTACATCGACGTTCCTCTAATCCCTCTCACCACGAAGCGCACGAAGGTCACGAAGGATTCAGATACAGTAATTTTTTAGCTTCGTGCTCTTCGCGACCTTCGTGGTTGCGGCTATTACCACGCTGGGTCCATCGTGGTCGTAGTTCCCCCTCACTGCGCCAGAATTTTTTTCATTCGTTCGACGACGTCCGGCGGTTGGACGACTACTTTTTTCGCGATCGCTTCCAACTCTTGCCCTGTCACCGGCTCGACTTCCCAATTTCTCTTTTGCGCTTCTGCTTTGAACTCAGGATCGTTAAGCGCTTTCATCAACGCTTCCCGCAGCATCGCTAAACGGTCCGCCGGCAAACCGGGCGGCGCAATCAAAGGACGGCCGATCGAATCCGGGGACATCAGCACCACCGCCAAACGCCGGGTTACATCGGATGCTTTCCGTTTGTCCAAAATCTCATTGACCGTCGGCACGTCAGGCAAACGCGGATCTCGCTTCGGGCTGCCATGCACCAACACCCGCGTGAAGCCACTCTTGGACCAAGCTGCGCGTCGGCTCGCTGCCGAAGTATCCTTCCAGGCTGCCGGCACGGCACTGCACTTCGCCTTTTTGCATCGCCAGATCGATTTCCGCCGCGCCGGGGTAACCGGTCACGATGCTGAATTTCACGCCGGCAACTTCTTCGATCAGCCTGGGGAAATAGTGCCCCACCGTGCCGAAAGCGGTGGCGCCGCAACGCGGCTGCTCCGGCGCGTTACGAATATCTTCGAGGTTTTTATACGGCGTGTCGGCGCGGCCATAGATGATTCGTACCGTCCGCTCCGGCGAGCCGATCCAAGAAAACTTCGCCCAATCGAACTTCACTTCCTTCATGTCCGTGAGCTGGTTGAAGTAAAGACCCGGCGTGACAAAGCCGATCGTCAAGCCGTCGGGTTTGGCCACGTTGTAAATATAATTCGCCGCGCTCAACGAACCGGCGCCCGGCATATTCTGCGAAATAATATTCGGCTTGCCGGGAATATGTGGCGTCATGGCGCGCGCCAGCGCCCGCGCCCAGAGGTCGCTGATGCCACCGGGGGAAAATCCGAGCACTAGACGAATCGTCTTGTCCTCAAAAAACGGCGACTCCGCGCGTCCCTGACACACCCAAACCAGTGTGATGAACAAAAAGAACGCAACTCGCTTCAACAAACACCCGTCTTTAAAATTCTCAATTCTCCATTTTCAATTCTTAATTATTCCTTGAAATCCATCCGCGGGTCCCAGGAGCGCAGCATATCCAGCTCGTCGAGCACTTCTTTGAGATATTTGAAATTGTAGTAATCGCTCACCGGTTTTTTCGGCAGGTTCCATTCTTTCGTGTAAAAATCCACTTTGCGCTGGTAGGCGTCGAGATCGAGCACCGGTCCCCACTCCTTGTGCACTTCCTCGTAGGCCAGACTCGCTAACTCGCGGTTGATGAAATGGTTGTGGCGCAGAATCGAGTCGAGCGTTTCTTCCTTGCTATACTTGGCGATCATCACGCCGCGTAGGAGCGCCCGCACCATTCCTTTAACGACGAACGGCTTCTCCGCGATTACGGCGGGCGAAGTGGAAAAGCCGGCCTCGGGAATCGAAAAGAGATCACGGCACGACTGGAGCGCATGACCGCCCATCTGCACCGCGATGTTCCAGTGCGGTGGATCGCAGCACACTGCATCGACTTCGCCTTTTTCGAACAACGCCAAACGGAAACGTTCCGTATTGGGCGGCTTGCCGCGGCTATCGATCCACGTAACGTCTTTTTCCGGATCGACGCCGAAGTGGCGCATCACCATCTTGGCGTCCATGCTCGAACCGCCTTTGAGATCGCCGGCGATCTTTTTGCCTTTGAGATCCGGAACATCTTTGACGTAGGGCTTGGCGACGAAGACATGCGCCGTGCGGTTGGCGATGGACACAACGTTGACTTCGCCGTCGATGTGATCGCGATTTTCCAGCACCGAGCGAAACGGCGGCGAGCCGCCGGGCGACTGGAATATAATCGCGCCGTCCTTGCGCCATTGATGGCGCGGGTGCTCGCTGTCGGGAATGCCCTGGACTGGTCTCAGGTCGACGTCCAGTCCCTCCTCTTTAAAAAATCCTTTGTCATGGGCAACCCACATGGGCGCCAAATTCATCGGCAATGCCGGGCCGAAGACGACGATCTTTTCGTTTGAATCCATCCGCGATCTCCTTAACTAGAACTGAATACAATATTTGGTCTGGCCAAAGCGTCTGGCTTTTGCTATATAGCAGGCGAATTCGAGCTGTCAAGGAGATTTTGGTCTGACCATGATTGAGTTTAACAGTCTCGTCGACAAAATTGCTCGCGATCTTCAAGAGCAAATTATTCACGGCAAATTAAAGCCGGGCGAACGGTTACCTTCGGAGCGCAGCCTGTGTGCGGTATTCGGCGTCGGCCGAACGACCATCCGTGAGGCATTGAAGTCGTTAGCCGTGCGCGGGTTGGTGACCCGCTCGGCCCGCGGCGCGGTGATCGCTGATGTCGAATCATTGCATCTGCCAGGAGCAGATCTTGCCAGCCTAGCCGCGCAAACCTCGATTCGCCAGCTTTTTGAAGTGCGCAAGCTGATGGAAGTCAGGGTCGCCGGCTGGGCGGCTTTGCGCGCGAGCGCCGAAGATATCGAAGCCATGCGCGCGGCGATCGCAGCCGAAGTCGCACGAGATACCGCCGGCGGCAACCCCAATCGTTTGTTCCATGACGCTTTGGCAAAAGCCGCGCACAATCCCGCGCTGGTGCAGGTCTATGAATCCGGGCGCCATCTCTTCTTCCGTCTCCCTTTTTACTGGAAGTTGTTCGACGACGCGCAAGTAAAAATGACCAGAGCCGAACGCCACGAGATGGCCCGGCGCTGGCACGAGCAAATTTTCAAAGCGATCGTCGAGCGCGACGCGGCCGAGGCCGAAGGTGCCATGTTTCAGCATCTGGACATCATGGAGAAAGACTTGCTCGCCAGACTGCAAAGCACCGACGGCGACGGCAAAAATCACCGGCTCTATTCTTATCCCCTGTTGGCTGATCTCGATCCGGAGAGGAAAAAAATCCCAGAAGGAAATCGTTAGCCGCCATGAAAGACAAACTATGGACAACGGGCGCCGTCAATGTCCTGATCGCGTTTTTGATCCTGCTCGCTCGGTTGATGCCATCGCCGGCTCGAAGCCGCCGAAGCAAAGCCGCGCGAGATGCTCAAGCTGCGTTTGGGACTTGGCTCGGCGCCGGCGCCGCCGCTGCCCAATTCGGTGCTGTGGCTCGCCAAGGATCTCGGATTCTACGCCCGCGAAGGACTCGACGTCGAGCTGACAGAGTTTCAAGGCACGCCGCTGGCGATCGCGGCGATGGTTTCTGGTGATGTCGATGTGGCGAATGTATCGACTTCGGAAGTCATCCGGATGAACGCGACAAAAGGCCAGCCCATGCGCGCCATCCACTCACCGGATGCGCGCCTTTATTTTCTCATCGCCGCCAGGGAAGAATTCAAATCGGTCAGCGCCCTCCAAGGGAGAACTTTCGCGGTTTCGCGCATCGGCAGCGTGGATCATTCACTCTCTTCGATTGCGTTAAAAGCCCTCGGCCTCAATCCCTCCAGCTTAACCATGGTAGCCATGGGCGTTCCCTCGACCCGTGCCCAGGCCCTGGTGGCCGGACGCATCGACGCTACGTCGCTTTCAGTGGGCACATGGATTACGATCCAGAAGGAACCGGGCGTGCGCATTTTGGTCGATCACAACACCTACTTCGAGAACACCGCGGTGGTCGAAAAAGTGAACGCGGCCACAACTAAAGTTCTGGACGAAAAACCCGAGCATCTGCGGCGCTTCACCGGCGCGATCCTCAAGGCCAGCCGGCATTTTGCGGAAAATCAGGACGCCTGGGTGGCCGCCATTACCAAGCGCCGCCCCGACCTCGATCGCGCCGACGCGGCCAATCTCTGGACAGGTTTTAAAACCGCTTGGGCGGTAAACGGCTTGATGAATCTCGACGTGTACAGGAAAAGCTCGGACTTTTTTTACCAAGTGGGAATGTTGGAGAAGGTTCCGAAAATCGAAGTTGCGGAATGGGCTGATACTCGATTCGTCGACGGCGTGCTAAAGGAAATCGGCGTCAACGCCAACGCCGATCCCATCGGCCGAACGGTGCGTTAATCGCGGCGCGACGCTCGGTGTTTGACCCATCGTAAATGCATTGTTCAAAATGGTTGAAAGCGGTATAGAAACCTGACTGAAGAACCTCGTAACAAGTCTTAGGAGGACAAACCCATGACCATCGCACTATCCCACGGCGGCACTACGATCTATTCTTCACCCTCTCCGTCAAACGAAGTCTTGGTCGGCACTCGCGAAGGCGTCGTAACCATCGCGAGAGAGAACTCTGATGCGGAATGGCAGGTCACACACCGCGCCATTCCCGACAAACACATCAGCGCGATGATTACCGAACCCGAGAGCGGCTTGATGTTCGCCGGCGCATTTCATGGCTCGGTGCAAATGAGCGCCGACGGGGGCAAGAGTTGGGAGCCGCGCGGCAACGGCATGACGCAAGAACAATGTCTATTCGCTCGCAGCGAGGCGCGTCGAATGGCCGCGTCGCGTTTGTTTGCCGGCACCGAACCGGCGCACCTTTTCGCCAGCGACGACCTCGGAGTGAATTGGCAGCGAAATACCGTCGCTGCGCTCCGTGCCGAGCGTGCCCAAGTGGAATTTTCCCGCGCCGCCCCACATCGGCCATGTTAAACACATCAACTTCGATCCCGATAATCCTAAGACGATTTATGCCTCGGTCGAAGTCGGCGGTCTCCTCCGCAGCACCGACGCCGGCGAGCACTGGGAAGAATTTCCCAGCTTGTATGAAGACGTGCATCGGCTGATGATTCATCCGACGAACGCCAGATTCTTATACGGCGTCACCGGGCGCGGACTTTATGTCAGTCCCGATGCCGGTGGGAGTTGGGAACAGTGGACGAAGAGAGAAGATGAAATCGGCGGCTACCCGGACGGCTTCGTGTTCCGTCCGTCGGATCCGAAACTGATCTTGATGACCGCCGCGCACGACGCGCCCGGAACCTGGCGCACGACTCACTTCGCCGGCGCGCGCATCTCGCGCAGCAAGGATGGCGGACGAACCTGGGAGATTTTGCGCAACGGCCTGCCCGACCGCTTGCAGGCAAGTATCGAAGCTTTCTGTTTGGAGGAAGCAGGCGACTCGACGTCGATCTTTGCGGCGACCACCGCCGGCGACATATTCTGCTCCAATGATCTCGGCGACAGCTGGCAAAAAATTATCAGCAACTTGCCGCCGATCTCCAAAGCCGGCCACTATCGAAACCTCGTGGCGGCGTGACCTGCATACAAACGCGTCGGGTGAGAAATCACCCGACGCGCTGAAATTGTGTTTAAAAAAATAATTAGAAAAACTTCAACCGCAGTTTGCGAGCGGCAAAGCCCACGAAGCCCATAGTGAAAAGTAGCAAACTGCTCGGTTCGGGAACCGACGCTGTTTCTGCGGCAGCCAACTGTGGCACGAACTCCGCTCCGGTGAGATTTAACTGCACGGTGCCTGTTTGGGAATGATATGGATTCACGGTCCAACCTGTGACCGGATTCAGTTGGCTATTTTCCGGGACGCTGCTGAAAAGATTATAGGCGATCAAATAAATTCCAGCGGACTGTCCTGTCAAATTACCGGCATTTACTTGAGACAACCAGCCCGGCCCGCTGTCATCATTATTGAACACTAAATTCCCGAGCGCGTTCAGAATGTAGAGTTCAGTGTCATTGTCTCCGCTCAGAGACGTTCCAATCATATCCACCGCGAAGATGCTGGGATCGGGAATATAAATTCTAAATACATCGGTATCGTTGGCCGGACTGAGTGTACCCATAATTGTGTTGAGAGCACCGGTGCCGATCGGCGTTTGCGCCGTGAGCGGTGTGTCGCCCGCGTCGCTGATTTCGTTCCAAGTCACGGCAGCGGCTGTCGTAGCGATCGAAATGAAGCATAGACACGTGACAAGGGCGCCGGCGATGTGTTGTCTCTTCAGTTGCATATTTTTCTCCTCAAAAATTCTTTCGAGGAGAGCAAGAGCAACCGCCGTACCACGCGGAATTTGACGTTTCGTTAAAAAGTCGCCACGCCGAGAGTGTAAAGAACCTTTATAGAAAAACTTCGATCTTGCAGACGCCGAGAATTCTCTCGAACTTTTTTCGGCCCTTACTCACTGGAATCGTCTTGTTAAAACAGTTTACAAACTTAGAACCGCTTCCAATTTTTTGTGACAATGGTGCGGTCCTGTCATGTGACACTGTCAAAATCGCGCGAATGATCAAATGATGACACGCATGTCATGCGATAGAAATTTGTTCCCGCGCTCCCGATCGTCTGCCTCTGATCGAGCGAGGAGAATCGTAATCGTGAAATGCTCAGCCTATATTCGGGCAAACTCTCTCCGGCGGATTCCGAATCGAAGCGATGATCGTCGCGCTAGTTCATTTAAAAATACTGTAAACGGTAAAAAGTCTTCTTCTGTTCCTTAGCGCATTCGATGCCCGACTTACCCGCGTCGAAGCCATAATCTCAATGTCGCTCGACCGCCGGCGTGAATTGAAGCTCCGGAAATTTAGTGGTAGACGAGAAAAGCTATGTCCAAATACCGAGTTACCGTAGACACCGGGGGAACGTTTTCTGACTTTGTCTTTTTCAACGAAGACACGGGCGAGATCACGATTACAAAAGTTCCGTCGACGCCGAAAGAGCCTTTTCAAGCGGTCTTGAACGGCGTAAAGGAACTGATCGATCAAGGCGTGCCGGCGGGCGACATATCTTTTTTTTGCCACGGCACGACCGTGGGCACCAACGCGCTCCTCGAAGAGAAGGGCGCGAAAACAGGTCTCCTCGTTACCCAAGGCTTTCGCGGCATCTATGAAGTGATGGAGCAGACGCGCGGTTACGGCCCGGCGACTTACGACCTCTTCTTCGAGAAGCCGCGCTTGCTCGCGCCCCCTTATTTAACCGAGGAAATTCCCGAGCGGGTCGACTTCCGCGGCAACGTGCTCAAGCCCATCGACGTCGAAACTTCTCGCGAGGCCGTGCGCAGGCTCAAGAAAAAAGGCGTGCAATCGGTCGCCGTCTGCTTTCTTTTTTCGTTCTTGAATCCGGCGCACGAGCTCAAAATCAAGGAAATCTTCGCGCAGGAATTTCCCGAAGCGCGGCTCTCGCTCTCCTACGAAGTCCTGCCGCAGATCCGCGAGTTCTATCGGCTGAGCACGACCGTAATCAACGGTTATATTCAACCGGTCATGGCGAATTACTTGAGCCGTCTCGAAAACCGCATGCGCGAGATGGGCGTGACGACCCCGAAGCTCTACATCATGCAATCCAACGGCGGCGTATCGACGTTCAAAGGCTCGGGCGAAAAGCCCGTCGCTACGGTTCTTTCCGGCCCCGCCGGCGGCGTCATCGCGTCCATGGGTACCTGCGAGCGGGTCGGCATCAACAACATCATCACCTTCGACATGGGCGGCACGAGTTGCGATGTCGCGCTGATCCACCAGGGAAATCCAGTAATCACCACGCAGGGAAAAATAAACATGCGCCCGATCGCGCTGCCGATGCTCGACATCCACACCGTCAGCGCCGGCGGCGGCACGATCGCGCGCATCGACGCCGTGGGCGGTTTGCAAGTCGGCCCGGATAGCGCGGGCGCCGATCCCGGTCCAGTGTCTTACGACCGCGGCGGCGAAAACATCACGATCACCGACGCCAATATCGTCACCGGTGTTTTGGACCCGGATCATTTCCTCGGCGGCAGAATGAAGCTCAACAAGAGCAAGGCGGAAAAGCTGCTCGAGGAAAAAATCGCCAAGCCGCTCAAGCTCAACTTGCTCGAAGCCGCCGACGGCGTGCTTAAAATCATCAACGTCAAAATGGAAGAAGCGATCAAGGCGGTCTCCTCGGCGCGCGGCTACGACATCCGCGACTTTACGCTGGTCGCCTTCGGCGGCGGCGGACCGATGCATGCGGGCAGAATGGCGCTCGACTTGGGCATTCCGTCGGTGCTGATTCCGCTCACGCCGGGCGTTCATTCGGCGCTCGGTTTGTTAATGTCGGACGTCAAGCATGACTACGTGCGCTCGAAGCTTGTCGGCCTCGACGAACTGGACTTAGATGAAATCAATGATCTGTTTCATCAGTTGGTCGACCAGGCGAAAGCCGAATTGCGCAGCGAAGGATTTCGCGACGAAGAGATCAAGATCGAACCCTATCTTGGATTTGCGCTACGCCGGCCAGGGCTACGAGCTGACCGTTCCATGCATCATGCCGCCGCTCAAAAAAGAAGATCTTAAAGTGATGCGCCAGCGCTTCGACACGATGCACGAGCAAAACTCCGGGCATAAAGCCGAGACCGAACCGGTGGAGCTCGTGAGCCTGCGGTTGATTTCCCTCGGGCTGGTGCCGCAGGCCAAACTCTCGCCGGGAAAAATTACCGGCCGCAAAATCGACGAGGCCAAAACCGGCGAGCGCAAGGTTTTCTTTGGCAAAGAACACGGCTCGCTTACGACTCAGATCTACAATCGCGCCCTCTTCGAACCCGGCCATAAGCTCAGCGGCCCGGCGATCGTCGAACAATTAGACACGACGACGGTGATTCACCCCGAGCAAGAAGCAACGGTCGACGAATACCGAAATATAATTATTAAAGAGAAACGATGAGGCAAAAAGGCATGACTGTCGATCCCGTAACCCTACAAGTTATCCAAGCGCGTCTCGCCGGCATCGTCCAGGAGATGCAGAACTCGCTGTTCCGCACCGGCTACTCGACGATCATCCGCGAGTCGCAGGACGCGAGCTGCGCGATTTTAAATCGCCAAGGCGAAGTCGTCGCGCAGCATGTTGTGCTGCCGCTGCACATGGGCGCTTTTCCGGCGTGCGCCGCGGGCGTTTTAAAAAATTACAGCGCCGACGAAGTGCATGAGGGCGACGCGTTTATTACCAATCATCCCTATCTCGGCGGCAGCCCGCACGCGCCGGACATGGCCGTGCTCTCGCCGATTTTTTATCAAGGCGAATGGGTCGGCTTCGCCGCCAATCTGGCGCACAAAAGCGACATCGGCGGTCCCGTGCCGGGTAGTTGCTGGAGTCAGGCGCGGGAAATTTACCAGGAAGGGTTGCACGTGCCGCCGATCAAGTACGTGCAAGCTTACAAAACCAGCAAAGACATCGAAGCGCTGCTCGGCTGCAACAGCCGCACGCCGGAGCTCGTCGTCGGCGATCTGCGCGGCCAGGTCGGCGCGGCGCGCCTGGGCGAACGACGTTTTCAGGAAATGATGCAGCGCTACGGCAAGGAGACAATACTCGAATCCTTCGAGCAGCTCTTCGCGTTGACCGAAGCCAAGGTGCGCACAGAAATCGCCTCGTGGCCCGACGGGGTGGGTGAAGGCGAGCGCTTCGTCGACAGCGACGGCATCGAGCTCGACAAGCCGGTGCGCCTGCACGTGCGCATGGAAAAGAAAGGCGATCGTTTATATTTTGATTTCACCGGCTGTGCCGATCAAACCAAAGGCCCAGCGAACATCCGCCCGACCATTGTGCGCGCGGCCTGCTGCTACCTGCTTACCTGCCTCGTCGATCCTGCGTTGGCGATCAATTACGGCTTGGCCAGATGCATCGACATCAAAGTGCGCGACGGGAGCGTGGTGAACCCGCGCTTCCCGGCACCGGTCAATACCTATAACCCGACCGTCCATGCGTTAGTTGAATCCCTACTCGAAGCTTCGAGCCAGATCACGCCTCGGAAAAAGGTCGGCGACGGCTGCAGCAGCCGCTCGATCATCATCGGCGGGCGCAGCAACAAAACCGGCAAAGGCTACGTGCAGTACGAAATCTTCGGCGGCGGCTCCGGCGGCAGAAGCGGCAAAGACGGTGTCTCCGGCACCAACGTGAACCAGTCCAATGCCAAGATCGCACCGATCGAGATCATCGAATCGGAATTCGCGACCCGGGTCAAGCGCTTCGAACTGATCCCGGATTCCGGTGGTCCTGGCCGATTCCGCGGTGGCTTGGGCTTCGTGCGCGAGTACGAAGTCCTCGACAACGACGCGCGCTTTTCCCTGCGCTCGACCAAACACACGGTCGCGCCCAAAGGCATCGACGGCGGCATGGACGGCAAGACCGGCCACTGCACGTTAAATCCCGGCAAACCCGAGGAACGTGTCATCCCCTCGCGCTTCTCCGATCACGTGCTTCATCCCGGCGAAGTTTTCAGTCTCGAAACTCCCGGTGGCGGCGGTTTGGGCGATGTTCTCACCCGGGATCCCGAGCGCGTGCTCCACGACGTGCGCAACGGTTACGTCACGCAAAAAAAAGCGCGCGAAGTCTACCGCGTCGCCATCGACGCGGCGGACGGCGACTTTGTGCTGAACGAAGCGGCAGACGCGCGAGCTTCGCTCACAGGCGTGAGGCGAAAGGCATGAGGCACGAGTAACGGAACCCAACAGCGTATCGGACTAGTAAGCCTTGCTATGCCATAATTGCGTACTCCTGTCCTGCTCATGCCTCACGCCTCGTGCCTCACGCCTGACCCATGGTCGATCCCATCACACTCCAAGTCATCCAAGCCCGCCTCGCCGGTATCGTGCAAGAGATGCAAAATTCCCTCTTCCGCACCGGCTACTCGACAATCATCCGCGAGTCGCAGGACGCCAGTTGCGCGATATTGAATGTCGCCGGCGACGTCGTCGCGCAGCATGTCGTCTTGCCGCTCCACATGGGCGCCTTTCCCGCCTGTGCCGCGGCGATACTCAAGAGCTTTCCACCGAGTGAAATTCATGAAGGCGACGCCTTCATCATCAATCATCCGTATCTCGGCGGCAGCCCGCACGCGCCGGACATGGGCGTGCTGACGCCGATCTTTTACCAAGGCGAATGGGTCGGCTTCGCCGCCAACATGGCGCACAAGAGCGATATCGGCGGCACGGTGCCGGGCAGTGGCTCTGGCAACGCGAGAGAGATTTTTCAGGAAGGACTCCATCTGCCGCCGGTTAAATTCATGTCCCGGTTGCAGCCGGTAAAAGAGATCGACGCTGTGATCACGGCCAATAGCCGCACTCCCGCGCTGGTGATCGGCGATCTCAGAGGTCAGGTCGGCGCCGCGCGCTTGGGCGAGCGTCGCATAGCCGAATTAATGGACCGCTACGGCAAAGCCACAGTGCTGGAGTCCACTGAGCTATTGTCGGCATACACCGAAAATCGCGTGCGCCAGGCAATCGCCTCCTGGCCCGACGGCGAATCCGAAGGCGAAAGCTTCGTGGATCACGACGGCATCGACCTCACCCGCCCGATTCGGCTCCACGTCAAAGTCAAAAAACACGGCGATCAGCTCCATTTCGACTTTAGCGCCAGCAGCGATCAAACCCAGGGGCCGGCGAATATTCGACCGCCGCTGGTGCGCGCCGCCTGCGCTTATTGTCTGGTCGCGTTGGTCGATCGTTTTTTGCCGATCAACCAAGGTCTCGCCCGCACGATCGATGCGACCTTTCGCGAAGGAAGCGTCGTCGATCCGCGCTTTCCAGCGGCGGTAAATACCTACATGCCGACGGCACTGACCGTCGCGGAAGCCGTCCTGAGAGCGCTCGCGCCGTTTGTTCCCGACAAGCGCATCTCCGGCGGCTCGGGCAGCGCTGCATTGGTGCTCGGCGGACGCGATGCCAGGAGCGACCGTGCCTTCGTGCACTATGAAATTTTCAGCGGCGGCACCGGCGCCCGCTCCGGTAAAGACGGCGTCTCGGCGACCGCGTTTCACCTGAGCAATTGCAAAACGGCGCCCGATCGAAATCATCGAGTCTGAATTTCCCGCTCGGGTCGAGCGCTTTGAAATGATCGCCGATTCCGGCGGCGCCGGCGAATGGCGCGGCGGTTTAGGTTTCGCCCGCGATTATCGCATTCTCGCCGACGACGTGCGTTTCTCCATGCGCACCGACAAACACACGATCGAGCCTTTCGGCAGCGATCACGGATTGCCAGGCGGCAAGGGCGCTTGCATCATCAATCCCACCAACAAAGACCCAATACGGATGCCATCGCGCTTCGGCGATCACCGCTTGCGCACAAACGACATTGTCCGCGTCGAGCGCCCCGGCGGCGGCGGGCTTGGTAACGCACGCGCGCGTCCGGTCGAAAGCGTGCTCGAAGACGTACGCCAAGGGTATGTTTCAGTCGAGCGGGCGCGGTCCGATTACGGGGTGGTGGTCATGCACGCCGACGAGGGACCCAAGGTCGACATTGCCGAAACTCAAGTTTTACGAGGAAAAAAGTAAAAAATAGTTGGCAATAGCCTCGTGCCTCTGCTATACACGTACCTAAATAATTTTATTCCTTGAAGGAGGAAAACGAATGGCAGCAGCAAAAAAGAAACGTAAACCGAATGCGGCGTTCATGAAACCGGTTCAGCCGGACACCGCACTCAGCGCCGTGGTGGGTAACAAACCGATCCCGCGCACTGAGGTGACGAAGAAACTGTGGGCCTATATCAAAAAGAAAGGGCTCCAGGACAAGAAGAAGAGGACCAACATCAATGCCGACGACGCATTGAAAGCAGTTTTCGGCGGCAAGAAAACCGTCACGATGTTCGAGATGACCAAGCTCGTCAGCAAGCACCTCAAGTAAGCATCGCCAATCCCAAATTTTGCCAGGGCCAGGAGCACTCCGGCGCGAGCGCTCTTGGCCTTTGTGTTTTAGCTCTCCGTGCTCTCAAACGCAGCGTTGACATGCAAACGCGCCTTCCATTACTGTCGTTTCATATCTTAGTCTCTGACAAGGACAATGCTTATGAATGAAACCGCGTACAAAGGCTTTCGCCTGGACGAGATGGAGTATCAATACAACCCGCGCGTCTCCGTACCCGAATATCCGGAGCTTGCCAAAATGCGAGCGGCGCAAGCGCGCAAAGTGCGCGATAGCGCCAAGTCCTGGCTCAACGTCGCCTATGGCAGCTCGCCGCGCGAGTTGCTCGATATCTATGCCGCGGATAAGCCGGCCGGACCGGTGCTCGTCTATATTCACGGCGGCTATTGGCGCAGCGGCAGTAAAGAAGACAACTGCAACTTTGTGCCGACGTTCACCCAGCGCGGCGCCACTGTCGTGCTCGTCGAATATGATCTCTGCCCGCAAGTCACGGTCAGCGACATCGTCCGGCAAACCCGCTCAGCGATCGCTTGGACTTATAAAAATATCGTCCGCTACGGCGCCGACCCGGCGAAGCTGTTTATCGCCGGCCACTCCGCCGGCGGCCATCTAACGGCGATGGCGCTGGCGCACGACTGGGAGAAAGATGGCTTGCCGCGCGATCTCATCAAAGGCGCGGTTGCCACTTCGGGCGTGTACGATCTCCAGATGGTGATGCAGATCAGCGTGCAGGAGGACGTGCGCATGACGCCTGAAATCGCCGCGGCGAATAGCCCGATAATTCATCCGCCGCGGGTAAAATGTCCTTTGCTCGTCGCCGTCGGCGGCGCAGAACCAAAAGGCTGGCAGCAAATGTCCGAAGATTATTTTCAGTTCGCTAAACAGCACGGCATGAATGCGACCTATCTCGTCGAGCCCGACGCGAATCACTACACCATGTCGGAGCATTTGCTCGACGATCGGCGTCCGCTGACCCAGGCGATGATCCGTCAGCTGGGGCTTAGCTAAGCTTACGAAAGGAATTCATTGGCTATGCCGAACGTAAACTTGTCGACGGGGGCGAATCTTTACTATGAAACCCATGGCTCGGGCGAACCGCTCGTACTGATCCCGTCGACCGCCTTCTCGGGCGAAGTCTGGAAGCCGTCGCAACTGCCGCTGGCGCAGGCCACCCAACTGGTCCTTCACGATCCGCGCGGCACCGGGCGCTCAACGGCGAGCCAGCAAGTTTACACGATCAATCAGATGGCCAACGACGTAGTCGCTTTGCTCGATCATCTGAAGATTGCTTCGGCCCACGTGCTCGGCCACTCGATGGGCGGGCGCATCGGACTGGAGATGGCGCTCAATTTTCCCGGACGAGTGAAAAGTCTGATTATGGCCGCCAGCGGTTCCGGCCAAGCGGCGCGGCCGGGGCCCGATTGCATTCCCGGTTTGCCGCATTGGCTGGTCATCCGGCTTGTGGAAAAAGGCTTCGAGAAAGCGCTGCGCGAAGAGTTTTGCGACACCAGCGCGTTCTTTACGGACCCCTATCGCAAACAGCATCCCGACAAGGTCGAAGAATTTTTTCAACTGGCCTGGGCGACGCACTCGAAGCTTGCCGAATACATCCACCTCATCATCGCGCGCCACAACTGGGAAGCGACCCATCGCCTGGGCGACGTGCGCTGCCCGACGCTGGTGCTGATCGGCGACAATGATTCGGCGCGCAGTAACCACTTGGCTCAAGCCGAAACGCTAAAGAATCGGATTCCCGGCGCGGAGCTTAAAATTCTCAAGGGGCAATCGCACGGCTTTTTCTGGCAGGCGCCGGAGGAAACCAATCAAGTGATTCTCGACTGGGTCAAGCGGCACGCGAGCGTATGAGTCATCGTCCTAGTCGTTCAAGACGTTCTCGCAGAATTACGACCCCGCAGCAGATACTAACTTCAGCTAGTCAACAACACCCTGAAAGTTTTTCCCCTTCTGGCTTTTCCCCATTGCTGAGCCGGGCCGTATTTAGATATTGGGTTTGCGTCGGCGTCCTGATAACGTGATCCCGCATCGAAACGGGAAAGAGAAATGAAGGGAAGCTCCCGATCGGCAGCTTTTTCATTCGTTACACTGCTGTGTAGATTCGCTCTATCGTTTGTGACGAAGGAAGAAGATCGTCGAAACCTTCTATAGATGTAGAACGAGCCCTGTCATCGGTCTTTAGGCGCCAAGCCCAAAAAAATGTCTGTTAAAACACAAACGGTTCGGCGCACTGCGATAGCGATCGTAGCCCTCGCTGCGGTTTATTTTCTCGCCGGCAAGTTTGGCCTTTCCTTGGCGACTGAACACCCTAGCGCCTCAGCGATCTGGCCCCCTAGCGGTATCGCATTGGCGGCTCTTCTGCTTTGGGATTATCGAATTTGGCCCGGAGTTTTCCTCGGAGCTTTTCTAGTCAACATCACAACCGAAAGCAGTTTTGCGACCACCCTCGGTATCGCTTCGGGCAACACACTCGGAGCCCTTGTGGGCGCTTGGCTGATTAACCATTTCGCCAACCGGCGCAAGGTTTTTGAACGCGCAAAAAACATTTTCAAGTTTGTTTTGCTGGCCGCGCTGGCAAGCACGGCTGTGAGCGCAACTTTCGGGGTCACTAGTTTAACGCTCGGTGGGTATGCTCCGTGGGATCGCTACGGCTCTATTTGGTTCACCTGGTGGCTCGGGGATATAACGGGGGATCTCTTAATCGCCCCGTTGCTGGTGATTTGGCTGACACAGCCCTATCCGGATCTCAAGCCTCGCCGGATATTCGAAGCGGCAGGCTTGCTGCTGTCGATTCTGTCTCTCGGGTACATCGTGTTTTTATCGGGCACTGCACGCGGCTTGGAATATGTTCTGATTCTACCGCTTCTATGGGCGGCGTTCCGATATGGGCAACGCGGTGCTGTCACTGCCGCGTTTCTCACGTCCGCAATTGCGTTAGCGGGCACCGTCCAAGGGATTGGCCCTTTCGCCACTGCGGGTCCGAATGAAGCACTTCTTCATTTACAAGGGTTCATGGGCACGATCGCAATGGCGGCTCTAGTGCTGGCCGCCGCCATCAGCGAGCGAACGCGCGCCGAACAACGGATTGAGGTTCAAGAGGCCGTCAGCCGAATTTTGGCTGATTCTCTGGATCTCGAGGAAGCCGGTTCCCATATCCTGCAGATTTTATGTGAGCGCGCAAAATGGAGTGCGGGGGCTATATGGAATGTCGATCGAACTCTCAACGAATTGGTATGCGTGGAGTTTCGGCATGGAGCAGCCGCGGCAGCGCCGCTTTTTGAAGCCGAAAGCAGGAAACGGCGGTTTCCTTCGGGAGTCGGCCTTCCCGGCCGAGTCCTGAGCGGCGGGAACCCAGCCTGGATTCCTGACGTTACTAAAGACAGCAATTTCCCGCGCGGGCCGATAGCCGTTCAAGAAGGGCTACGTGCCGCCTTTGGCTTCCCGATAAAAGTGGCGCACGAGGTATTCGGCGTCATCGAATGTTTCAGTCGCGAGGTGCGCGAGATAGACGATGATTTTCTCCGAACGGTAAACGACATCGGCGACCAGCTCGGAAGATTCATCGAACGCCAGCGGGCGGGGGAACTTCTTAGCCAAGCGAAAGACGAATTAATCAAAGCGAACGAACGGCTCGAAAGACGAGTGCAGGAGCGCACCAGCGACCTGGAACAGGCCAATGCCACTCTGCTGAAAAATATCGATGAGCAAAAGCGATTGGAAGAGCAGCTCCGCCAAGCGCAGAAAATGGAAAGCATCGGGACGCTGGCCGGCGGCATCGCCCATGATTTCAATAATTCGCTGAATATCATCCGCGGCTATGCGACGCTGATCAGCGTGCAAAGCCTGGCGAACCCGCACATCGTCGAGAACACTAAGATCATCAATGAAGAAGTTGAGCGGGGCGCCGCCGTGGTGCGGCAGCTCCTGACAATCGCACGCAAGACGGAAACCCGCCTCGCCCGCACCGATCCCAACCAGGTCGTTCTGATGGTGAGTGAATTGATCAAGCAAACGTTTCCCAAAACGGTCGAGATCAAATTGAAGCTTGATCGAACGCTGCACCCGGTGCTGGCAGATGCGAATCAGATCAATCAAGTGCTCCTCAACATATGCGTCAATGCTCGCGACGCCATGCCTAACGGGGGCGAGCTCACCCTGGCTACGGAGATGATCGAGGAAAACACGCTGCCAAGGCACCATCCGGAAGCTTCGGCAAAGACGCACGTCTGTATCGCGGTCACGGATACGGGAACCGGCATGGAAGAAAGCGTGCGTTCCCGAGTCTTTGAACCGTTTTTTACGACCAAGGGATTCGGTGAAGGCACCGGACTAGGGCTCGCAATGGTTTACGGCATTATGAAAAACCATCACGGTATTGTTGACGTCGCAAGCGAGCCCGGCGTAGGAACGACCTTTCGGTTATATCTCCCTGCGTTTCAGGAAGACGCACTGTCGGTTTCTGGCGAAATCACGGAGGGGAGACTAGCCGTTCGAACTCTGGCCAAGCACTCGACCGTTCTCGTGGTGGAAGACGAAGAGGCGATGGTCCGCGTGTTGGAAAACGATTTGCTGCGGGAAGGCTACCGCGTCCTAGTCGCCAGGGATGGCGCCGAGGCGATCGATCTCTATCAGCGGCACGGACACGAGATCGATGTCGTCTTGATGGATCTCGGGTTGCCCAAAGTGACCGGCTCCGACGTGATTCGGACGATGAAAAAGCAAAATCCCGGAGTCCACGTCATTGTTACTACCGGCTACATAGGGCCGGAAGTGAAATCGGAACTGTTCCTAGCGGGAGTAAAGGACTACATCGAAAAACCCTATTTCGTGACGGACGTCTTGCAACGCGTAAGCGAGTATTTGAAGACTGCCGAACCTTCGTCTGCGATTTAACGTCGTCGCGAGATAGCTCGGCGCTCGGCGGTCGCCTCCTTGTGAAAAAAAAGAGGAAGCGGGCTTCGGGTCAAATTGAGAGAGAATTGAAGAACGAAGTCGGCGAAATGCTGTGGCTCGATGGGGCGTCCTCTGCGGGGGCTAATATAAAGTCTGCGCTGGCGAGCGAACGCTAGACTATTTATAAAGGCCGTCGATGAAGCCGCTGCGGTCTAACTCCGATAGCAACCGAGTGTCGACGAATTGTTCCGGCTTTGCGGTGTTGGCCTTTGAATCGCCTTCGGCAATCTGATCGAGCACACGCTGAATTCCTTCCAGAGTTGGATAGGGTTTGCGCTGCACGACGTCCTGAATGAAGATGTTGTAGGTTTCCTCCAAGCTGGTGCGATCCTTGTTAAAATCCAGTTTCATGTAGCGAGCGGTGATGCGCATACTCTCTTCTCTGTGTGTCTTTGCATAGTGGATTCCCGCGACGTAAGCGCGCATGAAGCGCGCGGCGACGTCGGGTTTTTCCCGCAGGAATGCGCCGCTGGCCGCGATAGCCGAGCCGGCGTATTCGAATTTTTCCTTGATCATATCCAGCATCGAGTAGAACCCTTGCTCTCGCGCGACGCGCGTGATCGGCGGGGCAAAGATCGCTGCCTGCACGACACCTGACTTGAGCGCGGCCAAACGCGCGGTTTGACCGCCGCCGAGTTGCAGAAGCGTCACATCGGAGAGCGGGACGTTGAGGCGCTTGAGAGCCAATCTCACGCCAAAATCCGATAGCGATCCAAAGCGGGCGATCGCAATCTTGCTCCCTTTGAGCTGGTCGGGACGGTTGATCTTGGGATCCGACATCAAAACGTAGGTGAGGTTGTTGATCATACCGGCGATGATCTTGATGTCAGATCCGCGCAAGCTGCTCGATATCGCCGCGGTCGATCCCAGCAAGCCCAGCTGAATTTCGCCCGACAACATCGCTTGCACGGCGATGGTGCCGCTATCCAAATAAATAATCTCTGGATCGAGACCATATTTTTGAAACATGCCGGACTCTTTTATAATGTAGAATGCCGACTGCTCGCCTGTGATAGCGGAATAAAAGATGCGAATCTTCTCGGCAGCGAAGCTTTCTCTAGGGGCGAGAGAGCAAAAAACTGCGGCCCATGCCCAGAACATTACTGAGCCCGTTATATGGACGATTCGGCGGTTGATCATGGAATACCTCGATTAGCGGCACGCCGCACTTGTAATCCTCGCGTACGTCGGACAGCGGCTCCGCGTCGAGTCGCATAATCGTCGCGTAAAATTCCACAGTCAGCTTCTCACAGCGTGACGAGGGTCGCAATCAACTCATTGCCGGCGCGCTGCCGCTACTCAGGTTTCGGCGTCGCTCTTGACCTTCGGCTCAGTGCTGGGATATACAGCGCCGATGCCGATTCAATTCATACTGCCCACGAAGTTCACTCGCGCCGACATCGAGTGGCATGTGGATACGCTGGCGCTAAAGTTCCAGGGTACGAAGAATAAAAAGATAATCGATCAGATTGCCGGCCTGAACCGCCTGCTTGCAAAGATGGATGCTCGCAGTTCTGATCTGTCCCAACCGAAGAATCGTCAGTGATTTGCTGTTTAACTCCTGATTTGTCTTGCTTTGCGGCGCTACCCTGAACCTCTCCACCAAGCAGAGTCTATTGCACAGACGCGCTGACCTTACGCGCGAAGCTGAAGTCGAAAACTCGCTCAGGCGTCGGCGGCGCGGCTTTGACCCGCTGGGCGGCGGACGCGATCATCTCGCGCTGTAACTTTTCGTCCACCAAACCCGTTAGCACATACCCTCCTACCGCCGCTTCATAGGCACGTTCGGTAAACCGCTCGCGCTCCTTCCCTAGGTCGAGATACGGCCCCTTCATAAACTCCAGGGCGTACTTCTTGTCGTTTTTGATCAGCCGGACCGCCCGCAAGGTCGCGCGAATGGTTTTGGTCACGAGATCCGGGCGCTCAGCGACGGTCGTTCTCGCCGTTGCCAAGCCGCCCTGGATGATCCGGTAAACATCGCCGCCCGACGCGATTTTTCGAAAGCCCTCATCTTGGGCCATGAAGGTCTGCGGGATCTGCAACAGGGTGGCCTCGATCACCCCGGCCTTCAAGGATACATAAGTCACGTCGCTGGCGCCGAGCGGCAGGAAAGTCACTTGCTCGGGCGGCACGTGATTCGCGATCAGGATCTGGCGCGCCAAAATCTCGGTCAGGCCGCCGATACCGGCCACGCCGATCTTCTTTCCGCGTAACTGTTGAACGCTGGTGATGCTCGGCTGGACGATCAAATCAAATGACGGCGCGTCGCTCATCGCCAGAACGACCCTGACGTCGGCGCCGTTCACGATCGCGCTGACCGCAGTTCCCGTAGCCGTGCCGAAGTCGATGCTGCCGCCCAAGAGCGCCTGCACCGCCAGGTTCGCCTTAATCAGAATGATCTCGGCGTCCAAACCCTCCTCGCGGAAAAAGTTTCGCTCTCGCGCCACGTAAAACGGCATGTCCAATGTGCTGCGCGACACGATGCCGATGCGGACGGGAGAAAGCTTCCCTGGCTGTTCAGCACAAAACGTATTTTGGGTCGCGGCAGGAAACAGGATTGAAGAGACTGAAAGGAGAACAATCGCGATCCATCCTGTTTTACGCATCGGCTTCTCCTCGCAACGATAGCGTTGGTTAAAGGACTGATGATCGCCCCGCCATTCGAGTACGCCGGCGACGAACTGCGCTGAAGTTTTCGCGGACCGCTCGCCCGCGTTCAATCTTACGATTCGATCGTGAGCGGTCCGGCATACTAACGTCCCAGACGTTCGAGCTGCTCGAGGTGATCGGTTTCCGCTGCCAGCATATTCTCCAAGCGTATCGCCAGACCTTTGTCGCCAAACTCCGCCGCCTGGTCGATCCGTTTCGCGTAGTTGCCTATGACCTTCCGTTCGGCGGCGATGTTCTGCTGCAAAAGCTCGCGGGCGGCGCCAAATTCTGCGGGCATAGCCGGTCGGATACGCACTTCGCCCCCGAGCGCCACGATCTTGTCGGCGAGAAACGTAGCGTGGTCAAGCTCGCTGGGTAGCTCTTTTTTCAGTAACTCGCGAAGCTCGTGACCGAGCATGCCGCGGCCGGCGGCCGCGTGATACACGCCCCTGAGGAGCGCCTCGAGCTCGAGGTTGAGATCTTCATTCAGGCCGTTTATGAGATCCTCCCGGGTCATGGTAACGGAATGGCCCACTACGTGCCTGACTGGCACTTTGAAGCGGCGTTCGATGCGCCGGGGCTGGTCAAGGGCCACCCAGCGTGACCTTTGCAGCGGTAGAGTGGAGATAATGATGCCGTCGTATTTTTCTTGGTGCTGTTCCAGTTCGTTCTCGATTGCTTTTACAGGCGAAGCATCGCCCACTTCCGTGCGCGCGACTTTCGCGCCCACTCCCGCTAGATGATCCTGTGCGGCCTGGGCAGTCCGCTTCGCTATTGTTTCACTATCGCCGTCCTGCCAATCGAGGAGATCTTCCACCGGTGTGGCGGGAACCAGCAAGACAAACTCCGTATCTGCATCCTTGGCAACGATCTCCCGAACTGCGTTGGTCAGCTCGGGGCTAGCGGCGGTTTGGTTGGCCAAAACGAGATAGCGTGGCATATCACACCTCCCAAGAAGTTGTGGACTGACAACCAAAAAATAGGCCGAACGACGTCCCAAATACAAGGCTTTTTCCCTTGTGTTTTTCAGAGCCGCCGCAGCGCAAGATGCAAAACCGTAATGCCTTTGTTCATCTGCGAGCCCTTGGGCTCGCGTTGGACCAAAACGAATCACGTCCGAAAATGGCCAATCGCTTGCTTGCGCAGGGACTGCGCATGTTCCAATCTGTCTCTACAACGTTATGAAAGATTTTTACCAAGCTTTGCTCGCTCGCGACTACCGCTTCGACGGTAAATTTTTTGTCGCTGTGAAAACCACCGGAGTTTACTGTCGGCCCATTTGCCCGGCGAGGCCGAAACGCGAGAACGTCGTGTTCTTCCCGGATGCGGCATCGGCCGAAGCGGCGGGGTACCGGCCGTGTCTGCGCTGCCGGCCCGAATGCGCGCCGCTCTCGCCGGCCTGGTGGGGCAAGCGGGCCGTGGTTCAACGCGCGCTCAAACTCATCGCCAACAATGAACTCAATCACAATAACGAGGAGGAGTTCGCTCAACGGCTGGGCGTGAGCGCGCGGCACCTGCGGCGGCTTTTCAAAGAAGAGATTGGCCGGACGCCCAAGCAGATCTCCGACGCCAACCGGCTCAATTTCGCGCGCAGATTGCTCGTTGAAACGCCTGTGCCGATCATGACGGTAGCGCGCAGCGCCGGGTTTGCCTCGCTCAGACGTTTCAACGATGCGTTCAAGAGGCGCTTCGAGCGCGCGCCTTCTCAATTGAGGAGAACTCGGTCAAAGATCGCAACCACACAGGGCATCGAGCTCAAACTGTCGTTCAGACCGCCTTACGACTGGCAGAGCCTTATTCGGTTCTATCAATCGCACCCGATTCCAGGCGTTGAGCGTGTTGTGGAAAACGCTTTCGAACGGGTTTTTCGCATCGACGAGACCGTCGGATTTCTGCGAGTTCAACCAGTAGCCAACCGAGCGCAGCTAAAGCTCCGCGTCGTCACTGAAGATCCGCGCATCCTTTTCGAGGTCGTGAATCGGGTCAGAAAAATGTTCGATCTAGATTCCGATCCGATGTTGATCGCTGACAGCTTTGCTCAGGTGCCGCTGCTCGCCAAGCTTGTGGATCGTTTTCCCGGGCTGAGAGTGCCGGGGAGCTGGGATCCTTTTGAGACGGCGGTCTGCTCGATCTTGGGCCAAGTCGTTTCGGCTCAACAGCGAGCCAATCTGGTGGGTCAACTCGTGCGCGGTTACGGAGAAGAGATTATTCACCCGGTAACGGAAGAAAAAGCGTACTTGTTTCCCAGTCCCGCGGCCCTGGCGAGCGCCGAACTGAACGAAGTGAGAACAAGTCCGGCGCGCAAAGAGGCGGTTCGCGATTTCAGCCGGCGCGTATTGAGCGGAGCGATTTCTCTGTCGGAAGCTCAAGACCCGCTGATGTTTCGCAAGGCTCTACTTGGGACCAAAGGATTGGGACCGTGGTCGGCCGAATACATCAGCCTCAGATCCATCGGTGATACGGATGCCTTTCCACGCACCGACTTGATCCTCAAGCGGGTGCTCGCGCTCCATCCCGATCTGGATCTAGACGTGATCAAACCGTGGAAGTCCTATGCGGCGGTCTATCTTTGGAAAGAATTTGCCCAAACGCTATCCAAGCAAAAAGGCAAGAAACCATACGACTCTACTTTGCAGAGCGATGAAGTCGCCGGCCGGAAAGCTCAATTGAGTCGTAAACGTCGAAACCTTAGCGAAATACTGAAAACCCTTTAAGAGTCCTTCGACCTCGCTCAGGACGAACGGAGGGGTTTTGATATGATTGATGCCATTGCCGTGCTGCGGAGCCTCATGAAGCATGAGATCTTCGAAGCAGTCCAAACTTTTTGCAGCAAACTTGACGACCGTTATAGCAGCGGGAGAACTACAATGAGATATTACAGTGAAGATGTCCCTGGCTCTGCAGACCTTCGCTAGTTCGGCATAAAAAGACGAATAGAGAAATCAGAGAAGACTCGCCCAAATCCACTTTAAAGCGTTACCGACCAAATATCTGGCTCACAAATCCGCTTTTTTCCAGCTCGGTTAAAATCGAGTTGTCGATGAACTGTTCCGGCCTCGCCGTTTTGGCGCCAGCATGGCGAGTGAAGTTCAGCACCGACTGCACTCCGGCGGTCGAAACATAGGGCACGGGCTCCCAAACTTTGATGAAGGTTTGATAGGTTTCGTCCAGGTCCTCTTGATTCGTGGTTTTGGTATAGGTGCCGATCACCTGTTTCGTTTCTTTCGGGTTGGTGGCTGCGTATTTCACCGCTTCGATATACGCCTGCAGAAACCCCCGGACGCGATCGCGATGTTCTTTCATGAAGTCTCGCGTCGTCGCCAATCCCGCATGGATCATCGGGATATTCCGCTCGGGAACGTTGACGATTTCTTTAAAGCCCGCCTGGCGCGCCTTGAGCGTCACCGGCGCCGAAATAATCCCCGCGTCGATCACTCCGGTCGTAAGCGCGGCAAGAATCTCCGGCCCGGTTTTCAAGTAAAGCATTTTGACATCCTGCCCCGGCACCAGGCCGGCTTCCTGAAAAAGAATCCGTGCCAGATGATCGCTGATGGAGCCGGGAGCAAGCGCCGAAACAACTTTGCCGCGCAGATCGGCCAGTGATTGGATCTCCGGCTTGGCAAAGATGGAAAGCACCACTTTGTTCGCGATGCCGGCGATGTAAACCACCCTTTCGCCGTTGAGCCCGGCCTCGAGCAACTCGCCGCCGGGTGTGATGATATCGACGTTTTTGGTGAGCAGCGCTTGGGTGCCCGTCGTCAGCGGCAAAAATTTCAAATCGACGGAAATACCGTATTTGTTGAACAGTTTATTTTCTTGCGCGAGCCAAAGCGGCGTGAAAACGCCGCCGATCGCATTGTAGCTGGCGCGAACGACCGGCAGGTCGGCAGCCAACAAGTGGCTGATTGAAAATAGCGAACTCCAGACCAGCAGCGCGGCAAAAATCTTATGTCGTTGGGTCAGCGTCATTTGCTTATTCCTTGCCAAACTCCCCGGTCTCTCTTGACCAGCGGGCCAGTTCGTCATGGCCGGTAAAGACGACGCCGTCGAATTGCTTGGCGTAGGTGAGAAATTCATCGAGCACCTTCGACCTGAACGGCCGTCCCGTAATGAAGTCATGGACGACGAGCGGCATCATGACCGCGCGTTCCGCGCCGCGCTCGTAGAGAGCATCGAAGGCGGACTTGAGACCGCGCAGCATGAAATCGGGAGGATTGGCGTTCCAGGTCGAGAACCGGCTCGGCGGAAATGCCGGATTGGTGATGTCGACACCGAGCGCGGTGTCGCTGTAGGTCGCAAACGGGATTTCCAAAATCTCCCGGCCGTGGCCTTCGATCAGCGACGGCAGGTCGTCATTCCACATGCTGCCGTCCCATTCGATGTCCGAATGTTCCAGCAGCAAATCGAGCGTATTGTGACTCGCGAAGCAGGTGCGCCATCCGTGGATGTGCTCGCCCAGCAAATCTTCGAATACCGCGACGGTTTTCTTGATCAGCGCGATTTCGCTATGGGGCGGCATATTGCACATCATCTCGTGCGCGTAGGTGTGGCCGGCGATACAGTGGCCGGCTTGCTGCACGGCGCGCGACACTTCCGGATATTTCTCCAGCGTCGCGCCGCAGATCAGCCAGGTGCCTCGGACGCCGTGCTTCGCCATGATGTCGAGCAAGCGCCAGGCGCCGCGCCGCGCGCCGTACTGCCGCTCGCTGTAGTCGAACGGATCGGGTTGGCCGTCCGGCATCGGACACGTGGCCTCCTCCGACTGGTGATGCACGCTGACGGCGATCGGCAGCCGCACGCCCTGAGGCCAGCGGAAACTTCTCTTATAACCTTTCTCGTTCCACATGGAGGACTCCTTTGAAGTGTTCACGGAGCGGCGGAATTCAAGCGCCATCCGGCAACGTCGCTACACTGCGCGAAGCGAAATTCTTCGTGGCCGACGCAGGCGATCCAAGAGCTGTCCAAGCACGCGCAGAGAAGCTGGGCGTCCGGTGGCCCAGGTTTGCAAGCTCAAACTCAATAGTCGCGGCGCTTTCTCGCTCTCGCGGTACAGCACGTCGAGCTCATTGTTCCACACGCTCGATAAGCCATCGGGGCCGCCGCGTTGCGGATAAGGGTAGCCCACGTACGTCTTGTCGGCGGTGCTCGTCGTAAAAGGGATCTCGACAATCTTGCGCGAACCCGTGTCGAATAGATACGGCAGATCGTCGTTCAACAAACTGCTGTCCCAAACCAGCCCCTCTTCGGCAAGAATGTCGAGCGTCTTTGGACTCACTCGGTAATCGGGACAGCGCCAGCCGCGAATCTTAACGTCGGCGATATCTTGCAGTACCTTTGCCGCGCGGCGCACGATCGAGCGCTCCTGCTCCTCGCTCGCGGTTCGAACCGATGCGAAGCCGTAACCCATGCCGGCTATTTCGTGCCCGGCCTTGGCCGCCGCTTGCACGGTTTCAGGATACTTCTCCGCGGTTGTACCGAGCACGAAAAAAGTTGCTTTGACACGATACTGATCGAGCAACTCGAGTATGTTCCAGATACCGCGGCGCGCGCCGTATTGCATCGCGCCGCCGACCATGTAATTCGGGCGCTCGCCGGCGAACAGCGGCGCTCCTTCTCCGGCCTGATGCTCGAAGGTCAGCATGATCGGCAATCGAACTCCCGAGGGCCAGCGAACATCTTCTATCTTCGACTTGATTTCTATTGCCATCGATCCACCTTAAAGACGTTTCCTATTCGTCCATTGTTATTCGTATCAGCCGCTGTCATTCCCCATACGCAACGGAAGACGCTGCTGTCAAGCTTGGGCAGCATCGCGTCAGATGGCGGAGCCGATAGCTCGTACGACCGAGCATGACGATCGATCACTTAGTTCCGCGAAGAAGAGTTTTGCTTATCGAAGAGCGCGAGAAAGTTTCGGACTGCGAGGCCAAGACGGTGCTGATTGTAAACCCTTGTACCCTTGTATTTTGTATCGACTCAGACTCTGTACCAAACCGACCTTGACAGGTTCCTTCCCGTGCAATAAACGAATTGGCAGGTTACTGTGCTCACAGAATTGTCGGACTTCGAAATCACAACCGCTGTAATTCTCGATGAGCGCCGAAGGAGGAGCCATGTTTCGCGTAGACGTCGATGCCCATGTAGACGAGTCGGAAGCAACCTGGGAATACCTCGACGATGGTGAACGCCGCTTTGCGCCGCTTACGCTCGATCCTGGAACTCCGACGGCACCGGGCGACGCCCGGCCGCACCGCCTGTGGGTCATCGACGGCAACATCAGACTCAGACGCTGGCGCGATGACAAGCGAACGGGAACCGTAAAAGCAACGCGCGAGCTGCTGGACGTAGAAGCCCGCGTACGCCACATGGACGAACTGCGCGTCGATGTACAGGTGCTCTACCCGACGCTTTTTCTCCACGCTCTTACCGATCGGCCGGAGACTGACGTAGCGCTTTGCAAGTCCTACAACCGCTGGATCGCCAAAGCCACAGAGAAAAGCCGCGGGCGGCTGCGCTGGGTCGCCGTTTTGCCGCTGCTCAACATCGACAAGGCGGTGGAAGAGGTGCGTTGGGCCAAGGATCACGGCGCCTGCGGCGTGTTCAAGAAGGGCATCGAATGCGGCGACCGCGCCGCCAGCGATCCCTATTTCTTCCCGGTCTACGACGAGGCGGCCCGCCTTGACCTACCGGTGTGCATCCACAACGCGACAGGCAAGGTCGAGTCCGCCATAGGACTAGGATCCGGTTTAGATGGAGGCATGAATGCCATCTCGGCTTTCAGCGCGCTCGCCGAGAATGGTATCCCGGACATGTTTCCGAAACTCAGAGTCGGATTCATCGAAACCGGCGCGTCATGGGTACCGTATCTCTATGCCGATCTGGTGGCGAAGAAACTTCGCCGAACCTTCCTGCCCATCGACTTCAAGGAAGACTTGTTCCGCCGCAACCGTTTCTATGTCGCGTGCCAAACCAACGATGATCTTCCTTACATTCTAAAGTACGGCACTGAAGACAGCTTGATGATCGGCACCGACTACAGTCATGCGGACCAGTCCGCCGAGATCCAGGCTCTGGACGTTATCGAGCAACGCGCCGAAAAAGGCGAAATCCCCGCGTCCGTTGCCCGCAAGATCCTGGACGACAATCCGCGCAGGTTCTACGGACTATAGGCGACCTGCCGTAACGTTTTTTTGGTTTCGCTCTTGGAGGTCTAAAGACGTTGGGGCTGCGTGGCCTTGGTCTAACTTGAACCAACTAAATTTTTACTGAGGAGGGGTGCGCAGATGGCACAGATCCGGCACATAGCCATCAGCTCGGACGACACCGAGAAGCTGGCTCGCTTCTACAAAGAAGTCTTTGGCTTTCGGCAATCTCGTCCGACGCCCGAAGGACGAAAGACCATTTATCTAACCGACGGCCACGTGGAGCTGACCATCCTGGAAAACGGCAACCAGCAGAATAGCAATGGCTTGCACCATTTCGGTGTACAGACGGATGACATGGAGGGCACGGTCGATCGCATAGAAAAGATCCAACCGGGAAAGTCTATTGTAAGACCGGAATCGAGCTCGCAGGAAGAAGCATGGCTCTCGGATCCGTCCGGAAACCACATCTATCTCTCCGTCAAGGGAAATCTTGATTACCAGCCGGTCGAGAAATATGCCAATCGTAAGAAAAAATGATTTATCCGCTAATGATCACTGCTGGCATTAAAAACCAAAGGATGAGCTCGTCGCACAAAGAAAGGAATCGCGCATGAACCAGCTTCGGCATCTGGCTATACGAACCGAGGAGCCCGAGAAACTCGCCGCTTTTTATATTGAGGCATTTGGGTTTCGCGAAGTCAGAGAAGGTTGGCCGCCGGCGCAAGGCGAGGAAAGAAGAAGTTTTCATTTGACCGACGGATATTTCGAACTGGCCATTCTGGCCAACGTGCCCAACCAGAGCCCAAACGGTCTATATCACTTTGGCATCAAAGTAGACGACATGGATGAGACAGTTCGCAGACTGGAAAGTTTTCAGAAGCATGTTCAGCGCAGACCGGAAGATACCTCCTTTGCGGAATTGCGCGTGTCGGATATCGATGGAAATCTGATGGATCTTTCGGTTCATGGTTTCCTCGATTATAAGCCCCTGAAATCGGGCAAGGAATAAAAACGCAGATGCGGCGATTCTCTGCCGGGGTTCCATGAGGCAGCTGGTTTTTCTGCGCAAGATTCCACTCTACGCTTCTCTTCTTCTGAGTATCGTGACAGCGCGAGCTATCCCGGCCGTCATGGCGGCCGAGAAGCCAGGCTGGCAAGCGGAGTGGGATAAAACTGTTGCCGGCGCTAAAAAAGAAGGCGCGGTGTCTTTATGGGGTGACATGGAGATTACTCACCCGGATATCGTGGCCGCCTTTACCAAAGAATTTCCTTTCATTAAGCCGATCACTGTTACCGGACGGGTAGGCGACCTGACGATGCGCATCCTGTCGGAGCGCAGAGCTGGGAAATACTTGGCCGACCTTTATAGCGGCGTCATGGGCGGCGCAGCATTCTATGAGTTTTATCGCACCGGAGTTCTGGATTCGGTTAAAGCCACTTTTATTCTTCCGGAGGTTACCGATGAATCGAAGTGGCTTGGCGGCAAGCATCATTATGTCGACCCCGAAACTCAACAGATTATCCTCTATGAAGGAACTATCGCGGGCACGAGCATCTTTTATAACTCAGAGTCGGTGAAACCGAACGAGTTCAGCTCTTACTGGGATCTCCTTGACCGGAAGTGGAAGGGTAAGATCGCCATGTTCGAGCGGGTTGGCTCTGGTTTTCCGAGTTTGACGCCGATCTATTACAATCCCCGTCTCGGTCCCGATTTCATAAAGCGCCTGTTGGGCGAGATGAGCGTCACGGTTTCGCGCGATCGCCGCCAAGCGACCGACTGGCTGGCATCCGGCAAGTTTGTTCTGTGCATCGGTTGCGGCGATGTGGAGCATGCGAGCAGAGACGGCATGCCGGTGAGCGAGTTGGGCCGCGGGTATCTGAAGGAGGCCGGCAACAACATAGGCCTCAATGGCAACAGCGGCCTAGCGCTTGTTAGCAAATCGGCCCATCCGCAGGCCGCTGCGGTTTTCACCAACTGGTTTCTTTCCCGCAGAGGTCAAATGGTTTGGCAGGAAGTCATGAACACAAAGGTCGAAGAACCATCAAACTCGATGAGAATCGATATCCCGAAAGACAAGGTTCTTCCCGCAGCGCGGCGGGAGGACGGCGTGAAATATACTGTCACCGGTTTCCTGGATCCGGAGCCTCCTAGCAAACTCATCGAGGAGCTTTTGGGAAGAAAAAGGGCGAGGTAACCGCCATCCCGAACACGAGCGGCTCAAGGCCCATCTCACTTCGCAGTTTTGCCGCATCATCGAGAGTCGCGGTCTCGCATAGGTTGAAGCGGGCGCAATTCTCGGCATTAAGCAGCCCCACGTTTCGGCCCTGATGCGTAACCGTTCGGGCAATTTTTCAGGCGACGACTAATAGACTTTTTAATTGCGCGCGTCCTCGCGCCGTAGATCCGAGCAGATTGTAAATGTTGTTATGGCAGACCCGTGGCCAGACCGGAGCGACTAAACCATAGAGAAAACTCTTTTGTGCCAATCCGCAGCAGCTTTATCACTTCTAGCGGTAAAATTGGCGCCTATATCATAGACTTCAGGCTTTCAGTGACAGTTGCGGACTTGCGCAATTGAGCAAACATGTGAATGATTCTTATCGACGGTCGTTTGCGACACGGAACGAACGACAAAAAGGCTGGCGAAGAGGTTAATGAAATGCCGGTCGAGAGGGCGGCGTCATGATTCTGATCACCGGTGGCCTGGGATTTATCGGTCTCCACACCGCCAGGCGCTTCCTGGATGTGGGCGAGCAGGTGGTGCTCACGCAGTATCGGATGCGGCGGGAGCCTGATTTCATCAAAAGCGAGATCGGCAAACGCGCATTTATCGAGACGCTGGATGTCACAGCCGGCCACGATGTGATCGATCTCGTGCGCAGGCACAAGGTCACCGGCATCGTCCACCTCGCCGTGCCGGGCCTCGGGGCTTTATCCGCGGCGGAGGATTACCGAGTCAACGTGATGGGATTTTTGAATATCCTCGAGGCCGCCAGGCTATTCGATGTCAGGCGCGTAAGCTTGGCCAGCTCCGTAGCCGTCTATGCCAGCCTTCCCGAAGGTCCGTTCCGCGAAGAAGCGCTCTTGCCCGTACACTCCGGCAATCCCACCGAGACATTCAAGAAAGCGCTGGAGATTCTCGGCCTGCACTACGCCTCCCGGACCAATCTCGAGGTGGTGGCGTTGCGCATCGGCAGCCCGTTCGGGCCGCTTTACCACAGCCTGGCCGCGCCGACGAGTCGAATCTGTCACGCGGCGGCGAAAGGGGTGCCCACCGATTTTACCGGCGTGCGACGCGGAGCGCCGTATGAAGAGGACGATACCGGCGCTTTTTATGTCAAGGATTGCGCCGCGGCTATCCAACTCCTCCAGATGGCCGAAAAATTGTCTCACCGAATCTACAACATCGGCAGCGAGTCACCGACGACGTACGGTGAGTTTGTCGACGCAGTGAAATCGGCGGTTCCCGACGTGCAGGTAAATTTGCAACTCGGGCGCAACCCCCGATACCGACCGAACGCTTACATGGATATCACCCGGATCAAGGAAGAAGTCGGCTACCGGCCACAGTACGACATCAAGCGGGGTGTAGAAGAGTACATCGACTGGCTGAGGAGCCATCCAGAATAATTTGCGCAGCAGCCCGTTATTACGACTCAAGCGAGCACAACGCGCTGTAATTCTGGCCGACACAAAACAGTCAAGCGCAACCTATGAATAAAGTCACGCCCCGTCTTGACTGAGCTAGCCGAAGGTAATAGCCAATTTAGGTTATCGATAAATTTTCTACACAGCGCGCACCCAAGCGGATTTGCTCCGGCATTCGTTGACTGTTCGTCTGCGGCAATTTGCGATTGAACCAGAGTTGCACCGGTGGCGAACCGGCCAACAAAACATGGGAGTGAACCCTATGGCGACCCAATTACGAGAGGCGATCGAAAAGCTCAGGGCTGAAATCAAGGGCCTCGACTTGTAGTCCGGAAGATCTCTAAATGATCCTTGGTGCTGAAGACTTAGGGGGCGCGTCGAGCTGAAGAGCTTCCGGAATGCGTCATCCCAAGACGGACCATCGGCAATCCTTCGCGAGATCACGCGAATCTTGATGATGATAGGCAGACAGCATTTGGCCTGTTGAACTTATGACCTATAGATGGCTATAATCTGGCCATGAATATCGTTAACGTGGCTATCCTGAAAGAAAAGCTTAGTTACTATCTTAATCTGGTTAAGTCGGGCGAAGAAGTCGTTGTAACCTCGCATCGGCACCGGGTCGCGCGCATTCTCCCCGTGACCGCTCCTTCGGCTGAGCTCGTGGAGCCTGCTCGCCCGATCAAAGACTTACGAAAAATAAAGGGCATCAAGCTTCGACGATCGGTGTCAGCGGTGAAATCGCTTTTGGACGACCGCCGGCGCCGATGACTGTTTACGTCGACACTTCGGTCGTCCTGCGCATCCTGTTTCACGAGCCAAATTGGGTGGCGATTTGGGGCCGATGGAACAAAGCCTATAGTAGTGCACTGTGGCGCGTGGAGGCCTTGAGAACTGTGGACCGGCTCCGGTTAACTCACCAGATTTCCGATACCGAAGTCGCGCAGCTTGTGCGCGATATACAGATTACCCACGAAACCTTCGCCATCCACCCGGTGACGAACCAAGTCCTTCAGCGAGCAAGCGAAACCTTTCCCACGGTAGTTGGCACTCTGGATGCGATCCACTTGGCGACGGCGCTCTCGATACGCGAAATCGAAAATGTGGATTTATTGTTGACCCACGATTCCCAACTCGCGACCGCCGCCAGAAGTCTTGGGTTCGAGGTGATGGGAATTGATCAGTAAAGAGAGAAACGCTACCGGCAAAAACTGACCCGTCAAACAATTTATGTCCAGTTTTTATGCCGCTATTTTTTTACAGTTCAGTTGTAGAAACAGTGCGTCCTGTTAAATCAAGAAATAGTGCCTGGCATCAATCGATCGAGTCGCCTCATCGACTCCCCTTCTCACTCTTCAATGCCCTCAGGGCTAATCGTTTCATTCCCCCGGAAATGGTTGCTTGACATTCGAATTGCCAGCCCAATATGCTCCGTCGGTAAATTGACCGCTTCATATTCAACCAAACAAGCAGCGCTTTGCGCTAATGAATCTCTCGTCGAGGGAGCGTGTTACATGAGATTATCCCGGCTTAGAATTACTTTGAGCATTATAATTTCGCTCTTGGTGTTCTCGTCTTTCCCCTGTCGATCCCAGGAAAAAGTAAAATTTCCGATCGCTGCGTCCAGTAAGACGCTGGGGTATGGGCCGCTTTGGGTCGCCTGGAAGCACGGCTTCTTCGACCAGCAGGGTCTGGATGCTCAGGTGATTCTCCTGCGCGGCACCCCGCCGTCGGTCCAAGCGCTCGTCGCCGGCTCCGTTTACGTTGGCGGCGCTACTCCGGATGCGGTGATGGACGTAAGCGAGCGCGGCATCGATCTGGTGATGGTGGTGGGTTTAATCAACGGTCTCTCGCACGCGATCATGGGCGGGAAAAATTATAAACGCTATGAAGATCTACGCGGCGCGACGATCGGCGGTCAGAGCCTGACTTCAGGCATCACGTTCCCCTTGAAGCAGGTGTTGAAATCCAAAGGATTGGAATATCCGCGCGATTACAAGCTGGTCAACGTCGGCGGCACCGCCGATCTTTTCGCAGCGCTATCGAGCGGCCAGATCGCGGCGGCGCCGCTCGCGATACCGCTTAATTTTGCCGCTGAAGAAGCGGGATTCAACGTGATCGGCTGGTATCGAGACGTATTGCCGAACTATCAGCTCACCGCGATGACGGTGCGGCGCTCTTGGGCGGAAGCCAACCGCCCTCTCCTGATCCGTTTCGCCAAGGGCATGGCTCTGGCGATGCGTTGGGTGTTCGAGAACAAGGAGCCGGCGATCGATTTTCTAACCAAGGAAATGAAGCTAAAACCGGCCCACGCGCGCAAGGGATGGGAATACTATACAGCGAATCGAATTTGGTATCCGGACTCGGATATCAATACCGAGGGCGTTAAGACCCTGATCCAAATCTACGGCGAGCAGGGCCAACTCAAGGGCCCTCTGCCAAGTCCGGCCAGATATGTGGATCAGAGTTATTTGAAGGATGCATTAAAAGAGCTGGGCAACAGATGAACCGCCGCTCACGAATTAAGTGGGCAGCACCGCGTCGATCCGCCTCGTAAACGATGAATTCTGATTGGTAGTGTCATTAAAAAGTTTGAATACAGATCTACTGTAGAAAGAGCTTGCGATATTCGCTCTTCTTATCAGCGTAACCTTTCTCATCCAGCTCATCCATCGGAATGAACTGAACTTTATCGGCGTCCGGCAGCGGCGGGTAGATTCCTACTCTCGTGACAAACTCACCTGCCTTGGCAATGATCTTAAGACTCTCATCGCTGTGATAGTAATCCATAAATGCCTTTCCAGCGTTGGGACGAGGCGCTTTGCTGCCTAGGACCAAGAGATTCTGGTCCCCTAGGAATTTACCAAGTCGCGCATAGTCCACTGGAGCGCCGTTTTGACTATAGAGAAACACCGAATTCAATTGCGTGATTCCAATTGGTGTCTCTCCTGTGCTGACTCGCTCCGCGGTGGGCGAAAGGGACTCGAGAAGAATCGGTTTCATGGCAGCCAAGTCACGAATAAATTTGTCCGATTTATCCTTACCCAAAATTTTGTACAAGCTTGCAAGCCACTGAGCGGTGGTTGAGTGCTGGGTCGGATCAGGCATGGCTATTTTACCCTTGTATTTGGGATGGACTAGCTCTTCCAGAGACTTAGGTGCTTCGGCGAATTTGATGATGCTACTATTGAAGGCCACACCTATGACCGCCCGCCGGTGAATCACCCCGATCTCTGAATCGATGGCCTCCTTGGGGAAGTCCTTCGCGGTGGGGGGTAGATATTTAATCATTATGCCATCTTTGACTAGGAACCTGGCCTCGTTGCTCGGGATGAAAAGCACATCGAAGAGAGGTTTTCCCGCCCGATATTCGTTGACGGCGCGATCCATCACCTTGGTTGCAGAGGCTCTCCAGTACTCTAAAGTGAGCCCGGTTTTCTTTTCAAAAACACTCTTGGAAGGTTCCAAGATCTCGGCCTGAAGCGATCCATAGGCGACGATCTTTCCCCCTTCTTTTTTCGCCGCCTCAATCAGCTTTGCGTCCTGGCTAAAAGCGGGTGCCCAAAGAAAAAATAAAAATGAAAAGAGCGATAGCGCTACCAAGCTAGCCATTATTTTTCTCCTTTCGAGCACCCTCGTTAGACAAGCAAGCCGGTATGGAAAATTGACGCATCCATAGGCCCGACTTCTCGAATATCAACTAAATTAAGAGTCCCATTAACCGAACGCGGAGGGAATGTCTAGTGTATTCAAGAGCCATACTGAAGTTGACAGGCAACCTGACGATTTGATACTCGCTAACAATCGAGGGCTCGGTTTTTTTCTCGTGATCGCTTGAGCCTCCGGAACGTGGGCTCACGCATGGTCACGGGTTAATTTCGCAGAAATTCCGGGGACGGCATAATAAAGAATTTTACAGATGACCTAAGACCGAGCACAGAATCAACAATCCATACCGGGCAGGAGGAAGTCTCATGGCTGAAAGAATAGTTTATCTCAATGGGTCGTTTGTTCCCGAGAGCGAAGCAAAGGTTTCGGTGGGAGACGCGGGGTTCACTTCAGGCGACGGGGTCTATGATGTTACCCGGACGTTCGGACACAAGCCGTTCAAGTTGAGGGAACATACCGAACGGCTCTTCAGGTCACTTTGCTATACACGGATAAATTGCGGCCTCACCATGGAGGAGATGGAGAAGAGGACGTTGGAAGTTTTTGATAAGAATAAACATCTTTTAGGAAAAAACGATGAGTACGCCCTATGGCAAATTGTCAGCCGGGGAACACGATTTATGGATGGCAGCAATCGACCAAAAGGACAGTCAACTGTAACCATCTATTGCGTGCCGATTGACTTTAAAGAGTTCGCCCGACATCTCATTGACGGCGTCAGACTCGTCATCCCCTCAACGAGACGGATACCGCCCCAATGTTTGGAATCGAAAGCGAAAATCACAAATAAGATGAACCACAATATAGCCCTCTTCGAGGCTAGACAGGTGGATCCAAAGTGCCTGCCATTAATGCTTGATATCAACGGAAATCTCAGCGAGACGAATTCCGCTAATTTCTTTTTGGTTCTTAACGGAATGCTCTGTACGCCAACAGACAAAAATGTTCTAGGAGGCATCACCCGAGCTACGGTTCTGCCGATGGCTAACGAGTTAGGAATTAAAGTGGTTGAAGGAGATTTCACGCCGTACGACCTATACAATGCCGACGAGGCTTTTCTCGCTGGTACGAGCCCGACCATAGTGCCGGTGCAAAGTGTGAATGGTTTAAGAATCGGTAACAAAGTCCCAGGGCCTGTCACCCTCAGGTTGATCAATGCCTGGAGCAAGATGGTTAATGTTGACATAGCGCTGCAGGCGTTCGGCCATCTCGACCCAAAAGAACAAGAGCAATTGCTCAAAGTTTGGCAGGAAAAGAAAGCTGCGTAATCGACGGCTCGCCTGAAAATTCACCACGCTGCGGCCCTGATGCGTTGCCGTTCGGGCAATTTTTCAGTCGAACGAGTAATGGACTTTTCCATTGCGCTCCGACTCGCGCCGTCGACCCCAGGGTCGGCACATAATGGGTGATGCAAGACCTGGCACTCAATCCGCCTTGCACGTGCATTCTTGTTTAGCTAAACCGATATCACGACATTTTTTTGGCGTCTGCAGGAGAGCATCATGGCCTCTGTGATTGGAGTCTTGGTTGTTCATGGCATCGGCATCCAAGAAAAGGATTTTGCCGATGATTTTATTTCCGAAATGAATGACCGCTTGATGGGCCTGCAAGTGGCGCCCGACGCCGTGGTTTGGCAGCCCGCTTATTGGGCTGATCTTTTAAATGATCGAGAACTGAAACTATGGAATGACCTTTCGCGGGATCACGATCTCGATTGGGTCACGGTTCGACAGTTCTTTATCAACTTCTTTGCCGACGCCATCGCGTATCAGCGCAAACTGGTCGCGACCGATGATATGTATCGGCAAATCCACAACAGGATACACGGGAATTTAGCCAAGCTGCGATCCGACCTCGGAGGTCAAGACAAGCCGCTTATCATTATCGCTCACTCACTCGGCAGCGTTATCTTGTCGAATTACATCTGGGATGAGCAAACGAACCAAGGGCTCGGAACCAACCCGTTTGAGCGCATGGAGACCCTCGCCAGTATCGTGACCTTTGGGTCCAATATTCCGCTGTTCACACTTGCCCTGGATAAGATCGAATGCATAACCTTTCCGCCTCCTATGCTGCCGGCAAATTTAAAGGCCAAGGCAAAATGGCTGAATCTTTTTGATGGCGATGACGTGCTGGGATATCCACTGAAACCGCTGAGCCCGTCTTATACGCAGACAGTTACAGCGGACCTTCAGATCAACGCGGGAGGATTGTTCACCTCGTGGAATCCCATTTCACACACGGAGTATTGGACCGACAACGATTTCACAAAACCCGTCGCACAACTCATCTCTGATTTGGTGAAGGCATAACGTTCGAGAGTAGACGTCGACCCTCCCACAAAGCGCCTCAAGGGCATGCGCGTTTGGAAATCCGACTGTAGGATGACCTCGCCAAGACGTATCGAGAAATATTCACAGTGCCCTGGCTTATCAACCGGATGAGCGGTGCGAGGCTGATTGTCATCTGCCGGTTCAACAAATGCCCCATGAAAGCGGAAATAGTTTCCTATACCAAAAAAGGTTGACACTTCCCGACGCGGTGATACGATCCGCGCCGTGCACTCAAAGAAAATTGAAGGGAGAAAAACATGGCTGACTGGCCGCCGGTAATAGACGCTGATGGACATGTGTTGGAACGTCAAAGCGACATCCGCAAATATTTGGAACCGCCGTGGAACCGCCGCAACACGGGCCTCTGGCCGTCCGATCAGCCCTTCGACACGGACCTCTTCGATACCCTTGGCTATCCCGGGTACGGGCGCAACATGAGCCCGGCCCAGCAGGTCGAGACCTGGCTCAAAATCATGGACGAACACAACATCGAACAGGCGGTGCTCTTCCCCACCGGCTCCGGCAACATCCCGAAGCTGCGCGAGCCCGAGTTTTGTCTCGCCGCTTGCCGCGCCGCCAACGATCACTTCGCCAAGGAATACAACGCGCTCTCCGACCGCATTCACTGCGTCGGCGTGCTGCCGCTCAAGTGGCCCGAGGAAGCGGCCAAGGAGCTGCGCCGCGCCGTCACCGAATTGGGCTTGGTGAGCTTCGAGCTGCTTTCCATGGGACTCCCCACCGCGCTCGGCGATCCGATGTACGATCCGCTCTATGAAGAGGCGCAGCGGCTCGACGTGCCGCTCTCCGTCCACGGCAACCGCAGCTCTTCGGCGGAGGTCGGCGCCGGCGCGTTTAGAACCTTCGCCGAGGTGCACTGCTACACGTTTCCCGTCGGCATCTTTCTGCACTTCACCAGCATGATTTTCCAGGGAGTCCCAGTGCGCTTCCCGAAGCTGCGCGTGGCTTATCTTGAAATCGGCGCCAGTTGGCTCCCCTACTGGCTCGACCGCATGGATGAGCACTGGGAATTGCGCGGCGAGTTCGAGGCGCCTCATCTAAAGAAAAAACCCAGCGAGGTCGTGCGCGAGTCCCCGGTCTACTTTAGTCTCGAGGCCGAGGAGCGACTCCTGCCCCAGACCATCGAGTACGTCGGCGACGATCACTTTCTCTACGCTTCCGACGTTCCCCACTGGGACGGCGAGTTTCCCAAGAACCTCAAGTACCTGTGGAATCATCCCGATCTTTCACGGACGACCAAGGAGAAGATCGCCTACCACAACGGCAAGGAGTATTTCCGGCTGAATGGCGCAGGCGCGACGCAAGCCGCGCGCAAGGCGAATTGAGATAACAAAGACTATTCTTTCAGATGTCCCGCGGGCAGAAAAAACGGTGTGACTCGAAAACAGAGACTCTCTAAATGTTCGCTTCGTCCCCGCCTGCAGTTCTGACGAGATTGTCAAGATTGCCGGGTTCGATGTTCGCCTGGAATTAAATCGGATTTGCTGAAAGGGCGGCAGGACGTGAGAGGAGGAAGACGCCATGAACGTGATTGACGCCGATGGACATATCATTGAGCCGGAAGGAATGTTCGAGCATCTTCCCGAGGACTTTTATCTGCGACGCCCGATCCCCGTCCGTTTACCGACGGACACCGTCCGGGGCGACTTCAACGGCTGCTGGCTCATCGAGGGGAAAAGCGTTCCCAACATTGGCAGCCGCGGACGCACCACCGCATCGCTTTCATGGACAGAGCGATCGAAGAAGATCGACGTGTCGCTTGGATCGCAGACTCTGGAAGACGTGGAGTCTCGGCTCTCCGACTTGGATCGCTTCCACATCGACTGCCAGATCGTTTTTCCCACCATGTTTCTCGCCGCCGTAGCGGAGGATGTAAAACTCGAAGGCGCGTTGTTTCAGGCCTATAACACCTACGTCGGTCAAGCCTGCGCCAAGTCAAAGGGCCGGGTCAGGTGGGTAGCGCTTCTACCCTTTCGCGACCCGGAGGCCGCAGTGAAGGAGATGCGCCGGGCAAGCGAGCTGGGCGCTTCCGGTATTTTCACCATGGGCATGGTGTGGGAGCGGAATCTGGCGGATCCGGAGTTTTTTCCGATCTACGAGGAAGCCGCGGCACTCGATCTCCCCCTTTGCGTTCATCTCGGTTGGGGCTCGCCGCAAGTGACCCAGCTCTTTTCCGATTCCCATGCGTTCTTTTGCTCGGCCATTGTGCCCGTGATGTGGGGCTTTATGTACACCATGGGCGCTGGCCTGCTCACGCGTTTTCCCAAGCTGCGGCTTGGCTTCCTGGAGACCGGCTCCGCCTGGGTTCCCTACGCGGTGCAGCAGATCAGGCGCCGGGTCGAGCCGCCGACCGTACTTTTCTACTGCAGGGCAACGGCGCCCCGTCGATAATGCGATCGATCGGCGCTACTACCGCGATCCGGAAGAATTCTTCCGTTCGGGACGGGCGTTCGTGAACTGCGAAGGAGACGAGGATTTTGATTATCTGTTGAAGCATGTGGGAGAAGATGCCCTCATGTGCTCCTCCGACTTCCCTCACGGCGACCCCTCCGCCGAAGAGAACTACGTCAGTCGCTGGCGCGAGAGGAGCGATATGCCGGAGCGAATCAAAGAAAAGATTCTTGGTAAAAACGCAGAACGCTTCTTTCATCTTTAGCGGGAAGGCCGACATTGCGTGAATGTCAAAGGTAAACCGATGCGACCTCGTGGTCGTCTCCGAGCGGTCCGACTCGGAGAGACGCTCTGAATTTGCGACCGATCGCGACTGCAGTCCTGACGCGCCTGATGCCAGTGAGTGGCGACGCGAATCTCGTTTTGGACTTATGGCGACTTTGCTATAATCAGCGAAATGAGCTCTCTACGGGTGCAATAGCGCGATGAAAACAAAAGCAGAAATCTTAAGAATTTTAGAAGCCCAAAAGCCGGAACTGGTGCGCCGGTACGGCTTAAAAAGACTCGCGCTCTTCGGCTCCTATGCACGCGAGGATCAACATGAAAATAGCGATGTCGATGTCTTGGTGGAAATCGAGCGCCCAATAGGTCTCGAATTCGTAGAGCTCGCAGAGCGAATCGAAGATGCTGTCGGCATTCGGACCGAGGTTGTCTCGCGCCGGGCAATCAAACCGCGCTATTGGGAGGTCATCAAAGAGGAACTGATCGATGTCCCGTAGGGCGATACCGCTCCTCGTCGAGGATATCTGGGAAGCAATAGAAAAAATCGAACGTTACGTCTCGGGTTTAAATCACGATACTTTCGTAAAAGACGATAAGACCGTCGATTCGGTCGTACGCAATCTGGAAATCATCGGCGAGGCCGCCAACCGCCTTTCGGAGAGTTTCAAGACCCAGCATCCCGAGATTGAGTGGCGTAAAATTATCGGCCTGAGGCATCGCATCGTTCACGATTACTTCAACATCGATGTAGAGATTGTCTGGGAAATTATTCGGAAAGATTTGCCGACCTTCAAATCGCAACTTTCAGTCATCCGTACCGATCACAATCCCGACTGAAGACTCAACAAGTCAGACTGCAGAAACCGGGATAGCGTAGCACGGTGAGTTTCCCAAGAACCTCAAGTACCTGTGGAATCATCCCGATCTTTCACGAACGACCAAGGAGAAGATCGCCTACCACAACGGCAAGGAATATTTCCGACTCAATCGTGCAGGTTCGGCGCATGCGGCGCGGAAAGCAAGTGAGAATAAAAAAATTCTCTTCGGCACCCTCGGGCAGCAAAAGCCGTCCGAGTCTGAAAGCAGAGACTCTCTGAATTTTCGCTTCGTCGTCGTTTACAGTTCAAGCACGATTGTCAAGATTGTTGCGTTTTGATGTTGGGCAGGAATTAAATCGGATTTGCTGAAAGTGCGGCAACACGTCGACTTCTCGTTCGAAATCATTCTTCGAACTCGCTTCGGGCCACGCCGGATTGGCGAATGATCGATTGCAAGGTGCCGATACGAATTTCAGCGTGATCGGGCACTGGAACGGTAACGGTTCCCGTAGGTGTCTTTTTCTGCATGACCACGTGGCTGCCTCGCCTGCGGACCTCCTCAAAGCCAGACTTCCTTAAAACAGCGCAAACCTCCTTCCCGGAAAGAACCCGCAGTCTAGCCAACCGTTACCTCGATCTGAGTGACGAACACTTCGTCTCGCAGTCGTTGCTTGATTTCGGTGGGTGAAGCCGACTCCAAAAAAAGCTCCAACGCCTCGCGCAAATTGTCGCGGGCTTCTTCAATGGTTTTTCCCTGACTCGCCACGTCTAATTCGGGGCAGAGCGACACGTACCCGTCGCCCTCCCTTTCAATCAATGCCGTGAGTTTCATTGTCACCCTCCGTTTAAGCGTTGAGTATATCAGGGCCTTCCAATCTCGCCAACTTGACGATTACATTTTCATGTTCCGGAATTCCGAAATGTGTTCAAAGCCGCGGCATCTTCCTGTGCCGGATCCCGGCGTTAGTCATTGCGGACACTGGCCGGAATCAAAGCGCCTTTGAGTTTGATCAAACCGCTTCCGACAGTTTGTAGAACCGCGCCACGTTGTCGTGCAGCATTTTTCGTTTGGTGTCGTCCGACAGATCTTTGCGCTCGCGCACGACTTTGATCGTGTGCGGCCAATCGCCGTCCCAGTGCGGGTAGTCGGAAGAATAAAGCACCGTGTGGTCGAGGCCCCAACGGACGGCGTCGGGAACGGTTTTTTCGCCGCACTCGATGCCGAAGTAGATCCGCCCGCTCTTGACGTATTCGCTCGGCAGCATCGTTAGATAGGGCGCTTCGTCGGCGCCGCGCTTTTCCACTTCCTCATCGAGCCGGTCCATCATATAGGGCACCCAGCCGATGCCGGATTCTAGATAGGCGATGCTCAATTTGGGGAAACGCTCGAAGACGCCGCCGACGATCGTGGCGATCATCGCCATCATCTGCTCCGCCGGATGGTCGATGGTATGCGCCGAAAGAAACTTGCGAAAGCGTTGGCCGCCGAGCGAATCAGCGGATGTGCCGGTGTGAAAACCGATCCCCACGCCTAGGCGTTCGGCGGCGGCGTAGATCGGATCGTAAAGAGCATCGCCGAAGTCGGGCATCTGCGGGATATAAGTCGGCAGCACGCCCGCCACGGCGCCGCGCTCGCGGACCGCGCGCGCGAGCTCCTCGGCCGCCGCCTGGGGATCTTGCGGCGCCAACAAGGCGACGAATTTCAAGCGCGCCGGATTGGTTTTGCAAAAATGATACAGCCAGTCGTTGTAGGCTCTCGTCACGGCAGTGGCGAAGTCGCGCTCGTGCAAGCTGCCGACATGCAGTCCGGCGGTCGGATAGAGCACCATGACGTCGATGCCGTCCTGGTCCATCGCCGCGATTTGATCCTCGGGCCCTTCCGGTTTGGCGCCGAGCTTGCCGCGCAATCGCGGTCCCAGGCGTCGTTGGGAAATAGATTTCTCCGTTGCCAGCGCGGCTCGATGAATTCGCGAAGCCCAGCAATCGACTCCCGCACATGCCCGTCGGCGTCGATGATTTTGTAGTTAGTCATGGCTTGCTCCTATTCTGTGGCACGCTTCATTTGCCGAGCGCTTGCGCTCCGGCTCCGGCAAAAGTCGCGCAAACTTTTGTTCTCCACCAGAGCTCGAACATATTGCCGAGACTCGGCTTTCGTCAAGCGATTTATTGCCGGAAATGGAAACGCGCCGATGCGAATCCGTCTGGCGATCGATAGCCGTGGCATGGTTACCGCTGGAAATTTTATTCCATGCTGAATGCAGCGTCTCGACCAGTTTGCGCGTGATCGCAAAGTCGAACATTGCTCGGGCACCACTTGCGACGGCGGCTTGATGCGCCGCGCGGCAACCACGCCGATCTCGCGCTGCAACTTGTCGTCGACCTCGTTTGCCGCAACCTTGGAAGGCTTTGTGCTGTGCGTGAATTTGACCAAAAACTCGGGCGAACTGAAGAGCCGGAAAGAAACTGGAGTGGCGTCGCAATTTTTTTTATCGTCGCTCATGCGTTAGGCAATGTGACGCTGATCGCGCAACGGCTGGCGAAATCGACACTTGACGGACCTTATAAACAATTTATTCACACTGTGTTGTGGATAATCTAGCATCCGACAAAACCGACGCGCTGATTTTTTTCTTCTCCTTGTGCTAACGCTGGTGTACTCTTCACTTTAACTTTTCACGCACTGTACTGTAACTGTTCGTCAACCTGTTCGAAGCACCTCTCGCTTGGATTATACAAGGAGAAAGACCATGGGCTTGATTTGTCGGCGCTGCGACCGGATTACAAAACAGAGACTCTATCACGTCACCACCGAGGACGCCGGCGTTGTTTTGCTTAACATGCTTGTATGCTCTTCATGTGCGCGACTGGCGATGAAGTTGGGACTTCCCACCGTGCAAATGGGTTCGGCGAAAAGAGCCGAAAAGATAAAACGGCCGTCGGTAATGACGGACCTGAAGCAACGATCTATTCAGCCTTGACCGTCGAATCTCTGACTCAACGTTTCACGGAAGCGATCAGTGATTCTTTGTACGGCTCATGGTTCCATTGTTGATCTTGTCGCCTGTCGAGGTTCCTCAGATTTAGTTCAGTCTCGAGAAGCGTCGACTCTTGAGCGCGATTGCGGATTCAAGATCAATATGGCGGTTCAAGTGCGGGCTTCGCTCACGCTAAGAGCAGCTGCGGCAATGGGCTTCCCTGAGATTGTGCTATAGACGAGCGCCGCAGAGGCCAAGAGAATAACGCCCATGATGATCATGAAACCATCGTAGCTGCCGGTCATATCGAAGGCGAGGCTCGCAAGCATCGGACCTCCGGCGGAGCCGATCTGGTGCACGATGAAACTCAAGCCCAGGATGACTCCCGCCATCCTCGGTCCGACAATCTCGTAGAACATTACATTTTGAACCGCAATCGTGCCGAAGGTAGGGCCCATTGCGAGTGCCACGACGGCGTAGAAGAAAAGCTCGTTCGGCATATCCAGGGCCAGGACCAATGTGCCTAAGCCGCGCACAAGATAGGTGAGAGCGAGCACTTGCGCTCGCCCATAACGGTCCGAGAGCCAGCCGAAAAACAGCGCCGACACCGCCGCCGCGCCGCCAAAAACGCCGACAGCGATAGCTCCGGTTGCGGCATCGAAACCTTTGCTCAACGCGATCGCCACAAGATGTACGGTCTGAAACAAAGCTACGCCGCAGGAAAATCGCGCCGCGAACATCATGATCATCGAACGATCGCGCAGGTAGGGAAGGCAGCTTCCCCAACTTGCGCGATCCCGCCGGGCAGTCGCAACATCATTCGGGTCGCGCGCACCCAACCAACCTAGGGGAAATGCCACTGCGATGAGCAAGACACCACTGGCCAAGGCCGCGGCACGCCAATCGAATCTTTCGATCAAGAAGTAAAGCAGCGGGGAAAAGAACACCGGGCTCAGCGGTGAGGCCGTCTGAATGACACTAACGGCGAGCCCTCGGCGATTGGCCTCGTAGTGCTTGGCGACAAGGAGCGAGATGATAACGAGTCCGGCCGCACCCTTCGCCAAGCCGACCATGATGCCGTACGAGAGCGACAGTTGCCACAAGTTTTGCGAAAGGCTCATGCCGAAAAAACCTGCCGCCATGAGAAGAATCCCTGCAAGAATGACCCGGCGGGCACCCAGGTCGTCGGCCAGTTTACCAAAGAGGACGCCGCCGATTCCCCAGCCGAGCATGCCAAACATGTACGGTACCGTGGCGGTGGTCCGCGACCAGCCGAATTCCGCCTCGATGGGTCGCAGAAACAGGCTGAACGAATTCATGCCGATCGATGTCATCGTTACGACGCCGGCGCAGAGGAGCAGAACTATGTTGCGGGAGAGTGGCATGTCGGGAGCAGCGCGATCTTGACAGCTATGCCAGATCAACGCGGAAATCACCACAGAATGGGACAAAAAATTTGGCGTGGCGGCAGAGGATTGATGAAGCTCAAATTCGCTTGACTGCCAGCTTGGTCTCCGCAATAACGGTTTCGAACCGAAGGAGAGAAACATGAAGCGAGAAGTGGCGGCGGAGATCGTCGATTCGCTGAAAGAGGCAGGGGTCGATTTTGTTGCAACCCTGACGGAAGCGAACCTGCACGATCTTGTGATTGCGCTCGGGGAGGATTCGGAGATTCATCACGTGCCGGTGACGCGCGAGGAAGAGGGCATCGGCATCTGCGCCGGCGCCTACCTGGGCGGAAAACGGCCCGCGATGGTAATGATGAACGCGGGATTTTTATTGTCGACGAACGCTTTGGCGACGGTCTGCATTCATCCGGGGATACCGGTATTGATGTTGATCGGGCACAGCGGCGGTGTCGGCGAGGAAAATGCCGGGCACGCCACGGTCGGCGCTCTGACCGAGCCGGTGCTGCAGGCCATGCATATCGTTTACGAGAAAGTCGGCCGCTTCGAGGAGATCCGCCCGACTATTCGCGATAGTCAGATGCTCGCGCGCTCGTCGCGCCGTCCCACGGCCATTGTCCTCAACAAACAAGCCCTGAGGTAACTCGAATGAAAAGATATGATTGTCTGCGCGCGATCGCGCCGCACTTCGGCGACGAGCTGGTGGTCACCAACCTGGGCGCCGTGCGCCACGAATGGCAAGCCTTGAGACCGCACCATGGCAACTACCATTTGCAAAATCTCGGTCTGACGTCGTCCATGGCGCTCGGATTGGCCTTGGCTCTGCCGCACCGCAAAGTGGTCGCCTTCGACGGCGACGGGTCGCTGCTGCTCAATCTCGGCAGCCTGGCAACCATCGCGAATCAACATCCGAAGAACCTCGTTCACGTCGTCTTTGACAATGAATGCTATGAGTCTTCCCGCGGCGCGCCGACGGCGACGGCAGGACAGGCTGATCTGGCCGCCATCGCGCGAGGATGCGGCATCGCCAACGTGCTTACTGCGAAGACGCTCGATGAATTCGAAAATGGTTTTATGCGCGCTCTTAGGGATGACAATCTCTATTTCATTCACGCGAAGGTTGAACAAGGAGCGGGCGACGTTCCGGCGGCTCCGTTGGACTCGCAGGAAAACAAATATCTGTTCGTGCGCTACATAGAGAAAAGCGAAAACATAAAAATCCTCACCTCGACGCTGTCGCGAGCGAGCGCAACGCGCTAAAAATAGGAAGTCCACTCGCCGCATTGTCCAGTTTTGCGGATAAACATACTCTAGTGTGGTGACTCAAATTCGCGATATAAGTCGATCGTCATTCCGGGCAAGCGGCGATAGCTGGCGCGACCCGGAATCCAGGAATTTCAAAGGCATTTGGATACCGGCCTGCGCGGTATGACGGTTAGGTGTTATCAAATTAGTCATCGAACTTCTGAGTCAGGACACTAGACGTTCATTCCGAGGGAGCTATATGGAACTGGAAGATCTCGCGAAACGCATTCGAGACGCATGCCTTGAAGCGGTCCTTCAAGCATACGAGGATGCGGGTATGCAGGGCCTCTGTGCGGAGGGGCGTTGGGAAGCAGCTGTCGGCGCGCTGAAGACAGTTGAACTCGCGCCGCTGTTGCATGAGTTCAAACACCCGTCAGCGGATTGATCGGCCCATGTAGCTCATGCAGTTGGTTAGTCGGGCCGGACTAAGATTCGACGAGCGAGATCAGCGAACTTCCGTCAAAGCTGGAACGAAATAGCCATATTCCCGGCGAACCCACCAGTGGAAGCCTGACACGAAGCATGACGAAGCATGCTGCTAAAAGCGAAGCCAAAAGTAGCCGCCGGTAACTCATTCGCCCGGCGGATCACAGAGGAGGAATATCCAATGGACCGATTGGTGCGCTGTTTGTCCGTGATGCTGCTGCTATTGGCGACGGTCTTCGCCGCGGGTTCGGCTGCTGCCCAGGATGTCCGGCGATATATCTACGCCGCGGTGCCCGGCGTGTCGAATGACGAGCAGTTCGGCGGCGTTGGCGTCCTCGTGTTCGACGCCGACAACGGCCACAAGTTTGTCCGGCGCATCGCAACCTGGGAAACCTATCGACGCGAGGCGATCGAACCGATCAAAGGCATCGCCGCTCACGCCGGCACCGGCCGGCTCTACGTCAGCACCACGCGCCGCCTCGCGGCCTTCGATCTGGCGACCGACAAGATCGTTTGGCAGAAAGGGTACGACGCCGACTGCTGCGATCGCATGGCGGTTTCCGCCGACGGCAAGACGCTTTACGTGCCGGCCTTTGAACGGCCGAAATGGTATGTGGTCGATGCCGGCAACGGCAACGTGATCACGACCATCGTCACCGAAGGCGAAGCGCACAACACGATCTATTCACCGCACAGCGGACGCATTTACCTTGCGTCGCTGCGCACTCCGACCATGGCGGTTGCCGATAGCCGGACCAACCAGGTCGTCAAGCGCATCGGCCCTTTCAGCAATCAGACACGTCCCTTCGCGATCAACGGCAAGGAGACGCTGGTCTACGTCAACGTCAACAATCTGCTCGGCGTCGCAGTCGCGGATCTTCAGACCGGCAAGGTTCTCCACGAAGTTTCCGCGCCCGCCTTCGTCAAGGGAAAGCCCCGGGGGCACGGCACGGTCAGCCACGGCATCGCGCTCACCCATGACGAGAAAGAAATCTGGGTTGCCGACGGTCCTAACAACTACGCGCACATCTTCGACGCGACGTCTGCGCCGCCTAAGTACAAGGAAAGCGTTCGACTTCGCGCCGAGCCGGGCTGGTTGACGTGCAGTATCGACGGACGGCTGATCTACCCGTCGAGCGGGGAGGTCATCGACATCGCCAGCCGGAAAGTCATCGCTACACTGGAGGATGAAAAGGGGCGCCACGTCGAAACCGAAAAGCTGCTGCAAATCGACTTTGCCGGCGGTCGTCCGCTCCGCGCCGGCGACCAGTTCTGCTTTGGGCAGGTACGATAGCCTATCGTCGAACTTTGCCTGACAGATTTTTCGCTATTGGCTCATGGAGAGTTATTAGAGTTAGGCAAGTCTTACATCCCCGCATGGCACCCGTGAAGAGCATTACAGACGCGTACGTCGGCACTGCGTCAATAGCTAAAAGCGGACCCCACTTGCAATCCTCGGACTTTACAGACGTGAATATAGAACCCTCGTCAGGAAGTATATAATCCGTTTCCTCCCGCTACCGGCTCGATTCGGATGGTCAACGCCTAGGCTAGGCTAAGGTTGGCGAATCTGGGCGACGGAATCTACTTCTGAATTACCGGACTCCGCTGGCCTAGGCGCGGTTATGGGATCCGCCTGTCGATGCACAAGCTTCCAGGCGTGTCTTCACGTTGAAAAACGCCCGTAGCCGGAGCCTACTGGGGTGAACTCGGCGCTTCCCCGATCTTGGCCTTGAGCCGGTCGAATTCCACAATGTACGCAAGCTCGGGGTCACTTACTTCGTGACGTTCTCCCAGCCAGCGAACTCGCCTTCGCGGTAGTAGGGATGCCGCAGGAATCGGTGGCGGGAATCGTCGGTCAGAGTGGCAGGAATCAGGGTCAGATCTTTACCTTTGACATTCGAAAAAGCTAAAACCTGCGGGGCCTTTGTGAAAGCCCATTTTCTCATGGGCCCAGCGGATGAGACTGACCCGTTAATCCTGCTCCACTAATCCGGAATCTCGGCCTCGACGAGTTTCCCTAGCAGGATGAGCGATTCCTGCCAGCCGACGTAGCAACCCTCGGCGGGAATGACTTCGGGCACTCCCTCCTGGACGACATTCAACTCGGTTCCACAGGACACTTTCTTCAAGGTGATGGTCGTCTGCATTTCTCCGGGCAGGTTGGGGTCGTCGAATCTGTCCGTGTGGCGGATGCGTTCGTGCGGTACGAGTTCAAGATACTCTCCGCCGAAGGAGTGGCTCTTGCCGGTGCTGAAGTTGGTGAACGACATCTTGTAGGTGCCGCCGACCTTGGCATCGATATGGTGAACCTTGCCGGTGAACCCGTTGGGCGGAAGCCATTTGGTCATGGCGTCGCCATCGAGAAACGCCCGATACACTTTTTCAGGGGTCGCACGGAGGACGCGGTGAAGGCGGATAGTGTTTCCTGACATGATTTCTTCTCCTTTCGGGGTTGCCGTTTTGGCCTTTCATATCTACGACGAATGAACTCGAACGCCCAGGACAGCATCGCTGAGAATTTTTCCTGCCATCATCTCGTTCTGCGTTGTCACCATTTCTGCTCACTTGTACCCGACGGCTGCACTCGGGGCCGCGTAGCGGGATCACCTCGGTCCGGCGAAAATCGATCTTCCGACACCATCCGTCGAAGTCTCAGGCGTGAAATCGAACGCATCGCTAAACTCGATCAGCATATTGAGCGACATCATGAGGCCGAAGGCGTCGCTGTGTCGCTCGTCATCGATCAGTTCCTCGATAGCCACAGCTGGAGACAGGCGCTGCCGTTGACCGCCGGCGAACCCGCCCTCTGCAAACGCCGATTCGGCCTCGCGCACTTCCATCCTCGCTACTCGCATTCTTCCTCTGTTATGGTTTCCACCAGCCGGAGCATTTGCTCCAACGCCGAGTCATCAACGCGATGAGCCTCGTTCACGACCTCCGCCATGCGCGCCACCGTCGGCGCATCAAATAACGCCTTGACCGGCAGTTGCAACTTGAATGATTGAAGCACCCGAGATAGGACGCGCGACGCAGCCAGCGAATCACCGCCGAGATCGAAAAAATTGTCGTGGATGCCGACCCGGTCAACGGCCAGGACTTCGGCCCAAATTTCTGTCAGGAGTTTTTCGATGTCCGATCGCGGCACGGCGAAGTCGACTTCCAATTCGGCTCTTGATTGATCGGGCGCCGGGAGCGCCAGGCGGTCGACCTTCCCATTCAGTGTAAGCGGCAGCGACTCCAAGAACACGAAGTCCGACGGCACCATGTAAGGCGGGAGCTTCTCCCTGACGGCGCTGCGAAGAACCGAAGTTGCCGGATAAGGTTTCTCAAAAGCAACAATGTAAGCGACCAGGCCATCGTGAGCCACTCCCGCCCGCGTTCCGCAGGTCGCGACCACGGCCTCCTTGACGTTGTCCTGCGCCAGCAAGAGAGTCTCGATCTCGCCGGCTTCGACTCGGTAGCCGCGCACGCTCAGCTGAAAATCTTTCCGGCCCAAATGGTAGAGGCGATCGTCGGAGCGCAGCCGGCCCAGGTCGCCGGTGTGATAAATTCGTTCATCGCCACCGTTTGGATCCTCGACAAACTTTTCTTGGCTGAGTTCGGGACGACGCCAGTATCCCGGTGAGAGATAACGGCTCTTGACCAAGATTTCGCCGACGGTGTCGCATGGCAGCGCTGCGCCATTGTCATCGATCAAGCAAATCTCCGCCCCTTCAGTGGCATAGCCGACGGCATTTTGGATTTCCTCGAGAGAGCTCTCCGAGTCGAAATACATTCTTCGCACGGTGCCAGTTTCGGTCGTGCCGAGGCGGATGACCAGGATGGTATTGGCGGAAAAATGGCGCTGGTATTCCTCGAATTCTCTGCGCGTTACCAGATCCGATCCCAGTTGAATGATACGCAGATGCGGAAAAACTTCCTCGCCAGTGAGAGTGGCGGCAAAGTGCCGAAAAAGGACCGGCACCGAAAAAAATATCGTGACTTCTTGCCCGACCAGCCAGTCGGCAACTTGGGCCACGCCTCGTTGCCGGATATTGAACGGATAGAGCGCCGCGCCGTTGAGCAGGCTGGCAAAAGTGATCTTCACGCTCTGGCTCACGCTACACGAGTAGAGGAGAGCGATGCGATCGTCCACGCAGATATGCAGGCCGTTGCCATAGATCAGGCTCTCGTGCAGTAGATTCGCGTGAGTTTGTATGACGCCCTTGGGCTGTCCGGTCGAGCCCGATGTGTAAATCAAAAATGCGAAATCCTGGGGCGCAGCGGCCAGGCCGGAATTCTCGCTTGAGAATGCCGAACCCAGCTCGTCGATGTTTACCAAGCCACATTGATCATGAGCCAATTCTCCGGCCAAGGAAAGATTCGCGCCGTCGGCGATCAGCAGACTTGCTTGCGAGTCCTGCAACAGGAAAGCGCTGCGGTCTTTGGGAAACGACGGATCAAGCACCAGACAAATTTTGCGAGCTTTCAGAACCGCGAGGATGGCGACGAATAGTGGAATGTCATCTTCCATCAGCAAGGCAATGGGTTCTTGGACATTCCCGCGTTGTGCTAGGATTGCGTATGCCAAGCGATTCGCGGCTTGGTTCAAATCCCGATACGTCAGGGCTTGATCGCCATTTTTGACGGCGGTTCGGTAGCCATAGCGCGCGGCAATTTTCTCGAAGCGCGCCGGGATCGACTGCTCGACATCTTTCTTGGGAAATTCCGTGAACCGCCCCGAAGGATGAAAGCACTTGGCATGTATCGCTTGTTGTTCGAGGGGTAACTCCATCCCGCTAAATTTCCTCTCGCTAGAACATGGGGTCTCGAGTGCGCACTGCCTCGGAATCAAGGGGCATGGGACATCAGCCTTGCCTAACTATAAGCAATAGCCCGTGCGCCCGCTAACGCCGTCAATCCGCTTCTACGCGAAGGCCGATTCGGCCTCGCGCACTTCCATCTTCGCAACGTTGGCTCCAAGTTTGACTCCGGCGGCCGCGACCGCGGCTTGGAACTCTTTGGTCTTCGCTTCGAGCTCGGCCTTATCTTTGTAGGTCCGGACCCAAATAAATTCGTTCTGTGGCCGATTCACCCAGGTGCCGACGATGGGCACGCCGATCTTTTGGTGCAACACCATGATGTCTTCTTTGAAGTGCTTCAGAAAATTCTCCATCTCACCCTTATTGATCGTGTAAATACGAATCTGCGATATCATTTTATTTTTCCTCCAATTTGTTTACGTCTTCCACGGCTCAGACGGTACACCATGGAAACTATCCGAGTGCGTCGCCAACAGTCAAACAAATCTGATCGCAACGTGATCGCGCGAAAACTGGGACGATCAGCCGCATCGGATCCTCGACAAAAATTCAAAAAATCCTACATCGACGAAAAATACGGCTCGAAGAAGCGGAAAAGAAATATCGCCGAGTGGGTCCAGTTGATGCAGCAGCTGTTTTCTCAGACGAAAGTCAGTCGATACGCAAGCCTGCCACCTGCTCCTCCTGGCGACGAAAACCTATCTTCCGACACCATCCGTCGAAGTCTCGACCCGTGAAATCGAACGCGTCGCCAAACTCGATAAGCATATTGAGCGACATCATGAGGCCAAAGGCGTTTTTCCGTCACTCGTCATCGATCAGGTTCTCGCTAATTCTTCGTGAGAAGATCAGACATCGATTCGGCAGAACTAACGTCGAGATTTCGACATTGGCGCCGATACGTCAGCAACCTATCTTCGACACTATCTTCAAAGCCAAAAGACGGGGCGGTGCGTAACGCTCCTGCTTCCGCTTACTTAGTCACGTATCCACGCCTGCCGGGGGGCTGGCACAGCGCTTGCCAAATCCTTCTCAAAAGAAAGGACAAGAAGGGGAAAAGGATCGAGTTGGAGACATCCTTGTAAACGTTCATGCAGATAGTTCGACGATTCGCTTTCACTGTTTTTTGCGTTTTCTACCTCGCCGCTTGTAACTTCACCAAGACGATACCCTTCAAGACTCTAGGCGACGCATACGCCGGTGGCACGAGCCGCTTTGTCTTTCAGACTTCCGGTTCAAGTGCCGAAGCCTATCTCACCAGACCCGCAGGCCTCGGCCCGTTTCCGCTTATGATCTTGCTCCACGGCCACACGCTCGGACCCATTGGCGCCGAAAGCGTCCTGTCGGAAGCGGAAGCTTTTGCCAGCGATCTTTGCTATGCCGCTTTGGCAGTTTCGCTTCCAGGCTATGGCGCCACGGAAGTGCCGCCGGGAACAGATCCAAAAATTACCTTAAACGTAGTGTTGGACGCGGTTTCTTTGGTCAAGCGTCTGCCGTGGATAGATTCGAGGCGATTGTACGTTTACGGCTTCTCCCGTGGCGCATTCTTCGCCGCGCTACTAGCCAACCGACTTGAGGAAATCGAAGGGATAGTCTTGCACTCGGGAGCGTATGATCTGAATCGGTTCTATCAAGACAACATATGGTTTCGCTCCATGTTGAATCCCACCGGCGAAAAGAATCCGAAGCTCATCAGCATATTGCCGGAGGTTGCCACGTGGCACGCTCCGACCTTGATCCTGCATGGTGAAGAGGATTTTCTGGTTTCCGTCCAACAAGCGAACCTGTTAAGCGAATCCCTCGAGGCCGCCAAGAAGCCCTACCGCTTCGTGCTCTATCCCAATAGCGGCCATTACCTGCCATCGGAGGACGTCAGAAGAACGGTCACCGCCTTTCTCAAAGAAGTCTCCGGATCAGCCTGCCGTGCTCGCGCCAGTTGATCTTTTCGACAAGCTGATCCGCCGCCTCTAAGTTCACAGCGCTACACAGCTCCAAGAATTCTCACCGAGCCGTGCGACTATTTATCGTTATCGGCCAGCGCTGATGCACCGCTGTTCCGTTGCCAGGTTTCGAGTCGTGAAAATCACCGGCGGTTTCGCTGCCGATCACCAGGCTGCACAACCGTCCCGCGCAAGGGATCAAATCTTTTATCTATGACATTGGAGCGTAGCTCAGCCGACGCGCTTCCTCCGATAACGCCACCAGTTGGCGTACTAGTGATCGTTGAGCAGATATCTCGCGGTGAAAGCGAGCATATCGAGGGCTTTTTTACAGTCATAACCGCTTCAGTTTCCTTCAAGTCGCGCGCGCAGTTTCACGTTGGGAAAAAAATTCTTCGGTCAGCTCTACGGTGGGCTGTATCATAGCGAAGGTGTTCAATTCGTTCTCGCGGTTCAATCGCTTCGCTCCGTTCAAATCGTTCCGAATGTTTAAGCTGTGTGACTGTCGTGCTCGTGGAACGTGATCGTGTCTTAAGAATTAATCCGAGGAGACGCGATGACCTTTCGCATTTCCTTAGTTCTTCGCGTTCTCGACTTCCACTCCTGGATAGCAGTCCGATTTGGCGCGAATTTTCCCGACACAAGCCCATAACTCCAAGTCCGCTTGAGAACGACTTTCGTTCGTCGTGGGCAATATTGTGCGTCAGGAGATAGCCGTGTGGTCCACTCGACACCATTTGCCCACTCGGTACGGCGGGCAATCACCGGACTACAGCTTCCATCTTGTCACAAAAGAGCCGGATTGAGGACGTTTTGACGGAGCCACCGTGCGACCGATGATTTTCTCCGCGATTGGCAAAAGCCTTGCGTTAGAAACGACGCGAATATCTGACCGGAGGCAATCATGAAAGCATTTGTCGTTTCTTTTTTCCTGCTTTTCTTAGCCGGCATTTTTGCGCCTTTGTCCTTGCGTGGCGACGAATTCAAAGTACGAGAAGCAAAAATCGCGCAGTACAAGCAATGGCTCGATACCCTGGGGCCTCAAGGATCCCAATACTGGACGCGCCTCGACTCAGGACGGCGGCCCCATCGGTTGTATCTCGGCGACGGTTTCTATCGCGCCGACTCTCAAAACCAAGAGCGTTTCATAGATACGTATTCGAACTATCTAGCGGGGCACCCGGAAAAATTCATGCTGATCGATCTCTTTGATGCCGAGACCAAGCAACCCGTAGGCGAGTATGGATTCGGCGGCTTCAAGCTTTACCCAAAGCCTTTGCAAACCGCGGGGAGTCCACAAAAATAAATTGTGTTTCCTCTGTGGAAAACGTTTTGAGGGGAGGAAAGATCGATTGACCGATTGTCAAAGGTAAAGCTGAGAAGGTCAAATCTTCGAATTCGATCGAGCCGGTGGTTTACGATATCGAGAAAGGAATCGACCTTTATTGAATCCGATCGTTAAATCTCTTCAGTAATGTCATCGCCTGTCGAGGCTAAAGAGCATGCTGAACTACTCTCCAGCAAACGCGGGGATTCCAACCCGCCGAAATTGAAGCCCGCAAAGTATTGCTTGACACTTTCCCGCTGTTGTTTGTACATGTCGTCTTGCGATGAGTCCGACCTAATATTTTGCGCCGGAAGGCGGAGGCGTCATGTGCCCCAAAAAATACTGGCCCTGGCGGTTCATTGTTAAATTCCTGACCCTCTCGTTTATCGTTCCTGTTTCGACCTTCGCCCAGCCCGCGCCTCGTTCCGTCACGATCGGCTCGAATCCGCCCGGCACAGTATTTTACGCGCTGGCGAGCGGGCTGGCGAAGGTCGCAAGTGAAGGCGCACCGACACAACTCGTCGTTCAACCCTATTCCGGCACAAGCACTTTTTTGCCTCTGCTCGACACCGGTGAGGTCGATTTCGGGATCAACAACGCGGTGGACATGGCGTTGTCCTATCAGGGACCGGTTCGTTTGAAGATCGGCGGGCGCAACCCATTTCAGCACACGCCCAATGTCAGGCTGGTCATGCGCGGCTCAATCCTAATGACAGCGCTGTTGGTCCGCAAAGACACACCGATGAAAACCATCCACGACATTCGCGGCAAAAGATTGACCGGAGAATATCCAGCGCAGCTCGCCAATTGGTACAACCTCTACGGATTTCTCGCCGGCGCCGGGATGAAATGGGAAGACGTACAGATCGTTCCAGTGCCTGGCGCTAACGAGGGGGTCGATGCACTCGTGCAGGGACGCGCCGATGTGGCATTGCACGCCATCGATTCGGCCAAAGTTAAGGAGGCCGATGCTGCGGTGGGCGTGCGCCATCTTTCTTTAGATTGCTCGCCCCAAGGGGAAAAGCGGCTTCGTGCGGCCGTACCCGGTTACTATCCCTACTGGCTCAAGCGCGGCCAGGCTAGCGCCATTGCCGAGGACACCTGCGTGAACGCGTACGATATTTACTTGACGACGCATAAGGCGTCGCCGGAGAAAGTCGTTAATTCGATCCTCAAAAATATCTGGGACAACGTCGATAAACTCGCGCCGCTCCATCCCGGCTTTAAGGACTGGACGCGACAGCGCGCGGTCGATGCCGACGTGACGATTCCCTACCACCCGGCAGCGCTGCAGCTTTACAAAGAGCGCGGCGTTTGGCCGGCGAGTATGGATGACGCGCAGCGTCGGCTGCTCGCCCTCAATCCGTGACGCCTTGATCGCAATCTTGGGAAGGCCGCATGGGCTTTCAAACTTGCCTAACTCTACTAACTCGCCTTCGCTGGAACTGTGAATTGGCACGCAAAATACACTTGAGTTCATCGCGCTATGTTGGTCCATTTCAGCCGGAATTTACCTGTTGTCCATGCGCGAATTTAACACAACTTAACCTCGAATAGTCGGAGCTAGAGAGACGAAGCTCTTTTCGAGCTTCAAACGTGCCGCCTTTTGAACGGCGGTGATCTTGGAAGCAGCGACGGCATTTTGAATCGGTTCTTACCATACGTCTGCTTCCATTTGGTGAGGAGGGACAATGAAGCTTGAAGACTATCGGCCCGCGAACGCTTTTGACCAACTAACGCTGCGAGATCTTTTGGATGCTCGCGACCTCTATCACGTTCATCTCATGCAGCACCCCAATGTCGTGGCGACCGCGCTCGGACGGTATCGTATACGGAAGACGGACAGTTGGCCGAACCAGAAGGGACTAGGGAAAAAACACGGAACATTTCCACGTACACTCGAGAATTCAGAGGTACGGTACTACTCGTGGCCCGCTATTATGGTGTTCGTCAGCAGATGGGAAACCCCTCGTGAACTTGAGGCGAACGCTGGCGGCCTCATCCCAAAGACATTTTACCTGCCTGACGGTCGTCGCGTTCCGGTCTGCGTCATTGAAGCTCCGAAAGAAGACGAGAATGAGGTTAAATCAATCGATATCCAATATCCCCTAAATAATATCGGTGGCGGGTCGCTGGTGATAGCAGATTTGCAAGGCCGCGAGTATGCTGCAACGATTGCCTGCCTGGTGAGCGATGGACATACCGTCTACGCTCTCACGAATCGACATGTAACGGGTTCCAGCGGCGAGGTCGTATATTCGCGTCTTGGCGGAAAGCTCGGCCGCATCGGCTCCAGCTCCGAAAAGCAACTGACGCGCGCTCCTTTTTCGACCATATATCCCACTTGGCCTGGCCGCGACGTGTACGTGAACCTCGACGTGGGACTCATCGAGCTGGATAATCTTGACCAGTGGACAGCCAACATTCGAAACGTTGGCCAGATGGGGAAAATGGTTGACCTCTCGGTCAACAACATCTCCCTCTCGCTGGTTGGGTCGCATGTGCGCGGCACGGGCGCTGCAAGCGGCCAGATGATGGGAGAGATTGCCGCGCTTTTTTACCGCTACAAAACGAATGGAGGCTTTGAATACGTAGCGGATTTGTTTATCGGTCCGCGCTCAAACGGCCGGTCACGCAAGGCGGCGGCGCAGCCGTTTGCCACTCATCCGGGCGATTCGGGAACCTTGTGGCTGCTTGAACCGATACCGAAAGAGAACAACGGAAAACGCAAGGACGACAAAGATCCCGTGGAATATTTGCCGATCGCGATGCAGTGGGGGCGCAACATGCTCTATTCCGCTGGCGCCGCCAGACCGCAGAGCTATGTTCTCGCAACGTTATTGTCCCGGGTCTGCGCAGAACTCGGCGTCGATCCCATCCGCAATTGGAATCTTGACCAGCCCGATACCTGGAGTGCCATAGGGCATTTCTCTGTCGCCGCTCGCGCCCAAAATGGTCTTTCCAACCGTCTGCCCAAACTTGTCAAATTGATGGGAAACAACGCGCTTATCATAAGCCACGATGACGCCACAATTCTGGAAGGCGACTTCGTTGGAATGGGTGAAGCGGCGTTCGTTCCTATGGCGGATGTTCCTGACTTCTATTGGAAGCCGGGCATAGCGAAGCAAGGTTTCGCCAGGCCTTTTGAGGGACCAAATCACTTTGCGGATATGGATCAGCCCGGGCCTGATGGAGAAAAAACGTTGCTCGACTTGTGCGAAGACGAGAGTTTCATCGATCCTGAGAAGTGGGACGAGTTCTACAGCGCGGTGGTCGATTTGATGGAGAACAAGCCGATTGAGGCGAAGCACCGCGGACTGCTCCCTTTTCGGGTTTGGCAGATTTTCGATGAAATGGTCGAATTCGCGAGAAACAACAAGATGCCCAAGTTTGTGTGCGCTGCGGGAGTCTTGACTCACTATATTGGCGATGCGTGCCAGCCGTTGCACATTTCCTATCTGCACGATGGCGATCCGCTGCGCAAGGTGGAGTACACATTCAAAAAAGGAGAACACGAAGGCGAGACAGAAGAGAGACCGCTGGGCCAGGGAGTCCATTCGGCATACGAAGACACAATGATTAGTGACCATCGCAAGCTCGTCCTTGATGGCCTGAAGGCAACACCGAAAACGAAGCAAAGCGAAATGATTGGCAACGGCTTTGAGGCGGCGAAACGCACCATCGAAATGATGGGTTCGACATTTAACGCGATTCCGCCCGCTGCGCTCGTTGAAGCCTTTGCCAAGTTTAAAGGATCTCCTAAGGAAAGATCTGAATTTCTTTGGAAGAAGTTTGGCAAGAAGACGATTGAAGTGATGAAGGACGGCTCGCATCTTCTGGCGGTAATATGGGAGAGCGCGTGGCAGCTGGGTGACGGCGAAACCCATGTGACGTCCACGCGAGCCTTAAAGAAATCTGACGCGATGAATATCTGTAATGATCCAAAATTCCTTCCATCTGTGACGATTGATCGTATTGGTGCATTACTAAAACCACACAGTTAATACCAATCCCTATCTTGAGGGGCAGACAGACGATGATTTCGCTGCCGATCATCAGGCTGTATATGAGCTCGTCGGGAAAATCATTAATTCGAACCCGCCAAGAGTTGCCATTGAAAATCGATGCACGTCCTCGGGTTGATTTTCAGGACACGATCCCGTTTCGCACGAACACGGCATCTATTCTCGGGCGTTCTTCCGGCGGCGTTTACTATTTGTACGCTACGGCTGCACTTGCGGGGCCGCGTAGTGGAATCACCTCGGTCCGACGAAAACCTATCTTGCGACACCAGCCGTCGAAGTCTCGACCCGTGAAGTCAAACGCGTCGCCAAACTCGATCAGCATGTTGAGCGACATCATGAGGCCGAAGGTGTTTTTCCGACGCTCGTCATCGATCAAATTCTCGATCACCGCGAAGGCGCCGCCGCTGGGCAGGGCGTCGTAAGCGGACTGAATGAGCTGCATCTTCTTCTCCAGATTCCAGTCGTGCAGAATCATGCCCATGGTGATCACGTCCGCCTTGGGCAGGGGTTCACTGAAGATATCCACTGACGACGCGGTGATCCGGTCGCTGAGACCGTGCGCCTCGATGGTCTTCTGCGCGATCGGCACCACCGCCGGAAGATCGCATGTGGTGCACTTCATGTGCGGGTGGCGTCGGGCGACGAAGATCGATAGCTGGCCGGTGGCGCCGCCGACGTCGCACATGGTTTTGTACGGTGCGAAGTCAAATTTCTCCGCGAAGGTCTCGAAGTTCGCTAGCGAGATGCCGGCCATCGCGCGCATGAACTGCTCGAGTCGCTCGGGATCACGGTAAAGCTCTTCGAACATTCCCGCGCCGCCGTGCTTCATTTCGTTCTGCGGTTTGCCGGTCTTGAGCGCTTCGGTGAGGTCGCCCCAGAAACGGTAAAGACGCGTATTCGCCATCTCGAGGAAGCCGCCCATATACGTGCTGCTGTTTCGGTCGAGAAAGTGAGCGGTTTCCTCCGTGTTCCGGTATCGCGCCGCCTCGCCGTCGCCATCGCGGGCCAGCATATCGAGTGCGACGAGCGTGTCGAGCAGGTCGGCGACGCCACGCGGATGAAGGCCGAGCTCGTGCTGCAGCTCGCGCGCGGTCAACGATTTGCCGCTCAAGGCGGTGAACACGCCGAGCTCGACGGCCGAAAGCAAGGTCTTCGCCGGCCAGAAACCCATTCCGATCTGCATCAAACGGCCCGGGTCGCGTTGAGTCATGTTTTGTCCCTTTCCTCTAAAAAGTATCTGCCTTTGACTTCGGTACTGGATCGCTTCGGACTGCGCTCAAACCAAGCTGAGCCGCCATAGAGAAACCCGATTGAGAAATTATATGGGAAACTAGAGAAACAAAAGGGGCGGGCATGAGTCAGTCATTGTGTCAGCTACCAAACAGTTGATGATACGCCAGCTTGACTCGGAAGATAGGTTGCGTTTTCATTGAAATTTGCTGAAGGTGCCGGAGCAAGCAGGGCGTCTCGAGCAATTCACTTATTTACATTGTTGTGACCTTGCGCTGATCGTCATCGGTAGACGCGGGGGCCGAGGAGCTAAAGTAATGGCGGAAACACAGCTGCTCGCGGCGGAGCAGCTCATGGACCTGCTCGATGTCGCTGTCGATCAGGCGAAGGAGGCCGTGCTGATTACCTCGGCGCAGCTCGATCCGCCGGGTCCGGAGATTCTTTTTGTCAACCCTGCCCTCTGCGCCATGACCGGCTACAGCCGGGAAGAGATCCTGCACAAAACGCCGCGCATGCTTCAAGGGCCGAAGTCCGATCGCGCCATGCTCAAATCTTTGCGCGACGCACTCAGCCGAGGAGAGACGTTCTCCGGCGAGACCGTCAACTATCGCAAGGACGGCGCCGAATACTACGTCGAATGGGATATCACGCCGATTCGCGCCGGCAGCGGCGAGATTATTCATTTCCTATCGATCCAGAGGAACGTGACCGCGCGGAAGCTGGCCGAGGACCAACTGCGAGAAATGTATCGCCAGGTGGAGCGAAGCCGCAACGATCTCGGTTCGATTCTCAACGAACTGCGCATTGGCGCGGTCATGACCGACGAAAACAGCCAAGCGGTATTTCTTAACGCGGCGGCGCGTCGACTTTTTGGCCGGCCTGAGAGCGCCGCGACCCATTTGCCTTGGCAAGAGTTATTCAGTTTGGATTCTGAAAACACTCGCAACCTGCAGGCGCTGATCGAAAAGCCGATGGCCGAGCGGAATCGAATCCCGCTGCACTTGGATGGAACCGGCGGGCGGCGCCTTTGGCTCGAAGCCGATGTGAAGGACGATCCGCGCGACCCACGGGGTAAAATCTTTTTTCTTTACGATGTGACCGAAGTCCACGATCTGCGCCGCCTGCTCGATGAGCGGGCGCAATTTTACGATCTTCTCGGCAAGAGCGCGGTCATGCAGCAGGTCTATCAACAAATTCGCGCCGTCGCGCGCGTCGATTCGACAGTGCTGATCGAAGGCGAGACCGGTACGGGGAAAGAGCTGGTCGCCCGCGCCATCCACGCGGCCAGCCATCGCAAGGACAAGCCATTCATCGCGGTGAACTGCGCCGGGCTCACCGAAGCGCTCCTGGCGAGCCAGCTCTTCGGTCACAAACGGGGCGCATTTACCGGCGCCATCGAAGATCATCAGGGGTTGTTCGAAGCCGCCAACGGCGGGACTCTGCTGTTGGATGAGATCGGTGATATTCCGATGGCGGTGCAGAATCAACTATTGCGCGTCCTGCAGGAGCGCGAGATCGTGCGCCTGGGTGAAACCCGTCCGCGCAAGATCGACGTGCGGCTGTTGGCGGCGACGCACCGCAGCTTGACCGACGAGATGACCAAAGGCAATTTCCGCACGGATCTGTTTTACCGCATTCGCGTGGCGCGCATCGCGGTGCCGGAGTTGCGTGAGCGGCGCGAGGACATTCCGTTGCTGGCGGCTTCGTTTCTCGCGCAGTTTTCTGCCGCCGTCGGGAAGTCGGTCACTGAATTGAGCCATGAGGCCGTGCGCCTGCTGATGGACCATCCTTGGCCCGGCAACGTCCGCGAGCTCAGAAGCGCCATTGAATTTGCCGTGATCCGCTGCGGCGGCGCGGTGCTCCAGCCCGATGATTTGCCTCCCGAGATTATCGAGCCGGCGAACTTCATTAGCTCGATTCCCGGTGACCCGTTGAACGACGAGAAGGCGCGCTTTCTCGAAGCGCTTACCCGTTCGCGCGGTAACCGCGCGCTGGCGGCGCGCCTTCTCGGCATCAGCCGCGCTACGCTTTACCGCCGATTGGCGGATCTCAATATCAATCCCGAAGACAAGTAGTTTCGCTGTATCAGCTGAGACAGCCGTGAGACGGTGTTGAGACACTTCAGTGTCTCACGAGCGTTGGGAAAATTCCTTGCCATTCCGCCGCTAACTGCAAAACACAAGTAAAACCCGCCACGTGACCGCCGTAGCCGCACTTGGCCCCGCTGTTGCTCTAACGCTCTTCCCGAAGATTCAAAAAAATAAAAAAAAGGAGGAAAGAAAAATGAGAGTCTTCAAAATCGGATTAGGAGTGTTGGCTTTAATGTTGGGCTTGGCAGGTTCGGTGAGGGCCGAGTCGATGCCGGACAAGGACATCGTTGATACCGCCGTTTCAGCGGGGTCGTTCAAAACGCTCGTCGCCGCGGTTCAGGCTGCGGGCTTAGTGGATGCGCTTAAAGGTCAGGGACCGCTCACGGTATTCGCGCCGACCGACGAGGCTTTCAAAAAGCTGCCCGCGGGCACTGTCGAAAACCTGCTCAAGCCTGAGAACAAGGATAAGTTGATCGCCGTGCTGACCTATCACGTCGTGCCCGGCCGGGTGACAGCGGGCGAAGTAGTCAATCTAAACTCCGCCAAGACGCTCAACGGGCACTCTCTCAAAATCAGCGCTCGAGACGGAAAAGTCATGGTCGACGGCGCCCGCGTGACGGCGACCGATATCATGGCAAGCAACGGTGTGATCCATGTGATCGATTCAGTGGTTCTGCCTAACTAAACTGCCAATATGCGAACCGCGGCTGGAGGTTTCCCAGCCGCGGGTTTCGTACATGCAACGAAAGAGAATATTGATTATCTCCGAAGCAGCGCGCGACCGTTTACCGTCCAGATCGAGCCCGCCCTTTGGGGCGAAGCCCGGGGTCGGGCTTTTTAATCCAGCGTATCTGTCGAATTCCCAGGATTTGAAGAAATAAACGCAGCAGCAATCTAAAAAGTTCCTATCCGCAACGAGGCCGCCAATCCCACCAATGTCAAAATTGGATCAAGTCCGCTTTTTGCTTTCTGCCGTTGCGTTTTTAGCTAACAGCGGACGTGACCCGTTTTCGCCGCGGATCGGCTAGAGCCGAGGACGCCAATCAGATTTGCACCGTGGATGGAAACCCGATAATGGAGCGGAATGACGAATATTCCAAAAGACATGTTGGCCGACGCAAGACAAATAAGGAAAGCGGTTAAGTCGCTGCGAAGAAAAAATGTTATCGATAGCCTAATTCGCCGTGGTATCGCTCCAGATAGAATCGAACGAACTATCAGGGATGCCGAAGCGGCTGCAGACCAGATTACCACTAAGGCAAGGTCGCGTATCGCGCACCGAAAACGTGCAAAGCTGAAAATAGTGAAGTCCTGATCGATGCCGCAAGGCGGAGGGTCGTGCTCACCTGTGCAATCCGGACGTGGACCGGTTCCTCGAAAAGGATATGAATTTGCCGGCCCGGTGGCAGGAATACTCACGGTACTAACGTCAGAATCCTGCGAACCAGACCGCACAACATCCGGAAAACGGCCTGAACCATTTCGATATCGAGTGATAGAAGATCATGAAATTCCTGGCCGTTCAGCTTGAGGGCGCGGACCTGATCGAGCCGCTTTTGCGGTTGTCGCACGAGGGTGGAAATCAAGGACCTCCAGGGTCCCAAAGGCTTCTTTTTCCTTCATCTCACGAAGGGTATTGCCGCTTCTCTCAATAAACACCCGACCGCTTAAGAGCAGATAGAAGGCGTCTCCAGGCTCTCCCTCGTTAAAGATGATTTCTCCCGGCTCAAAATGAACCTCTTCCGTTAATGCCGCGATGCGACCGAGCTGCTCTACCGTGGCATGCTCAAAGATATCTACGGATTTGAGAAAGATGACCTTCTCGATTGTCGTTAAATTTTTTTCTGTGGACAAGTTAGATCCTTGACAGCACAAGCGCGGCGGTTTCCTTGAGCACAGGATTCTTGGAATTGAGATACTGCTGGATCTCCCCCCGGAAATCTCGAAGTCCTCTCAAGCCGATCTCCCAGAGAGTCGCCGCTTTCAGCCAGACGTCATCCTGCTTCAATAGATCCTGGAAGGCCGTCTCTCTATCAAAACTCCTTAGTCCCAATAGCGCAAGAAATTTTTGAAACAGCTCGGCGTCGGGAGCATCGTCAAACAGAGGAAAGACGTAACGCTTTACATCTCCTGTAAGCAGGTTGTCGAGAAACTCGATCGCTTGGGCTTGCTTTGCCCGGCTGCCGCTGTGCAGTGCAGCGGTGGCGCTGCCAATGTCCTCGGGAGGATAGATCAGGGAAAGCAGTCGCAGTACCCTTTCCTTTTCCCTCTCCATATTTTCAAGCAACGCTTGATGGAGCAGCCAACCGTTGTTCATTGAATGATTATTGCCATCTCCAAAAAGCACAAAAAAAGTCAAGAACCGATGGTAATAGCGGCTAGCTTCCGCGACAATAGCCATCTCTATGACAGGTCGATCTATGCGCAAATTCGGCAAGCGTCGCGCCATCTCTTCGAGGCCGAGGATTATTCTGTAACGGAGAGAACCGTCCTCCTGGTTGAGTCCGCTGAGAAGCGCGTCCAGCGCGGCAGGAGACGCGATTTTGCTCAACGTCCGGGGAATACCGAGTCGAATATCACGCGAGACGTTGGAATCCAGGAGCGCCTCCCTCAAAGTTTCGACCGCAGCCGCACCATATTCGATCAAGGCCTGGCGCGCCCAACCCTTTGTCTTCGGACAACCGAGTCGCATGATAACGTCTCTCAGAAGGGTCGGATCTTTTCTCTTGCCGGCAGCAGCTAACGCCTCCTGGATCACTGGGATGGAGGAGTCTTCCCGGATCAATTTGCTCAGGTAACCAGGAAATTCAGGATCGTTAACCTCGCCCATGAGGCGAGCAGCTTCCATCCGACCGGCGGTTCCATCGGTTCCTGGGTTTGCGATCAGTTTGCGGAAGGTAGCCATGGCGACTTCACGGATTTCCGCGTCTCCATGGTGCAGCAGACACTCGATCGCCGATCTCTGGACTCGTGGATCAGGGCTTTCCAGGTAAGGTCGCATAACGGGAATCGCATCTTCCTTGCGGATGGCGCAGACCACGTTGATCGCTTCCGCCTGGACTTCGCCATTTTCGTCCTCGAGCAATCGCACTATTTCCTTCAATTTTTCGGGATCCGTGCTCGCGGCAAAAAGTTTCAACGACCGACTTCGGACTAGAGGTGAAGGATGCTGTAGGAGTTTGAGGGGAAGACGCGGAGCGATGACTGCGGCATCCAAGTTTTCTGCCAGGTCAAGCGCGAATAACACAGCCCGCTCGTCCTCTAGCTGCAAGTTTTGCAGCACTGCTTCGATGGTTTTCTTGTCGGCATAGTTAATATCTCCTCCCTCCCACGTAATGGTCTGTGCTTCCAGTCCGGTCCGCAGTGCCTCGACGTAACCGCTGCGCAGAGCAAAAATGAACATGGCCCAGAGGAGGATGAGCCCGAGGGAAAAATAGGCGAGGCTAGCTGGGTTTGACTGCATGATAAACAGAGCATAAAAGAGCGCGATCAGCCCCGCAGCGCTGTCTCCCAACCGTTGCAACACAACATCAAGGAAAGTCTTGACCCGTCTTTTTACGGCCGCAGAGAGAGGAAGGTAGAGTATCTCCATGCCGCTCTGGTTCACACTTGTCCGCAAAACCGCATCTGTCAGTCGCGTCGCTGTCGTGGAGAAAAGTCCCGGCCAGACCAAGATACCGAGAGATCCTGCGAACAGACCCACTGGGAGGAGCAAGAGACTCGGGATTAAGCCGAAGAGAGTTAGAAGCCTTCTAGTTAGCACAGCCTGGCTAAAGAAAGTAATAATGGCAACCCAGGCATAATAGGAACCGAAGAAGGCAGTCAGGCCATCTTTAGAGGGATAGGCCATCTTTGCCGCAGCCTTGAACTGGAAGTCGATTAGCGTTGAGACTATAACCGAGACAAAGATAGCGCCGGCAATCAGCTGAAGATATCGGGAGGCTAGGATCGGACCAAGCGCACTAGCTTGTTGGGTAGCCTTCGCTTCGCTTGACGTTGGGATTTCCTTCAACCCCGGGGTTTGGATCTCACTTAGTTCCTTGCCTGCCAACCAAACCACTCCAAAAGCACCGGCAAACAGCGCGCCGATCAGCCAAAAGAGTGCGTCGGTTCCCGTAAACAGGTTAACCGCCCAACCACTCCCAAAGCCACCCAGGATAGCTCCGAGTGAGCCGCCGGCGCTGAAAACTCCGAACAGACGTTTCGCCTCGCGCGACGTAAAGATCAAGCCGGCAAAGGTCCAAAATTGGGCTACGGCAAGAACACTGACAATTGCGGACCAGATGTAAAACGCGTAAATGCTCCAGGCAAAATTAAAATCCACTATAAGAAACCTGAACAGGATCACATTGGAGATGATGAAAGCATTCGAGCCTAGAATGAGCCGGTAGAGGGGAAACCTTGCCGTATAACGCGTGTAAACCGTGATGATGACGCCTGCAAGAAGCGCGGCTAAAAGGTAAACGTAGGCCAGATCGCTGATGGGAAAGCGGCTGAGAAAGAGAGCGTCTCTTACAACTTTGATGACATTATTGGCGGCGAGCAGAAAAAACAGCAGGGAGACCATTATGCCGACACGCCGGGCCTCGCCGGGTCGGATATCAAAAAAGCGCGACAAAGTGTTTGTCAGAAAAAGGTTATTCATCAAAATTAATTATATTGCTATTTTGTAGAGACGTTAATGCCACACGGCTTCCTCGCAGCACCGCAGCCGGGTCAGACAGCACCATCACTACGATCTTTCCGGAACGCTTTTCGGATCATCAGAAACGTTGCTGTCTCGTCGCGTCTTGAGGGAGGCGTGAGGTCGGATCTTGCAAAGAAACACAGCTACAGTCCAAGAGTTCTGACGGAGCCGCACGCTATCATTTACCGCTCTCGGCAAGCGCTGCTGAAGCATCGCTGCTCCGTTGCCAGGTTTCCGGCCAGTCGTGAAAATCGCCGGCGGTTTCGCTGCCGATTATCAGGCTGTACATAAGCTCGTCGGGAAAATCATTGATTCGAACCCGCCAAGAG
>CAVWLW010000042.1:0-44013 GCA_963755715.1 uncultured delta proteobacterium
TGTTTTGGGCAACATTTCGAACCGCATGAGCGATAGAGACGCAGTACATCAGCGAACGAGAGTCCGTTCTGCGCTTCGGATAATGAGTAGACCATAGCCCGCCAATATTCGTATCTTTGATGTCCATAGAACAGCAAAGCCTTCCGATATCGGCCCGCTACAACGAATCAGGCGCATCCAGAAGTTCGATTGAGCCGATTTCGCTTAGGGAGCGTCCATAATTCGCTCTTAGCAATTCAAAAATCTGATGACAAACTTCTTGACGGTCGAAACTGAGGCGACCGAGATAAACACTTCCATTGTGTTTTATCGTCATGAACAGGCTGCTATCGGGTCGGACAATAGATCGTCGCACATTCTCGAGTATTCCAACCTCGCCTTTGGGATGCAGATGATTATTCCGAAGCCCATCAGCCCAAATCCATTCCGGTGGCCAATTCGGAATGCCGTTCAACGACATAAGAGGATGATTGCGCAGTTGCATAATTGGCCATTGAAATATGCTTTGCACTCACAGCTTTTTAACTTTACTTGACTAAATTTATTGAGCCCGACCTTCGAACAGGGGAAAGCGGAGGGCCACCCTATGTGACCCTCCGCATCTAAGAGATCAGAATTTACTCGTGATCGTGGTCTTTGTTTCCATGCTCTTCCCGCTCATCTTTGTTTAAGTCTTTCCTGTCCCGACGCATATCTTTTTCGAGGTTGCGTATTTTTGAATTGTATTCGCGAGTTTCACGCTTATCGCCTTCGCGAATCTCGCGATCACGTTGCTGTCTTAACTATTCAAGCTGTTGTTGGTCCTGCCGAAGATCCTGACGTTGATTCCGCGTGTCTTTCCTATCGTCGTCATCGGCGAAACCTCGTGCGGTTGGGGCGATCAGCGTAGCGGCGAGTAAACTCATGCAAAATAAGAGCGCAAGCGGCATACCAACCGGTAAACACTTAATAACGCTAGGCTCATGCAAATTCGGACTAGATTGAAGGGGCTTTTCCTGCATGGATTGAGGAAAATCGCTTACGTGTCAATAAGCGACAGCAAACTGTAAAAATTCAAATGGCGATCTTTTCGCATCCACAAAAGTGTTTCCTCAATTTGGCTGAGCAGAAATGTGATCGGTGGATCGCGGCAGGAATGTTGTTCTCAAGGAGGGATCTATTTCGCTGGCACACGAAAGAATCATCGTGTACTGCTATCGCGCTTAACCGGAAGAGTTAGCTACAAAGTCGCCACCGACAGCCTTCAATACAACTCGTTGCCGTGGCACACCAGTCAGCGAGCTAAAATGTTTGAGCGGAACTCTTTGATGAGAGTCGGATCAAAGGAAAGCAGAGCGGGTGTGGCCATCGTAATATTTACCGAATCGTAGATCTCGCGATAAGAATCAATTGCCGGCAGCACATGGGCATATCGCGCAGAAGGTGCCGGCGCGAGCGGATAAGGTGATCAAGTCAGAGCGATTATAGACACATAGACAAGCGATAACCGCACCGGCGGGGTGCGCCCCTCTCATTCACACTCGAACAATCTCGCCCAGCTTTTTCACGGATTTTGTCACAGCACATTACCCAAAAGCGCACGTTATCTTTAGCTGTTCCAAAATTCTCTGTGGCATCCACATTGCGCTTCCAGACGCGAAAGGAGATCTCGGCATGGAAACAATTGGAACAAATGATCCGGTGAAATCTTCTTCTCAGTCGGTGGGAATTGACTGGCCGGTCCTAACCTACTGGGTCACATCCTTAGCATCGTATTCGGCATCCTTTACGCCGTAATTTCGGAAGCGTTTTAAAGCCCGTCCCTTAGCGACCGGACCGCTTAACCATGCCAGCTAAACGAATCGTCGACGCGGTCAGCGTAGGAGCTGATCAGGTGATCTGTCCGTGCGGCAAGGTGATCGAGCTGGAACCGGAAGATCCGGAGCTCCTCGAGGTTGGCAATTTGGTTTACTTGCCGCGATTGGTAGCTATCGATTGCCCCAAGTGTAGCGCCGTAGTACGGTTGGATCGGTTCTTGGAAGATTTCACACTGCGGGAGCTTTGATTTCGGCGCGGCGCTTTTTAACTCTGACGGGGAAGAGCCGCGGTCAACACCGGTGCTGTACGATCACTCAACTTTGTAGAGGAGAAGCCACCGCGTTTGGTTGGCTGATTCCAGCCGATGAATTCACGTTGACTCGTTTTCGATCGTAGCAAACTGTTCTTTGGGAATTCGAGCATCGGCAAGGATATGCTCTAGTTTATCGGACCAATCGCTCTGCTGAGTCATCGACCTGGCCCGGAGCCGAATTACCATAGCGAGTGACAAGCAGAGCGACTTTGACGACCCGTTCTCGGCGCGCTTAGGATAGTGCCGCGCCCAGATGATGCCGATCTCTTCGTTGTCTAGCCGATCCATTTGTGTTCTCTGCTGTAATTCGAAACGTGGCTTTTGGCTTCACGCACTGTCTACACTGTAAAAATAACTGCATCGAGTCGCAAGACCCTGTTTAACCACATGATATAGCTTGTATTCCCATTCGGAAGTTCTATATAATGTGCGGCATTTATGATTCTCCTCGTAGAAGACGAAAAGAGGGCTCGGGAAGTTTTCGCTAGAATCCTCAAACACGCCGGTTACACAGTCATGGAAGCAGCCGACGGACTTGAAGCGCTATCTTTGCTTGAGGATCTACCCTGCGATTTAGTCGTTTCGGATATATTGATGCCGAAGCTAAACGGGTATGCGCTGGTTGCCCGCATTCGTGCCAAATGGCCCAATATGCCGATAATTCTCACGTCCGGTTACCTGTCCCCAGATGCAGCAAAGACCATGATGAACGGGTCGGTAGAATTTATACCGAAGCCCCTTGATGCAGCGGCGCTAATTGCGATCATTCAACGCTTGATGCCACCCGGTTTGATACAAGACCTTTAGACAACCGCCGGCTGGCCTATAGTCGTTGTGAGAATGTACCGAATCGTCGTCGTTTTGAGGGCCTTTAGCTCACCCGGACGCATCATCTTTGTCATTCTATACCTGGAAGGTACGGTTCAGTGCTTGCCGATTAAACTGAGCCGGTAGTGGCTTCTTCTTTTTTATGGGAAAAACCAGCGGCTGGCCTAGTGTCCATTCCGTGCTCTTTTCTCTGCGTTTAGTGGCTGTCTTCTTTATCCTTTTATTATTCATACTAATAGGATGGCACAGTGGGGCATCGTTATCGACGCCCCTTTCCAAAAATTCGCCATAGACTTATTCCCAAGCCGGGCGAGCGAAGCGCTCCAACCGGAGCAACTTACGAACTTTCGCGTTTCGAATATCCTGCGTATGATTGGTGCCTATCTCGATGCCGGCGAACACGAGCTGGTTGAGATTCAAAAAAGGCCAATTGCGATCACACTGCCGGCCTAATGCCGCACGGTTTTAATGCGCGGATAAAAAGATGAAGTCGAGTTCGAATAAAAGGAGCCGCCGGTGGGGATAATTCCCAAAAAATCGGCTCACACTGGTGCCACGTATCGCTTATCGCTGGAGGTCGCGGGGCGTCACGAGGATGACGGGCGGTTGGTAATCGAGTGATAAATGTCGCTGCATCGCGGCACGAAGCAATTTCAATTCGAAAGGCTTGTGTATTATTTCGTCCGCCCCGGCGGTGATAGCTCGATCGACAAGCGACCCGTAGGAAAAGGCGGTAGTTACGATCACGGGTATGTGTCGCGTCGACGGATCCGCTTTGAGCCGCGCTGTGGCTTGATCTCCCGTCATCGCAGGCATGTCGAGATCCATGATAATCAGATCGGGACGAGTCACGCGTGCTTGACTTACGGCCTCAAACCCAGTCGCCGCTTCAACCGCTCTGTAGCCGGATCGTCTTAGAAACAGCATAATCATTTCTCGATAATCGGCTACGTCTTCAACAACAAGGATCTTGTTATTGCCCATGTCCATCTCCACTCAAAGGGCGGCCCGCGGGCATGTCTATGGGCATGCGGGAAAAAAACGGCAAAACTGGTAGACTGACTGAAATGAAACTTCTGCCCGGAAATAGAGTGCTTAGCATGTGGCGCGCCCGACAGGAATCGAACCTGTACTTAGGGTTCCGGAGACCCTCGTGATATCCTTTTCACTACGGGCGCGTGCAAAATTTTTTATCACCGGGTCGTCGATCAGTCAACGTGCGCTTTGGCAATTGGGCTGGCCACGCGGACCATTTCGTCGTGAATGAGACCGTTCGTTGCCAACGTCTCGTGGCCGCGAATTGAAAAGGGTTTGCCGGAAAAATCGCTGAGCTTGCCGCCGGCTTCTGTGATGATTAAAGATCCGGCAGCGATATCCCACGGCTTGAGCTTAAGTTCCCAGAAACCATCGAGCCTGCCGCAAGCAACATAGCAAAGATCGAGCGCTGCCGATCCGCCGCGGCGAATCCCTTGGCATCGAATCATGAACGCCTTGAAATAGCTCAGATAGAAGTCGGCGAAGTCGCGGTGATCGTAAGGAAATCCGGTGGCGAGCAAGGACTTGTCCAATTCGTTTGCGATTGACGTCCGAATCGGGCTGCTATCCAGTGTTGCCCCTTGGCCGAGTGCCGCTTTGAAGCATTCGTTTCGAATCGGATCGTAAACCAACCCCACGATGACGCGGCCGTTCTGCTCCAGCGCGATGGACACGGAAAACTGCGGGTAGCTATGAACGAAATTGGTTGTGCCGTCGAGCGGGTCGATAATCCAGCGATAGTGGTTTTGCGCGCCGTCAACGTCGGTTTCTTCTTCAGCTAAGATCGAATGATCGGGAAAGTTGCGCCGAATCACGTCGACGATCTGCCGTTCGCATTCTCGGTCCACCGAAGTCACCAGGTCAATAGCGCCCTTGTAATCAATCGTCTTCGGCTGCTGCCAGTTTTCACGAATGATGGCACCGGCGGCGTTGGCCGCTTCCCAGGCGACGCTCATGAAATTTCCGATATCAGCGTGGATTGACACGAGTAGGACTCCGTCGCAAATGACCCGAGCCTATGTTACCTAATGGCGCGTGAGGATTCGAGCGCCGGCGAAAATCAATTTATCTTTGCGCGTGGTTGGACGGCGCGAAGACGGATATCATCTGCTCGACACCATCATGCTTCCGGTTTCGCTCTATGACGAAATCGAAATCCGCAAATCGAAAGCAAAAGCGAAGTCCGCCGGCGCGCGGATCAAGATAAGTTGCGCTCATCCGTTGGTGCCGCGCGGCGAACAAAATATCGTCTTTGGCGCGGCTCGGCTATTGCTGCCGCGTCTAGACGAACGTCTGAGGATTCATATTCATATTCGCAAGCGCATCCCGGTTGGCGCCGGGCTCGGGGGCGGCAGCACCGATGCGGCAGCGACATTGGTCGGATTGAACCGTCTATTCAAGCTTGGCCTATCGGACGCTCACTTGGAAAAATTGGCATTGTCGTTGGGAGCGGATGTGCCGTTCTTCATCCGGGCTCGACCCGCTCGCGCGCTCGGTATAGGCGAGCGATTATTCCCGCTGGCTGGATTGCCCCAGATATGGATCGTCATCATCTATCCCGGCTTTCCAATTTCGACTGCTTGGGTGTACAAAAATCTCGCCACAAAGTTGACAAAACCTAGGGTAAATACTAGCATTGCGGCTTCGCTGAAGAGTTTGGACAAGCTTGCTGGCCTGCTCGTTAACGATCTGGAAAGCGTCACTCTCGATAGGTACCCCCGGATTCGTTTGTTTAAGGATAAGCTATTGCGCGAGGGGGCCGCAGGGGGTTTAATGTCAGGTAGCGGCTCGGCGGTATTTGGTATTTTTAATTCCAAGACCAAAGCCCAAAAGGCCTTTCATAGGTTGCGGAACGAGGAGGGGGTTGACGCGTTTTTGGTGCATGTGCTGAGTTGAATGATCCCTCGTAAAGCCTAAAGTAACCGCCAGCAACGCAACTGGCTCGTTCAAGTTGGGGGTCCCTATGCAGGTTACCGAGGTTAGGGTCTTTCCTGTTGATGAAGATAAACTAAAGGCTTATGTCACGATCACGCTCGATCACTGTTTTGTGATTCGGGACTTAAAAATCATCCATGGCACCACCGGGTTTTTTGTTTCGATGCCCAGCAAAAAACGCAAGGATGGAACCTACAAAGACATCGCTCATCCGATCAATAACGAAACACGGCGGATGATCGAGGAAAAAATCATCGCGGAATATCAAAAGGTTCTCGCCGAGGGTGGAAGCGCCAAAGCACTGGATAATGACTGAGTCGATATTTCGCGCGACCGGGTGAACTTCTTTCGCGGAGGTTCGGGGATGGGCGGTCGCCAAGCGGTAAGGCCCCGGCCTTTGGAGCCGGTATCGAAGGTTCGAATCCTTCCCGCCCAGCCAGTTTCTATTGCAGAAAACGGGTCCAGGTAATAGATATATTGGTACCTCAATGTTGGCGCCGTTCACGGGGACGGCGCCGTTGTTTTACTGATTGGGCGATGCGCATTGCGGAGGCGGGGCTCGATCAGGTTTGTTTCCAAGTTAGATAAAGGGCGCAATCGGTCGACGCCAAAAAAACATGTCTCAACAGAATACCGCATTGAAAATATTCGCCGGTAATTCGAATCCGCCCTTGGCCGCGGAGATCAGCCAATATTTGAAGGTCGCGTTGGGCAAGGCCACGGTGGATACCTTCAGCGATGGCGAAAGCAAGGTCGAGATAAAAGAAAACGTTCGCGGCGCCGACGTTTTCGTGTTGCAGTCGACTTCGGCGCCGGGCAACAACAATTTGATGGAACTGCTCCTCATGTTGGACGCTTTCAAGCGCGCCTCGGCGATGCGCATCACCGCGGTGATGCCCTATTATGGATACGCCCGCCAGGACCGCAAAGTGGTGCCGCGCGTGCCGATCAGCGCGAAGCTGGTCGCCGACTTGATCACGATCGCCGGAGCGTCGCGCATGCTCACCTTGGATTTACACTCCGGACAGATTCAAGGATTTTTCGATATTCCCGTCGACAACGTCTATGCCACGCCGGTGTTGCTCGAATATCTAAGAAAGCAATTAAACCACAACGAGGTGACCATCGTGTCTCCCGACGCCGGCGGCGTGGAGCGGGCGCGCGCGGTCGCGACTCGACTGGATGCGTCGCTTGCGATCATCGATAAACGCCGGGTCGGTCCCAATGTTGTTGCCGAAATGAACATCATCGGCGACGTCGCGGATCGCGTGGCGATTCTGGTCGATGACATGGTCGACACCGCGGGCACGTTGACGATGGCCGCCGAAGCGCTCAAAAAAGAGGGCGCGAAGCGAATCCTCGGCTGTTGCACGCATCCGGTTCTGTCCGGCCCGGCGATCAAGCGCATCGAAGAGTGCCCGCTCGAAGAATTAATCGTCACCAATACCATTCCCTTAGGTCCGCAAGCTCAAGGCTGCCGCAAGATCAAGACTTTATCCGTAGCACACCTGCTCGGGGAAGCGATCCGCCGCACCCATGAAGAAGAATCGATCAGTTCATTGTTCGTTTAGCCCGAGGAGGTAGATTTCCGTGGAAACCCTTGAAATACATGCCGATGCCCGCGAGAAGATAAAGAAGCGCGATGCCAAGCGATTGTTGCGCAGCGGAAAAATCCCGGGCATTCTTTACGGCCCGAAAATGCAGTCCGTGAGCCTCGAATTCGATCAGCGCGAGTTCTCCAACCGGATAGCGGGATTGGAAGGTTCGCATTTGGTGCGCTTGAAGTCGTCGACCGCTTCGTTGGCCGACAAAGTGGCGCTCGTCAAAGATATGCAGTATCACCCGATTAGCGGCGATGTCATCCATGCGGATTTGTACGAAGTCGATTTGACGGCGAAGATTACCGTGCATGTGCCGCTCCATTTCGTCGGCAAGGCCGCCGGTGTTGTTCGCGGTGGTATTCTCCAGCCGATCGTGCGTGAGATGGAAGTCGAGTGTTTGCCGCTGGACATCCCTGAGTTTTTCAACGTCGACGTAAGCGGATTGGATATCGGCGATTCGGTGCACATTGAAGATCTCGCTATGCCCGAAGGCGTCACGGCGATCTATGAGTCGAATCTCCCCTTAGTGTCGGTGGTGCCGCCGACCGTCGAAGAGGCGCCGGCTGCAGCGGCTGCGCCCGTGGAAGGCGCCGAAGTTGCCGCCGCGCCGCCGGAAGCGCCCACCAAGGAAGGCGAATCCTGATCGACTGCTTTTTCCAAGCATGCCGCGGTTGATCGATGAAATTGATCGTCGGTCTTGGCAATCCGGGGCAACAATACGAACGCACGCGCCACAACTTGGGTTTTTTGATCGTCGATCGGCTGGCGGCGCAAAATCGGATTGCGTTGGCACAAGAGGCTTGCGATTCGATAATCGGGGCAGGTTCTTGCGGCGGTGCCGAAACTGTTTTAGCTAAACCGCAAACCTTCATGAATCTAAGCGGCTGGGCGGTTGAGTGCCTGCTGAGGAATTTTTCCGGGACCGCCGACGACCTGGTGGTGCTTTACGATGATTTGGATTTGCCCTTCGGTCGCATTCGAATCCGCCCGCGCGGCAATGCGGGCGGTCACCGCGGCATGCTGTCCATCATCGAGCGATTGGCCGGCGCGCCGTTTTATCGGGTCCGAGTGGGCATTGGCCGGCCGCCAGCAGGAATAGAGACGATCGATTATGTTTTGGAACGTTTCAACGCTCAAGAATCGGACCAATTGGAAGCGGTCGTCGACCGCGCGGCTGAGGCTGTCGTAGCCTTACTGAGAGATGGGCCGGAGCGCGCGATGGCGTGTTATAACCAGGCTTAGTGATATCCCGAGCGCATTGTAATGGCTCAGGTCGTATGTTAAAAACGACACTTTATTGTGGAGGAGCAAATCACCGTGACTCTATATGAAACGCTATTCGTGGTTCACCCGGAGCGGGGATCGCGGATGAAAGAATTCATCGAAAAGTTTAAGAAAGTGATTGAGGGTCAGGAGGGCACGGTTTCCCTAGTTGACGAATGGGGTATGCGCGATCTCGCTTATCGCATCGACAAGCAGAGCAAAGGCGTTTATGCCTTGTTGCGTTACCAGGCGACGGGCCGCGCGGTTGAGGAATTGGAGCGCAACCTCAAGCTGACCGACGGTATACTGCGCTATTTAACCGTTCGGACCGAGGAAAACGCGATCACGAACCCGAACCCGGCGGCGGTACGCGCGCACACCGAACAAGCCCGGCATGTAACAGAAGAGAATAGCGCAAAAACAGAACCTACGACGTAGAGCCGAAGATTCGGTGCCACCCTATGGGAATGTCATAGGCCGATCTGTTTTTCGTCATCTTCTTGTCGAACTATGAATTTCCCGCTCGTTGCCGTCTCGGCCTTTGGAATCATAACCGTTGCAATAATTGATGGAAAAAGAGGTAGATTAATTTATGGCACAGATGGAACGAAGCCCAAGACCTTTCCGGGAAAGGTCGGATGACGATAAGGGTGGCCCGCCGCGCCGACGCCCGATGTTTCGTCGTCGTGTATGCCGTTTTTGCGCGGACAAATCGCTGGCGATCGACTATAAAGATCTGCGGACAATTTCGCAGTTCGTGACAGAACGCGGGAAGATGACGCCGAGCCGAATTACGGGAAACTGTGCGCGCCATCAGCGTTTGCTGACGACCGCCATCAAAAGAGCCCGCAGCGTCGCTCTACTGCCGTTTACCACCGCGAAGAACTAATCGTTTTCACCGGACCCTCAGTCATGCCGCGAGCAGAAGTCATCAGCAGGTTTTTTTTGGCTTTGGCTTCAAGCGTGTTTTTGTTTATCAGCGGAGTGAGTTTACCGCCGCTGGGCGTGATTATCTTGCCCTTTGTCGCTCAACCCGTTCTCGTGTTTGGTCTCAAGTACGGCGTCGGCGCGGGTCTTGGCGTCATTTGTGTGGCGCTCTTGCTCTTGGTTATTTTCGCTGGCGAGGAGCTTGCGCTGATTTATGCGGTGTTTGCCGTGCTCGTCGGGTTATTGTTTGGTTTGCTCGGACGGATTCGGGCGATCGAGCAGTTGGTGCTTGGAGTGGCCATCGTGCTCTCAACCCTAACGGCAAGTCTTTCACTGTATTTTTACGGCTCGTGGTCGACGATGTTCCGAGATCTTCACGCGGCATTGACGCAACAGTTGGCATCCGCCGTTCAAGTTCAGGAGAAAATGGGCCTATCGCAAGAGAGCCTGGAGGTCATCAAAAGCCAGACGCCGCATATCGTCGAGACGATGTTGCAACTACTCCCAGCGCTGCTTTTCTTGAGCTTCGCGTTTATCGCCCTGATCAATATTCTCTATCTCGGGCGGCGTTTTCCCGAACGGCGCGCTCAATGGTTCTCGCTGCGTTACTTGCGCGAGTGGAAGGGGCCCGAGCCGCTGGTTTGGGCGCTGATCGCCTGCGGCTTCGCGCTCTTTCTCCCCGGCCTCGCTGCCGTGCGGATGATCGCGCTCAATCTGTTAGTGATCATCGGCGCCTGCTATTTCGCTCAGGGTCTTGCCGTGATCGCCTTTTTTTTTCACAAGAACAACGTGCCGCGATTTTTGCGCGGCCTAACCTACGTGTTAATCCTGTTTCAACAAATTTTTACCCTTTTGGTGGTCGGGCTCGGTTTGTTCGACTTGTGGGGCGATTTTCGCCGCCTGAGAAAAAATAACTTGACGCCGAGCCAAGCGTCTTAGTGGAGGAATTATGGAAGTGATCTTGAAAGAAGACATCGTGAATCTAGGAAAGATCGGCGAAGTCGTGCGCGTGCGCGACGGTTACGCGCGCAACTATCTTTTGCCGCGCGGCTTGGTTTTGATGGCGAACAAGAAAAATCTCAAGACGTTCGATCATCAGAAGAAACTCGTGGCCGATCAAAAACAGAAAACAATGCGCCAAGCGCAAAGCGCCGCCGATCAGCTTACCGGTATCTCGCTGGTGATTCCGATGAAAGTCGGCGAAGAAGGCCGGCTCTTCGGCTCGGTCACCAATATTCAGATCGAAAAGGCATTGAAAGCGAAAGGGCTCAACGTCGACCGGCGTAAGATCCATCTGGACGAACCAATAAAAACGGCCGGTGATTACGAGGTGCCCGTCCGTTTAGCCGCGGATCTCACAGTGCCGCTAAAGCTTTCCGTCGTTTCGGATAGTTAAGCGCAGGCCGCCCTGACTAAAATTCATTTCACTTAACGAGGGGAGGAGACCAGGTTCTTCTCCCTTTTTTTGTGGATTTTCGGTTGAGCCTCTGAGAGAGTGCGGTTAGCCGGCCGTTCGCTTAGTCGAGCAAAAAATAATGCAGCAACCCTTCGCGTCATATTCGCAAGTCGCACAGGGGCGGTGGCTGATCTTCTCGGCAGCGTTCCTTTGGAGCTTGGCTGGGGTCTTCATTAAATTTCTCGACGTGCCGCCGCTCACCATCGTTTTTTACCGCAGCCTTTTTGCCGGTTTGGTCTTCACGCCGTTTTTGCGCCGAAACGGCTGGCCCATCAGCGCGCCGATCCTTGTTTCCGCGCTCACTTACACCGCGGCGATCAGTTCATTCGTCGCGGCGAACAAATTGACCACGGCGGCGAACGCCATCGTGTTGCAATACACCGCGCCGATTTTTGTTTTTCTTTTTTCTGGGCTCGTGCTGAAAGAGAAGATTGCCAAATTGAACGGCTTTGCCCTCGCCGTGAGCATGATCGGCGTGGGTATCATCTCGTTGGACAGCGCCGGTCAGCCGGATATGGCCGGTGTTTTGCTCGCTCTGTTAAGCGGCCTTTTGTTCGCCGCATACATGATCAATCTCCGCCGCACGAGCGAAATAAATCCGGTTTATCTTACCTGGATTAACAACATGGTCTGCGCGTTGTTGCTTTTGTTCGTCGTCAAGTCACAGCTTTGGCTGACTTCGACGCAGCTTTGGATTCTCATAGTTATGGGCGCGGTGCAGCTCGGCATGCCCTATTTCTTGTTTTCGAAGGGATTGCACACGGTGTCGTTGCAGGAAGCCTCGCTGATCGCGTTGATCGAGCCCGTGCTGAATCCTTTGTGGGTAGCCCTCGTGGTCGGCGAGATCCCGTCGAGGGCGACCGTCACCGGCGGCGCGATGATTCTCTTGGGCCTTGGCGTGCGCTATGTGTGGCCGCTATTGAGAAGGTCAGCGGCGCCTGTGCGTTTGGCGCCGTGAGTCTCTTTCTTCGAATGCGCGTCAACCGGAAATGCGCACGTTGCCAGGATGGCGGATGCGTTCCATTTCTTCGCGCGAAAGTGTTTTGATATCCTTGCGCAGCTCGTAATTGATATGCTGGATCGCTTCCGACGGTCCCGAACGGTTGCCCATCAGCACCATCGGGCAATCGCCGGTGTTTTCCAATTGATAAAACGATCCGCCCGTGATCGTCGCGACCATGCCCGGCGTCATCACGGCTTTGCCGCCGTCGGGAAAGTGCATGGTGCACTCGCCCTCGATGACGTAAAACGTTTGGTCGGCGTTATGGCAGTGCATATCATCAGCGTCTCCGGGCTTGGGATAGACGTGGAGCCAAGCATGAAACCGATTGGTGTTGAAAATTACTTTGCGTTTGCCATGTTCGCGCGCCATTTTAGGCATATCCATCACTTCGATCGGCATAATTCCTCCCGCGGGCTAAGATCGCAAGAGGTTATCAGCAGGCCTATTTTCCTGTCAATTCGCATCTGACGAAGTTTAACAATTGGGCGTTTTTTTGATAGTTTCACAGGCAATCCAAAAACGGTATCTAAGGAGGTTCGAATGTCGATGAACTGGGGAATGGCAAATCGATTGGCGCGAATTATCAAGTCGGATGGACGGGCGGTCATGCTCGCCGTTGATCACGGCTACTTTCTCGGTCCCACGAGCGGCCTGGAAGAACCGCGAAAGACTATCGAACCTTTGATGCCGCATGCGGACTCGATCATGCTGACGCGCGGTGTGCTGCGCACTTCGGTGGACGCGAAGGCCGATAAGCCGATCGTACTCCGCGTTTCGGGCGGCACCAGTATTCTCAAAGAACTGTCGAACGAAGATATTACGGTATCGATCGATGATTGTATTCGTTTGAACGTCTCGGCGATGGCGCTGTCGATCTTTGTCGGCTCGGAATTCGAAAAAGAGACTCTGGTTAGCTTGGCCAAGCTCGTCGATGAAGGCGAGAAATACGGCATTCCGGTCCTGGCGGTGACCGCCGTCGGCAAAGACATGGCGCGCGATGTACGCTATCTAGGATTATCCTGTCGCATCGCCGCCGAGCTCGGCGCCCATATCGTCAAAACTTACTACTGCGATGATTTCGACGAGCTGATCGAAAGCTGTCCGATTCCGGTCATCGTCGCCGGCGGCAAGAAGACGCCTGAACTCGAAGCTCTCGAATTGGCCCACAACGCGGTCAGCCACGGCGCCGTCGGCGTCGATATGGGACGAAACATTTTCCAGTCCGATTCGCCGGTCGGTATGATCAAAGCCGTTCGGGCCATCGTTCATGAGAATGTTGCGGTGAAAGAGGCGTATAAGATTTATGAAAGCGAGAAAAATGCTAAGGCGCGGAAGGCAAGCTAGTCTTGGCTACGCTGTCTGACAAATCGTAGGGAACGGGTTGCCCGTTCCCTACGATGGCAAACCCCTCTGATCGACTCTTCCCTATGAAATACGAATCCAAGATGCACGTCGCCATGTACTACAACAACCGCGACGTGCGGCTTGAGCAAGTGCCCGTGCCGAAGATTGGTCCAGGTGAACTGCTCATTAAGACACGAGCGAGCGGCATTTGCGGCAGCGATTTGATGGAGTGGTATCGGATCAAAAAGGCGCCGCTTGTTCTGGGTCATGAGATTACCGGTGAAGTGACCGAGGTGGGGGAGGGGGTCAAAGACTTTAAAGTCGGCGATCGGGTTTTTTCCTCGCATCATGTGCCCTGCGGTCGATGCCGCTACTGTTTGAGCGGACATCAGTCGGTGTGCGACCTGTTGCGGACCACCCATTTCGATCCGGGCGGATTTGCCGAATACATTCGCGTGCCGAAAATAAATGTAGAATTGGGCACGCTGCAGATTCCCGATACGATGACGTTCGACGAAGGGTCGTTCATTGAGCCTTTGGCTTGTGTCGTGCGCGCGCAGCGATTCGCCGGCGTCGGCATGGGACAAACGGTTTTAGTCATCGGCAGCGGCATTTCCGGTTTGCTCCACATTCAATTGGCGCGGTCGCGCGGCGCAGCGCGGATTATTGCGACCGATGTCAGCGATTATCGCTTGAAAGCCGCGCTACGGTTCGGCGCGGATGCGGCGATTCACGGCGCGGAGGACGTGCCGGGACGATTACGGGATTTAAATGACGGCCGACTGGCCGATCGAGTGATCGTTTGCACGGGCGCCATGCCGGGGATTCAGCAGGCCATCAAATCCATCGACCGCGGCGGTACGTTGCTATTCTTTGCGCCCACCGCGGCCGGGGTCGATGTGCCGATCCCGCTCTTCGATTTCTGGCGCGATGAAATTAATGTTGTGACTTCCTACGCCGGCAGCGGCGCTGATTTGAATGAGTCGCTGCAATTAATCCGCGACCAAAAAGTGCGCGTCGCCGACATGGTGACGCATCGTTTGTCGCTGGCGGAAGCGGGGTTAGGTTTCCAACTCACGGCGAGCGGGCAAGATTCGATTAAAGTGATTTTGGATCCGCTGATCTAGGTTTGTAGAACGAGGGCACGGCATGCCGTGCCCCTACGATTATTTCACCATTCCCAATTCTTTTCGCGCTTTGTCCAAAAAACTGTAGTCGACGACGTCCATCGCGTTGACCGGCTTGGTCACCTTGGCACTTTCGCGCGCCAGATCGACGAGAACCTGGACCGACTCGGGTTTGACGTAGGCGTCTTTGGTCAGGACGCGATTGACTTGGCGAGCCATCTCCGCGGCCATTTTACGGTCGCTTACTTTCCATTGCTTCATTAGTATATTCGTTACTGCTTCCTGGTTATTTTTGTCCCAGATAAATTGCAAACCGCGCAGCGTGGCCCGCACCATGCGGTAGACTTCGTCGGGGTTTTCGCGGATGCGCTTATCCGATGTGCCGAATCCGTTCTGGGGAAATTCGACAATGTCGCCGAGAAACAGCAATTCGTTATAGCCTTTTTCGTGGGCGATGATGTTCTCGGGCACAGAGAGCAAAGACGCGTCGACGACGCCGGATTCCAGCACCGCGTAGCGGCTGGCGGCATTGCCGGACATTTGCAGAACCGAAACGTCTTTGCCGGGCTCGAGGCCGATTTGTTTGAGCGCTTGATTGGCGAGCAGCGTAGCGGAGCCACCAGGCGAACTGCCGGCGATCTTCTTTCCCTTCAGTTGCTTCACGTCTTTGATATTTTTCTGACCCATCAAAAACAGCAGCGGTTTGGCTACGGTGAAAAGCAAAACTTTCATCGGCCGCCCTTGCACCGCTGCGCCGATGGTGCCGGTCACGGCGCCGTTGTAGTCGACATCGCCGTTCAAGACGGCGGTGCTGGCTAAATTGGCCGGCATGAAGATGATCTCCAAGTCGATGCCTTCGTCCTTGAAGAAACCGCGATGCAGCGCGGTGTAAAGGGCGAGAAAAGAGACGTTGGTCGACGAGCTGGCCATGCGGACTTTCTTCAGTGCTTGCGCGTGCCCCGGCGATGGAAAAAGCATCAGAGCTGCAAGCAGACTGAGTAGCCTAATGGTCAATGGGCGGGAAATTCGCATAGTCATCTCCTCGGCAGCGATCAATCGAGTTGGCTCCATTGTTTGAACTCTTCGAGCCCGAGCCGCGTCAACGTGTCCATGTAGGGTCGGCCCGTTTTTTCATGGCGGCCGGAGATTCGATAGTATTCGTAGATCAAGCCGGGCAGCCACTTGGCGATGGTAAAGCCTTTGTATTTGCCGTCGGGGATCGGTTCCAGAAAGCGCGGACCGACGTCTTGCCAATCATGCTCGGCGATCCAGCCGCGCTGGGTGCCGAAGACGCTTTGCAGAATGATCGCGCGATGGCCGGTGTCGATCAATTCATCCAAGGTCACGTCCCAACCGGTCGTCGCGTTGAGCGAATCGAGCATACTCTTGACCCCGTCGGGCGGTTTGTCGTTAAGGGCGAACCAGCATGCGCCCATGATGCCGCAGGCTTGGCGAACTTGCTCGGTGATCAGATGCGAGTGCGTCCAACCATCAGGCTGCTGGGGATCGAGCGGTCCCCATTTTTCCCGATATGCGTAAATCGGCCGGCGGTTCGGCGCCGCCCGCGCCTTGCGGCTTCATGCCGCCGCTGGCGACCAACTCGCGCAGCATTTGGCTGAGCAGCGGTCGCCACTCGTGCTGCGCCGGCGTGCCGCCTTTGGTGTGGACTACCCAATTCTTCGCTTCGCCGCCCAATTCTTCGGCGAGCTCCTTCGGACCGTCGGCAAGAATATTGCCGAGCCAGGTTTCGCGGCGGGCGCAGCGTTCCAATAAAGTTTCCGACGGCTTCGAGATTGCCCCATTCCAATTTCAGTCCGTCGGTTCTGTCGGGGCCGAGCACGCCTTTTTCCCAAGCTTCGAACGCCGAGCCCGCGCCGCAAGCAGAAGTGGCTGCACTCGATGCCGAGATCATTGATGCGCTCGGAGAGGTACAGCACGTCATTGCCTTTGAACCCGAGATTATAAAAAGTATCCATCCACTCGCTGCCGGCGTTGAAGTGGCCGACTTTGCCTTTGAAGCGCCCTTCGCCGATCTCCACGTCCCAGGGGCACATGCGCGGACATTGGAAGCAAGGACGAAGCGTCACTCGGTTTTGATCCAAACCTTTGGCCTCGTCGGTGATGATGGTGCTGCGCCAATTCAGCTTGGTGATCGCGCCCCAGGCTTCGCCATGGCCGACGCTCTTTTTTTTATGCGCGGCGCTGTTCGTGCGCGGTTGCAGCGCTTTGCGCCAGCGCAGGCCGGCGTCGATAAGCGATTGCTTGTCGTGCACGCGCGGCCGCTTGGTGCCCCAGGCGACGAAGGCTTTCAATTTCTTCGAGCCCATTACGGCGCCCAGGCCGTGCGCCGCGGTGTGGTTGTAATCATTGACCAACATGGCGGCGCGGATCAGGTTTTCGCCCGCCGGGCCGATGCAGCCGATGCGCGCATCCAAGTGGCCGGATTCCGCGCGCAAAGTTTCCTCTGTGGCGCGCACGCCTTTGCCCCACACGTGGCCGGCGTCGCGCAACTCAACTTTGTCCTCGCCGATGTAAAGATAGGTCGGCTTTTGCGCCGCGCCGGTGACGACTATTCCGTCATAGCCGGCGGCTTTCAGGGAAGTGCCGAAGTAACCGCTGGTGGCGCCGCGACCGAGCGTATAATGCGTTGCCGGGCTCAAATAAACAAAGCACATCTTGGTGCCGCCAGGCGTAAAGCCCGTGCCGGTGATCGGGCCGGTCATGCCGACGATCACGTTCTTCGGGTCGTACGGATCGATCTGCAACGGCACTTCGTTGAGCAACACGTATTCCGCGAATAACTGGCCGCCCCAGTACTTGCGCAACATCGGTTCCTCGGGAAGATTCAAATCCGTCAGCTTTCCCGTCGTCATGTCGACGCGCAGGACCTTGCCCATGTAGCCGCCGGGGAGGCGGGTTTTTCGCTGGGCGGGGAAGAAGTTAGTATAGTCGGAAGTTGCGTTTGCCATCACTTGTCCTTTCATATTAAAATCGGTTCCAATCGTTCCAGATGTTCCAGTCGTTCCGAACGTTTGGAACCCATGGAACTGTTGGAACGTTTGGAACGCGAACGCCATGCGTTCGCTCAGTCCGCCGCCGCCCATAAAACGCGGTCCGCGGGCAAGTCAATATCGAGCCGCTGCCAACTGTCGCCCATGTCGCGGCTGATCATCAGATCGCCGGCGCCGCCGGCGCCGGATGCGTGGCCGCGGGCGACGTTGCCGAAGCCGGCAAATACGGCGCGCCGATCCGTCGGATGATGAACCAAGGCCCAGATCATCGAGTCGAGATCGTCGGCGAGCCCTTCTGTGATGCGCGTCCACGATTGCGCCCCGTCGGTGCTTTTGAACATCGCCGCGCGGGCGCCGCGGTTTTCTCGTCGCCAGAAACCAGGGGAAGCATCGGCGGTCGCCAGCAGCATCGTCGGTTGTTCGCCGTCCCGCTGCGCCGGCAAGAACAGGAAGTCGTGGAAGTAATCGCGTGTCAGTCCGTTTTCGGCGCGTACCCAGCCGTCTTCCGGTTTGTCGCTGGTGAAAAAGCCACGTGCCGATGCGACGTAGTAGCGATCGGTTCGTTTGGGGAAATTCGCGATGACGTGAATATCGAGATAGTCGATGCCCTTGCTGACATCTTCCCAGGTCTGGCCGCGGTCGAAGCTGCGCACGATGCCGCCATGTTCGAGGCAGAGATAAATTGTCTTCGGATCGTCGGCGTAAATGTGAATGTTACGCACATGGCCGTGGTGCGGCGCTTGCGGATACCACCAGTTTTTACGCACGGATTGCGGCAAGGCTTTGAGTGCGGCGATCTCCTGCCAGCTATCGCCGCCGTCTTCACTGCGAAACAGCCCGACGGGCTCGATGCCCGTGTATACGACTCGGTCATCGTTCGGGTCCACCGTGACCGAGCGAATATCGCCTTCGAACACCTTCGCCCAACTCTGGCCGCCATCGACGGTGCGATAGAGGCCGTCATGGGTCACCCCGACAAAAACTGTTTCCGGCGACTGGTTGCAGCCATGGATCGAATCGATGATGCCGTCTGCAAAATGGCGCGCGACTTCCTGCCAGCCGTTTGCTGCCGAGCGCCAGACGATCAATCCATGCTGCGTTCCCGCATATAGTCTAACTCCTTCGCTCATGAATCTCCTCCTCCGGTTCCAGTCGTCGAAGAGCCTCAGATATTCCGGATTGATCTAGACGGTTGGAACGACTGGAGTGTGTGGAACCATTGGAACGGTATTTATCCGGCCTACGGAAAAAGCTCGCTTCGGCCCGTTGAGGGCTGGCGATCCCAACGCTTTTCGAGACTACAAAAATAATTCCACGCTCTTTGGGCGCGCCGCTCCAAGGCGATCTCGCCGCCGAAGGTGCGGCAGTCCTCCGGGCTGATCGTGCCGACTTCTCCCAGCGCTGCGGCCTGCATGTACTTCTTGGAATCATCTTCCAATACCAATGCCGAGAAAAGCACCTCCTGCAGATTGAGACCGACGACGACGATGCCGTGGCCGCGCAAAAGTGCGGCACGCTTATCGCGGATCACTTTCAACAGCGCGTTGCCGCGCTCGGGATTCGTAATCAGTTGGGCTTCCGGGTAAAGGGGCACTCCGTCGTTAAAGATGGCACCCTGCAAAGTAACCGGCCGAAACTCGCGCTTGGCAATGGCGAACAACGTCGCGTGCGGCGTGTGCAGATGCGCGACCGCCAGCGCGTCGGTGCGGGCACCGTGCAAGGCGGTGTGGATCGGCCATTCCACCGGCGGGCCTTCCTTGCCCGCGAGCGGTTTGCCATCGAGATTGGTCGGCACCATATCTTCCGGGCGCAGACTTCCTTTGTCGGAACCCATGCCGGGTGTGATAAAGACCGTTTTCGTTTCGGGCTGGTAGACGCTCACGTGACCGAAGACGCCGATCATGCCCTGCATGGCGAAAATCCGCGTGCACGTGGCGAGCTGTTCGCGTAAATCTGTTTCCGAAGTCATTTTGTCGTTCTCCTTTGTGTTGCTTCCAGTTCTTTTTTCACTTCTTCGACCAATTGCAGATGCAGCAAGCGTTCCGGTGGGATATCTTCCTTGATCTGCATCGGAATCTTGATGTCGTATTCGAGGAAATTCTTGATGCCCTCCGCCGTCGGAAGTCCCGGCACGCCTTGAGGCAAGGCGCGCACGTAATTTTTTGTTCCTTCCAAGACCATGGCGCGTGTCGCTCTGCCGAGTTGCAGTTTTTTCATACCGAGATCGACGGCTTCCTCGGGCCGATCGCGCACGAACATAAGACCGCGCATCGCGCCCTTGAGCCAGCGCTTGATCTGCGCCGGATTGTCGCGGATTTTTTTCTCCGTGGCGACGAAGCCCTGAAACGGCATCGGAAAAAGATCGCCGAGAAAGCCGAGAGACACGAGCCCTTCTTTTTGGGCGAAGACGAGGCCGCCGGGATCGACCGTGGTCGCCTGCGCGTTGCCGCTCTTGATCGTTAGAATGCGGGTGCTCGTGTCCGCGCCCACGGCGATGCGCATAATTTCTTTTGACGTCACGCCGCCGCGCTCGGCGAACATCGTGATCATCCGGTCTTGTGTGTCGCCGGCACTACCGATGGCAACTTTTTTGCCCTTCAAGTCAGCAGCCGTTTTGATGCTGGGATCGGCGACGAGATAAAAGGTGACTTTCTCAGATTGAAAGTAGATGCCTTTCAGCGGCGCGCCCTTGAGCGCGGCGCGCATGCCGCTGCCGCCGGCACCGCTATAATCGACGTCGCCGCTGAGCAAAGCGGCGATCGACAACGGACCGGAGATAACAACGGTTTCGTTTTCGAGCCCTTCGTCTTTGAAGAATCCTTTGGCGTCGGCGACGTAGATAGAAAGATAATTCAGATTGGCCTGCGGGATCGCGGTGCGGATTTTTTCGGCGCGAGCTATAGACGCCCCCAATAATAAGGCGACTGTTATCGACAAGTAACAGCACGATCGCGGTAGTTCAGACAGCACTGGGAAATTCCTGGTTTACTTGCGAATGACGGTTATCACGAGAAATATCTGTAGATCAGCCGCTTCGGATGGGTAATCGCGAGCCACAGCGCGCGCATCTTGCCAGCGATGCCGCAGCGCGGCGTGAAGAGATCCTTGAGCATCAGGCTAAGCGGGATTCTATGCTTGGGAAATTTCTGCTCGCCGATGTTGCGCACGGCGTATTTTTCTTTGGTCTCTTTCAGCACATAAACGACATTGCCGCCGCCGGCTTCTTTCTCGCCGTATATATAACCGCCGACCGCCTCGGCTTGCTTCTTGGCTTTGTCGGAAATTTCTTCCGAGAAACCGAAATCGAGCGCATTTACAGGACAAGCCTGGACGCAGAAAGGTTGCTTGTCTTCGCTAATGCGGTCGCTGCACATGGTGCACTTGCTGGCTTTGCCGGTGATCTCGTTTTTAGTAATCACTTCCCAGGGACAGGCGTGAATGCAGTATTCGCAGCCGATGCAAGACGTCTTGATTAATGACGACCGGGCCTTCTTCGTATTTGGTGATCGCCTCGACCGGACAGACGGCGGCGCAGGCGGCGAAGGTGCAGTGCATGCAGCTATTGCGCGCCCACAACGGCGAAAGCCCTTCCAGGACCGGCGGCTCCATGGTGATCCAGTTAGTTGCTCGATAATTCGTAGAGGCTAGTTCGATCGTGATCGTTCCAGTCTTTGCACGCCTGCACGCAGTGGCGGCAGCCAATGCATTTCGTCGCGTCAAACAAGATGCTGCGCGGTTTGCCGTCTATGAGCCGGCCTGTGGGCACCAGATTGCCGTATTCGCGATGGAGAGTTTCAGCCGGATTAATAGCCATTCGGCTCCTTTCTAATGTGCGCTCGCTGAAAGCGTGGTTTATCACTTAACTTTTACATGCGTCAACTGAATCGCACGAGGAGAAACAGTTGCGTCTGAGATGGAGCTCTTGTATTTCTCATCCAGTATCGAATAGCCTGAGAGCAATTATGTCAGCGCGATATTATCGAGGAGGTAACCTATGTCTTCCGGTACTTGGCGGGGAATCGTTGGCGTCGTGAAGCCGACTTATGGGTCGGGCTCGCTCGTGGAATTTATCCGTCTCTTGCCTGAAGGTGTCGGCTGCATCCCGATGTACGCTGGGATCAAAGAGCATTCGGAGCGCGGTTACCTCGGCGCGTTGGAAACCTACAACGCCAAAGTCGCCGAGCTGGCCGAGATCGGCGTCGATCTGATGCATCCCGAAGGCGGGCCGCCGTTCATGGTGCGCGGCTACAAAGCCGAGCAGGAGATCGTCGCCGGTTGGGAGGCGAAATATAAAATTCCGATCTTCACTTCCGGCATCTCGCAGGCCGAGGCGCTGCGCGCGTTGGGAATAAAAAAGTTCGTTGGGTGCACTTATTTTAACGACGAGAAGCTCAATTCGCTCTTTGCTCGGTATTTCACCGACGCCGGTTTCGAAGTTCTCGGGATGGAAGGGATGGATACGACGCCGTATGACGCAGACAAGATCTCAACGGACACGATCTACCAGCATCTCAAATCCTCATTCAACAAACACCCAACGGCACAAGGAATTTACTTGCTCGGCTCGGGCGCATGGCAGGTGAAAGACATCGTTGACGTCGAGAACGATCTCGGCGTTCCAGTCGTTCATCCGGTCGCCGCGCGGGTCTGGTATGTGCAGAAAAAATTGCGAGTGAGGAACCCGATAAAAGGCGCGAGCCTGTTGCTGGAGGAAATTCCGTAGAATCGAATCAGCAGATCGAAGGGCATCGGGTTCGCTTTACCCATCCTGAGGATTGTGACACAGAATGAGTCGAATCGTGCGCGTGGGCAAGACTAGGATAAACTTCGCGAAGCATCTCGTATTTTTGAGTGTTTGAAGTCGAGATCCTTCGGCTTTGCCTCAGGATGACATCTTTAATCAAGCTGGGCCCACTCCGAAAATTCTTCGAGCCCGAGTTTCTCCAGCGTGTCCTTGTATGGTCGCCCGGTTCGTTCGTGCCGGCCGGAGAGTTCGTAATATTCCCAAATCATATCCGGTAGCCACTTGGCGATGGTGAAGCCTTTGTATTTGCCGTCGGGAATCGGTTCCAAAAATCTCGGGCCTACGTCTTGCCAGTCGAAGTCGGCGATCCAGCCGCGCTGGGTGCCGAAAAGGCTTTGCAAAATCATGCTGCGATGGCCGGCTTGAAGGGCTTCATCCATCGAAAAATTCCAGCCAGTGATGGCGTTGAAAGCGTCGACGATGCTGTTGAGACCGTCTTTCTTGTGACTCTCTTGGGCGAACCAGCAGCCGCCGAAGATGCCGGTGAATTGTCTGTACTGTTCCGAAATAACATGGGACCAAACCCAACCTTCAGGGTTGTCCATTTCCAACGGACCCCATTTTTCTTTGTCGCGCAAATCAGGTGGTGGATTCTTTGACCCTCCGCCTTGCGGTTTCATGCCGCCGCTGGCGACCAGCTCACGCAACATTTGACCGAGCAGTGGGCGCCACTCGTGCATCGCCGGCGTGCCGCCTTTGGTGTGGACCGCCCATTGGGGCGCGTCGCCGCCAAGCGCTTCGGCAAGCTGCTTAGGCCCTTCGGCGAGCAGATTTCCTAGCCAGCCTTCGCGGCGCGCTGCCATGTCCAACAGTTTGTCGACAGCTTCGACGTTGCCCCATTCGAGTTTCAAGCCATTGGTTCGGTCCGGACCGAGCAGGCCTTTTTCCCACGCTTCGAAAGCGACTCCGGCGCCGCAGGAAAAATGGCTGCATTCGATTCCTAAATTGTTGATCTTCTCGGCTAAATAGAGCACGGCGTTGCCTTTGATGCCGAGATTGAAAAAAGTGTCGAGCCATTCACCGCCGGCGTTGAAGTGAACTACCGTGCCTTTGAACTCGCCCTCGCCGAGCTTGGCGTCCCACGGGCACATGCGCGCGCATTGAAAGCAGGGACGGAGCACGACGTCGTTTTGATCGAAGCCTTTGATATGCGCGGGTTGAATGTCGGTGCTGCGCCAGTTGAGATTATTCAATGCGCCCCAGGCATCGCCGTGGCCGTACTTGGTTTTCTTTTTCTTGACGTCGTGTTGCTGCAAGACGTTGCGCCAGCGCAAGCCGGCGTCCGCTAGCTTCGCTTTGTCGCGGTGACTCGGCCGCAGAGTGCCGGAGACGACGATGGCTTTGAGTTTCTTCGACCCGAGCACGGCGCCGCCGCTGTGGGCGGCGAAATGATTGTAGTCGTTGGCGAGCATCGCTGCGCGGTTCATGTTTTCGCCCGCGGGGCCGATGCACAGCACTCTGGCGTCGCGGTTGCCGACGATTTCGCGCAGGCGATCTTCGGTGTCGCGGGTGCCGGCACCCCATACTTGCGCGGCGTCGCGCAGCTCGGGCTTGCCGTCTTTGATGTAAAGATAAACCGGTTTGGGTGCCGCGCCGTTGAGAATAATTCCGTCGTAGCCGGCTGCTTTGAGATAGGTTCCCCAGTAGCCGCTGGTCGCACCGCGGCCGAGTGTCGTATTCGTCAGCGGGCTCAAGTACACCGCAGTCATTTTGGTGCCGCCGGGAGTGAAACCATTGCCGGTCAGAGGTCCAGTCATGATCACGACAATGTTCTCCGGACCGAAGGGCGTGGCGTCGAGCGGCAACTCGTTCATTAAAATGTAGAGCGCCAGCGCCTGGCCGCCGATGAACTTTTTCAGGATCGGTTCTTCGGGCAAATTCTCATTTTTCAATGTTCCAGTCGTGAGATCGACGCGAAGAATTTTACCCATGTAGCCACCGGGGAGGGGAGTCGTTCGATGAGAGGGGAATAGATTCATGCTCGTAGCAACCTCTTGTGCTTTGATTCATTCCAAGCGTTCAAACCGCTCCAGCTGCTTAAACTTCGAACTTTCAACGTGCGCCGAAAATAGACCGCATTTCTTCGCTCGCGGGACCGTAGTCTTTCGCCAATCTCGGGTCGCTGGCTTGAAGCTTCACATTACGGAGCGGAAAAACCTGCGGGTCGATGTCCCGGTGGCTGGGAATTCGGCCCTGGTCGCGCAGCATGCGTTGACCTTCGGCGGAAAGAATAAAACTCATCAGCAACTTGCCGGCGTTGGGATGGGGCGCGGCCTTTATTAATGCGATTGGGTGCACATAGGTAATCACCGGCTCGTCGAAGACGTACTGCACGGGTCCGCCTTGGCCTTTGATGCGCGCGGCGATGTGCGCGTAGGTATTGCTCACGGCGTGGAACTCCCCCGCGGCCAAAAGTTGCGCCGTGATGTTATGACCGTCGCGCACGCCCGGCTGCTGCGTAGCGAGCGCCTTTAAAAAATTCCGCGCTTTTTCTTTGCCCCAGCGCCGCTGTAGGCTCACGTACCATTCCGGATCCAGGAGGTTTACGCCGAGGCGGCCTTTCCAACGAGACGCAAGCAAATCTTCGTATTTTTTCGGTGCTTCGTTTGGTTTCACCAGCTGAGTATTGTACGCCATCGAATTGAGTAGCGAATGGACGCTGACCCAGTGACCGTCGGGATCTTTGAAGCCTTCGTTGTAGGACGATGCTTCCGGCGGCACGAATCTTTGCGTCAGTCCCGATTCTTTCATCAGCTGTAGTTGAAAGCCTGCCGCCGTGACGACATCGACGGCGAAGCGGCCGGCTTTCGCTTCCGTGGCTGCGCGCTGCAGGACGCGCTCACTGGTGCCGCGGTAAAACGACGGCTTGATGTTTGGATACTTTTTTTTGAATGCGTCGACAAGAGTGACGATCTGCTCGTTGTTGAGCGAGCTGTAAAGAATGACTTCTCCTTCGGTTTTGGCGGAGTCTTCGATGGTCGCGGCGATCGAGAAGTTGGGAGAAAATGCAACGAGGATAAAATAGGACAGAAGGTGTCGCTTCATGTACTATTTCGATGCTTCCTTCACACATGTCCGATGAAAAGCTCGTCCATCGGCAGCATGGTTTTCATCAGACCTTGCTCGATCTGATAGCGATTCATCGCCGCGAGCGTGCGTTTCTCGTTTTCACCCATGACGTAGGCATAGGGATCTTCGCCGAGCACGTCGCGCTCTTTTTGATAGCCGGAGATTTCCTCGGCGGGCATGTACTGAGTCGCGACATCGCGGGCTTCCATGAAGGCGCGCGTCAATTTCGCCGGCAAGTCAGGATGGCGTTCGACGACTTCGCGGCGGATCGACAAAACGTGCATGATCGGATTGATGCCGGTCTTTTTCACGTAATCGATAATCTCCTGAGTGTCCGCGAAGAGAGGCTTTACCCCGGCGTGAGCAGACATCATTTTCGGCGTTTCGCCGCCACCGAAAAATCCAGCATAACCATTGTCCCCAGGAACCACGGCGCCGTGCAGTTCGCCTTCATTCAGCATTTTTGAAAGCACCAGTTTCTCTCCGCCGAAGGGTGGCGGCGGTTCGATGCGCTGCACTTTGACCGGCAGCTCGTGGCCGATGAAAACTTCCCGGCCGGAGACGAACCACTGCATGTCGGTAGTTTTAATATTGTGCGCGTCGAGCAGGTAGCCGCGTGCCCAAACCACGGCGGTGGCGCCGTAGCGAAAACAGCCGAACTTTTTGCCTTTCAGTTCCGACGGATGTTTTAGATGGTTCTCGCAATGATAAATATTGCGCTGGCGCGGACCACGCTCGAAGAACACCGGAATCGCGAGCAGCTGCTGACCTTTCTCGATGGCGCGCAACAGGCTCGCGGCGGAAACCTCGCCGACATCCCACTCGCCGTGCAGATACTTGTAATGGCGCTCGCCGGAAGAAACAAAATTAGGGTCGACGTCAAGCTCATAGCCTTCGATGCCGACTTTGCCGTCGATGATCGCCTGGCAGCGCGGATGGTCTGGGAGACCGAGGGTGATTTTGTGTTTGTTTGACATAATTAGATTCCTTCCATAGCCACTCAAAAAGTTTCGTTCAATCCGTTTAAATCGTTCAAGTCGTTTTCCGAACGGTTTGACGGCTTGAACCTTTAAATCAGCGGGCGCCGCCGAAAATCTCCCGATACCGATTGCCGATCGCCTGATATCTTCTGCCTATATCGAAAATATCCGGCGTGCGCACGTCCTGGCCTTCTAAAACCTGGCTCTCGGGTGATTTGACTTTGGCGTGCGCCGGCATGCGATTGGTCGTCACGACGATCTTCTGTCCATCCTCGGACAACAGATAGTCAATGAATAACGCACCGGTATAAGGGCGCGGCGCGTTGGCGCTCATGAAAACTAGGCTCGGACTCAGGAAATACGGCTGGATCGGCGCAAACGAAAGCGGCGCTCCTTGCTTATTCAAAGTGAGCACGGAATTCAAATTCGTCTCGACTGCCATATCGAATTCTCCCGCGGCGACCAGTTGCGTCATCAAGCGCCGACCGCGCTGGTGCGAAATATTCTGCTCGTTCAACTGCCGCATAAATCGTAATCCGGCCTCCTCGCCGAGATACTGAAGCATGGTACCGAACCAAACATAGGACTGACTGTCCATGGTCAGCTTGCCTTTCCAGCGCGGCTTTAAAAGATCTTCCACAGTGCGCGGCGCTTCTTCTTTCTTAATTTGCCGCGTGTTGTAGGCGCTGACCATGACATTGGTCATGTACGCCGTCCACAAACCGTCTTTGTCTTTCAGACCGTCGCGGAAAAATTCTCTTTCGGGAGAGCGATATCGCATGGCGATTTTCTTTTCGATCAGCGCCAAGACGCCCAATTGACCGCTCAGAACGACGTCGGAGACCGGCTTGCCGGCACGCGCTTCCACATCAAGCCGGGTGATGATTGCGGCACCGGAAAAATGGACGCTGGCGGCCTTCGTTCCCGGGTAGCGCTTCATGAAACCATCCGTGAGCGGTTTCATCGCCGACACGTCCATGTTGGCGTAGATCACCGCCTCGCCTTCGTTCTTTGCCAGCTCGTACAAGCGCTGCTGGCGCTCTTGCGGCGCCACCTTTTCTAAAGCGGCAAGCTTCGATTCTGCGGTTTGCGCTGACAGAATGTTGGGCCAGAACCAGAGCAACGAGATTACGATAGACAGATAAGTCTTATTCGTCATACGGCATACTCCATCCATCGAAGTCTTTGTCACTTTCGTCCGGGTATACCCAACTCCTTGTGAATTTCACGGAGCACGGAAAAATCAACGAGCTGGGCCAACGGCGGGCTGGTCGTCAGTTTCAATGGTTGAGTGATCGTGAGATCGATGTTCTTGCGCATGGCGTCGTCGGTGGCGCCGCCGGGATTTTGCGGATCGATCGCCTTAATACACACGTCGGCGGCGCCTTCGATCACATCGCGCGGATGGCCGAATTCCGCTTGAGCCATTTTGTAAGTTTCCTCTTTGCGAGCGATCATGAGCTGCAGGCTCTTTACCATCGCGCGGGTCCAGCGCTTGATTTTATCGCGACGATTCGTCAGATGAGCGTCGGACGTCGAATAGCCGGCCCAGGGCCAGGGCCCCATGTCGGCGAGCACGCCGAGCTCCGTGAAGCCCTGCTTCTTCATGATGAATGCCGCATCGGGATTGAACGCGCGCGCTTGGATGATGCCGCTGCGCATCGCGATGATGGAAGTTTCAGCGCCGCCGATGGTCATGAATGTCACGTCCTTCTTCGGGTCCATGCCGTGATTCTGCAAGACTATGGACGCGGCGACTTCCGTGGTCGCACCCGGTCCGGTGGTGCCGATCACTTTTCCTTTTAAGTCTTGCACGCGTTTGATGCCTGGCGCACCCATCAAGACGAAGAGCGATTTGTCATAGGGAAAAAAATTTGCCTTCAAAGGCGCGCCGCGCGCCGCCGCGCGCATTGAAGAGCCGGCGATGCCGGCAACATCGATCTCGCCGGCCAACAGCGCGGTCACGACGACGTTGCTGTTGACGACGATCCATTGAATTTCCAATCCTTCTTGAGCGAAAAGGCCCGACCGCATGCCGACGTAAAGCGGTAGATACCCAAAGTCTTTGGTGGAAAGAGCGACGCGAAAAAGCTCGGCGCGAAGGTCTCTCGCGGAGCAGAAGAATATTGCGGCGAGAAATGTGACGAGTAAGATGCGATGCGCGCAGCCGTGTAATCGTGTTGCCATTGTACTAATGGAGCTTGACCAATCGGACTGTTTCCCGCAAAGACGCCAAGACGCAAAGGTAATGAATTGTCATTTCGACCAAAGGGAGAAATCTTTCTCAGATCCCTCACATTCGCTCGGGATGCCGGGTCCCGACCCGTCACTTAGCGTCTTTGCGCCTCGGCGGGAGATTTTCCTAATCAAGATAACCTTTCTCGCGAAAGTATTTCTTGGCTCCAGGATGCAGCGGAATGGTCAACTGGCCGGCTTCGCCGCCGCGGCAGAATTCTGTCATTGTCATCGGCCGCTTGTCGAAATGATCGACGGGAATTTGCGCGTGGCAAAGATCGACGGCTTTGGCCATGTCGTAAGCGATCGATGACGGCAAGTCGGCATGGCAGAAAAAAGTCCAGCCGCTAAAATCGACGCAGCGAATTGCCTGCTCGAGCTTCGGATATTGTCCGCGTGTAAGCATGGCGGTAGGGAAGCCAAGTTTTTGCATGTGGCGCGCGGCGGCGTCGTTGATCGGCAAAAATCGCATCCCTGAGTCGAGAGCGCGCTCGCCCCAGCTTTTGACGCCTTCGTCGAAGACGGCATCGGCACTGCCGGACGCGATATGATCTTTACGCTCTTTGCTACTCGGGGAAGACACCTCCATCACTTTGCCGCCCCAACGCTCGATGTCGCGGTAGCTCATGCCGTAGGCTTTGAGCACTTCTTCTATGGCGTAGGCCGTGGTTTGCAGTTTGTTGCGCCGGCGCGTCGAGACGCGCAGCGGATATTTTTGTTTTTTGACGTCGTCGAGCGAGTGGATGCCGGTCTCTTTGCGCACCGCGAAAATAAGTCGATCCCAGGTCGGAAATACGCCGATGGCGCGGAGCGGAATTTTTTTCTTATAAAACCCGCGGCCAAGGTAAGCCATCGCCGAGAGACCTACCGGGTTGCCGAAGCCGAAGTCGCATTTCTTTTTGCCAACAAGAATTGCTGGGCCCGTGCCGCCGAGCTCGGAGTCGCGCCAGCCCATGCGCACGTCGAGCTCGGATTGGCGCGGCAATTCGACATTGTTAAAAAAAGTCAGAGCGACGACGTTGGCGATGTCGACGCGCTTGGAGGTAGCGCCGATGGTGAGTTTAATGGGTTTGTCCATGTTGTGGTCCTACTGAATGTTTCTGCTGGATTGAGTCGGAGCGTTCACGACGAAGATCCGGTGCGACAAAGCTTCAGCCAAAAAGAAAATGCAGGGTTTACCACGAAGGCACGAAGGGCACGAAGGTCGGAATAATTTTCATCTCTAAACTTCGTGCTCTTCGCGTCCTTCGTGGTGAAGTAGATTCTTCGATTACCATCAGTTCGCTTGCCGCTGTCTCCGGCCGCCGGGCCGGGGAAAATGCAGCTCCAAATAATTTCCTTCGGAGTCGAACATGTAAATGGTGTTGCCACTGTCGCGCTCGACACTGCGGTGAAAGCGGCCGAGCTCTTTCGCCGTCTTCAAGGCGTCGTCGTAATCTTCCCACGCCATATCGAAGGCCTGATGAAAGATGCCGTCTTCGTCGAGCGCGTCGCGTTCGATCGGCTTGGGCCGCTCGAACAACACCACGTCGTCGCTGCCGCAACGGAAGCGGTCGAGCTTCTGCGCCACGCCGTGAATCGGAAACGAGTCCGGATTGTTCGGATTGCCGCCGACTCGGCCGAGATATTCCATGCCGAGAACCTTGGTGTAGAAATCTTTGGCGCGATCCAGGTTATCCACCGGTATGCCCATGTGATAAACCTTTTGTAATTTCATGATCCACTCCCTTCTGCCTCGATTGCGGGCGTGATTTTCTGCCTAAGTGGAATTACTGTCAAGCGGACAGGACCGAGCGGTTTAGCCAAAACGATTTTCACCGCTGTTATCTTTGCCTGCGGCGAGGATGTCGCGAAGATCCGCAATGTTCGCTCGTTCAGACAAGCGATCATGACGCCAATTGGGTTCGCCAGTGACCAGCGGTCGGAGTGCACGACAGGTCACGCATCACAGTCAAGTAAGGGGAGCGAGAGTAGGTGGCTTCGGGAAATACGGGCGAAGCACAGTTGATTTGAAGTCAGATGGACTGCGATAAACACCGATCAAAGTTAGGGATTTATCGCGTTGTCCGCAAGCTGTCCGCCCTTTTTATTGAGGGGTACCCAGGCCGTTCACCGATAATCACCCGACACGAGGATTTTCAGGGACCGTGTACACCCTACACCATCGGTATTGATCGGTCTCAATCTGAGTGAATTCCGCCGATTAGCCCCCTTCCCGACTCCCCCGTTTTCCCCTTCCAATGCCATAGCGCCCGATGGTTCTGAGAAAGTTCCGAGAAAAGTCGGCATCAGATCGGTTTGCTTTTTTTTCGCCGACCGTCGTCAGGCTCCCAGCACAGGGACTTCTCATGATCGTGTCGTTCGGAACCGATCAAAGCCACGCCATTTTTTTTGCTTTCCACCCGCTTTCTCATTGGCCGTATGATCGCAACGACTTCCGGAGTTCCTCCGGTTTCCCAAGACCCAGACCGAGGAGGTAACCACAATGAACGAACGATCTACACAGGAAACTCAATGCGCGGAGTTGCAATCCCAAAATCGACCTATGATGACCAGGGTTCAGAAAAATAACCGTCTTAAACAGCCGTGCACGCCTAGCAGCGGGCATCGTGAGCGTTGTCACAGTCCGATTTGCCACAACCCGCTTGAACCAATCGAAAACGGATGGCGAAGGACTGAGCGTCTACACTGCTCGGACAAATGCCGGCAGGATGCGTCGATCATTTGCTGGCATGTCTTTGAAGGAGTTCTGCTTTCGAACTGAGCGGAAATACTGACGAGACCGGTAGCCTGCTCATCGACTTTTCCTGCATAATTCGGATGTCACAATGCTCAGAGTGGCTGGCACGTGCATTGCGCCAATAACTCGCTAACTGTAGGAGGTGTCGAATGGAACGAATACAGAAATCGGTTTATGTCGATTTGCCCTTACAAGCTGTTTACAATCAGTGGACCCAATTTGAAGAATTTCCCCTGTTTATGGAAGGGGTAAAACATGTGGAGCAGCTTGATGACAAGCGCCTTCATTGGGATGTGGAGATCGCTGGAAAACCCAAAGAGTGGAACGCGAGAATCACTGAGCAGATTCCCGATCAACGGATCGCCTGGGAAAGCGAAGCCGGCGAGAACACCGCAGGGGTGGTGTCTTTCCAAGCAGACGGCCCTAACCGAACCCAGGTCAACCTGGAACTCTTTTATGATCCCAAGGGATTTGTCGAATCGGCCGGAGATTCGATTGGGGTTGTATCGCGGCGCGTTGAGAATGACCTTGAGCACTTCAAAGAATTTATCGAGAACCGCCACCGCGAGACCGGGGCGTGGCGCGGCACCATCAGGGAGTAGGGCTTTACATATACCAACCCTGGACCTTTTGGAAAAAACTCTAGGCGGAAAAAATAAAAATTTTCAAACTCAAAAGAGCAGCTAATGCATTAAGCGCTGGGGGGGCGATCCAGCAGGACTCGCCCGGCGGTATATCTACCCACGGGAATCGAAAGTAGCCGGAGAGATTAGGTTACTTCTTGCCGGATTTTTTCTTCGCCGCCCAATACGCTTTCAATTTCGCCGACAACTTCGCTCGGGTAGCCGTACTGATTACGGTCTTTTTGGCCGCGGGTCTGGCAGAAACGGTCGCCGGTTTCGAACTTCGAACCTTTGCCCATCTTGCTTTTTGAGTAGCCGCAATCTTCTTTTTCACAGAAGCGCTCATGGTCCGATTCCTCGTTGGCGCCGCTCGCGATGTAGGCTGCGCACCGAGGATGCCGCGCAGCTGTTTGTTCAGAGCGTCGATTTGTTCTTTGATGGCGGCAGCACGCTTCAGTTGCTGTGGTGTAAGGTCAAATAGGTTCATGTCGGTAGTAGACCTCCAAAGCGATTCTATAGCAAGGCAAATATCCGGTTTCGTACTCTCCCGTCGTAGGTCTTTTAGAGTTTGATAGGATGCACCTTCCCGTTGATGATGAGCAGCGGCTCCTGGCGAAAACGACCCAGCGATATCCTGACGTTCACGCCATGGTTTTTTAGCCTGCGATATATTGGCCAGAGTTTTAGATATCGTTGAAAGTAAGTCTGTGCCGCCTCGCCGTAAACGCCTTCGAGAATCTCCAAGAGGTCATTAGACGCTTGAGCGTCTCGGTCTCCGAAGTTACGGGGATCAAGATTATAGGGTGCTGTGTTTTCGGTGTCCGCCAAATTGCCTAACGAGTGGTCATCTGAAGGGGAGCTAGCAATACGATGATGCGCTCGCCTGGCGGTTCGCCTATTATGATCAAGAACCCGTACTAGGAACCAAATCAAGCCAAGGACAATTCCAATTCGATGTTTTTTGGTCATGATCATCCTAGAAACCATAACGCTCGAATCGCAATTCCCTCGGTATCAACGAGCGTGGTCCTGGAAGCTTCTGCCACCCGATGGACCGGACCTTAGCACAGGGAGGGTGCTTGAACCAGTTTTGTTTTTGACGCGCGCCATTTTCTCTACGGCATAATCGTATAGATTTTGTAGCGTTCCTCTTTCCATGCAAACTTTATCGAGTCCATCGCCGGCAAGGGCGGAGTGCTGTAACCACAGCTTGTCTGTCTTTACATAATTTTTCCCTCTCATGTAAGTAAAAGTGCATCGAATTTTCGTCGGGGGATAAGCCAGTAGTCGAAAAATCAATATCCTCGCGGATACGAGGTCGACAAACCTCTGGCATGGTGGTTGCGTTATCCAAGGAATAAGTTTTGCCCGTTGGTTTTGTCGGCGTCCAGCGCATCCGATGGGCCGGAGTTTTGGGATACGTCGCTTGGATTGCCGACGGTGATACCGCCACTCGTTCGAGAGCATGGGCAGGGGATACATGTACTGCCATGGATGAGCCTACCAGTCTAAAATTCGTGAACAGGCGTATTGGCGAGTTGACGAAAGAGTATGCCGCAGCGCAAACACTCATGCCCGCACATCGGCGATTTTTGAAGAGCTTTCGCAGCTGAGCATCGTCCGAGACGAGCTTAAAAAAATCCAGAGGAAGGTCTACACCGCCGAGCAGCCCACCGAGCGTCCGAAAATTGAAACGCTTTTCCGAGAGATGGATAAGCTTGCGCGCCAGATTGCCGAGACCCGGAGAGAGAATCGAGACAGGTGTGAGATCGTCAATGAGATCACGAGACTTAGCTTTCTCGCTGACTCTCTATCCAAATCTAAAGAACTCACAATGATTGAGCGCTTGTCGTCTTCCGAGCACTTGTCATAGAATTAAATGGTATCAATGTTTGTTGTCGCCTAACCCGAACGTAAATGCCAAGTATTCTTATTGCCGAGGACAATGAGGATCTCCGAAAAATGCTCGCATGGCTTCTGCAACCTCGTGGCTACGAAACGTTACAGGCGGCAACTGGCCAAGAAGCCATCCAAGTTGCAATCGCCGCGCAACCCAACCTTATCCTCTTGGACCTCAATCTACCCGACATGAACGGGGCGGACGTTGCGCGGGCGATAAAGACAAATACACGCACGGCGCATATCCCGATTGTTGGTTGGAGCGCGTATTTTGGAGAGCATTGGCGCGAAGAAGCACTGCGAGCAGGAATGGTCGCTTATATGGAAAAGCCACTTTCAGTGCCAGTAATTGAGGCAACAATCAAACAATTCATCCTGGCGGATTAATGACGTTCATGTGAAGTTGCACTCACTTTTAACTCGATGAAATTCCTTCTCTGGCACACCAAACTTTCGTAGGACCAATCGCAACTTCTTGCTCCAACGTTCGGCAGTTTCGTGTTGGGCTTTGTGGCTCAGGATCAAACAAATATAAGCGCAGACAGTCTTGGAGTGGCCATTGTCCAGCCGTTTAGGGAAGTGCTCGGTCCAGCTGCTCTCTATATCTGCGTCCTTGATCGGCTTCATGGTAAATCCCCGATAATTGAGAAGTGCTTACGTACCCGCGACCCTGCTTATCGCCGACCTCGAAATGCCCGAGTGGAGATCGATCGTGCGGCACGCCGTAAAAACAACCCGCGCAGAGAAAGTGTCAGAGCATGTGTGTCGACTAATTTGCCTCTGATGGATACCGAGTGTTCCAAGCAGATAGCTTTAAAGCGGCTGTTTCTCATATTCACTTGCCAACAACTCATAATGGGCTAATTTATTCGGGCCGTAAGATTGAACTGAATTCTCCATCTACTAAATCCTGTGAGATTCGTCTGAAGCGTCGTTGATCGACATAGGTAGGCTCTCGCGAGCTGTCCCTGTCACACCACCGGGCATACGGGTCACGTACCACGGCGGTTCGATCGGGTTAAGCATTTGAAGCGCCGGCTAATCTCGGAAGGCCGATCGAGTCGAAATAGCGATTGCGCAGTGCTTGTTGAACCGCCGGATGGCCTGACATACGCCAGAGTCCCGTCGGTGAACCGGCGGCGACCGCAGCATTAAACTTCGGTACGCCGCGTCGATGCAGTTCTTTAAAACGGTTGTGTCCGTTCAGCCACTGCCGCCAGAGGTACATCCGTAGTCTCCGGCGAATCCACGCATCCAGAGTCGACAGCACTTTAGGAGTTTGGCAAAAGCCAAAGTAGCCGCGCCAGCCAATCAGATATCGAGCCAGGGGCTCGACCAGCGTGACCAGACTTACTCCAGACGTCCGACGTGTCAGTTCCCGTACCCGTAGCTTGAACCGTTGAACCGCCTTCGGCGCAATTTGCCGTTGGCGCCCATCGTTCGTGATACTAAAGCCCAGGAACTTTCGCTCCTCTGGTCGAGCCACAGCGCTCTTTGACTCGTTGACTTTCAGCCGAAGCCTAGTCGTCAGAAATCGGCTCACGCTGGCCATGACCCGCTCGCCCGCCCGCCGACTGCATACGTACACGTTACAGTCATCTGCGTAACGACAGAATCGATGACCGCGGCGTTCCAGTTCCTTATCGAGTTCATCAAGCACCAGGTTACTTAACAGAGGAGAAACAGGACCCCCTTGCGGTGTCCCTTCATCGATCGGACGGACCAACCCGTCTTCCATCACTCCAGCGTTTAAAAACGCTCGGATGATCTTGAGCACTCGCTTATCAGCCACCCGCTCCGCCACCCTTGCCATCAGCCTGTCATGGTTGACTCGATCGAAGAATTTCTCCAGGTCAATATCAACCACCCAGTTGTAGCCCTCAGCGATGTACGCTTGAGCTTGGGCTACCGCCTGATGCGCTGAGCGACCCGGGCGGAATCCATAGCTGTGCTCGGAAAACGTTGGGTCCCAACCTCTCTGCAGAACCTGAAGCAACGCTTGCTGAATCAGTCTATCGACGATGCAAGGAACGCCGAGCTTTCTGATCCCACCATCCGGCTTAGGAATTTCCACCCGCTTGACCGGTTGTGGCTTGTAAGTTCCGCTTAGCAGCTGTTCCCGAATCTCTAGCCAGTGCTCCCGCAGATAGAAAACGGCCTGCTCGATGGTCATCCCATCGACCCCCGCACTACCTTTGTTCTCCCGGACACGCTTCCACGCTATTTCAAGATTTTCTCGTTGGCACACCTCCTCCATTAACCGTTCTTCCATTGCCAGGCTTTCAGAGTTTCGCTTCGCCACATGCGCTTCGGTCCCTTTGCGGACAAGGTTAGGGGTTTCACCCCAACCTCCTTCCGTGAAGGCCAGATGCAATTGCTTGCTCCGGATTTTCTGCCGCTTTGCGCTCATGAGTTGCGAGTCCTACTTGCCACTCCCAATCGTTCAGGCCTTCAGCAAGTCGTTACCGGTCCGGCGAGCCCTGCCGTTTCTCCCCTTTCGGGCGAGTGTCCCAATCGAGTGGACCGACTGCCCTTGCCTACTTTGCCCTCTGCTGACTTCTGCGCCGCGGTCGGGTTGCCTCACGGCTTCCTCAGTTCCAATTTGGAACACAGCGCAGATCTCCCGAGGTAAGCCCGACAGCTTTCACCGCACACCTGCCGGATCTACATCTCTGGCCCTTAATGGATATGGACTTCGCGACTAGTCGCACGCTCGTCCGACCCGAGATGCCTGATATCCGGTTTCTGTTCGTCAGGTCGCGGCTTTGCTCCACGCTTCCTTCAGACGCCACCTCACGATGACGCCCTTGCGCTTTGCTAATCCTTCACCTCCATCAGGTTGGATAGGGGACTCTCACCCCTAAGCTGTCAAACATGCTCGGCACACGACTAAACCGCTTCGCGGTAGGCCGGAGGGCCGGAGTCCTGCGATTAGCGATCTTGCTGCTTTAATTTCGCAGTTATCATTTCTCTGACGTTGTGCCTGGGTGCAGTGATAGCCTCAGTGAAAATTTTCACTCAAGGAGGCTGTCATGGGAGCATTACGGGACCGAATGATCGAGGAGATGAAGCTGCGGAACTTTTCTGCTGCAACGCAAAAGACTTACCTCTACGCGGTGACGCGGCTGGCGAAATATTATGGCAAAGCGCCGGATCAGCTCAGTAAGGAAGATATCCGAGCGTTTCTTGTACATCTGCTGGTGGAGCGGAAGTTATCGCCCAATGGTCTGACCGGCTACTGTTCGGGGCTGCGCTTTTTCTATAACGAAACCCTAGGGTGGGACGAGAACAAGCTGTTCATTCCACCGCGGAGGAAATCTTCACCTGCTGGCTGAAGTGTTCAGTCCCGAGGAGGTCGTGCGCCTTATCCGCGCCGCCCGAGGTCTCAAGCAGCGTGTTTTATTGATGAGCGCCTATTCGGCAGGGCTCCGAGTCAGCGAGTTAGTCAATCTCAAGATCACCGACATCGATCCAGCACGCATGACGCTTCGTGTCAGGCAAGGTAAAGGCGGCAAAGACCGTTATGCCATTTTGTCGCAGAACCTGCTGGTGGAACTGCGTGTATATTGGAAACGCTACCGACCTGTGGTCTGGCTTTTCCCCAACCGAGCCAAGACCGGCCCCTTGAGTCGAGGAGAAGCTTGGCACATCTTCAACTCGGCGAAGAGAAGAGCGGGGCTTAAAAAAGGCCGTGGCATACACAGCCTACGGGCGTGCTTTGCCACCCATCTGTTGGAAGCCGGTGTAGACTTGCGCTCGATCCAGTTCTTAATGGGGCACACCTCGCTTCTATCCACCCAGCGCTACTTAAGGCTACGACCACAGAATGTTGACCGAGCCCTAAGTCCGCTCGACAGGCTGCCGTTAACGACGCTCTAAGCCGTGGGCGGCGGCTCTGAGCAGCCGGCAGCGACAAAGGGCGGCGGCGTTGAACTGGCCGATATCTTTCGCGCCTATGGCGAGTCCTATCGCCGCAACCATCGGTTGCCGGTTTCCCATCTCAAAGTCATCGAGGCCGTGGAGCGCTGTCGCACTGCGGCTCTCGGTGGGCATCTCCAACAGTGTGACTCCTGTGGCTTTGAGCGGCCGGCCTACAACTCCTGCCGCAATCGGCACTGCCCTAAATGCCAATCTTTGGCCAAGGTAAAATGGCTCGACAAACAAAAATCAGAACTGTTGCCGAGCGGATATTTTCATCTAGTTTTTACCTTGCCCCACGAGCTCAACCCCCTGATCCTCATCAATAAGAAAGCCCTGATCCATATTTTGTTTCAATCGGTCTGGCAGACCTTAGCCCAATTTGCTCAGCGTCGTTTGGGCGGGATACTGGGGATCACTGCGGTTCTGCACACCTGGGATCAGACCCTGTTGGATCATTTTCATCTGCATTGTCTGGTTCCCGCCGGCGCTCTGTCTTTTGATCGAAACCGCTGGGTCTCAGCCCGTCAAGACTTTCTCTTCCCGGTTAAAGCCCTGAGCCTGGTCTTCCGCGCTAAGTTCCTCGACTCGCTCAAAAAGAGCTTCGATCAGAACAAGTTGCTCTTGCTCGGACACATCGCACACTTAGCCGATGCTCAAAGCTTTAACGTGTTGCTGAAAGGATTGCGAAAAAAACCGTGGGTCGTCTATGCCAAAAAACCGTTCGGCTCTGCCGCCCATGTGCTGGACTACCTCGGTCGTTACACCCACCGCGTGGCGCTCTCCAATGATCGGATTGTTTCCAGCTCTAACGGAGAAGTCACCTTCGCTTACCGCGATCGAAAAAACCAAGATCGGCGCAAACTGATGACGCTCGATGCCCAGGAGTTCATCCGCCGCTTTTTACTCCACGTCATCCCCAAAGGTTTCATGCGGGTGCGTCACTACGGCTTTTTAGCCAACCACTGCAAAGATGCTCTGTCGAAGTGTCGTCAACTCATAGGCCTCACGCCCGCACCGCCTCCATCTCCCCAACGCTCATCGAGGAGTTGATGCTGGCCTTGACCGGCATCGATATCCATCGCTGCCCGCTTTGCCAGAACGGAACTCTGGTGTGGGTTTGCGAACTGGCAGTGTCCCTGCCGTGGGATTCTTCGTGAGAACGGATCTCATCAATCAATGCGACGGTCTTTCCCCTGCTCTCTGCCAGAGCCAACGCAGAGCTGTGTCTGGTGGTATCATTTTGCCATGCTTTTAGCCCATGCTCACGTGGTATTTGTGCTGTCTGGATCTTGCCGAAACCAATTTCTCGTAATGCGCCCCGATCCTCCGCGATCCCCCGCAAAATGGTAGCTCGCCGCGATGTTGCCGTTCCAATCCCCATAGGCAACGCTTCTGCCTCTCCCAACGCTTTAGTCCAACGGGTTTTAACCCGAATGCGTCCAATCCAACTGTTCTCACCGATCGTTCTGCCCTCGCATTCGGGTTAAAACCTATCCGTTGGACGTTTCGTGCTGGTATATTGAATATACGAGACCAGGTATATTGGATATACCGGCGACATGAACAAATTGACAACCCTTTGATTTCAGGGGTAAGTTGCGCATTGATTATTGGTGGATACCCAATATACGAGATCTGTTCACTCAATAGTTCGGCTTCAAACCAAGGGTCTTCATACAAATGAGCGGAAAAAACTGGCGCGAGTGGTTCCTTGGCGTAGTAACAGTGGGGGGAATCGCTACGACATTTTGGTTGTCGCCGCTCCCCCAAGATCCGACCTATCATGAGTTCGCGGACCGCAGAACATTCTTCGGAACCCCAAACTTCTGGAACGTGTTCTCCAATCTCCCGTTCGTGCTTGTCGGAGCTTTTGGACTGCGCACGCTATCGCGGCTGCCACCATCCTCGCCCCGCTCTGCATACGTCGTGTTCTGTATCGGGGTGGTTTTGGTCGGCTTCGGTTCGGCTTATTATCACTATTCTCCCTCAACGCCGGCGCTGGTTTGGGATCGGGTACCTATGACGATTGCCTTCATGGCGCTCTTCTCGATGGTTGTCCGCGACCGCCTGTCGGAACAAGGCGGCAGTGTCATGCTGTGGCCGTTGGTCCTGGCGGGAGTGGCCTCGGTCGGGTACTGGTACTGGTCCGAGACCCAAGGGCAAGGAGACCTCAGGGCGTACGGGGTTATACAGTTTCTGCCGATGCTCCTGATAGCGTTGATGCTCATAATCTGTAGCGGCAAAGGCCTGAGCGCTCCATGGCTGTGGGGTTCATTGGGGACCTACGCCTTGGCCAAAGTGGCGGAGCACTTCGACAAAGCCATTTACAACGTGACAGGTATCGTGAGTGGACACAGCATCAAGCACGTCTTAGGGGCTCTTGCGGTTCTCTGGGCTGTCTTTGCGGCTCTAGGGTTTAGCCGACGACAAAGCCGAACAACCCAGTGGAGCTGACTGGGAAAAAGCTGGCGTTTTTTCCCAGCAACTCACCGGGAGCGTTAGGCTTTCATGCGAAAACGCGGGTGGAGAGATCCCAGCAGCGAAGGTTTAGAGCGAGATGCCCGAGGCGCGGGTGGCCTATCAAAAAGCATTGAGTATGAGCCAACAAGAGCCGGAAAAAAGATTTTTAAAAAAAGATTGGCCGCAGATTGACCGTGGAAAGTCGGCCGAGCCAATGCCCTTCGACTGCGAGCGCATCGTTTACTCCGGCTTCGGGCGGCTCATCACGATGGAGAAGTGACATGGTGAAGCCAGCAAAGAACACGATTTGCCTTTGGTACGATGGCGACGCCGAGGACGCGGCGCGGTTTTACGCCAAGACCTTTCCCGATTCATCCGTCGGCGCGGTGCACCGCGCACCGGGAGACTTTCCGTCCGGGAAGAAAGGGGATGTGTTGACGGTCGAGTTTACCGTGATGGGAATTCCCTGCCTCGGGCTCAATGGCGGACCCGCGTTCAAGCACAACGAAGCATTCTCGTTTCAGGTCGCAACCGCTGACCAGGCCGAAACGGATCGTTACTGGAACGCGATCGTCGGCAACGGCGGCGAAGAGAGTGCGTGCGGCTGGTGCAAGGACAAATGGGGATTGTCCTGGCAGATTACGCCGATCGCTCTGACGAAAGCGATCACCGATCCCGATCCCGCTGCCGCCAAGCGCGCGTTCGATGCGATGATGCAGATGAAAAAGATCGACATCGCTGCAATCGAGGCGGCGCGCCGCGGTTGAGGTTGCAATCTTCGAAGCGGTGCGTCCGCGGAAGCGCAAGGGGAACATGACGGGCGAATCTTCACAGGACTCCCGCCATAGCGTGCGTGACCAGATGCAGGGTCATGCCGAGCTCGGGATGAGGACGTTTGCTCCTGTGAGGCCGGATTGACGGCTGTTCGCGGCGACCAGCCAAGGCCGCCTGGTTCAGTTGCCCGAACCAGCCACCGTCAGTTCCACGCGCCGGTTCTTCGCCCGGCCGTCCTGTAAGTGAAGTGCTCTATTGCATGGCAAGAATTGGGAAACCGAAAGGTGAATTGTCGGCAGCTTCCCTTGCAGATACAAAGGGACATATGCTTTTCAGTGCTTGTCATGACCAATAACCGATAAGGGACAGATGGCGTGAACACAAATTCCAAGAAGTGCCTATGTGCTGCGATACTTGGAATCGCCATAATCATGGGTGAGATACTATCCGCGCGCGCCGAACCCAAGGCTCTATACACCATGGATTTCGGCCAGAAAGAGAATATCGATGCATCCAAATGGCTTAAGAAGCAGGGATTCGATGAGTTTCTCGATGCAAAGAGATTGCATTTGAAGTTTGAGAATGAGGGGCTGCGCATCAGCACGAACGAAGGTTTGACAGCCATGTTCGGATTAAAGTTCGGCAAGCCAGATTACGTTCCCGACGTAAATCATATTGTTATTGAATGGGGTGTAAACCGCTTTCCCATCGGTGCAGACTGGGCACAAGGAAAAAAACGGGTGCCGATTGGCGTCATTTTCAGTTTTGGCGAGAAGAAGTTGAGTAGCGGCTTGCCTTTTGGCATCAAGAACGCTCCTTACTTCCTTAGCGCGTTCATCGGCGAGAAAGAACAGGTAAATAGAATGTACCTCGGTGCTTTATACCAGGAAGGGGGGCGCTACTTTTGTGTATCCAATGGCGCGCCTATGGGGCAAACCATTGTCACCAAATTTGAAGTCAACAATCGATTTAAAGACGTTTTCAAACAGGAAAAGACGCCGCCCATCACAGGCTTTGCGTTTGAAATGAACACCGACGACACAAAAGGTGGCGCCGACGCCTTTATTAAAAAGATTGTTTTTTATTCTGAACATTGAAATTTGGATTCTTTATGTGAGCTGACCCTGTCGCGTGGTATCGGGCTGGCAAAAATACCCGCTCTAGACACAGTGCCTTGTCCTGTAGGTGGACAAACTGTGCCGCGACATGCCCAACAAGGCGGTGGCCGAACTGGATCGCCTGCACGACAGGACGGTCAATCCGGTTTTTGCATCATACGAGCACACAAGTGAGGCGATTAGAGCGAAATGTCGCCATACACTGGCGACTCCACCACCATTATTTACCTGCTAGAAAGCGTAAGCTCGGCAAATACAGCACGATGATCGGAAATATCGGTTCCGATAACTTCATAGGAAAAAAACTCAAGACCGGGTGATATCAGGACCCAGTCCAGGCGTTTGCCAAGCAGGGGAAAAGTGATCAGCTCGCTGTTTTCCGGCTGGTACGCCTTCAGCCCAAGTTTCTCAACCAGGTACTGTGGTGCCGAGTCCTGCCATCCTGAGTTCATGTCGCCCATGATGATAATTAGGTGATTGTTTCTGGCACGTAAAACTGCAATCAGTTCGTCTGCCTGTTTTTTCCTGACCCAACCACTCATGAAATCCAGATGAACAGAAACTACATCAATGTCGATATTGTCCCTTCCCGGCCAACTAATGGTCGATACCACAAAACCCGTGGGTACCAGTGTAAGTAAGGGGTCAAATGTAACCGCCTGCGGATTCGACATCTCCTGTCGTGACATCAGTGCTGTACCATAGGAAAGTCCTATCGCATCAACGTGTGACGCCTGAATCGAACGGGTAAACATGTTGTGACTTGCAAGATATTCAACGTGGTTGAAATTGCCACTCCAGAACGAAGGCCCATCGATCTCCTGAAAAGCAGCGATATCCGGTGCTGCCTGGTTCAGTAGTTTGCTTATACTATCTAGGTTTTTCACAATCTCGGCTGAATGCAGCAGCAATTGATGAAAACTGGTCCCTCGCCCGTGGGCTACGTTCAGTGTCATGACCCTGAGACCTTGTTCATTGGAATGCCGGTCAGCATGATACGGAATGCTTGAATTCTGATAGTAGTGCACGGGTGGTGTTGAATGAAGCTGCGTTGTTGCACAAGAAGGTAACAGCAAGATAAGCAGAAGTAACCCTCCAGTGCAGTAGATGCTTATGTTGAAAACACGCCTCATCAACGTGCGCTACCTGGCCGCCATAACCATTTAGAAGCAAGCAATAAGAAAAACGCAGCCAATGCGATGGTCACTACAGTAACTATCTGCGTTTTTAAGTACTCGATTTTCATGGCAGTCAGCCTCTGGCTACCATGGGTAGTGTACGATAATCTTCAGCGCACGGAATAATCCTCGCGCGCCAGCCCCTTGTCATCTGCTACTCGTCTATCATGGAGTAATGCATCTGGCCAGCTTCCAATAGAAAAACAGCCAGAGTCGCAGACTAACATCGATCGTTACAACCCCTTGTCGACATCATCGCTGATAGTAGACTTGAATAGCGTTCTGATACCAATGTGTTCACTATACGTGACAGCCGAGTTTCATCTATACGGTACGCATCTCTCACACCGTTCAACAGTAGCTCCACGTTGGCTTGATTTCAGGAACGACAACGGCCGATGGTTCAAAAACCGGCGCCCGCGCGAAGGGAGTGCAGGATAATACAGGCAGCCGCGCCGGCAATCACATCATCCAGCGTGATACGAGGCCGCCTTGCACGTGCTTGTCGATCCAGCAAATCGGCCATGGTTTCCAGATGTCGAGCAGGCGAAACAGCGCAAAGCCGGCCAGGA
>CAVWLW010000043.1:0-177603 GCA_963755715.1 uncultured delta proteobacterium
TCGCCCTGAGGAAAAAGTCCCAACGAGTAGTGCAGGACTGGATCGTCCATCGTCATAACGACCGCCGCGAAGTCTACCAGACAGCGCGCGCTTCCCGCTCCTCCGGGTTGTCCTTGCTCACCGCCCAGCAGTAGCCACGGGGATTGATGAAACCGCATTCGGGACAGGTGCGATTAGCGACGTCGCGATTATAGTCCGTCACCGCCTGCCGCTCGGATTTCCAAAACACGTCGAAGCCGAGCCGGCCAGTTTCGCAAACGCGCTCGAAGAGGATCGTCAGGCAGCGCTCGCAGTACCAGGCGAACCGGTCGCATTCGTCGCCGCTGGGATTTCCCATGATGACCAAGCTGTAGCCGAGGGCATCGGGGGTTTCGCCCGGCAGGCGCAGGTAGAGGTCGTCCATGTCGTTGACGTGCCAGTAGCCGAAATTGTGGGTCACGTGGTGCGGCGTGCCGCTGGTCGTAACCGAGATCTCCAGGGGCTGCTTGAGAACCTCGATCTTCCCCTGAGGCCCGATTTCGAAGTGGCGGCAACGGCTCCTTTTTGCGGATCGACGATGCCGGCCGCGCCGACGTAGCGGCGTCGAATGCCGTAGATGTTTTGTCCCACCGCTTTGAACGTGGAGAAATGCGCCAGGACTTTCTCTTGGAAAAAATCCCAGTCGCCCGCCACTTTTTCCAAAGATTCTTTCACCACTAAATTTGCAAACATCTCTTTCGCCTCCGTATCGCTCGTCAATAACTTTGCCACTCTATTGAGCAACAATCTCCACCAGCCGGCTCTAAAGGTATCCTTTCTCCCGGTAATACTGGGCCGCGCCGGGATGGAGCGGTATCTCCGTATCGCGGCAGAACTCGTTGGGAACAATGCCGCCGGTGAGCCCCTGTCCCGGTTGAAACACGCTTTCGATCAATTGCTTTTGTTCGTCGATCGTCTTGACGATGCAGTGAGCGTACTCGTCGGGAAAATCCTCCCGGCAGTACAGCAGCCATCCCGCGAAATCGAGCGTCGCGAGGTCCCGATCGACTCCGCGGAGCCTGCCGCGCGGTATCCAGCCCCGTTTCATCCCCATCCGCTCGCAGTGAACCAACGCGTGTTCCTCGACGGGCAGGAAGTGGAAGTCGATTTCATCTGTGATGACTTTCCATCTCTGCGTCATCAGGGCTTCGTCGAACACGGCGTCCACCTGGTTGGAGCGCAGCGCATCGAGCCGTCCCTTCTGCCTTTCCTCGGAGGAACCGTCCCGCCCCAGCGGCCTACATCTTCGAACCGGAGCCGTAAGCCTGAAAGATCTGGTCCGTAACCCAGTAGCGGGATGATTTGACGGCGCCGTGGAGATGCGAAGCGGATATCGCTTTTCGATCAATTCCCCGAAGCTGTTTACACCGGTGGATTTTTTTACCGCAAGGGCGAGTTGGTCGAAGTGGGGAAAACGAGCGAGCGCCCTGACCGGCAGGGGCGAAGAGAAGTAGCCCTTGCCTTCGATCGCCATACGGCCGAACCACGGCGGGGTCGTGATCGCCGTGTGAAACTTTCCTTCGGCAACCAGCAGAGGCCCGTCCATGCACGCTGCGCCCGGATCGAAGGTCGTTACCGAAACCGTCGTGCCTTGCGGAAGGGGGCTGTTGTATCCGCTCATGCCTACGGCGATGATTCCCTGGATCTTCATCCAGTTGAAGCCGGGACCGAGGAATCGAAGCTCTGCGAGGTTTTTTGCATCCATCTTTTAGTTTCCCCCTTTATACGCGCTCAGGAGCCGCCATTTTCTATTTTGGCCACGAGGCTGTTGTCCATCAGTTTTTCGGCGGACAACTCCTTGCGTTTATCCGGCGGCACGATCAGGTCGATCAACGTTTGCACTTCCGCCGCTTTCATTCGCGGAGAGTCGTGGTACGCCGGCGCAGAAAATCATAGGAATATTTCAAAATCTCGGGGTCGGTGTTGCGCAAATTCTTGTCCAGCACGCGCAGCGCGTAGTCGCGCTCGGTCTTGATGATCCTGACCGCCTCGGTCATGGCACGGAGAAACTTTTCCGCCATCGAACGATGCGCGGCGTTTTGGAGAAATTTTTGCCGCACGATGTAGGCCGTGGCGAGAGTGCGCACCTCGTTGCTGCTGTCGAAGAGCGGCACGAATCCCTCCTTCTTCAGCATGAAATCGAATGGAGAGCTGACGGTGGTCGCCCGCACCGAGCTGTTCCTAAGCGCCAGCATCCGTTCCGGCTGCTGACCCACCTGAATGACCTCTAGCTCTTTCGGGCCGATGCCGAGCCTTTGCAGGGCGAGCAGGGTCATCGCATGGCTTAGGTCGCCGACGGTGCTGATCGCGAGCCTCTTGCCCTTGAGCTCGACCGGCGCTTTGATCGAAGGGTGCGCCATCAAGACGTACTTCAAGAGGCTATGGCTGTTGCCGATGAAGACGAAATCGGCGCCTTGAAGATTTGCGAGCACAAAAGACGAAGGGAGGATGACCGCCATGTCCGATTGCCCCGATAGAAGGGCCGCGACGATATTCTTGCCGCCGCGGACATAGGTCACCGCGGTTTCGAGGGCGTGCTTTTCAAACAGGTTGCGGTCAATCGCGATCCACAGGGGAAGAATATCTGCCGCGATATAACCCTGCGCGATATTCAGCGTCTTGTGATCCGCCTGGAGCGGAGAAGAAACGAAAAACAAGGAGAGGGCAGCGAGCGCGATGGCGATAAATTTCATCCAGTCTCCTTAGGATAAAAAACAATTTGCCAGCCCGTTCCCCGTGGGTACCCCAGCGTCCGCGAGCCCGTTCTTCAGCGGTGACGAGGCCCGGAGCATGCGCAAGATATAACTCCGGGTGTCGTGATCGTCAATTGCGGGGCACGCTTGGTTTCAGATAATATGAAAGCATGAGAAAAGGGGACGCGAACCTTTTTACGTTTGCGTATTCGTTAATTCCAATTGCTTTCTAGGTCTGCCGCGGGGATGAAGTGTGGATTTCAATCCGAGCATAGCCGCGATCTGTGTCTGCCAAGTTTCCGTGCCGTAGGGCAGCAGCGATCGACGCATCCCGCTGCGCTTCGATCTGGGCTCCGGTTTGTGCCGCGTTCACCCATTCAACCCGTCTCCGCCGTTCGAAGGGCCAGTCGCTCAGCAGCATTCTCGATCCCCATGAACTCTTCACCATAGACCGCACCAGCGCATTTTGCGCCCGCGACGAGCTGGGCTCGCCAGGCGTTGCGTTCCACATAACGGATCACATTGAGCGCGGCTTGATCCTGCTCGACAGGAAAACTTTCGAACCGCCCTTGATAAATATGCCCGTAGCCGGTGGTGGGCGGTGGGCGTGTAGGCGCTGACTATGAGTGAGCGTGAGCCAGCGAAGAATCGGTCATCTCGCCGGCTTTCTTCGGCCAGAGGACCATGTGCCATAATTGGGCATCAGACAGTAAGCCAAAAGTCGGAGTGGAGAACGGCGCATCGCTGCAACCATAATCCGCTCGAACGCGGCGTAATCTTCGGGCTTGTCAAAAAGTTGGGTGGCCCATTGTCGCGGAAGGGCGCGGTAATTCTTTCCACACGCGTCAGCCACCATTGCTTGTCCACGCGATCCGAGAAATGCTTTTGCTCTCATCTCGGCGTCGACGAATCAGGATCAAGGTTCGCGTCCCTTTTCCCATCGACCGAAATACCATCCTTGAGGCTGCGTGAGCGATTGCTGGTTTGAAAGTCGCCGAATCGCATCCTGTCAGGGGATGGTATAGGTTCAGACACAACAATCATATCAATCTTCACTACAAGTTTGAGCGTCATGGCAACTAAGCCGTGCGGATTAGGCGAGCCAGCTTTGCCACGCAATCGCGTTTGACACCAAAAACTTGAATCGGATAGCCTGCCGTGGAGGTCGGGTGTGCTAATAGTTGTCTATATCCTGCTGATCGTCGTCACATTCGTCGCTGCGTTAGCGTTAGTTACGTTTTCGCCAATCAGACAAGTCCGACAGCCAGCAAGATCGTTGCTGTTAGGGTTAGGAAGTAGTGGCGTGGCAGGTCTATCGTCGATTCCTCTGGCTTTATACGGCAATCGAGTAGTCTGGCTGGGGCTGCTCATTATCGGGGTACTAATAGCGGGAATCGGCGGAGTTCTAATCGGATTGTTAGGTTCAGCAGAAGGAATCAGCACAAAAACGAAAGACGACTTTGCTCCCAAACGTGGGGACGATCAGTGGTATGGAGGCTGGGGAGGTTGAGCGCTGCTCACCGGTTACGTGCGGTGCTTTAATGGGGTTTCCCGTTATCTGCTGGGGTTTATTTCGGTTCCGACAAACCTGTGAGGGTACCGCTGTGGAAAAGCGATTGCCTTGCGTTTACGTAGCATTTCTCATCGTCACGCTCCTGCTCATCGCGGGACCGAAAACCGAAGCACAAGTAAAACAAACTGTAAGCATAAAAGCGCTCACCCTGGGAGTGGTCTACCAGAGCGAACCGCAGCCGGTGGCGGAGCATTTTCGTCCTCTAGTGGAATATGCGGCTCGTAAACTTGCGCCGACTGGGGAGATTAAGAGCAGCGTTATCGTCGCAAATAGCGTCTCCCAGCTCATCGAATTAGTTGAGCGGGCGCAGGTTGATTTCTACCTGGAAAGTCCCTTTCCCACTTATCTCATCAACCGCACCGGCACTGGCAGGTTATTGCTCAGACGTTGGAAAGGCGGCATGAGCGAGTATCGGGGTGTCATCTTCACGAGCAAGGCAAGCCGCATCACTCGTCTCGAAGATCTACGCGGCAAGATGATCGCTTTCGAAGATCCTGGATCGACATCCGGTTATTTTTTGCCCAAGCTCTTGCTATTGGAGAAGCGATTCCAGGTGGCGGAAAAACCGGATCTCTCGGCCAAGGTCTTGGGGGGCGAAATCGGTTATATTTTTGCGAGTTCGGAAAAAAATGTCGTTAAACTGGTGCGCGAAGAGAAAGTGGCGGCAGGAGCCATCAGTAACGATGACTATGCGAGTTTAGACGAGGCGAGTAAAGCCCGCCTCGCGGTTCTCGTCGAGAGCGGATCGGTGCCTCGGCACCTCGTATCGGTGCGCAGGAATCTGCCTGAAGCAGTTATAAAGCGCCTCAAAGAGATACTTTTGAGCATGCACCAGGACGATGAAGGGCAGAAAATCCTCCGACAAACAGACGGTACGACAAAATTCGACACACTGCCCGGAGGCGAGGAAGCATTTCGCCGGAAGCTGAATGACCTGTATCACCTCAGGGGCGAAAAAAAATAGCGGCCTGCGAGCTTAACTCGACTGAAGAAGTCGGTCCTGTCAAAAAACCGATCGTGAAAGAAGCAACAGAAAAATGCCAAAGACAATATTTAGATGTTCGCCTGTGAGGTCGCATTTAACGACCGCTCTATCCGTTCTGTTGATTGTCCTGGGTGCGCGGGCTGAGCGCGCACTAAGCGCTACGTCTTTCTATGAAGGGAAAACTATCCGAATTATCGTTGGCACGTCGCCGGGCGGTGGATACGATACCTATACTCGCCTCATTGCGCGCCATTTTAGCAAATATATTCCAGGAAAACCGAGCATCATCGTTGACAATATGCCCGGGGCGGGCGGATTGCTTTCGGCAAATCATCTCTTCAAAGTAGCCAAACCCGACGGTCTCACCATCGGTCATTTTGTTGGCGGACAATTCTTACAACAGCTCCTCGCGAAGCCTGGTATTGAATTCGATGCGCTTAAATTTGAATACGTCGGCGTGCCGGCGCAAGACGATTTTGTCTTTGGCGTGGCCAAGACGACCGGTGTGACGAGCGTGGAGCAATGGTTGGTATCGAAGACAGTGGTCAAGTTTGGCGCCATCGCGGCCGGTGATGGAACCTATGATGTTCCTAAAGTCGCCGAGGTCGCTCTTGGCCTGCCGATTCAGGTAGTATCGGGCTATAAAGGGACTGCGCCAATTCGCTTGGCATTTAACAGCGGCGAGGTCGGCGGCCTAAGCAATTCGTGGCAGTCGTTTCGCGCTACATGGAGAAAGGAACTTGAAACCGGCGAGGTGACAATGGTGCTTCAGCTGAGCACGAAGCCCCACCCGGATATTCCTAAGGTGCCTTTAGCGACAAACTTCGCCAAGACAGACGAGATGCGCAAACTCATCGTGGCAGTAGCCCAAGCTCACGGCGCCGCGGTGCGTCCCTACGTCCTACCTCCCGGCACGCCTAAGGACCGGGTGGAAATCCTGCGCACCTCTTTTATGGAGACCGTCAAAGATCCCGAACTGCTCAACGAAGCCGCCAAAGCCAATTTGGAAATCAATCCAGGATCGGGCGAAGGTCTCGAGCGCAATGTCAAAGAACTGCTCCGTCTTGATCCCGCGCTGGTGGCACGGCTTAAAGAAATTTTAAAATAGGTAGCGAGATGGCGAGGGAGAAAAGGGGACGCGGACCTTTATCTTGACGTTCATGTCTGGGAGTTTCGCGACGGTAAAATCTCACGTTTGGCTGGATTCAGGCGCGATCATCAATCAATGAACCGCCGCTGGTGCGGCACCTGCCGGCGAAATCGCTTTGTACTGACACGCGTCGGTAGGAGCGCGGTGTCGCCACCGCGCTCTCATCTCCGCTCATAAAACTTCCCTTGACAGCTCAATCCCATTGGTCGTAAGCAGTGAGCACACGGCTCACGAATCATTCAAACTCTACATCGGGTAGGGAGGGCATTATGCAAGTTCATCCCGGCTTTTTTTTGTTACTCTCGTTTGTCTTACTTGGGCTCGACTGCGATTGGGCGGCGGCGGAAAAGATTCGCGTTGCTTCTTCCAGTCCGTCGCTCACGGCGCGGCTGCCTCACATGGTCGCTCACGCGGAAGGATTTTTCACTCGCGAGGGATTAGAAGTCGAGTCGATCGTGGTGCGCAATGATGCGACGATCTTGGCAGCGCTGGCGGCGGGGGAATTCACTTTCGTCGAGAGTGGCGCGCCACCCGCTGTGGCGGCGATTTCCAAGGGGTTACCGTTCGTTATCATCGGCGGCTTTCGCTCCCGTTTAGATTACGTGTTGATGGGCCGAAAGGGGCTGTCGACAAGCAAAGATTTGAAGGGTGCCAAGATCGGCGTGACCGGCGCCGGAGGATTGTCGGAGGCGGTGGCGATTGCAGCGATGAAAAAGCTCGGTTTCCAGCGCGACAAAGACTACACGATGTTGTACGTCGGCAATAGTCCGCTGCGCATGATCGCTTTGGAACAGGGCCGGGTCGACGCCTCGATTTTTTCGCCGCAGCAACAGATCGTCTTGGCGAGCAAGGGCTACCCACTGCTGACCGACGTTGGCCGGCTCTTGCCTGAAGTCCCGGCGCTGATACTGAGCGCCATGCGTGAGAAGACCAAGTCCAATCCCGAGCAAGCGGTGCGTTTCTTACGCGCGATGCAGCAGGCGATGAATTTGATCAGGAACGATCCTGATCGCGCGCTCGAAGATGCGCGCAAGCAAAGATACAGCGGCGATTTCAAAATGGAACGGGAAGCGCTGAAGTATTACTACGACGCCTACAGCATCGTTTTCGGCGCCGCCAATCTCGAGTCGCTGATCGAATTGTCGGGTTTGAAGACTGCCATGAAGCCAGCCGAATTCTTCGATGCGAGCTTGGCCGCTAAAGCGCAGCGCTGAACCGCGAGAGTTTGCTGCTGACTTGTGCAATCGGGTCGCAGTTATCTGGTTTCGCGCGCACCTCTAACGCTTTTCATCGCATCGTAAACCGCCTCGGCGCTCAACGGTAAGTCGGTGACTTGTTTGCCGATGGCGTCGTAAAGCGCGTTGGCGATGCAAGGCGCGGTCGGCACCGCGCTGTGTTCGCCTACCGGTTTGCTATGAAAGGGTCCGGGGCCGTCTTGATCCTGGAACAGCAGAGTTTCAAGTGGCGGCACATCGGCGGCGCACGGGATTTTGTATTCGCCCAGGCTGGGCGTGATGATTTTGCCTTCGTCGTCGCGTAGATTTTCCATCAGCGCGAACCCTAAGCCCTGCATCATGCCGCCTTCGACCTGCCCTTGATAAGTGACCGGATTGATCACCGTGCCCGTGTCATGAGCGGAAAGCATTTTGAGGATAGTTACTTTGCCAGTTTCCGGATCGACTTTGATCTTCGCCGCCTGGGCAAAAAAACAGGCGGTGCCACCGCGCTCTTGGATTTGAAAATTCGCTTTGACTTGCAGCTTTCGTCCGGCCGCGGCGGCGCGTGCAGCTAATTCCGCGAAAGAGATTTTCTCTTTGGCGCCGTTACGGAGAACACTTTTACCAATCCGCAGTCTCTCGACCGGGCAGCGAAAAGTTTCTGCGGCCTCATTGAGAAGCAGATCGCGCAAACCGCTGGCGGCTTTTTGGCTTGCTTGACCCGCGAGATAAGTGACCCGGCTGGCAGCGACGGCGACATCGGTTGGGAAATGGTCCGTGGTGCCCATGATAATTTCAACATCGTCAGCGGCAACGCCAAGCGTCTCGGCGGCGATTTGGCGGAAAATCGTGTGGGAGCCGGTGCCGGTGTCGGGGACCGTGGTGACCAGATAAACTCGGCCATCGTCTTTCAGACCAACCTCGACGTTGGCTTCGCCGATGCCGATCTCCCGGATGCAAAACGCCAGCCCTTGACCGACGTAAGGTTGCCTTTTTCTAGCGCCGTTCCAGCCGATTTTCGCCGCAACGCGCTTGAGCAGTTGGCGCGCCTTGTCGTCTTCGAGCCGCACACCGTAGGGCAGTAGGTCGCCGCGCTTGAGCAGGTTGCGGTAGCGGAATTCGATCGGGTCCATTTTTATTTGCGCGGCAAGAAAATCGGTGTGGCTTTCAACCGCGAACAGCATCTGAGCTTCGCCGGGGCCGCGCATAATGCCGCTCGGGACGCAATTGGTGTAAACCGAGAAGGCGTCGATCTTGAGATGGGGAATGAAATAAGCGCCGGCGCCGTGGCGCGCGCCCGGTAGATTCACGGTGTCGTTGTTTTTGAATCCAGCGTAAGCGCCGCTGTTGAAGATCACTCTGACTTCCCTGGCCCAAAGTCTACCGTCGCGCTTGAGGCCGCTTTTGATCGTGATCAGCGCCGGGTGGCGCGGGTTGGCGGCGGTCAATTCTTCACTGTAGCTCATGATCATCTTGACAGGGCGGCCGGTGGCTTTGGCGAGCGAGTAGCAGAGCGGAATGTCCATCAGCGAAGCTTTGCCGCCGAAGTCGCCGCCCACCGGACTGATCTGGAAGCAGATTTTTTCTTCCGGCAGATCGAGCCATTGGGCGAGATGCGATCGAGTGACGTAGGGACCCTTAGCAGGACACCAGACGAGAACGCGCCCGGACGCTTCGATATCGACGACCACGGCGTGGGGCTCGAGATAGCCGTGATGCACGCGCGGCGTGGTGAAGCTCTGTTCAAAAATCAACTCAGATTCTTGAAATCCTTGCGCGACGTCGCCGAAGACCGACTGAACGTGAGAATGGACGTTGGGAATATCGGACAGCGGCAAACGGAGAATTTCGTAGCTGCGCAAGTTCTCGTGCAGGATCGGCGCCTCGGCAGCCATGGCTTGGATCGGGTCATGGACCGATTTCATTTCTTCATAATCGACGACAATCCGGTTGAGCGCCTCTTCGGCAATCTCCGGAGTCCGCGCCGCGACGACAGCCACCCGCTCGCCGATGAAGCGCACGGTTTGCTGCGCCAGCACCGGCATGTCCCTCAATCTTCGGCCGACCAAGCGGCGCGGCAAGTCGTCGGCGGTGAGCACGGCAAAAACGCCTTCGATGTTTTTCGCCGAGGCGGTATCGATGCTGCGGATGCGCGCGTGGGCATAGGGACTTCGCAGGCATTTGCCCCAGATCGTGCCCGGCCGTTCGATATCCGCGGCGTAGCGTATCCCACCGGAGACTTTCGCCTGACCGTCGAGACGGGTTGCCGATCTGCCGACTTGGGTAAGGGGGTGTGTCATGGTTACGCCGTTTCTATGAGCCAGACTTGGTGATCGCGCTCACTGCTTCGCGGTAGAAACTATCATCGAAGTATTTTTCCACGGGCGGCAAGGGCGAACCGATCAGTGCCAATTTGTGCCGCATCTCGAGCACGGTCTTTAGGCTCTCCGGGTTAAAAGCGCCGCGACTGGTCAAACCGGCGCGCGGTTCGAACAGTCGTCGATAATCTCGCCGCACTTGCTCGGGGCTGCGGCCCGATTTGGATTGCATCAAGTCAACTAGCTCCGCTTCGTTGCGTGCATCTAACATCCAATCGATCGTCATGATCATCGCCCGAATAAAGCGGACCAGCAACGATCGATGCCGGCTAGCCCAAGCACGGGTGGTGAGACCGATCCGAGCGGGATAGGGATCGGCGTAGTCTTTGCCCGAAGCGAGCAAACGGAGATTGGCCGCGCCGCTGTCCTCGACGTAGCGTGGATTCACCATGGCGCCGGCAATTGTCCCAGCGCTCAATTCGGCCAAGCGCAGGCGCGTCGAACCGACCGATTTGAAGCTGTAGTCGCGCTCAAAACATAACCCGTGGCAGTGGAGAATGTAGCGCAGCACCACAGCGAAGCCGGTGCCGACGGCGTCGGCGCCGAGAAGCTTGCCTCTTAGATCGCCGATTTCTCGGATGTCGGATGTGACGAACAGACTTTGGTTCAGCTCTTGAGAGCCGCCTAGGAAAATGAACAGGTCGTGAGTCTTGCCGTCGGCTCCTTGCCCTTCGTCCCAAGCCACGACGTTGTCGCCGTTGTCAAAGGCGATGTCCCACTTGCCGTCGAGCAGACCCAAAATCTCGCCGGTGGAGTTCAGAGTTTGATCGAAGCTGATGGCGAGATTTTCCGCTGCCAAGAAGCCCTTGGCTTCGCCGACCGAGAGCGTGATGTCCTTATCGAAACCGACAATCTTGATCAGGTCCGTGGTTGTCGAACCGGGAAGCGATTTTGCGGATGGCGCGTCAGCCCGCTGTGCAGCGGGCCGTTGGCGCAGCGCGGCGAAGACCTTTTCCGCGGTGATCGGCAGATCGGTGATCTGTACGCCGATCGCGTCGTAGACGGCGTTGGCGATCGCCGCAGCGGTCGGGATCGCGCCGTGCTCGCCGATTTGTTTTGCTTGAAACGGGCCGGGGCCGGTGTGATCTCTGACGTAGAGCGTTTCATGCGCGGGTATGTCGCGGATGTTGGGCAGCTTGTACTCACCCAGATTGGCGGTAACGATCTTACCGTCTTCGGCGGCGAGATCTTCGCTCATCGCGAAGCCGAAACCCTGGATCATGCCGCCCTCGACCTGTCCGCGATGTAACAGCGGGTTGATGATGGTCCCGACATCGTGGGCGGAGATCATTTTGCGCACTTTCACCTGCCCGGTTTCCGGGTCGACCCGGACTTCCGCCGCCTCGGCAAAGAAGCACATGGCGCCGAGCCGTTCTTTGATATCGATGCTACCGCGCGCGCTCAAGGATCCATCAATCGATTTCGCCCGCGCGGCGAGATCGGCGAAGTTGACTTTTGAGCGCCTGGGCCCGACGGCAGCACCTCGCTCCAAACGGACCGCGTGCGGCGAACAGCCAAGCAGCGCCGCAGCGAGCTGAATCAGCTTGTCGCGCACTGCGAAGGCTGCCTGTTGGACCGCTCGTCCGCTCAAGTAGGTGACCAAACTGGCGATCACTCTGACATCGGTCGGGAACATGTCCGTGGTGCCCATTCTAACTGCAACATCGTCGGCTGAAACCGCAAGCGCCTCGGCGACGATCTGGCGAAAAATCGTGTGCGCGCCGGTGCCGGTATCGGGAACCGTTGTCAGGATGTACGCCGCGCCATTTTCACTAACGCCGACGTCTATATTCGCCGCGCCGAAATTGACATCGCGCGAAGCCAAAGCAAGACCCCTCCCCACATAAGGGGTTTTCTTCGCGTGCCCGCGCGGCTGGATTTTGCGCCGCATTTTTCCCAGCAGGCGCTGTCCCATGTCGGTATTCACACGCTGGCCATTGACCAGCAGGTCGCCGGGTTTGACGACATTGAGGCGACGAAACTGATAGGGATCAATGCCGAGCTCGGCGCGCGACGTGGTCCATGTGCGACTCGACGGCGAAGTTGACTTGCAGATCGCCGGGACCGCGCATGATGCCGCCGGGAATGCAGTTGGTGTAGACGCATAGCGACTGAATGTACGAATGGGGAATTGCGTAGGAGCCGTTGCCATGACGCGAGCCGGGCAGGTTGCCGTTGCTGCTTTCTTTGATGCCGGCGTAGGCGCCGCCGTTGAATACCGCTTTCAATTCTCTGGCCCAGAGCCGGCCATCTTTTTTGACGCCGGTCTTGATCGTGATGACCGAGGCGTGACGCGGGTTGGCGGCGATCAATTCCTCGGCATAACTCATGATCATCTTCGCCGGTCTACCGGAGACCTTCGCGAGAAAGTAGCAAAGCGGCAGGTCCATGAGCGTGCCCTTGCCGCCGAAGTCGCCGCCGACGGCGCCGACTTGGAAGATAATTTTCTCTTCATCGATGCCGAGCCACTCGGCCAGATTTGCTCGCGTGAGATACACTTGCTTGGCCGTGGACCAGATCAAGATGTTCTCCGACGGCTCGACTTGGACCACGACGGCGTGGGGTTCGAGATAACCCTGGTGCGCCCGCTGAGTGGTGAAGCTCTGCTCGAAAACGAAATCCGCTTCGGCAAATCCTTGCCGGTGATCGCCCGACCGCCATTCGGCGTAGTTATGCAGGTTAGGAACATCCGGCAGCGGCGGACGGAGGCCGTCGTAACTTCTGAGGTGCTCGTGGATCAGCGGCGCGCCGGCCGCCATCGCTTGCAGCGGATCGTAAACGGCGGGCAGTTCCTCGTAGTCGACTTCGATGCGGCTTAGCGCCTCTTCCGCAATCTCCGGAGACGCCGCGCCGACCACCGCAACGCGCTCGCCGATAAATCGAACGCGATCTCTGGCGAGCGGCGGCATGTCCTTGAGGATGATTCCAGTCAAACGATCAGGAAGATCGGCCGCAGTGAGCACCGCGAAAACACCTTTCAAATTTCTCGCTTTTTCGACATCGAGGCGACGGATGCGCGCATGGGGCAGCGGGCTGCGCAGGCACTTGCCCCAAATCATACCGGGCAAACTGTGGTCCGCGGTGTAGCGGGTCGCGCCGGTGACCTTCGGTGCGCCGTCGAGGCGGCGCGCCGAGGTGCCCACCGAGGAAAATTTTTGCCGCGAGTTCATGTCAAACGCTGTCCAAGAAATGTTTTTTAGTCGAAGCGGCAAGATAAGGTGAAAAAGCGCAGGCTGTCAATCGAATACCCGCTCAACAAGAAGATCCCGGCGTGGGTTGCCGCAGCGAACAGGCGAACTCGCAATATCTGCCGCGAAGTGCGCGAAGGCGCAAAGTTTAGAAGGGGAAGTATTCACCACGAAGCGAATCATGAGTGCACTCGCGCACAGATTGAAATCCGAAATTCGATCCTTCGTGACTAATGAGCGTCTCATTGTTCAAAGGAGCACAGCGAAGGACACGAATAAGTCATCGGGAAAGAGGAGTGGTTTAATTTCTTCTCTTACCTTCGTGATCTTCGTGCCCTTCGTGGTGAGTCTTTGTTCACCGCACTTTGCGCCTTGACGCTATGCGGGAGATTCCGTCTATTGCGACGATTCTGCATTGACAAGGTTTGGGCGAGGGGATAAACGGACTTTGGCATTGTAGTGCGCATGAAAATGACAAGAAAAATTTCCGTAACCTCACCAACGCCATTAGAGGAGACAAGACATGAGTAAGGTCGCTCGTCATCCGCGTCATCCCGCGGTCGTCAACATGGGCCTCGAAGAGATTTCGCAGCGCTACACGGTGCGCTTCGCCGACATCAAGCCGGACTGGAGCGTGTTCGGCGATTCGAACTTCGACGGTTATCGTCGAGCGCAGTTCCGTTATATCGGCGAAACTCTCGGCAAGCCCGAGGTGAGACATATTCCAGCCGGTGCGACGCGGTTGTCTGTGATGTACGTGCCGCCGGGCGAAGGCAATGCGCCGCACACGCATCCGGTCGAAGAGGTGTTTTTCATCTTGAAAGGGAATGTGACGGTGTTCTTCGAGGAAGAAGATGGCCGGCGCGTGGAGGAAAATCTCGGCCCTTGGGACTGCGTCTCATGCCCGGCAGGGGTTATTCATGGCTTTCAAAACAATGGCCTCGAGCCTGCTTATTTGCAGGTGATGGTGGGGCAAACCAAACCACAGCCGATGGGTTACGCCGATGTGAAGCTTGACGCTAGCGACGCTCACCTGGCGCGCAAGTAGCCCTGAAAATAATTCAACAAGCTCCGCACGGAACGCTCAAGGACGCTCTATGAGTTTAGCAGTTTGGCACGGTGCAAAAATCATCGTCGCATCGGCATTACTCCTGATCGCTGCCGTTCCGGCCGCGGCCCAAGAGTTCTTCAAAGGGAAAACCGTCGTGGTGCTCGTTGGTACCGCTGCGGGCGGCGGCTTCGATACCTACAGCCGCATGATGGCGCGCCATATCGGCAAACATCTGCCGGGTAATCCGAGCATTGTCGTGCAGAACATGCCGGGCGCCGGGCAGCTCATCGCCGCCAATCATTTGTATAATAGATCGGCGCCCGACGGTTTGACCATCGGCCATTTCTCCGGCTCGGTGATCTTCCGCCATGTGATGGGCGATAAAAGTGTGATGTTCGACGGTAAGAAATTTGGCTGGCTCGGTACGCCGGCGCCGGAACGCCACACCTGCGTGGTCACGGAAAACACCGGCGTGAAAACCTTGGCGGATTGGTCCGCATCCAAGCGGCCGCTCAAGTTTGGTTCGCTTGGGCCGGGTAATTCGACGTCGGCCTGGCCACATCTGCTCAAGTCGACATTGGGTGTTCCGCTAAGCGTCATCGAAGGGTTCAAAGGAACCTCCGACGTTCGGCTGGCGGCGGAGGCCGGCGAAGTCGATGCCGCATGTTGGGGCTGGGATTCGATCAAAGTCACCTGGGCGAAAGGACTTGAAACCGGATTCGTTCGACCGTTGGTCCAGACCACGCTCGAGCCCCTTCCGGATCTACCCAATGTTGCAGTTGCAATTCAGCACGCCAAGAGCAAAGAAGACCAAGCGCTGCTGCGGCTTGCGGCGCAAGCCTATGGGCCGGCCTCGATCGCTTACTCTCTGCCGCCGGGCTTGCCCAAGGATCGCTTGCAAACTTTGCAGAGGGCTTTTATGGCAACGATGAAGGATGCCGACTTCTTGGCGGAAGCGAAAAAGTCGAACCTCGTAGTCAGTCCGCTCGATGGTCCAACTATCGAGCAGACGGTGGCGGAACTCTACCGCGCCGAGCCCAAGCTGATCGAGCGCTTCCGCGACGTCATCGAGGTGTCACAACCGCAGCGCTAACCGTCGTGCCAGCTCGCCCAGTGTCCGTGAAGCTCTGCCGCCATTTATCTTCCAACAAAGACATTGCACTGCTATTGTCCGGGATTGATGACACGGTAGAACGCTCCTGAATATTCGATTCGCGGTTGGGTCCTAATCGCGTCTGGTTGAGTGGAGGTTGCGGTCAGGCCTGAGTCGTGCGTTGTTGTCGGTTATCTCGGCTATTTTCTTTTCCGTCGCATGGATCTCGATACGCTTCAAGGTCGAATTTTACTTCTAGACTTTCTTGCTTTTTGTTTCGTTCATCCCGCACGGCACTTTTGAATTCAACTCCGCAACTTCTTGCTCGCGATTGCCGCGCCGTCGCGCAAGGCGCGCAGCCTGGCCCAGGCGAATTGCCGATGGACGCGGCCGCCTAGACCGCAGTGGGTGCCGGCGATGACGTTTTCTTGACCGACGATTTCAGCGAACGTGATGATGCGATCGGCTACGAGTTCCGGGTGCTCGACGAGGTCGGTCGCGTGGCTGACGGCGCCGGGGATAAGGATTTTTCCGGCGGGGGGTTTGACGTCCCGCCGGACTTTGAATTCAAATTCGAAAATTCGGGGCAAGTCTTGAATCGTGGCGTTGCGAGAAGTTTGCGCACCGTCGAATAGTGCATGACAAGATGAACGGTCGCTTTTTCTGACCGGAACCCAATTTATCTACCACCTCTTCAATGTGTCGATCTCTACCTGCTACGGCGAACGAATACTACTCCGGTCTCTCTCACTTCGGCAGGAAATCGTTTGTCGCGACGTCCGCGAGCATCGGGCGCTTTTTCAAGATCCCCGCCACCTCCATGACGTCGGTGGCAGCCTTCAACGCCCGCTCCGTTATCCGCCCGTCGCGACTGTAGGCCGGCACCGTTGCCTTGATCCCGGTCATGAGAGCGTCGCGCGGGGTCGCGCCCATCGAGGGCTGGAGCGCGTCGGCGATCTCCTCGGGCTTAGCGGCGAGAGCCCACTGGTTGGCGCGGAGTAGCGCCCGTACCAGCTTGCGCACAAGCTCGGGATCCTTCTGGATCACGTCGGGCCGGGTGACAAAGACCTGCTGAAGGAACTCCGCGAGCGCCGGGTCCTCGCCCCGCGCGTTGTCGATCAGCAGGATGGCGAAGCCGCGCGCCACCGCCGTGTCAGGCAGGGGCGGCGACATGAGCGCGACGTCTACCTTGCGTTGCTCGAGGGCCGCGAGCCAGGTCAACCCGCTACCAACCGGAATGACATTGGCGTCCTGCTGCGGCACGAGCCCAGCCTTGCGCAGAGTGTAGGCGGCGAGGTTGGCGGTCAGCGAGCCGGGCTGCGTAGAGCCGATCGTAAGCCCGCGGAGCGCTTTCAGCTTGTCGGCGAGTGGCGACTTCTCGGTGATTCCCTTGGCCTGCGCCACGTCTTTATGCATGGCCCAGTTGATCAGCGCGCGGGGAATCACGCCCATCACCATGACCAGGCGTTTACCTTCCTGCCAGGGAAGGATGACCTGATCACTCGCAGTGTAGGTGAAGTCGACGTCCCCGGCGATCAGCGCCTTGATGTCCGGTCCGCCGCCGCCGGTCACGTTCAGTTCCACGCTGAGGCCTTCCTGGGCAAAGTAGCCCTTGGCCTCGGCGAGATACACGGGCGCCGTCGTCAGCGCCACCACCGGCAAGGTCATCTTGACCTTGCGAGGCGCCTGGGCATGGGCGAGCGTGGAGATCAACATGATGAGCATGGCGAGCGCAACGAGCACGCATGATCGGGTCTTATTAGAAGGTGTCATAAAGGCATTCTCCAACTGTAACGGTACGACGCGGATGAAGCGGCCACCTCTTTCCGACTGCAACCTCTTGCTTGTCTTATCAAGGTCCTGCCTGCTCCAAGCCGGCCGCGAGCCATGGTGGTGCGGCTGCAGGCGACGCAATAAATTTGAGAAACTCGATCACCGCAGAAGGAGATACGTTGCTGGCGGGCACGCCGGCATCGTACGTGATGTATGCTTGCACTGCCGCCGGAACAGGTCCCAGTAGAACAACGCCTTTGGCCCTCGGAATTTCACTGACATTGTAAAGGCCGAGGTCTGCCTCCCCTTTGGCAATCAACCCTTGGCCATCCGAGTGTGGCAACAGCTTGGTTTTGATCTCGTCGGCAATGCCGAGATTCTGCAATACCTTTTGCGCATTGATGCCGCTGAGCCCTCCCGTCTTGGAATCGGAGTAGGTTATTTTTTGTTGGGCGAGAAGCGTCTTGCGCAACGCATCGGGTGTAGTGATATCGGGTTTGGGTGCGCCCTCGCGGATGGCAATCCCAATGCCCACGCGGACGAGGGCTCGCCTGGTACCAGGCGCTAGCTTCCCGTCTGTGTCGAGGGCGGCGAGAGCTGGCGTCGGCATAATCAGAAGATCGAATTTCTCCCCCGCGTCCACCTTCTGCTGGATCTGTCCGGGTGAGCCGGAGATGAAGGTGACCTGATTGCCAGTCTGCTTCGTGTGCTCGGCCGCGAGTTCTCGCAGCGCTATGGTCAACGCGTTGGCATTGAGCACGCGAATCTCGGCACTCCATGCCGGTCTGGCCAAACCGATGCCGAGCGCGATTAGCAAACTGCAAACTGCTGTTGCGGTGAAAGGCGAGAAACGCATGGAGCCTCCATTCATCGCTGAAGATCGTCTCGAGATCGCTTCTGCTTGAGAGTGAAAGCGGCAGCGATTCTCTTCGCGTCCTCTATTCCTTGACGTACTTTGTGATTCCCCTCACTGTGGCTTCTGCCGTGAAGAGATTGCCGGCACTATCGATGGCAATCCCTTCTCCCATGGCTCCATCGGGCGCATCGGTTTTGTGCGGCGGCACGAAGAGGGTCACCTTGCCGTCCTTCAAGCTCCCAATGCGGATGCCTTTGAGCCAGCCGGGATGCCGCTTTGGATCCGATTCAGAGTCCGCCGTATAAATGATGTCGTTCCCGTCGATCGCCAGCCCGCTCGCGCGGCTGAACTCGCGCCATTCAGCGAGATACTTCCCGTCCTTCGTCAGGATCTGAATCCGGTGGTTGTGGCGGTCGGCGACGATCAGCCGTCCCTGGGAGTCGAACTCGATCGCGTGCGGTGTGCGGAATTCCCCTGGGCCCGTTCCGGTCTTACCGATGACCCGCAGGAACTTGCCGTTGCGGTCGAACACGGAGATCCGGCCGACAAGATTCGCGTCTTCGACGTTGGTATGGCTCTCCGCTACGTAAACATCGCCGTTGCCTGGGTCGGTGACGACGTCGTTGGGCTCGGTCAGCGCGTCCGGCGGATCTCCCTTCACGCCAGGCCGGCCCAACGTCATGAGCACCTTGCCATCGGGACTAAACTTGATGACAACGCTGCCCTTCTTGTCTTCACCCGGAAACTTGATGCGTTCATCGGCTGTCGCGACGCGGGCGTCGGTCACCCACACGTTGCCGTCGCGATCGACGTGAATGCCGTGTGGCCAGACAAACATGCCGCCGCCAAAGCTCCTGATCTCCTTGCCTGTCTCGTCGAAGAGATGGACCGGGTTTGCTTTTGTGCCGAGGCAACCCGGAACAGTTCCCGGCGAGCAACGGTCCGTCGCCCAAACGGATTTGCCGTCCCGGTCGATGGCGACACCGTTGGAACCGCCCCACGGTCTTTTCTCCAACGTGAGCTGCGCCCAATCGCGTATGACGCGATAAGGGTTGGGTCCGCTGTTGACGGGCTGAACCTTGTCGGTCTCGGCGGTCCCGGCCCGCTGTTGAGCCTGAACGCTGGCGCGTGGTGCGACGATGCAGACGGCGAACGCCACGCACGCGAGTCTCAAGAAAATTGATAGGGTCATCTCGGTGCTCCTGCTTATAGGGATGGCAAATTTAACGACCTGTTTTTCTTGAGCAGGCCATATCGCGATCGCGCCGAAGCGTCAATCGTGCAAGAGAAGAGGTCTTGGTCACGTCTTTACAGACTGTTGAAAAAGCCTCATAGGCTTCGTTGCGCTCGATCGCCTCGAGTGAGCGCGTGTTCGTGTGGCGTGTTCGTGCTCGTGGGAATTTCACGATCACGTTCACAGACACGATCCGGATTATGCGCGCCTTGCCGCTGAGATCTTTTTAAACAGTCTGTGAAGAGAGTTTTTCAATACTCTGTTGAACCTTGACGTTCCTGTTTTCGGTTTCGCTCTTAGCGAAGATTTGCTGTCAGTCTTGGCGATGGGGCAGCCGATGAGAAAAAGCGTGTTGCGACTCGGGCCGACTCGGAGTAAAGCTCGTTCGTGATCTATGGCCGGCACTGATTTACCAGCTACCCTGGTGCAACAAATCGCCTCCAACGTGCTCAGCGTTGCCGCTGCGGCAATTCCATCGGAAGTCGTTGAGCATACCAAGGCGCTGATCTTCGACTCCATCGGCTGCGCTTTGGCCGCGACCGAGGAGCCGGCATTTGCACGCGCGTCGCGCGTTTTTGCGCAACTCGGCGGCAACCCGGACTGCACCGTGATCGGTTCATCGCGGCGCGTTAATCTACCGCAGGCCGTGTTGCTGAATGGAATTTTGATTCGCTCGCTGGACTTGAACGATGCCTACATCGGTCCCGGACAGATGGGACATCCGAGCGACAATATCGCGGTGGCGCTTTCCGTCGGCGAAAAGTTTCGCGCCTCTGGACTGAGCGTGATCGCCAGCGTCGCGCTCGGCTACGAGATTTACTGCCGCATGCAGGACATCATTCCAGCTCGCGGCACCTGGGATCACACGACCGCATCGGCATTGGCGGCGCCTTTGATCGCCGGCCGGTTGATGGGATTGAACGCGGAGCAGCTTGCCCACGCGGCCGCGCTGTCGGCCACGCATGGCAACACGCTCGCCGTCGTGCGCACCGGTCAGCTGGCCAATTCCAAGGCGAACGCCAACGCCATGGTGGCCTCCCAAGCGGTCCTGTGTTCGTTGTTTGCCGCCGAGGGCATGACCGGTTCATTGGGGGTGATCGAACACCGGCGCGGGCTGAGCACCGGCATGCTCGCCGGGGCAAAATTAGATCTTCTCGCTCAACCGATCGGCGATCGCTATAGAATCATGACCTCCGCTATCAAAGCCTATCCCTGTATCGGCACGGCCCAGACCTTGGTCGCCGGCGTGCTGCAAGCGCGCGCCGGCATCGCCGATCCGGCGCGCGAAGTTCAGCGCATCGAAGTGGTGATGGCCGATATCCCGATCGTCAGCGCGCAAGTGGCGGACGAACAACGGCGCTACCCGGCAAGCCGCGAAAGCGCGGATCATAGCTTCTACTATCTTGCGGCAGCGGCTCTTTCGGACGGCGAAATTTCTGAAGCGCAATTTGCCCCTGGGCGCTGGCTGCAACCCGAAATGAGAGAGGCGATGGCGCGAGTCTCGGTCCGCACCGACGCGAGTTTGAACAAGTACACGCCCGGCAGCTACCCGGCCGTGGTGAAACTGATTTTGCAAAACGGCGAGAGCCGGGAAGTCGAGGTCTTTTTTCCCAAAGGCCATCCCAAGAATCGCATGTCGCCGGCCGAAGTCGAGGCCAAATTCCGCGCCTGCGCGCGTGCGCGAGTGCCGTCGGCACGCCAGGAGAAAGTCATCGGGAAAGCGCGCGAGTTGGAAAAGCTCGCGTCCGTGGCCGAGCTGATGAACGATTTGGCAGAAGGCGAAACCGGCGTGAACCAGCCTTGAACTTCACACTCTTGCCAAGCGCGATGGCGATTGTGCCGAGGACAACGAGGAGAGTGCCAACGATGATGCGCGGCGTGACTCTCTCAACATCGCTCAGGAATAATTGCTCGCGATTCGCAAAGGGTCGGCGCGTCGCTACGATAACCCAATGGGGGATATCTTCATGAAACGTTGTGTCCCTTTAACTTTATTCTTTCTGACCACCTTGTTAGCTACTGCGGGCTTCTGCCAAAAGCTTCGACCGGTTACCCTGGGTTTGACTGGGAAAAGCTTAACTACATTGATCTTCGAAATGAGCATTCGAAGAGGTCACTTCAAGCAACAGGGGCTGGATGTCAAGTTGATCACTATTCGCCAGAGCGATGTCATCATCAAGGCCACCATGGCGGGCGAACTGAACTTCATGAGCGTTATCCCTACCGCGATTCTGGCCTCGGTTCGCGGGCTCCCCATTCGTACTATAGCCGTCAATGTTGACAACGCGCCCTACGTTCTCGTCGGCCGGCCGCAGATCAAAAGCATGAGTGATTTGAAAGGCAAAAAAATTGCCGTGAGCTCATTGGGTGGTATGAGCACCCTGGTTGTTCGTGAAATCGTCGCGCGTAGCGGTCTCGATCCGGATCGAGACGTGACTTACCTGGCGGTTGGCGGAAGCGAGACACGCAGCGGTGCCATGGCGGCCAGCTTTGTCGATGCGGCGCTGATGACGATCCCGTTGAACTACGCTCCTGAGCGGCAAGGATATACTCGTCTGGCCTGGGGCCCCGATTATGTGCGCTATCCAATGAACGGAATCTCCGGGTCGCCAGACTATTTCGCCGCCAACCGCGATTTGGTTCTCGCTGTTCTGCGCGGAATGGCGGGTGGAGCTCGAGACGTGAAGGAAAGGAAATCTGACATGATAACTTTCCTGAAAGGCTATCTCGAAGTACCGGAAGACGAAGCAGTGAAGAGCTATGAATTTCTGGTCAGCCACATGCCCGACAACATGATTGTCGATGATGCGGTGATCAAAAGTGCGATGGAATTTGCCGCCTCTGCCCTTAAGTTAAAGCCCGACGCCGTGCCTGATATTTCTAAGGTTCGCGACTGGTCGTATGCCCGCGCCGCTACAAAATGACTCGACGCGAAGTGACCGGCGCGCTATCTATATGAAAATTCGTGTTGCCTTCGTCATCGGTCAGTATCCGCCTGAGGAGCGCAATCTCCGAGAACAGGTGGCGCTGTCCTATGCTACGCCGGAAATCGAAATCGGCATTCTCTCAACGCCGGCCTCGCCGTACATTCGCGGCATGAGCCCGACCGATATTCAGATGGCTGCGCCGTTGTTTATCGAAGCGTTTCGCGAAGCGGAACGCCAGGGTTATGACGCGGTAGTTCCGCTGGGCATGCTCGATCTCGGCATTGACGGCGGAAAGTCGGCCGTGAATATCCCGGTCGTCGGACCTTTCGAAGCTTCGTTCCATGTCGCGTCGCTTGTGGGCGATCGCTTCGGCCTGGTTGTTTATCACCCAAGGACGATCCCGTTCACGCGCGCGATGGCGCGGCGCTACGGATGGAGTCGAAGATCGCAGGTATTCGCAGCGTTGGTTTTGCCTTACCCGATATCGCAGCGAATCGCGATCAGATGGTGCAGAACTTCGTCGCTCAGGCCCGGGCACTGATCCAGGAAGAGGGCGCGGAGGTGATTATTCCAATGGGCATCACGCAATGTCCGGTGCATATAAAACCGGATTGGCTGCAGGAACAGCTCGGCGTTCCAGTGGTGGAAGGATTCGGCGCACCGATTCGCATGGCGGCGCTGCTGGCAGGTCTTGGTTTAAAACAGAGTAGGGTGCGTTGGCCTAGGTCGAATTCTTAGCAAACCTTCGAGAGTCGGGGATTGAAAATTCAATGTTCAGCCGCTGTTGAAGAACCCTAGTCTCAGGCTGTTCAAAAAGGTCCAGATGCGAGGCGCGCGAGAAATCGACGAGCCGGAGGCGTATTTACTGATACGTTGGAGCGAGGCGACCGAAGCGCAACGAAGCAGGTGGGCCTTTTTCAACAGCCTGCTGACATGTCTGCGATTAGAGCGTCTATGAAGCCTTCGTCGTCAAGCTCCTTAACCCAATGCATATCCCAGAGAGCCAGTGGATTTAGGTCCTGGGCGCCATATTCCTCGCAAGCGACCTCGTAAGTAGCGGCCAGGGCCTGCGGCGTCGGATAGGGTTTGATCTGCAGCTTGCCAACAATGGCGTCAAAATGTTTCTCCATCTCATGCACATCGCTCATTTTCATCAGCTGCATCGGCTCTCCCGTGACAACTTTCATGGCTTCCTGCTTGTGATGCTTCATCCAGCAAATCCCATGAATGACCGCCTTCACATAATTTTTTAATACGGCGGATTTCTTGCGCGCGAACTCGGCGGTGCACGCCTGGGCGTAATGACTCACCACCGCAAGTTCGGGCACCGGGAGAAATTTTAGACCGGCTTTCAAGGGCTCTGCTTGGTACAGCGGATCCATAAAGCAAGCGATGCATTCTCCGCTTACGACTTTCTTCCACTGACCCCACCTGCCCACGTCCGCATCCTTGAAGATCGGCACCCCCACTTTGCCCTCCAATCCCATCATCCTCAGCCAGAGCGTAACCGTATAAGGCCGGCCGGAATCCCTGACCGCCATATTCTTGCCGGTGAATTCGCTCACGCTTTCAACGTGCTGGGGCACCATCAAATCCAGACCGCGGACGATTCGAGGGGCGCAAAAGAAAGTAATTTTTTTCCCTTTGGTTGCTTCGGCATAAAGAAATTCCACGTGGTCGATCAACACATCGGCTGAATCGTTGAACAGCGAAGCTTCGAACGCGCCATAATGTTTGATCTTCAAAGCCTCAACGTTGATGCCATAATGTTTCGCGCCCATTTCTTTGATGCAGTAGATGACCGGAGTTCGATCATCGTCGCGATAGGCGACTCTCACAGTGTCCATAGACATCAAACCTTCCTGCTGACCTGCTCGATAGAAATGCTCACAGCGACCAGAAACTTCCTTCGATGGGCTGCGGCTCGACAAATCTGAGCTTCCATAAGCACCTCCATTTAGAAGAATGTAACTAAATCTGGTAAAGCGCCTTTGCGTTTTCGTACAATAACTTATTTTTAGTTTCGTCGGAAAGATCTTTTCGGTTCTGTATCCCGGGCAAATTTTCTGGAATTCCGTATCTCAGCGGGGGCACTGCCTTTTTCAGTTGGGCCGCTCCACGCAGACCAGGTTTCGGCGGTGACCATCGAATACGCCCCGCAGCGCTTGGGCGGCGACGCGACCAAGCACATCCACACGATTTACCGCGATCCGACGAACGATTGCGGGGTAAAATGGTGGAAGCGGTGATCAGGACACTTGTCGTCTACCGCTGCTGCTCGGGTTACTGGCGATTCCGTCCGCCGTTTTCGCGCATCGGGATGACCAGTATCTCCAAGCGACGCTGGTGGCCATCGAACCGAGCGGCGTCCGGCTGCAAATCAACCTTAGGCCGGGCGTGGCTGTCGCTGAGCAGGTGATCGCCGAGATCGATCGCGACCGCGACGGCGCGATTCCAAGAACGAAGCGGCAGCTTATGCCAAAGGGCCGCGAGCGCGATCTCACGCTCCGCGTAGACGGGCGTCGCAGCATGAAATTGGCTATCCGAGAATACTTAACGCCGCAAGGGAAAAATCCCTTTCGCGAGTGGTTAAAGACTCTCGACATGGGTGTCCAAGCACGTATCCAGGCAAGAGTGTTGCGATTTGAAAACGGCAATTTGGGCGATCACAAGAATGTGGGTGGTGGAGTCTGGGAGGCACGTTTAGATTTTGGACCGGGGTATCGGCTATACTTTGGAAAAGATGGGGCTGCAGTGATCTTGCTTCTTGCGGGCGGCGACAAGGCTTCGCAATCCAAAGATATCGCCGCGGCAAAACATTACTGGAAGGACTTTAGGGAGGCTAAACATGGCAAGGCGCAGTAAGGATTGGAATGTCGGTTTAGCGCAAGATCTGCGCGATCCGAATTTTGCTCGTGAATTTCTCCTGGCAGCCATTGAGGAAGGCGTATCGATTCAGATCGCCCTGGGAAAAGTTATCCGGGCTATTGGCATAAAAGAGTTTTCGGCGAGAATAAAAATCGCAAGTCCAAACATCCTGCGTGCGATCAATCCACGCCATAATCCGACCCAGGAAACCCTCAATCGTCTCCTCAAACCATTCAGGCTTAAACTCAGTCTCGCGCCGATCGAGCAGCCAAAGTCTCGTCACGCGGCATAACAGACCCCGCGATCTCGATCAGTGCGGCAAGACCGGAGCTGGTGGCGACCACTCAGCGGTCATGCGCAAACACGTCTTTACGATGATCCAGCGAGTATGCTTGATATGGCACGATGCCTCTCCCGGCGCATTCAAGAGTTCGGAAGAGGTAGGTCAAAAATGAACCGGTGTATCGATATCGGCGTATACAAGCTTCAATCTAGTCCTGTAATTCCTCTTCGTGGCCGCCCCAACGCGCGATCGTCTCGTGCCGCTCGATCCATGTATCTACGGTAAACCTTATTCGCGGCGGAAATTCACCCGGATAAATCGATAGCAGCGCGGTGCGTGTCGCCGTATCCAGGAGCTGTTGAATTGCGCAGGCTCTTTGCTCGTGAGTAAACGGTTCAGGGTTGCGATAGCAGTTGCAATGTCCATCCGTACGCGTTCTTGAATTCAACTCCACAACTTCTTGCTCGCGATCGCCGCGCCGTCGCGCAGGGCGCGCAGCTTGGCCCAGGCGATTTGCGGATGGACGCGGCCGCCTAGGCCGCAGTCGGTGCCGGCGATGACGTTTTCGCGGCCGACGATTTCAGCGAACGTGATGATGCGATCGGCTACCAGTTCCGGGTGCTCGACGAGATCGGTGGAGTGGCTGACGACGCCGGGAATCAGGATCTTCCCGGCGGGGAGTTTCACGTCGCGCCAGACTTTGAATTCATGCTCGTGACGGACGTTGCCGGCTTCGATCAAGTACGCTTGGGCGTTGACACGGAGCATGACGTCGACGATGTCGCGCAGCGGAAAATCGGTGGTGTGCGGACCATGCCAGCTGCCCCAGCAGATGTGATAGCGCACGCGATCGACCGGGATGCCTTCGAGGGCATGATTCAGAATTTCAACCCGCTGTGACGCGTAGCGCCGGTAGTCCTCGACGCTTGGCTGGGGATCGAGCATGTCCCAGGCGCCGGGGAGGCCGGGGTCGTCGAGCTGGAGGATGAAGCCGGCGTCGACGATGGCGCGATATTCTTCGCGCATCGCATCGGCAATCGCTTCCAAGAATTTTTCCTTGGTAGGGTAATAGCTGTTCTGATCGCGGCAGAACATCTCCAGGCTGCCGGGCGCGATGGCGCTGACGAAGGCCTCTTCGACGCCGGCGGCGTTGGCGGCGAGCTTCAAGTTGACGAGCTGGTCGCGCAGAAACTGCTGCGCGGTGTAAGCGATCGGGCCGGTGCAGGTCGGGCGCAGCGCCGCGGTGCTGGGCGCGCCCAAGCCGGTGTCGGCGTAAAATTCCGCGAACTCGCGCTGCTCCCAGCGCACGCCGACGATGCGCATCGGCGCGCCAGGTTTAGCAGTATCGGGTGCAATGGTCTGCGCCGAAGTCGGCGTGAAGCCTGAGACGCGGTCGAAGATGTAATTGCCCCAGGCGCCCCGGTCGGTGGACGCGCGCATGGGCTTGCCGAACTCGCCGTCGTTAGGAATATCGATGCCGGCGTTTTTCTGCGCGCGCACGATTTCACCAATGGCGGAGCGCAAGCGCGTTTGCAGCGCCGCTTCGTCCTCCGCCGTGACGGTTTTTTTCGCCCACATGGCGCGCAAGTCCGCCGGCCGCGGCAGGCTGCCGACGTGGGTGGTAAGAATGCGTTCAGTGCTTCGTTTCATTGGCGGCTGCCTCTAGCGCTCGATTGCTCGACTGAGCGCGTTCAAGACGTTCAATCGCTGAGCTCCGTTCAAATCGTTCAAGACGTCAGAAGATTAAGAGGAACAGCTTCGAGTCTTCAAATCCCGTAGAATCGTCTGGGATTGTCGGAAAGAATTTTCCGTTTGACCTGTGGATCGAGGCCCTCCATCGCTTTGAACCGGGAAATCGCGTTGAGTTCGCTTGAGGTATCGCCATGGCCGTAGTCGGTACCGATAACCAGATTTTCCTCGCCCGCGTAAGAGATCACATAAGAAAAGTCGTCATCGGTCTGGGTTGAAACATAAATCCCGTAGTCGCGGAAACAGTTCATCGACACCGGGTGTTCGCTTCCCAAGGAGCGCCGCACGGCTTCGTGGACGACCCAGGGCACCCACTGGCTCGATGTCTCGATGAAACCCCAGCGCAGCTTCGCGAAGACGCGCGGTATCTCGCTCATGATCAGCGCGTAGCATGCGGTGACTGTCGGGACACGAAATGTCGAGAAACCGCCGCCGGCTTCGTTGTTCAGCAATTTGAACAGATCGGGATTGCCGTTGGCAATGTGCACGGTCACCGGAATGTCTAGTCGCTGGGCCTCGTCATAGATTGGATAATAAAACGGGTCCGTCATCAGCTTGCCCCTTTCGAAGGGGCGCACGCAGACGCCGACGGCGCCATGTTCCTTGGCGAAGCGAATTTGCGGCGCGGCTTCGCTCGGGGTCAACGCCGGAACGACACAGGTCCAGCGCAAGCGGTTGTCGCCGAGTTTCCAGACATCCGCCAGCCAGCGGTTCCAGCTCCAACAGAGCGCGATCTCCACTTCCGGGCGGCGCGTGAGCGGCCGGAGCCAGAGCGAGTTGTAGAGCACTTGCACATCGATCCCCAACGCATCCATGTGTCTCAGCCGCTGGGTCACATCGCTAAGCTCCCGGGCTTGCACCGGAGTGCCCACTTCCCGGCCGAATCTTTTGACATGCTCTTCGGATTGCTTCTCGTTGGGCGAGGGAAACTTGGGACCGAGATCCTCGCCGTCGAGAACCCAATGCTGGCGCTCCGGATTGTCCGGCTCGGCCACTAAGGTAGGGCGATATTTTTCCTCGCCGGCCTCGAGATAATCCCATACTCGCTCGTTCTCTACCACGTGCGCGTCCGCGTCGATCACGTCCGTTTTTACATTTGGCGTTAGCATGGGATCTCCGTCAGCAAAAGCATTACCCAACATCGGCTCCGCTGTCTAGAGGTTTGATCAGAGAAGTAGGGTCTGACTTATTTATTTCTCGATAAGTCCAATGCCGCGCCGGCACAACCAGCGCATTTTGACAACGACGTGGCGGGCAATCAAGGTTAATAGGATCTATAATTCACACGTATGAACAAGCTCTATTTTCGAGCACTACGGTCATCGATTTACGGCTTGCTGGTGATGGCGGCGCTTCTTTTTGTGCCCGCGGGAACGCTCGATTACTGGCAGGCGTATGTCTTTATGGCCGTCTTCGTGGGAGGGTCGACCGCCATCACGGTGTATCTCGCTATAAAAGATCCCAAGCTTCTGGAGCGGCGGATGAACGTCGGGCCAACGGCGGAAAAGGAGCCGACTCAAAAGATCATCATGGTTTTCGCGCTGCTCGGATTCATTGCGCTCTTGGTTGTTCCGGCATTGGACCGTCGCTTCATGTGGTCGTCCGTGCCACCGTGGGTCACTGTGCTAGGCGACTATCTTGGTCGGCCTTGGATTTTTGTCAGTGTACTTCGTCATTCGCGAGAATAGTTATGCTGCTTCCACGATCCAAGTAGCCGAGGGTCAAACGGTCGTCTCGACGGGCCCCTACGCCGTCGTGCGCCACCCGATGTATGCAGGAGTGCTTCCTTTGCTCATAGGAACCCCGCTTGCGCTCGGCTCGTGGTGCGGACTGGGCGCGCTCATTTTGTTTATGCCTGCGCTAATATGGCGGCTTCTGGATGAGGAAAGATTCCTGCACAAGAATTTGCCGGGATATACGGAGTATACTCAGAAAGTGCGGTATCGATTGGTGCCGTTTGTCTGGTAGATCGAAGAAAAATGAATAGGGCGCCAAAAGGCGTCGAGTCTTTTGTTGACGGCAGGGCGACCACCCATCCGATCTTTCGAGCCTAAAGGTCTCACCCACCATAGTCTAAGGAGACAACGGTGCGCGAAAATCGGGTTACGCTCGCATTCCTAAACGCGCCGGCCGGGAGTCCGGCGACGCTGGCTGCTTTGATTTCCTCAGAGGGCACAGCGAGATACTTCTGCTTCTCGGCAACTGCGTGTGTCTGCGCAACTCGCCTAGGCCGTCTTGGCAAACCCTTCATTCACTTCTTTCTCGTAGGCGAGCAGCTTCTTGACGCTCGGGCGCTCCTGCATGCGCTTGTAGTGCGCCATGACGCTGGGGAAGCCTGAGATGTCCACCTCCAACTGAGTGGCGCGGCGGCAGCACCAGAAGAAATGCGCGTCCGGCGCGGTGAAATGGTCGAAGAAGTACTCGCGCCCGACCAGCAAATCGTCGCCAATCCGGAAATTCTCGTAGAGAGCTTCCGTCGCGAATTTGATCACGCCGTCGGACGCGCCAGGCGCGTCGCAGACCTTGGCCGGGTTGTTGATTCGACTCAGATAGGGATGGATGCCGCTGGCGCACCAGGCGTGTAGCGAGATCGCCTGCAACTCGTCCCACGGATCGGCGGGCAGGATCTTCGCGTCGGGGAAGGTCCGATGGACCCATTGATGGATAGCGACGTTCTCGTGCAGTATCTTGCCGTCGACGACGAGCGAAGGCACCTTGTGCTTCGGGTTTATCTTCAGGTACTCGGGCGTGAAATTCTGCCGCTTGCGAAAATTAAGCGGCCGGACCTCGAAATCGGCGCCCGCTTCGGTCAGCGTGACATAGGGAGCGAGCGCACAGGTGTTGGGGGCGTAGTAAAGAGCGATTTCCATCACGTCTCCTCCTCTAGATATGCTCAACAAAATATCCGCCGGTCACGGCTTCCTTCCACGACTTGATCACCGACGGCACGATTCCCACCGGCAGATCTTTTTCCGCTTTCCAGAAGCTGTGCACGCCGGCGCCGAAGCGGGTGATGGCGATTTTCGGCGCGGGTTTCATGGCGCGGAAGCCCGGCATGATCACTTCCGCGTAGACTTCGGGGCTGTGATCGCGGCTGTCTTTGGAGATCTCGAAGAGAAAGGGCGGCACGGGCTTCACGTTTGCGCCCGATAGCTCGCGCGTGTAGCCGACGAATTGGTTGACCAGTGCTTCGGTCTCTTCCTTGTTCATTTTTAGCCGCGAGGCGCTGACGCGCGCGCCTTCAGCGAGGGAAGCTGTGATCGCGTGGGTGACGAGATACTCCGCTTTGAACTGTGGGCGGTTCTTGGCTTTTTCCCAGGCATCAAAAACATCTTCCATGATCGCCGGCAAGCGCATCAACGCCGTCGGTCCTTCCTGTCCCAGCGATTCCGGCCCGAGATAGCGGGCGAGGTCGCGCCAGGTGCGGATATAGAGCTCATCGAACGGATCGCTGCGCGGCTTGCCTTGCTTCTCGGGTTTTTCGTAGCCGCTGATTTTACCGAGTTCTCCGCCCCACACCTCGCGGCCGGAGCAAAGATAACCGAACGGCGAATGCTCGGTGGCGCAGACACCGGCCATGTTGGGGACGCGCTGTGACAGCATGCAAATGAACGGGCCGCCGGTGGAATGGCCCTGGCCGTAGACGGAAAATTCACCGACGGGAAAGTGGCGCCGGCAGGCTTCGATCATGCCGGCTTCGAACGCCGCGGGCCAGGCGGCCATGCGATACCAAAAAATTGTTTCTGGTTTTGCTTTCGCGAGCGTGCGCGTGCCGTAACGATTGCGCTTCGACGGATCTTTCACGACCTCGTATTGGTCCGGCGTGATCAGTTCGCCTTGTTTCCAGATCGGCGTGCGCACCGTGCCGTCGGCGTGGATCGTGTCATCGGGCCAATCGCGGCTTGGATCGGGAAAATAAAATCTGCCGGGGAAAGTGCCGGCGATCACGCGAAAACCGAACTTGCTGGCGAGCATCTTTGCGTGTCGCTCAATGCCTTTGAAATCGCTCGAGCCACCGTGCAGCAGAAAAAAGCCGGCCTTCTTACCGTCGGCGCCGATTGGAATTTTGCTGGAGTCCACCGGTTCGTGGACAACCATGCCCAGGTCCCAGTCCATGCCGAGCGTGTTGACGCGAAAAATATCTTCGGTGCTCTTGATGGCCAGGTCGGGCTGGCCGAGAATTTCCTCGGTGTCTTTGATGCAACGTTCGCGGTCGACAAATTCCGGCGGCTGCCAGGTTTTCAAATTAGCCATTTGGGTTCTCCTTGTTAACTTTGTTTCTACTAAGCGATGAGAAGGCGTGTCAACAGTTTGCGGTCTAGAGTCTTGCGTGCAGTTTTGGTTTCATGAAGACGCCGCACGCTAGGCGCTGAACCGCGTTGCGACGCTAGACAAAGACGCGCGAAACCGGATAGTAAAGGAGCTTAGTAAACATTCAGGAGCTGATGATGAAGGTTCTAATAACCGGCGGTCTCGGTGTCAATGGCGCGGTCACGGCTCGTTTGATGGTGCAAGACGGCTTGCGGCCCGTGCTGATGGACAACCGGATGGATCTGACTTTGATGGGTGACATCAAAGATCAGGTCGATGTCGTGATCGGTGATATTTGCAACCAAGCGGTGTTGGAAAAGGCCGTCGACGATTATCAAGTCACACATATCGCTCATTTGGCTGCTTTGATGCCGGAGCCCGCTGAAGCCAATCCGCGCCTTGCAGTGCAAGTTAGTGTCGACGGCACGACCAACGTGTTGGAAGTCGCGCGCGCCAAGAATATCAAGCGCGTGGTGTTCACCAGCTCGAAAGCGGCCTACGGCGAAATCACCGGGGAATATGCGCCGCCGACCTGCAAACCCGTGCGCGAGGATTATCCGAAACGGCCGGCGGATTTGTATGGCTCGCTCAAAGTCTGCTGTGAAGAGCTGGGCCGTTATTACCGGGAAACTTACGGAATTGAATTCATCGCGCTGCGCTTCGTGTCGATCTACGGTCCCGGCAAAGAAGCGCGCCATGGACCTTTGTCGTTTTACGGCCAATTGATCGAGCGAGCGCGCAGCGGCGAGACGTGGGTGATTCCGCAGGGCGGCGATCAGCTCAACGACGCGGTTTACGTCGGCGACGTGGGGCGCGCGGTTTATCTTGGCATAAAAGCACCGGCGCCGAGCGCATGGACTTTTAATATCGGCACGGGGATGGCTTCGACGCCAAGAGATTTCTTGAATGCGGCGGCCAAATTATTTCCCGATCACAAGATCGAGCTCGGTCCCGGACCGAGCAAGCTCGGCCGCAGCAAGCAAAGTTATTGCGTCTTCGATATTTCAGCCGCGGAAAAGAACCTCGGTTATGAGCCGGCCTACGACGTGGCGCGCGGCGTGCGCGATTACGTGACTACGCTGGAGCGGCTCGGACGTTAAAGTGAGAGCCATCAAATTCGTTTGAATAGACTTTTGTTGGAGAATGCATAATGCCAAGCCTTGCCTCGAATCTTATTGAAGTCGAAGACAGTTGGGAAGCGGTCAACGATTGGTTTTGCGCAGAGAAGCTGAGCGACGGCTTGCCGATCGTGCCACCGACGCCGGAGCGGGTTGAAAAAATGCTCGGTGCGACCCGGCGCGATCCGCAGGAGATTATTGGGCCCATCCCGCCCAAGTGGGCGCCTTGCTCGATTGAAAAAATCGCGATCAACGCTGTCATGGCTGGATGTTTGCCTGAATATCTGCCGGTGATTATCGCCGCGGTGGAAGCGATCTGCGAGCCGCGCTTCAATCTTTACGGCGTGCAGGCGACGACCGGTTACGTCGGGCCGGCGCTGTTGCTCAACGGTCCGATCAGAAAACAGCTCAACGTCAATTGCGACTCTGGTGTGTTTGGCCCCGGCTTTCGTTCCAATGCGACCATCGGCCGTGCCATGCGTTTGATTTTGATCACGGTCGGCGGCGGCTATCCGGGCGACACGGATCGATCGACGTTTGGCTGGCCGGGCAAATACACCATGTGCTTCGGCGAAAACCAGGAGAAAAGTCCCTGGGAGCCGTACCACGTCGAATTCGGTTTTAAGCCGGAAGAAAGTTCCGTGACCGTTTTCGGCATCAATGGATTCCTGCCGATTCACACCGCAGGCAATCGCGGCGAGCAGGCGCTCTCGTCATTGGCCGAAGTGATCAAGATGCATCACGGTGTGAGTCATCTCGACGTCGGCAGCTTCGGCGGTGGCACGCCGTTGATTGCGCTCGGCATCGAGGACGCCGAGATCATGGCGCGCGACGGTATCACCAAGAAGCAGGTCAAGGATTACTTGTGGGAGCATGCGTCGCTCAAGTTCTCCGAGATTCCCGCGCGCCGGAAAGGGCACAAGAGTGATGACGAACTATTAAAAGACGCGCCGCACGTCACGCCGGACAGGGTCGTCCATCTGTCATCGAAGTCGGAAGACATCATGGTCATCGTCGTCGGCGGCAAGCACCGACACTCGGTATTCCTACCCATGTGGACGGGGCGGAACACGCTGTGTGTGATAAAGCCCATTCGATAGCAATTGGAGTACTGGAGTGATGGGAGGATGGTGCTTTCGGTCATGGGAATCGAGGATGGAGGATTGAGGATGGGTCGCGCCGCGGCGATTCTTATGTTTGCGGTTGTGCTGGCGACGCCTTGCGCGGCACAGGAGAAAGTTCGCTTTCCGATCGGCGAGTCTTCGAAGACTTTGAGTTACGGTCCGCTTTGGGTGGCTGGGAAGATGGGTTTCTTCGACAAGGAAGGCTTGGAGGTGCCGATCGTTACCATGCGCGGGTCGCCGTTGACGATTCAAGCGCTGACCGCCGATTCCATCTACGTTGCCAATGCGACGGTCGACACGCTCATCAGCGCCTATGAGAAGGGAGCCGATATTACGATGATCGGCGGCCTGATCAACGGCCTCGGTTTGAGCATGATCGGCGGCAAGCCGTACAAAACCTACGCGGATCTGCGCGGGACGACGATCGGCACGCAGACACTGACCTCCGGCACCGGCTTCGCTTTGCGCCTAGTGTTAAAGGTCCATGGTTTAGAATATCCGCGCGATTACGCGCTGCTCAATATCGGCGGCGCTGCCGACCGCTATCAGGCATTAACCTCCGGCCAAATTTCCTCGGCGCCTGTCGGGGTGCCGCTCGATCTCGTCGCCAAGCAACAGGGTTTCAATATCATCGGTTACTTCGCCGATGACCAGCCCAATTTTCAGTTCAACGTCTACATCGTCAAACGCTCCTGGGCCGAAAAAAACCGGCCGCTGGTGGTGCGCTTCATGAAAGCGATGGTGTCGACAATGCGCTGGATGATGGACAATCGCGAGGCTGCCTGCGGCTATTTGTCGAAGGAGATGGTGATTAGCGCGGACCACTGCCGTTACGCTTCCGACTATAACTGGAAAAGCCGAATCTGGGATCGCAACGCCGATCTTAACGTCGAAGGCGTGCGCACGCTGATCAAAATCACCGCCGAGCAAGGCACACTCAAGGAGCCGTTGCCGCAACCGGCGAAGTACATCGATCAGAGTTATCTCAAGCAAGCGCTGGCGGAAATTGGTAAGAGGTAAGGGGTGAGGCGTCAGGAGTAAGGAGATTTGATGAATTCGCGCGGCATGATTGCAGGAATGATACTGTTGATCGGTTTTTTGTTCGTGTGGCGACCGGCGACGGCTCAAGACAAAGTCAGAATGGGTCTCAGCTCCGTGAGCGGGCTGCATAGCGCAGTGTGGGTTGCGGAACAGAAGGGCTTGTTTCGTAAGCATGGGATTGACGCTGAAGTCATCGTGACGGGTCAGGGTGGCACAGCGGGAATCAGCGCGCTGCTCGCCAACGACGTCCAGATAGTCAATTCAGCGGGTGATGTTCTGGTTGCGGCGGCGTTGCGCGGCGGTGACACCGTGATGATCGCGGGCGTCGTCAACAAAGGGCTGCAGCGATTGGTCACCAAACCGGAGATCAAAACGCCGGCGGACTTGAAGGGCAAGCGGATCGGTGTCACCCGGATCGGCGCGGTTTCTCATTCGGTTCTGCTGATGATGCTGCAGCAGTGGAAAATGAGCCCCAGCGACGTGCAGGTCATGCAGCTCGGCTCGTCGCCGAGTATGCTGGCGAGCCTCGACAAAGGCGGCATCGAGGGCGCGGTGCTGACGATTCCGTCGATGTTCGTCGCCGAGGACCGCGGCTATCGTGTCTTGCTCGATATGGGGGATACGGACATTTATTATCTGCACACGATGGTCGCGACGACCCGCCAATACATCAAGAACAATCGCGATAAGGTTTTGCGTTTTCTCAAAGGATACTTGGAAGGCATCGCCTTCGTGAAGCAACACAAGAAGGAAAGTCTGGATATCGTCAAGAAAAAACTTCGGCTTGGCCCGGAGCAGGAACGCAACCTAGAACGTTCCCTCGATTTATTGATCGCAAAATATTACGAGAACGTCCCCTATCCGTCGATGCGCGGCGTCGAGACTGTGTTGGGCTTCGTCGAAAAAGATAATCCCAAGGCCAAGAGCGCGGATCCAAAATCGTTCGTCGACGATAGCCTGCTGCGCGAGATCGAAGCCAGCGGGTTCGTCAAAACGTTGTACCAACGCTAGAAAACATTCGCTTCTGGCACGCCGATGAAAACGCTTTGGTTTAGTTTCGTTGCCGCCGGCTGCGCGCTTATTAATCACACCGACGCCTTTGCGCAAGACAAAATAAGAGTGGGATTGAGCTCGGTGAGCGCCCTTCATGGCGCCATGTGGGTCGCCGAACAAAAAGGCCTCTTTCGTAAGCATGGCATCGAAACGGAAATCATCGTTACCGGCCAGGGTGCTACGGCTGGTATCGGCGCGCTGCTCGCCAACGATATCCAGATCGCCAGTGCCGGGGGAGATTCTCTGGTGAACGCCGCCTTGCGCGGCGGCGAGACCGTGATAATCGCTGCCGGTGTCAATAAAGGGTTGAACAGGATTATGGTGCGGTCGGATATCAAAACTCCGGCGGACCTTAAAGGAAGAAAGATCGGCGCGACTCGCATCGGCGCGGTGTCTCACTCGGTTCTTTTGATGATGCTCAAACGCTGGAACATGAGCGCGACAGACGTTCAAGTTCTTCAGCTCGGATCTTCGCCGAACATGCTCCAAGCCTTGGACAAGGGCGGCATCGATGGGGCTGTGATGACGATCCCCTTCGTATTCATCGCCGAGGATCGCGGGTTTCGCGTCTTAGTCGATCTGGCGGAAACGGATATTTACTATCTTCACACCATGATCGCTTCCACGCGAAGCTACATCAAGGCCAATCGCGACAACGCGCTAAGATTTCTCAAGGGTTTCTTGGAGGGCATCGCCTATTTCAAGCATAACAAAAAGGAGAGTCTCGAAATCGTCAGAAAGAAGCTTCGTGTCAACGCAGAGCAAGAGCGGAATCTCGAACGCTCTTACGACCTTCTGGCTACGAAATACTACGAAGCCACGCCTTATCCCTCGCTGCGCGGCGTCGAGACGGTGCTCGGATTACTCGAAAAAGATAATCCGAAGGCAAAGAGCGCCGATCCAAAATCATTTGTCGATGACAGTCTATTGCGCGAAATCGATCAGAGCGGTTTTATCAAAAAACTTTACGAACGTTAGTCGCTACGACAAATAAAAATCCTCCACGGTAAAATTGCTGCTCCGTCGTTTATAAGCGTTTGCATCGATTGTCCTCAGTCTTTCACCGCTAATTCTTCTTTTCATCCGAACCAAACCTTCCGTCCGCAGCAGCGCGTATTTCCATCACCCTGATTCATTCGTTTCTTCGTTCCGTCCGGCGTGCCCATCGATACGGCACAATAAAAATTGTCGGTGAGTGAATGAGATCTTCGGTTTCTGTTCGTTTTTGCCCTTCCGGGGTTCACCGATCGCCGCAAGCATGGCAGTAAAATTTGGCAGTTTCTGTTGCGACTTTCCGCAAAATCGCATTCAAAAAACCATTGGCCCGCTGGAGTTTATTAGAGTCACCTAAAACACCGCGATGGCACGAAAAGTGCTCGATTGTCGACGAACAAGCGGGACACACTCAAGTCATGATTGGTATCAATTCCATCACCCTTTGTCGGCGATCATCGGAGGGAATGTGAGGGAGTTAAAGGAGTATGCTGATCATGACGATTATTCTTGTAGTGCACATGTAGAGCCATTGGCCGGAAACATTATGCGGAGTTCACAGTTGCTGAATTTATTATGACAAGGGAGCCCGCCTGGATACTACCAGCCGGGCTCTTGCTTCTTTTGGCGTAGCGCTCTGAGCACGGCGATAGCGAGCCGAGTGTCTTTACCGATGAAACGAATCATGAGCTCGATATGGTTTGCACTGGCAGGGCTACTGCTCAGCCTCGCTTGCGTTGGCGGCGCGCTCCATCTCGGCCGCACCGAACTCTGGGCGCATGGGGTCGCAAAAGCAGAGACCGCATCGTCCTCGCCGAACGGTAGCGATTCGCAGCAAACCGAGGCCGGCGGCCGGCTATCTGCGAATGCGGCAGGATTATCGCAGTTTCTGCCGCACGGAGTTTGTTTTTTGTGGGATGAGTCTTTGCTTCTGCTGCACGTCGTGTCCGATTCCGTCATCGCGCTCGCCTACTATTCCATTCCCATCGCGCTCATTTTTTTCGTGCGCCGGCGCAAGGATTTGGCTTTCAGTTGGATATTTGTCCTGTTCGCCGTTTTCATCGTCGCCTGTGGCACGACGCATCTCCTGGGGATCTGGACGATTTGGCATCCAGCCTATTGGCTCGATGGGACGGTCAAAGCGCTCACCGCTACCGTGTCTTTGGTCACGGCGATTTTACTCTGGCCGCTTATTCCGAAAGCGCTCGCGCTTCCCAGCCCCGCCCAATTGCGCTCAGCCTACCAGAAACTGGAAGAACAAAACCGCTTGGTCGAGCACGCCAGCCGGATGAAGAGCGAGTTTCTCGCCAACATGTCGCACGAGCTGCGCACGCCGCTCAACGGCATCATCGGCTTCACGGAGCTTATGCATGATGGCAAGGTCGGTCCGGTGACGCCCAACCATAAGGAATACTTGGGCGACGTTTTGAGCAGCGCGAAGCATTTACTGAGCCTCATCAACGACATTCTCGATTTATCCAAAGTCGAGACCGGCAAATTTGAGTTCCGTCCGGAGCGGCTCAAGCTCGGCAAAATAATTGGCGAGGTCAGAGACATCGTTCGGGCCATGGCGGTGAAAAAGCAGATCGCGATCAAGACCGAGATAGATTGCGCAGTCGATGAGGTATTCCTCGACGCCGCCAAGCTGAAACAAGTTTTGTACAATTATCTCTCCAACGCGCTGAAGTTCACGCCGGATGGCGGCAGGATTATCGTGCGCGCCGTTGCCGACGACGAAAGCCAGTTCCGCATCGAGGTGGTCGATACCGGCATCGGGATTCCCGCCGGCGACATGGATCGTCTATTCGTGGAGTTTCAGCAGCTCGATTCCAGCAGCGCAAAAAAGTATCCCGGCACCGGTTTAGGGTTGGCGCTGACGAAGAAAATCGTCGAAGCCCAAGGGGGTCGCGTCGGTGCGCGAAGCACGGCAGGTCACGGCAGTGTTTTTTTTGCGATCTTGCCCAAGAACGCCGATCCAGCAGGAAAGCTAATGGCGCAGGGTGAAACTCCCGGACAAGACCTGTTCGCGGAGAGTTGAAATTAATAAACGACCCTGTAGGAAGCTTAAAGTTTGGACGGGGAAAAGGAATCCACAGAACCCAAGGAAAAGAGGTCGAAAATGCCGACAAAATCGATTTTGATCGTTGATAACAATCCAGTGAACTTAAAGCTCATCCGCGTGCTGCTTGCCGGTGAGGGGTACGACGTGCATACGGCCGGCGACGCCGACGAAGCGTTGCGCGTGCTAAAAAACTTGAGTCCGCAACTGATCCTCATGGACGTGCAATTGCCCGGTATCGATGGCCTCGAGCTAACGCGTCGGTTAAAGGCGGATCCGGCGACTCGCGATATCAAAATCCTCGGCTTGACCGCCTATGCGATGAAAGGGGATCGAGAAAAAATATTGGCGGCCGGCTGCGACGGCTATATCGCGAAGCCCATCGATACGCGTGCGCTCCCCGGCCTGCTGGAACATTATTTCGAAAGCTAACCGCGGCTTTGGACTCCGATGCGTGAACCCTTATGACTCCTATGAAAATTCTCGTGGTTGAAGATAACCCGATCTCGCGAAAGCTTACCCGTCTTGCGCTGGAAACAGAAGGTTTCGGTGTGATTGAGGCCGCCAACGGCCAATCCGCGATTGACGCTGTCACGCGCGACCACCCAGATCTGATCCTGCAGGATCTTTTGCTTCCCGACTTGGACGGCTTCGAACTCGTACATCGGTTGCATGAATTGACACAAGCCGAAAGGGTGCCGATCTTGGCGCTCATGGGTCTCATCGCCGCGGGCGATGAAAAGAAGCTGCCGACGGCGCCATTCGCGGATTATTTGTTTAAGCCGGTGGAGCCGTCGTTTTTAGTCAGCACGGTGCGCGGCCATTTGGCCGCCAGTCGGACCTCGGAACACATGCCGGGATCCGGACGGGTCGTTTTGGCCGTCGATGATGACCCGAAACAATTGAAACTGTTGTCCACTTATCTCGCCAATCTCGGTTTCGGTGTGACGACGGCAAAAGACGGCGCTGAAGCGCTGACAAAAGCCGAAACGACGCTGCCCGATGCCGTGATCAGCGATGTTTTGATGCCGCGCATCGACGGCTTCGAGCTCTGCCGATCCCTCCGCAAACATGAACGACTGGGCAAAATTCCCATCGTGTTGTTGACGAACAGCTATGATGACGCCGCGGATCAGCGATCTGGCGGCCGCCAGCGGCGCCAACGCGCTGATCCATCGAACTCCCGATTGCAACGAGGCGGTCGAAATCCTGCTCGCCAGTCTCAATCATCCGGCGCCGTCGCCCGTGCCGGATGACGGGCACTTCGAAGCCGGACACAAAGAGAGCCTGATGCGGCAACTCAATCGACAAGCCCGGCTCAACGTCGATTTGGCGCGCCGCTGTGCGGCGCAGAGCGCTCAGCTCTCCGTGCTCGCGAGCGCCGCGCAAAATTTTATGAAACCGGGCCAGAGCATTGAAGGTCTGCTCTCGGAGATCTTGGCGCACTATCTGGCCGTCATTAGCTTTTCCCGTGGCGCGGTATATCTGGTCGATGGCGCTTCGCATCTCAAGTTGTCGGGGCAGATCGGCTTTCCGCAGTCGAGCGAATCGGCCTTGACGGAATTTTTCGGCAGCGCGGACGTTGCTGCGCGAAGTCATGGCTTGCGAAGAGCCGACGATGTTCAGCACGCCGGCCGCCGATGCGCGCTTTCAAGCTCTCTTGACCCATGCCGCGGTCAGGTCCGTCATTATCGCGCCTCTGTCTTTTGAGGGCCGCGCGCTCGGCGTCATTGCGCTGTTTTCCGAAACCCGAGAGCTTTACCCGGAATGGGTCTATCTTTCCAAACTCATTCACGGTCAAATCAGCCAAGCCGTAGCGCTCTGGCAAACCATTTTCCAGTTAAAATATTTGGCCGAGTACGATCCTCTCACCGGGATGGCGAATCGCTCGCGCTTGACCGAGCGTTTGCAGCAGCTTCTCGGCGCCGAAAAGGCGCCCCTTGAGCTGGCGCTGTTGCGCGTCAACATCGACCGCTTCGAAGAGATCAATAATGCGTTGAGTTACCGCAACGGCGACGAATTGCTGCGCCAGTTCGGCGTCCGCTTGCAACAAGCTCTCACTCACGCAGACATGATTGCGCGCCTGGGCGCCGACGAGTTCGGGGTCATCGTCGCGGCTACCGGCGTGTCGCAGACGGCATCGGATATTGCGCATTCGATCACCGAGGCAATCGAGACCCCGTTCGTGATCGACGGTCTTCCCTTGGATGTGCATGCGAGTATCGGCATCGCGCTCGCTCCCGAGCATGCCGACAATGCCGATGACCTACTGCGCCGCGCCGACATGGCTATGCGGGCGGCCAAACGCTCGACGGCGGGTTTCATCGTTTATGGCGCCAGCATCGATCAGTACGACCCGCGGCGGTTGACGCTGATGGGCGAACTCAGTTTTGCCATCGAGAACGACGAGCTGGCGATCTATTACCAACCTAAGGTGAGCTTCAAGACCAACCGCATCGTCGGTGTCGAGGCGCTGTTGCGCTGGCAGCATCCGCAGCGCGGCATGATCGCGCCGGATCAAATTATCCCGCTGGCAGAGAAGACCGGCGCGATCCAGCGTTTGACCGAATGGGTGCTTGGCAGCGCATCGCGCCAAGCCGCGGCCTGGCGGCGTGCGGGGATCGACATCGGAGTCGCCATCAATCTATCCACCCGCAACCTGATCGAACCGGCATTTCCCAACCGGGTGATGGCCATGCTTGATCGCGACGAAACGACGGCGGGGCGGATTACCCTGGAAATCACCGAGAGCGCTTTGATGGCCGATCCCTCGAAGGCGAGAAAGGCGCTGATGTTTCTTAGTCAGCAAGGCATCCGGTTTTCGATCGATGATTTTGGCACCGGCTACTCATCCCTCGCGTATCTCAAACATTTGCCGGTGAGCGAAATCAAAATCGACAAAATTTTTGTTTCGACCATGATGACCGACACCGACAACGCTACGATTGTCCGCTCCACCATCGACCTCGGCCACAATCTTGGCCTGTCGGTCGTTGCGGAAGGAGTGGAAGACCGACAAACGTGGGAGCAGCTCAGCCTTTTGGGGTGTGACCACGCGCAGGGTTATTACCTCAGCCGACCTTTGCCTGTCGATCAGTTGGAACGCTGGCTCAAGGAGTCGAACTGGGGAATTGCTCGGCAGGCTCGTGCCGGATCAATAATCGATCGCCATGATCATTCACGCCTATGAAACAAGAGTACCATTCACAATCGGGGTCGGCCAAAAGTCGCGCGGGATAAGCACGGTAGGTGCGTGGGGGCGATCGGCGGCAGATTAGCTAAATCCGCCTCGGCCGTTTTTTCGCGTTCGGTGCGCGCTGCCGCGTTAGTCTTCTACATCTTGAGCAGGTATCTAAAATGGGCACGGGCTTTGGAAGTCGACCTGCTTCTGCATTTCCTGCTCGGCCGGTTCGTTTCGATCTGCTCTCGGCGCCGCCGTAATTAAAAGGTCACATCGACAAGAATGAACGATTTGGCGATGATGAAAATCTTGCTTGAAACAGCGTTGCTCCTTAAATGGCAGGCAATATCCTAGTTATTCCAAAGGACTACTAGATGTCGGATCGACTCTATTCGAGTCGCGGCTATTATCCTGCGGCACTATTCCTGCTTAATAGAAGCGCGTGGCGGAAAAAAAGAAGAGAATACTCATCGTTGAAGACAACGCTGACTGCCGCGAACTGCTCAGACTGATAATCACCAGACAGCTAGGCTGCGAAGTCGTCGAGGCGGCCACGGGACTCGCAGCCGTTGATCAAGCGAGCGCCACGCACCCCGATCTGATCCTCATGGACCTCGGCTTGCCCGGAATAAGCGGCGTTGAAGCAACCGAGCGCATCAAGGCGAATCCCGCCATCAAGGACATACCGATCGTAATCAATACCGCTTTTAACGCCACTGATCTCACAAGGCGCGCGCTCGCCGCAGGCGCTGCAGAGATTTTACACAAACCTATCGAGCTAATGGTTTTGCGCGATACTCTTCACAAATATTTGTCGAAGGAGTCGAGTGCCAGCGAAAGTGTCGTGGATCGAATTGAATCAAAGTTCGTTGAGTGCGAAAGGTAAATAGATGCTGACCCGCTGATACCATGCATGTTCGTTCGCAATTCTTGATTTCGACAACCTGTACGTAAAGTTAATGTTTCTTGCCGGTGGCAGCCTGCCGAAAGATGTCTGGCAAAGACGATATCATCCTGTTCGATCCGCGTATTCTGAGTCGCGCCGAAGATCGTTGAAAACGATAGGTTTAACCAAAAGACATTGCTCATCGGTCATTTCGCGACGTTGCGACTCATCGACCGGCCTACATCCCTTGTAATCGAGCGTCTTTCTCACCTGTAATCTCATAATAACAACGCTCTCTCGTTGCGCGTGTCTGAGCAGAGACCCGAACGCTTCCACCTTCGTGAGGCGGACGTAAAAGCGCGAGAGATACGGTATTGCGTGACTCGTTGATTCCGTAGCTCGATTTCCCCTATATCAGTCTTCTTGTCATCGCTGCGGACCACAGCGATGACTCTCGTTTCCCTTGACAATTCCCTGACGGCTTGAATAAGGTCATGACAAATTCGTTGAGGAGGTATTAAACCGTGGCCGCAACATTATGGAAAGAATATAAGACCGTTAAAGTAGAAAAAGAGGATGGCATCAGCTGGTGCATTCTCAATCGTCCTGAGAAACGCAATGCGATGAACCCGCAGCTTCATTATGACATGCTCGAAGCGCTCACCGAGTTGGAAGTTGACAAAGACACCAAGGTTCTGGTGATCACCGGCGCCGGGCCGAGTTGGTGCGCTGGGCAGGATCTGCGCGAATACTTCCGTGGCACCGACAACAATCCGCTCGAACGGCGCAAGGCGAGCTGGGCGTCTCAGGAATGGCGCTGGCGCAAACTCTTCTACTACCCGAAACCGACCATCGCGATGGTGAACGGCTTCTGTTTTGGCGGCGCTTTCACACCACTGATCGCCTGCGATTTTGCGATTGCCGCCGAGGATGCGACCTTTGGGCTGAGCGAAGTCAATTGGGGTATTTTTCCAGGCGGGTTGGTGAGCCGGGTTTTGGCCGACGCGATGTGCTACCGCGACGCCATGTGGGCGATCATGACCGGCGACCCGTTCGACGGCAAGAAAGCCGCTGAGATGAAGCTGATCAACTACGCCGTGCCGAAGGAAAAATTGCGCGAGGAGACGATCGGCCTGGCGCAAAAGCTGATGAAAAAGAACCCGCAGGTGCTGCGCGCTGCAAAGGAAGTCTACAAGTATTGCCGCACCATGGATTACAGCCAGGCTGAAGAATACATGAGCGCGAAAGGCACGGCGCTTCGTCTCACCGATCCGGAAAAGGGCCGTGAGACCGGCATGGAGCAATTTCTCGACAAGAAAACCTATCGTCCTGGACTGGGCGAATACAACCGCGACGCGAAATAGCGAGAAAATGGATAATGGAGAATTGAGAATGGAGAATTAAAGTCAGGTGTTTTGCGCTCGTAGTACGCTTGCGCCCTCTACCTCTAAATTCTCCTCTCTCTCCCATTATCCATTATCAATTATCCATTAATTGGGAGCACCGGTGGATTTCAATCTCCCCGAAGAACTGCAAGTTCTAAAAGACACGGTGCGTAAGTTCGTCGATCGCGAGCTGATCCCGCTCGAGCGTGAGTGCCGCCCCGAAGGCGAAGACATGCCCGAGCAATACATCAAGCCACTGCAAGAAAAGGCCAAGGCGATCGGTCTCTGGCTCCTCGACGTGCCGCAGGAATATGGCGGCGCCGGCCTCGATCTGATGAGCCGGTGCGTGATCATGGAGGAAGTAGCGCGTACGGTGGCCATACCGTTTCGCTACGCGCCGATCTTCGGGCCGGAAGTGCGACCGGTGCTGTTTCACTGCAACGAAGAACAGAAGCCGCGCTTTCTTCTTCCGGTGATTCGCGGCGAAAAAAGAATTTGCTTCGCGCAGACCGAACCGGATGCCGGCAGCGATCCGTCGGGCATGAAGACGCGCGCGGTGCGCGACGGCGATTATTACATCATTAACGGGACAAAGCGGTTTATCACCGCCGCCAAAACCGCCGATTATGCGCAGGTCATTGCGGTTACCGATCCGCAAAAGGGCGCGCGCGGTGGCGTGAGTTGCTTCGTCGTCGACATGAAAGCGCCGGGCGTCACCTTGGAGCGGTTGTGGCCGACGATGATGGGCGATACGCCGGGGCAAATTCATTTTGAAAACGTGCGCGTGCCGGCAGCCGACAGGATCGGCCAGGAAGGTGAAGGTTTTTCCATCGCGCAAGGATGGATTCAGGAAGGGCGCATCCGTGGTCACGGCGCGCGACCCGTCGGCATCGCATCGCGCGCTCTCGACATGATGATCGAATATTCCAAAGTGCGCACGACTTTCGGCCGGCCGCTGGCGGACAGACAAGCGATTCAATTTATGATTGCCGATTCGGCCATGGAACTGCACGCTTGCCGTTTAATGGTTTATGAATGCGCTTGGCGCCACGACCGCGGCGAAGACATTCGCCAGCTTTCTTATATGACCAAGATTCAGTGCGCTGAAATGGCGAGCCGGGTCGTCGACCGCTCGATCCAGGTGCACGGCGGATTGGGACTGATGCGCGAATTGCCGCTCGAATGGTGGTACCGCCAGGTGCGCAGTATTCGCATCACCGAAGGCACGCCGGAAGTTTTGCGCTGGCGCTTGGCGCAGCATATCATTAAAAATCATAAGGGATGATTTACCCGTCGAGGATGGAAGATTGAGGATGGCGGATCGCATTCTTTCAATCTTCGATCCTCGATCGTCCATCCTCGATTGATAATCAGAACTACTCATGACTGACATCGCTCAACCCATGGCGTTACTCGCCGGCTACCGCGTTCTCGACCTGAGCTCTTCCATGGGCGCCTTTTGCGGCAAGCTGCTGCGCGATCTTGGGATGGACGTGGTCAAGGTCGAACCGCCCACCGGCGATGCGATGCGCGCTGAACCTCCCTTTGCGAAAGGTCATGTCCATCGCGAAGGCAGCCTGCGTTTCGCCTATCTAAACGCCGGTAAGCGCAGCATCACGTTGAACATTGCCAAGCCAAGCGGGCGGAACATGCTGCTCGACTTGGTTGAGCGGGCGGACGTGGTGGTGGAAGATTTTGCGCCCGGTCATCTTGCTAGTTTGGGGCTTGATTATGAGACGCTGATCGAACGGAAAAAGAACTTAGTTTTGGTTTCGGTGAGCGGCTTTGGCCAGGACGGTCCCTACGCGCAATACAAGACGCCCGATATCGTCGGCAACGCCATGGGCGGTTTACTTTACATCAGCGGCGATCCGACGATGACGCCATGCAATCCGCCGGAGACGCAGTCGTACTATTACGCGAGTTTGTTTGCCTCCTACGGAGTCATGCTGGCGCTCTGGCAGCGCGAGACGCGCGGCATCGGCGCCTGGATCGACGCGTCGATTCAAGCGAGCATGGCGCTGCATGAACATGTCGCGTTCAATTATTCCGCCGAGGGCAGGGTGATGAAGCGCGCCGGCAGCCAGCACCAGCACAACGCGCCGGCGAATTTGTTCCAATGCAAGAACGGTTGGATTGCTCTCTTCGTCACCCAAACGCACTGGCCGCTATTGCTCAAACTCTGGGGTGATCACGATCCGGCGCTCGATGATCCGAAATGGATCAACAGCAACCTGCGCCGCCAGCACGCCGACTACATCAACGCGCAGGTGACGTCGTTCACGTCGCGCTTTCTCAAAGAAGATCTCGCTGAGATGATGCAGAAAAATGGCATCCCCGGCTTACCGGTGAATTCGCCGTCGGATTTTATGAAGGACCCGCACATTCAAGCGCGCGGATTCTTCAGCGCCGTCAACCATCCCGTGCTCGGCACTTTTCAGCAACCGGGGAATTGCTTCATGGTCAACGGCAGCCGCACCGAAGCATCACCCGCGCCGCTTTTAGGGCAGCACAATCAGCAGGTCTTCTGTGGCGAGCTCGGTTTGGGCGAGAAGGAGTTGGCGGTATTGGCGGCGGAGAAAGTCATTTGAAGAAATTGAAAATGGAGAATGGAGAATTGAGAATGGCGGATGCTGAAAAGCACGGTCAGCCAATTTGGCTCGTCGTAATTTTCAATTTTCAATTCTCCATTTTCAATTATTAGATTCATGTCACCCAACGAAATTCTAAAAGGCGTGCGAGTTTTGGCTTTCACCACCGGCTATGCCGGTCCGTACGCCGGCCGCTTGCTCGCAAGCTACGGCGCAGAGGTGATCAAGATAGAGTCGAAGAAGGGCGGGCTCGATACTTTTCGCCATTACGGCCAGCACAAAGACATCGACGCGGCGCCGCGCTTTATCGAATGCAATCTCGGCGTGCGCTCGATGGCGATCAATCTGAAACACCCAACGGGAGGGCGACTGATCCGCGAGCTCGCCGGCAAATCGGATGCAGTCTTGCAGAATTTCCGTCCTAGGGTATTGGATAAATTGGGTTTAGGTGATGATGACCTGAGAAAAGCTAATCCAAAACTTGTGATTGTTAAACTGCCCGGCTTCGGCAGTGAAGGGCCGAAGAGCAGCTACGGCACCTGGGGGTTCAACCTTACGGCGTTTTCCGGAATGACCTATCTCTGGAATCATCCCGAGCAGGATCGCCCGATCGGCAGCCAGGGTGTGTATCCCGATCATTTGGGTTTCGTCATGGGGCCAACGCTGCTTGTCGCGGCACTGCTCAATAGCCGGCGCACCGGCAAGGGCGTGACCATCGATCTAGCGCAGATCGAAGGAACCGCGGCCGTTTTGGGGACGACGTATTTGGAAACATCGGTTAACGGCGACGATCCACAACCAAAGGGAAATCATTACGCCGCTGCCGCGCCGCATGGCTGTTACCGCTGCCAAGGCGAAGACCGCTGGTGCGTGATTTCAGCGCGCGACGATGACGAATGGCGCGCTTTCTGCCGAGTGATCGGCCGCGGTGAGTTGGTGAGCGATGCACGCTTTGTGAATTTACAGGCGCGCCTTAACAACCGCGCGGAACTTGACGGCATCGTACAACAATGGACCGAAGCGCGACCGGCGGAAGAAGTTATGGACCAGCTGCAAACTGCCGGCGTTCCCGCGGGTGTGGTGCAGACCGGCGCCGATCTTTTGCAGGATGTCCAACTGCGGCATAGAAATTATTTTTCGCCTTTCGCCGATTCGCTGATCGGTCCGTTTGAAATTCCGCGCAGCGGTTTCTTGTTTCGCGGCATGAACGAAGAGCCTCTGCGCTTACCCAACCGACTCGGCGCAGACAATGACCCAATCCTGAGCGAGCTGCTCGGTTATGACCGAGCGACCATCGAGCAATGGCGCCAGGAAGAAATCCTCACGTAGCGGCGCGGTTCACGCTTGGGAAGTAGAGTCGTTGTACAAATCCTAGCGCTTTATGTCGCTATCGTGAAATTGGCCGCGGTGTCATTCTGAACGACAGTGAAGAATCCCGACCGAATCAGCGGTTGTAAAAGACGAGATTCTTCGGCGGAGTTTATCCTGAGAAGATCGAAGGGCCTCAGGATGACATAGGCCAGGGCTTAGCAAATTTCTCGCTCACATCGGGGAGAACCCATGTTCGGATTGCTCGCTTCCCTCGCGCTTTTAGTCGCGCTCGTTAGCCAAGCTCCGATCATCCAGGCTCAAGAAACCGTTAAACTCCGCGCCAGCGTAGTGGCGAAAACGTTCGGCTTCGGCCCGGTCTGGGTGGCGTCGAGGCAGGGATTTTTCAATCAGCAAAAGCTCGATGTCGAGGTTCTGTTGATCCGCGGCTCGGACGTTTCCACGCAAGCTTTGGCCGGTGGCTCGCTGCAAGTTTCCGGCGCATCGTCCGATGCGCCGATCGCTGCCTTTGACCGTGGCTTGGACATGGTGATTATCGGCGGCATCATCAACGGCCTCAGCCAGTCGATCATGGCCGGCAAAAATTATAAAACCTACGACGATCTGCGCGGCGCCACACTTGGCGCTAACAGCCTCACTGCCGGGGACAGCGTTCGCTTTCCGGCGCGTGCTCAAGGCCAAGGGATTGGAGTATCCGCGCGATTACAAATTGATTAACGTCGGCGGAACGCCACAGGCGCTCGCGGCGTTGGCCTCGGGCCAGATTGCGGCGGCGCCGCTCTCGTTGCCGGTGAATTTTGTGGCCGAGGAGCAGGGATTCAATACCATCGGCCGCTTCATCGATGTGATCCCGCACTATCAGCTCTCGGTCTACTCCGTGCTTCGGCCTTGGGCGGAAAAAAATCGCGCCGTTGTCGTGCGTTTCATGAAGTCGGTCGCGCTGGCGGCACGCTGGATTTACGCGAATAAAGAAGCCGCGACCGATTTGCTCGCCAAGGAGATGGGCCTCAAGCGCGAATACGCGCGCAAAGGATGGGAGTTCTACACCGAAAAGGGATTATGGAGTCCGGTGGGCGACGTGACGCTCGACGGACTCGGCATCGTCGCGCAGATCTACGCGGAACAGAATCAGTTAAAGGCCTCGCCCAATCCGGCCAAGTTTGTCGACCAAAGTTATTTGCGCGCGGCGCTGAAAGAAATTGACGGAAGATAGAATCCCGGTCGTTCACGTCGTTCCAGTTGTTACGGATGTGTTACGTCATTCTTCATGGCGCGACGCGCCGATCCCTTGAATATTTTTCGGCGTGACCCTAAACTCGGCGATCATGTTGGTTGGATCCTCCTAGAGTGATAAACCCGCCCAAGACTCTCAAGACCGAACGCTTACGACTGAGAAAAGCAAAACTTTCCGATGCCGAGGCGATCTTTCGCCAGTATGCTCAAGATCCGGAAGTCATCAAATACGTCAGTTGGCGCGCGCACAGAGACCTAGAAGAAACGCGCGAGTACATGCGCATGTGCCAGCTCGCCTGGGACGTGGGCAAAGCGTTTCACTGGGTCATCGAGCAAACGAAGACAAGCAAGTGATCGGCATGATGATCGCCAGAGTGAGTGGCGAAAAATGGGAGTTGGGTTACGTTTTAGCGCGCGCTCACTGGGGCCGAGGCTATATGACTGAAGCGCTCAAAGGGCTGGTCGCGTGGGCGCTTAAACAACAAGATATCTATCGCATCTGGGCGGTCTGCGATGTCGATAACATGGCTTCCGCCCGGGTCATGGAAAAGGCCGGCATGCAGCGCGAAGGGATATTGCGGCGCTGGTCAGTGCACCCCAATCTTAGCAACGAGCCGCGTGACTCCTATTGTTACGCTATTGTTAAATGAAGGAGAACAGATTGGAGCAATGAAGTGTTGGAGTGATGGAAAAGGCGTGGTGGATTAATATGGCAAACCCGTTGGCGAGCATCTTTGCGCTACTGTTCATCCTATTCAGCGCGGTGAGTGTTTCAGCTCAAGATCGCGTGCGCGTCGGATGGGCGGCGATGACCGCATCGCACACGCCGCTCTGGGTGGCGCAAGACAGAGGCTTCTTGGCTAAACAAGGGTTGGCCGTCGAGTCGATTTTTTTTGGCGCCGGTCCGCCGGCGATGCAGGCGCTGGTGGCGGGCGATCTCGATATCGTCGTTACGTCCGCGCCTAACGTCGTCAATCCGCGTCTCGGCGGCGTTGATGCGGTGATGATCCTGTCGATCATCCCGACGTTTATCGACCATATCGTCAGTGCGGCGAACATCACGACCACCGAGCAGTTGCGCGGCAAGATCGGCTCGGTCAATCGTTTCGGCAGCATCTCGGAGATGGGGTTGCGGCTTTCGCTGCGGCGACTGGGCATCGATCCGGAAAAGGACGTGACGATCGTGCCCGCGGGCGGGAATCCCGAGCGGCTCGCGTCTATTTCTCGAGGGATTTCTCAGTTTACGATCATGAGTGAACCGTTTGTCAGAGAGGCCGAAAAGCTTGGACTGCGCAATCTAGTCAGCATGGCCAATTTGAAAATCCCGCTCCATGGCAACGGTGTGGTGACGCGGGAGGCGATCATCAAGAACAAAAGGCCGATGGTCGCAAAATTTGTCCGCGGCATCACCGAAGCTATTTACTTTATCAAGAACGATAAGGAATCGACCAAGGCAATTATCGGCAAGTATACTCGATTCACCGACCCGGAAGGCCTGGAGCGCACTTATAGAAATCACGTGGGTGTTTTGTTGGACGTGCCGTACGCCGATCCGGTCGGCATCAAGACTCTGCTGGATGATATGGCTCCGCGCAATCCCAAAGCAGCGGCAGCGGATCCGAAGGCATTTGTCGACGCCAGCTTCGTTCATGAGATGGAAACCAGCGGGTTCCTCAAGCAGCTGCAAAAACGGTAGGAAGGCAATAGGCATCAGGCAATAGGCAACTGTAGGATAAAGGCAAAAGTAAAAAGGTGAAATAAGAGACGAAATTCTAAAGCGGCAATAAACGTTCTTAGCCACGGAGGTCGCGATATGATCGCGCGAGTCGTTCGTCGATGCTGTTCGTTAGTGATCGCTTTTTTGTGTATCAGCTCCCCCGCGGTGGCCGCCGAGAAACTTGTCGGCCTTCAATCCGCGCCTAGCATCGCCATGGCCGTGCCATGGTTCGCCGAGGTAGCGCGGCTTTATCCGAAATACGATCTCGACTTTCAACTGGTTTATATCGCCTCGTCGGGCATCGTCACTGCCGCGATGAGCGGCGGCAACGGCAGTGTGGCGATCGTCGGCGGCGAAGGACCGATCCGCGCGTTCCTGAGCGGCAATACCGATTTCGTTTTCATCGGTTCGGTGAAGAACGTTCTTACTCACAGCATCATGGGCAAGGGCGACATCAGGCGTCCCGAGGATTTGAGAGGCAAGCGCATCGGCGTCGGTCGCATCGGCGGCAACTCGCACTATTTCACCCAATTGGCGATGCGCCAAAAGGGTCTTGATCCGCTCAAGGATGCCAACTTGATTCAAACCGGCGGCGCGCCGGAAACTTTTTTGGCGCTTGCGACGGGCGCCGTCGACGCGGCCTCGATAACGACGCCGCAGGACACGCGCGCGGCGTTTCAGGGCTTCAACTACGTCATCGACGGCCGTGAGATCAAGCCGCCGTACGTCGCCACCGGGTTTGTTACGCTGCGCTCGGTCATCGCTAAACGGCCGAAGGTGATCAGCCAGTTCATGCACATGATGGCCGAGTCTTACAAAATCATGGTCACCGACCGCGAGTTGGCGTTTCGACTGATGGCCAAAAAAATTGGTCTCACCGACCGAAAAGTTTTCGACGCAGCTTACACGGCAGAATTGAAAGTGCTGGAGCCGCGATTGGACATCAAACCAATCGCAATCCAAGCAACTCTCGACGAGATTGCCAAGACCGATCCACGTGCCAAGCAAGTAAAAGCGGAGCAGTTGATCGACCGGCGCTTTCTCGATGAGATGGAGAAGGACGGGACCTTTGAACGGCTTGGGATGCGGTGATTCGTTCTTATTTTCGATCGCTGACGGGCTCGACGTGACAAATCGACAAAAAAATTCCAAAGCGTATTTTCTAGGCGAACAAATAGGTGCGCAGAACATCACGCAGCATCGGCAATTGAAATGGTTTGTACAAAACCTCTACGGCCCCTGCATTGAGCGCGCGGCTGATCCGCTCTTCAACGTTGCAGTCCATTGTCCAGCCGGTATTGATTACCACCGGTATGTTTCGGGTGGACATATTTTTTTTCAATCGCGCCGTTACTTCATCGCCGTTCATGCCGGCCAAGCGTACGTCCATGATGATCAAATCGGGATGTAGGCTGGAAGCTTTCTCTATGGCATCGAGACCCGTAGCTGCTTCGAAGACTTCGTGGCCCAAACCTTTGATAAATGTTCGGATCGATTCTCGAAAGGCGTCATTGCTGTCGACGATCAGTATTTTCTTGGCTGTGTTCCACATACAGCGGAGTAAACGCACAAAGGATGCCAGCCGGTACAAAAGGCGTCCTTTTGGTATTTTCGTTCCGGTATCGGCCATCGTGAGGTATTGCGCGGTAAAAGTTGGATAGAGGAACTCCGTCTGGAAAGTAGAAGTTTCCCGTAATCGGTTATTTTTACGACGTGTATTTGTCCAACGAATAGAAGATCGAGAACCGGTCCGTGTTCCCTATCGATCCTCCATCATCGACTGCTAATTGAGCTCCAATCCCACCACCTTCGCTGGATTCTTCGTACACACCGTGTAAAGCTCGTCCTGATTTAACCCGAACGCTTCCATGTAGCCGCGCACCAGGCGCATGGCTTCGACCGAGTCGGGGAAAAGTGGTTCGCCGGCATCACTGGACAACGTGAAATGCTCGGGGCCGACTTCGCGGATCGTGTTGTACATGATCTGCGGATCGACGCCGAGGAGCGGCGACAGTTCGTCCCACGTGAAGTTGAACAGAATTCCTACAGGTGCCAGCTCCTTCATCATTTTCGGCGAGAGGTTCAAGAACGGGCTATAGGGGTGATCGATGACGGCGCGCTTGAGGCCGACCTTGTCGACTTCTTCGGCAAGCTTATAAATTTCCGAATGGGTCGCATGGCCGAAAAAAAGCGCGACGTTGCGGTCGGCGCAGAGGTGCACGATGTCGCGGATTTCTGGCTTCAATTTGCCGTTCTCGTCGAGATCATAGTGGCCGACCTGCATGGCCTCATCCCAAGGAATTGGTCCCGTCCATCCAGGCGTGTTGCGGCTTTGAACGAAATGTCCGTAGGTGCCGACCGTGCTCATGGTAATCACGTGGGTGAAGACGGGCAGCCAGACTGCGGCGATGCCGCGATCGATCATCTCGCTTACCGTCTTGGCCGAGATCGGCGCCATTTGCCGGCCGCACACGTAGCTTGACCAGCAGGTGATCGGAGTGACGCCTTCTTTTTCCGCCCAGCGATTGACATCGTCCTGGACGTCTTGCGTGGCTTTAACCGGATCGTCACCCGGTATGCTCTTGAAAAGCAGCCCTTTCATTTCCGCCAGCGAGGCGCGGCGCGCGAGATCGTAGGGATCTTGCTGGCCCTCGTGAGTATGGCAATGGATGTCGATGGCGTCTTTGACTTTGATATGCGGCGGATGCACGACGCCGGGTTTGTATTGCGTGCGCGCTGCGTAGGAGGTGACGCACCGTTCGTGCGTCGGGGTAGAAACGATATTTTGGGCCATGGCTTCCTTCTCCTTTGCCTGATGAAGGAATGTTGCTACAGACTTGGTGAGTTTGTCAAAGTGTTTAAGGGAGGCAATAGGCATCAGGCAATAGGCAAATAGTTTCGGAGGCGGAAGGAAACGGAGATAATTCTTGTTGGTTTTTATCGGCGCGTTGTGTAAGAACGGTTCGGTTGTTTTGGCTATCTCTGAACTTTCTCTCTTCACGGAGGACGACGTCATGAAGGCAAACAGCTTCTTTCCACGTTCGTTGGCGCCCGGTCTTGTGCTCGCGTCGATTTTACTCCTGCCGGGCGCGCCCGCTTTTGCGGCGGATAAAATCAATTTGATCTACACAGCGCGAGTCATGTCTCAAGCGTATCCGTGGATGGCTCAGGATCTCGGGCTCTTTAAAAAATATGATCTAGACGTTCCCGTGGTTTTCGTGACGCCGGGTGCGCCGTCGGTGGCGGCCATTCTGTCGGGGGACAGCGAGATCGCGGTGATCGGCGCGGCGAGCATTACGCGCCCCTGGGTGCAGGGAAACAAAGACCCGGTTTTTGTTGGTGAAATAAAAAGTCTGCTCACTCATAGCATCATTGCAAAACCGGATATCAAGCGGCCCGAACAGTTGAAGGGCAAGAGAATCGGCGTGTCGCGCATCGGCAGCAACCCGCATTATTTCGCCGTGCAGGCGCTGCGCCATTTCGGCATCGAATCGCGCGAGGTGAGCTATATTCAGGCCGGCGGCGCGCCCGAAACATTGGCTGCGTTAGTCGCGCAAGGGATCGACGCGGCGGTTTTGACCGTGCCGACCGATGCGCAGGCGCTCAAGCTCGGTTATCACTACGTCGTCTACGGTCCCGATTTGAAAATCGCCTACGCCGCCACGACGCTCATCACGCGCCGGTCGATCATCGCCAAGCGGGGCCCGGTCATTGGCCGCTTCATGCGCGCCATGGCGGAAACCGCCAAGATCATGCACACGGACAAAGATCTCACCTTCAAGATCCTGGGAAAGTATCTACGCATCGACGACCGAACATTGCTCGACGCGAGCTACAATGTCGAAATCAAAGCGCTCGAGCCGAGACTTGCTCTCAAACACGAGGGAATCCAGTCGACGCTCGACGAGATCGCGCCCACCGAGCCGCGCGCCAAGACCGTCAAGCCGCAGGAGATGATCGATACGCGCTATCTCGATGAGATGGAGAAGAGCGGGTTTTTCGATCAGATCTGGGGTGGGAAGAAGTGAAAGGCTTGAGGCGACAGGCAAGTCAAAAAAAATGGCAGCGCATGTTGTCATGCGCTGCCATACATATTCACTGTATCCGTTGCTCGCTAAGCTTGTTGCACCGCTGAAAGCTTCCATGTGTTCGGCCCAACCGGGCGGGTGAACGTCCAATACTCTTCGAACTTGATCGGATCGGAGTTGCTGCCGCTGACGACGTCGCCGGTCTTGGTATCGACGGTGTAGTCGAGAAGGTTAGCGTGCAGGCGGACGGTGATAAAATCCGCGCCGTTTTCCGTCCACGCTTCACTGACCTCGCTTTCCTGCAGGGCGATATTCTCCATCCGATTTTGCTGCCCCCGTGCCCGTTGTTGGCTTAATTCCTGTTGCCAGTTTTGCATCAACTCCGTGCCGCATAGCGAGCTCAGTACGGTGGTATCTTGCTTATTCCACGCGCCTTGGACTCTGAAGAAGAGGTCCTGCGCCGTTTTGAGGAAGCGATCGGGATCGAAGCTTCGGTCCATCAACATGAGCGAGCGATAATCGATATCGTTATTAGCCACCGGCGCTTCCTGGCTCGTCGTATATTGCGTATAGGGTTGGCTATTTTGATACTGCATCGTGCCGAAGCCTGACGCGACCGCGGGGCTGCGGAACTTGCGGTAGAGGAAATAAGCCAAACCGCCGAGCAATAGAACCTCCATCATGCCGAATCCGCTGCCGCCAAGTCCCCCGAGACCACCGGCATTCGCGATCCCTGAGAAAAGCATCGAGCCAAGGAATCCGCCCAAGACTGCCGTGCCCAGGCCGCGCATGAACCCGCCGGGCTGAGGCGCGAGCGGGCCGGGTTGTTGCGGTGATGGAGCAGCCTCTCTTCGGGTCTGCGAGGGGCTGGTTGGCTGCGTCGGCCGAGCCGGCGATTGATAACTTCTGGAGCCGCGAAAACCGCCTGATGTGCCGCCGCCGGCGCGCGCTTCGGCGTAATTCTCCAAAACGATTTGCGAGAGCCCGACGACGGCGAAAAGGCCCAACGCCAGGAGCATAATTATACGTTTCGAAACCACCATAGGATTGTCCTCCTTAAGTTAAAGCGAAGTCTATGCGCACGAAAGCTAATGTCAAGACTAGGCTCAGATCATCCAACTGCGATGGAATGGTTTGACGGCGAGCCGCGATTTTTCGTATGAAGAGACTTCTCGGTCCAATCGGTCAGGGATTTCATAAGAAAAGGGGACCGCTATGACGTACGGATCACGGCACGCCTTTTGGTTCGCCGTATTGACGCTGAGCTGGTTTCAATCGGCGCCGACATTCGCCCAAACCAAGATCAACATTGGCGTCGCGGCGATGAGCCCGCGGACGATTCCTTTGTTGATTGCACAAGAACAGGGTCTTTTCGCTAAACAAGGTATTGAAGCGCGCATCGTCTTGATCAAAGGCGCGCCCATACTCGTCGCCAGTCTCATCTCTGGTGACCTCGAGGTCGGTTACACCGGCGGCACCTCGGTGCTCGGCGCGGCGGCGCAGGGGCCGTACCTAAAAATTCTCTCCTCGATCTCCAGCAAGCTCACGCATACGATGCTCGCTAATCCGAGTCTCAAGACCGTCGAGCAACTGCGCGGCAAGCGCTTCGGCATCCAGAGCATGGGCGGCACCACCTGGATGCACACCATCCTGGGCCTTGAATATGTCGGCCTCGACGTCAAACGGGACAATATTAACATACTGATGATCGGCGACTCGGTGCTGATCGGCCAGGCGCTGGAGGCCGGCCGGGTGGATGCTGCGGTGCTCGATGGCGTGCTGGCGCGGCGGCTGATCAATAAAGGTTTCTCGGTCATCGTCGATCTCACGCCCGCCAATATTCCCATGGTCAATCAGGCCGTGGTCGTCGCGCCCGATTTCGTGCAAAAGCGACCGGAGCTCGCCGAAAAGATTCTCATGGTACTGGTGGATAGCCTGGCGTTTACGCTTGCGCCGATGAACAAAAGCGTCGTCGTCAAGACTATCATGCGCCGGCTCCAGATCGACGACCCAAAGATCGCCGAGGAAGGTTATCAGGATCTCATGACGAGCATCGAGCGCAAGCCGTTTCCTTCGCTCGAAGGTCTGCGCAATATCCGCCGTCTCATGGCGACGCAAAATCCTAAAGCCGCAAACGTCAAGGTCGAAGATCTGATCGATGCCCGGATCATCCGCAAGCTCGATGACAACGGTTATATGGATAAAGTCGCGGCGGGTTATGGGCTGAAGTAGATAGCGGCCCCCGTCGAAATCAATTCGAGAGAGAGTCGTAAAATTTTCTCTAAGGCCACCCGTTTGTAGGCATCTGCTCCAAGACTTGCCGCTTTCAAAGCCTTGTTAGCGACCGGAATTTCTTTTCCTTCGGGAGCGAATCGAGCGACCGCTGCAAGTGATTGACAACGATACCAAGCGTCAAAACGTTTTCCGCGAGGATTAATGCCTTGTCAAAATCAACACGAACGGCCTTTAATACTTTGGCGCGCTCGTCTGCCGCACTCATCGCTATCCACGCAAGCGGGACAACGCCATCCGCATTGGCAAGATTTCCCGGGTCAACGGATTGAGCATGAAACCGAGAGTTTCGAGCGTGACCGCTCCCAGCAACGCGCCGTCGTTCTCTTGACCTAACACGACTGGTGATGTGGCTGCTTCGCCGCGGATTTCAAATCGGCACTCGGAAACACCACGCTCGATCGGCGTGCCGTCTGCCAGCGTGAACTCCACCTCGCGCTCAGCTTTGAGCCGTAGGGCCCGCCAGATTTCCTCGGGAAGCACCGAATAGATTGCTCCCGAGTCGACGAGAAACCGCACGTTACGGGCCGGTCCACGGCCGTCGGGCCGGCGTAATCGCGCTGGTACATAGGTGACACCCATGTTTTCAGCGTATAGTACGATCCTTTTGCGGTCAAATCACGGCGTAAAGGTGGTTCGAAGGTTGCTGTTGCTCCTGCAATGGGCGGCATTCAGGGCGGATCCGACGAAGTCGGCGTGAAACCTACTAAAGTCAGTCAGGAGAATATTTATCAGGCGAATATCCTTTCAAGGATCGTCAACCGTGCTCCTGCCCGTCCATTCTCTTCGTCGCGTTAGGTGAATCACGAAGCATCGATTGCGCCGGTTCCGGTTTGCTCAACGAGCGGGACGTAATCGTACTCGCCGACGCCCTGAAGCACGAGGAAGGTTGCGGAGTGATCCCCGCCGGGTCAGTGCATTATCAATGAACCTGCCGACGAATCGGCTGATCGTCATCATCGCGCGGTCGAATTGTCGAAAGAGGTTTCTTTGGAAACTTGTTTACGGAATGATCGTGCCGGATTCGGTGACAGCTCGGGGAACGTGCTCACGCCGACTCCATTCCCACGCGACGACGGCGGCGCCCAGCGCGAAGCCGACAAAGTCGGCGAGGAGAAGAACGTTGCTCGTCGAGGGCAGGAGCAGCAGGATCGCGGCTAGCCAGAGAAGTCCGCGTGTAATCCAGCTCAAGGGGCGGAATAAATAACCGGCGCAGCCGGCGCCGAGAAGAATCACGCCAACGACAGCGGTGACAACTGCGATAAGGATCTCTTTCAATGTGCCCATCAGAATCAGCGGTGGATGGAGCGCGAAAATAAACGGGACAATGTAAGCCGCGATGCCGAGGCGCATGGCGGTCCAGCCGGTTTGCCAGAAATTGGCCTGGGCCATGGACGCGGCGATATAAACCGGCAGGCAGTCGGGCGGGGTGATCAGAGAGACCATGCCGAAGTAGAATAGAAATAGATGAGCGGCGAGCGGCGGTATGCCTAGCTGCACGAGGGCCGGCGCGGCGAGCACCGCTAGCGTGATGTACACGACCGTCGTCGGCAGCGGCAATCCTAAGAATAAACATCCCAACGCGGTAATAATCAGCAGCAGGAAAACATTGTTGCCGGAGAGAGTCACGAGCAGAAGCGAGATTTTGAAGGTGAAACCGGAAAGATGAAGCGCGCCGATGACGATGCCCGCGAGCGCTGTGATGACGGCGATGTCGAGTATAATTTTGCCGGTTTCTTCCAGCGCGGCGACGATTTTCTGGAAAGAGGGGCGGGTTTCTTTCTGCAGCGCGCCGACGACGAAGACGACGATCACCGCGACCATTCCCGCTTTGCCGGCTTCCCAATTCTCGATCATGAGCGTGTAGACGAGGATCGACAGCGGAATCAGAAACACCCACCCCGATTTGATGATTTTGCGAAATTTGGGAATCTGATCAGCGGGAAGTCCCGCTAAGCCACGCTTTGCGGCTTCCAAATCGATCTGCGTGAACAGCGCCAGATAGTACAGGCAAGCGGGAATCGCAGCGGCGAGCGCCACTTGGCCGTAAGGGATGGCGAGAAACTCCGCCATGAGAAACGCCGCGGCACCCATCACCGGCGGCATGATCTGTCCGCCGTTGGACGCCACCGCTTCGATGGCCGCGGCCATGTGGGCGGGGAAGCCGGTGCGTTTCATCAGCGGAATGGTAATCGCGCCGTCGACCACGACGTTGGCGACGGCGCTGCCGGACACCGTGCCGAAAAGCGCGGAAGAAACGACCGAAACTTTCGCCGGACCGCCGCGATAGCGGCCGGTGGCGATGAGCGCGAGATCGGTAAGAAATTTATCGCCGCCGACGGCGTAAAGCGCTTGCCCGAACAAAATGAACGCGACGACGACGCCGGCGGCGACGTCGATGGGCAAACCCAACATTGCGTTGGAGTCGAGATAGAGATAGCTCGCGATGCGCGCCCACGAGGGGCTCTTAGAGTAGAAAATTCCCGGCAAAAACTCGGCGAATTTCGTGTACAGAATGACGCCGAGGGCGAGCCAAGCGAGCGTGCCGCCGGCAACGCGGCGCGTAGCTTCGATAACCAGGATGAGCGCGAGTCCGCCGAAGATCCAGCGGTCAGGCGAGAGCACGCCGAGCCGGTACGCGATCGTTGGATATAAAATCGTGACGTAAAGTCCAATCGCCATCCCGCCGAGGGCGAGAAACCAATCGTACCACGGCACGTGATCGCCGGATTGTTTCGGATACGTTTTGACCGCGAGAAAAACCGCGCAAAGCGACAACGCTAGAAAGAGCGCAAGATACTGCTGCTTGAAAAAGGTGATCTCGAAATAGTTATGAACTTCCAGCGCCCACAATGATCCCAGCACCGTGCTCGAGATCAACAAAGCGCGCAGCAGTTTTGCCGGCGCGCCCGTAAGCGTGCGAAAACGACCGGGAGAAGCGGCGAGTTCATCGCTCATGATTTTGAAGATCGGGTCAGTTCAAAACGTCAAGCCGTTCAAATCGTTCAAACCGTACTCGGAAAAATTCCGGGAGATTCGTATAGCCGCTCCGCACCGTTGCTCGCTTACGGGTTAATTGCCAGCAGGCGCTTTTGCGCTTCGTCCATTTTGGCGTTCCAGAGATTTTTCTCTTTATAAAATTGTACGGCCGCGGGATGATACGGGATTGTGATATCGGATGAGGCGGCGCGCTCGCGGGTCCACTCTTGAAACTGCGGGATTTAACGGCGGCAGTTTGTCGATGTTGTCCCAGATCGCTTTCAGCGAATGCGCGACGACTTCGTTGGCCAATCCTTTGTGCCCAACCATGTAAATGTCATAAGCAAGCACACAGGTGTCGCCGACGATGCCAGTGGATGAACCTGCCTTGAGCGTGATGAGATAATATCCCGGAACCGCGTTCCTCACGCGCGCGTCGCCTTGAGCTGAGCAGTCCAGCGACAGAAAGCGCACACCGACGGCCGCATCGGCCTCTTTTATCTTGGCGACGCCGATGGCGTGATTGCTGACGTCGGCGCGTCCCTGAATCAGCGCGTCGACGCCGTCGTTAACGGCGGGAACGGGCACGACTTTGACATCGTCCCAAGTAAGCCCCGCATTCGCCAGCTCAGTGTAGACATGGTACCAGATCGCGATATTCGCGGGATATTCTCCGGTCACGCTTTTCCCCTTGATGTCGTGGACTGTCTTTATCGGCGAATCTTTTCTGACCACCAGACTTACCGATAACGGCGAGCCGCGCATGATCAATCTTGTGTTCGGCACGTGCGGCAAGGGATTTTTGCCGCTGATTTTTAACTTCGCCGGTCCTTGATAGCCGAGGTTCATTTCGACGGCGTTGACGATGCCGAAGTCGATTTCGCCGCTATCGAGCAACGGTAGGAAGGTGCTGCTGCCGGTATAAGGCTGCACGATCGACTGCATCGGCCCGGCGCCGCTGATCACTTTTGCCAAACCGGCGCTGACGGCATAGAAAGCGGTGCCCGCGGGGTTGGTGCCGATGGTCGTCGAAGCCGGCAGCTTTTGGGCGCGGGCGGAGTTGTGGGTGAGTAACAGCGCGATGATTGCCGCCGTTAGTACTTTCATTGCTTGTCTTATCACCTCGCCCTCCTCTGGAATGCCGGCGTAAAGTCTAGCGTCCAGCGTTAACTCGTGACCCAAGACGCATCGATCGAATCTTTACGGATTCATGGCCAATAATTTTTTCTGCGCTTCATCCATTTTTTCTGACCACACGCCGCTGTCTTTGAAGTAGCGAATCGCGGCGGGATGATAGGGGATAGTGACTTCAGGATCGACGGCGCGTGCTTTTGTCCATTCCGCGAAGCCAGGATGAAACTGCGGTAATTTTTCCACGTTCACCCAAATCGCCTGGAGAACGTTTCGAACCACGGCGTCGGGCAACGCTTTATGGCCGACGAGATAGATGTCGTAGGTATAAGCGCAGGTATCTTCGACAATGCCGGTTGACGAGCCCGCTTTGACGACGGACAGATAGTATCCCGGCACCGCTTTCTTGATTCGCGCTTCGCCCTGTTTTGAGCAATCGAGCGGAATGTAGCGAATACCGATGGCCGCGTCGGCCTCTTTCACTTTCGCCGAACCGATGGCGTGGGTGGTAACGTCGGCGCGTCCCTGAATGAGCGCGTCGACGCCCTCGTTGACCGCCGGCACCGGCACGACTTTAACGTCGTTCCACGTCAAACCACCATTCGAGAGCGAGCCGAAGACGTTATACCAAACGGCAAGCTGCGCCGGATACTCGCCCGTGACACGCCTGCCTTTGACATCGCCGATGGTTTTGATCGGTGAGTCTTTTTTGACGATGAGGCTGCTGCGGAGCGGCGAGCCGCGCATGAGCAAGCGCGAGCTCGGCACATGAGGAAAAGGGTTTCTTCCGCCGACCTTAAGCTTTTGGCCCTGGTACACCATTCCCATATCGACCGCGTTGACGACGCCCAATTCGAGCTCGCCGCTGTCGAACAGTGGCACGAACGTGCTCGTGCCCGCGTAGGGTTGGACTTGCGCCTGCATCGGCGATGCTTCGCTGACGACTTTAGCCAGGCCGCTCGCCAATGCGTAGAAGAGTGAGCCGGGCGGGTTGGAGCCTATCGCCACGGATTTCGGTAACTGCTGCGCGCGGCCTTCAGTTGCGAAAAGGAAAGTTGCCAAAACTAAACAATAGAAAAATTGACGACCCATGGAGCCTCCTCGGTAAAGTGGCGATCAATTTAGATCGAATGCATTTTTCGGTCAATGGCGATGTGTCTGTGATAAGGAGTTGCGAGTTATTCTCTGAAGTGGACTATTCGATGTCCGCATTCGTCATTCCCGCATGTTTTTAGCGGGAATCCAGACGAACTCTGGTGCCGACCGGTATCCAGGTCGTGTTCGGCAAAACCTGGATTGCCGCCTCCGCGGCAATGACGAACGAGTCTCAATTTAGAACCTTTCGACGTGTAGCTACCTTCGTTCGACGAGATGCACGACAATTCACTCGGGACGTGTCGCACCCAAATGCTTCGCTAAAAAATCACCGATGGCCGGACGGTAGCGGAACGGCATGTTGTTGCAGACGTGATTGCCGCCTTCGAGCAAGAGCCACTCTTTTGGGCCCGACGCCTCGTCATAAATCCGTTTTGCCTGCTCCACCGGCACGAAGTCCTTGTCGCCGTGGACGACCAGGAGCGGGCAGCGGATCTTAGGCGCCAACCCTTCGAGCGTGCAGCGGCTGTGCAGGTCGACTAGTTTCTGTTTGTCGTAGACCTTCCAGATATGCGCGATGCGCGCGAACTCGAAAGGATCTTCGAGACGATTGAGCACCCGAGTGCGATCGTACATGCCGCCGGCGAACGCGCAGGCTTTGATGCGCGCGTCGCACGCAGCCGAGCGCGGCGCGAGATAGCCGCCCATGCTCGGACCGAAGACGCCGATCCGGCCCGCGTCGACGCCAGGCAGTTTTTCAAGGTAATCGATCACGGCCGAAGTCGCGCGCTCGAACTCGACGATCAGTCCGCCTTGAAACCAGCTTTCGCCTTGTCCCGGCCCGTCGAAGGTGAAGGTCGCCATGCCGCGGCGCAGAAAACCGTCTTCCATTGTCCGCGCTTCTTCTTTGGTCGATTCCAAACCCGAGATAATCATGACCACCGGCGGCTTGGTGATTCCCGATGGCACGCGCAGGTAGGATGCCATGCGAAAATTTTCAAACGGCACTTCGTGGCGCACCGCCGGCGGATTCAAGTACGGCGCCGCCTTGGCGTAGCATTCGACGCGCTTCTTTGCCGCAGGAATATACTCGTCGAGATTTTGCGGGGAGTTGTTGCAACCGAAGTGATACGCCATGGACGCCATTAAATATGATTCGGTGGCGCTCTCCCGATTGCCTTCTGCTTCGGCTTTACGCGCGAACTCTTCGTGTCCGGCAGCGGTCGCGCACCACTCGCGACACCAGTCGTCCCAAGTTCCAATGCGCTCACCGGTCGTCATCAGATCGTTGTAATCGATCCCCTGAACGATCATGCGCGGCGCCCAGGTTTTCAGAACGTGATCAACGGTCGGGTCGGGATGTTTGGCGAGCATGTGACGGCCTCCTTGTTTGATAGCGGGAAGTTTTCACGGAAACTTGGCGATACCCGTGATCGAGCTTTACGTTGGAATGCGGAAAGATTGCAACTTGTCCCTGTTCGCTGGCGACCGTCGCTATCCAGCGTGAACCTCAGTACAGCCGGGTACAGGTTGTCGTCTAACGCCCGGCTTGACGCGCGCTCGCTTCGCGGGCGTCGCTGTCCAAGCCGCGGTTAGAGAGCATCATTTGAGCGGAGCGACAATAACGCCGCGTAAACCGGCTCTCTCGATCGCGGATTTGACCAGACCCTCGGATTTCGCGTCCTCAATGAACTGGCGCGCGTATGCCACGCCGAGATCCCGTCCCTTCGGCATCGCCATAGCGTGCGGATCGATGCCGGGCCGACCGTCGAGAACCCGAGAACCAGGCAATTGATTCGACAATTCGAACAGGACTGGCTTGATGCTGCCCATTACATCTGCTTTCCCGGATTTCAGCGCCTCCAATGCACCAGGGTTGCTTGATGCTCGGATCATCACAGCATTTTTTAGCGTGCGAGAAAAAAAGCTATCCGGGCCGGACTTCTCCTGCACGGCAACTCGAATCCCGGGGCGATCCATATCAGCCATTGTTGAGATGGAAGAACCGCCAGGGATGAGGTAGCCGAATTCGACTTCCATGTGCAGCGCGCTGAAATCCCACTCCTTCGCCCGCTCAGGACTAAACCCAACAAAGGCGACGTCCCAAGCGCCGGATTTTCCGCTGTCGAGCAGGGCTCCGACTGATGGGTACATAACCGGCTCAAACGGAACCCCTATACGCCGGGCCAACTCTTTTCCGAGGTCAAATGCTACCCCCTTCATCTCACCCGACGCGGAGTCCTGTATTACGTTCAAGGGATTGCCAAGCTGGAGCGCAACGCGAAGCTTGCCGGTTGGAGCCACAGCCTGTCGCGCTTCCGGTGTAGGGGCGGTATTGATGCCCGCACAGCCCGTAACCAGCAGTCCAAGTATCGCAGTCATCACCCAGTGAGTCGTTCGCATTGTGTCCTCCCTTAAAGTTACCGTTGCTCTCTAACTATTAACTGAGCCGCTTAGGCCGCGCCGTTGCTGACCGCCTATCCCGGACCGCTCTACGATCGATTCAAACGGATATCGTACGAAATATGCCTCTTCTGCAAAAATCCTGTCAAGATTTTGTGCGTGGGAAATGCCGCCAACTTGGCGGGCTATCCCAATATTGGCCGGCCGCCTAGTTCTGGTCTGGCTGTCAAAAGCCCAGTACTCAGAGTACGGACAACAATCCGTGACTATTCGTCCTTGATCTAACTCACCACCGTCAGCTCCCACGGATAGCCGTCGACGCACTCGGGTTCGCCGTCGGTGATGATAAACGTGTGGCCGAAGAAGATGCCGAACATGCCGTCGGCGGTGACGGCGTTGGGCTCGATCACGAGCACCATGCCGGGCTGGAGCACCTGCTCGTATTCTTCGGCCTGGAAATGGTCAGTGAAGATGTGCGGCTCGGAGCTGACGAAGTCGATGCCGTGAATATGTATGGGGCGAGACTGAACGCCTTTCTGCGCGATAAAATTGCGCGGCTTCGACTAACTCGTTCAGATGATGGCCCGCCCGCGCGACGGCGACCATTTTTTCAAAGCCGGGCAGCACGATGTCGTCGAAGAAGCGGCGTATCTCTTTCGGCGGCTCGCCGATGCAGACCGGCGAGCCGATCTGCGCGCTGTAGCCGCGGTAACCGGCGGCAAGCTCCATGATGACGATATCGCCGTTGCTGAGCACGCGGCCCGAAGGACGCGGATTGCCGAAGATCAACGCGGGATTTCTCATCGGCGTGGAGCCGATAATCGCGAAGTCGACGTCTCCGCCGCCTTCGAGAATGGCGCCGGCTGCGGCGGCTTTGAGCTGGTATTCGGTCACGCCGGGCCGGCAACGGTCTGCCAGCGCCTCGCAGCGCGTTCTCACAGAGCTTGCCCGCCTTACGGATGCACTGAAGCTCTTCGTCACTTTTCTTGTAGACCAACTCATGCATTAGGCCCGACTCGAAACTGAAGCTAGCGTTGGGCAGTGCCTCTCTCAGCGCATTGTACTGGTTGACGGGAAGATAATCGTGAAAGCGCGGGTCGACTTCCAAGATGCCGATCTTGCCGCGTTCGAGACCGAGCTCTTTGATGCGCTCGATCATCACTTCCGCGAAGCGTCCGCCGCGCGACTGGCGCACGTCTTTGATGGCGCTTTCTCTGCGAGTCGCTTCGATGTGCGTGCCGCCCATCGAATAGATCAACGTCGGCTCGCCTTCGAGAGGGAAGACGACGTAATTCGCCATGGCGTGCCATTCCCAATGGCCGGAGAGCCAGAGCATGCCACCGCCGAAGCTCCAGTGATTCGGCCCGCCGGGCACGATCACGCAGTCCAGGCCGCGCTCACGCATCTTGGATTTCAGCGCTTCATAGCGTCGCTGATATTCGCGCATCGGAAAATTTTTCATAGACTGCGTCGCGATAGTACGGCGAATCCACCATGTTGTTGAAGACGCGCCAGTCGTCGAGCTGATTTTTGATCTCAGCGAATGGGTAAGCCGGCATTTGGGTTCTCGCTCTTGCTCTCTCATCCGCGTTCGTGATTTGTGTTCGTCACGATCACGAAGCACGATCTCAATCCGCACAGCCTTTGATCTTCGTTGGCCCGCCCACGGCTTTCAGCGCCTCCTCTCCCAGCTTGATGTCTACGACACGCTCGTAACTAGGCTTTTTCTCCGCTGGGATGTCGCCGTTTTCGATGGCGTTTTCAACGGACCAGTCCGTACGATCTTTTGAGAAGCCGGTGTTTACGCTCCAGACGCAATTTTTGACCAGGTTGTCATAGGCAAAGCTCACCGCATCCTGCGGCTTTTTCGTTGCGTTGACCATGATGGGAATCACCTTTTCCTTCTGCGTGTAAATTATTCTGTTCGCCTCAATCAAGGCGGAAACGGTATCACGCACCAGTGCCCGCTCGCGCGCGAGTTGGCTATCACCGGCACCGTAGGCGTTAAAAAAATACTTAGGCATGAGATCGACGAGTTGAGCCAACACGTGCACGCCGGGCTTTTCTTTTTGCGCCAGGTAGACATCTTCGGGGTGGAGCGCGACGCCGTTTAGCTGGCCCGCGATCAATCCGGGTAGACGGCCGGCCGTGCCCTGGGAGATGAACTGCACGTCTTCGACTTTGAGTCCGGCCGTTTTCAACACTTCGCGGCCCATGACCCAATTAAAGCTTCCCACTCCACCGCCGGCTGCGCTGAGACGCTTGCCCTTCAAGTCCACGGCGGTTTTGACGTCTTCACTTACCACGTAAGCTTGTGGGAGGCGTGGCGCCATGCCCCAAATCTGCTTCGCGGTCATCCCTTGGGCGATGGCGGTGGCATTCATCGACGCCATGGTTCCGCCTTTAGCGACGGCGACCAGATTGGTGGCCGAGAGGCCGCCTTCAAATTCAATAATCTCAGCTTCGATGCAGTGGCTTGCGAAAATGCCTAGGTCGCGGGCGACATAAACCGGAGTGTGAACCACGTTGGGCGGGGCGACAGAGACGCCGAGCTTTACCTTGCGCATTTCTTTACACGCCGGTTTCGGCTGTGCGGCAGCCATTTGCACCCCGAACGGGAGGATGCAAAGGACCAGTGCTCCGATGCCCGCAAGGCTCATCGAGCCGTTAGCCTTTACCATGCTGTGATTTCTCATCGTCTGCCTCCTCTTTTTTAATCATTCTCTTCCGGCGTGATGCATCCAAGGCGTGACGCGCCGTTCGATGACGCGCAGCAATCCCGTCAGGGTAATGCCGAGAACACCCAGCGTGACTATCGGCACAAACATCGCGTCCGTGCGGTAAATGCTCGCATAGCGGGAAATAAGATAACCAATGCCGGTGATCGCGGTGTAGAGATCGGCGAGCACCATGCCGATCAGTCCGCGGCCGATGGACAAGCCTCAGACCGGCACGATGAAAGGCACCGCCGCGGGCAAGACAATGTGAATCCAGAGCTGGCGCTCGCTGCAGCGAAAGGCGCGTCCGACTTCGGTGAGACGGTTGCATCGACATTTTTTACGCCTTGATGGGTGTTGATGACAATCGGAAAAAAGGTGAAAAGAAAAACCACGGCGATCTTGGCGGTGATCTCAAAGCCGAACCACAGGACCAATACCGGGACAGAGCGACGGATGGGATCGAATAGAGCGCCGTAATGTAGGTATCGAGCGCGACATCAACGACCCAAAAGCGCGCCATGATGAGTCCCAGGGCGATGCCGAAAACCGTCGCCAAACCGAGACCGGCGAACAGTACGATGAGACTCTGGGAAAGATATTTCCACAGTTCGCCGCTGGCGATCATTTTGGCGGCTGCGGCTGGCGACGGCGGTCGGATAGGTAAATAAAATGGGATTGATATTTCGGCCCAAATATTCCCAGGCGCTCAGCACGACGGCGAGAGAAACGACGCGGATCGCGATCTGGCCGCCGTCCACTGTCGCTGTTGGACAGCGTTTGCCCGTTCCCGGGCCGCTCGTTGTTCGGCGCTGACCTCAGGATCTGATAGCCGGCGGTGCAGCGCGGGCTGACGCTGTACTCTCCGCCTGTGTGACGCTCATAGACCTCCTCGACGACTGTAGGGCGCAGCTCCTCCCAAATATAATTGCGCAATTCGGTGTAGTGCGCATGAGACGCGCACAGCGGCCGGGTCGCGCGGCCGTTTAAAATCGACCGGCAAGATCTCCTTCACTCGGCCCGGCCGGGACGCCATGACTGCCACGCGGTCCCCCAACACAATCGCCTCGTCGATCGAGTGGGTAATGAAAAGCATGGTCTTGCGTTCGCGCTCGTGGAGCTGGAGAATTCCTCTTGAAGCACCTCGCGCGTCTGGGCATCCACCGAGGCGAAGGGCTCGTCCATCAGTAGAATCTCAGGGTCGATCGCGAGGGCGCGCGCCAGGCCGACGCGCTGCTGCATGCCGCCGCTGAGCTGGTAGGGATAATGAGTTTCGAATCCGGTCAAGACCGACCAGCTTGATGTAGACGGACGGTTCGCTCTTTGATCAGCTGGCGTGGTGCCCCGCGATCTGAGCCCGAAGGCGACATTTTCGGCGACAGTCTTCCACGGCAATAGGCCAAATGTTGGAAGACGATAGCGATGCCCTCGCGCGGTCGAACTTACCGGCTGGCCGTCGATCAGAATCCGTCCTGACTCGAGCGCAGAAGACCGCCGATGCATCGCAGTAAAGTCGTCTTGCCGCAGCCGGAAGGGCCGACCACGCAGAGAACTTCTTTGCTTTTTATTTGCAGATCGACATTGCGAAAGGCGACGACCGATCCTTCGAGGAAGAGCTTACTGGCGCGATCGACAATGATCTTTACGTCGGGCATAGAAAGAGGTTAACGCGTATCTCAGTTGGACAATGCCAGCTCATTTCGCTTCCGGTATCTCGATTTTGCCGACGCGCTTGATGGCGTCCGCCAGCATTTTTGCGTCTTTGTCCCAGAACTTTTGAAATTCCGGCGCGTCGAGATAGGCGATCGGCGTCTCGAGCTTTTCCATGGCCGTTTTGAATTCGGTACTGCTCACCGCCTGTTTCACGGATTCGCGGATGGTTTTCATCACCGCCGCCGGGGTTCCGCGCGGCGCAAACAGCCCGGCCCAGATGTAAAACTCGATGTCGTATCCAAGTTCCTTGAACGTAGCGACATCCGGCAGGGAAGCGACTCTTTTGGCGCCCCAGCCGGCGAGCGGCCTCAGCTTTCCTGCCTTAATGTGCGGGATCACCACCGCGGGTCCGGAGGCGAGGGTGTCGACGTGACCCCCGAGGAGCGCTGTGAGCGCGGGACCCGCTCCCGAGTAAGGAACATGCTTGAGATTGATTCCGGCGCCATGAGTGAGCATCTCCATCGCCATGTGCAGGGTGCCATACACGCCGGAGGAAGAATAGGATATTTCTCCCGGCCGCTTCTTGGCGTCATCGACAAACTCCTTCACGCTTTTCCACGGTCGGCTCGCGTTGACGACGAAGATCGTCGGATCGGCGGAGATTAGCGCGATGGGAATGAGCTGGTCCATGGTGTAGGCGGGCTTGCGGTCGAAGAGCTTGTCCGCTTCCGGAATAATCGAGATGCTCGAAAGAGCCATGAGCAAATTGTAGCCGTCGGGTTTGCTGTTGGCGACAAAGGACATGCCCACCGCGCCCGCTGCGCCGGTCTTGTTCACTACGACAACGGGATTTTTCAGGACCTTCTCCAGAGCGGCCGCCACGGGACGCGCGGTAAGATCGGCAACTCCGCCGGGAGGAAAAGGCGCGACGATGGTAACCGGACGGTCCGGGTATTTTTCTTGCGCGGAAACTGTCACCGCCAGGACGAGCAAAATCATCAAAGGGAGTAAAAGAAAATATCGTCGGTATGAGCGCATCATTCACCTCCGATGGTCGGTCTGTCAAAGCTTTTCTGCCTCACTTGTGGCGTCTATTCCGAGCTTCTGCCGCCAATCAAGGGTTTTCCTGAGGAACGGCAGGAGGCTGAGCAGCAGGAGCACAAATCCACAAAACAGCATCACCGACGCGATCGGCCGATTGACGAAGATCGCGTAGCTCCCCGAGGACATGGCCAGCGATTGGCGAAAGCTCATCTCCAGCATCGGCGCGAGTATGAGCCCCAATACTACCGGCGCGGTCTCGAAGTCAAACTTGCGAAGCAAATAGCCGAGCGCGCCCATCGCAGTCATGATGCCGACGTCGACGGCACTGCCATTGACCGCGTAAACACCGAGAACGCAAAACATCAGGATCGCGGGATAGAGTAACGGGTAAGGCACTCGCAATATATTGACGAAGAGTCCCACCAGGGGAAGGTTGAAGATCAACAGCATCACGTTACCGACGTACATGCTGGCGATAAAACCCCAGAAAAGCTCAGGCTGCTGAGAGATCAGCAGCGGCCCAGGCGAAATTCCATGCACCATCATGGCGGCGATCATCACCGCGGGTATCGGTCCGGAAGGAAGACCGAGAGCGAGCATGGGAACAAAGGCGCCGGACGTGGCGGAGTTATTAGCCGACTCGGGGCCGGCGACGCCTTCGATGGCGCCGTGTCCGAAGCGCTCCGGGTGTTTGGCAAGACGTCGCTCCACGGCGTAGGAAACGAACGATGCGATGATATGAGCGGAGCCGGGAATGATGCCGATGAAGAAGCCGAGCACCGTTCCTCGCCCGATCGGCCAGATCGAGTCGCGCCATTCCTCGGCCGAGGGAAGGAGGTCTTTCAGTTTGGGCTTTTTGACTTCAGGGGCAGTGGGTTGACCCGCGGTCAGCAGAATTTCAGAGAGACCGAACAGTCCCACGGCCACCGGAACGACGCCGATACCGTCACCCAGTTCGACCAAGCCATAGCTAAAGCGAAAGAAGCCCGTCATCGGATCGATGCCGATCATGCCCAGGAGAAGCCCCAGTGCCGCCATCGCGAGAGACTTGAGCATGGAACCGCCGCTCATATAGGCGAGCACTAGTAGGCCGAGCATGAGAAGGGCGAAATACTCGGGCGGTCCGAAGCGAAGCGCGAAGTTGGCTAAAGGCGGAGCCAGCAGCATGAGGCCAACGATGCTGACCGTCCCGGCGACATAGGAGCCAATGGCGGCAATCGCCAGCGCAGGTCCGGCGCGGCCTTTGCGCGTCATCTCGTATCCGTCGATGCAAGTCATGACGGATGCCGCTTCGCCGGGAATCCGCATCAGGATTGAAGTGGTCGAACCGCCGTACATCGCGCCATAGTAGATGCCGGCGAGGAGTACGATCGCCGAGGTAGCGTCAAGACCGAAAGAAGCGGGAAGCAGCAAGCTGATGCCGGCGAGCGGACCGATGCCCGGCAAGACGCCGACCAGAGTGCCGACAATACAGCCGACAAAGGCGTAGAGGAGGACGCTAGGCGCAAGCGCCACTGAAAAACCGATGTAAAGATTGTGCAACGTTTCGGTCATGGATGCCGAAGAGAGTTGAGGATTGACGATCGAGGATCGAAGATGGCAAATCGCGGATTGAACATATCGATGCTTAATGTTCCCTTTCGGAGATGCTTGAAATCCCTCGCCCCTTCGACGCTGCTCAGGGCATGCTGCAGGCAAAGTGAAAGTTCGTCATGCCGGTGAAAACCGGCATCCAGGTTCGTTTTTGGCTCAAGTTCAACACCCGCCTGGATTCCGGCGTGCGCCGGAAAGACAGAAAAACAGTCGACTTTCAGTCGACCACGCCAGAATCCTCGGCTTGTAGCTCAGGGTCGTTGAGTCGTCCGTACTCAATCCTCCATTCTCCATCCTCGGTTCTTCAAAATCCCCACGGTCCTTGCGGCAGGGGCACCCGCAAGGTGGTGTAGAAAAGGAAGTACGAACCGAAAGCCAAGCTAGAGGCGAATACCAGCGACAACGCCCAGCCGCGTTTCTCCACGACTTTGAGGAGAAAGCCGAGCATGAGGAGCACGGTGAGACGATAGCCGAGACGCTCAATGGCAAAGACAGCGAAGACGCACGCGGCCAAAATCGCCAAGGCATGGCGCCACTCCGTCCAGCGAAGTGATGATAGCGAGGGTGCACGCCCAGCGGTGAATATGAGGAGAACTCCAAAGATCAGAAGTAGCGAGGCCAAAAGAACGGGAACGTATGCTGGTCCGGGTTGGCGAAAAGTTCCGAGCGGAAGATGACGGCTCTCCAAAATCACGAGCAGCGCAAATAGCACGAGGATGCTCGCAGAAATCCGGTCGCGTGTCATCGTGAGGATAGATTGTGACAAGTTGGCGGCGAGGCCGCCAGAACATCTCTCGAATCTCTTAACAACTCCGCATTTATCGGCCCCACAACTCTTTGCTCGCAAGCCGCGCGCCTTCGGCCATGGCTTCGAATTTCGCCCAGCAGATTTGTGGGCTGCCGACCCTCGGGCCGAGGCCGCAATCGGTGCCGGCCATGACGTTTTCGCGCCCGACGATTTTGGCGTAGCGCACGAGGCGGTCGGCGATCGCTTGCGGATGTTCGACGATGTCCGTGGCGTGGCCGACGACGCCGGGGACGAGCACTTTGCCTGCGGGCAACTTCACTTCTTCCCAAACGCGCCACTCGTGTTCGTGGCGCGGGATTGGCCGCTTCGATGGAAATCGTGTTGCGCTTTAACTTTAAGATCAGGTCGATGATATCGCGCAGCGGGATGTCATATTTGTGAGGGCCATGATAGCTGCCCCAACAGGTGTGAAAGCGCACCCGGTCCGGCGGGATGTCACGTAAGCCGTGATTGAGCGCGTCGACGCGCAGAGCGGCATACTTGCGATATTCCGGGACGCTCATTTTCGACATGAACTGCCAGCCGTCGGGCAGATCGGGGTCGTCGATTTGCAGCAAAAAGCCGGCGTCGACGATCGCTTTGTATTCCTCGTGCATAGCGTCGGTAATGGCGACCAAGTAGGCTTCATCATTCGGATAGTAATCGTTCTTCATCCAGTGTTCGATGGTGCCGGGTGCAATGGCGGGAAGAAAAGCTTCTTCGTAAGTCTGGCCTTGCAGGCTCGCTTTGAAATCCTCGATTTCCGCTTTCAGCGATTCGTGGCCGACATACTTGAGCGGCGCGTTGCAGAAAACTCGCCTCAGGTTGTCGCCACGATGATAAGTCCGACTATGAAAATAATCGCTGAACTCGGTTAGATCGCGCGCATATATCGTCGAAGGAAGATCTTCGGGCTTTACTTCTCGTTCGCTAAAGCCGCTCAGCCGTTCGCGCGCGTAGCGGGAGAAATTGGACTTACCCACCTCGCCGTCGTTTATAACATCGAGGCCGCAAGTGATTTGCTTCTTGACGATGTCGGCGACCGCGCCGCGTACCCGTTTACCAAAGGCGTCCTTGTCGACGGGCTTTCCCGCGATCTGCGCGTTATGCATTTCTTTCAAATCTGGTGGTTGCGGCAGCGCGCCGGCATGGGTGGTTAGAATGCGATCGGTGCTGTATTTCATAGTGCCTCCCTTGAATTACGGTTTTGTCATTTCGAGGCGAAGCGGAGAAATCTTTCTGCGACCGAAGAAAAAACTTAGATCCCTCACTTTTGTTCGGGATGACAGTCTGCAACTTCCGGTCGCTTATCGCTTCACTTGAATGAGTCACTTACTTTCTGTGCGAAGCTAAAATCAAATACCCGTTCGGGCGGCGGCAGTTCCTTTGGCTTAACGCGCTGGGCCGCGACGGCAATCATCTCGCGCTGGACCTTTTCATCGACGGTTCCCGTTTGCAAATAATATTGGACTGCGGCCTCGTAGATACGCTCGGCAAAGCGGTCGCGATCCTTGCCGAGATCGAGGTAGGGGCCTTTGATGAACTCGACGGCATATCTTCTTGTCACTACGAATCAGCCGGAGAGAGCGTTGGGTCACGCGAATCATTTTGGTCGACCAGCTCGGGTCGTTCGTTGATAATTGCTTTGGTCGTCGTCAGCCCGCCTTGCACGGCGCGGTAAAAGTCGGCGCCGGAGGCGAGCTTACGAAATCCCTCATCAACGGCAAGAAAGTTCTGCGGAATCTGGAGCATGGTGGCATCAATGGTGCCGGCCTTCAAAGCTACATACATCACGTCGCTCGTGCCCAAAGGAAGAAAAGTAACTTGCTCCTGCGGAACCTTGTTGGCAAGAAAAATCTCGCGGGCGAGAGTTTCGGCCAGGGCGCCGAACGCCGTAATGCCGAGCTTTTTGCCGCGCATTTGTTGGAGGTTGGTGATGCTCGGCGCAGCGAGCAGATCGAAGGAGGGTTTGTCGCTCATAGCGAAGACGACCCGCACATCGATGCCGCTTAGCGCGGCGACGATGGCCGTCCCGGTCGCCGTGCCGAAATCGATGCCGCCGGCCAGCATCGCCGGAATTGTTTGGGCCGCTTTCATAAAAATAAGTTCGGGCTCTAAACCCTCTTCTCGGAAATAGCCGCGGTCGCGGGCGATAATAAACGGCATGTCCAAAATACTCCGCGAAACATAGCCGATGCGCACAGGAGCCAATTTAGCGGATTTTTCCGCAGACCAGAGGTTATCGTAGTGCGATGCGAGTGCGGCGAGGACGATTAAAAGCGATAGCAAAAAACGGGTCTTACATTTCATGTTTTCACCATCCGATTGGCCGTTGATTGCGGCGAACACGAAACTCGAAACCCGAAACTAGAAATACTTTTTTACGCGTAGGCGTCATAGATGCCCTCGAACTTGGCGAGCTTGAAACGCACCATGTTTTTGGCGGCGGCGCGCACCAGTTCTTTCTCGCGATCCGAATTGGCGTTGCGCGCGATCGTCTCGGCGGCCATCGCCGTGTGTTCCTGGTCGACTTTGCCGTGCACGATGAAAAAAGTCCGGGCTCGGCTATCGAGGCCGTAATGCTTCTCCAGCGCTGCATCGAATTCGTCCGAATATCGCTGAACCATGGTTTCGTTGACTAGCGCACCGGCGCGGGTCTCCGCCGCTGTGCCGAGAAACATGCCGCGGATGATCGCTGCCGTGTGGGCGACGCACTCGAAGATCATGATTTCCTTGTCGAAATCTTCGTCGGTCAAACCCATGGCTTGGCCGAATCGTTTCATCAACGCGGGATGGGACGATTCTTCGACGAAGAGTTCGACGAACTGATTGTACGCAGGCGGGTTGCTGGCATTTTTCACCATACAAAATGCGAGCCCTTTGTTGATCGCGTGATTGGACAGATAGTGCTGCATGGCAAAGCCGGCGAGGCGCTTCTTGGAAAGCTTGCCCGCGCGCAGCTCGCTGAAATACCGGCTGTTCATTAGCTGGTCGACGCCCGGCAATATAATTTCACGCAACACGGACTCGACGAAAGCTTCGTTTCCCATAATAACTCCTTAGATCCTTTAAGGTTGAGGCACGGAAACATTCTCAGAGGAGAAAAGGAGTGTCAAGGGTGAATTTCGCCAGCCCGCGCCTGCGAAATTTGGCCAACCTTGGTTGACAGCCCGGCGTGAGCCTCCTTATATTCGGTTGCGCCGCCAGTGGACCGCGGACGCGGCGGCAATCGACAGATTCAAAGGCGTAGGAATCTCTTGAAGCCAGACAATTTTGAGAGGATATAAAATGGCCACCGCAACGCTCAACGGCGTGGACACGTACTATGAAGTACAGGGGCAGGGTGAACCGGTGCTACTCGTGCCGGCTTCTTGGTGGCCGTCGGATACGTGGAACGTCGGCGCGGTGCCTTTTCTGTCGCAACGATTTAAAACCATCGTCTTCGATTGCCGCGGCACCGGCCGAAGCGGCAAGCCGAAAGACGGCTACACGGTCGAGCAGTTCTCTCAAGATTGCATCGCTTTGTTGGCGCATCTCGGCGTGTCGCGCTGCCACGCCGTCGGGTTTGCTCTCGGCGGACAGGTCGTGCAAGCGATGGCCATCGAGCGCCCCGATCTGGTGGCAACATTGACTATCGCAGCCTCCGGCGCGGGGGCGAAAACGCTCGCTGGCGGACCGCGCAGCTTGTCGCCCGATACGGAGCGCGAAATCCGCGACATCGGCTTTGAGCGTTACATCCGCAACTACATCGAGAACGACACGATGGCGTTTACCCCAAAATTCTATCGCGAACATCCGGAAGTGGTGGCGGCCCTCGCCGATGCCGTTTGGTCTGGGCAGAGCACGGTGGAGATGTTTCGCCGCCACGAAGACGCTCGCCTCACTTGGGACACTTTGGCGAAAGCCGCCGACGTGAAAGTGCCGGCGTTGATTCTCTGCGGCGCGGACGACGACGTGAGCCGGCGCGGCAGCACGCCCGTCGGAACGGCAAAGCGTCTCGCCGAGGCGACGCCTGGCTGCGAATTATTTTTGATTCCGAACACGAAACATATGACTTTTTGGGACGGCGCCGGCGGGTTGGTTGCACTGCAGGAGTTTCTGGTTCGCCACCCGATTGGAGCAACGCGGTGATTTTCTCGCCCGAACTCTTCAAGAGATTTCTGCGCAATGCATTCCTGGGTTTCATTGGTTGCTGCCTTTTTGTCGCTGTCCTGGCGACCGTCGTCGAAGCGCAAACCAAAAAAGTTCGCGTGGCGGTTCCCGGCTATACCATAGCGGTGCTGTCGTTTCTCGCCGCAAAGATGAACGGCTATTACGCTGGGGAAGGTTTGGACGTTGAGCTGATCGCGATGCGCGCACCCACGGCGAATTTGGCGCTCATCGGCGGCAACGTCGAGTTTTCCGCAGTTCCGCTGGCCGGGCTTACGACCGCGCTGCGCGGCGCACCGTTAAAATTGATTTTCTGCCAGTTCGACAAACCGCAGCATTCGCTTTACGCCAAGCCGGAGTTTCCCAACATCAAGGCGTTGCGGGGAAAGAAGGTCGCCGTTTCGGGTCTCGGCACCATCGACGATATTTTGCTGCGCGAAGCGCTCGGCGGGGGCGGTGTCGATCCCGCACGGGATGTCACGGTTCTCGCGATGGGTGCGGCGGACACCCGATTTAGCGCTCTTGTCAGCGGCGCCATCGATGCGTCGATGCTGATCGCGCCGACGTCTTTTTACGCCAAGGATCAGGGATTCCGAGAATTGGTCGCGTTCCAAGATTTGGGATTTGTTCTGCCCAGCGGCGGTATCGTTGCTCGTGACGAAACCTTAAAGAACGATCCGATCACTGCGGAACGATTTGTCCGGGCAACAATTATGGGTTTCTTGTTCATGCGCGACAATCGTCCGGGAACGCTCAAGGTCATGTCGCGAATGCTTCGAATTGATGAGTCGACAGCGGCCAAGCTTTATGACTCGTCTCGGCCGACTCTGACAAACGACGGCACGGTCACGGGAGAGTCGGAAAAAAAGATGACCGGTATGGTCCTCAAAATTGCCGGCGTCAAAGAAGCTCCGCCGACGGATAAGCTCTATGACTTCTCGCTTGTGAAGAAAGCCCATGCGGCGTTACAAGCAAAAGGCTGGCGCCCATAACCAAGGCGCATTGTGAAATCGAGCAAAGAGACTAGCGAGGTTGAACATGCCTAGCGCGAAAATCGGCGACATCGACATCTACTATGAAGAGCAAGGACAGGGCGAGCCGGTGCTGCTCGCCCCGCCGTCGTGGTGGCCGAGCGATACCTGGAAGGTCAGCGTCGTGCCGTTTTTGTCGAAGCATTACCGCACAATCATTTTTGATTGCCGCGGTACGGGCTACAGCAGCAAGCCCGATCATGGATACAACATCGAGCAGTTTGCCAAGGATTGTGCCGGGCTGCTGGGATACTTAAAAGTATCGCGCTGTCACGCGGCAGGTTTTGCGCTGGGCGGGCAAATCGCGCAGGCGCTGGCGATTCAGCGACCCGATCTCGTCGCTACGTTGACCATTGCAGCAGCGGGCGCGGGAACGAAAGCGACCGACGGCGGGCCGCGGGTGATCAGAAATACCGACGAGGAAGAGATTCGTGAGCACGGCTTCGAGCGCTTCATTCGCGGTCACGTCGAGAATACTCACATGGCGTTCAATGCCACCTTCTACGATGCCCATCCGGAAGTGGTCAAAGCGCTTTCGGATGCGTTGTGGCGGCGTCAGACGAGTCCGGAGCAACATCGATATCACTACGAGGCCCGACGCACCTGGGATACATTAGGCAACGCGGCGAAAGTAAAAGTGCCGACGCTGATACTTTGCGGCGCGCAGGACGACGTCAATCGCGGCGGCAGTACGCCTGTCGGCACGGCGCGCAAACTCGGCGAATTGGTTCCCGGCAGCGAGCTTGCGCTTGTGCCTGACGTGAAACATATGACTTTTTGGGACGGCGACGGCGCGCTCATCGCGCTGCAGGATTTTTTGCAAAGGCATCGCATTCAATGACGTGAACCTTGAACGTTTGAACTCTTGAACCAGCGGAGGATGAATCGAGTCATGAAACTGCGAAATTTCACAGCTGGCATCGTTATGATGCTCGTGAGCGGATTCGCCGGTGGCTGTGGGCTACGGCCAAGACAAGAGCCAAGGCCGGTAGTGACGGGATCACGCAACTTTATAACGCCGCCAAGAAGGAAGGCACGGTAGTCATCTGGGGACCGACGGACGCGATTATTTATCAACGCATGCAGGAGGTGCTGGATAAACAGTATCCGGGCATCAAGATCGAGCACTTCGAAAGCATCCCCGAACCGCTCGTGCAGCGCATCATCGCCGAAAGCCAAGCGGGGAAGCCGGCCGCGGTGGACGTCATTCAGTCCGGTTCGCTGCGCGCGTTGCGGCCGTTGATCGATCGCGACATGCTGGCGCCTTATCCGGGATGGGAGAAAGACTTTGGCCTCGACGCCGTATACGCCAACCAACGCTTTGTCGGCGCTTATAATCTTACCTTGCCGATTTCTTACAACACGAAAATGGTGAGCGCCAAGGAAGCGCCGAAAAGCTGGGAAGATCTCGCCGATCCGAAGTGGAAGGGAAAGAAGATAATTATCGAGGCCCGACTGGTGCCATTTGCCATGCTCGGAACCGAGTGGGGCAAACCGAAGGCAAGCGAATTGGTCAAGAAAATTCTCTCCCAGCAACCGCTCATCGTTCAGGGCGGCACCACCGTCGCCAATGCGCTTGCCGGCGGTCAAGTTTCGATTGCCGTCGGCACTTACGCTTACACCATCGAGCGCTTGAAGAAACAGGGCGCGGCAGTGGACTGGATCGCCGTCTCACCTCTGCCCGTGCTGACTTCCGCAGAGGGAGTTCTCAAGACTGCAGCTCATCCAAATGCCGGGCGTTTCTTCGCCGGGTGGATGGGAACGCCCGAAGGGCAAAAGATCAGATACGCGACCCAGGGACAGGCCATGGAGGTGGGCAGAAACGCGATCGGCAACGTTGCCGAGAGAATCAAGAGCCAGCAGCCCGCGATCATATTGGAAACCGATAAGACCTTTGCGTCGATCTTGGAAATCCAACGCGAGTTGGGAAAATTGCTCGGCGCGCTGCGGTAAGAATAATCGCGATGTCATCCTGAGGCGCAGCCTGCAGGCCTCTACGCCGAGTTGGCCTCACGTTAATCGAGATCCGTCGCTTTGCTCAGGATGACACGATGTAAAAACGTGGAGCTGCTAAATTGAACGTCGCGATGAAGCGCGGATTCAAGCGTTGGAATTCTGGCCAGGGCGCGCATCTACCGTTCGGACCCTTGACCTTCGGCTTGACGGTAATCGCCGTTTCTTATCTCGTTCTCGTTCCCTTGCTCATGCTGCTCTACGCCAGCATCAAAAGCACGGAGGACAAGCTGCCGTTCGAGTCCACGGCTACCACTCTCGGCAATTACACGGCCGTTTTCACCAGTCCGGCAACGCTGCCGATTTTTCTCAACACGCTGCTTTTTACCGCGGGCTCGCTTGCGATCGGACTGCCGTTGGCGATTCTCCTGGCCTGGTTGGTCGAGCGGACCGCCATTCCGGCGCGCGCGTGGATCGGCAATTTGATTCTCGTGCCGATGACGGTGCCGTCGCTGCTGTCGGCGATCGCATGGGTCCAGCTGCTCGATCCGCGCAACGGTCTGGTCAACGTCGTCTTGCGCGGCCTGTTCGGATTGCAATCCGACACTGGGCCCTTCGACATCTACACGCTCTCGGGAATGTGCTTTGTGCAGGGCCTCAGGCTGGTGCCGTCGGCGTATTTGATGATCGCGGCATCTTTTCGCGCCATGGACCCATCGTTGGAAGAACAAAGCGCGATGGCGGGGCAGAACGTCGCGCAGACCACACTGCGCGTGACTCTGCCGATCATGCGGCCGGCGCTGCTCGCTGCGCTGATCTATTTCATCATCGTCGTGATCGAGTCTTTCGACATTCCGGGACTGCTCGGATTTACAGCCCGCATCCGCGTACTGAGCACGGCGATTTATTGGGCGACCCATTCGGAAGTCGGGCTGCCCGACTATGGGTTGGCGTCGGCCTTGGGAGCGATCATTTTAGTCGTCGCTCTGATGTTGATGTGGGGCTACCAGCGCTTGACCGCGCACCAAGAGCGCTTTGCCACCATCACCGGCAAGGGTTACCGGCCGCGCCAGGTGAATCTCGGCCCATGGCGGATGACGGCAACGGCGTTCTGCGCGGTTTACATTATGATCGCCGTGCTATTGCCTTTTCTCATGCTGCTGTGGAGCAGCGTGCAACCGTTCTATGCAACACCGTCGGCGGAATCGCTGGCGCGGGTCACTTTTGAAGGTTACACCAAGATTTGGCGCGACGGCAGCGTCGTGCGCGCCCTGTGGAATACCCTCGCGCTTGCGCTGGTCACTTCAATGGCGACGATGCTGTTGGCCGTGCTCGTCAGCTGGTTCGTCGTGCGGCGCGGCAGACAAGCGGACGGCATGGCCAAGTATCTCGCCACGGTTTCGTTTCTGCCGCAATGCGTGCCGAGCATCGTGATCGGTCTCGCGTTCATTTTCGTCTACGTGCGCTTCCCCATTCCGATTTACGGCACCCTCTGGATCATCGCGCTGGCGATGACGACGCGCTATCTCGCGTATAGCTCGCGGGCGACGACGGCGGCGCTCATGCAGGTGCACGGCGAGCTCGAAGAAGCGTCGCAGATGGCCGGCGCGCCGTGGCTGCGAACGCTGCGGCGGATCACGATGCCGTTGCTGGCGCCGGCAATGATCAATGTGTTTCTTTGGGTCGCGGTCCATGCGATGCAAGAGTTGTCGATGGCCTTGATGCTCTACAATCCGAGCACCGTCGTCGTCTCGACGATGATCTGGAGCATGTGGCAGAACGGCCGAACCGCCGACGCGGCGGTTTTGGGCGTTGTGTTAATCTTTCTGTCGGCGGTGCTGCTGGCCTGCTGGCCAGATCGTTTCGATAATGCGGCGCGGCGCGCATTCCTAGCGGGATACTTCGTGATCAGCGTAAGAGATTTGGAGAAAACGTTCGCCGGTGCTAAGGGCGAAGTGCGCGCCCTGCGAGGCGTGTCGTTCGAGGTCGGCAAGGGAGAATTATTCACTTTGCTCGGTCCCAGCGGTTGCGGCAAGACGACGACGTTGCGCTGTATCGCCGGATTGGAGCAACCCTTGTTCGGTGAAATCATTATCAACGACCGCAAAGTGTTCAGCGCCAACGATGGTACTTTCATACCGCCCGAGCAGCGTCACATCGGCATGGTTTTTCAATCCTACGCGATTTGGCCGCACATGACGGTGTTTCAAAACGTCGCCTATCCACTGGCCAACTCCGCTAAACGGAGTGAAATCAACGACCGGGTGGGCGGAATACTCGATCGCCTAAGCCTCGGCGCTTTGGCAGACCGGCTGGCACCGAATTTAAGCGGGGGACAGCAGCAGCGCGTCGCGTTGGCGCGGGCGCTCGTTGCGCAACCGCAGATTCTTTTGCTCGATGAACCGTTGAGTAACCTGGACGCGAAGTTGCGCGAACAGATGCGTTTCGAGCTCAAATCGCTGCAGGAGGCATTTGGTATTACCGCAGTTTATGTGACCCACGACCAAGAAGAGGCGCTGGCGCTGTCGGATCGCATCGGCTTGATGCACGAGGGCACACTGCTCGAAGTCGGCGCGCCGGCGGACCTTTATTTGCGGCCGGCGCACAAGATCACCGCGGATTTTCTCGGCACAGCCAATTTTGTCCCGGCACAGGCCGACGTCCGTGGCGGTATGACATCGGAGGAGCTGGTCGTGTGTTCGCCGATCGGTAATTTTGTCGCGCGGCGCAGTGCCGAATGGCAGGGAGGCGACGCCGTGCTGCTGTTTTTCCGTCCGGAAAACGTTGACTTCAATAATGAATCGGATTTGTCGAGCAACGGTAAAAACATGGCGACGGGAAAGATAGAGCGGGTCACTTTTTTAGGTAATTCCGCTGACGTGGTGATTCGCTGCGGCACAATCGCATTGCGTGCACGCGTCCATCCGACGCGTGCGCCGGAGGCGGGGAAACTGGTTCGTTTTTCCGTAGCGCCGGAGTCGTGCATTATTTTTCCGGCGTAGGAAATTCGCTTGCGCTGAGAATGCAATTGAAAAATCCGGTTGAGATCATGTGTAGGGGCGTGTGGCACACGCCCTCTTTTTGGCACGGTCTTCCCCCGTCGAAGACTGTGCTGCAATTACGAAAGGGACCGAGATGTCATCCTGAACGACAGTGAAGAGTCTCGACCGATCGATAAGTTACAAAAGGCGAGATCCTTCGGCTTCGCCTCAGGATGACATGGGACACAAGTCTCTCGAGCGGAGAGAGGTTACGGTCGGTGCTCGCGAGAAGCTTTCCGTAAAACCAGGCCAAGTTTGTGGGCTGAGATGGAGACAGTCGCGTCATTAGGAGCAGTGGCATGACTTCAAGAAATAGTTCGAATGACAAGGATCAGCGGAACAGCATCGAGTGGCGGCTCTATACCAACATGCTGACGACGCGGCTCTTCGAAGAGGCGCTGGTTCGCTGGGAGCATGAGGGGAAACATTCGGCGCAGACTTTTCCGAGCAAGGGGCAGGAAGCGATTGCGGTGGGAACTTGCTTGGCGTTGGAAAAAGGCGACGATGTCATTCCGTCTTTTCGAACCCGCGGTGCGATGATCGCGATGGGAGTGAGCGTTGTCGAGCAGCTGCGCGAGTTTTTTCACACGCCGTTCGCTGTGGGAGATGCGCGCGACGCGCCGCATCACGCGTCGTGGCCGGAGCGCGGCGTGATGCCGGGCTCGACGATGATCGGCGGGCACCTGGCGATGGCCGCGGGCATCGCGTTAGCCGATCAATGCAATCGGGCCGGCAATGTCAGCGTCGCTTTTTTCGGCGATGGCACGCTCGGTTCCGGAGATCTGTATGAGACCATGCATATCGCCGGAGCGTGGAATTTACCGTTGATACTGGTCTGCGAGAACAATGGTTGGGAGATGGCGACGACCTGGTCGAAGGTGCGCAAGACGCGGTCGCTGATCCCTTACGCCGAGCCGTTCGGTTTCGCCGACGCGCAACGTCGACGGCAATGATGCTTTGGACGTGTATCATTCGGCGCGCTGGGCGCGGTCGACTGCATTAAGCGGCCAGCCGGTGTTTCTCGATTGCATCACCTTTCGTCTCGGACTCTATAGCTCTCACTTCGGCGAGGTGCGACAGGGCATTGAACCCGATCTCGCTGAAGCCGAACGACGCGATCCGTTGAAGCGCATGGCAGAATGGTTGATCGAACACTGTGCTGTGTCAGCTCAAGACCTTGAGAAGGTGCGCCAAGAAGAAGAACAACGGATCGAAAAAACATTCGAGCAAGTCGCGAGGGAAATGAAATAGACAAAAGATTGAATTGTCTTTGTAGGGGCAACCCTCCGTGGTTGCCCTTTCAGACGTCAAATATGCGAAAGGCGCAACGGAAGGGAAGAGCTACAGATGTCGACATTGAATTACCGCGATGCGGTCGCCAAGGCACTGCAAGATTCCATGCGCGAGGAGCCGCGCTTGATTATCATCGGACAGAACATTGCCAGCCACGCGCTCAAGCAATTGGCCGATACCTACGGCACGGAACGAGTGCGCGATTCGTCGATCAGCGAGAGCGCGATGGTCGGTATGGCCGTCGGCGCGGCGATGAAAGGCATGAAAGTCGTGGTCATGATCGCCTACGCCGACATCGCGTCGGTGTGCCATATGGCGATCGTGCAGAGCGCGGCAAAACTTCATTATCTGACCAACGGTCGTCTAAAGTGTCCCGTGATCATCCGGTTGCCGATCGCGCGTTTTCGCGGCCATGGGCCGGAAGGGAACGAAGTCGGCGCGTCGTGGTTTTACAATGTGCCGGATTTGAACATCGCCATGCCGGGCTCGACGAGTGAAGCTTACTGGATTTTTCGCGAGGCATTGCAACGGCCAACGCCGACGCTGTTTTTCGAAGATCGCTCGATTCACTTGCGATCGGGAGAAGTGAACGACACTAATCCCGGGAGCAAAGCGCGGGTCACTCGCTCCGGCGGCAAGTTAACCATCATCGCGGCGGGCCGGACCGCTGCGCTAGCTGAAGACGCTGCGGATGAATTGGCCAATCAAGGAATTCGCGACGCCGTCGAAATCGTGAGCCTGGGTTTCATCAAGCCGTTGGATAAGGAAACCGTGCTCAAGTCCTCAAGTAAGACGGGCAGAGTTTTGATCGTGCAGGACGAGCCCGCTGTGTCCGGCTACGCGCCCTACGTCCGGTGCGTGCTCGATGAATTACCCGCGACGAAACTTGCGCTGGCGCCGCGCATTCTCGCCGGCGCAGACCAGTATCTGCCGTACTGGGATGAGCGGCCGTTTTTGCCTTCTGTGGAAGGTGTGATGGCCGCGGCAAAGGATTTGATGCGATGAAAACATACAGCGAAATTCTACTGCTGACTGGCGCGCTAGCGGTGCTAGGTTTTGGACACGCGATCGCTCAAGTGGCGAATCCTGAACTGCTCGCCCAGGCGAAGAAGGAAGGGCGGGTGACTTGGTACACCACTGTTTCCATCCCTGAGAGCAAGCAATTCATGGACATGTTTGAGAAACAGTATCCGTTCATAAAAGTGGATCTGCTTCGTTCCGGCTCCGGGCCGCTGGTCAATCGCATTGTCAGCGAGTACGCGGCAAAGACCTACGCCGCGGACGTCCTGCACGGCATGTCCAGCCGGGGCGGATTCACCGTGCTCAAGCAAAGAAATATCATCGGCCGCTACGACTCGCCCGAGCGCAAATATTATTCCGCCGACCTCAAGGACAAGGATGGATTCTGGTCGTCTACCTTTCAGAACACGTTTGTATTGGCTTATAACAAGCGCAACGTAAAACCTGACGATGTTCCGAAAACCTACGAGGATTTGCTGAAGCCCACGTGGAAGGGCAGGCAGATCATCAACGACACGGACAACTTCGAATGGTTCGACGGGCTGCTTAAGTTTTGGGGCCGCGATAAAGGCATGGCCTATTTCAAGCGGCTGGCGCAGCAAGACCAGATCTTTCAGCGCGGCGCGCGGGGGCGCATCCAACTCGTGGCGGCAGGCGAAGCGCCGCTGACGATCGGCTACGGTCCGCATGCGCAAAGTTTCGTCAACCAGGGCGCGCCCATCGAGTGGGTGCCGTTGGAGCCGGTCGTAGTGATCGTGAACAGCATCAGTATCGCGCAGCGCGCGCCGCATCCGGCGGCGGCAAAACTGTTTATCGACTTTCTGCTCTCCAAAACGGCACAGACGAAATTACGCGAGATGAGCAGGATTCCATCGCGCAGCGATGTCGAATCGGACCCACCTCGTCTCATCAAGGGCTTCAAAAAAGTCGTTCAGGACATCGAAAACGAGAGCATGTCCGAGTCGATCAAGCTCTTTCAGCAAACGTTTAGTTTGGCTCCTTGATAGCAAATAAACTGGTTCAACACGTTCAAATCGTTCGCAGGCGGAACGGTGCCTCGCAGTTGCGATCGAGCGGTATGGGGCATTGGCCAACTCAAGATAACGTTTTGAAGATTTATTGGGGAAGACAATGGCGATTGCGAATGTAAATGGCGTCGAGATTTACTATGAAACACAAGGGAGCGGAGAGCCGGTTCTGCTGGTTCCGCCGAGCTGGTGGCCGTGCGCAACGTGGAACGTCGTTGTAGTTCCGATCCTTTCGCGGCGCTATCGCACGATCATCTATGACGGCCGCGGGACGGGACGAAGCGGTAAGCCCAAGGATGATTACACCGTACGTCAGTTCGCCGCCGATGGCATCGAGCTTCTGAAGCAGCTCGGTATTACCCGATGTCACGTCGTTGGCTTCGCGATTGGCGGTCAGATCGTGCAGGCGATGGCGATCGATCGGCCCGATCTCATCGCGAGTCTGACGATCGCCGCCACCGGTCCGGGCTCGCGACGGCTCGATGGGACACCGCGGGAAGTCGGACCGGAAGCTTTACAGGACATCGAGAAGATCGGCTTCGAGAAATACATCCGCACGCATATCGACAACGACCACATGGCGTACAATCCCGATTACTACCGCGACCATCGCGAAGTGGCCGCAAGTTTGGCGCAGGCGCTGTGGTCGGGGCAAAGCACGGTCGAGCAGTATCATATCCATGAACAAGCGCGGCCTAGCTGGGATACTTTAGCCGAAGCGCCGAAGGTAAAAGTGCCGACGCTGGTTCTTTGCGGCGCGGACGATGGCGTCGAACGGCGCGGCAGCACGCCCGCGGCGACCGCGAAGATGCTGGCGCCGTTGATTCCGGGAGCGGAGTTAGCGCTGATTCCAAAGACCAGACATATGACGTTCTGGGATGGCGACGGCGCGCTGATCGCGTTACAAGGTTTCTTGGCGCGCCATCCGATCCGCACACATTGAACCTCGCCGGAAATAGTTCCCGCCGGCACACGACGTAGGGCGCGATTCATCCCGCCTGAGAGAAGATCGGCAATTCTTGCTGCACAGAAGCCAAAATAAAGGGGCGGGTTTCAAACATATCCCCCTCACGTCCAACAAGTTTCATAAACTTCTAACTACACGGAAAGACAACACAGTGAAAAGTCGCAAAGCCGGCTAATGTCGATCTTTGTGCATTAACTATCGTGAAGTTTTCGAGAAGTCCGGAAGGGGGCTCGCTCGAAAAAATGGCCCCCGAGAGCTGGAACTCTCAGAGGCCGGAAAGGTTTGACGATATCGCAATTATTATTTCCGCATGGGGCGGAAATAGCGAGATGGTGAACGCGATCTATGTCCGGTGACGCATTATCACTTGATCACCTTGTCCGCCCGCGCCAGCAAGGCTATGGATTGAGCTGCACAGTCTTCTCAAGGCGCTGGCCGCGGCGAACGATTGATAAGGCAACCTGCTTGCCTCCATGCTCACGGAGAAGTTCGTTAAACGCTTGAGCATTGGCGATTGCAACGCCGTCTACAGCGATTACCACGTCGCCTATCTGCAAATCCGCATTAAAGGCCGGGCTCTCATCAACGACTAATCGGACCACTGCGCCCTGGTTGGTTTGGAGTTCTTGGCGTTCTGCGTCGTTGAGGTCACGGCTCAACGCACCTAGTCGGAACCGTTGCTTCACGAAGTAGACCGCGCCATAGTCTGACAGGGCAATTGTGGCCGGCACATAGGATGTGATGTCATCGAGAGCCCTGCTGGAGTCTTTGGGGGCCCTTGTTAGTATCGTAATCGGAATGTCATAAGTCACCGTCCCGGCGTACCTAGGATTCAGAATTAGTACCAGGTCCGCACCTACGTCCTGTGCCTGACGAACAGCTGAATCCTCCGACTCAGGGTGACCGGTCTTGAACATTGAGTTGCCAATCATGATGTAGCCGCGCTTTGCGTAGGCATCAAGAATCATCTTGCTGTCGCCGCGCTCTGCGCGCTCCACGATGGGTGTAGCCGGTGGTGGCGCCACACGTATAGCCGCTACAGCCTCCGGAGTCGCACCCTGCGCCTGCTTGTAGAACTCCTTGTATCCACTACATGCAGTGAGGAATAACGTAAAGAAAAGAGGAAGGAACGGACTCGAAAGTGCCTTGATCACAGGAGCCTCCTTGCTCTGCGGCTGGTGAGAGCCCCGAGATGTAACTAATCCGCGGGATGTTGGTGGGTCGCTGCGCTTCGGCTCGATGAATTGAGACGAGAAGCAGAACCGGGAGCAGCCAAAACTTTCTATTCATAGCCAGCCCTTCACCGCAATGGATATGCCACAAAGGCGGGCGATATTAAAATCAGTATTTTTTATCGCGAGAACAGTCGTTGAGCGTGGCGATTCGACAACAGGAGCTGTATCAGATTTGATTCGTGGGGTGAACGACAGCTCTCACCGATCACAACGCCTTTCGCCCAAACAGCCACCGACCGGTAACAATCGTTAGATAGGCGAACGCCAAACCCAAGGCGATGCTCACCATAAAGGCGAACGGATTGACCCATCGCGCTACAACAACGAAGGCCAAAACATTGGCCACGAAAATGTAGGCGTAGAACTTGACGGCGTACGGCATGAAGCCGGGGGTTTATCGTTGATGGGGTTGGATTGCAACCCGACGCCGGAGAGGGCGCCGGATTTATTGAGCCATCGCCTCAAGCATTAGGAACAATAGATAGCCGACCAATATTGTGGCGATGATAACGAAAGGGTGAGATTCAACCCATCGGTGGCGGTCGGCGGCCGGTTGCTTTCTTTCCTCAACCTGCGCTAGAAGAACCTTCTGCGGTCACGGAGGTTGGCGATATGGCCGTTGATAAACGTAAGGCGCTTCAACCCGTCCTGGATAGCATCGAAAAGGGATGGCAGATCATAAAGCCGTCTCCCCTGAATCCGGATGACCTCGACACCGAATGCATTTTTCAACACAGAGCAGCAGGACACGAACAAGTAAGAATTGTTATTGATAATAGCCTTTTCCGACTCAGCAACATATCCGAACTTCAAGACCTCGTTCGATCAGTAATCAAACCTGGCCCTAACATTTACTTAGCGAGACCGTAGGCCCGGCTCTTTCAATTTCAACCACTGGCGACAAATCCGGTTTTCCATCGTCGATCCATTTTTTGGCGAATGTAAGGCCTTCTATTTCCGCTTTTTGTCGTACACGAAATCTGCGCTTATCAGTTAACTTAATAAGCCTTCCTTTGCCGTCTTCACTCCAAATTACCTTAATGCGTGGTTCCCACTGACGCGTAGCAGGCACCGGCGCAGTTGAAACAATGATGTTGTGACCTTTATGGCTTTCGTTCATGAGGCTTCCTTCTTAGTCGAATTATTTCTCTGAAGAGAAATTGTCTTTGATTAGGTATTTGGGAGCAAGCTTTATCGCTGGATTGCAACCTGATACCGGCGAGGGCGCCGGATCTTTGGAGCGGTGAGCGGAAAGTAAAAGTGAAATTTAGTCACGGTTGAGCAGTTCGGCACAGCGCGATACGTCCCACCATCCCCAGGTGTCACGCGTGATCTCGATGCGTTTGACCGTCCCATCAGCAGCCGGCAAAAGCGAACCTCGCAAATAATCGGAATCGTAGTCGCTGGCGTGTAGCTTGAATTGCCCTGAATCTGCCCGTACTTATTTACCGTTCCAGAGAAATTCGACGAGCCAGGGAGCGTAAGCGAATTCATGCCCGAGTGCCAAGTGTAGAACTTGTCGCCGTTCGATAATGCGTACTCACTGACTGGTGGACCATAGCTGATAAAAAATTGATCGATGTGCCGGCCTGTATAACGTTCACCCGAGCGATCCAGCCACGCCCTGCGTTGTGGTGCAGGCTGCTAAAAATAAAGCGCCGGCAAGCAATGCTCGATAGGGCATGGAGCGGCGTTTAAGGGCTAGGCGGCTTTAGCGGATCGCAAATCTTTTTTGCTAGATCGAGGCCGCGTCTTGCATCCGTGAGGTCCTCTATGTTGCTTTTGATCTGGCTTTTCTTTTCCTCTAGTCGTCTGATCATTCATCCGTCAATTCCTGCGCCGTATAGTCCTTTAGGTTAGCCATCAGTGACCTCCAAGCCCGACGATTTAGCGCGATCATGTACCGCACACCAGGAGAAAGCAGTCCTTCAGTTGCCGCCGATCGCACCGGCGCCCAATTTGATCACGCCCGCGGGTGCGTGTTCGCGTGCACGCTCTTCACTTGGCGAATCGCCACGCCCGTATAAATTTCCGTGGTGATGATCGAAGCGCGTGACCTGCTAGAGAAGGGGTAGACAGAGACCACCCTGAGTGGGTAGTATGAAAGTTGCTACCGAAACTTAATTGCGTTTTTCTTACTACACCTCGCCAGGCCAGTCAGGGCCGGAACGCCTTACAAATGGGGAGTTCTGCGCATGTCTACCGTACTGTATAGAAAATACTATACGTTAATCTCTCGACCACGCTATGATGAGAAGTTTCGCCTCTGGTTTCCGTACGCTAGTATCTCTTGGTATGGCGACACGTTTCATTATCAGCAGTTCAAAGACTTTGAAAAGTCATTCCAGACAGAAGAACAAGCGTTAGCTTTTGGCTTCGGCGCTGCTCGCAGTTGGATTGACGAGCATAAGTCAGACTGAACTACGACAGCGAAATTATTTGGCTTATCTCTTTTTACTGCCGTTGCCGGAAGTGATCCGCAAACTTTTGTGAATTCGGCAAAAAAGTTGTAGAGCATGAAGGACGCGAGCCATCGGGTGTTGCCGAGCTATTCCGACTGAGTTGACCGATGGCTTCTTTAGAAAATGCCCCGTGTAATCCGCTGGAGTGGTCTTGTAGTCTTTGGCTTTGTTCCAAAAGTGCTTCGGTAGATGGTGGCATTTGCCGCTCCCGATGGCTCACTCTTGGGGATTCCAAAATCTGCTTATCAATCCATTGTCGTCCCAGTATAAAACCAAGCTCGATTGCCTTTTCTTGGATAATAAAAGCGTGGTGGGTCAGGATTGTGTTTAGAACTCCGGCGGAATCACCGCGCCGTATTTCCACAACCGGAGTGAATTGATACTGGTTTGGCGTATCGAAGATAACAGAAACGGAAATGAGATGCCCGCTGTATTTTAGGTTGGCCACAACTCCTTACCTCTTTTCCCGTGGGGGCTTCCGGCCATCACTGGCCCGGCGCTTTAAGCTCTCACGTCTATTCTAACTTAAACATTAGCTATGGCAGGCCGCGAACGGCGTCGGTCTAATATTTAGACACTTTTGGAAAAAAAAGAGCCGTCAAACGTAGACACCTTGCTTACTTGATCACCTGAAGAATCTGATACGCTATCGCGCCGCTCAGCATGTGGCAATATAAATAACCAGTTTCATCCAATTCTTTTTTGTGTCCTTGACAAACGATCAGAGGCACGATGGCTGAGCGAGTTTGGTGATTTAATGGACTCCATCGTCTCTTTAGCACGAGCAATGACTTTTCTTGATTCTTGGAAATCTTTTTGAAAGGCTTCGCGCAGTATGCGAGACTCTTCTTGTAGTCGTCTGTTGATCCTCCAAAAGTTTATCGATGTGGGTTGTGGCATTGGAACCTCCTCTGTCGGTTAGGGCTTGCGCTCCCGGTCCTATGGGCCGGCAAATGGATAAGCTCAAACGGTTGTTGGATCTGCCAAGTTTAGGCTTGGATGCGCAACCAAAGTAATCTTTTTGGGAAGGTCCAACCACTGAGAATTATTCCAAGTCTGCGCTTCATTTCCGGTTCGGGTGGTATTCCGGTTATACTCAACTTCAATGAGGTGTTTCTTCGCTTCGATTTCTACTGACCATGTCCTGTCCATTATGATCCTCCAAAATGGGTGGGCTGGTAGGCCCACCGTCCAAAAATTTCATAACGCAATTCAATTCGTGAGCTAAACGTACGCCAATGGGTAGGAATTGCTGTCCAATAGTAGACAATTTTCGGAAAATTATTGTAGGCTTTGAGCTCTCCGCAAGCAGCCCACGAGCAGCGCCCGTCCTGTGCGCATTGCTTTAGTTCTTGAAGACTACGGCAAAAAATTTCTGCGTTGCCGCCCAACGCCCGCACATTGGCTTGGTCATTGGCCGGCGAGTCCGGTGTGCTGAAAGCCTGATCGGCGCCACTGTAGAGTTCCAGTTGCCAATCGACCTGGGTCTGGCACAGCTCCTTGATCGCGAGATCGTAAGCATCCCGATCTTCCTATCTATGGGACCATGAACCGATCGGCGGGAATGCGAGCAATCGATGCGGCGCGGGGCGGTGGGCAGAAAATAAGCGTCAGCATTGATGACGGAAAATAACGGCCGGCAAGCGGCGTTCAAAGTTCAAGGTCAGATTAGAAACCCGGAATCGGTTCAAAACGTTCGAACAGTCTGCCCTGAGTTAATCGGCATCCATCTTTGCTGACAAACGACATGCGCAGAGAAACCGCTTAAGCACTTGCTATTTCTTCTCTGCGCTTTTCTCGGCGGGAATCACCTCTGCCTCGATTTTAACAGGAGCGACGCCGCCCTTGGTCATGCCCAATTCTTTTGCTGCGCCTTTTGAAAGGTCGATATCACGCCCTTTAACGTAAGGGCCGCGATCGTTGATTTTGACATCTACAGAGGTTCCGTTTTCCAGGTTCGTAACGGTAGCCTTCGTTCCCAGCGGCAAGGTCGGATGAGCTGCAGTTTTTTCGTTTTGATCGAATTTTTCTCCGGTCGCTGTTTTCTTACCATGGAAACCGGGGCCATAAAATGAAGCTTCCCCAACCTGTTCGACAATCGGCTTGCCGTCGCTGCCTTTATTGACAGTAACTTTGTCCTTCACCAAATCCTGGCTGCCTTCGGCCTTTTCGGTATGTTCCACTTTTCGTTTTACTTTTTCTGCGATCTTTTTGGCCTCTTTGGTGTCCTTGTCCTCGCTTGAGACGGTTCCGCTCAAGGCCAGGGAGATTAGAAGAGGAATCAGAATGCGTGTAGCCATAAGTATTCTCCATTTTGCTCCTCGTCGGCCTACGAAAATGGCGCTGCAAGAGCAACAGGGCCACGATTCACATACCCGGCGCAAAATTGTTACTGATACTTATTGGCAAGCCGTGTACCAACGACGGAATCGCTTGGAAATCTATTAGAAATCAAAGGGCGGAGGGCGTGTTTTCAGAAGGAGGGTCTTATACTTTGGAGGAAATTGACCTTAATGATCGAAAAGTTTGTCGGCCAATTCCCCCCCGGCGCGAAGCTTGTGGAAATGCGCATGCTGCGTCTTCTTGTGAGGTTTTTTTCGAGGCATGGGTTTCGCGTCTTGCAGGCCACGGACGGAGAACAGGCGCTCGAAATTTATCGTCGTGAGGCGAGAGAAATAGACGCGGTACTCCTGGACGTTCGACTTCCCAAAAAGACAGGCGATCAGGTGTTTCGCGAAATGAGGACTGTGAACCCCGCTGTTAAAGTAGTTTTGGCAAGTGGCTATCTAGACCCGAAAATCAAAACTGACATGACGTCGGCGGGCATCAAATACTTTGTGGACAAGCCCTACGTCCTTAATGATCTGCTAGTCATCGTTGAGAATATGCTTTCAAACGGATGACCGTAGGTTTTGTTCATGCGCTTCTTTAAAACGGACCTTAGATGATGCTTCCGTACGAGCGTGGCAATGATCGAGGCGAATTACTGCGCGAGACAACAACTCAATCCGGACAACCCGGGCCATCGAGAAGTCTTCGAGAAGTTGGCCAGAAATTTCAATGATATTATGGTTGTGGGGGCGGGTTTCAAACCCGCCCCCACATAAGCCGCTCGTCGTGAAATTTGTCTATGCGAATTTTGCGGTCACCAGCATCGAAAGCTTGCCTTCGCCATCCAATGCCCAGAGCTTGGCTTCGCGGCCGTCCGCCGACGGTGATCCCGCGAGGGTAACCTTGCCGCTGGTATCGTACACCGAGCGCAGATTTTGAAAATCGAAGTTCGTCATACGGCGATTCGGCATTTCCCTGCGGCACATCTCCATGAGCAACTGCGAGATCAGCGAGCTCTGTACGACCAGCCCAGGGAGTTTTTCCACCTTGGTCACGTAGTCGCGGTCATAGTGAATACGGTGACTGTTGAACCGGATCGCCGAGAAACGAAAGAGCAGCGGCGCATTGGGCTCGACGACTTGTTGCCATTTGGCTTCTCCGGGGACGGCGGGCGCCGATTTCGGCGCGGCTTCGGCGCGTTGCTCGCTGAGCATGCACGTATCTCGCTCTTCGACCACGCAAAGGCCGCGCCCGGTCGAGAGACTCTTACGTTCCACGACTGTTGCCATCGCGCCCTGGGGACCCTCGTCGATCTGGATATCGCCAATTTCGGTTTTGCACGTGACGTCGTCCCCGACGCAGAGCGGTGCATGAAACGAAACGCGCGTCCCGGCGATGCGCCGGCGCGGCAACGGAATCGGCGGCGCGATGCCGCCACCCGAGGCCTGCCCGTCCGTGCGCATCTTGTCGGGTCGATGCGACGCGGGGAAGAGGCCACCGTACCAACCGGGCGGAATCGGCGCGCCTTTTTCCAGCGGTGGATTCTCCAGTCCCAAAGTCGCGGCAAATTTTACTAGCATCGACGCGGTGACCACGTCATTAGCGGTTTCACTCTTGCCGATGTAACTTTTGAAGCTTTCCAAAGATTCAGCCATACGCGTTACCTCCAGCGATATTGTATGTCGCGGAGCGTAGTCCGCGGAGGTTTGCCATGTCAAGGCACCACGCAAGGGAAAGTATGCAATGTAATCTGGATCGAGATTTTTGCATGTAAGTTTTTTTCGTCTATGGTACGGAATACTCCGTAGCTTTACAGCAATGGAGGACCCTTCGGATGAAAATAATTCATCGGCTTTTTTTCGGGGCAATGATTTTGTTCGGCATCGGCTGTGCCGCTTCCTTGTCCTCGCCGATTGCCGACCCACGCGCCGACCGTGAAAGAATGTCTGCCACTGACGATCCGGGTTGCACGGCGTCGACCTTGGTCTCTACAGGCGGAGCGTTTCCTAAAGATTCCCGAACGCTGGCGATCCGCTGGACGGGTTACACCAATTACGAGCTGGCCTACAACGGCCAGATAATTCTACTCGACGCTCATTTCGATCGAGGCAGTATGTTCCCGCCATTGGGATTTACTGCCGCCGATATCAAGCGAGCGAACGTCATCTTGCTCGGCCACGGTCATCTCGACCATATGTCGGATGCCGCGTCTGTCGGCGCCAGAACCGGTGCGATTGTGGTTGGCGCGCCGGTCACGACGGACAAGCTAAAAACCCAGGCCATTGATCCGAAACAGATCCGGACCGTCACCGGTCGCGGCGGCGAACTGCTCGAATTTCCCGGATACAAAGTCGAACCGATTCTTGGCCCGCCACGGTGAGCCGCCGAAAAATGTGACGGAGGCGTTCGACAACGCGCTCAAGGCCACAGCGCCGGCGCCGACCAAAGAACAAATAGCCGAGCGCAACAAGATCCGAGAACGCGGCACCAACGATCCGCGCGTTGTTACGGAAGGAACGATTGCCTACCTGATTACACTGGATAACGGATTTCGCATCATGTTTCGCGACAGCGGTGGAGTGATCACGGACTACGAGAAAGCTGCGATGGCCCGAGTCGGACGTGTGGATGTCGCACTGGTCGCCGTGTCGGCGTCATTTCTGCACACCCTTACGTCGCAGCGGGCGCTGGAGCATGTCCGGACGTATAAACCGGATGTCTATATTCCGGGCCATCACGATGCGCCGGTTAACGGTTTGTGGCGAGCTACCGAGCCGCTCTTTCAGACGATCAAAGACGAAAACCCGAACATCATCACGATCTCGCGGGGGTATAGGGAGCCGATCTGCTTCGATACGGAAAATAATATCCAGCGCAGGCAACGCGGCTAAGAATTACGTCACCTCGAACTACCGCGTCCGGTTGTACTGATAGTCTTCTCGTTCAGTTGTTCCCACCCGCAATTCCGCTGGCAGCGGCGGGCGAGTGGCATTTGCTTTCGCGTGCACGTCCAATGCGGCTTGGTCGGTCCAGCGTTCGAGGATCGTTAGCTTGTCGGGATTAACCACGCTTTGAAAAACTTCGAACTGCTCGCAGCCGGGCTCGGTCATTATGTCCGCGCAGCGAGCCTTGTACAGTTTCGCCAGCTCGGATCCTTTTCCCGGTGCCGCGTTGATTCCCACGATCAATCGAATTGCCATAGTGTCTCCTTCGTTCGCCCTAAATCGGCGAGTGATAATGTATTGATCAAAATGAACTATCGTTCAGTAGCGCGGATGGTGTCAAGGAGGAAGCTCCATTGAAACGGAAACGAGATCTCACCACGAAGCGCACGAAGGTTTCGGATATTATAAAGACTCTTGAACTTCGTGACCTTCGCGTTCTTCGTGGTGAATTAATGCGTCAGTCAAACCGTTCAGCCAGCATCGCTTATCCGTGGCTCAAACTTCGCAGCACCGGCTCGAGCACTTTCCACAGGTTGGCGGCGACGATTTGATGGCCTTTGGCGGTCGGGTGCATGCCGTCCGGCAGGTTGAGCTCGCGCACGCCGCCGACCCCTTCGAGAACAAATGGGATGAGCGGCGCTTGGTTTTTTTTTGCCAGCGCGGGATAAATTGCTTCGAATTGTGCGCCGTACTCGCGCCCCATGTTCGGCGGCACCTTCATCCCCGCGATGACAATCTTCGCGCCGGGATATTTTGCTTTTGTTCGATCCATGATGGCCTGAAGGTTTTTCCGCGTGGTCTCGACCGGTAGTCCGCGCAAACCGTCATTCGCGCCGAGCTCCAAAACCAGAACGTCGACGCGATTTCTGAGCAGCCAGTCTATCCGGCTCAATCCGCCGGCACTGGTGTCGCCGCTTTGTCCCGCGTTGACGACTTTGAATTGCCACCGTTTGGCGTCGATTTTTTCCTGAATGAGGGCGGGATACGCTTGTTCGAGATCGAGTCCGTATCCTGCGGTGATGCTGTCCCCTAAAAACAAGATCACGCCTTGAGTGGGTGTCGCGCCCATGAGGATCAGCGACAGGACTATCGCAGCGGCAGTGCGTTCGACAAGCCTGGTGAAACGGCTGAGTTGTGTCGTCATCGTAAAAATTCTAAAGTTGATTTACTTGACAATAAGCTATCGAGAGATTGATCCCTTCGCTGAATTTCTCTTCGGCTACTCCCATACCGCATGAGTAACGACGCCATTTTAAGCGTAGAGCATTTGGGCAAGGTTTTTAAGAGCGGCGAGCGCAGCATTAACGTCCTGAGCGATGTGTCGTTCGCCATCGAGGGAGGCAGCACCTGCGCCATCGTCGGCCCGTCGGGCAGCGGCAAGACTACGCTGATCGCGATCTGCGCTGGGCTCGAACGGCCTAGCGAAGGCGCGGTGGTGTTTGACGGCGTCGCGCTGCACAACGCCAGCGAGGACGAGCTTGCGCGCATTCGCAATCAGTCCATCGGCTTCATTTTTCAAAATTTCCAGTTGTTGCCTTCGTTGACCGCTCTGGAAAACGTCATGGTTCCGGCCGAGATCCGCGGCGAAAACCATGCCCGCAGCCGCGCCGGGGATTTGCTGAAACAAGTGGGTCTCGACGGTCGTTTGAATCACTATCCGGTGCAGCTATCCGGCGGCGAACAGCAGCGCGTGGCGATCGCGCGCGCTTTCATCAATCAGCCCAAGATTCTCTTCGCGGATGAGCCCACCGGTAATCTCGACGCGGAAACCGCTAAAGACGTCATTAAACTCATTTTTGATTTGAACGCGACCCGCGGTACAACACTGCTGCTGGTTACGCACGACCAGGAACTGAGCCGGCAGGCGAGCCGGTTGATACAATTGAGAGGCGGCCGGCTTGCTTTAGACAGCGCTGAAACGAAAGCGGCGCGAACCAGCTTATAACGTAGGCATCCGATGGGAGCGATATTTAAAGCCTGGGTTTGGCGTCTCGCTTGGCGCGACGGGCGGCAGGGCCTGCGGCCATTACTGTTTTCCATGTCGAGCGTCATCCTGGCCGTGGCCGCGGTGGTGGCGGCATTTTCGTTTCGCGACAATTTACTGTCCAATATTCAAACCCAATCCAAGAGCCTGCTCGGCGCGGACCTCGCGCTCGATAGCCGCGAGCCATTCACCGCCGAAGACGAAAATCTGTTTCGCTCAGTGGGCGGCGAACAAGCGCGTCTGATCGGCTTTGCTTCGATGGTGTTTTTTCCGCGCGGCGGTGATTCCCGGCTGATGCAAGTGCGCGCGATCAGCAGCGCCTTTCCTTTTTACGGCGCGCTGGAAAGCACGCCGCCGTTGTCATTGGCAGAATTTCACCGCGGCGCTAACGCGCTAGTCGATGAGAACGTGATGTTGCAGTTTAACGCCCAGGTGGGGGATCGGCTGAAGATCGGCGAGTATGAGTTTCGCATTGCCGGCAAGCTGGGCAAGATTCCTGGCGAAACCCTGGCGTTTTCTTTGATCAGTCCGCGCGTCTACATTCCGATGGCGTATTTGGATCGCACCGAGTTGTTACAAAAAGGCAGCCTGGTGCGCTATCGAGTTTATTTCAAGCTTCAACCTGACACCGACGTGGACCGGCTGGTGGGCAATCTCGCGCCGAAGTTGCAACAGCTGCGCTTGGAGGCCGACACCGTCAGCAAGCGCAGCGAATCGATCGCCGCGTCCATGGAAAATCTTTCCCGCTATCTCACGCTCGCGGTCTTTATCGCCGTGCTTCTTTCGGGCGTCGGGGTCGCCAGCGTCGTGCACGTCTTCGCCACGGTCAAGGCGCGATCCGCGGCGCTACTCCGATGTATCGGCGCCGCGCCGCGCGAAACTGTTTGCGTATATGTGATTCAGGTCCTTTCCTTGGCGTTCGTCAGCTCTTTGCTCGGCACCGCTCTAGGGGTGGCCGCGCAGTTCGCATTGCCGCTCGCGCTCAAAGACTTTCTACCTTTGACGACGGTGGTTTCGCTCGCGCCCCGGGGCATCATCGCCGGATGGGCGGTGGGACTGGGTACGACGCTTCTGTTCGCTCTGATTCCGTTACTGCCGTTGCGAAATATCTCGCCGCTGTCGGCGCTGCGCGCGACCTTCGATGCCGACCGGCCGGCGCGCGATTGGCTGGCGTGGATTCTTTTTGCGCTCGTCGGCGCCGGCATTTGGGCCTTTGCCGTGGCGACCACCTCAAGCATGATCTCAGGTTCGTGGTTTGCGGGCGCACTGTTGGCTGTGTTTGGTGTTCTGATTCTTCTCGCGCGCGCGGCTTCGGCGGGGATACGTAAGATTGCGCTCGGCGTTCTGCCTTTTGCCTGGCGCCAGGGATTGGCCAACTTGCATCGCCCGAATAACCAGACGACGGCGGTCACGCTGGCAATCGGTTTGGGAACATTTTTGCTCGTCACGCTCTATAGCGTGCAGAATATGCTGGTGGCTCAGGTTGCCGGGCGCGCCGGCGCGGGGGAGCCGAATCTCGTGCTCTTCGACGTGCAAGGCGATCAGCGGCAAAGTATCGGCGAGCTTATCAAGTCGCAGGGTATATCGTTGCGTGGCGAAGTTCCCGTGGTCACCATGCGTTTGAGTTCGGTGAAAGGGCAGAGAGTCGAAGAGCTTCGCGCCAATCCGCACGCGAGGATTCCGGGTTGGGCGCTGCGCCGCGAATATCGTTCGACGTACCGCGCCGAGCTGACGAGCACTGAGAAAATCATTGCCGGCGCTTGGCAAGGAAGAGTGGCGCCGGACACAGAGCCGATTCCAGTCTCCGTTGAAAAGGGCATCGCGGAGAGCTTGAAGATCGGCCTGGGAGATGAATTGCAGTTCGAAATCCAAGGCGTGCCGATTACCGCGCGCGTCGCGAGCATTCGCGAGGTGGATTGGCAGCGCGTACAGCCGAACTTCTTCATGGTGTTTCCCGAAGGCGTGCTGGAGAGTGCGCCGCAGTTTTACGCTATTGTGGCGCGCGCAGAGTCCAATCAAGCGGCGGCGCGTTTGCAGCGCGCAATCGTCGAGCGGTTTGCCAACGTCTCGGTGATCGACCTGAGCCTGATTCTCAACACGTTAAACTCCATCCTCGGCAAGGTTTCCGCCGCCATGCGCTTCGTCGCGCTGTTCACGATTATCACCGGCCTCGCCGTGCTGGCCAGCGCCGTTCTCGGCAGCCGGGCGCAGCGGACGAGAGAAAGTATTCTCTTGCGAACTCTGGGCGCGCCGCGGCGTCAGATCCTCGCGGTGATTGCGGCGGAATATCTGTTATTAGGCGGTATCTCCGGCGTCGCGGGCACAGCGCTCGGCCTCGGCGCCACTTGGGGCTTGAGCATTTATTTTTTCGGCACACCGGCGGTGATTTCAGTAGCGCCGGTGTTGGCGATTCTATTCATCGTGATCGCGGCGACCGTGCTGGCCGGCGCGATCGGTTGCTGGGGCATTTTTCAGCGGTCGCCGCTCGAAGCGCTGCGCGCGGAGGCGTAGGGGCAAGGCGCGCCTTGCCCTTCATTAGAGAACCGCGTGAAACCATACGGATAGATAAGGAGCCATCATGTCAGCAGAAAAGCCGTATCGATTGCCAACCAACGTCACCCCCGAACGGTATGAATTGAAACTCACGCCGGATTTAACGACTTGGACTTTTACCGGCGATGAAAAGATTTCGATTCACGTCCACGAACCGGTGCGCGAGATTATCCTAAACGCCGCTGAGTTGGAGTTGCATGCCGTATCTCTTCAGACCGCCGACGGCAAGGTACGTGAAGGCCGCGTGAACTTGGACACCGAGAATGAACGGGCGACGTTGAGCTTCGGCGAACCTGTCCCAGCCGGCCGCGGCGATTTGCAGATTCAATTCTCCGGCATTTTGAACGACAAGCTGCACGGTTTTTACCGCAGCACCTACAAGGGCGCGGACGGCCAAGACAAGCCGTTGGCATCGACGCAGTTCGAATCGACGGATGCCCGGCGCGCCTTTCCCTGTTGGGACGAGCCCGCCTTCAAAGCGGTATATCAGGTCACGCTGGTCGTCGATGAAAAGCTCACGGCAATTTCCAACGCCCGGGTGGTGCGCGAGAACGCACTGCCGGGAAATAAGAAAGCAGTTGTGTTCGCCGATTCGATGAAGATGTCGACCTATCTCGTCGCTTTCATCGTCGGCGAATTCGAGGCGACCGCGCCGGTCATGGTTGGCAATGCGCCTCTGCGTGTTTGTGCCGTGCCCGGAAAGAAACATCTCGCGACCTTCGCCGTCGATATCGGCAAGGCTTCGCTGGAACATTTCAGCGCTTACTACGGGATTGCCTATCCCGGCGACAAACTGGATTTGATCGCGATTCCTGACTTTGCCTCCGGCGCGATGGAAAATCTCGGCGCGATAACCTTTCGCGAAACGGCGCTGCTAGTCGATGCCGACCGAGCGACGCGCACAGAGCTCGAGCGGGTGGCGGACGTGGTGTCGCACGAAAATGCGCATATGTGGTTCGGCGATCTGGTGACGATGAAATGGTGGAACGGCCTGTGGTTGAACGAAGCGTTCGCGACTTTCATGGAAATGCTCGCGGTCGATGCCTGGAAGCCCGAATGGCGCCGTTGGGACAGCTTCACCGTATCGCGCGCCGCGGCCATGCAGGTCGACGGATTGAAAAGCACGCGGCCTATCGAATTCCCCGTCGAACGACCTGAAGAGGCAGCCGGCATGTTCGACATTTTAACCTACGAGAAGGGCGCGTCGGTGCTGCGCATGCTCGAGCAGTATTTGGGCGCAGAAGCGTTTCGCGACGGGATTCGACTCTATCTGCGCCGGCATGCTTATGCCAACGCCGAGACCACAGATCTGTGGGACGCTCTCGAAGAGTCGACAAAAGAGCCGGTGCGAGCGCTGATGGACACGTGGATTTTTCAAGCCGGCTATCCGTTGATCAGCGTCGAGAAAGGGCCGCGTGGTCTGCGCCTGAACCAGCAAATGTTTCGTTATCTTCAGAACGGCTCCGACCAGGAGCGAAAGTGGCACGTGCCGATTTTTTTGCGTGCGGGCACCAAGACAGGTGTGATCGAGAAAACCATTCTGCTCGCCGACGGCGAGCAAAGCGTCGAGCTTGGCGATACCGTGGAGTGGGCGGTTGTCAATGCCGGCGGTCACGGTTTTTATCGTGTGCGCTACGGCGCCGACCTTTTCGATTCGCTGAAGCACGGACTGCAGGTGCGGCTTTCGGCGGTCGAAAGATTCGGCCTCGTCAATGACACCTGGGCGTCCACGCTTGCGGGTTTGACGTCCCTGATCGATTATCTGAGTTTGATCGATCTTCTCAGCGACGAAAACGACGTCAATGTTTGGACGACGGTGATCGGCTCGGGGCATCATTTAGAGAGAATCCTCGACGACCCACAGTGCACGACATTGGCAAAGCGCCTGCGCACGCTCCTTGGACCGGCGGTGGCGCGCTTCGGCTGGACGCCTCGACGGGGTGAGAGCGATCTGGAAAGCCAGCTTCGCGGTGACCTGATCAACGCCCTCGGCACGCTCGGCGACGACAAAGGTTGTCAGGAAAGGGCTCGCGAGCTCTTCGCGTTATATGAAAAATCGCCCGACATCGTCGAGCGCAACTTGATCCCGGCGCTGATTGCGATCGTGGCGCATACCGGCACGGCGGCGGACTATGATAAGTTTTACGGCAGATTCAAAAACGCCCAGACGCCGCAAGAGGAAACTCGGTTTCTTTTTGCGTTGGCAAACTTTCGCCTGCCGGAGCTGATCGACCGCACTCTGGACCTCACGATCAACGGCGAAGTGCGCACGCAAAACTCGCCCTATCTAATGCGCGGCATTCTCTTAAACAAGCCGGCGCGGGTTAAGGCGTGGGTGTTCATGAAAGCGCATTGGGAAGAGATGCTGCGGCAATATCCGGACAACGCCATTCCGCGCATGTGCGAAGGCATCGTCGGCTTGGCGACCGCGGAGCTGGAAGCAGATGTCAGGGATTTTTTCGCGCGCCATCCCGTCAAGCAGGGGACGAAACAGATGGAGCAACATCTGGAGCGACTGCACGTAGCGGTTACTTGCCGAGAAAGATGGCGGGATTTGCTGCGCTCGTAGCGAAGCGCGTCTGGCCGCACGAATTCAGTAAATCTTTTAAAATCAGGGTCTTGTTTGCGCAGCGCGAGTGCCGATTCAAAACGCGCGAAATTGCCCTTGACAAGATTGGTGAGTAAATGCTAACTAACCCGCAATGGCAAACGTACCCCGATTGTCGGCCGAGGCGCGCAAGGAAGCGATCGTCGAGGCGGTCCAGGACGTTTTTGCCGAGAAGGGGTTCGACGGCACCACCACGCGAGAGTTAGCGAAAGCAGCCGGGGTTTCCGAGGCGCTGCTTTACAAGCATTTTCCGAGCAAAGAGTCGCTCTACGCCGCCATGCTCGACGGCTGCGCCAAGGGTCCGACATTCGCCGAGGCGAGCCGGATTCTGGAGCTCGACGCGTCGACCTCGACCTTGGTCGTGATGGTTCATTTTATGATTTCGCACTACGTGCTCGGTCGCCCCGGCGACAGGCATCGGGCCGCGTTGAATTCTTTATTAGTGCGCAGCTTGCTAGGGGACGGTGAGTTCGTTAGGCTGATGCATAAGAAGCTCGCTGCGGCATGGCTGAAAAAATTCGAGGCCTGCTTGCAGGCGGCGGCAAAAGCCGGAGAAATGCGCGAGGTGCCGATACGGCACGACCTCTGCGTCTGGCTGGTGCAGCACGTCGCGTTCTCCTTAATGTTGCATCTTCAGCCGAAGGTTCCGGCGGTCAATTACAAGGTCTCGCGGGAAGAGCTGGTTTCACAGGCGACCTGGTTCGGCCTGTTGGGCATCGGCATTAAAGAGGAAGCGGTGCGGCGCTACTACAGTCCCAAGGCGTTGCGCTTGCTGGCCAGCTAATTTTTTTCACAGAGTAAGTAAAGATTTACTAATCGATCTTTGGCGATCGATACGGAGGAGTCATGATACTGAAGGGTGCTAATGACAATGGCCCGGCGCAACGGACTGCCGGTCTCGATGAAAGAATTGGTTCGCTGTTTCAACCCGATACGCTATTGGGTGAGGATTATGCCGCGAATTTCCGGCGCAAGCTGCCGCTCGAAGCGGAGCGGACTTTGTTGCTCGCGGTTCTCGAAGACGGCATTCGCTGTTATCAGGAAAATATCCACGTGACGGGCGGGAAAAGGCGAACGCTCTTCGAGGAAGCGCGCGAGTGGCTCTTTAGCGACGACGCGGACTGGTTCTGTTCGTTCGTGTCGATCTGTACGATGCTCAATCTCGAACCTACCTACATCCGGCGCGGCCTGCGCCAGTGGGAAGCGCGGCTGCGCAAGCCGGCGCATAAAATCTCAGGGAGCCGCCGAGACCGATCAACGCCTCGTGGCGTGAAGTTGACAGATTTACTGCCAGACGGGAGACGCGCCCGGCATGACTGTCCGATCTGCGCTGCTGGGGCTGGCCCTGATTTTTGCCGGTCTTGCGGCGTGCAATAAAAAGCCGGAGGCGAATTTCGAACGTCCGCCGGCTCCGGTCACCGTTGCCAGGGCCGTTGCCCGGGATGTGCCCGTTTATATCGACGCGGTGGGTAAAACGGTGGCGCGCGAGGTGGTATCGGTCCAACCGCAGGTTTCCGGGCGCATCACGCAGATTCACTTCACAGACGGCGCCAACGTTAAGATCGGCGACCTCCTTTTCACGATCGATCCCCGGCCTTATCAAGCCCAGCTAAACCAAGCCGAGGCCAACGTCGCTCAAGCCGAAGCCGCGCTCAGCTTGGCTAAGGTTAACTTCGCGCGAGTGGAGAAGGTCAGCGATCCGCGCGCCGTTTCAAGACAAGATTTCGACGCTAGGAAAAGCGCGGTGGAAAGCGCGGAGGCGACGCTCAAACAAAATCGCGCGGCCGTGGAGAACGCGCGCTTGAATTTGGAATACTGCACCATTCGCTCGCCGATCAACGGCCGCGCCGGGCAAAGAGCCGTCGATGTCGGCAATGTCGTGTCAGCGAATAATGGTTCGCTTCTGGTGATCCAGCGGCTCGATCCGATTTACGCCGACTTCACGGTGACCGAAAGTGAACTGAGCGGCGTGCAGCGCAATATGGCGAAACAGGCGTTGAAAGTTGAAGTCCGTTTGCCTGACGACGGCACGGAGCCGCGCGAAGGAAAGCTGACTTTTCTCGATAACTCCGTCCAAGAAGGCTCAGGTACCGTCAAACTGCGGGCTACACTTAACAACAACGATCGGAGTTTTTGGCCGGGCCGGTTCGTCAAGGTTCGTCTGATTTTACAAACTCAGCGCGATGCGGTCCTAGTGCCGGCGGATGCGCCGCAGTTGTCGGCGAAAGGTCCATTTGTTTACGTTGTTAAACCGGATTCGAGCGCGGAGTTGCGGCCGGTCAAAGTCGGGCAGCGGCAAGAAGACCTCATTGTCATTAAAGACGGGCTCAAAGCGGATGAGCGTGTGGTGGTGAGCGGCCAACTCGGTGTCACCCCGGGTGGAAAAGTGCGCGTGTTACAACCAACGGATCCGGCGAAAGCTGCGCCGTCTGCAAATCCTCCGGCAAAGTCGTGAATTTTTCCGAACCGTTTGTGCGCCGGCCGGTCATGACCTCGGTCTTGACCGTGGCGGTGATTCTCTTCGGTGTCCTCAGTTACTTTCGTTTGCCGGTAAACGATCTGCCGGCGGTGGATTATCCGGTCATCCAGGTTCAGGCGGATTATCCCGGCGCGAGCCCCGAGACCGTCGCTAATAACATCGCCACGCCGCTCGAGCGCCAGTTCATGCAAATCAACGGCTTGGAGCTCGTGACTTCCAAGAGCACTCAAGGGCACACCAGCCTCACGCTCCAGTTCGGTCTGAGCAAAAGCATCGACGCCGCGGCGACCGACGTGCAGACCGCGATTTCTCAAGCCACCGGCAGTCTGCCGGTGGATCTACCGTCGCCGCCGACGTTTTCCAAGACCAATCCCAACGACCAACCGATCATGTATATCGCGCTCACCAGCGATTCGGTGACGCGCGGCCAACTTTACGATTACGGCAGCACGCAAATCGGCCAGCGCATCAGCATCCTGCCGGGCGTATCCCGGGTGTCGGTTTTCGGCACCAAGTCGGCTATTCGCATCAAAGCCGATCCTTCGGCCATGTGGGCGCGCGGCATTTCCATCGACGATTTGTCCGCGGCGATCAAGAGTGGCACGAGTTACACCGGCGCGGGACAATTCGACGCCGGCAGCGGCACCACGCTGTTGCGGCCCCAGGGGCAGCTCGACAGCGCGCAGGCGTACAGCGATCTGATCGTCGGCTCGACCCACGGCGCGCCGGTTTATCTGCGCGATGTCGCCACGGTGCGCGACTCGGTTCAGGACGAGCGGCTGAACATGCGCTTCTGGGCACGCGGTTACCCCGTGCCCGGCGCCACGGTGGTGCTGGCGGTCTTTCGTCAAGCCGGCGCCAACGCCGTGGAGGTGGCCAACAGCATCCGAGGTCTGCTGCCGCACATCAGCGCCGAGTTGCCGGGATCGGTGCGCATCACGCCGCTCTACGACCGCTCGCGCGGCATCGTCAACTCGGTCAACGACGTCCAGGAAACGCTGGCCATCGCATTTGTCTTGGTCGTGTTGGTCATTTTTGTGTTTCTCGGCCGAGCCACCGATACGCTCATTCCCGCCGTGGCCTTGCCGATATCGCTTTTGTTGACCTTCGTCGCCATGGGACTGCTGGGTTACAGTCTGGATAATCTTTCGCTGATGGCGCTGACCTTGGCGATTGGCTTTCTGGTGGACGACGCCATCGTGTTTCTGGAAAACACGGTGCGCCGCATGGAGCGCGGCGAACGGGCGCTCGAAGCGACGATTCACAGCGCCAAAGAAATCAGCTTCACGATTCTCTCCATGACCATATCGCTGGCGGCGGTTTTTATTCCGCTGGTGTTCATGTCCGGACTGGTGGGGCGCATCTTCCGCGAGTTCGCGATCACCATCGTTGTGGCGATCATGGCGTCGGGCTTGGTTTCTTTGACCTTGACCCCGCTCATGTGCGCGCGGCTGCTCAAAGAACGCGGCGAGGGTTCCAGGCACACCTGGATGGAGCGCGTTATCGGCGCCTGGGAAAAACGCGTCCTCAGCGGCTATGGCAAATATTTGACCTGGTTCCTCGAACACCGTTGGATCTCGACGCTCGTGTGGGTGGCGTGTTTAGCGGGCACGGTTTGGTTTTTTATCATCGTGCCCAAGGCATTCTTGCCGCCGGGCGACAGTAGCGTCGTGACCGGTGTCTTCATCGCCCGGGAAGGCTCTTCGCCTGAGCAGATGGCCGGCATTCAGGAGCGAGTCGACGAAGTGCTGCTGAAGAACCCCAATGTCATGGCGAGTATCGAAGTCACCGGGCTCAGCCAATTCATCGCCTCGAACCAGGGCATCATGTTTACTTTTCTAAAGCCGCCAGGCGATCGCCCGCCGATTCAGGAAGAAGCCGGCAAGATGATGGGCAATATCGCTTCGATACCGGGCGTGATGGCGTTTTTGCGACCGTTTCCCGTGCTCGAGATCAGCACCGGCGCGACCAATCAGAATCAAGGGCAATACGCTTTTTCGGTTTCCGGCGTAAATCCGCAGCAGGTCTACGACGCGAGCGAGAAGCTCCTGGCCAAGTTGCGCACGTTTCCGGGATTTCTCACGGTGCAGTCGGACTATTACAACAACACGCCGAATCTCGATATCGCCATCCAGCGCGAGCAGGCCAAGATCAACGGCGTCTCCGAAGCGCGCATATTGGCGCTTTTGCGCAACGCCTACTCGCAGAATTATCTCTACCTCATCAAGAAACCGGCGGATCAATATCAGGTGATTCTGGAAGCGCAGGACAGCGCGCGCGAAACCTCCGGATGATCTGTCTTTGCTTTACATCAAATCGGACGACGGCAAGCGTCTCGTGCCGCTGAACTCGCTGGTCACTTGGAAATCGACGATCGGACCCCAGGCGGTCAATCATCTCAATCAGTTCACCAGCGTCACCTTGAACTTCAATCTCAAGCCCGGCGTCGCCATCGGTGATGCCACCGATTTCATCACACGGGCCGCCGCTGAAGTCGTGCCGCCGACCCTGCGCGCCGATCTGCAAGGCGAGGCGCTGACGTTTCGCGATACTGTTCGAGACCTGACAGTCTTGATGGTGTTAGCAGTATTCGTCATGTACGTGATCTTGGCAATTCTCTACGAAAGCTATCTTCATCCGCTGACCGTGCTCTCGACGTTGCCTACGGCCTTGGTCGGCGGGCTCGCGACGCTTTATTTTTTTGGCGAACAGGCTTCGCTCTACGCATTCGTTGGCATGTTCATGTTGATGGGCATCGTCAAAAAGAACGGCATCATGATCGTCGATTTTGCGCTGCAGCGCGTTGACCTCGGCGAATCCGCCGAGAAGGCCATCCACGACGCCAGCATGGATCGCTTCCGGCCGATCCTGATGACAACTCTCGCGGCGGTGTTCGGCGCGATACCGATCGCGCTCGGCTTCGGCGCCGACGGCGCGTCACGCCGGCCGCTCGGTCTGGTCATTGTCGGCGGATTGATCGTTTCCCAATTCATCACCCTCTTCATCACGCCGGTCATTTACCTCTATCTCGAAGAGTTCCAGGAAAAAGTATTGAATCGGACCTCGTTCTTCCGCTCGGAGCACGGCCGCCGCCAAGCCAAGCTCGATTCGCAGCCGTAAACGTCATGATCCGCCTCGCTCGCGCGCCTACGTCAAAGCCGAGCGAAAAACCAGATCCGCGCTGATTCTTACGTTGCGGCCATGGCGTTCGATGCTTTCGAGCGTGTCTTGCATTGTTTCAGTGGAAACTGTAAATACTTTTCAAGTTTCCTACGTTTTTATGAAGGCCCGATCCACGATAGGTTCCCGTCGAGCTGCGCCGGAGCGCGCGACCGCCGCCGCAGCGCAGCGGATCGTCACGGCGGCGCGCCAGCATTTTTTCGCGCACGGCTTTCGCGGCGTGACGATGGACGATCTGGCCGAAGAGCTCGGCATGAGCAAAAAGACGCTTTACGCCGAGTTTGCCGGCAAGGCGGCGCTTTTGCGCGCCGTGCTGCTCGATAAATTCCGCAGCGTGGAAACGGACCTCGATTCCATCATGGCGCGATGCTCAGCCGATGCTTTGGCCGCGCTCCAGCAACTGCTCGCCTGCATGCAGCGCCACACCGAGGAAATTCAGCCCCCGTTCGTGCGCGATATACGGCGTGAAGCGCCGGAGCTGTTCAAGCTCGTGGAGGAACGGCGGCGCGCAATGATTCAACGCTATTTTGGCAAAATCTTCGATGAGGGGCGCGCCGCCGGCATCATTCGCTCGGACGTTTCGACGGAGTTGATCGTCGAGATCTTGTTGAGCGCAGTGCAAGCGATCATGAATCCGACCAAGATGGACGAGCTCGGTCTCGAGCCGAAAACCGGCTACAGCGCGATTATCGGAATACTTCTGGACGGCGTGATCACCAAGAAGGGCAGGGCGAAAGGATTTCGCTTCGGCGCGCGTTGATCGGCGCGTTCCGAAGATGAGGGGGTTCATGAAACGCAAGTTTTGGATTCCAGCCTTGATCGTCGTCGTCGCCGTGGCCGGATTGACCTGGTGGCTGATGCAGCGCCGCGGCGCCGATCGCGAACTGGTGCTCTACGGCAACATCGATCTTAGACAGGTTCAACTCGCGTTCAACAACAGCGAGCGCATCGCCGCGGTATTGGTCCAGGAGGGCGACCACGTCAAGCAGGGCCAGGTGCTGGCGCGCTTGGATACCAGCCGCCTCGAACCGCAGGTTGCCCAGGTGACAGCGCAAGCGGCGGCGCAGCAGCAAGTCGTAACCCGGCTGAGAAACGGCAGCCGGCCGGAAGAGGTCGCGCAGGCGCGCGCCAATGTCGAGTCGGCCAAGGCCGATCTCGTCAACGCGCAGCGGCAATACGAGCGGCTGAAAAACGCCGCGGAATTATCCGGCGGCCGGGCCGTGCGCCAACAGGACGTCGACGCCGCCAAAGCTACGTTGGAAGTTGCCGTAGCAAAGCTGGCGGTGAACCAAAAGGCCCTCGATTTATCGGTGCTCGGCCCGCGCAAGGAAGATATCGCGGAAAACGAAGCGCGCCTTCGCGCCAACGAAGCGCAGGCCGCGCTATTGCGCCAGCAATTGGCTGATTCTCAGCTGATCGCACCGACGAATGCCGTCGTGCGCACGCGCATCATGGAGCCGGGCGAGATGGCGACCCCGCAAAATCCGGTGTTTTCTTTGGCCATTACCGATCCCAAGTGGGTGCGAGCTTACGTCTCGGAACCGGATTTGGGCAAAATCCACCCCGGGATGGCTGCCACGATCGGCGTAGATAGTTTCCCAAAGCGCGGCTTCGATGGTTGGATCGGTTTTATTTCGCCAGTCGCTGAGTTCACGCCCAAAGCGGTGCAGACCGAGGAACTGCGCACTAGCCTGGTTTACGAAGTGCGTGTGTTCGTCAAGGACCCTAAGGACGAGCTGCGTCTGGGCATGCCGGCGAGCGTGTATTTTCTGAAGAATCAATCGAGCCGTCGCGCTGCGCCGGCGGGCGATTCAATGACTGAGACAAACCGCTGAAGAGAAGGCGCGATGAGTGGAGAGGAGAAAAAAGCCGCGGCGCTTTTGGGCCGCGGTATCGAGAAAATATTTAAGCGCAACGGCGACGAGATCGTTCGGGCGCTCGATGATGTCTCGCTTGAGGTTCAAGCCGGCACACTGACCGCGCTCGTGGGGCCGGACGGCGCAGGTAAAACCACACTGATTCGTCTCGCCGCCGGGTTGATGACTGCCGACGCCGGTGAATTGAGGGTATTGGGGATCGACGTGAGCGCAGAGCCGCAGCACGTTCAAGACCGGATCGGTTACATGCCGCAGAAATTCGGTTTGTATGAAGACCTGAGCGTTCAAGAGAACCTCGATCTCTATGCGGATTTGCACGGCATCAGCGCTGAAGATCGGGCGCAGGCTTATCCGCGGCTGATGGAGATGACGGCGCTTGGCTCATTTACGCAACGATTGGCCGGTCGGTTGTCAGGCGGCATGAAACAGAAACTTGGACTTGCTTGCACGCTGGTTTCGCGACCGGAGCTCCTGCTGCTCGATGAGCCGACCGTCGGTGTCGATCCGTTATCGCGCCGGGAGCTGTGGGAAATCATTCTGCAACTTGTCGATGAACAAAAGCTGACTGTGCTGCTGAGCACCTCCTATCTCGATGAAGCCGAGCGCTGCGGCCAAGTGAGCGTCATGCACCGCGGTAAAGTGCTGGCGGCGGGAAGCCCCGATGACATCAGTCGGCTGGCGGCCGGTCGTGTGTTTCTCGCCGACCCACCCCCCGGCCGAAAGGCCAGGGAATTTCAAGCACAACTGCTGGATCGCCCGGATATCGTCGATGCCGTGCCCGCGGGCGGCCAAGTGCGTTTTGTTCGATCCGAAAACGGTAGTGGGACGCAAGGCGACGAGATATTCGCTGGAGCATCGATTACCGCGGCAGCGCCTCGGTTCGAAGACGGCTTCATGGTGTTGTTGCATCGGACGGGCGCGCCGCGGGAATCCGTCGGCGCGATGACGCTGACGACCGCACTTGAGCCAGAATCGCGACGGCACGGCGGTGCAGGTGCGCGACTTGGTCCGCCAATTCGGCGCCTTCACGGCCGTGGATCATATTAGTTTCGACGTTCAACGCGGCGAGATCTTCGGTCTGCTCGGTCCCAACGGCGCAGGCAAGACGACGACGTTCCGCATGCTTTGCGGTCTGTTGCCGGCGTCGAGCGGCACGCTGCGCGTCGCCGGCATGGATTTACGCCGGGCGCGCGCCTCGGCGCGCCAGCGGATCGGTTACGTCGCGCAAAAGTTTTCACTCTATGGCCAGCTCACGGTGGCCGAGAATTTGGAATTTTTCGCCAGCGCGTACAGCCTGCGCGGCGACAAGAAGAAAAGCCGCATCGATTGGGCGATACGGCAATTCGATCTCGGCGAGTTTATCGATTTGGCCAGCGGCGATTTACCGGGCGGTTTCAAGCAGCGCTTGGCGATGGCTGCCGCGCTGTTGCATGAACCCGAGCTGCTCTTTCTCGATGAGCCGACCAGCGGCGCCGATCCGTTGGCGCGGCGCGAGTTTTGGCGCCGCATCACGGCGCTTGCCGCAACAAGGCGTCACCGTCGTGGTGACCACGCACTTCATGGAAGAAGCCGAGTATTGCGACCGGGTTGCGATCATGGACGCGGGTCGGGTGTTGGCGCAAGGCACGCCCGCGGAGATTCGCGCGCGCGCGCGCTCGGATCAAAGGCGCGAGCCAAACATGGAAGACGCGTTTATCGCGGTGGTGGAGGCCGCTCGCGCAGAAGAGGCGCTGCGACGCGCTTCTTCGCGGGGAGTCGCATGATGTTCGGAACCGGGAAAAAACAGCGTCTAGCATCGGCCAAACTGCATCGCATTGGCTCTCTGATTCGCAAGGAGGCGCGCCAGATCGTGCGCGATCCGAGCAGCATCGCCATGGGCATTGTCTTGCCGGTCATGTTGATTCTGTTATTCGGCTACGGCTTGTCGCTGGACGTGACTGAGGTGCCGGTGGCCGTCGTCCTAGAAGATCCATCACCTGCGGCGACAGAATTGGCTGCCAGTTTTCAGTTGTCGCATTATTTCGACGCCCGGTTGATGACCTCTATGACGCAGCGCTCAGGAACTCATGCTGTCGCGTAAAGTAGACGGCATCGTGCGCATTCGGCCGGATTTTTCCCGCTCTTTGAGTCTCGGCAACGCCGAGGTGCAAGTTCTCGTGCATGGCGTCGATGCCAATCACGCGCGCATCATTCAAGCCTATGCCCAGGGCGCGATCGGGCAGTGGGCGGCGCGCCGCTCGGCTGAGGGCTTTGCGATCGCCAGCGGCCCGGTGCGTCGTGCAAAGCCGCATGTGGTTCAACGAAGTCAACGAGAGCCGCTATTTCTTGGTGCCGGGTCTGATCGTTTTGATCATGACGTTGATCGGCGCCTTGCTCACGGCGCTGGTGATGGCGCGCGAATGGGAGCGCGGCACGTTGGAGGCTTTGTTCGTGACGCCGGTGCGCACGGATGAAATCCTGCTCGGCAAGACGATTCCCTATTTCGTCCTCGGCGTCATCGGTCTCGTGCTGTGCCTGCTGGCTGCCAAGTTTCTTTTCTCCGTGCCGTTTCGCGGTTCGCTGGCTATGCTGACCGCGGCTTCGATGCTGTACTTGCTCGTCGCCCTCGGCATCGGCCTGTTGATTTCCTCGACGGTAAAAAGCCAGTTCGTGGCGAGCCAAATCACTGTGTTGGTCACTTTTTTGCCGGCGGTGATGTTATCCGGTTTTCTCTTCGATCTGCGCAGCATGCCGGTGCTGGTGCGGCTGATGACCTATGCGCTGCCGGCGCGCTACTACGTCGCGCTGCTGCAAACGATTTTTCTCGCCGGCGATATCTGGGCGGTGATTTTGCCGAACATGGCCGTGCTCGCCGGCATGGCCGCCGCGTTAGTGCTGTTGACGTACCGGGCGACGCGGAAGACGCTTGGCTTGAGACAAGAATATGCTCGAAGCTTTTTTTCGCATTCTGGCGCTGACCCGCAAAGAATTGCTGCAGATCTTCAAGGACCCGCGCAGCCGCTACAGCTTGTTGATCCCGCCGATCTTGCAGTGCCTGATTTACGGTTACGTGGCGACCTACGATTTGAACGATGTTCCCTATGCAGTATTGGATCAAGATCGCAGCGCGGCTTCGCAAAAATTGCTGGCGGCGTTGGACGGCTCCGGCGTGTTTCACCGGGTTGCCAACCTCGAGCGCGCCGCGGACGTGCGCAGAACTATCGATGAGCGGCGCGCTTTATTGGTGTTACAAATTCATCAGGATTTCGAGCGCCGGCTCATGTCCGGCCAGCCGGCCGACCTGCAAGTGATCGCCGATGGCAGAAACTCCAACACCGCGGGTACGGCCATCGGTTATATCGGCACGATCATCGAGTCGTTCAATGCCGCTTGGCGCAACGAGCGCGGCCAACCGGGCGCGCCGGTTCGGCTGACGACGCGCGCATGGTACAATCCCAACCTGGAGACGCGCTGGCATATGATTCCGGCTTTGATCGGCACGCTCACGTTCGTACAAACTCTAATGCTGACCGGTTTGTCGGTGGCGCGCGAGCGCGAGCAGGGTACTTTCGATCAGTTGCTGGTGACGCCTTTCCGGCCCGTTGAGATCATGGCCGGCAAGGCATTGCCGGCGATGTTTGTCGGCATCGTTCAGGCGACCTTGGTGTTGCTCGTGGCGCAGCTCTGGTTTCGCATTCCATTCGCCGGCTCGTTCATCACGCTGTACGCGGGCTTGAGCGTGTTTCTACTCGCGGCGGTCGGCATGGGCCTGCTGTTATCGTCGGTGGCCGCCACCATGCAGCAGGCGATGCTGCTGTCATTTTTATTGATCATGCCTTTTGCGCTGCTGTCGGGGCTGACGACTCCCGTCAGCAGCATGCCGGTATTTCTCCAGTATGTGACGCTGATCAATCCATTGCGCTACGCGATCGATATCGCCCACCGGGTTTATCTCGAAGGAGTGGGTTTGGGTTTGTTAGTCCCCGAGTTGTGGCCCCTGGCGGTTATCGCTTTGGTGACGTTAAGTGGCGCGTCTTGGATGTTTCGCCATCGACTCGCTTAGCGCGTCGGATCGATCATCGATGAGAAGGAAGCTCGAAGTTATGTACATGAACTTAATTCAGAAATGGAATAAGGCAGGCGCGGTTCTGCTGCTCTGCGCCGCCGGTTGCGCGGTCGGGCCCGATTACCAACGGCCCGACTTGGCGGCGCCGCCGGCGTGGCAAGAAGGAGGACAGCGCGGCGTCGACACGCGAACCGCTGACATGGCCCAGTGGTGGACGGCTTTCAAGGATCCCTTGCTCGATTCGCTCGTCGAGCGCGCGGTCAAGTCGAATCTCGATCTGCGCATCGCCGAGGCGCGCGTGCGCGAGGAACGCGCGTTGCTTGCCGCGACTGCTTCGGGGCTCTGGCCTACGGTGGACGTTGCGGGCTCCTACAGCCGGAGCCGCGGGAGCCAGAACGCGTTGGTATTTGGCGGCGGCGGCGGGGGCGCAGCATTCTCCGGCGGCCTCATTCTGGAGCATGAATCTCTTTCAGAACGGTTTCGATGCCAATTGGGAAATCGATATATTCGGCGGCACCCGACGGCGCGTCGAAGCCGCCCAAGCGAGCCTCGAAGCGTTCGTCGAAGATCGCCGCAGCGTACTGGTGACTTTGCTCGGCGACGTGGCGAAAAATTATATCGATCTGCGCGGTTTGCAACGGCGGCTGGCGGTCGCGCAAGACAATTTGAAGGCGCAGGAGGATACTTTGGAGCTGACCAAGATCCGTTTCGACGCCGGCCTGGCGAGCGATTTCGATGTCGCTCAAGCCGAAGGCGAAGTCAAAACCACCGAGGCGCAGATCCCAACGCTCCAGACCGCTTTAAAACAAACGGCGTACCGCATCGATATTTTGCTCGGCGCGCAGCCGGGGGCCTCCTGGGGCGAACTCGCGAACGACGCGCCCGTTCCCGCGCTACCGCCGGAAGCGTACGTAGGCCTGCCAATTGATCTGCTCAGGCGTCGGCCGGACATTCGCAGCGCCGAGCGCCAATTGGCGTCGGCCACGGCGCTGGTCGGTGCCGCCACCGCGGACCTTTATCCGAAATTTTCCCTGGCCGGCTCGATCGGTTTACAGAGTATCAGCGCGAGCAATTGGTTCTCGGGGCCGAGCCGTTTTTGGTCGATTGGGCCGACGATCAGTTGGCCGGTTTTCGACGCCGGCCGGATCCGCGCGACGATCGAGGTGCGCAACGCCCAGCAGGAGCAGGCGCTGCGCTCGTATGAGCGATCCGTGTTGAATGCCTTGGGAGACGTGGAAAGCGCTTTGGTCAACTACGGCAACGAGCAGAAGCGCTATCGATCGTTAATCGAAGCGGTGGCGTCCAATCGTCGCGCCGAGCAATTGGCCAATGACTTGTACACTCAGGGACTCGTTCCCTTTCTCAATGTCCTCGATGCGCAACGCACGCTTTATGCGTCGGAAAGCGATCTCGCGGTGAGCGAGGCAAGCCTGGCATCGAACCTGGTCGCCTTGTACAAAGCTTTGGGCGGCGGCTGGGAAACCAACTGAGTTATTCTGTCGCGCGATAGCGCAGTAATTCACTCTCGAGCATCCTGCTTCGTGTTTACTCACATAGCTACGCGCGGGTTGGGCGTCTAAAGTTGTCGATTGCGCGAGGGAGCGGCCGCGAAGCCCGATTGCGATCGCCACTGTAGGGCTTGCCGCTGGCGCTGGTTTGATCTATGTAAATAGTTGGTTTCAGCGAGTCGTCTCAAGCTACAGAGTTAAAAGGAGAGAAGTCTATGAAAGACGGATTCAAAGTGATCGACGCCGATCGGCATATTCTGGAGCCGACGGATCTTTACCAAAATTATTTGCCGGAGAAATTCAAGCATCGGGTTCGTCTGGCGGGGCCGAACCAGACGGTGCGCGAAGTGGATGGCAAACCGGTGTCCGATTCCGCCCTGCGGCCGGGCCGGAAGTTGGAAGATTTCGGTTATATTTTTTCCTCTTCGAAGCGTTGGCGTGAGTGCTTCGCCGATGCTTACGCCAATAAGTTCGACCCGGCGTCGAACCTGCGCGACATGGATCGCGAAGGCATCGATGTCTCGGTGCTGTTTCCGACGATCGGGCTCTACATCATGTGGCGCGACGACATCGATCCCGAGCTGAGCGCGGCCATCTGCCGGGCCTACAACACCTGGCTCGCCGATTATTGCGATCACGACCGCAAGCGCTTGCACGGCGTGATGCTGATCCCGCTGCAAGATCCGGCGCGCGCCGTCGAGGAGGTGAAGTATGCGCGCGAGAAGCTCGGCCTCGTCGGTATTTTCTGGCGGCCGAATAAGTTTTGCGGCCGGACGTTTTCGAGTCCCGATTATTATCCGATCTATGACGTTTGTTCCGAGCTCGGCGTGACCATTTGCGTTCACGAAGGCGCGCGCACCGTATTGCCGCAGGCGGGCGATGACCGCTACAGCGAATTCGGCCGCCACATCGCCTGCCATCCGCTGGAACAGATGCTCGCCTGCTTGAACTTTTGCGCCGACGGCGTGCTTGAAAAATTTCCCAAGCTGAAAGTCGCCCACCTCGAATCGGGCTGCGGCTGGGTGCCTTTTTGGCTCGAACGCATGGACGAGCATTGGGAACACGAGTCGCACGGCTCGGCGAAAATCACCAAGGAAAAACCGAGTCATTATTTCAAGCAAAATTGCTGGGTGAGCTGCGAAGCGGGCGAAGAACTGGCGCCGGTATTTATCGAGCACGTCGGCGATGATTATTTGATGATCGCCACCGACTATCCGCACAGCGACGCCATCGATAAGTTCCCCGATAAAACCGTCGGCGCGATCAGCGGCAACAACAAGATCGCCGCCGAATCGCGGCGCAAAATCCTCTGGGACAATCCGACCAAGACGTTTGGTTTGGGAGCGTAGTCAAATCCGCCCCTGATCTTTTCATAACGAGTAGTCAAGGCCCGAATCGTAACGGTTCGGGCCTTTGTGTTTTAATTAGAGGCAAGTCGGAATAGAACCGGAGCAAAACGGGAGCGGTTTGTCAGGTGCGAAGAGAGTTCTTTGTTCTCGTCGAGTCGGCCTTCAAGAAGGGAGCGGGATATAATGAGGTAGTGAAAAGGTAAACGTGGAACCTTCACCGGGTTGACTCTCCACGCGAATGTCCCCGTTCATCAATTCAAGATACTTCTTGACGATGTTGAGGCCAAGACCCACGCCATTAAAATCTCCGGTGTGCGCTTCCTTGATTTGCTCAAAGGCGCTGAAGATTCTATCCATATCCTGCGCTTCGATGCCGATGCCCGTATCGGCGATGGTAAATTCAACGCGGGCGAGGTCGCGGAGGTTTCTCACTCGCAGGCTGATCTGCCCCTGCGGCGTGAATTTAAAGGCATTGCCGATAAGATTTTGTAAAATTTCTTCCAGCTTCGTTGCGTCGGTAACAATCGCGGGGAGTTCCGGTTCAACATCCCAACAAACCTGCAAACGATTCTGCCGGTTCAGTTGCTCGATCTGGCTTTGTGCATGAGCAACAACTTCGTTGATGTCGACGGTTGCCAACTCCATCGACATCTTCTTTGCATCCAGCCGCGACAAGGCCAATACATCGTTCACCATTCTCAAGAGAAACTGCGAATGGTGGCGAATCTGCGTCATGGATCTTTTTTGTTCAGGATTGATATCGCCGAAGAAACCTTCGCCGGTTAGCTCCGCGTTGCCCATGATCACGTTCAATGGGGTTCGAAGCTCATGGGACATGGCTGAAATAAACTCGGACTTGGCCCGGTTAGCCTCCTCCAGTTCCTGATTCATCTGTCCCAGCTCAGCGGTTTTCTGGTTCACCTGGGTGAAGAGCCGCGCGTTTGCCGCGGCGACGCCGATTTCCTGGGCTATGGATTCGATGAGCTGTAATTCATCGGGAGCAAAGTGTCGTTTGGTTTTGTTGGCGAGGTGCAACACGCCAATGGCTTTGTCATTCGCCTTGATCGGGAACCCGGCTGCACTGGCAAATCCCAGAGAGAGTATCTTACGCCGGGAACTGATCTGTTTGTATTGCACATCATTCGGAAAATCCTCGAAAACCAATCGCTCGCCCGTCTGAAAAATTGTGCCGGTGATTCCCGCGGACAACTCTCGCGTATTCATAGAGTGCGCAAGCTCTTCGCTCAGACCCTGGTGAGCCTGGAGACGCAATTTCCCTTCGGAGGAGTCCAGGATATAAATCCAGCTCGCGTCGAAGTTGAGCGCCTCAATCATTTTTTCGATGGCCTGTTTCAAGACCACGTCGAGATCCAAAGACTGGCTCACCGCCGTGCCGATTGTGTTCAGGACCGAGAGCTGCTGCAACCTCGTTTCCGATTGGCGGAATAGACCCGCCTTTTCGACAGCCACGGCAAGTTGTTCGGACATGGAGGTAAGCAAGCGGATTTCATCGCTCGTCAATTTTCGCGGAGAGTGCGCGTTAAAAAGTATCGCGCCAAAGATACGAGAGTGGGTCTTGATCGGGAAGACCGCGAAAAAGCTCAGCTCGGCGTTACGCGTGGCTTTAGTCGTGCTCAGCGCAGCATATCGGAGGTCCGTGCGGATATCTTCGAATATCATGGGCTCGCCGGATGCTGCGACGCTGCCGATGACTCCCTGCCCGAGTTTGAAGGTGCGTACCCGAGTCTTATATTTCGGGTCGACTTCAAACGAGGCGCGCAACTCCAACTCTTCCGTGTCGTCGTTAAAAAGAAATACCCGCGTGCTGTCAAAACTGAATATCTCTGTGATCTTAGCGATCACTGCGTCCGCGATGTCCTTCGGAGCCAAGGATTGGTTTACCGCCGTGGTGACTTCGTAGAGCGCCGTTATCTCTTTTGTCCGTTGTTCTACTTTCTGTTCTAGAGTCGCATAGGAGTTTTGGAGAGCGTCGGTCATCTTGTTAAATTCACCCGCCAACTCCTCGATCTCGTCGCCGGTCCTAATATGGGCTCTGTGTTCAAGGTTGCCGGCGCCGATCGTTGCCACGTCCTGCCCGAGTTCTTGTATCGGTCTAGTAATCTTTTGGCTGACCCAAGCAATGATAGCGGCTCCGATGAGCAGACCCACCACCAGGAACAACAACGCTGAGCGCTTTAATATTTCCACGTTGGCTAACGCTGCATCGACGGGCTCCTCCAGGATAATCGACCAGCCCAATTCAGGTACCGGCGCATAGGTGACTAATACGGGGTTGCCCATCAATCCCGTCCCTTCATGGGCGGGAGCGGGATCCGGACGCGTAGGGTTGCGTAAAAATTTTTTGACTCCGTCAAGTTGTCGGAGGTTCATCCGCTTTAATACCAGCGTGGCATCTTTATGGGCGATTAGATTTCCATGCTCGTCCACCAAGTAGGCGTATCCAGAGGTGCCGAAACGAATCTTTCCAAGCACTTCCCAGAGAAACGAGAGATCGGCTTCGGCCGAAACCACCCCGGCAATGCTCTGTGCGGCGCCCCACAGCGGGATCGCCAGTGTGACGTACGGCTGGGCTCGGTTCGAAGTGTAGACCGGGCTTATATAATCCTCTCCCTTAAGCGCTTTGATGAATTTGGGCGATTTACTTTGATCGGTTAGATCGGAGGGAAAATAAACTTTTCTGTCGGATACCTTCAGGACCTCCATACCTTGCGAGTCGATAATGGATGCATCGGAGAAGCTGCTGTCGTTTTTGACCACGAGACCGAGGAGTAACTGTTGCTCCTTGCTTCCCAATTGATAAAGACTTAAGGCGTCGGCGGTATCTGAAAACCGCTCGATCTTTCGTCGCACAAAGTTGCGAATTCCCTCTGCGGTGACCGAAGCCAGCTCCGACTGCAACGCGGCAGCGTCTTGCCGGATCTGTCTCACCATATAAAAATAGCCGGCGACAACGACAACCAACAGGGCAATCCCAAAAAGGCTGAGGCCCCACATCAGGAGGCGACGCCGGATACCGCCGCCACGAAAAGGACCTAGTATTTTTTGCCAAAAATCCCGCATGACCCATGGGATTGCGTTGTGCGCCGTCGGCACAATGTCGGTGGGGAGCCCAACTCGCCACGGTATTGCTGACTTGGAGGCGGAGCGGTCTTGGTTCTTAATCTCACTCATTAATTCCGGTCCGCCACTTTTAGTTTTTTCTTCCTATCTCCAATCACTAAACGCCAGACTCAGCTATCGCCCATCCTTGGGGCAAAATCGTAAATTGTCTTAGGTTGCTATTCCCAAGGAATTCCCACAACGCAGGAATTATGCCACGTTTTTCAGGCCAATCTATACAACCGCAAGTAGTCTGTTTTTAAAAGGATTATTGTGCTTGCTTTAGAAAAATCAGGTGCTGTTGAGGCCGAAAACGTCACTTGTGCCGAAAATGAACAGATTTGTCGCTATTTCAAATGGCGTTTAGAGATATTAGGTCAATGGAACTGAAAGCCCAGGATGCATAATGTGCCAATAACTTAATCCCTGGGCGCCCATTTGTTGCAAACAATCTTCTAAACACAACAAAGGTTCGTATGGCGATTTTGAGCCGACAGCGAGTTTAGGTCAAAGTCGCTGAAGCCGAAGGTTGCGTGCTCAAAGTCAAGACAACCTTGTTCGCCGTAGAGCAGCAATGAAAATCGGCTCCGCAATGCCGCGTGGTGAGATGCGCGGATTCGTTGCGGTAAAGTGCCCGGCTACTTGATTACCTTATCTGCCTGGACGAGAACGTGCTGTGGTATCACAACACCAAGTTCCTTGGAGGTTTTAAGGTTGACGAAAATTTCGAATTTTGAGGCAAGCTTCACCGGCAGATCGGCAGGTTTAGCACCTTTCAAAATTTCGACTGTATACTCGGCGGCGCGTCGATAAAGATCGGATAGGTTCGCTCCGTATGAAATCAGGCCCCCCGCTTCGACGTACCGATCTTCTTCGGTCATCGATGGCATTCTATGTTTCGTGACGAGCGGAAATAGTGTTTTCATGTGTTGAGACATCATAGGGTTTCCCACGACGATAACAGCATCGGTGTTAGCGTTTTAGCACCTTGAAATGCACCGGCGAAATCGGGTGTAGGACCACGTACCTCAAGGGAGCGAAGGTCCAGTTTAAATGCCGTCGCTGCTGCATTGTACTCTTTAAAGGCGACGGTCGGTCCTGGTGCATCGGCATCCCAAAGGATGGCAATGCGAGACAACTTTGGAAGCAGTTCCTTCAAGAGTTCTATGCGCTTGGCGCTAATATCTCGGTTAAGCCAAGCAAGGCCCGTAATATTTCCCCCAGGATGCGCAAAGCTTTCTACATATCCAGCAGCGACAGGATCAACTGAGCTGATCATTACAATTGGGATGGTCTTGGTGGCTTCTTTCGCGGCCCGGATCACTACGTTATTAACTCCAAGAATAATATCCACTTTCTGTTGAACAAATTCTTGTACAAAAGGTGCCATCCGATCCAATCGGCCTTCCGCGTAGCGACGTTCAAGAATGATATTCTTTCCCTCGATGTAACCCAGATCCCGCAACCCTTGCTTGTAGGCTTCGTAAGTGGCGAAGGAGTATCTGGCGTGCCAATGGTAAAGATAGCGCCGATACGTGGAGGGCCTTTAGTTGGCTGTTGTGCGTTAGACAGAAGGGGCGATGTAAAAAACAATACTAATGTGAGTGATAAAACATGGCTCCGTGTCATAAACGCAGGCTCCATCCGTCGACGAGGCAAAGGCCATAACGTGGACGGCCACAGACGTGTGGTCCAACCGGTATAATAACATGCTCCAAAAGTTTTTTGGAGGAAAATTCTTGGCCTTAGCGAGACGTATTTAGCTTATTCGCGTGAACAAACGGGCTCAAGTTGGCACGGACCACGTGCACGTCTTTCTGGGATATCGACCCAACCAGGATGTGCGCCAAATCATGCAATGGCTCAAGGGGATCACCTCGCGGGTGCTGCGGCAGGAATTTCCGGATCTGCACAAGAGATTTTGGGGACGACTTGGGCACGAGGGTATTTGGCGGTCAGCTCAGGCAACATCACCGACGAGTTGGTTAAAGAATACATCGAAGAGCAAGAGGGTGAACTGGTCATTAATGATAGTCGATTTCCAATCGCCAGCCTTTAAATCCCTCGGCTTCCAGCTGAGGGGTTGTTCAATTTCGTCCGACGCCGATCAAGAGATCGTCTCTGGCTCTGGAACCATCCGCGAAGAAGAGCTCGACGCCGGCGGCAATTTCCTCAAAGCCCGCGACTCGTCGGTTCAGCCGCACGACGTCCTTTAAACTCTCGTGCTTTGGCGGCGAGCAAATCGTGAAGATCAGCGCGGTGAAGTTGATTGTATGGCGTGCCGTTCAGCCTCTCATGCTCATCGGCCAGCGAAAACTGGCCGATGACCTCGCTCGTATCATGGAGTCGAAAAACATAAGCGCCGGCCGAACCGACAGTTTCGCGATCGCGTCGCCAAGACCAGAGAACATGCATCGCATTGGCGCTGAGCTGTATGGCAGCGCCGATCTCGCTCAACTGCGACGCCTGCTCGTAAACCTCGACGTCATAGCCCGCCTTCATGAGAAGCCGCTGTTAGCCCGCCAATACCCGCGCCAGCAATCAGAATCTTTTTGATCATGAAAATAAATAAGTCATTGTGAGATAAATTGGTCCTAGGCTGAGAAACGCCACATTGTTCTGTTCGACAAAATACCCAACAAAATTAGGCGCGGAGAACGGCAAGAGCTTGTCGACCGCTCTCGAAAGGAAACGCATAACAGAATGGAGAAAAGGAAGATCGAAGCCATTTGAGTGCACACATGGCGAGCCGATGGATAACGATTGTTTTCAGGATCAGAACTTTATTGTGGACTACTGTCGCCTTGATAGAGTTGGCCAATTCTACGGGGTAAAAGCGTCAGAGCATCGAGATGAGATGTCCTCATTAGTTTATGGATTCATGTTGGCATTGTGGGCGGTGGTAGCTGGTTCGAACGTGTAACCAAACCGTTCGATCACCGCACGGTCTTGGAGTGAGACTAGTTCCGCTAATTCGGGTGTGTAATAGCTTGAGTAATGCGAGTGATCAGCGGTGTTCTTTTTTTCGGACTCAAGTATGTGGGCTCGAATCTCATCACTCGCCGCACCGATCCGTTCTAGAAAGTGGATCAAGTCCGCTCGTAAACGTTCCTGCCGGCAGAAAAACAGTTCGTCAGCGTTTCCGAACAGGTGATTGAATCGGAAAGTGTAATATCCCACGCCAGTACCACGAATTTTCCGCAGCGCGTCTTTAGTAATGTTAGGAATATTTCTCTTACGATAGTCGACCTCGTCGGGCAGTTTCTCAATAAGAGCGTCGAGCCGGTCGTTATCGGTACCAAGATTTAAAGCGTTGCGCGTCGCGCCTTCGAATTGCTGCTTGCCATTTTCGGATAGCCATGAATGCAGCGGAGTTGCGCCGTCCCTAGGCCAGACATGATAATACCAAGAAACATAAAATTCCCAAGGATTGCGCACCGCACCAAGTACCGGCAGGTGGGAGTATTCATTCGGTAACAAGAATCTCGGCAGGTGGTAGCCGATCTCTCGCGCTGACGGAAAAAATCTCATGATTACGTCTGTGATAAATGTCCCACCGGTTCTTGGGAAATGCACAAACACAAACTTGTCGGTGACGATCATCTTCTGTCCGCCAATTTCCTAGACTGAATATCGCGGCATCATTACCTATTTGGAAAATCGCCGCTACAAAGCTTCCTGGCGAGGGTATTTCCGCGGATTTGATTTTTGGGCTAGCGGGTCCAGGGCTGCATCGAGAGTCGCCGAAATTTTCGCATTGAACGAACGACGCACAGCAATTCCCAGGTTAGGCGCAGACGGCAATCGGAAAATGGAGAAAGGAATTTTTTGACGGATGGCCGTTTCAATCATGGCTTTCTGCAGCAAAGAGTTTCGCTTCACGAAGTTTTGAAACCCCTCCCGTTCGAGAATGTGTTGTTGGAATTTCTGCCAGGCGGCGCCCCGCTCCGGATGGGAGCTTCGGGATTCAATTTCACTGTCCATCAGTTGCAAGATAAATACATGCGTAGGCAACGTTCGCAATGTTTTGAGAACGATGTTGTACTCACGCTCCAATTTAGGCTGTTCGGTAACTCCCATAGTATATGTCGATAAATGGAATCGGTTGAGTAAGAAAACTGCCTTGTCGTCGCGTTCGAGTGTCACTGCAACGTAGTCCAGGAAGTTTCTCATCAGTCGAACTTGCAGTTTGAAAATGTCTTTGATCGGACGTTGATTCCATGACAGCAATAGCTCGCCTTCGGAATAGTCATATACATTTCGGCCCTCAAGCTTCTTTTTTAAATACGTCTGAAACGTGTCTTTGCCAGAGCCTGAAATTCCTTCGACAATGAGAACGCGAGAATCTAATGCATTTCTCTCCAGGAAGTAGGAATCTGAATTCTGCAGCTGCCGGAGAAGGTTTCTATGTTCCGGGGCCACTTCCGGCAGCGGCGGTTGTTCTGATGGGGCAAGTTTATCGATTATCATTGTTTTTATCATCTTCCCGTCAAGAAAATCACGCCCAAATCAACTCGTTCCCGGTTCATTACAAGAATTTATTACACAAGAGTTAACTTGTACCTAACGCATAATGCCACATACTGTCAAACTACTGCGAATATTTACAAAGAGCGTCGTTGTTGTTTACGGCAAGTCAAAAAAGGCACTGTCAATTTACCGGCTATTTTTCTCCCTTAACCGTATTCGGAAGGACGCCGAAGCAATATTAGGACCGTATGGTAAGCAAGAGGAGTTTTTCGCGTATTATCAGGATCTTACGTTTGGCGAGAAGGCTAAAGACGGCTAACTTTGTCAATCCTGCCAAAATTGGCGCATAATTAATGACAAATTGACAATTTTTTCCGTGGCGCGATGGCACATGAATTAGGCGCGTTATGACAACTCATTTCTCGCGCAGTTTGCCCGAGCAGTCAGCTGTCTCCGGCATATTTCGTCCAAGCCCTGTCAAGGCGATCCCTAAAACCAGTTCTGCAATCGAAGTTAAAACTTCAATGCGCAATCCGGGATTGAGTGCTTCGAAACTTGTAGAAATTCGTTCTGCCTGATCCTGAGAAAAATTGGTTGCTTTCGTTCCGGCGCTTGAAGAGATAAGGGAAAATGACGTAGCTTAGCTCGGAAACCGATTCGCACGACTCGGTGAAGTTCATGTCCAGAGGAGGATCGCAATGCTAAAGACTCACGGTGTGCTGCACTTCAGTTTGCCGGTGACGGATCTGGATCGGAGCCGAAAATTTTACGAAGGGCTACTCGGCATGAAAGTCGTCGAACAGTCGGCGCGCATGGTCTTTTTACAGACCGGTGATGATTACCTCATTTTAGCAAAGGGGAGCGAGTCGCTAAAATACGACTCGCCGCAAAGTACGCCGGTGCATCATGCGTTCAAGGTAAAACCAGAGGATTTCGAGCCGTCGATCGATGAGCTACGCAAGAACGGCGTCGAAGTTTTTAATATCGAAGATCGTAATCAGGGCGTTTTCTGGGGACCGCAGGCGTACTTTCTCGATCCGGATGGAAACAAGCTAGAAATTTATGCGGGACCTGGGGCGAAGAAGAATTAAAAAAAAATTGTGTGTGTCCTGACGCGTTGGTGGAGAAAGATTTCTCCCTTGGGTCGAAATGACATTTTGCGCTCGGTTCAGTGACATTCAGCAAGTGTCATCATGTTGGGGGCGGTTTCCCGCCGCCCCCACATCGTTCCGTTTGTAAATTTTTCTTATTTGCTTTTACTTTGTCGCGCGGGTGGCGCTCCACTTAGCACCGCCGGCCGTGCCTTCGATTGAATTGCCGTTGACTTGCCCCGTGTATTGCGTGCCGCCGGCATTAAAACTGATCTCAGAACCGTGCAGCTTGCCGGTGATTGGCGTAGCTGCGTTGCCATTCTTGAGCGTGCCGCTGATCGTCTGAAAAGTTTGTTTGAGTGCCAGCTCGCCGTTCGCGAGCTTCCACGTGCCTTCTACTTTCGCCGGGACGATCCATAAATGCGCCGTGCACCAGTTCGTACAGCCTTCAACCGTGGCGGTTTCGTCGTCTTTCCAGTCGTCCATATCGAAGGTGTTCGAGACGATACGCGTACCGGGCTTTAGATTCAAAATCTTCGGGCGCAGTTTTACGTTGATGCTCGGCAGGAGAAACATCGTAATCACTTGCGCCTGCGAGAAGTCGCTTTCGAACAGATCCGCTTTCCGAAAGCTAGCCTTATCGCTCACGCCTTCTTTGGCGGCGTTGCGCTTCGATAGCTCTACCATCTCCGGATTATATTCGATGCCGAGGGCTTTCGAGCCCCGCTTGGCCGCGGTAATGACCGTGCGGCCATCGCCTGAGCCGAGATCGATCAGATAATCTTGCGGCGTGAGCTTGGCCATATCGAGCATCTTGTCCACCAACGCTTGCGGCGTCGGCACCCACACAACGTCTTTACCGGCCTGGCCAACCTCGGGCTGGTATTCCTTGGCGGGTTGCGCCTGCGCTACACCGCCGGCCAGTGCTGCGCACAACGCAAGTGAGAAAAAAAGCTTAGGCGTAACAAGTGATCGATTCATAAAACTTCTCCTCCAAATCTAGTGTGATGGCTATTGTTATAGCAAGCCCGCGAGGCGGACGGGAGGGGGTTCAGGTAAAAAATCCGCTAATGTGAGAAACGAAACCCGAGCGTCGAGCTCGGGCCCAGTTTTTTTGCGTGATTGTCTTTCGATTTATTGTGCAGCGCGTGTCGCGCTCCATTTGTTTCCGCCGACCGTGCCTTCCATCGCGTTGCCATTGACTCGGCCAGTGTACGACGCATTGCCGGCGCTAAAGGAAATCTGATCGCCGTTGAGCTTGCCATTGACGGGTGTCGTGGCGTTGGCGGACTTGAGCGTGCCGGTAATCATCTGAAAGCTCTGCTTGATCGTTAGCTCGCCCTGCGGCAGTTTCCACGTTCCTTCGGTCTTGGCCGGCACGATCCACAAATGGGCGGTGCACCAGGAGTTGCACCCGGGCAAATTGGCGGTCTCGTCCGGTTTCCACTCGCCCATATCGAAAGTGTTCGAGACGATGCGCGTACCGGGTTTGAGTTCGAGGATTTTCGGGCGCAGTTTCATGTTGATGCTGGAAAGCAAGAACATGGTAATCACTTGAGCCTGGGAAAAGTCGCTTTCAAACAGATCGGCTTTCATGAAACTCGCTTTATCGCTCACGCCTTCTTTGGCGGCGTTGCGTTTCGACAACTCCACCATGTCCGGATTGTATTCGATGCCGAGCGCTTTCGAGCCGCGCTTGGCGGCCGTGATAACGGTGCGGCCATCGCCGGAGCCAAGATCGATGACGTAATCTTTGGGCGTAACCTTGGCCATGTCGAGCATTTTGTCGACTAAAGCCTGCGGCGTCGGTACCCAGATCACGTCTTTGCCTTCTTGGCCGACCGAAGGCTGGTAGTCCGTCGCCGGCTGCGCGGACGCTGGGTAGTCAAGCAAAGGTAGGCACAGCGTAATCAATAAGAAACCGATGAATGCTGGTTTGAACATAGGTGATCCTCCAAAGGTAGTATGCTTAAAATTTTGGCGCAGATAAACGTCATCTTGCATACTCCAAGGCAGGAAAAATGTCTAGGAATCGGGGCCAAGCAAAACTCTAAAATGGATGTCGCCAAGTCTACTTGAACGCGAGCAAAGCGACTGCAATCTCAGTTTAGATTACAAACCCATCCGGACAGCAAGAAAGATTCTCGAGCGGAATAACAACTAAAGAATGAAGTGTCATCCCAAACGACAGAGAGGGATCTTGACCAAACTCAACCCTTTAGCCAATCTCACCGTTCATCTTCTTCTTCCTGCGTCGAAAACCTTGCCGGGATGGGACAGGGTAGACGAAAAATGGCAAAGGTCGTCACGATCCAGAATCAAATCCTCGCCGCCAAATCGCTAGAAAGTCGCCAAACTGTCCAAGTTCACCAATGGCACAGCGCGCGCGCCCATGGCATGGTTCTCGCTAAGTTACTCCGGCGAGGTTAACAAAGAGATGGAAAACAGCATCGATCAAGAGAGTCCTGCAGCCGATCCCCGGCAAGATTTTGGTCGTCGATCCAAAAAACAGTCCAATGCCGAGCTCGCCGAATTACATGAAGCGCTGCGAGAGAAGGAAAAACTTCTTCAGGCCAATGAAATCGCCCGGCAAGAAATGGCTTCGTCGCAACAAGCCGAGCTTCGTGATATGAAAAGCCAGCTGACTGAAAAAGATGAGCTCCTGCTCCGCCGGCAAGCCGAATTGCACTCGCTCAAGTTTCGCTTGGAAAATCTCTCGGAGCAAATGAGTCAAATTGGCAAAGATAAAGATCGCATGATTTCTGAGATCGCCCGGCTGAACGCCGAACTCAAAGAGAAAAAGCTGATCCTCGCCAAACAAGAGCAAGAAGAATGGCAATCGATCGGTTGGCGCAACGAGCTTGAAACGAAAACTGGGAAAGCTCGGGGCTCGTTTTTCCGGCTCCGGCGAAGAGGAAAAGCAAAAAAGCGCCGAATCCTCCGCCCACCTCACGCTGGTCTTTAAAAATCAAAGTCGGTGAAATAGTTGCCAGCCACGGGGCGGAGTTGTCGAACCGGCGCGCAGCGGTTGCGTGCTTGCAAATACCGCCGCAAGCTTTTTAGTCCACAATTTCCATTTTTACATTGGCTGAAGCCGATCGGGCCCGCGTGACGCCGGCGCCAAAGCATCCAATCGTGGTCGGCTCGCATCATGCGAACCGCGCCTCAGCTTTCGAGGCTTCGGATCGCCGGCACGCGCCATGCCACCAGCACGGCGAGAACAATGACGACGGCGCCCATGATGGCGACGGTCAACGGCGCGCCGATAAAATGCGCGGTCACACCGGCAAACATGGCGCCGATCGGCATGAAGCCGCGGTCGAGCATGTAGAGGCTCATGACCCGGCCGCGCAACTCGTCCGGAACGATCATCTGCAGGATCGTGTTGGTGCTGGCGAGAAAGAACATCTGAAAGATGCCGACCAAAACCAAAGAAATCAGCGCCAAGGGAAAGTAAGTGATCTGCGAAAATAGAATGAGAAAAAATCCGAGGATGATAATGCTACCGACGAGAAACAACCCTTGGCGCCTGAGGCTATTGCCGAGCGATGCCAGTAACAGCACAGATATGAGGGCGCCGACGCCGGGCGCGGCCATTAAGATTCCCAGCCCTTCGGGACCGACTTTCAGCACATCTTTTTGAAAGACCGGCATCAAAGTCTGGTACGGCACGGCAAAGATGCGCGGGACGTAAGCGAGCGTCATCAGCGCCAGCACGGCGGGCGTCGACCAGACATAGGCGAAGCCTTCCTTGAGGTTGGCCATGGCGGATGAGCGGCGCGCTCGCTCGGACGTGGGCGGCACGTGCATCCAATAGATCATCAGCAACACGCCGCTGTAGGCGATGGCCTGGACGAAAAAATTTCCTCCCGCGCCGAACAACGCAATCATCAAGCCGCCCAATGCGGGGCCGATGATCTTCATCAAATTAAATCCACCCGAATTCAGCGCGATGGCGTTGGCGAGATCTTCCTTGGGAACCAGGCTCGGAATCATGCTTTGCCTGACCGGTTCCGTGAAGGTCCAAGCGATTCCCGTGATCAACGTGAACACAAACACATGCCACACCTGGAGCAGTCCCGACGCCACCAGCGCGCCCATCAGCACCGCGGTGACGATCAATACCCACTGAGTGCGCAGCAGCAGCCGCTTTCGGTCCATTCGATCCGCAGCCACTCCCGCCATGGGGCCGGTGACGAGAAAAGGCAAAGCGCGCAGTCCGTTGAGCGATCCGAGCAACATCGAATTGCCGGTGAGGTCGTACACCAGCCAACCCAGCGTGACCTGCTGGATCCATTGGCCGGCGCTCATCATGAAAGTGCCGGAGCAAAGATAGCGAAAATCGGTGTGACGAAGCGAAGAGAATGTCTGAAAGCGAAAACGCTGCCGAGTCGATTCGACGGGTGCTTCAATGAGCTCCGAAAATTCTTCGTCCAAGTGTTTTGTATCCTTCGGTTGTGACCAAGTGGGGCTTCTCCTTTCTACCAAGATTCAGTCAGGGTTGCCACAAACGCGAAGCTTTGCCGGCCGGTAATTCTACTGCTTACGATGAGGCATGCCCGCAGCAAAAATCTGGCGCTGCACGATGCTTCGCTTACGTCGGCGCCGCCGAAATATCAGGCGTGCTGTTGTTTCTCCGCCCGTGCCGCGGCGAACGAATACGCGTCGTAGCCTTCGCGAATCAGCTGGATTACCTCATCCTTGGCGGGATCAAAATTGATTCCAATCAGATTCTCGCCATTTTGCGCGGCGATGATTTGCTCGCGCAGTAATTTGCGAAACATGATGACGCCGCGGTCGGCTTCGCCTAGATGCTCGCCGCCGCGGTTGGCGATCGCGCCCTGAGTTTCCCAGGCCATGTGGTCCTGGCTGGCGAAATGATTCAGATGAAACTCGCCGTCTTCATTTTTCGTCGCGATGAATTCCACCGGCGGCTCATCCGGCTGTTCGGCGACGCTGCCGTCTTTGGTCGGGGTGAAACGGAATTGAAAAACTTGGGTATTCGAGTCGTCGATCGGCGTGCGAAAATGCATGGAGTAACCGGTGCGCACAGGGACGAAAAGAATATTGGGAAAAATCAGCGGGTGCGGCGCTTCGGCGGGAACGCCGTCACCGGCGAAGATCCGCTGTTTCTGGATCCCCGCCCAATTGGGTTCCACCACCAATTCAAAGTCGATCTTGCTGAGCTGCTGATAGTGAAACGGCACGTAATCCTTGTCGCCCTTGAGCTTGAGCGTGTGCGAATGAAGATAATAGGTGTGCGTTGGATCGACGGAGTTTTCCATTGCCTGCAACCAATTGCACTGCAGCACTTCGCAGACGTCGACCTTTTTGACACCGTCCCGGCGCACAAGCAAGTCCCACTTCGGCAGCAGCGGTTTCTTATCGGCAGGCCCCATGTAGGCAAAGAGCAGGCCTCCCAGCTTCTCCACGGGGTAGGCGGTGTGCTGTATCTTGTCCTTGAATCCGCTCTCGGGATTTTCAAAAGGCTGATCAATGCACTTGCCGCACGCATCGTATTTCCAACCGTGATAGGCGCAGCGAATACCGCCGTCTTCGACGAAGCCGTAGTAGAGCGATACGCCGCGGTGCGAGCAATGCTCGGCGACGAGGCCGTAACTGCCGCGTGGATCTCGGTAGAGCACCAAATCCTCGCCTAGGATTCGGACTCGTTTTTTCGGTTTTTCATCGCTCAGCTCAGCTGCCGCCGCAACCACGTGCCAGTAGCGTCTCAGCAATTGCCCCGCGGGAGTTCCCGGGGCGACCCGGGTAAGAAAATCGTTTTCTTCGTGACTGAGCATGGCGCAAGCTCCTTAACTTTGGTCAATGAAAAAGAATCGACATAGTAAGATTTATCAAATTGACAGTATTCGAAACACGGCTGGGGTGTCAACGTGAAGGGCAATAGGATATTTCACTTTGCATCGTGAAAAATAATTCCCAGCGTGTAGCGTTCGCCTGAACGGACGGTGCTGACGCCGTGGCGGAGGTTGGCGCGGTAGTAGCCGCGCGCGCCGCGAACCGGGCGATGGTGAACTGCAAAGACGACCGCATCGCCTTGGTTCGGATTGAGCGCTTCGACGCGGGATTGTTGGCGCGGGCGTTGCTCGGCGAGGACAAATTCACCGCCTTCAAAATCTTTGCCGCGTTGACTCAAAAAGAAGGTGACCTGAAACGGAAACACGATCTCACCGTATAGATCTTGATGCAGGCAGTTGAAATCACCGGCATGATACTTCAGAAGCAACGGCGTTGGGCGTTTTTGGCCGGCGCGATGGCAGCACGCGATGAAGTCCGAAAGCTGCTCAGGATATCGGATCTTGTTCCCGAGCCGTTCGGCCCATTGGTTGGCAAGCGGCGCAAGCTGCGGGTAGATCGAAGCCCTGAGATGTTGCACGATCTCGGGCAGCGGATAATTGAGATACTTATACTCGCCGCGGCCGAAAGAATAGCGCGCCATTTCAATGCGTGAACGAAAGCGAGCGGTCGTCGGCGTAATAGCCGGCGATCTCGCCGCAACGATTCTTTGCGAGCACGGCGGGAATCAGCGCAAATCCACGTTCCTCGAGATGAGAACGTACTTGCTTCCCAATCGATTTTGTGCTCGTGATTCGCCGCTAGAGTCGACATCACTGCTCTTAGTTTGTCATCCATGCTGCAGCTTTGACTCGAGAGCCAAGAGCGCCGCTTTGGCCTGCAGGCCGCCGGCAAACCCGGTGAGCGATCCGTCCGAGCCGATGACCCGATGGCAGGGCACGATGATCGATAACGGATTTTTGCCGTTGGCCAGTCCCACCGCGCGAGAGGCGCTGGCGGAGCCGATGGCCTTGGCCAAGTCGAGGTAACTGCGGGTTTGACCGAACGGAATTTCTCTTAAGGCGCGCCAAACTTTCTTTTGGAATTCACTCCCGTTTGGCTCGAGCGGAAGATCGAATTCGGTTCGTTTATGGGCGAAATATTCGATCAACTGTCGTTCGGCCTCAACCAGAATCGGCTGCTCGGGGGCGAGCTTGGGCGGATCGAGCTTGACCCGATCGGCTCGTTCCTGCTCCCAGAGAACCGCGACCAGCGCATGGGCGCTGGCGATCAGCTTGAGTTTGCCCACCGGCGATTCCATTTCTTTGTAGAATAGCGTCATGTTTTGTTTCTCCTTTTTTCTTTTTGACTGTCGCCCATTTCTCCAGTCCGTCGTTTTGCGACTTGCGGTACTCGAATCGACTCCTCACGCCGGCCGACAAATTTTGCACGGGCGCAGGCCGGCTGCTTTCGCTTCTCCAGGATCGGCGAAAAAGAGGATCTGCGCGCGGTCCACACCTGCGCTGCTGCGGCAGCTTGTTCGACAGATAAATTTTGGTGCCTTTGTGGCCCCAGACGATGCTATCGGGAAGTCTTTTCGTCTGCTTTGCCCAGAGCAAAACCTTCGCTCCTTAAGAGTTGCAACTTGCGCGCGGCGCCGCCGCCGTAGCCGCCAATGCCGCCGCTCGAAGTAATCACCCGATGGCATGGCACATAAATCGGCACGGGATTGTTGTGCAAAGCATTGCCGACGGCCCTTGCCCCCTTGGGCGCTCCCGCCGCCGCGCCCAAGGCTTGATAGCTCACTACCGCGCCGCGCGGGACTTCCCGTAGCTTCTGCAAAACTTTTTTCTGAAACGGGCTCACCGCCAGACTCAGGTCGGTGTTCCGGCGCAGCGCATCCGCGTCACCATCGAGATAGCGCCGAATCTCAGTGCCGACTTCTTTGACGCTCCTTCGGTCTTCAACGGGATCCAGTACCAGCCGAAGCTTTGCGATCGTACTTTCGAGATCGTCGCCGCCGGGCAAATAGTGGATGAGCACGATACCGCGCTCGCTCAGCGCCACGAGCAAATCACCCAACGGCGAATTCACGACGCCGACTGCGGCCTGCGGCCGGCGAATCTGTTTGAGCGCGTTATCGACACGGCGCTGAGAGCGGCGCAGCAACGCCTCGACTCTTTGGTCGCCGAATTCACTGCCGACTGTGCCAATAAGTTTTTCTATATTCATATTGATCACCACATGGATTTAAGTTTTCTCAGCGCTTGCGAAACATTCGCCCGCGCGCCTTCTTGAGAGCAGTCCAGAGCCGCGGCTATTTCCGCGTAATCCAGGCCGGCGAAATAGCGCAACTGCAACGCCTCGCGTTGTTTTGCCGGGAGCGCGGACATCAGCTCGCGCAGGCGCACAGCCGCATAGCCGTCATTTTCGTTGTGCGCTCGATGCGCTTTGCCGATCCGGTCGGCCGCCGGATTTGCCTCATCATCAGCGACGATCACGGCGGTGCGCCGGGCGCCGTCGCGCGCTCGATTGCGGCATAGGTTGACGGCGATCGCATACAACCACGGCCTGACTTCGCTGTCGGGTTCAAGACGAGGATAGGCGCGATAAGCGCGCAACCAAGTCTCCTGAAACAAGTCCGCGGCGTCTTCACGATCGCCCGACGCGCGCAGCAGATAGCGCATAATCTCCCGTTCATGACGCCGCATTATCTGCTCGAAGGGAAGCGGTAGCTGTAGTTTCGGGTGCGTCATGTAGGTTGAAACCCCGCAGATGGGCAAATGTGAAAAGGTCGTATTCTTTTGAAGACCGGCCGATTCGCCGCGGCCTCTGAATTCTTGCGGCGCTGGTTTCTAACTCAAAGGCGCGCGGCAATAGTCAGGGAAGCTTCGCGTTCGGGCTTCGGGCATAAACGTCTGCGCGGCGGTTTTGGAGGAGCGGTAATTTTTCACGCGTTTCGCGCACTAAATCTAAATCAAGCTCAACGACTTCCAGCCCTTCATTCGTGCCGAGATCGACAACCGTTCGACCGAGCGGATCGACGATCATGCTGTGGCCGATATAAATGTTGCCGGTTTGATCCGGCGCGACGACGTAACAGCCGTTTTCCAAGGCGCGCGCTTTGATCATCGTTTGCCAATGTTCCACTTTCAGATCGCCTTGAACCCAGCCCGACGGCGCGGCTAACACATTCGCGCCCTCGAGCGCGAGCATACGCGCCATCTCTGGAAAGCGCAGATCGTAGCAGATCATCACGCCGAATTGGCATTGTCCCAATGGCACCGGTGGGGCGACGACCGTGCCGGGATAAAATTTGTCCGACTCTTTGAAACCGAAGGCGTCGTAGAGGTGGAGTTTACGGTAGACCGACGCGATGTTTCCCAGCGCATCGATCCACACGGCGCTGTCGTATACCCGATTTGCCACCGGAGCTGGTTCGTAGATAGTCGCCAGGACGGCGATGCCGATGGCTTTGGCTGCATCGCGTAGCGCTGAAACGAATTCACCCTCGGTCGTCTCGGCGATTTGCGACAGTTCCTCGGCGCTCTGGCTAGCAGGGGAGAAAGCCATTAAGAATTCCGGGAACGCGATCAGCTCGGCGCCCCGGCTGCGCGCTTCTTTTATCAAGTCGAGAGCGGCGCGGAGATTTTCTGTTTTTTCCGTTGAGGATTGGATCTGGACGACGGCGGCTTTGCTCATGTTTCGGTTGAGTGTGGATTAATATCTTCGTTCACGCTATCCAAGGATGCAGGGATCGTCAAGCAGAAGGAGAAAGATCTCTCACGCAGTTTACCCTCTTCGGCCTGTTTTCAGCCGGCGCCTTCGCCGCTTCCGGCATATTTTTTATTTTACTGATGTACTTCGAGCGCAAAGATCCGGCGCCGTTGCTCGATTTGTCGCTCTTTAAGGTGCGCCTTCTCACGGCCGCTGTTCTGAGTCATTTCTTCGTGTCGCTTTCGCATACTTCGACGTTCTTTCTCCTGCCGTTTTACTTGCAAGGTATTTTGCGATTCACGCCGACCCAGGTTGGATTGACGATCATCTTTTTCTCGCTGGTGATCGTGTTTCTCGCGCCGGTCGGCGGCTGGCTCGCCGACCGGCTGGGGTCGCGCATGCTTTGCACCGTGGGGTCGGTCCTGACGACCTCGAGCATGTTTGGATTTTCCCGATTGGGCGCGGAAAGCGGTCAAGTCGCCGTGATGGTTCCGTTGATGCTTTTGGGGCTGGGCTGGTCGCTTTTCCAATCACCTAATTTAAGCGGCATGTTCAACGCCGTGGAGCCGCGCTACGTCGGCGCGGTCAGCGGTCTCTCGCTTACTTCGGCGAACATCGCCAACGCGATGGGCGTCGCCGTCGGCAGCGTGCTGTTTTTGCGCTGGCTCAATTATCATGGCTTGACCGGCGCGGCGGTGCCGCCATATACAGAATGGGCTCAAGCGCCGGAAATTTTCATTAGATCTTTTCAGAGCTCATGGCTGGTGGTGGCCGGCTTGTCGTCGGTCGCGATCCTAACTTCGGCGATGCGTGGCGCGGACGCGAGGAAAAAAATTGAGTGATGGTGTGTTGGAGTAATAAAGTATTCGGCGGGGGGAGTATCATTACTCCAACATTCCATTACTCCATCACTCCAACTGGAGTTTTTGCCCCGTGTTCTTTGCTTTGATTTTTTCCAGCACGGCCGCGCCGAGAGCAACGTCGGCGACGCCTTGGCCGGCGTTGTTTTTGTAGAAAGTGATTTGCTCCGGTTTGGTTCGGCCTTCTTTGTTGCCAGCGAGGATCTCGCCGATCTCGATCAACTGCTCCCAGCGGATCACGCCGCGCTCGACCGGATCGTAAATGTCCGCTTGTTCGTCCTGGATCGCTTGTTGAATCGACACGATGCCGTGCACGTGGCTTCGCGCCAATGTCGCGTCGTCGATCTCGCGCCGTTTGGCGGCGGTGAAACCGCCTTTGACCAGGCCGACGTTGCTGCCGACGATCGTCGTCACGTGCTGGCCGGGCTCGAGCCAATTGCCGTCGAACACCGGCACGCTCGAATTGGTCGCGGTTAAAATAATATCGACGCCGCGCACCGCTTCTTCGGGGGAAGCAACTGGCGTGATATTGAGATTCGTCACGGGTCCCATTTCTTCGGCGAATTTTTTCCGGTTCGCCGGCGCTCCGGCTGTAGACCTTCACTTCTTTCAGCTTGCGCACCTGCATGAGCGCGAGCAAATGATTCTTCGCTTGGCCGGCGGCGCCGAAAAGGCCGAGACTCGTGGCGTCGGGACGGGCGAGCAGGTCGGTGCCGACTGCGCTGGTGGCGGCCGTGCGAAGACCGGTGACGGCGATATTATTCGGTAACTCGGCGCAGGTGATCTCGCCGACGATGATGCCCTTGAGCTCGCCTTCCGCCGAATCATACAGCACGATCACCGGATGATTGAGCCGGGGATAAACTTGCTCGTCGGCCATCGGCTTGACCCATTCACAGTGGGTCATCAGGCCCGTGGCTTTGGCCGCGGGTACGCCGCCTTGATGGACGCTCACGCGCACTCCGGTTGGAATATGAATTCGTCGGCGCGGCGCATTCAATTGCGGATTCTCACCCCATTCGCGAAAGCCCAGACGCACAGCCTCCACGGCTTCCGCCATGGAGACGATGCCGCGAATTTCTTGTGGGCTCACCAGAAGCGGTTGCAACTTTAGCCTCCTCGATGATTAAAGGATAAGGGATAAAGGATGAAGGATAACAGTACTAATTCGAAGTTTTGCCCTTTGCCTTTATCCTTTCAGAGTCGTCGGTGCCACCTGCGGGCGGGCGATCAGCTCTTCGCCCCAGCGTTTCAGATTCGGATACGTGCCGTCGATAACGACACCATAGCGCTCCCGGCGCGTATAGAACGGAATGAACGATAGGTCCGCCAGCGTGTAGACGTCGCCGACGAGATATTTTTTGCCTGCCATTTCCTTGTCGAGAGTCGTTAGATGCTGCTTCATTCGTTGTTGAGCTTTCTCGGGCTCTCGGTTGTGCGTGATGTCGGAAGCTGCGGCGTGGAGTCGAGTGCTGAAGTAATCGACCCAGATGCGCGCCTTGGAGCGCAACAGGAGGTCGGCCGGCATGAGCCGAACTTCGGGAAATTTTTCTTCGAGATATTCGTCGATGATCGCCGACTCGTAAATAACCCCCTCGCCGTCGACTAAGACCGGCACTTTGCCGTAGGGGTTTTGGCGAGTCAGATCTTCAGGCTTGTTCTTGAGATCCACTTCGATGAGCTCATAAGGCAGCTTCTTTTCGGCGAGGACAATCCTTGTCCTGTGAGCATAGGGTCAAGTGTGGCTGGAATAGAGTTTCATGTCGTCCCCTCCTTGTAGTGGTCAATATCAACTGGATTCAAATCGTTCAAGTCGTTCGAAATAGTTCAAATCGCCGGTTCGGAGAGGATACACGTGCATGGTTCCTAGACGACTTGAACGGCTTGAACTATTTGAACGGGTCTAGCGCGTGCGCGTTTGTAACCGTTCCTGCAGCGCGTCGCCGACCAGATTGAGCGCGAGCACGGTGATCATGAGCGCGAGCCCGGGGTACGTGGTGAGATGAGGTGCGACCAGCAAGAATTGCCGGCCATCGTTCAGCATCGCGCCCCAAGACGGCGTCGGTGGTTCGACGCCGAGTCCGAGAAAGCTCAAGCTCCCTTCGGCCACAATCGCAGCGGCTAAACCAAAAGTGCTTTGAATCAAAAGCGGCGGCAGCAGATTCGGCAGCAAATGGCGCAAAATAATGCGCTTCGGACGGCAGCCGAGAGAGCGCGCCGCCTGAATGAAATCTCGTTCGCGCAGAGAAAGAATCTCGCCGCGCACGAGCCGGGCGTAGCCGGTCCAACCGATCAAACAAAGGGCGAGAATGACGTGATCGAGACCAGGACCCAGGACGGCGGTAAACGCGATGGCGAGCAAGATGCCCGGAAACGCCATCAAAATATCGACCAGGCGCATGAGCATTTGATCGATCCAGCCGCCGAAGTAACCGGAAAGGGAGCCGATCACGACGCCGATGGCGAGCGAAAGGGCGACGGTCGTGATCCCGACCAGAAGTGAAATGCGTCCGCCATAGATTATTCGGCTCAATATATCGCGTCCCAGCTTGTCCGTGCCGAGCCAATGCTCGCGTGAACGTGCGATTAGATCCTGATCGAGGTTTTGGCCGAACGGATTATAGGGCGCGAGCGCGGGCGCGAAAAGTGCCGCGGCGGCAAGCAACAGGAGAATCGCCGCGCCGGCATAAAACCAACCTTTACTCGCCATAGGTGACTCGTGGATCGACGAGTTTGTAAACAAGGTCGGTGATGAAATTCACCAGAATATACGACACCGCGATCACCAGCACGCAGCCTTGCACGAGCGGATAGTCGCGGGTCTGGATCGCCTGTACGGTCAAGCGGCCGAGGCCGGGCCAGCTAAAAATGGTTTCGGTGATCAACGAGCCGGCGAGCACGCTGCCAAACTGCAGGCTCATGATCGTGACGACGGAAGTGAGCGCGTTGCGCAGCGTGTGTTTTAACCAGACGCGCCGCTCGGGCAAACCTTTGGCGCGAGCGGTTTGAACGTAGTCCTCGGTCATCGCGCGCAGCAGGCTCGCGCGCAGGATGCGGATCAGGATCGCTGCCATGCCTAAGCCGAGCGTGAGCGCCGGCAAGAACAAATGGCTCAGACCGCCGCGGCCGGAAACCGGCGCCCAACCGAGCTGAATGGAAAAAATAATCATCAGCAACGGACCCAGCCAAAAATTCGGCAGCGACAAACCGAGCAGTGAAAACAGCAACGCCAGCCGATCGATCCAGCCGCCGCGCCGCACGGCCGCTAGGATGGCGAGGGGAAACGAAATCAAGACCGCGGCGATCATGGCGCACAAGGCAAGCTCCAAGGTCGCCGGCAAACGCGCGCCGATGATCGTGCCGACGCTCGTTCGTTCATAAAGCGAACGACCGAGATCGCCCGCGGCGAAATCGAGTAGAAAGGTCCGATATTGCGTCAAGAGCGGCCGGTTGAGGCCCAAGCTTTCGCGCAGCTCTGCCTTATCCGCGGCGTTGGCGGTCTCGCCGAGCATGACCTCTACGGGATCGCCGGGAATCACATGAATCAGGAAAAATACCAGCGTGAGCACGCCGAAGAGCGTGGGCAGCAAAAGCATGAGGCGAGCGAGAATGTAACGCTTCACGGTGTGGTGTCACTGCACGGCGATATGTTTGAGCGAGATCAAATCACCGTCGGGATAGGGCGTGAAATTTTTGATCGACGGTTTCTTCACGATCACGTTCTTCCACCACCAGAGCGGCACATAAGGTAAATCGTCGGCGAGCAGACGCTGGATTTCGCCATAAATACGCTTTCGCTCGGCCGGCTCGATCGTCGCTCGACCGCGCTCGAGCAGGCGGTCGACCTCGGCATTGACATAGCGACCGCGATTGTCGCCGTTGGGCGGCACGCTCGAGCTGTGAAAAATCTGAAACAAGATATCCGGGTCCATCACGCCGACCCAAGCGAGCGAGTAAAGATGAAAGTTGCCTTTTTTTATGTCGCTGTAAAAAGTGCCCCATTCATAGCTACGGATTTCCAGTTCGATGCCCACCTGTTGCAACTGTTCCTTGATCGCCTCGGCGATGCGCCGGCGTAAATCGATGTTGGTGGTTTTGAACGAAAGACGAAAACGTGGCAGAGGGCCGGCGCCGTCGGGATCAGGAAAGCCGGCTTCATCGAGCAGTTGCTTGGCTCGGTTTGGGTCGTAGGGCCAGCGCGGAGCGTGGTCGTCGTAAGCCCAATTGAGCGGCGAGAGAACGCCGCTGGCAACGGTTCCCGTGTCTTTCAGCAGATGTCGAACCAGACTCTCTCGATCGATGGCATAGGCAAGCGCGCGCCGGACTTTGACGTTTTTTAGGATCGGATGGGTGAGATTGATGCCGATGTACTGAAAGGTCGTGCCGGCGTAAGCGGCGACGTCTGCGGCACTATTATTTTTAAGCCAGGGAAGCATGTCGGGCTCGAGATCGTTCTGCATGAAGTCGATGTTGCCTTTTTCAAATTCGAGCACGCGCACCAAGGCGTCGGGCACGATTTTGAAAACCACGCCGGGCAAAGGCGGCCTTTCGTCCCAATAATACGGATTGCGTTGGAGCGTGACCTTTTCGCCCGGCTCCACTGCCTGCAATCGGAACGGTCCGGAACCGGCGGGCGATTGATAATTGGTGGCACCTTCGGCGACCGAGTCCGCCGGTACGATTCCCTGCGTGAACTGCTCCACGAACGGCGCATGCGGCGCAGCAAGGTGAAATCGCAACTGATAAGCGCCGCTCTGTTCGATTGCCCGCAACGGTTTTAGCAGACCGCGTTTGGGCGAGCGATTCTTCAGATCGAGCATGGACTCGTAGGTGAATTTCACGTCGGCGGCGGTGAGCGGCCGTCCGTCGGAAAACTTTACGTCATGGCGCAAGTCGAAAACATAAGTGGTGGCGTCGATCATGCGCCAGCCCGCGGCGAGCTCGGGTTGTAAGCGCGTGTGTTGATCGGCGCGCAAGAGCGAATTGTAAATTAAGTTGCCGATGCGCACGGCGTTGGCGTCGGTGGCGTAGCGGGGATCGAGCTGAAGAGGATAACTTTCGATGCCGACGACTAAATAATCCGGCGGGCGAGCGCTCGAAGGCGACCGGCACGCGGCAAAAATCAGCACAAGCAGAGCGGGGAAAAAATAAACAAGACGGCGGCAGGGCAAGCAAATTCTCGCCAAACAATTTTGACTGACCATAACCTGTTTGGTAGTATCGGTCAATTTCCTGTTATCGAGGCTATGTTGAAATATTTTATTCGCAGATGTTTGCCGTTGCTTGCAGTGCTGGCGCTGATTTTGGCTCGACCGGTGCGAGTCGTCGCTCAAGATATACCCTTCCCCGTGCTTGCCGGTCTCGAGGGCGCCGTCGAATTTTGGAAGCAAATTTTTAGCCGTTATAGCTTCGCCGAAGTGGTCTTTTTCGACCCTATGGATCCGGCGACGATTTACAGCACGTTGCGCGTGCCCGACAATGAGCTCGGCCGCGCATTGGTCGAGAAGGAGCGAGCGCGAATCGTCGCCGACTACGACCTGATCGACGACGAAACGCGCATCCGAACGCAGCGCGGCGCCAAGGAGCATTTCGCCGAAGGTCTCAAGGTCGCCGGGCGTTATATGCAGCAAATGCAAAAAATATTTCGCGCCGAGGGACTGCCAGTGAACCTGGCCTATCTGCCTTTGGTCGAATCGTCTTTCAACGTCCGGGCGCGCTCGATTGTGGGTGCCGTCGGCATGTGGCAGTTCATGCCGGAAACCGGCAAGAAATTCATGCGCATCGATGAGAAGGTAGACGAGCGGCGTGATCCGTTCGCCTCGACGCGGGCGGCGGCGCGCCTCTTGAAAGAAAACTATCGCCTGCTCAGCAATTGGCCGCTGGCCATTACCGCCTACAATCATGGCACCGACGGGATTTTTCGCGCCATCAAAACCGTTGAATCTGACAATCTCGTGGACTTGATTCGGAGCTATCAATCGCCGACTTTTGGTTTTGCGTCAAAGAATTTCTACGCGGAATTTCTCGCCGTGGTCGAGATCGCAACCAACAGCGATGTGTATTTTCCGTTTCTGCGCGCGCACCGCCCGGTCACGCTGCGCGAAGTGGCCTTGAGGCGCCAAGCGCCGCTCCAGGCCACGCTGAAACCGGCGGCCATCTCACAGAGTGATTTTTTTGAATGGAATCCGGCCCTCGATCCCAACGCCAAATTCATTCCCGTCGGTTACCAGATCAAACTGCCGCCGGATAAAGTCGATGACTTTCTCGCCGCAGAACGGCGGGTCGCGATGGCGGCGAGCAAAAAAGCGCCGACGACCGCGCGGTCGAACAAGGGGAACGTAAAAAGCGTCGCTCGTCCGGCGCCGCAACCGTCCGCGCGCAAAGTCGCCGTGCCGGCAGCCCGCGCTCCGGCTGAACCGCGCAGAACGAGCGGCTCGATCAAGAGAGCCGACGTCAAAACCGCGGCTTCGCTCAAAATGGCCGCTCAATGAGCGTGGCCCCCGCGACGATGCTTTAGCTTGAAGCTCAACATTAGTTTTCATCGATCAAATCATCTTATTCCCGCGCGCTTGCACCGATCTTGCCAACCTTGAAGGCGGCTCCGCTTAGCATATAATGATCGGTACCGTATGGATGCGTTGCTGATTAAGCTGACCGCCCTCGTTTATCTGATCGTGACGGTGAGTTACTTTTTCCATTTATTTCGCGGCGCGAGCGCTACCCGGTCGCCAACAGTCCTGCTGCTCGGCGGCTTCGTCATCCATTCCATCGCCCTCACGAGTTTATTTTTTCGCGAAGGCTTTGCCACCGTCGCTGTCATGGGCGACGCCTTGCTGTTCAATAGCTGGCTGTTGGTGGGCATTTATTTGCTGATCCAGCTCAAGTATCCGCTCGCGGTGCTGGGCGGCATCGTCGCGCCGCTGGCGTTTTTGATGACGTTCGCCGCCTTCGCGGTAGGCGGGGGCGCCGGCGAGATTCCGCCGGGTTTGCAAACTTTTTGGCTGCCGCTGCACGTGACCCTGGCCTTTCTCGGCAACGCCATATTTGCTCTGGCGTTTGGCGTGAGCGTTATCTATCTCCTTCAAGAACGTCACCTTAAGCATAAAAAGCTAACTATTCTGATGAAGCGCTTTCCATCCTTGGAATCGTTGGATGGGCTCAACTACCGGCTGTTGATGTGGGGCTTCCCGTTGATGACTCTCGGCATCCTCACCGGCAGTTTGTGGGCAGGCATTCATTGGGGCGACTATTGGTCGTGGGATCCGCGGCAAATTTCTTCCGGACTTGCCTGGTTATTATATGGAGCGCTGCTGCACGGGCGCATCACCGCGGGTTTAAGAGGCAAGAAGGCCGCACTGCTGACGATGGTCGGCTTCTGTGTGGTTCTCGGCTACTTTCTCTGGGGCGACTCGATTTTTCCCAGCCGGCACGGGGGGCGGTTCGAATAGATCGTGCAGAAACAAATCGTCATTGTCGGATTGAACCATCGCAGCGCGCCGATCGAAGTGCGCGAGAGCGTGGCTTTCGAGAATGTCTACGTCAGGGAGGCGCTGGTGCACTTGCACGATTATCCTTCCATAGACGAAGGCGTGATCGTGTCGACCTGCAACCGGGTGGAGGTGATCGCGGCGGCCGGCGACGCCCGATCGGCATTCGACGATATCAATGGCTTCCTGGCGCAGCAAAAGGCCCAGCGTCACGCGGAACCGTTGGACGATCATGTTTACATCTATGAGGGCTCCGAGGCGGTGCGGCATCTTTTCCGTGTCGCTGCCAGCCTCGACTCGATGGTCATCGGCGAGCCGCAAATTCTCGGGCAATTGAAGCAATACTACGACGCCGCGCAACAAGCGGGAACGGTCGGCGCGATTTTGCATCGGCTGTTCCATCGGTCCTTTGCTGTGGCGAAACGGGTGCGCAGCGAAACCGGTATCGGCAGCGGCGCGGTGTCGGTGAGCTCGATTGCCGTGGACCTGGCGAAGCGCATTTTCGACCGCTTCGATGACAAGACCGTCATGCTGATCGGCGCGGGCAAGATCGGCGATCTTATGGCGCGCCATCTGCAGAGTCACGGCGTAAAAAATTTGATGGTGACCAATCGCACTTTCGAGCGCGCCGTTTCGTTGGCGGAGAAGATTCACGGCAACCCGATTCGTTTTGAGGACTTCCCGCGTTATCTCAAGATGGCCGACCTCGTCATCGGCTGCGCCGGCGCGCCGGAAATACTGATCGAGGCGGCGACGGTGGAAAAAATTCTGCGCGAACGGAAACAAAAGGCGATGTTCTTCATCGACATCGGCGACCGGCGCAACTTCGACGCGAAGATTAATAAACTCGACAACGTTTATCTTTACAACATCGACGATCTTAAGAGCGTCGCCGAGGAAAATCTCCAGGAACGCGCCAGCGAAGCCGAGAAGGCCGAAGGCATCGTCCTCGAAGAGGTGCAGAGCTTTGTCCGTTGGCTGGGCTCGCTGGAGCAAGTGCCGACGATCACGGCGCTGCGGCAGCGTTTCGAAGAGATCCGCCGGCGCGAGATGGAAAAATCCCTGGGCGGAAGCCTGAAAGATCTGTCCGCGGAGCAGCGCGCGGCCGTGCAGGACATGACGACGGCGATGATCAATAAGATGCTGCACGGGCCGATCTCGCAATTGCGAAAGAGCTCGCCCGAGGAGTTGGAAGACCCAACGCTTTACGTCGCCGCTTTGAAGAAGCTTTTCGATCTGGAGGACAAATGAGCGGGTTGCGCATCGGCACCCGTGGCAGCGCCTTGGCCTTGGCTCAGGCGTCGTGGGTCAAACGGCAAATCGAAGAGCATGACCCGTCATTGGCAGTCGAGCTCCGCGTGATCAAAACCAGCGGCGATCGGTTTCTCGAAACGCCGATCCAAAATATTGGCGGCAAGGGGGTTTTTACCAAGGAGATCGAAGAGGCGTTGCTGCGCCAAGAAATTGATTTGGCGGTTCATTCGCTAAAGGATCTGCCGACGTGCTTGCCGTCGGGATTGGCGCTCGCCGCCGTTCCAGCACGCGAAGAGGCGCGCGACGTGTTGGTTACGCGCGACGGCAGCTCGCTCGCCAAGCTGGCAGCGGGCGCAAAAGTGGGCACGGGCAGCCTGCGCCGGCGCGCCCAACTGTTGCACTACCGGGCAGATCTGAGTGTGCTCGCGCTGCGCGGCAATATCGACACGCGGCTTAAGAAACTTGATGCGGGCGAATTCGACGCGCTGGTGATGGCCGCGGCGGGGCTTCGAAGAATCGGCCGGGCGGATCGCAGCGGTGAATATTTGGCCGACGAGATCTGTGTCAGCGCGGTCGCTCAAGGCGCCCTCGGCCTCGAAGCGCGCAGTGACGGCAACGTGCGCGAGCGACTCGCTTTTCTTAACGATCCGGCGACTTGCGCCGAGATCGCGGCCGAGCGCGCTTTGCTCGATCGTCTGAGCGGGGGCTGTCATGTGCCGATCGGCGCTCGCGCTCGAGTCGTCGGCGATCAAATCTCGATGGTCGGCGTCGTCGCAAGTCCGGATGGCGAAAAGCTTTGCCGCGGTGAAACTTTTGGGTCCGTAAAGGAAGCCGCCGAGTTGGGCAAGCGTCTAGCGGAGCAGCTTTTGGAACGAGGCGCGGGCGAACTGCTCGCGAGTATTTAAGTGGCGACCGAAGCTAACAGACAGCGCGAAGAGTCGCCACAGAAACCGCTGATCGGTAAACGGATCGTGGTGACGCGGGCGCGCGCCCAGGCAGAAAGCTTGGCCCGTCGCATCGAAGAACTGGGCGGCGAAGTCATAGAGTTTCCGACGATCGAAATTCAACCGCCGGAGAGCTTTGCCGCTTTCGATGCCGCGATAGAAAAAATCGCAAGCCACGACTGGCTGATCTTTACCAGCGTCAATAGCATCGAACCGTTTCTGTCGCGGCTGCAACGGAAAGGAAAGACAGTCGCGTCGTTAACCGCGCTTAAGATCGGCGCCATCGGTCCCGAGACGGCGAAGCGACTGGAAGAATCGGGCTTGCATCCGTCTCTCGTGCCGGCGCGGTACCAAGCCGAAGGGATTCTCGATGCGGTCGCGCCCGAAACGATACGCGGAAAGCGCGTGTTGATCCCGCGCGCCGCCGAAGCGCGGGAGATTTTGCCGGATACCTTGCGTCGATGGGGCGCGTTCGTCGACGTTGTCGTCGCGTACCGTACGCGGCTCCCCGCCATTGACGTGGCGCCGCTGGCCGAGCGGCTTGACCGGAACGAGATTCACGTCATTACGTTCACGAGCTCGAGCACCGTGAGAAATTTTGTCCGGCTCTTCGGCGATAAAAATCTCGACGCGATCGTCGCGGACAGCGCGATTGCGTGCATTGGGCCGATCACGGCGCGCACCGTGGAAGAATCGGGCGGTCATCCGGATATCGTCGCGGAGGAATTTACGATCCCCGGTATGGTGCAGGCGGTCGTTGCATACTTTGCATCAAGACCCGAAGCAGCGGGCAGGTTTTCCGGCCAGCGGGCAAACTAAGCTTGGAGCGTGCCATGAACTTTCCAATTTACCGGCCGAGGCGGCTGCGGCGTAACGAAAGGCTGCGCGAGCTGATTCGCGAAACATCGCTTGAGCCGCGGAACTTCATCTATCCGTTGTTCGTCGGTCCGGGACGTGACAAAGCCCAGCCGATTTCCTCCATGCCCGGCATTGCGCAGCTATCGGTGGATCGAGTTGTCGGCGAATGCGCCGAAGTCCGATCGCTCGGCATTCCCGCCGTGATTCTCTTCGGCATCCCGGAGGGGAAAGACGCTCTCGGCAGCGAGGCTTATGCCGAGCGCGGTGTCGTGCAGCAGGCGATTGAAACCATTAAAGAAAAATTTCCCGATCTGTTGGTGATCACCGATGTTTGTTTATGTGAATACACGGATCATGGCCACTGCGGCGTGATCAAAAACGGCGACGTAGACAACGATGCCACGCTCGAATTATTGGCGCGAGAGGCGCTGTCGCACGCTCAGGCGGGCGCTGATATCGTCGCGCCGTCCGACATGATGGACGGCCGCGTTGGCGCGATCCGCAAAGCGCTCGATGAAAACGGCTTCGCGCAGACGCCGATCATGGCGTACGCGGCAAAATACGCTTCCGGTTTCTATGGTCCGTTTCGTGAGGCCGCCGAATCCACGCCGCAGTTCGGCGATCGGCGCTCGTATCAGATGGACCCGGCGAATGCCGAGGAGGCGATGCGCGAGGTCGAGCTCGACATCCGCGAAGGCGCCGACATCGTCATGGTCAAACCGGCGCTGGCGTATCTCGATGTGATCTATCGGGTCAAACAGAAGTTCGGTTATCCGCTCGCCGCCTACAACGTGAGCGGCGAATATTCGATGATCAAGGCCGCGGGGCAAAACGGTTGGATCGACGAGTCTCGGATCATGATGGAAGTGCTTTTCGCGATTCGCCGCGCCGGCGCGGACATGATTCTGACTTACTTCGCCAAGGACGCGGCAAGATTGCTCCAGAAAAAAAATCCCTCCTAACCTCCCTTTGTCAAAGGGAGGAATATCGGCCGGCACATCTACGAAATATTCAGGCAACGTCTCAGCGAGCGCGCTAAATCAAGTTCCACAAATCTTTGATTTTCCGGTTGAGAGTTCTTTCGCACTCGGCTTCGCGGCCGTCGGTATGAACTTGCGACTGGGAAAAGCGAAAAATGAGAACCCGCGGTCGCTTTGACGAGCCGGACGATGAAAGTGTTTGAGTCGGCATCGAATTCGGTGGTCACAGTCGACGGCGGGGTCAGCTGCGTTTGGCGATCGCATTGGCCCAGGCTTCAATTTCAGGCGCGCGGCCTCGTCGCCTCGTCTGTGTGCTCAACATAACCAGAGCGAGACGACCGAATTATTTCTTTTTGTACAGCGCGTCGATAAAACCGCTCTGGTCCAGCTCGCGGATGAAGCTCATATCGACAAACTGCTCGGGCTTGGCTGTCTTCGCTCTAGGATCGCGCTCGGCGATGTCCTCTAGCACCGTCTTAAGTCCCTCGAGACTCGGATATTGCTTCTTCGGATAGAACGCTTCGGTCATCACGTTCTCGTAGCTTCTTTCCAGAGTCTCGCGATCGAGCCCGCTTCCCATGTATCGGCTCAGAGCTTTTATGGTGGCCTCTTTATCGGTCCACATTTTGTGAACCGCTTCCACGTGCGAGCGCACATAGCGCCGCACCGTGTCGGGGTGTTCCTTAATATATTTGCGAGTCGTCGCCGCGCCGGTGTGCTGAAACACCAAGCCCATCTGGGCGACGTCGGCGATGATCGCTAGTCCCTTTTTCTCCGCGATGAAGCTCGACGGTGGATTGATGACTGAAGCGGATACTCGGCCAGTCAGCGCAGCGCTTAAGCGCTCTGGACCGCTTCCTACTTGAACGAGAGTGACGTCTTTTCCAGGATTGAGGCCGATCTTTCTCAGGGCAAAACGTGCAATGGTATCCGTTGCCGAACCAAAACGGCTGATCGCCACCGTCCCGCCTTTGAGCTGCTCCGCGCTCTTGATTCCCGGCTTTCCCATCAGCACATAATTCAACGAGACTATTCCCCCCGCGACAAATACCGCGTCTGAGCCCGCGAAGGCGCTGTTCACTAAGCCCGGCCCGGAAACTTGGGTGATCGGCACGTCCCCCGATACCAGCGCGAGAATGGCGGTGGTGCCGCCGGTGAAAAATATCAATTGGATATCCAGATTGTTCTTAGCAAAGATGCCGGTTTCTTTGGCGACCCAGGCCGGCAATTGATCGGCGCTGGCGGCGCTGTAGCCGACATTGAGGCGGGCAGCTTGAGCGCGGGCAAAAGAACTAAACGCCAGGTGAAACGCCAACGCTCCGATCGTTACATAAAGTATCTTTTTCATTTTTATCGGCGCGCTCCTCGAATTTTTTTCTGGCGGAATTCTACAGGACGAAAGATGTAGAAACAAGAAAGCCCGGATCAAAAGACCCGGGCTTTCTCTCGCGTCAAACTCAACTGCGCGACGAATTGCCGCGTCGACTTATTCTGCGTACTTTTCGGCTCGAAATTGCTTGTGACAGGAATTGCAGGCCTCGCCCAGCGCTTTTACTTTCACGTCCACATCGTCGGCATTGCCGGCCTTTGCCGCGCTTGCCAACTCACTAGCAGCCTTGTTCAAGTTTTTCGCCGCCTTGGAAAACTCATCGGGTTTTTCCCAAATTTCAGGTTTTGCTTTGGTTTTTCCGGTGGTGCTTCCCTTGGGGAATAGGCTCACTATTTTATCGGCCGTGCCCATGATGTCCTTGGCCTTGGCTTCTACGGTGGCGTAATCCTTGGTTTCGACTGCGCCTTTGATCGCTTTAGCCGCCGCGCTATTGCCTTTCATGGCGTCTTGCCTTTTCTGAATAACATCGGCTTGCGCAAAAACCTGCGTCGAAACGGCTAAAGCCAAAATACCAAAAAATGCTCCCGTTAGTAATTTTCGAACCATCACTACTGTTCTCCTTTCAGGTTAAGAACAATAATCACTTGCCGCTGTTTACCTTTTTTACTTCGCTCAATAATTCTTCAGTCGACAACAGATCTTTTTCGGTATTGCCCGGCCGAATATTCAAGTAACGAATCACCCCCTCTTTATCGACAATAATGTAGGACCGTTTCGCGACTCGTCGCGGTTCGTCATAAACGCCGTAGGTCTGCATCACCTTGCCATCTCTGTCGCTCAGGAGCGCGTAGTTGATCTTGGCAAAATCGGCGAAAGCTTTTTGCGAAAATGGCGCGTTCGCGCTGATGCCGACAACTTCCGTATTCTCCGCTTGGAACGCCGGGTAATTGTCCGAACCGGACGCTTGCAAGTCTTTGATTCAAGTCGGGCTAAAGTCGAGTACGTAGAAATTGATGAGAACATTTTTACCCTTGAGACTGCTCAGCTTCAGCTTGCCTCCTTTCGAGCTGTCCAGCTCGAAGTCCGGCGCTTTGTCGCCGACTTGGAGCGCTTGGGCCAGACCCGATGTCAAAATGAGCGAAGCTGCAACTAGCAGGACCGGAAGGATTTTTTTACGTGTTTTCATAATCCTCTTTCTGGTTAGACGAACATCGGCAGAAAATCTTCTAAGCGTGATGCTTTATCTCTTAGAAGTTTTGCACTGTCAATCCCCCCATTGGGAATTCTGAACTTCCCCCAAATGGGGATTAATCGAGTCCCTCACGGACTGCGAGGACGGCGGCCTCGGTGCGGTTTTTGACATCGAGCTTGCGGAACAGCGACTTGAGATGGCCTTTGATGGTCTCGCGGGCAAGGCAGGTAATCTCGCTAATTTCCTCATTACTTAGTCCCTCGGACATCAAACGAAGGATTTTAAGCTCTAGATCGGTCAGGCCAAACCGTTCGGTGAACTGAGTGATGCGCGCGTGGCTTGGAGCCGGCAGATGGCCTGAGGTTTGCTCCAAGGCGAGGTGTGCCAAATAAGGCGAAGCGGGAATTTTTCCGGCGTGAGTTTGTCGAATGATCTTGATGAAATCCGCGCGGTCTGTGTCCTTCAAAATATAACCGATCGCACCGGCGCGAATCGCCGCGTTGATTTTTTCGTCCTCGTGGTGCACCGAGAGCATAAGAATTTTCGTCCGCGGCGAAACCGCCGCGATCAGCCGCGCCGCTTTGATCCCATCCATTTTCGGCATGTCAACGTCCAGCAACGCCAGATCCGGCGTGGTCGCGCGCGCTCCCGTGACCGCCTCTTGGCCGTTGGCCGCGTCGGCGACGACGCGGAGATCGGTGCCGGTCTCGAGCAGTATTTTTAAGCTCTGGCGGAACAGTCGTTCGTCGTCGGCGATCAGAAGTTTGATCGGCATAAATCTATTGCCTCGCGACTGGTGCTTTTGTAGTTCGTCGATTTTTACCCCGAAGATTGATGGGGCGCAATAGCGGCTAGCGCGGATTTAACCGCAAGCTTCGCTTCGGAGAGCTCCAGTTTTCAGCGGTCGGGTTAAAGGAGATTGTCTTGCCGCGCAACCAAAGCTCGGTTTGATCGCGATAGTGCGCGGAAGTTGCGTGGCCCGACTGGCCTGAAGGGAGAACGAATTCGGAGCGCATCGATGGACCCGTTTCCACGGCGAAGCGCAAGGATGCGCCGACGGTTTGTGCGTAGGGATTGGAGTGGCGGTAGAAGCCGACATTGACCGTCATCCCGTCGCCCGGAGTTGGCATAGGTCCGATACCGAGCACAGATTTGAGCGCGTCAACCCGACCGAGAGCATGACCCAGGTACAATTGATGTACTTTGCCCCAACACCACTGTTCCATATTCGCGCCGAATTTCTCTTCGAGCTCATCACAAGCGCCGCTAAGCGCGAGGTGCACCAGCTCGAATCGTGATCGGCGCGAAAACCAAGTCGATTTTGCCTCGGCAAAAATGCGATCGGTGGGCACGATACTTTGATTCAAAATCTCCACGTACGCCGGGTAAACCTCTTCTCCCAATACCGGAATTAAAAGATGCCGGAGCAGCTGCTGATGCATTAAATGAAAAATCGCTGCTTCGATGCTCGATACGGCACAAGCGCCGTCCCACGCGAGGAGGCGATTGGCTGCGGCTTTGACGGATACGGTTATCGTCGGCAATGCGCACGAGGTCGGTTTTGAGCGCGCCGATCAGATCGCGCGCGTGCAGTGAAACGTGATCGAGTTGCAGCGCTGCCAAGCCGCCGAGGGAGTACTTTTCGCGTTGGCCCAACAATTGTTCGATGCGGCGAATCCGATACGGCGGGTCGAAGAAATGAGATAGATAGTAAGGATAAGCGGCGTCAGCGATCCGGTTATTGGCGCTGGCGACAACGCCTTCGGGTGGATTGTAAACATGCGGCAACTCGTCGAATGGAATATATCCAAGCCAATCGTTGCGCTCATCCCAACCGGCCACCGGCAGCAAGGACGGCACACTGGCGCGCCGCGGGATTTTTCCGGCGAGAGTATAACCGATGTTTCCTTCATGGTCGGCATAGACGAAGTTCAAGCTCGGCGCCGCGTGCAAGCGCAGGCTGTCCTGAAACTGCTTCCAGTCGCGCGCGCAATTGAGGTTATAAAGACTGTTCAGCTCCCGGCTCGGCTCGTGCGCCGTCCAGCGCGCCGTTAGGATTTCTTTGCCGTCGCTGGTCGCGCGGAAATCGCTGATGGCCGGACCGTGCCGGCTCGCGCGGACAATTTTTTCCAGCGGCTTGGCGCCCCTGACGGCGATCAGTTCTTTACGCGATTCGAGTTTCTGCCAACGATGACCGACCCGATAGAGATCCGGGTCGAGCCGATGCAATTTCTCGCGGTAAATTTCCACGTCGTCGCATAGCGCCGCGGTGATGCCCCAAGCAATGAAACGGTTGTGACCGATTTGAACACAGGGCACGCCGGGAATCGACGCGCCCCAAACTTCATAGCCATCCAGGCCCGGCCGGACCGTTGTCAGCCCGTAAGTGCATTAGATACCAGACCGACGGCAACGACATTCTCAGATGGGGATCATTGCATAGGATGGCTTGGCCGGTGGTCGAGCGCTGCGGGGCGATGGCCCAACTGTTGCTGCCGCTGCCCGCCGGATGCCATTCGCTTGCCGCAAGAACGCCGCTCGAGAACTGCCACAATCCACGGGCGCTATCCCAACTGGAACGAGCGGTCGTGATCGCGTGATCAGGATAGGCAGGGAAGAGGTCGCGCAGCTTTTCCGGCTCGTCCACTAATTTTGCCGCGATGGCGATAAAATTGAGCCGGGTGTAGAGCGCCGTGGAAAGAAGAAAAGCGAAACCTTTGCCGATCATCAGCGTGTCCGCCGGTTGCCAAGGTTCCGGCTCCTGGCGCAGCACGCGAAACTCCCACGGCAGCTTGCGCCCGCACCGTTCGATATAACGATTGACGCCGTCGCAATACGCGCGCAAACGCCCTCCGTCTTCGTCGGATAAGAGCGTCAGGGAATTGACTGCGGCGGCGCGAATGCCGAGCAGCCTGACGAAGTAGTCAAGATCGACGCAACTGCGGTCGCGAAATTGGCTCGACAGTTCGCGCCACGGCAGCGAGAAGTCGCCGAAAATCTGCGCCATTCGACCGCTCAAAAAGCGCCGGTTCATTTCCATTTGCCAGAGCCGTTCCTGAGCGTGCAGATAGCCTTGAGCAAAAAATAGATCTCTCTCGTCCGTTGCCGAGACATGCGGAATAGCGTGCCGATCCCAACGTACGACGACCGGTTTGGCGAGGCCGGGAAGGATGATTTCGCCGTGATGGATCGGCGCGGCACGCTTGTCGAGGAAGCCGATGAAAGGACGAAGGAACGCCGAAAAGACGGTTGCAGTAAAACCGCTCTTCGGCAGATCCATCGACACTAATGATCGGCAAAACTAGCGAGAGACATTCTACAGGATGGCTTTTACTGACGGCCGCGCTTTCATTCTTTCCAGGTACTTGCCAAGGCGAGGTAGCGACGGATCGGGCAGCACGCCGAATCCTTCGAGCCGGGTGAAGCGCGGCAACAGGTCGGCGTCGACTAAAGAAAAGTCGCCCATGAGATACTGTTGAGCGCCGATTTCATTTTCCAGGCGTTGCAAAAGCTTTTTTAACTCGCTTTTGGCACCGTCGATCACCTGCTGATTCTGATCTTTTTGCTCCTTCATGAGCTCCATGCGGAGTTTCTGGTACGGTCCGTCAAAGTGGGTCATGCCGTAATCGATCAGGATCCGGGCTTTGGCTTTTTGGCCCGGCTCTTTCGGCATGAGCGGTGGATTGGGATATTTCTCTTCGAGATATTCGTTGATGACGCACGATTCGTAGAGCACGGTGGCGTCATCGGTGAGCACCGGAACTTTGCCGTAGGGATTCATTTTGAGATAGTCGGGCGTTTTCTGTTCCTGCGCCCGCAAATCGATCGGAACAATTTCGTAGGGCAAATTCTTTTCCGCCAACACGACTTTGACCCTCTGACAGTTGGGTGAAGATTTGAAATCGTAGAGTTTGATCATGGCCGGGCTCCTTTCAGCAATAAATTTTCCTGCCGCAGTTATACTAAGATTTTGCCGAAAAGAAAATCATCGACGCGAGCAAAATCTACCTTGATCTACATGGTTTTTGATGTTAAGCGAATAGCCACGAATGAAAAAATGGGTGCTCAAGCTTGAAACCGGATGAAGCGGCGCGACTGATCGTCGGCGGATTGAAAGGCGCGGGTATCAATCTCGTTGCGACGCTGCCGGATATCAATCTCGCCAGCTTGTTGAACGAGGTAGAAAACGACCGGGATATTCTCCACGTGCCGCTGTGTCGCGAGGAAGAAGGGATCGGCATTTGCGCCGGCGCCTATTTGGTCGGCAAGAAGTGCGCCGCGATTATGCAGAACGGCGGATTTTTCAACAGCAACAACGCGATCGTCAGCACGCTGCTGCAATATCAAATCCCGCTATTGCTTTTGATCTATTACGCCGGTGATGTCGGCGATCGCACCTTCAGCACCACCGGCAGTCTTACCGAGCCGGTGTTGCAGGCTTTAGGGATCCGTTCCTACGTGATGCGCGATCCGCAAGATGCTCAGGAGCTGATCCAGCGCGCGCAGATCTTGACTGAGGATGCGAAGCGGCCCGTGGCGCTTTTGCTCACCAAGGAAGTTCTCGGCCGGCGCGCGCCGCTCAAATCGCTTTGAAAAGAGGCTGTAAAGCTAATCTGCCGGCGGTTGGCGCCGATTAAAAATCGATGAAGAGATTTGATTGTTTGCAAGCAGTGGCCGTATCCGCCGGCGAAGCTTTGGTTGTCAGCTCCGCGGGCGCCGTGACTTTGGAATGGAACGCGCTCAGGCCGTCCGATGGCAACTTTCGCGTCCGCACTCTCGGGCTTTGCTCCTCGATCGCGCTCGGCATGGCGCTTGGATTGCCGCATCGTAAAGTCATCGCCTTGGACGGTGACGGCTCCTTGTTGATGAATCTTTGTTCGCTGCCGACGATCGCCCGCATGAATCCAAAAAATCTAATTCATCTCGTGTTCGACAACGAAGTTTACGAAGCGTCCGGCAGCAAAAAAACCGCTACCGGTGCGGGCGCCGATCTGGTTGGGATGGCGCGCGCTGCCGGCATCAAGAATGCGCATTGGGCGAGTTCACCGCAAGAGTTCGAAGAGCTCATGCGCGCTGCGATGGCCGCCGATGGACTATGTTTCATCGGCGCGAAAACGAGCACTGAACGGGTCGAGGTGCCGCCCTATCCGATCGATGAAGTCGAGAACAAGTACCGGTTTTTACGTCACGTCGAAAAAACCGAGGGAATCGAGATTTTAAGATCCAATCTGCCGGCCAGTTACAATTGAAATCAAACGCCGCAGGTCGCAGCGCCGATCATGAAAATCGACATTGAATTCAATTCGGGGGCGCAGTTGCCCATGGACGCGATTCCCGATCTCGCGCGCGCGGCCGAAGCGCACGGCTTCGACTGCGCCTGGGGCGGGGAAGCGAATAACAAGGATCCGACGGTGATGTTGTCGGCCATTGCGGCCGTGACGACACGGCTCAAAGTCGGCTCGGCGATTTATCATATTCTCGGGCGCACGCCGGCGACCTTGGCGCTCCAGGCGATGGGGCTGGACGAACTCTCGGGAGGCCGATTTCTGCTCGGCATCGGCTCGTCCAATCCGACGATCGCCAAATGGCATGGCCAGAGCTTCGATCGGCCGCTGTCGCGGATTCAAGAATATATTGAAATCACTCGAGCGGCGATGCGCGGCGAAAAGCTCAACTTCGAAGGAAAGTTTTTTACGGCGCAGAATTTCAAAATGGCTTTCAAGCCATCGGGGCGATCGATCCCGATTTACGTCGCGGCCTTTGGCCCGAAGATGACCCGTTTAGCGGGGCGTATTTCCGACGGCGTCTTAATCAACATGGCCAACCCGACGGAGATCAGCCGAATCGCTGCGGAGGTCAAAGCGGGCGCGCAAGAGGCCGGCAAGGATCCGGCGAAGATGGAAATCATCTGTAAGATCCGCTGCTCGATTGCGCCGAACTACGGTGTCGCGCGAGAGGCTTTGAGCCACGCGCTTACCTATTACGCCTTGGCCGATTACTATCGTGATCTGCTCGGCCGGATGGGATTTGCCGAGGAGGTCGAGGCGATGCGCGTGGCATGGAAAACGGGCGGATTCCACGCGGCGCGCGCGCTGATCAGCGACCGAATGTTTAACTCGTTGCCGTTGGTTGCCGCGACATCTGCGCCGGAAGTGGTCGAACAGATCCGGCCTTATATCGAAGCGGGCGCAACGAGAATTATTTTGCCTTATGTCGCGGCATCGGATGATATCGTCGGCGAAATGAAAAGTTTTATCGATTACTGGAGTCCGGCGACGACTGGATTGATGCAATGAAAGTGAGGAAAGATGTCGTTTGAACTCATCGACCCAAAAGGGCTGGAGCGGCCGGTCGGTTATGCGCATATCGCGAAAATTACCGGCGGAACGGTCGTTCATGTTGCTGGGCAGGCGCCCTTCGATGAGCGGGGACAGGTGGTCGGTAAAGGCGATTTTGTAGCTCAGTTCAGTCAGGTCATGAGCAACTTAAAAACCGCCATTCAAGCGTTGGGGGGGCGGCCGAACCAGTACGCGGTCTTAACCATCTATATCACCAATCTAGAAGCCTACTGGGATAACAAAAAGCCGTTGGGAGCTGCTTATCGCCAAGTATTTGGCAAATATTTCCCGGCGATCACGCTAGTCGAAGTGAAAAGGTTGTATAACCCAGATTGTATGATCGAGATTTCCGGTGTCGCCGTCATCGATTGAGACCACGACCGTCGATCCGAAGGAAATACCCTGCTCACTGCGCCATCTTTTGCGTCGAACTAGACAATCTTTGCACAAATTACCGTCACCTTGCGATGTTCTGTATTGCGGATTCATTGTAATTCCAGCAAGTTAAACTGCTGGCATCTGATTTGCTCTAAATTCGCACCATCAAACCAAAGGGTGGTTAAAGAAATCAAACATGATGCCTACGAACCCGATGTCAGCTTTGGATAACGAAAGAGATCAGGATCTCTTCGAAAGTGTCACCGAAGAAGAAATTATCTATCTATGGCGCTCGATTAAAGGACGCGGGCTTTCTGAAGATGAAGCCTGGCAAGCGGTTGTTACCGGCATTGCCCTTGATATGGCGTTTGCCAAAACCAGAACCTGCAAGCAGATCGAACATTAAACTTATCTTCTAGTCGCTAATCCCGTCGATTTTACCACCTCTCCATGCTCAACATAGCGCAGCGAAAAGTGCGCCTTGAGCCTGGCAGCTCCCGCATTCTACATTGACTCCCCGTGAAAAATTTGGTTCAATCCATTACTAATTGGGGGAGTTATGTCGCGCATCACTGTGGAAGATTGTCTCCAAAAAATTAACAACCGGTTTGAGTTGGTCATGCTTGCGTCGAAACGGGCACGACAGCTCTTCAGGGGCGCAAAGCCTTTGATCGAATCCGAGAATCGTGAGGTCGTGGTGGCATTGCGAGAAATCGCGGAAGGTAAAGTTAAAAAGGGTTCAGATCAGATTTGATCAACCGCGGATTTTCTCGACAACTTTACGCCTCTTGCCAGTTTTACCCAGTATTTCAATAACCAAAGGTCGATCATTTTGAACCGGCCGACTGTCCTCGCGCCACCAAGTCTTTGGCGGTGAGGGTACCCAAACCACTCATGGCCGAAGAAGACAAAACCGCCGAACTTACCTTTCCATTTCCAGACGTCAACTTGCCGGAAACTGCGCAGGGTGAAGAAGGAGAGGCCGATGCAAAAACCAAGGCCCTCGTTCCCTTCGACCCACTACAACGATATCTGACGGAAATTCGTCGTTTCAAGCTGCTCAGCCGCGAGGAAGAACACCGCCTGGCGGTGCAATACAAAGAATACGGTGACCTCGAAGCTGCCTACAAACTAGTAACCGCCAATCTTCGCCTGGTTGTCATGATTGCCCGGGAGTATCAGAAGGCGTTTAAGACTCTTCTCGATTTGATCCAAGAAGGCAATATGGGTCTTATGGAGGCGGTCAAGAATTTCGATCCGTACCGAGGCGTTCGCTTTCCCTCCTACGCCGTTTGGTGGATACGCGCCTACATGATCCGCTATATCATGAACGACTGGCGCATGGTGAAAATCGGCACGACGCAAGCGCAGCGAAAATTATTTTTCAATCTGCAAAAAGAAAAAGAAAAGATCGAGGCCGAGGGGCTCATGCCCGGGCCCAAGTTGTTGGCGCAGCGGCTCCAAGTCAAAGAAGACGAAGTCGTCGAGATGGAGCAACGGCTCGCCAGCCGTGACCTCTCGGTCGACGTGCCGATCGGCGGTGATGACGACGAAGCGACGATGCTCAGCTTCTTGCCCGATAACAAACAGACGCCGGAGCAACAGTTCGCCGACGCGCAGTATCATGAATTGCTGCACGACAAAATGGAGCAATTTGCCAAAACGCTCAAGGACAAGGAACTGGTGATTTACCGCGAGCGGCTTTTGAACGAAGAGCCGGCGACCCTGCGCGAGATTGGTGAAAAATACGGCATCAGCCGCGAGCGCGTTCGGCAAATCGAGGAGCGGGTCAAGAAAAAGCTCAAGACTTATCTCAAAGGATTCAAGGATATGAACGAAAGCTCGGGTGTGGAATAGGTCGTTTCGTTAACCCCGCGTTCCATCCTTTCTTCCCCATCGATTGCTTCATCGACGTTATTCACTTCGCGCAGCCCTAATATGGAGCGCGCCGATACGATTGCTTGCGAGTTTTGCGCTCTTCTGATAGCAAAAAAGGAATCCCTTTTTCGGAGGAAGCTCTTTGCAATTTCAAAAAGAAGTCGAAATCCTCGCGCCGCGAGAAAAAGTTTGGCAATTTATCTGGGACGTCGACCGCTTTATCGCCTGTGTGCCGGGTTGCAAGGATGCGAAGACGATCGAGGCGGGAAAACGGTACGCGGCGACGATGGTAGAAAAGGTCGGTCCGTTCAAAGTCGAATTTCCAACGACCATCGAAGTTCTCGAGCGCGAGGAGCTGACCCGGATCAAGGCGCAGGCGTCGGGCGCCGACAACAAGATCGGCAGCCGCATGAAGCTCGATTTGGACGTGCATCTGCGCGAAGAGGGAGACAAAACGATTCTTGGTTTTGTCGCCGGGGTCGACATCTTGGGCAAGCTCGCGGCCTTGGGCCACGGCATCATCAAGCGTAAGGCGGACCAGGTTCTCGACGAGTTCGCCCAAGCCGTGAAGACAAAATTAGAAGGAGACGGGTAAAATGCTCAGAAGATTCCGCTTGGAAGAACCGGAAAGCGTCGCGGAAGCTGCCGAACTGCTGGGGCGGTTTGGCGAGAGCGCGAAAGTCTATGCCGGCGGCACGGAGCTTCTCTTGGCGATGAAAGAGGGGTTGGTCCAGTACGAGCGCTTGATCAACGTAAAAAAATTGACCGGGCTGAGCGACGTGACGAGCGCCGATGGCGCCCTGGTGATCGGCGCCCTGTGCACGCATCATCAGCTCGAGAATTCACCGGTCTTGAAAGACAAGCTGCCGGCGCTGACCAAGCTCGAACAAAATGTCGCCAATGTGCGCGTGCGCCAGGTGGGCACGATCGGCGGCAATATTTGCTTTGCCGAGCCCCATGCCGATCCGGGGACGCTGCTCATCGCGCTCGGCGCAAAAATGATCGCCGAGCAATCGTCTTCAAAGCGCGAGATCACTGCGGAGGATTTTTTTGTCGACGCCTACGAAACGGCGCTGCAGGCGGATGAAGTGCTGACAAAAATTCAGGTTCCCATTCCTGCGCCCAACGCGCGCAGCGCCTATCTGAAATTCGGCTATTTGGAACGACCGAGCGTCGGCGTGGCGGTCGCGTTCAACCTAAACGGTGGGGTGAGCGGCGTCAGAATCGCCGTCGGCTGCGCCGGCCCGGCACCGCGCCGGGTGGCGGAGGCGGAAGCGCTACTCGAAGGCAAAAGTAAGGACGAAGCGCTGCGCCATGTCGCCGAGGCGGGCGCGGCTGCGGGACGCGCGGCTCAAGCGATCAGCGATCTGCACGGCTCTCAAGAATATAAAGAACATATCGTGGGCGTGCTCTTGAAGCGGGCTTTTCAGAGCGCGCTCTCTTGAGAGCGGGCGCAAGATTCGGCGAGGAGTATTCATGGCTAAAGCGATGACTAAACATTCCGATGCGCAGTGGATCCCGGTGTCGTTCACTTTGAACGGCCGGTTACAGGAGATCGAAGTGGAACCGCACGAGTTGCTCCTCGACCTGGTGCGCGAGCAATTGGGGCTCACCGGAGCGAAGCGGTCGTGTGATGTGGAGGTTTGCGGCGCTTGTACTCTGCTGGTCGACGGCCGCCCCGTGAGCGCGTGCACCACGCTCGCTTTCGAAGTGCGCGGGCGCTCTGTCTTAACGATCGAGGGCTTGGCGCAAGACGGCAAGCTGCATCCGTTGCAGGAGGCTTTCATCGAGCATGGCGGTTTTCAGTGCGGCTTTTGCACGCCCGGAATGATCTTGGCGGCGAAGGCGTTGTTGGACGAAAATCCCAATCCAAGCGAAGCCGAGCTCAAACACTTCATGCACGGCAATATCTGCCGCTGCACCGGCTACAAGAAAATTATCGAGTCGATCATGGCCGCGGCGAAAAAGATGCGGGCAAAGGCTTAGGCGTTCAAATTGTTCAAGCCGGTTTTCTAAGGACGGGTTGCGCACTTGTTTAACGGTTTAACGTCTTGAAGCCGTAACTTCAGTCTTCTATTCCGTATTCCTTCCACCGACTCGCGACCAAATCCAAGTGTTCCTTCGGCGGCAGCGATATCGCCGGATATTTGTGCTTTCTCGTGGCGTCGATGGCGACGCGCGAGCCGACGTAGCGGCTCGGGTGATGCTGCAACACGTCGGCGGGAGCTTGCGAGGGATCGAGGCCGACGGCTTGGACGTCGCGTTCGATGTAGACGTCTTTATCCGGCCGGACGTGCCAGCTAAGCGCCCAGTCCACGGCAAAGTCATCCCAGACATCGATATCGTCGTCGACAACTACGGTAATTTTTCCGAAGCCGGTGCGCTGCGACCATGCGCCATACATGAGTTGGCGCACCTGGCCAACGAATTCTTTTTTCAACGAGATGACAAGGTACGCGCCGCTGCCGCCAGCTTCCTTCAAGCGCAGGTCCTTGATCGGAATGCGCAACACATCTTTTAGATGCTTGAACAGCGGCCACTCACGGCCGATGCCGCGAATACAACTCGACTCCGACGGCGGCATCTGGCTGATGAATGCTTGATAGAGCGGCTTGTTGCGATAGGTCATGCATTTGATGTTGAAGAACGGTTCGTTGCCCGCCGGGCCCATGTAGCCGGTGTATTCGCCGAAAGGACCTTCATGCTCGGAAGCATTGGGCGGAATCTCGCCTTCGAGGACGATTTCGGCGGTGGCGGGCACTTCCAACGGCACGGTTTCACAGGCCACCAAATCGACCGGCGCACCGCGCAACGCGCCGGCGACGGCAAATTCATCGAGCGCGTCGGACATTTTCGAAACCGAAACATAGCCGATGGTTGGATCAGCGCCGATGACGACCGCCACCGGAGTAGGCTTGTTTTGCGCATTGTTCTTATACATGTGCCACGCCATGTCTTGGCGCTTGCCGATTAAAAGGCCGGTCTTATTCGGCCCTTTAATTTCCATGCGATAGGTGCCGACGTTGCGCACGCCGGTCTCGGGATCTTTAGTGATGAGATACGGCGAAGTGAAAAATGGCGCGGGATCTTCACCGACGGTCCAAGTCGGTACAGGCAGTTTTGTGATGTCGACGTCTTTGCCGTGAAGAATGTTTTCTTTACAAGGCGCGTCTTTGGCCGACACCATGCGTGGTTCGATGGGATGACCGAGGGCGTGATCCCACTTACGATTGATGCCCTCGACGGTTTCGGTTTGCAGTCCGAGGGCATAAATTTCCCGTGACGCGCCGAGGACACCGGCGACGACGGGGATGTTGAAGCCTTTGACGTTTTCAAATACTAGCGCCGGACGATTCTGCGGCGGAATCTTCTTGAAAAGTTGCCGGCATACTGCCGCAATTTCCCAGTCTTTGTCTACTTCCTTGGTGACGCGTTTGAGTTTGCCGTGTTTCTCCAGCGTCGTGACATATTCCCTCAGATCGCGATAGGCCATGAATCCCCCGATAAGATTCTACGAATTGGAAATTTGTTTCGTATACTAAACAGAAATTGTTTATATATCAACAATCGCAATGTGAACGGAGATGACGAGCCGCGCAAGCGGAGATTTGCTCGGCTGCCACGAGAGAACTGTCCGACAAGGATACGAAAGTGACGGTGCAGGGCGGCGGCGAATTTAAGATCGCCGCCCCCTGCCGTTTAGGCTCTGATCTCGGCGCGCATGAAGATGATGTAGGAAATCGAAAAGCAAACGGCGACCAACGCGAAGATCGTCGTGATGTGCGGCCAAATAAGATTCAGACTCTGCGCCAGCGCTAATGGCGTCGGCAGAATTCCTTCCGCTTGGCTTTGTAACACCAGACCCAAGCCGCGCGCGGCGGGATTCAGCAGAATGCTCACGGTTTCCAAGTACAATGTGCTTGGAGAGATACGGCCTAGGAGGTTCTGAATATCGGCCTGGCGCGCTAGCGCTTCAGGGGTCGATGCATCCGGTATGATCACGCCGGCTATGGCTTGAGTGATGATGGGAATGAATAGAAACATGAACAACCAAACGGCCATCGACGCCAAAGCGGCCGTCACGGTTTTTTGAAATAATAAGGAGAAGAGCATCGCCAGCGCCACCCAAAAGCCAATGTAAAGAACGCCGATCGCAGTAAATATAAGCATACGCCAGAGCTCTTCCGCGTTCGGTGGAAAGCCCAAGAGAGAAATGCCGAGGCCAATGACAAGCAGCAAAATGGAGCCCCATAAAACCGCTACGGTGGTGAGGCCTGCCAAAAATTTACCGTTGATCAAGCTGTCGCGGTAGATCGGTTGCGAGAGCACCCGGCTGAGCGTGCCGCGGGCGTACTCGCCGCTGATGCTGTCAAACCCCAGCGTAATGCCGACCAAGGGTCCGAAAAACCCAAGAAACGTCGCCAGTGAGAACAGCGTCTCGCCGCTCGATGTGAGCAGAAGCAGGAAAACGTATTGTACGGGCACGGTGTCGGTGTTTTGCCGGATCGCTTGTCCTGTGGCATAGGTCGCCCAGAAGCCCGACAAGATAATAATGATCAGCAGGATCATGAAACGGCGGCTGCTGAAATGGTCGGCCAATTCTTTCCAGAACACCACGCTCATGTTTTTAGGCCTCGCGAAAATATTTCAGATAGATTTCTTCCAGGGTCGGATCTTCGGAGCGCAATTGGAGCAACTGCACGCCCCGGCGCGTCACCGCCGAAACTATTTCGGGGCGAACATCCGCAGTGCAGCGCAAAAACCAACCGTGCGGCCGTGTCTCGATCTCATCGATGCCGCGGATGTTTTGCAGCTCGCGCTCTAAGCCGTCCGCGTTGCCGCTGACTTCGAGCAGAAAATTCCACTCGCGCCCCTTCAGGATCGCCTTGCCGAGGGTATCCATCTGGCCCTGAACGATCAGGCGGCCTTTGACGATAATGCCGACGCGGCTGCAGATTTGCTGAACTTGCTGCAATTGATGCGACGACAACAGGACGGTCAAGCCGTGTTCGCGGTTGAGGTCCTTGATCAGCTCGAGGATGCGGATCGCGCCGTCGGGATCGATGCCGAGGGTCGGTTCATCGAGAATGATCGCCGTGGGTTTCTTTACCAGAACTTCGGCGATGCCCAGACGCTGCTTCATGCCGCGCGAGAATTCTTTGACCAAGCGCCGGCCATCATCCGGTAGGCCGACTTGGTCGAGCACCTGCGCGGTGCGGCGGCGCGCTTCGTCCTCGGGAATACGATTGAGCCGCGCCATGTAGAGAAGATTTTCCCGTGCGCTGATGTCGTCGTAGAAGCCGGGATTCTCCGGCAGGTAGCCGACGCGCTTTTTTACTTCCAGAGACTGGTGCGTCGGGTTGAAGCCGCAAACCGAAACTTCGCCCGCGGAGGGCTCGGTGAGGCCGAGCAACATGAGGATCGTCGTCGTTTTCCCGGCGCCGTTGGGGCCGAGAAAGCCGAAGACTTCGCCTTCCTCGACCGTCAGGCTGAGCGCGTTTACCGCGAGTTTCTCACGGTAGCGCTTGGTTAAATTCTTGGTTTCGACGACCGCGCTCATCTGCGGCCCAAGCGGAAAAATACGACCGCCAAGCCGAGCACCACTAAAGCGACGATACCGAAGCCGACCCAGCCCCAGATCGTCGGCGTCGACACGGTGACGCGGAAGTCGGCTGACTTGGTGACGTCTGCTGAGTTGGCCGTCAGCGTCATCATATAATCGCCGGCGATGGTTCGATCCGGCGCGAGAATCTCCATTTTGATTTGGCGCACTTCGCCCGGACCGAGCGCGTCGATCTTGTCGGGTTTGAATTCGACCGTCCACTTGTCGCTCGGTTTTTTGGTGACGAAGCCAAGATTGCGGATCGGCGCCGTGCCGGCGTTGCCGACGACGAAGTCGATCGGATTCTTGGTGCCGGCGGTGACCGAAGCGTTAAGCGTGCCGGCGAGCGATCCCATCTTGAGATCTTGCGTGCCTTTGAGCGAGACTTTGATGCTCGTCGAGGCCTCGTAAGCCCCGGCACGCGCGTTGATCGTTATCGGATACTCTTTGGCGTCCGCAGTGGCAGGGGTGTCGATCTCGACGCTAAGCGTTTCGGAGCCGTTTTCCTTGAGTTGAATCGAGGAGATTTGCTGGTCGCCGAATTGCGGTTTGAAACGCACCGCCCAGCCTTGCGGCGCCTGGGCGACTACTGACGTCGGCAGCGCCTTGTTCGTTTCGTTTTTGAGATCGATGGTGAATTTCAAGGTCTGCCCGGACCCCGAGCTGAGAACCGGATATTGACTGTTGATCTTGATGCCGCCGGTTTCAATCTTTTTCGAGGTCACGCGATAGTTGATGGTCTCGGCGTACTGGGTGCGCCCCCTTGGTGTCTTTGGCGGTTACTTTAACGGGGTAAGTTCCCGGCTTTGTGTTTTCCGGAACTTTGGCTTTGAACTCAAGGGTCGTCGATTTATTCGAGTTTTGATCTCCTCCCTGTACCATTACAGAGCGCACCGGAAAACTTGGGTACCTCGAGTTGAAATTAATGTCCCATCCCGCAGGGATGCCTTCGATCGTGAGACTTACCTCCACCGGGTCCTTGGTTCGATTGACGACCTCCGCATCCATCGTGGCCTCTTGTCCTTGCCCCACGGTGAGGTCCTTGAATGGAAGAATCAGATTGAACGATTCCTTCGATGGGGAAGCGTCCTTGGACGCGGCAGCTGTGCCGGCGTCGGCTGCGTAGCTGTTGGCGCCAAAACCAACGGACGAGACTAAGAATAGCGCAAGCAGATACGCGAGCATGCGCCGCGGATGTTTGATAACCCCGACCCTCATTATCAACCCCCCGTTCACAAAAAATTGTTGGTGATACATAACCATAATCATTTTTACCGTCAAGGCCCTCCGTAAAATCAAGTTTTTCCTAACTGGCGCAAACCTTCATAAAGGACGATCGAAACCGCATTGGAAAGATTCAAACTGCGCACGCCGGTGCCCAGCATCGGGATTCGCAAGGCGCAATCCGCGTGCGCGTCCAGCAAGGACTGCGGCAAACCGCGCGTTTCCGGTCCGAACACGAGGAAATCTTCTTCCCGGTAGCGCGCCGCCGTATAGGATTTGGCCGCGCGTTTGGAAAAAAACAGCAGGTGTTCCGGCCGCATCGCCGACAAAAAATCTTCCCAGGACCCGTGCACGCGCAAGTCGACGAATTCCCAATAATCGAGTCCGGCGCGCTTGAGATGCTTGTCGTCGATCTTGAAACCGAGGGGCTCGATCAGATGCAGCGGCGTCAAAGTCGCGGCGCACAAACGCGCGACGCTCCCTGTATTCGGCGGTATCTCGGGTTCGAACAAGACGATTTGCATGCTTACGAGTCCAAGACGAAAGTAACCGGTCCATCGTTCACCAAAGACACTTGCATATGCGATTGAAAGCGGCCGGTGGCGACTCTCAGGTTCGAGTCGCGCAGCCGTTGCACAAAATATTGATAGAGCCGTTCGGCCAGCTCCGGAGCCGCCGCGTCCGAAAACGACGGTCGATTGCCTTTGCGCCAGTCGCCGCAGAGCGTAAATTGCGATACAACCATAAGCTCGCCGCCGCACTCGGCAACGGATCGGTTCATCTTGCCTTGAGCATCGTCGAAGATCCGCAGTTTCATAATTTTATCGGCAAGAAAGTCGGCATCGCGTTCCCGGTCTTCCCTTCCGATCCCAAGAAGAATGCAAAGGCCGGGACCGATCGCCCCAGTGATTTCCATGCCGACGGAAACGCGAGCTTCTGAGACTCTTTGAATGACGACGCGCACAGGGCGATCAGTGGGGTCTCGAAACGGGAGGCGGCGCGATGCAAGAAGAAGAAACGTTTCTGCCGTAACCTTCTGGTATTTTCATCTGTCTAGTAAACTGTTAACAGAGATTTGCACGGGTCACAACAGATTACATGGTCAATATTCCGATGGGCTTTTCGCCACCTCTCATGCGCGCAATATTTATTTTGCTTGGCCTGATTCTCACCGCGGCAGACAGTGGCGACGCGCAGCGGCTTGACAGCAGCGGAGCGTTTGCTGAGACGGCAGCGATTCAAGGGCGGGTCAGCATCAGTGGAGCTCAGCAAAAATTAAAACCGCTGCCGGTTTTCAAAAGCCGTGCGTTTTGCGGCGCGACGGTGCGCAACGAAACCTTGCTGATCGGTGCTGACGGCGGAGTGGAAAACGCCGTGGTTCTTCTGCGCCCGCTCGGCCGAAAAACCACCGTCGAGCCGGAAGCGATCACTCTCGACAATAAGCAGTGCGCATTCACGCCCCATGTGCAGATCGCCACGCTCGGCAGCGAACTGTTGCTAAAAAATAGCGATCCGATTCTTCACACCGTGCACGCGCGCATGGGCAATGAGACGTTGTTCAATGTCGGGCTGCCAAAATGGCGCCGGGTGATGAAACGGCTCGATCGCGCCGGCGTGATCCGCATCCATTGCGACGTTCTTCACACTTGGATGAGCGCCGCCATCGTGGTTACGGACACGCCCTATTTTGCGCTGACCGATAAGAGCGGCCACTTCAAGCTCGATCAGTTGCCGGCCGGCGAGTATGACATCGAAGTATGGCATGAACGTTTGGGCGCGCGACAACAGCGGCTTGTCGTAAGCGTCCATGGAAGCGCTCACGTCGAGGTGATCTATAGTCGAGAAAAACCGAGCTGATGCTGCATTCCGTCCAAGGTTCTGTTAATTTCAGTTAGGCGATGTATCCGATTCTCTTTCAATTCGGTCCGATCACCATCTATAGCTTCGGCGCGTTCATGGCGTTGGCGGCGTTGTCCGCTGCCTGGGTCGTGAGCTTGGAACTCAAGCGGCGCGGCTACAATCCGGAACTCGCTTCGACGATGGTCTTCGCCGCCGCCATCGGCGGGCTCATCGGCGCGCGGCTTCTCTTCATCGTCGAAGAGTGGCAGAACTTTCTCGCCGCGCCCTTGAATTATATTTTGACCGGCGCCGGCTTTACCTGGTACGGCGGCCTTTTCGGCGGCGTCATCGCGGTCTCCTGGGTGGTGAAGAAAAATAAGATCCCTTGGTTGGTCGGAGCGGACATCGGGGGCCTCGCGCTGGCTGTTGCTTACGGTGTCGGTCGCATCGGCTGCCACGTCGCCGGCGACGGCGATTGGGGCACCGTCACCGACGTGCCGTGGGGCGTGGCTTATACCAATGCGATCATCGGTTGGGTCGATCCTTCGACGGGTGTTCCTTATCCGCCGGGCACGCGCGTGCATCCGACGCCGATCTACGAGTTTTTGGAATCTTTGTTCATCTTCGCCATTCTCTGGTCGCTCAGGAAAAAAAACTATGCGCCGGGAACCCTCGCCTGGCTCTATTTGATCCTCGCCGGCATGGCTCGCTTCGCCGTCGAATTCTGGCGCGTAAATCCAATCGTCGCTTTTGGCTTGTCCGAGGCACAGTTGATCAGCCTATTGCTGATGGTGCTCGGGCTGTCGCTCTTGTTCGTGCAGCCGGGTGCGTCCAAAGCTCGCCTTGAAAAAGCAAAGTGACGAAGCAGCAGCAAACGTGATTTCGACCCTTCGAGCATTCCCAAAACATGGAAGTTTTCCACCTCTATGATTAATCGTTTCGAACACAGCGAAGCGAGTGAGGCCGACACGCCATTGGCACTGGGCGTCGCGCTGAAGATTGCCAACTAGGAATCGAAGTCAGTCAGACAAGAAATTTCCCGAGATGCAAAACAGACTTGAGGTGCCGAATCGGCACCTCAGGCTGATTGCCCTCATTGCGACATTTTGAGAATTCTCGAAACGTGGAAGTTCCCACGCCCGCGTCCGACAATCATGGTTCTTTCCCTGCATGCCCCAGTGTTTCTTCCGCGTTTCCGCTATTCTAATTTCGCGTTCACCCTTGTCCCGAATTCGAGGTTCCCTTGCTAGAGCGCTATCGGAACTATATATAGAATCATCCTAGATTCTTCGTTCATTTTAATGGCGCGTAAGAGGAGATAGAAAACCGGGCCAGACAAAGGCAACGGCGGTATGGAGTCCGGCGCCGGTTTCACGGCGCCGGTATTTTCGCTATCGGACCCTCCCTCTTCCAAAATCCAAAGGCTATCAAAAGCCTGATCAAGGAGAAAATTATGAATCCCATGTTTATCGTTGCCATTCCCTTAGTGCTGGTGATCATCGGCATGGTGCTGAACAGCATCGGCCTTTCATTCGATCAGCCGTCGAGTTCAGGGGAGCAAGATCCAGCAAAGAGAGCCGCGTTGGAAGCGGAAACTTTTCGTCGTTTCTTCGATACACAGAGAAAGCAAGCTGTGCAACGGCAGAAAAGGGTCGGCCAGTATGCCTGGCTGCTTATCATCGCCATTATCGGTTCCTTCATCTGGCTGTATAATTACACCATCAACAAAACCGTCGCCTCGAGCCAAATTGCCACGCTTCAGACAATGCCGATGGAAGATGGGAAGGATATGGTTCTCGCAGTCACGCTCAAGGACGGCAGCAGCGCCAAATACCGCATTCAAACTCCCGCGGCCAATACTTTGGATGCCGCCACGAAGGAAAGCGTATCGAAGCAAAAAGTCTCGAATTACGATCTTGAACAAGCCGGCACGATCCAAAGCATCGGCGAAACCCCATTGCCGCTCGGCATGGCGCTGAAAGTAGCCAAAGACGCGACGGTCAAAAAAGACTGACCGTCCCGCATTAATATTTCCACTTCGCCCAGCGCGCCGACTACGGCGCCTGGGCCACTGCAATCTCCCCCCACGAATCACGATCACGTCTTTTATTTTTTATCCTTTCGCCTTTATCCTTTCTAAAACCCACGTCCACGATCACGGTTTTTTCCTTTTACAAACCCGCCAAATCTAATACACTACGAAAAATTTTGGCCAAGTTCGGTACGACCGTCCCGCCAGACTGCCGCGCAAGCGCGCCATAGATTTTTCCATTCCGGCAGACTTTGAGTTTTTAACAATGCGACCAAGCCGTAAGACAGAATAACCAATCAGCAAATGCCCGACCCCGAACAACTCGCCCGACAAGAAATCGATGCACTACTCGGCCCTTGCGGTTGGGTGGTGCAGGACAAAAGCGCGGTGAATCTCGCGGCCTCGCGCGGAGTCGCCGTGCGCGAGCTTTCCTTCAAAGGCGGCGAGCCTGATTACACGCTCTTTGTCGACGGCAAAGCCATCGGCACGATCGAGGCCAAACCCGCTGGGCATTCACTGACCGGCGTCGAAGAGCAGTCCGAGAAGTACGTGAAAGGGGTGCCCTTCGGGATTCCCGCCTGGCGCTCGCCGCTGCCTTTCTCCTACGAGTCCACCGGCACGGAAACGCGCTTCACTAATCGTCTCGATCCCGTGCCGCGCAGCCGCAACGTCTTCGCGTTTCACCGTCCTGAGACTTTGCTCGCATGGGTGGAAAACGACGCGCCTCCGCAAGCCGTCGAACACGATCGCCGAATACGCCAACCGCAACGGCAACTTTCTCAGCCGGATCCAGCACATGCCGCCGCTGATCGACGACATTTGGCCGCCCAAGCCGCAGGCGATCATGAATATCGAGCAATCCTTGCGCGACAACCGGCCGCGCTCGCTCGTGCAGATGGCCACCGGCTCCGGCAAAACGCTGCTCGCGATTGTCTTGAGCTACCGTCTGATCAAGTTCGCCGGCGCCAAGCGCGTGCTGTTTTTGGTCGACCGCGGCAACCTGGGGAAACAGACGCTCAAAGAGTTTCAGCAGTATGTGTCGCCCTACAACAACTATAAATTTCACGAGGAGTACGTCCTCCAGCGCTTGACCTCGAATACGCTCGACACCACCGCGAAGGTTTGCATCGGCACGATCCAGCGCCTCTATTCGATGCTCAAGGGACAGGAGCTTGATGAGGAGGCCGACGAGCGCTCGGTTCAGGGTTTGGAATCGCTCTTCAAGGAAGCTCCGCCGATCGAATACAACCCGGCATTCCCGATCGACACTTTCGATATCATCATCACCGACGAGTGCCACCGCTCGATCTACAATCTCTGGCGCCAGGTGCTGGAATACTTCGACGCCCATCTGATCGGCCTCACCGCGACCCCGTCGAAGCAGACCTTCGGCTTTTTCAATCAGAACCTGGTGATGGAGTACAACCACGAGCGGGCGGTCGCCGACGGCGTCAACGTCAACTACGACGTCTATCGCATCCAGACCGAGATCACCGCCCAAGGCGCCAAGATCGACGCCGGCTTCTACGTCGACAAGCGCGATCGCCAGACGCGCAAGAAGCGCTGGGAGCAACTCGACGACGACTTTCAATACGACGCCAACCAGCTCGACCGCGACGTGGTCGCCGAGGACCAGATCCGCACGGTGATGCAGACCTTTCGAGACAAGCTCTTCACGGAAATCTTTCCCGGACGCGACCAAGTGCCCAAGACCCTGATCTTCGCCAAAGACGACTCCCACGCCGACGATATCGTGCGCATCTGCCGCGAGGTTTTCGACAAAGGCAACGACTTCTGCCAAAAAATAACTTACCGCACCGGGTTCATGCGCGATGTCGAGAAGAAAATCGGAGCCGATGGGAAGGAGATCGAGGAAGTCGTCTGGAAAAAAGTCTCGAATCTCTCGCCGGACCAAATTCTCCAGGCCTTCCGCAACAGCTACAACCCGCGCATCGCCGTCACCGTCGACATGATCGCCACCGGCACCGACGTTAAGCCGTTGGAGATCGTCTTCTTCATGCGCTCGGTCAGATCGCGCGGTTACTTCGAGCAGATGAAGGGCAGGGGCGTGCGCGTGATCTCGGAAACCGAGATGGAGCAGGTCAATCCCGGCATCAAGCGCAAGAACCGCTTCGTGATCATCGACGCCGTCGGCGTGTGCGAACAGCGATCTGACCGACTCCCGCCCGCTGGAGAAAAAGCGCACGGTGACGTTCGACAAGCTGCTCGACGCCATCGCCCTCGGCAATCGCGAACCGGAAGTGCTCGAAAGCCTCGCCGGACGGCTCGTGCGATTGGAGAAGCGCTTCGACGAAGCGCTTGCTGCTGAAGTGCGCAGTACCGCGAAGGGCCAGACGCTTTGCCAGATCGCGCAAACTCTGCTCACCGCGACCAATCCCGACAATGTCGAAACCAAAGCCAAGGAAGGCAAAGATCCATACTATCAACCGACGGACAAAGACTTGCAGACTGCGCAAGCGAAACTGATGCAGGAAGCCGTCGCGCCGCTGGCGAGCAATCCCGCGCTGCGCCAGCTCTTGATCAAGGTCCATCAAACCAGCGAGCAGGTGATCGACGTGATCACCCGCGACCGCGTGCTCTTCGCCGGCGCGTCGCAGCAAACGACGCAGAACGCCGAGCAAGTCATCACTTCGTTCCGCGACTACATCGAAAAGCACAAAGCCGAGATCACCGCGCTCCAGCTTCTCTACAGCCGGCCGTATCGTCACCGGCTCACCGAACCGATGCTCAAAGAGCTGGAGAAAAAGCTCCGCGAACAACACGCCGCCTGGACCGAAGACCGCCTCTGGGACGCCTTCGCCGCCGTCGCGCCGAAGAAAGTCAAAGGACGATCCCAAGCCGGCCGCTTCGCCGACCTCGTCGCCCTCGTCCGCTTCGCGCTCGAACGCGAGCAGGTTCTTGAGCCTTTTGCCCAGACGGTCAATCAGCGCTTCATCGAGTGGATCGAAAGAAACATCGCCAAGGATATTATGTTCACTCCCGAACAGCGCGCCTGGCTCGAACTCATCCGCGACCACATCGCCACGGCCATCAGCATCGAGCCAAACGATTTCAACTATGCGCCGTTCAGCCAGCGAGGCGGCTTGGGTAAAGCGCATCAGCTTTTCGGTACGGAGCTTCCGAAGTTGCTGGATGAACTCAACGAGGTATTGGCGGCGTGAGTGAGCTCGGAACAGACTTCTGCAGCTCGATCGGTTGGCCGATGCACGTTGAGCGATGTTACTCAAGGTCACGTCACGGCAAAGACGACTCGTCTCGAGTACTGACACGAGACTGGCGTGCGCGGTCGATTCTGCGGTCGACGAATCTGAGCGTGGAGTTATCATACCATCTCAGACTTACGTCTTTGACGAATGAGGCCGATCGCTTATGCAGCTCGGTCGGAAAGCGATGACTGTAGTGCCCCGCATTGCTGGCGCATCGGCACCGTGCGTGAGTCATCGAGACCGATCAATTGACTAAGTCTGCGTTGACAAGATCAGTCGGTTCTGTCCCAATACCTTCGTTGCCATATCTAGAAACAGTCGAACTAGCGTCGGCATGACCGTTACAGACCGCTGTAATCCAGGCATGGTGACTCGCGGCAGGACTAGCAACGCATCGGTAAGTGCAACGTTCCTGATTCCACCGTCGACGAACAGCGCGAGATCGTGGCGGAGATCGAGAAGCAATTCACGCGGCTGGAGGCGGGAGTCGCGGGCTTGCGGCGCGTGCAGGCCAACCTCAAACGCTACCGCGCCGCCGTCCTCAAAGCCGCCTGCGAAGGCAAACTCGTCCCCACCGAAGCCGAACTCGCCCGCCAAGAAGGCCGCACCTACGAAACCGGCGCCCAACTTCTCGAACGCATCCTCACCGAACGCCGCCAGAAATGGAACGGAAAGGGGAACTCGCCACGGAGCCTGGCGAAGTGTCGAATACAACGGGTCTGCTGCGCGACTAAAGGTTCCGAAGGGTGGACATTGAGGCCTCAGCTGAGCCGCTTTACTAAGGCCGGTCGGCGGATACGATTTGAAGGAGGAAATCATGAACGAATCACGCCTCAAGTGCTAAAGTTCGCAGACTTCGTGTGGGCACCCATTCATTACGTCGACGAGGTCAACAATTTCATATTGAGTAGATGAGTGGAAAGGTTTCAGGAGAGTTGTTAATAAATTGAAAGAGGCTTTGCACAGCCAGGTGACGTTATTCTCACTCATAAAGGCAGCCGGAAGAAGGAAGAGTACGGCTATTAGCATTAATGAACACGGAATGTGTTCCTGTTGAACCAGCGAATAGCACGACTATCGCTAGCAAGAGAACGGTATTCTACCCGCGATTCCTTCGAAATCGCCATGCAATCTAAAGACTTTCGGAAACAGTTCTTTTCATCGACTCGGGGAGGTCGACAAGCGAAACCATCGGGATAATTCTCCCCAGTGATCAATAGTCGATTTTCATATTGGACCGCCCTTGGCCGAACAACAACGTATAGTCGTCGAAGTGGATCGCCGCTTAAGCGTAATGGAGGAGTGGAGGCGGTCGTGAACGCCAACCTTCAGCGCGCCCCGCCTCCGCCAGTCGATTTTACAGCGAGCCTTTGAGGGAAAGCACTCTCGATCACCCGGAAACCGACCAATATCGTTACCCATCACAAGAAGTTCCCCTCGCTTCCGAGCCGAAAGCCCTTCGGGAGGTGCGGCGAGTAAGCAAAATGAAATTGGTCCCAGAGATTAGCGACAGAGATGCGCATAAAGAATTTCGCACATTCTTGGAGATTACCGGTCAAAGCAAGTGGGAACAAAAATTGCCAAACTCAAATTCCTGCCATTGTTCCCTTCGCCAAGTCCAAATGCCTATTCCAGTATTTGGCGGGCCGCCATCCCTTAGTTAATCATATCGAACAGTACCTGGATTTGGAAGCGGCACGGAAAATTACTGCGAAAGCATGCTACTCCCGAGCTGATGAAAGCATGTGGGTATCTAAAAGTGATTAATGCGCTTTTTTATCACAGTAATTCGGCGATGCGCACAAAGTTACACGCGATTGTAGATGATGATGATACGACAAGATCATTTTTGTTCGACTAGATATGGCCATACATTTTTCGCCGTGGCTATGACATCGAATTCGTCGACTTGTGGGATTCAGGAACGATTCGATTTCTTGGTGTCCGATGGTCAAACGGTGCTAGAAGTTGAATGTAAGACAAAGAGCGTCGATGCCGGACGGAAAATAACTAGGCCAAATTTTTATCTGCTATGCGACGTGCTCGCTGCAGAACTGGCACCGCTTACTGAGAGCGTTGCGGTATTGTTTAAATGCGATGGCCGTTTGAGCGGAGATCAGGAACTGTTTCATTCTGTCGCTGACAAGATAAAGGCCTGTAAAGTCTCGCCTCGTGTAGGGCAAGTGAGCACATTGCACTTTGAGGCTCGATATTCTCCGGCTGGACTCCAGATTCGAACGGAAGAGGAGGAGCGGGTGCTCTCGGCCCGCATTTCGTGCCCGCGGCTCATTATCTGGTGTTGAGTAATCGTGAGACCCTGATTGTTCCGCTGCGAAAGCACCGATCGAAACCGGGTTTTGAAGTCCATATACGAAGATTTGAAGCGCGGCGCGAATCAGTTTTCGAAAAGCCGGCCTGGGCCAGAGCCTGCCAGCTTGAGGATATCGAGGACAATGATTGGAACCAGCTTCAAGGTGAAACGGGTTTGGCGGCAATGACTGCACGTCTTCTAGAATCGTCCGATAGGCGACATGTGAATTTTGCCGTATATAGCTCAGACCGGACACCACCGAAGAAAGAACGTGCGGTCACGAGCTTTTCTGCGACAAATCTCTGGTTCTCGAACAGCGCTCCCACTTTTCCGGTCCCCATAACCTTTTTGAAGCCGAAGCGCGGAACAGAGACTTAGGCCGCACGTGTGAGCTCCGTTATGCCCGAACAATCCCAACAGCTCGTCCAAAAACTCTGGAACTACTGCAACATCCTCCGGGATGACGGCCTGTCGTACGGCGATTACGTCGAGCAGTTGACGTTTCTGCTGTTCCTGAAAATGGCGGATGAGCAGAGCGAGCCGCCGTTCAACAAGCCGTCGCCCATTCCCAAGGGCTACGACTGGCCAGCTTGCTGGCCAAGGATGGCGACGAGCTGGAAATTCATTACCGCCATCATGCTGGAGGAACTCGGCAAGCGAGTCGGGCATGCTCGGCGTCATTTTCCGCAAGGCGCAGAACAAGATCCAGGACCCGGCCAAGCTGCGCCGGCTCATCGTGGACCTGATCGACAAGGAGCAGTGGTCCAGCCTCTCCGCCGACGTGAAGGGCGACGCTTACGAAGGGTTGCTGCAAAAGAACGCCGAGGACGTGAAAGGCGGCGCGGGACAATATTTCACGCCGCGCCCGCTCATCGCCGCGATGGTGGACGTGGTCGCCCCGAGCCGGGGAGACGATCTGCGATCCGGCGTGCGGCACGGGCGGTTTCCTGCTCGCGGCGCATGATTACTTGTCCGCCAAGCACTATCAGCTCGACCGGGCGCAAAAGAAGAAGCTCAAGAGCGGCACGTTCTTCGGCATCGAGCTGGTGGACAGCGTCACGCGGCTCTGCGCGATGAACCTGCTGCTGCACGGCATCGGCGGGGACGGAGCGGACGATTTGCCGGTCAGGTCACCAAGGACGCGCTGGCCGGGAAGCACGGCGAATACGAGATCGTCCTGGCCAATCCGCCCTTCGGCAAGAAGAGCAGCGTGACCATCGTCAACGAGGCGGGCGAGGCGCCAAGGAAACGCTCATCATCAACCGCGACGATTTCTGGGCGAGCACGAGCAACAAGCAGCTCAATTTCCTCCAGCACATCTTCACCATCCTCAAGCAGCATGGCCGCGCGGCGGTGGTGTTGCCGGACAACGTGCTGTTTGAAGGCGGCGCGGGCGAAACCATCCGGCGCGAACTGCTCAAGCAGGCGGACGTGCACACGCTCCTGCGCCTGCCCACCGGCATCTTCTACGCGCAAGGCGTGAAGGCGAACGTCCTGTTCTTCGACCGCAAGCCCGCGCAGGAAAAGCCGTGGACGCAGAAGCTCTGGATCTACGACCTGCGCACGAACCTGCACTTCACGCTCAAGGAAAACACGCTCAAGCGCAGCGACCTCGACGACTTCGTCGCCTGCTATCACGCCGAGAACCGCCACGAGCGCAGACGAGAGCGAGCGGTTCAAGTCCTTCACCTACGACGAGCTGACCAAGCGCGACAAGGTGAACCTCGACATCTTCTGGCTGAAAGACGAAGCCCTCGAGGAATGCGCGAACCTTCCCGCCGCCCGAAATCATCGCCGCGGAAATCGTCGAAGACCTCGAAGCCGCGCTGGAGCAGTTCGCGGAAATCGCCAATGATCT
>CAVWLW010000044.1:0-112049 GCA_963755715.1 uncultured delta proteobacterium
GACCGCAATCTTGTTCCTCCAGCGTTGCTGTGCGAAATTAGCGCGGCATGAACGCCGCCAAAACTTTTCATCGCCGAGGTATCGTCGAAGGTTTTTTCGGTCCGCTGTGGTCGATGGCACACCGGCGGCGGCTGTTCGCGTTCGGCGCGGAACGGGGGATGAATACTTATCTCTATGCGCCAAAAGACGACCCCTATCATCGAAAGCTATGGCGACAACCTTACCCCCCTTCGCAATGGCATGAGCTACTAAGTTTGATTCGAGCTGCACAAACGCAGCGAATCGATTTCGTCTACGGTTTTCACCCCGGCGAGGGATTGTACTTCGGCGACGATCGCGCCGTTGGTATTCTCCTGCGCAAAGCACGGCGCTTTTACGACGCTGGTGTGCGCACCTTCGCCGTCCTGTTCGACGATATCCCGTCGGAGCTTACCGATCCACGCGACCGGCGCGCATTCAAGAACAGTCTGGCCCGTGCCGAAGGGACTTGGATGGCCAAAATCATCGCCGCCCAGCCGGCGAGCTGGAGCGCCGTCGAGTGGTGGATTTGTCCTTCTTATTACAGCGAAGATGTTCTGCTCGAACGGGTCTTCGGCCAATTCGAACCGGAGTTTCTCGAAACTTTGGCGCAATATCTGCCGCCAAACATCCCCTGCTTCTGGACCGGGCCGTCGGTGGTTTCAAAAAGCATCACACTCGCCCACGCACGGCGCGTCGCCAAGAAGATTCAGCGACCGCTGCTCCTGTGGGACAACTATCCGGTCAACGACCTGTCCATGCGCGACGAGTTACATATCGGCCCACTCACCGGCCGCGATCCGCGCTTGCCGGATGCAGTCTACAGCTATCTGAACAATCCGTCGCTGCAGGAAGAGTTGAGTTTTATCCCGTTGGCAACGTGCTTTGACTACGCCCATGCGCCGGCCAATTACCGAGCGGAATCGTCCTGGACAAAAATCGTTCGCCAGCGCTTCGGCGCCGAGGCGTTACCTCATTGGCGAGCGCTCAGGAGTTATGCTGAGGCGAGCATCACCGCCAAAAAAGATAAACGCGTGCTGCAACTAACACCAATCGAGAAGCGCCGACTGCAGTCGGCATTCGCCTACGTCGAACGAAATCGCGGTCGACGCTGGGTGAAAGAATTAGCACCGTGGCGCGCGGCCATAGTGAAACTGATTTCAGGTTTGTGACGGGTGGCGATATGCATTAAATCAAGTAGAATAAATTCTTCGTGAATTGAATCGGTAAAGAATTTTTCGCGACAAATGCCCAAATGCCGACGATGATCTCCAGTGCAACTGCCAGTTCTCTCCCGACCATGGACGTGCGCCAATTGATCGCAACCATGCGCGAGTTCCGTAGCCGCTTGCTCAGCCTGGTCGCCGACCTTGACGACGAGCAAATGATCGGCCCGCGCATCTCGATCGTCAATCCGCCGCTCTGGGAGATCGGCCATGTGGCGTGGACTCAGGAGTTCTGGGTGCTGCGCCACATGCGTAACGAAAAGCCACTGCTGGAAAACGGCGACCGTCTTTACAACTCCACCGATGTCGCCCACGACACCCGTTGGGAGCTCTTGTTGCCGACGCGAGCGAGCACCCTCGCCTACATGAACGAAGTGCTCGAGCGTTGCGTCGCGCGCATCGACAACGCCAAAGAATTGTCCACCGATGAATTTTACTTCTACTGGTTGACGACCTTCCACGAAGGCATGCATGCCGAAGCGCTGGCCTACACGCGCCAGACTCTAGGCTATTCGGCGCCGGTCATCCAAGGCGAGCCGGCGGCCGCCGTCGATGGCGGCTCTCGTCTCGGTGACGTCGAGATCCCCGGTGGCAAATACTTGATCGGCGCGACCAAGGACTTTCCCTTTCGTCTTCGACAACGAGAAGTGGGCCCATGAGGTCATGCTCAAACCTTTTCGCATCGCCCGGGCACCGGTCACCAACGGTGAGTTTCTCGAATTCGTCGAAGCGGGCGGCTACCGCGAGCGCCGCTTCTGGAGCGACGAGGGTTGGCACTGGCTCGAATCCGGCGGTTCGCCCCAGCTGGAAAAATCCTTCGCCAAGTTTTTCAACAAAACTCATAACGAACCGATAGAATTGAGCGCATTCAACGAACGACTCGACTGTCCGGTTTATTGGAGGGGCGAAGCGAATGGCCGCTGGCTTCAACGCATTTATGACCAATACCTCCCACTGAATGAAAATCTGCCCATCGTTCATGTGAGTTGGTATGAAGCCGAGGCGTTTTGCAATTGGGCCGGGCGTCGTCTTCCCAGCGAAACGGAATGGGAGGCTGCCGCTTCAGCCGAACCGAACGGCGGGCTCACCGGATCGCCTGAGCGCCGCTATTTTCCGTGGGGCGACGTAGCGCCAACTCCTGAACACGCCAATCTCGATTGGCATAAGTCCGGCGTCGTCGAGGTCGGTGCTTACGCTGCCGGCGACAGCGCCTTCGGCTGCCGCCAGATGATCGGCAACATCTGGGAGTGGACCGCCGATGATTTTCAACCTTATCCGGGATTTATCATCGACCCCTACAAGGAATACTCAAAGCCCTGGTTCGGCACGCACAAAGTCCTGCGCGGCGGCTGCTGGGCGACTTCCTCGTTGCTCATTCGCAATACCTGGAGAAATTTTTATACTCCCGACCGGCGCGACGTCTGGGCCGGTTTCCGCACCTGCGCAAAATAATCTGCGGCATGAATATACAGCTCGTCACGCCGGCGCCGCTGAAACTCAACAACGGCAATAAAATTACCGCCGTCCGTTGGGCCGGCATTTTCAAGAAACTTGGACACCGGGTGCGCGTCACGCAAAACTATGACGGCAAACCTTGCGACGTGCTCATCGCGCTTCATGCCCGCCGCAGCGCCGACTCCATCCGCCGCTTTCACGAGTTGCATCCAGGGCTCCCGCTGATCGTGGTTCTCACCGGCACAGACATTTATCGCGACATTCGGCACGATCTAAAATGCTCAACGATCGCTTGAGATTGCGAGCCGTCTTGTCGTGCTGCAAAAAATGGCTTTACGTGAAATTCCGAAGCCTTTACGGCGGAAAACCCGAGTCATTTATCAATCGGCCGAGCCGATTCGAGCAAGCCGATCCCGCGCCAACGGCATCTTTGACGTTTGCGTCGTCGGTCATTTACGCGGCGAGAAAGATCCTTTGCGCGCAGCAATGGCGGTACGCGATCTGCCATCGCAGTCGCGTATTCAGGTCACCCATATCGGTCTCGCTCTGGATCCGCGGCTGGAAAAAACCGCAAAGCAAGAAATCAGACGCAACCCGCGTTATCGTTGGATCGGTCAGCTTTCACATGGAAAAACTCGCCAACGCTTGGCGCGCAGTGACCTCGTTTGCATTACGTCCAAGATGGAAGGCAGTTCCAACGTTTTGTCGGAGGCGCTGGCATCGCGGGTGCCGGTTGTGGCTTCGAGGATTTCAGGACTGATGGGCACTCTCGGCAATCGTTTTCCAGGCTATTTTCCGGTTGGCGACACCGAGCGACTGAAAGCACTATTGCTAAAGGCGGAATCGCAACCTAAATTTTACCGTGACTTGACTCGTTATTGCGCGCGTCTATCGGATCGGGTCAAGCCCAAGCGCGAGATCGAGGCTTGGCGCCGGCTCCTCGCGCAATTTGCTTGAGGTATCAGAGGCGAAATGAATCACTCCCGCCGCTCTTCTTGAATCCACGGCTTGACCCACGGCAAGAGCAAATAGGCCGGCATCGAGAGCAGAAAAGTGATCGCAAAGTAGTCGCCGAAACCGAATTTTTCCGCGCCCAAGCCGCTGATCCCGCCGATCAACCGTCCGGTAAGAGAAAATACCGAAGAGAGAAACGCGTACTGGACGGTCGCGTGTTCCTTTTGGCAGACATTCATGAGAAACGCCAGAAATGCCGCGGTGCCGAGCCCGCCGCTGAAAGATTCGAACATGGACGCGCCGTAGAGGCCGAAGCGGCCGAGATCGAACCACTCCACCAGGGAGTAGCTGAGATTGGATACCGCTTGAAGCAAACCGAGAAACCACACGCCGTGAAAGATTCCGTAACGCGTGATGAACGCGCCGCCGATTAAGGCGCCCACGATGCTAAGTACGATACCGAAAGTGGTCGGAAACAAACCGATCTGAAACATCAGCTCTTCCGGCACCGGCCAGATCGTCTTGCCGTAATCGACCCAAAACGGTTTGACCATCGGTCCGATGGCAAACTCGCCGAGTTTATAAGTCAGGACAAATAAAACCAGCGGAATTACGCGCCAGGTGCCGGCCCAGCCGATAAATCCTTTCCACCAATGCCCTCGCGCTTCCTCCGGCAGACTCTGGCGCGGAATCCTCAGCGCGGCGAAGCCCAAGAGCGCAAAGATTACACTGGCCAAAATGAACAACGAATTCCACTGCAAAACCGCCGCGAGAAAAACCAAGCCGCCGCCGGCGCACACCAGCGCCACCCGATACGCCGATGCCCGGACGCCGTTGGCCGCGCCTTCTTCCTCGCGAGTGATCAATCCAACCGAATAAGAATCGATGGCGATATCCTGCGTCGCAGACATCGTCGTCAACGCGAGAATCAGAAGCAAAACAATGATCCCGACGGCCGCAACGTTCACGAACGGCAGAACAAAAAGAACGGTGGCGATGCCGAGCATGCATGCCAGCACCCAAACGCGCCGATCGCCATAACGATGCACGAGCGGCGACCAGAACACTTTGAGCGAATAGGGTAATTCCAGCAACCGCAGTCCGCCAATCGCCCGCAGCGAAACCCCATGCAGGCGAAAGTAAACCGGCAGCACTTCCCATAAGATCGCCGCCGGCGCGCCTTGAATGAAATAGAGCAGCGCCACGATGCCGAGTTTTTTTCGCGACGCCGGCGAATTTCCGCTTACTCCTAAAAATTTCCAAATCCAAGAATACATAGTTCACGTTTATAGAGACAAACCGGAAAACTTTCTAGGGTACGAGGGTGTGAAACCAACTGAGAAACTTAAACCATCGCCGAAACGTTAACTTTTTTGTTGACAGGCGATGCTCGGTTCACCCGCGAAACTTTGCGTTTCATGAGCTCGGTTTTGCATCGAGCAGCCAACGCGCAAACCAAGGTAGCCAACGCTGCGCCGACCAACTGGGCGGCGACAAAAAGCGGTACGCTGCGTGGTGAGATTCCGGCAAAGGTGTCGGTCATTGCGCGCGCAAACGTCACGGCGGGATTGGCAAAAGATGTGGACGATGTGAACCAATAAGCGCTCGTGATGAAGGCAGCGACGATCATCGGGATCGCCTCGCTGCGGTATCGCAGCGCGAGTAATATAACCATTACCAAGCCGAACGTCGCGATCGCTTCGCCTAAGCCTTCGCCGAGCGTCGGTCGCAGGTGCACCGAGAATTGAACGATCGGCAGTCCAAACATCGCGTGCGCCGCGGCGACACCGAGCAAAGCGCCGCCGAACTGGGCCAGTACATAGACGACGCAGCGGTCGCGCGAGAGCCGCCCCTCCCAAACGCTCACGGCGGAAACAACCGGATTGAAGTGCGCGCCTGAAATCGGTCCAAAGACGATGATCAATGTGTAGAGTCCGGCGCCCGTGGCGATGGAATTAGCCAGCAAGGCGATCGCCGGGTTCCCTTGAGCCAGCCGCTCGCCCATGATGCCGGAGCCCACCACGATCGCCAGCAGGAGCGCTGTTCCGATAGTCTCCGCTGCGACTGCTCTGCCAAGCGTCATTGCGTGCGACCGATCTGGTCCAGTTTCTCCTTAAGCGCGAGACCGCTGAGTGTGTCGAGCGGGAGATTGATAAACAGCGATATGCGCCGATGTAGCTCCGTATACGCTTTAAGAAAAGCTCTCCGCTTGTCTTCATCGCTGCCTTGAACTGCCGCTGGGTCATGAACACCCCAGTGCGCTGTCATCGGTTGCCCGGGCCAGACCGGACAAGGTTCCGCCGCCGCTTGATCACACACGGTGAACACGAAATGCATAAACGGCGCGCCCGGCCGGGAGAACTCGCTCCAGTCCTTGCTGCGCAGTCCTTGGGTGGAGAGACGATTTTTTTCGATGAGCTCCAATGCAAGAGGATTCACCGTCCCCGCTGGATGGCTCCCCGCGCTGAATGCTTTGAACTTATTCTTTCCGAGAGCGTTGAGCATCGCCTCCGCCAAAATGCTGCGCGCCGAATTGCCGGTGCACAGAAACAGAACGTTAAACGGTTCGTTTGCCATAATAATCTCCTTCAAGCGCAGCAGGCGGCGGATTAGCCGACTGGATATTGTGGTCGGGTGGTGCAGCAAACAGTCGGGCGGTCCATGCCTACCTCCTCTTCCGTTTTGGGTTTCGTTTGCGGAGGACAACAGCGCCCCAGCGCCGTTTCGACAACCGTGAGACACTCCTGCGGCATGCCCCGACAGCAATTCTGCGTGAGAAAAGTCATGAGCTCGGCCATACGTCCGAAGTCTACCGCGTAGTAGATGAATTGCTTTTCCTGTCGCGCGGAAACGAGAGAAGCACGACTAAGTTCTTTCAAATGGAAGGACAACGTCGCTCCAGGAACATTCAGCTTTTCACCGATACGACCGGCCGCCATTCCTTGGGGTCCTGCCTCAACCAGCAGACGATAGATCGAGAGCCGCGTTTCCTGGGCGAGCGCGGCGAGCGCAGTGACAGCCGTTTTTATTTCCATATTTCCACTATCATCGAAATAAGAGTTTCGGCAAGACCCTCGATTTCATATTGCATCGTTTTCATCAGCCTCCATGCGTTCGCTGCAGCGAATCCCTCAAGCCGTATAAAGTCGACGCTCCCGGCCTTCATCGACATTTAATCTCACCGTCACCCGTTGCTAACGCTGTCTTGACTAAAGACATGCGCGGACAAAATTTCGTTTTTCAAGGAGGTTTTTGTGAAGCATCCCAGAAAAGGCATCGTTTTTCTGCTCTCTGTTCTCTTGTCTCTGTGTGCCAACGGTCGTGTCGAGTCTCGCGACAAAAGCTCTTCCACGCCCACGATCCTGATTTCCTTTGACGGGGCCCAGCCGCAGGTCATCGAAAAACTGCTCAAGAGCGGCAAGCTGCCCGCGAACGGCGGTTTCGCAAAACTGATTAGTGAAGGAACTCAGGCGCAAGGCATGACGGCAGTCCTTCCCACCGTGACGGCGACAAACCACATTACGCTCGCCACAGGTGCCTATCCCGAGCGGACCAATATTCCCGCCAACACCTTTCACCTTACGGACACACCATTGACGGCCACGACAAGCGGTTTCGGCACCGAGATCGAAGCTGAGACACTCTGGGAAGCCGCCAAGCGTCAAGGCAAGAAGGTTATCACCATCGCTTTCGCCGGCGCCGATGGCCGCGGTGATGCACGGCGCGGTGACCAAACTTTGGGATTCGGCGTCGTTGACGGCTTCTCTGTGATCAAGTCGATGAACAGCTCGCACTTCGACAGCGCCACAGGCGCCACGTGGAATCTCGGCAGCGAGGTCGCCTGCGAATTTAAGAAGGGCAATCTCGGCACGGCGACGGCCAACCAGGTTTTTTTCCGGGCGACCGGCCTGGGGCCAGACGTATTCGTCAACGTGCTCGTCTGCGACACGATCTTCGATGGCCAGGAACGCTACGACACGGCGTTCTTCGACTTTGACAAGAATCTATCGAACGGATTTATCGCGCGCATGCGCGTGGGAGAATGGGCGCCCTTCGCCCTGCCGTATACGGTTCCCGCCGGACCCGGCCTTTCCGGACTTCGCCAGAGGCAAGGTCGGATCATGGGTCAAGCTGCTCGCCTTTGAGCCCAGTCTTAGGCTGTTCAATATTTATCTGGGAAACATCGTTCATAACGTCGGCTTTCCCCAGTCCTTCATTAACGAGATTGACAGCACCATCGGTTTTTGGCCGGCGGAACCGGATTTTTTCAACCTAGAACGCGGTCGGATCGACGAGGCAACCTATATGGAGCAACTGGAGCGCCTGGCGGATTACCTGAAAGACGCCATGCTGCTTTCGATCGACAATCACGAGTTCGATCTCTTGATGGGCTATCAAGTGCAGACCGACGAGGCCGGTCATGAGTTCTCGCTCACGGACCCGCGCCAGACGGCGTTCCAGGACAGCGCCAAGCGCCAGCGTTATGCGGAATATCTAGAACGCTCTTATCAGATCGCCGACCGCAATCTTAAAGAGATCATCGAAGCCGCTAGCCTGCAAAAAACAAACATCATCGCAGTTTCCGATCACGGCATGGCAGCCCTTCACACCCAGGGATTTCCAAACCGCATTCTTCGCACGGCCGAATTGTTGACCGTCACGACCACAAACACGGGAACGGTGGTGGTGGACGGGGCTACCAGCAAAACCAACGCGGTGACAGTCGGCGGCGCTGCGAATATTTATATCAACCTTAAAGGGCGCGAACCGACTGGGATCGTCCCGTTGGAACAGTACGAAACGCTTCAGGATGAGATCGTTAAAGTGTTCGAAGCCGTTGAAGCCGCCGTCGGCAATCCCCCGATCAACGAAAAAGTCTTTGAGATTATTCTAAAGAAACCGCGCCCTACGGATGTGCTGCAGCAAAAGTCAAACTTCAACGGCAACAAAAAAGTCTAAAGAGGCGCAGCGGGATTTTCACGCCTTCGGTGAAGACACCGGCGATGTCCTCATAGTATCGCGGGCCGGTTACAATCTTGATTTCAACCCTGGCACATTAGCTTCGATCGGCGATTTTTTCCAAGCATCGACGTTCTTTGGCCAGCACGGTTATGATCCGAATCTGCCCGAAATGAAAGCTATCTACTACGCGGCAGGTCCTGATATCAAAAAGCGAACTTTGCTCAACGTTGATAATATCGATGTTGCTCCGACAGTCGCCCATCTGCTTGGCATCAAAGCTCCAAGCGATGCGCAAGGAAAGAAACTCAACAACTCCGTTAAGTAGCCGCATTGCTGCCGGAGGCACAGGGCGAACCCCGCTCTGTGCCTTCGGCTCTCGTGCTGACAAACTATTTTCTGCGACCCTCTACGAAAAGCTCTTTTTGGGTGACTGGACGAGCTTGGCTGGAACGATATCGGCTTTGGGTAGGTTTATATTTCGCTGAGTGAATTTGTCACCAACGTCTTTTGGCTGACCTTGCAGCGACTGTTTCAAGACTTCTTCTTGCAGCGACGCTTTATCGTTTGTCGTGACCTTTTCCGATTCGAGAGACGCCGTCTCATCGTTGATAAAGACGCCAGCAGCAAACACCGTGGTCCAGAGACCGTCCTTGTTGCCTATCGTGGACTGCGTCATGTTAGTCGTACGGACGATTTTGCCGGACATTTTGAAAAGTTGCTCCCGTTCGTCCCAATCCGACTCGGAATTGAAGTCGATTCCCAACGTGGTCGCCAGCATGCTGGCAGCCAGATCTTCTGCGTATTCTCCCGCTTTCTCGTCGGTCTCTCCGAAAGAATGATGTTCGGAGAGATACCCATGCATGGAAGGATCGGCGGGAATTGCCACGCCGACCGAAGCAGCCATCAGCCGATTGGGCTCGTTGCTGCTTTCCCGATCATAGACGGCAAAAACAATTTCGCCGGGCTTCAGTAGCTTGAGTCCTTCATCTTTGGAGATGACTTTACACCCCGGCGGGTAGATGCTCGACACCAGAACTAGATTGCAGTGCGCCAGCCCGGCAACTCGCAACGCCATCTCGAATGACGCGAGCTTCTCCTTGTGAACTCCAACTCCTTTGGTGAAAAACATCCTTTTTGGAATCATTTCTAGAAACTTTAGCACGTCTCGACACAAGACAAGAATTTTTTTAGTTGGCACCATATTTTTCCCGGCGGAATGCAAAACCAGATCGAAAGCGCCTTCAAGGCGAGTTAACGCATCCGTGTCACCAACGAGCAGGTTTTTGAGATCATTCTGAAAAAGCCACTGGCTGCCAGACATCCTGCAAAAGAAATCAAATTTCGCCACCAACAGGGGAAGAAACGGCGCGGCGGCGAAAGAGACTTTCATCGTTTTCAGTGAAGATACCGGCGATGTTTTGATCGTTACGATACCCGGTTATCAGCTGGACTTTAACGCCGGCACCGGCACGAGCGTCCGGGAGTTTCTTTGGCCCTTCGACTTTTTTCGGTCAGCACGGATATGACTCGCACCACCTCCGAGATGAAAGCCATATTCTACGGCGCGGGACCAAGCTTTAAATCAAAGACTGTTAAAGAAGTTATCACCGTCGATGTCGCTATCACCGTCGCTGAGCTGTTCGGCATCGAGCCGCCGACGGATGCGCAAGGAAAAGCGATCAATTCGGCGATCAAGTGAATTCATTTTACCGAGTTTTACCAGGGTTGTTACCTGTTCTTAACTCTCGGCGGGTCTTATGCGTCGGTGGGCGCGAGCCGCACGTCTTGCCGAGCACCAAGCCCGACTAATTTAAACCACAAAGAAGAACACTGATGTAAGGAACGAATCACGGGCGAGTCAACCAAAACTTCGCTTGCTCGTAACAGCACCGTAATGCCCTTCGGGCAACAAAGCACGTGACCGCAAAAATTTTTCAAGGAGGATTAAGATGAAGAAAACAATTCAACCCGAGGACAACGACCCGACAGTTGGAGAACCGGTCGCGCAGGCACTGTCGCGACCGATCAGCCGGCGCACTTTGCTCAAAGGCGCTTTAGCCAGCGCGCCGCTATTAATCAGCCCGACTTTATTACTGCCGCGCAAGGCGGCTGCGGCTACCAACATGGGCCCCAGCACCGCAACTGAACCGTACCTTATCCCCAGCATACCCGGTGTGAAATTCGTTTCGATTTTGACAGTCGGCGATAACATCGGCGGATACCGCATGGTGGGCATTCCGGATGGCTTGGGGTTGTTCAATAGCAGCAGACGGGAATTTACAGTCTTGATGAACCACGAGATCAATCCGAACGGCAACTCCATCAATATCCGGGGATTGCCGCAAGCACGGTTCAAACGGCGCTTTTGTCTCCCGCTGGACGATCGACCAGAGGACGCTGAAGGTGTTAACGGGCCAAGACCTCACACCGTCCGGCGAGAAAGTGCATCTATGGGATCCATACGACGAGCAACTACGAGCGAAGGGCGCACCACTCAATGGCAGCGGCTCTGTTCGGCGGACTTGCCGGCGGAGAGCGCTCTCTTCGGCAAAGGCCGCGGTACTCACGATCGGATTTTTTTCGACGGTGAAGAAGTCAGCGATCCGAATCCGCGCGCGCCTGGGCGCGTATCGTCACGGGTCCGCACGCCGGGGAGGCTTGGCAACTGCCGCGTCTTGGCCGAATGTCCTATGAAAACGTCGTTGCTTGTCCACACTCAAAGGACAAAACAGTTGTGTTACTCTACCGACGACGGCGATCCTCAGCACAGCCCCGACCACCACCGGTTTTCCCAGCGAAGTTTATGTCTACATCGGCGAGAAGGCGAAATTCGGTCACCCCATTCAACAAGCCGGTTTTACCGACGGCGATTTTTATGGCGTGAAGGTTTTTTGAACGGCGCCTGGTCACCGAGGAAAGCGATCTTTTTGGGCTCGGCGTCACCGCCACCGGCTTCATCGGCAAGGCGCGATTCAGCCTGGTCAACCTGGGCGATGTCTCCAACCTGACACAGCGCCAGATCGAGGATGCCTCGATCGCCGCCTGAATCACCCGCTTCCGCCGCCCCGAAGATAGCGCCTGGGATCCCCGCAAAGGCGAGAAGCACAGAAACGACGCCTATTTTGTAACTACGGCGGACATCAACACCAACTGCCGTCTCTGGCGCTTGCGCTTCGACGACGTCAGGAAGAGATCCGGAAAAAGGCGGAACCATCGAGATCCTGCTGCACGGGACGAGGGCCACAGGATGCTCGATAACGTGACCATCGATCCCTTCGGCCGCATCGTCATGGACGAGGACCCAGGCAACAACGCGCGAGTCTCCAAGATCTGGCTGTACCAGATCGAGACGGGCGAGTTCATTCAAGTCGCCCATCATAATCCGAAATTCTTCGACCCGACCATCCTCAACAACAGCGCTTTCATCACCCAAGACGAAGAGTCGTCCGGCATTATCGACGCAAGCGATATCCTCGGTGACGGTTGGTTTTTGCTCGATTCTCAGGCGCATAAAGTCAATACCGGCGACCCGGAGTTAGTCGAAGGCGGCCAATTGTTGGCCATGTATATCGATCCCAGAATCGGCGCCGGAAAGCGCGGTAAGAAGAACGACGAGGACGAGGAGTAGAATCCCGGTCTTTTGCTAGTCCTTATCGAAGCGGGGTCTCGTCTGCCGGGGCCCCGCTTTTTTATCAGTGCTGTAAGCAACGGGCGATTTTGTTTCCAATTCGCCATTTCCTACGGCGAATCTTAATCGTCTGTTAATCGTGGCTTAACACCGTCCGTTCATGATTGAGCTATGGAACATTCCTCGATTTTACTCACCAATGTATTTTGTTCCGCCGTAACGCGGCGCTGTCCCTGAAAATGTCACAAGAGTTAACTCCCACTTTATTCCGTTTTAACCTCCGCGCACGAAATATTCCGTCAAACAGATAAACAGGAGGACATTATGGAGCAAGTCAACCTGGGCTCGGTGATCGAAAATGCGATCACGCGATTTAGCCAGAACCGAGTCGGCGACAAGCCGCCGGTCTTTGTGACGCTAGCGCCGGCGCTGCCGCAGATTCCATGGAAGGGCTCGGCGTTAAGGCAGTTCCTACAATTTTTCTTGTACGAGTCGCTGCTCACCAGCGACGCCAACGCCCCCATCGAGATTACCTTGCGTCGCCGCTCGCTGCTCAAGGACCTCACGGCATTCGTCGGCATACAACCATCGTATTGGGTTCAGTTGCGCGTTTCCGGCAGGGGCTTGCGAATCGCCGAACAATTTGTCGAGGATCTCTTCACCGAAGTCGGCTACCGCTGCGAAGAATGGGTCGGCATGGACGGCTCGGACGCACGCCTAGGAATTTTCGGCACCATCGACGCGCCGAAGCTCAAAATGGTTTTTTGCCTGGAATCGAGCCGCCACCGGCTGCGCTGCGATCTGCTGCTTCCCGTGGTCGATAAATTTCCGGTTCCATGTCTTTCCGAGGTTATGGCGCAGCGCACGTAACAGAGAAATCACGATTGCGTCAAACCGAACTAACAAAGCGAGTTTATCATGCCTCTAAATTTACTTTCGAAGGAGGCTCTATGAAGGGTTTATCAAAGATTTTGGTGCCGACGGATTTGTCGGAGCATTCACGGCGCGCCCTGCTTTACGGCTGTTGGCTTGCGGCGGACGATAAGGCATCCTTGCTAGTCCTGCACGTCGCCAACGAGCTCAATGCTTGGGAATATCAAACCGATGAGCTCGCGCTGGTCGAGCTTAGTGGTAAAACCTGGCCGGTCGACCGGGTTTTGTCGGAAGCGAATCTCGACTTGGTGCGATTCTTAGAGCCGAGCCTGGCGAGCCTAAAGAAAGCCGCGTGCGTCACCAAGCGCGTCGTTCTCGGTTCCATTGCCGAGCAAATCGCCGCCGTAGCCGAAGAAGAAAACGCCGACTTGGTGATCATGTCGCCGCAACGTCATCGCGGCTGGCGCCACCTGCTCTTCGGCGCGATCACGGATCAGGTCACCCGGTTGAGCCCTTGCCCGGTGCTGTCGATCGCTCCGCCTCAACCTTCCAAGCCCTGGCGCGGAAAATGGACGCCACTGCAATTCGCTTGGCCGAGACATAGGCCGGCGAATGTTTGACCCGGCGGCCGCCGCACAAACTCGAGTTGGCCTCGAACGGCGCGCATGTGGATCGAGCACAGTGTCAATTTGTAGACCGCAGGATCGTACCTTCTCGATAAAAAGGAACCCGCCAAATGATCCATATACCGACTCGCCTACCGCCCAAGAAAACCCGATCGCGCAAACAAGCACCGGAGGACGCATCAGCGTCCGAGACTCAGCGCCTCGTTCATGAAATAGTGAATCAACTGACCGTGATGAATCTCTGCTGCTTTAAGTTTCGCGCGGCGCAAGCGTACTTGCCTCCTTCTTCACTGGCCGACATCGACCGTATGGAAACCGCCGTGGCCGAAATTGCCGCGCTGTTGGGCAATATTGCGAAATCCAAACCACCAAAACCGTTGGACAGCCCATTGCCCGATCCGCGCCAGTCCGAACCGCCACAGGTCCAATCCCAGCCGAGCAAGGTGTATCTCCTTTTCAAACCGACTCTACAGCGCTAAAAGCACCACGACACAGCCGTTCGAAAGTGCGCTGCAACCTTCCACTGAACTTTTAGCGAGCCCAGGTTGGGAATCCGTTCTGATTTTTAAAGCCGAGCTTTTCCGGCGGAGCCTGGCGAAGGCACGCCCGGCAAATCGTTGACGCGGCGTACGCATGTATTCTTGTTTCATTCGGAGCGCACGGCTCGCGCTTAAAATCAAAGTTCACGACAAAATTCACACACCAGGTGAAGCGGCCACAAAAGTGAAATCTTCTTGTTCTGGTGAGTCTGCATGGCCACATAGTCAAAACTCAAGAGTAAACACCGCAACTAGTTAGAGCTGCAATCATGCCATCCATCCTAAACGCGATTGATTGACGGTTGCTTCAAGGTTTGGTTAAACGAATTCAGTGAGTCTCCCTAAATAATTAGCGTAAACGGACCCGAGATATCAGATGAATTTCTTTCTCTTCCGATCGACGATCCTTTGGACCGCTCTCGCCCTGCTGAGGTCATTCGCCGCTCCCGGTGGTGCCGACGCGGCTGAGAAGATCAACGCCAGCTACGGCGCTATCTCCGGGTCGATGGCGCCCATCTGGGTGGCCAAGGAAGCGCGGCTGTTCGACAAGCAAGGTCTCGATCTCAATCTCGTTTACATCCCCGGCGGACCGCGCAGCATCATGTCGCTCATCGGCAACAGCATACAGTTCGTCAACCACTCCGGCATGCCTGCGCTGGAGGCGTACCAGCGCGGCGCGGACACGGTCATGATCGCGTCTTCGATGAATCAACTCGAACATGCGGTGATGGCGGAAAAGAGCATCACCAGCGTCGATCAGCTCAAAGGCAAAGTGCTGGGAATCAGCGCCCCCGGCGCCTTGACGGATATTATCCTGCGCGAGGCGCTGCGCTTTCACGGGATCTCGGAGAAGGAAGTCACTATCATTCCCGTTGGGGATGAAGGAGCGCGCCTGAGCTCGCTGCAAACCGGACGCGTGCAGGCGGTGATCATCTCCGGCATCCAGCGGCGCACCGCGGCCCGACTGGGCTTTCGCCAAGTCATCGATCTCGCCAAGCTGCCGATCGAAGTGTCCGGTTCGAGCATTCAGGTGCGGCGCTCTTACTTGGCGCAAAATCCCGAGATCACCCTCAAGTTCCTCAAAGCCTGGATCGAAGGCGGTTTCCTGTTCAAGGCCAAACCCGAGTTTAGTCTCGGCGTGCTGAAAAAATACGTCGCCAATCAGGACCCCGAAGTACTGAACGCAATTTACGAGCTCAACAAACAACAGCTCTCGACCAAACCGGTGCCTTACGTGCGCGTGGTCAAATCGATGATGCAGTTATTGGCGCGGACGCGCCCCGATTTGCCGAACGTGAATCCGGAAGGTTTCATCGAACCACGTTTCATCAACGAACTCGAAAAGGCGGGTTTCTTCGAAGAAATGACCCGACAGTACGGCAAGTGAGGATCGGCGCGGCAAAGTGTCCCGGTAGACCGCGCTACGGTTATCGACGACACACCGGCGGGCGTCGCCGGCAAAGGGAGTTCCATGAATCTATACATTTTTGTGATTCTCGTTCTCGCGCTCGTATCGTTCAAACCGACAGCCTCGCTCAGTGCCACCAAGCTCACCATCGGCCACTCGACGATCAATCCGCGCATCTCGCCTCTTTGGATCGCTCAAGAGAAAGGCTACTTCCAAAAGTATGGAATCGACGCGACCCTGGTCTTTGTCCGCAATACACCGTTGATGATCGCCGCTATGAAGGCTGGAACCATTCCAATCGCCTATGGCGGCGGCAGCGGTATCCTGGGCGCGTCGGTGACCGAGTCGGATTTGCGAGTGCTAGCGACGTTTACCGGTAAGATGACCAACAATGTGGTTGCTCGACCGGCGATCAAAACACCGAAGGAACTGCGCGGTAAGATTCTTGGGATTCAAGGAGTAGGCGGCACCAACTGGATGGCAGCGCTGCTGTGGCTCGAGCATTTCGGCCTCGACCTGCGGCGGGACAATATCATGCTGCAGGGCACCGGCGAACAGGTGGTGCGCAGCCAAGCGCTCGAATCCGGCAAAGTCGATGCCGCGGTGATCGACCTGGCGTTCAGCAAAAAACTCGAGCAGCGCGGCTTCAATGTTCTCGGCGACTCGCAAAAGACTGATATCCCGTTTACCGGCGTGGATATCGTCACGACGCGCGGGTTCATCGCCGACCAGCCGCTGCTGCTAGAAAACATGCTCAAAGCTCTGCTGGAAAGCTTGGCTTATCTGATCGCGCCGCAAAACCAAAGCGCGGTGGTCGAACTGATTACGAAAAAACTCCGGCTCAAAGACTCCGTGACTGCTGAAGAAGGTTACCACGACACGGTTCGAACCATGGCGCGCAAGCCCTACCCGGCGATCGAGGGAATGCGCAACGTGCAGCGCCTGCTGAAAACGCAGAATCCGCGCATCGCCGAAGTCAATGTCGATGATCTCGTCGATAACCGCTTCATTCGAAAATTAGATGAGAGCGGTTTTTTCGAGCGAGTTTATAGCAACGCCGGACGTTGATCGCTTTGTTTAGGGAAAATTGGCGATCGTCCGTGCCGCTCCGGTCAATTCGAGAATGTGCATGCCGGTATTGGCGCGGTCGACGACATAAATGTAGCCGCGATCGTCGACTTCGGGGTTGTTCGACTGAATCGCAATCTTGCAGCTCTCGCCGCCGCCCGGCTGAGGTACACAGCGTTTGTCGGTCTTCTCCGTGATGGCGGGAATGTAATAGCCTACCTCTTTGGGACGATAAGGATCGCGAATATCGACCGCGCGCACGCCGGCGTTGAAGTAGGTGACAAAGATCAGCCGTTTATAATAGATCGGCGTAAAGGACTCGTTGCTCGCATGGGCGCCGAAGCGGCCGCCGCGGGCGCAAAAATCACCGCTCGCTTCCATCACGTCGAAGTTGGAAACCGAAAACGGTCTCTTTTCGTCGCTGATGTCGACGAAAAAAACCGGATGGCGAAATTCGCGACATTCGTTTTGCGTCGATTCCGTGGCAATCACTACGAAATCGGCGCTCTTGCCTTTCTCCATCTTGGCGAATTCCGGCATCGTCATGCCGAGCACCGGAAATGTCGTATGCGCGCCCGTGTTCGGATAAAGCTCCAGCCGCGAGATCTCCGGGTAGCGAAGGTTCTCCGGTGTCGGCGCAAAGCGATCTTTCGCCGCGGGATTGCCATTGAGAAGCTTTTCCCGGTCGACGATCTGAAGAGTGCCGGCGCTACTCGAACCGTAGCCAAAATAAACCCGATTCCCCAAGCGAATGGGGCCGTGCAGTGCTTGCGGCACGGGTTCGCCTTTCGACCCCGGCTCCTGCCCCACCAATCCGAAGTCGCGAATGTAACGCGGCTGCGAGGGATCGCTGAGATCGTAAATCTTTACACCCCGGCTGCGCCAACCTTCGTCTTTCCTGTAGGACACAAGGTAAGCAATGCCGGTATCGCACTCCCACCAGTTTTTATGTGTGGTGGTGAGACCCGAAATAACCTTGGTAAGCAACATCGGTTTCGAGGGATCGCTCACGTCTAAAATCTCATGACCCTCGTTACCGAAAGTACGAAGCAGATAGGTTTTTGTCCGATCGCCTTTAGGCAGGTCTTTGCCGTCGCAGACGCGCACCATCTGCGCCCCGCCGGCCTCGCCGCTGCCTGCGGGAGAGCCGGGAACATGGGCAAGGTATTTGGGGTTACGTGGATCCGTCACATCGACGACAGAGGTGCCATTCGCTTCAACTCTGCCGGTTAAAGAATTGAGCGCCGTGCCGCCGTGATGGCCGATATACGCGATGAAGCGGTCGCCCTGGCGATGGATCACCGGCTGATAAGCGGAGCGATTCTGCAAATCATTGAACCCCACCAACGCCATGTCCTTCGCTTCCGGAGCCGAACCGACGCCACCGCGCAGCGCCATCTGCGCGCAGGCCGTCAAGCCTAGTGCAATGATCAGCAACGACGACAGTACGTATTTCATGGCATGCCTCCCTATTCGTAGGTGATCTGGTCGCGCTGCGTTATCGCGCGGCTCACGTCGGTATCTTCATCAGCTTGGCGGCGTTGCCGCCGAGGATCGCGATCCGCTCGTCGTCACTAAAACCCGGCGTATTCAGGATATGATCGACGGGGCCCTTCACCCAGGGCACCGCGTAATCCGTTCCTATCATGATCTGACTCGCCCCATGTTCGTTCACCAAATGGCGTAGCGCCTCGGAGGTGAAGACCAGCGAATCGATATAGAGCTGCTTCAAATATTCGCTCGGCCTTTTTTTCAGCGTCGGGCCCTTGCATTGATCGGGAAAAACAACACAGCCGTGATCCATTCGCGCGGCGTAAGACGGCAGGAACCCGCCGCCGTGCGCGCCGCAGATTTTCACGTTGGGGAAGCGGTCGAGCGTACCCTCGAAGATCAGATGAGCGAGCGCCAGCGATGTCTCCAATGGATTGCCGATCACATTACCGAGCGCACCGCTGCCTTGGATGCGCTTGGTGATGCCGGTGGATTGCGGCGCGGTTTGCGGGTGGATGAAGACCAGCGCTTGCAGCTCCTCGGCCTTTTTCCAGAAGGGGTCGAACTTGGGCGCGGCGATTTCTTCGCCTTCGACGCTGCCGCCGATGGCAGCGCCGACCAAACCCAAGTGCTTCACGCCGTGTTCGAGCTGCTCGGCGGCGAGGTCGGGAAACTGCAACGACACCGGGGCGTAGCCCAAGAAACGGCCGGGAAAGGACCGGCACATCTCTGCGACTTTTTCACTCTGGAGATCGAACATCCGGCGCGCCAGATCGCGGTCCGCAGCGTACCAGAAAGCGTTGATGCTGAGCACCTGGACATCAATACCGTCTTTGTCCATATCCGCAACGCGCGGCGCCGCAACCGGAAAGCCAAGATTGCCCTCAAGCTGCCGCCGTGCCGGTGCCTCGAATGGGGTGCCTTTGACGATGTCGAGCACGGCCGGCACGGCACAGTGCGCGTGAACATCCACAGTTTTAACCCGGCGGCCGCCTACAATGACTTCGCGGCGCGTTGGAGCCGCGGCAGCCTGCGCGAGCGCATGTCCGAGCCCGCAGCCGACGCAAACCACGCCAGCCGATGCGCCCGCGGCATATCTCAGAAATCTTCTCCGATTGAGCATGTCATTCTCCCCAACAAAACTGAAGCGAAAGCGCCGATAGCGGTGCGGCGCACCGTCATGAGCTTGTGCGTTCGGTCAGTGGATGGCGATCGGCGCCACCGCCGAGCCGGTGGCGCCTTTGATCTTTAGCGGCTGCACGATGAAGGCGAATTCGTAGGCGCGCGCCGTCGCCAGCGCTTCAAGCTCCAAGTTCTCGATCAAGTAGATGCCGTGCTGGATCAGCATCATCGCGTGAACCGGCAGATTGTGCGGCGGCTCGGAAGGCCGCACTTCGACGCAGCAATTATCCGCCGCAATCAGCATCGGCTCCTGTCCAACGAGCCATTGGGCCGCCGCGACGCCAATGCCGGGGCTGACCGACCCATAGCGCTGGTTCTCCTTGCCCATCAGCTTGGACCAGCCCGTGCGAATGAGGACCGCATCGCCGGGCTCCAAGTTTCTGGTTTGCTTTGGCGAGCGCCTGTTGCAGATCCTCAGGCGTGATGTTGTACGACGTCGGCAGCATATCGACGCCTTTTAGTCCGGCAACGTCGATCAAGACGCCGCGCGTCATCAGGCTACCGACATTCTCGACGCCGAGCTTCTTGAACCCACTGCGCGTGCCGATGTCGCCAAGCTTGAAACAATTGTAGAAACTATCGCCCCACATTTGGTGCGCGAATGCGTCGAACTGGGTGCCGATCTGGCCGAGTTCGGAGACGATCAGCTCTTCGTTGGCGACACGGGCATTCGGCACCGGCAGCGCAGGTTTGGTGTAGATGTTGAAGACGCGGTTGGCGTTGAGGAAGGCTTCCTTCGGGTCGGGAGACAATACGGCTGCGAGCTCGAACATTTCGCCGGTCTTGATCAGTTTTGCTGCGCGCAGAATACTCTCGGGCTTCATCATGTTGGCGGAACCGCGCTGGTCCGCGGCGCCCCACTTCGATGGACAGCGCTGATTGTCGGGCGGCATCTGCCAGGTTTGTGCGTGAAGCGGCGCGCTGCCGAAAGCCAGCAACGCCGAAGTTGCCATGGCCAAAGCATTTAGCTGCATATTGCTACCTCCGCAATGTGGATTGTTTCTTGAATTTCTCGGCAATCCCGCTTTCTGCTCGCGTGTTGCAGAGACAATTTTTTGTGGAGAATATGCGATTCGAATCGGACGACGAACGACTTGAACCGTTGAAACAGTTGGGCGATCTGTTTCGGAACCCGTGGATCTTCATAGTGCCGCAAGCGCTACGGCATACCCGGCGTGTTCACCCGAATCTTATAGATGCTCGTCCGCGCCGCGATATAGAGAGTCTTCCGGTCGGCATCGCCGAATTCGACGTTGGCGGCGAGCTCGGGCGTGAGAATCGTGCCCAGATGCTTGCCCTCCGGTGAAATAATCCAGACCCCACCGGCCGCCGTTTCGTAGAGGTTCCCCTTGCTGTCGACTCGCAGGCCGTCGGTAATGCCGGGAGTCGGGTCTTTGCTGATGTCGATGAACATCGTGCCGTTGACGAGCGTGCCGTCCGGCTGGACCTCGTAACGCTTGACGAACTTGTCGCGGCTGCCGTTGGCATAGAGATATTTTTCGTCCGGCGAAAAAGCGACTCCGTTCGTGTTTGGTATATCCGTGATCACCCGGCTCACCTTGCCGTTTCTGAGCATGTAAACCCCGCCGAAATCCAACTCCTTCTTCGGATCCTTTTCTCTGAGACGGAGGCCGCCGAATCCGTCGGTGAAATAGATCGAGCCGTCCTTCTTTACGACGACGTCGTTGGTGCCGCCGAAGCGCTTTCCTTCGTAGCGATCGGCAAGAACGCTGCGCTTGCCGTTGTTTTCGATGCGATCGATGGACCGGCCTGCCCACGTCGCAATGATGAGTCGACCCTGCCGGTCCAAGGCAAGCCCGTTCGACCCGATCATGGGGAATTCCTCGAAGAGTGGGTCGTTTCGATCCTTCCCGTTGGTCTGGATAAAACCGACGCGCCAAATGTCCTGACCCGTATAGCCGCTGTGGTCCAGATACACGGACAATTTGCCATCCGGCGTCCACTTGTAGATCACGTTGGCGGGGATATCGCTAAACAGCAAATAGCCGCTCTTGCCTTTCTGAACCCACAGCGCTCCCTCGGTAAATCCAAAGCCGCCTTTCACCAATTCCAATTTGGCGTCGGGAGACACGAGCGCATCGAGGGCAGGATCCATTCTGACGACTGCTCTATCGCTCGGCTTTTGCGCGGTTGCCACGCGGACTCCTGTGATCGTGACGAACAAAATGACGACAGGCATCCATAATTTTTTCATGGCGAAGCCTCCCTCAAACCAGATGTCCAGGACGAACGACGTTGCGACCGACATGATAGCGGCTCTGGTCGTCGTTCTCCTCGGAATTCCCGATTGCAGAATTCAGAATTGCAATCTGCGATCTACTATTTTGAGATGCCGGAGGTCAAGGCTTTCCCGAGCCGCTTTGTCTAGCGCCCGTCGTAAACTTTCGCGATAAAGCCTTCGCTCTCGAGCTCTGCGATCAGGCTCCGGTCGGTGAAGTCCTCCACCTTGAGTTGGTTGGTCTGCGGCACGGTGGCCGCGAGTTGCGTCAGCGCCACGCCCATCAACTTGGGATCGGGGATCGGAATTTTTTCGTGGACGGTTTTATAGACTTCGAAGATCTTGTCGAGCACCGATCGATCGCTGGTCTTGAGAAACTTTTGCATTACCGAGACGGTATATTCTTTGTCGGTCTTCGCTGTCTTGATGCCCTCGATCCAGCCGCGCAAAAATCTTTTCACCGTGTCTCGCTTGGCCGCAAGAAAGGATTTGCTGACGATGATCGTGCTGCTCGGATAGTGGATCGGCAGTTGGCTGAAATCGATCAACTTATGAAATCCTAATTTCTCGGCTTCTAGAGCGGTATCACCGGTGACGATGGCGCCATCGACGGCGCCGACTTTGAGCGCACCCAGCCGTTCGGGTAAGCCGCCTGATTGAATCACCGCGACGTCGCGGTCGGGAACTAAATTGTAGTGCCGCAACGCCGCGCGCAAGATCAAATCCGACAGTGAACCGTAGCGGTCGCCGCCGATCTTTTTATTTTTCAGCTCCTCCGGCCTTTTGATCGAGGCTGCGGGTCATGATGACGTGCAGCAAACGATTCGATGTCACGCCGACGGCGCTCAGTTCCGCGCCGCGCGCCCAGGCGGTCAGCGCTGGCGCCGAACTCATGTTGGCGATGTCCACTTGGCCGGACAAGATCGCCGGCACGATCACGGAACCGGCGGAAATATAGATCAGCTGTACATCCAAGCCGTGCTTTTTGAAAAACCCTGCCTGATCCGCGATCCACAACGGCGCATAATTAGGCGACAGTGCTGCAAACGGAACTTTTAAACTTTGCGCTGCGGCGGGAACGCTATAAGCGCAAAGCCAGGCGATCGCCAATGCGAACCGAAGCTTCCACGCGCGCAGTCGCATCGCCGGTAGAAGGTTAGCTGGCGGAAGCGCGCTGCAGAGGAATGCTTTCGGATACCAGCTTGAGATCATCGGAGTGTGAGACCGTAACGTTAAAATTGTAGGCATTGGAGCGGAATTGATGGAGGGCAAATGGCTGCGATTGCGGATGGACGCCGTGGATGCAGTCTTCGGGCACGATGCTGTAGTAATTCCTGATGTGGAAGCCAATGACCGCATGATAGACGCAATTACTCGATCCAATGCCGGTGACGACAATTTTATCCCGGCACGGCCGCAGGTCGAGCTTTTCCAGCGTCGCTTCCATGGAGGTTTTGTAGAAGCAGTCATGGGAGGTTTTCTGCACGACATTCTCACCGGGCAGCGGCTGTAGCTCCTCGACGAAATCCGCGCCCGGGCTGCCGAGCAGCAAGCCATACGGCCGTCCGAAGACCGTAAATTCAGGGTGATCTTTGGTGCGGACGGATTGAACGTGAATGATCTTTCCGTTCACGGCGCGAAAGCGATCGAGCAGGCGGCGGATATTGCCGATGACGGGTTTCATGCCGGCCCCATGGCGCTCGCACCCTTCCACCTGCATATCGACAATGACGAGACCCGTAGACTCCGGCTGCAATTCGATTTTCGCGTTGGCCATGGGCGAATCCTCCGACACGTTAGTTTTCAAGCGACTATTTCATGGGCGTTTGCGAGTTGTCAATGTGAGCGATGCAAGACGGTCGAGCATGAGCCTCCACTTAATAGATTTCAGATCGATTGTGCTGAAATCACCAGCCTTTTCTACCCGCGTTTTATTCGAAAACGATCCTTCATCAAGTCTAGACGTGGTGCCGTCAACGGTCAGTCCCGCGCCGGTCCAACAAGCGGACGGATACCGACAACGCTGAAAAAAAGTCCCTGGATGGAAACCTCGTGGGCAGCTCTGACCTCGCGAAAACTTCGCGAGAGCAACAGGTAAAACGATACCCGGCAGACGCAAGAAAGCGCAAACAGGCCGAGCAGACGATAGCCGAAAAACGGCGGCAAGCGCGCGGCGAAATAGCCGCCCAAGGAAGAACCCATAAAAAGCGCGAGACCATTGATGACATTGAAATAGGCGATGCAACGAACGCGCTTTTGCGGCGTCACCGCGTCATAGATGAAATTGCCGGCGCTGAGTGTCACTCCGCTCCACGAAAAGCCGGAAAAAATTTGCACCAGCATGAGATAGGCGGGGTTGTGCGAAAAAAGCCAAAACATCGGAATCAGCGCGGCAAGAAACGAACTGAGCCGCAAGACTCTCACGTTGCCGACAAGATCGGCGTGCCTGCCCCAGAGAGGCAGGGCGATCAGCGCGGCAAGCGAAGAGCAAACCTGGAGCGCCATGTAAGTCACGTAGCTCAATTGCAGATCGCGCAGCATGAAGACGGCGAAAAAGGGAGCCGCCATATAGGTGGCGAAAGTCAGACAACCGCTAAAAACCACGAATTTGAGAAAATTGCTTTCCCGGAAGCGCCGCATGAACATAAGAAAAGTGAATTCACTGGCCGGATCTTTTTTATGCGGAGGCTCATCCATCCGGCTGATGAAATAAGCGGAGACAAATCGGGCCGCCGCGGCTAAAGAAAAAATAATCCAAAAACCCGTGGCGTAAGATATCTCGTGGAAAAAATTCAACAGCAATCCCGACGTGACGATGCTGCCGACGGTTACCGTGCCCACGGTCCTGCTCCGCCATGCGAAATATCGTCCTCTCTTTTTCGCCGGCACGTAGTCGCTCATCAGGCTACCCCAGGCCGGTCCAGCCAAGCCGCCACACACGGCCGCGAGAATTAAGAAGATCAGCAATAGCTCCACTCGATAAGCAATCTCGAGCAACGGCAGCACGGCGATACAGAGAATGAACGACGCCTGGGAGAAAACTAAGCGCACCAATAGTTTAAGCCGGCCGCCGACCCAATAAATGACTCTGACGGAAAAGAACTGCGACAAAGAAGATAAAAGATTCGGCAAAGCTGTGATGAGACCGACCTGCTGTACGGTAGCGCCGAAAAAGAGCGCAGCGGGCGTTGCGTAGTAATCGGTAACGCCGGCCATAAAAGCGGCAAAGATCCCATCCTTGAATGACGACCGGAGGCTTTCTCGAACGTTGACCTTTTTAAACCTCATGGTGACGGGACGAAAAGAAGAGGATGAGTTATTCTTGCGCGAATTACCGGCGGTCACCGCAGGGGTCACGTTTGTTAATAGTTACCATTCGGAGCGAATATCAAACCGGCGTTCTTAAAAGCACGCCCCTATTGTGAGCCGCTTCAGGTCTTTTTCCTACGGAAATAAAAGAATAGGCCGCAATAGACAATAAACATAGTGCCGTAATTCGCCGCCATGAACCACGGCGTAGACCATGGAACACCGTTCACGAACGGGGTTGGAAACGGCCAGAGGAAAGGCGTTGGAAAGTAGCTGGCGGCATGCGTTGGGATATCGCAGAGAATATGCAACAGCCAGGCGCCTAAAAGCCACGGCGGTTTCTTCATTAACTGCCAAAGCAAAAAGAAAGCGACGGCCCAGACGACAAGACTATGAGTGACGTTGTAAGCGTGAAACACGTACGGCGGAAGTAGCGTCAGCGCCGGCGGCCCCGAGACTTTTCCCGCCAAACGCTCGGTGAACCATCCCGGGTGCGTAACGTGAAAAACGCCGAACGATAAGAGATCCGGCGCCATGCCGAGCAAAACTCCAGCGAAAAACTTCTTGCGGCCCTGCGCATAGAAAAGCGCACCGCCCCAAAGTCCATGGGCCATGACATCCATACGAATTCAACAGCTAACAGTGTCAGAATCGACAGTCCAGAACTAAATCGCCGAAACGATTCAGATTCACAATCAAGCTGCGCTAAGCGTGCGCTCGCGCGATAGCCGCCGTGGCGATGCTTTCCCCTGATCATTGAATTCACCAACTTGACATTCACCTGGTCAGTGACATGCTTTTGGGAGGAGATTATCACCGATGCACGCGAGATCTCCTCCCACACACAGATCGCAGCAGTAAACTTTGGCTCTTAGCCATACGCAAACTTGTGTCTCAGCCTGAGCTTCATCTAACTTCCGAGTTTGTAAGGTTTTTGCGTCTTTCTTTGACTCAAACGAAAAGAAAGGAGAGACCGATGGAAGAGAAAAGCAGCATATTTGAATCGGTAAAAAACAGCGTCGTCGGAACGATCAGGGGAACGGGTGATGTGGCAAAAGCGGTGGTGGATACGGTGAGCGGAACTCTGGCGCATACGATTAAGGGAACGGGCGCGGTGGGAACGTCATTAATTGAAGCTGTTTCGGACGTAGGCCGCGCGGCGATTCGTGGAGTATCGGATATCGGCGGCGACGTGGGGTCGGCGGCGAAGAATGCCGTGGTCGGAACGCTGCGCGGGACTAAAGAAACCAGCGTGGAAGCGGCGGATACGATAAAGGCAGCCACCAGCAGCGTGATCAAAGAAACATCGGCGGTGGCCGGCGACCTTGGCAACGCGGCAAAAGGCGCCATGCAAGGAGCGATAACCGGTGCGAAAGAAATCGGTCTGAATGCGACAGAGGCAACCGCTGCGGCGGCAAATGGCATCCTCAAATCAACCAGCGAAGTTCTTTCCGGCACCGGCAAAACGGGCGCGTCATCTGTTTGCGGCCTCTTCCGGCGTGATTCGCTCCGCCATTCAAGCCGTCGTCGACGTTGGCGGTGATGTCGGTTCGGGTGCCAAGGGAGTGGTTATCGGAGTCTTGCAAGGAACCAAAGCCAGCGGCAAAGAGGCTTTGCAGGCGATCAGCGAGACCACGAGCAACGTTGTCAAAGAAACCTCGGATGTTACAGGCGACATCGCAAAAGCAGCGAAGGGCGCCGTGCAAGGCGCGATCGCAGGAGCGAAAGAGATCAGTTTGGATACCACGGAAGCGGCCTCAGCGGCGGCCACCGGCGCGCTGAAAGCGGCTGAACAGATCAGCTCAAAAGCAGCGCAACAAGTGCGCAAGGCGGTAACCGGAACAATCGCCGGTGTGAAAGTCGTGCTGAAGGAACCTTTCAAATCAAATAAATCCTGAACCGATTGAGTTGGCGCGAAAAACCCCTGCGTGTAGTGGGGTTCATTTTGACAGTTGCAATCCGGCGCGCGGCGAAGATGAAAATTCTTCTCCGCGCGCCTAGCTGTCCATAGCAGCAGCTATCTCCGCGAAGTCCAAACCGGCGAAGTAGCGTGATGCAACGCTTTGCGTTGTTTCGACGGGAGTGAAAAAATTTGCTCGCGCATGCGCGCTTGGCTTCAGCACTTCCGGCAGATGAGATCGCCCTTTGGAAACGGCAGGAGCACGCAGTCTACTCGCGGATCGCTGTGCGCGCGTTCCAGCAACTCCTTCTGGTAGCGTGGCGATGTTACGTTGTCGACGACCAGCCAGCCCCCCGCCACCAGGCGTGGCACGATCAGTTCATAAATCTTGGCGTTATTTTCCGGCGGCTCGATATCGGAAAAACAAAACGCCAGCGGCTCAGACCGGCCGGCATAGTCGAACGCGTCGCCGTGAAAGACCTGGACAGAACCGTCGGCACCGGCCTGGGCGATGTTTGTCCGCGCTAGGGCGACCTTCTTTTCATCAAGATCTACGGTTGTAAGCGTGACCCCTTTTGCGCGCGCGGCCAAGGAAAGCCACAAACTTGAGTAGCCGCCGCTGCTGCCAAGCTCGAGAAACGCGCCCGGCGGCGCCGACAGTGCCAGCAGCGTGAGGATGCGCGCAACATCGCTGTCGACGCTGCGGAGCGATCGTTGATCGCGCTCCAATTGCTCTTCGAGAGCGCGCATCACCTGTTGCATCTGCGGTGAAATGTCATGAAACACTGGCGGCTCCCGCAATGTTTTCGAATGGCACGCTGCGCCGGTTGATCTGTTCCTCGACATCCTCCGGAAATAAATTTTCCTTTATCATCGCGAAGTCGCCGTAGGCGCCATGCACCGGACCGAGCAGATTACGCTCGGCCAGGAGCCCCGGCTTGCGCGTGCCGAACTTCGGCAGCTTGTCGCGATATTTTTGGTAGAGCTCGTACCACGTGCGGGTCATCAGAATGTAATAGTCCAGAGGCACCGGCGGCTGCTCGGCTTCTTTGCACAGCGCGGTCGACGGTTCGCGCCGCCACTGCTGCGGCCGCGGAAAAATGCCGCGCGCCATCAAGTATTCGAATCCGGAAGTCATGGACTTGACCGCTTCCTCAACAGTCTTGAACCCATGCGGCCGCGCCATTTCGACGCCGGAGACAAAGCTCGGCTGCACCATGCCGTTGCCGAACACTTCGACCGCGTCTTCCATCCAGCGTACCCAGTTGTCCCAGCCGACGCGCTCGGCCTTGCCGGGATTGATCCACGGAAAGAGCGTCTTGTCCCACACCTCCATGTTGAAGTGGATGTGATCGGCGCCGGCGTCTTTATAGCGCTGCACTTCTTCGCGCGGCCGCGCGTTGACCTCGAAAGTGATGCGCGGCTTGGTTGCGATGTTCTTGATGGCGCGAATATACTCTTCGTAGAAATCCACCTCGCTCTTGCTATGCAGCGTTTTCGTGATGGTACCGCCGCTCAGCACGAAATTTTGCCCGGCGCCGATCTTTTGCGCGTCGCCGGCGACGTGCTCGCATACCTTGACCACATCGGCCACCGACTTTACCGGCGCGTTCAAGGTGAAGTCGCGCGACAGCTTCATCTGGCGCGCGTTCTCATTGATATCGCAGAATTTACACTCTTCCTTGGCGCCCCAGTATTGGCAGTTGCGAAAGATCGTGATGAAGGAGCCGAAGGCGACAATCTCATGATAAGGCGTGCCGTCGGGCAAGTTCTTGAAATAGTAGTCCGGCGTTTTGGGAATCCGCACATGCGCCACCACTTGCCCATCCACGGTCAAGACGAGCCGGCCATCAACGACATCGATCAGGTAGGGCGAATAGGGCGAAAGCGAAGTCTGAATCGCCACCGGGCGCATGTCGTACGGCCCGTTTAATAGAACGAAGTGCTCCGGCACGCGCCGATGCTCGTTTCTTTTGAACTCCGACATCGGCACGAGATCATAGGAGAATAGTCTATACGATTTGACCAGCGCGCCTGCCGACGCGTCGAGCGCGGCATCGCTGAACCAATGACCGAGACTCAGCATGTGTTGCTTGAGAATCGTTTCCTTGGGAACGTCCGGATATTTCTTGAAATAGGATTCCAAAACGTCGAAGCTGGATTCGGTCGCCGTCGAGATATTACCCATTCGCGGATCCTTTCGATCGCACATTCGTCGCAGCACGCTTGCCGTCGTTGCTACTTCAAGATGGCTTGGGCAAACTTGGCCGCGGGTTCGCGGATCTTGTCGAGTTTTTCTTCCGACTGATTTTCGATCTGCAAATAATCATTGACCGACATCACGTCTTTCGCCGCGATCGTGCCGGATTCTTTCAGAAAGCGGGTATCGACGTCGAGGCGCCGGGTCGCTTGACCGAGCGCTCTGGAAACTATTTCCTGTCCCTCGCGGCCCAACAGCCAATTGACGAAAACCTTGGTGCTGTTCGGGTGCGCCGGTCCTTTGATGATCGCCAGATTGCCGCTGCCGCCGGTGCCGTAGTTTCCCTCTTTGAGTCTAGGAAGACTCTTGATCGGCAATCCTGCTTTCAGAAAGGGCAAATAAGAATAATAGGAGTTGCCGATCATGACGGCAACCCGCCCTCTGGCCAAACTTTCGGCAAGCACGCGTTGATCACGGCCGAGAAACAAATCCTGCGCCACGAGTTTTTTGAGATACTGTTCACCTTTCACCTGCCACAGGAACGACCAGGTGGAGTCTCCGGCGCCGGGCGTGCGCGGGTCGAGATAGCCGATCTTGCCTTTCCATTTCGGGTTGAGAAAATCGTCCAGCGAACGAATCTCGGCGGGCTTGACCAGTTCGGTATTGTACCAAATAACTTCCGAAAGATAGGCCTGAAACGTGTAAACGAAGCGTTTGGCGTTATCGACCCATAGATGTCCGCCCCACCACTGTTTCGGATCCTTGACTTCGGGGAGCACCAGCCACGGCTCGATGGGATCGAGAATGCCCTCGTCCAGCATGCCCGAGACGATCGAAGAAGAGCCGCCGATGTGCAAATCGAAACTGCGCACGCCGGCTTTGAACTCGTCCGCCATGCGGCGCACCGCCGAACTGCCGCGCGCCGTGAAAGCTTCCACTTCGATGCCATAGCGTTTTTTGAATTGCTCCTCGACCTGTTTTTTCATCTCGGCGCTGGCCGGAAACGAGACCGTCACCTTGCCTTCCTTCTTCGCGGCATCGACCAACTTATCCCATTCCGCCGATCCGGTGGCTTTGCCGTCTTGGCCGTAGACCGCGGACACGAATATCAGGATCCAAATCAGGCCGACAGACAAAAAATTTCTCACGATCATGATTTGGACTGGCAACCTGTCTCCATCGCACCGGCAAAAATTTCGCACAACGCCGTCGGCGCTCCGCTTCGTGGCAAATAGTCCTTTAAAGAGAAACATTCTATATGTCAACATGTTGGGCAGTAATTTTGAAATGAAGGGACGACGAAGTCCGTGCCCACTGCCGCGCGATTTTCCGCGCCACTTGCTCGAGCTTGGCTACAAACATATCGTGGCGACATCGCTCTAGTTTGATAAAACTCCCCTTACTGAAAGATGCTCTCTAATTCAAGCCGATCCCAGTCAGAGCCCGGACGCTCATCCAACAGCCCAACTTCGCGGATTATGTTGGGTTGCGCGCCAATCAATTTGACGTTGACAGACGGGACGAGCCGGCGATATAGGGCGGCTGGCAGCCGAAACGTCTCAACTTCGCGTCCGATGCGGCGATAGACAATGCTCCCGCGTGCTAATTTCAAAGCCAAGGGTGAAGAGTTCGTCAAGAAGCTGAGAGAGCAGCAAATCAAACTTTATTCCATCGATGCGCCGGCGCTAGTCAACGTGATTGCCTCAGGCGAGATCGCCGCCTCGCCGGCAATCTTCGAGAGCCACACGGTGCTGGCGGCTTCGAAGGGCGCGGCGCTGGAGTGGGTGCCAATGGATTTGGTTCCGAACAACGTCGGCAGCGCGGCGATCGCCTTGAAACCGCCGCATCCTCATGCCGCGGTCTTGATGGCGGATCTGCTCTTGGGTCCGGACGGACAGAAGGTTCTGGAAAAATTCTATTATGGTAGCGCAACAAAAAGCCGGCCGTTCAAGCGCTGGCGCCCGGAGCGGGGACTGACGACAGAGAAGTATGAGAAAGAAATCGACCACTGGGAAAAACTTTTAAAGCAAGTTGGCCGCAAGTAACCTTTCGAACCGCCGTCACGATTGAGTCCAAAGCTTCCGCTTCCAGATCGATTTGACGGCAACTCATGATCGCCCTATTTCGGTCGTGAGCTAATTCTGGCACTGGAGGCTGCGATGGCGGAGAAAAAACTCACCGGTAAAATTGCGCGAGAACGGATTCGCTTGATGGAGACGCCGCGGCCGCCGGAAGGGATCATCGAGGGCTATCGCGCACTCGGCGACGCCACCGGCATAATTTCAGACGTGATGGACGAGCTCGGTATTACCGGCGTTGTCGGCGCAGCCGTGCTGAAGCCGACCATCGCCGGCGCGTGCATCGTCGGGCCGGCGCTCACCGTGCGCAACATCGTGCAGCGCGAGCATGTCTATGAAACCGCGCGCCAACACGTGAACAAGATGGCGGAGTTCGAAGCCCACAATTTGGCACGCCCGGGTGATGTGGTGGTGATCGATGGAGTCGCGGGGATTTCGAACATGGGCGGTATTTCCGCGCAAACCGGCAAGCGCCAGGGCGAAGTAGGCGCGGTGGTCTTCGGCGGCGTGCGCGATGTCGCCCATTCACGCCGGGTCGGATATCCGGTTTGGGCCACTGAGGTTACGCCCGTCACCGGCAAATGGCGCATCGAGACCGTCGAGATCAACGGCGAGATCGTGGTTGGCGATATTCGCGTCGCTCCCGGTGACATCGTGTTCGCCGACGATACGGGAGTGTGCTTCATTCCACGATCAAGGGCTGCGGAGGTTCTGGCCATGGCGAGGCGAAAATCCGCTGCCGAAGAAGCCAAATGTAAAGCAATTGACGATGGTGTCGGTGTCGCTGATCTTCCGGCGTAGCCGCCATTTCCAGAAGACTGCATTATCGACTGCTAATAATTCGTTTCTCATTCAATCCCGCGCCAAACTCCCTGAGCTGTGGAACATTTCCGATCTCTGGACATCGCGGCGCCCCTCAAAATCCGCGATTTCTTACGACAGGGCAATCGCTATATTTGCCACATCCCGCTCAAGATCGTGTCGCGATTCGCACAATCATATGGATGTCTGCTGAGCAACGCGAAGCATCGCGTCTTTTCAGCAGGTTGCGAAGACGAGATTCTTCGCCGGAGTTTATCCCGAGCAAGGTCGAAGGGGCTCAGAATGACATTAAGACACAGTCTCTTCGGGAGAATTCGATGGACATTAAAGAAAGGCCGGAACAGATCTCGTTGTAACCGGCAAGATTGACTCCGCGCCTTGGCTAAGTTGCCTTAACGCGCGCTGGCTCGTATAAGTTTTTTGTGCGGATGCGATTCGATCCCTTAACAAGCTTGATCGACGAGCCGGCATTAAGTTGAGTTCAAACCAACAAGATATTGGAGATGGTCAAACATGGATTGGATGACAAACCCGGAAGCCTGGATCGCGTTCGCCACACTGCTGGCGCTCGAAATCGTTTTGGGCATAGACAACGTGGTTTTTATCTCGATTCTGGCGGGTAAACTGCCGGCAAACCAGCAGGCTAAGGCGCGCTATCTTGGACTGGCACTCGCGATGGTGACGCGCATTATCCTTCTATTCTCGATTTCCTGGATGGTGCGGCTAACCGCGCCCTTGTTCACTGTTTTTGGCGTGGAAATTTCCGGCCGGGACTTGATACTGATCGTCGGCGGGCTGTTTCTGATTGGCAAAAGTACCCACGAAATCCATCAAAAACTCGAAGGTGAGCGAGGACAAGTAAGCGCTCGCGTGGCGCCGACATTTACCGGGGTGATCGTGCAGATCCTGCTCCTCGATGTCGTGTTTTCGCTCGACTCGGTGATCACCGCGGTTGGCATGGTCAATCAGATCGGCATTATGGTTGCCGCTGTGATGGTGGCGGTGATCGTGATGATCGGCTTTGCCGGCGCGATCGGCCGCTTCGTCGAGCGCCATCCTACGGTGAAAATGTTGGCGCTAAGTTTTCTGCTATTAATCGGCATGACGCTGATGGCCGAGGGATTCGATCAGCATATTTCGAAGGGCTACATCTATTCGGCGATGGCTTTTTCCGTGTTTGTCGAGGTTCTCAATCTGAGGGCAAAAAAAGCCGCGGAGCCGGTTAAGTTCCACGAGTCATACAGCGAACGTTGATCGCAAGGGTCGCCCCGACATCCGTCAGTTGGCAGCCAGGATGTTTCATTCATGATTCGTCACCGGGTGCTGGCATAGAATTCAACGCGCCGCTCGACGAAAGCGACGGCCTCGGAGACCGCAAACGCGAACATAAAAACGATCACCACGAGAGCCCAGAATTCTTCCATGAGAAAATTTTGCGAATAGAGTTCGAATAATTCTCCCACGCCGATAATCGCGATGAGCAACTGGCCGATAACGACGCCTTTGACGCCGCGGATGACTCCGAGCCGCACGCCGGCGAGAATCTCCGGCAGGGCGCTCAAAAAAAGAATTTTCGTATAAAGTTGGCGCCGTGTCGCACCGAAGCAGCGGGCCATCTCCACGAGCGAGCGGTCGGCCTGCTCGATTCCCACCCGAGTGTCCAAGATGATCACGAAAACGGCGAAGAGAAAAACCGTGGCCACCACCGTGGTTTCCCCGATGCCGAGGACCGACATGAAAATCGGCACCAGCGCGGAGATCGGCGCGCTGACGAAGATATTGACCCACATGCCGAAGATTTTGCCGACGCTTTTTATTCGCGCCATGAGGACGCCGGCGGGAATACCGATCAGGAGCGCCAGCGCCATGCCCAACGCGAAAGAGCGCAGAGAGATCGAGACCGCCGTACTGAATTTTTCCGTCGGTAGGATCGTGATGCCAGCCGCGATCACGCGGGAAAAAGGCGGAACGATCGTCGACAGCTCGGCGCGGCCGATGATCTCCCAGACGACGAACCAGATCGCGAGCGAAAAAAGGATCGGGATGCGCTTGCCGAATAAAGTCATACAGTCACCGGCCCGCAACGCATCACCGAAGCGGGGTCCAGCCAGACGAGCCCGAGGAGGAGCCGTCCGGAAGCGTACGTGGTTCGGTACGTTGAGGAACGACGACCGAGAACGAAGTATCGCGCAGCAATTCGGCTTCCGCTAAATGTAGTGTTTGAGGATCTGCCATATCTCGTCCACCGCGTCGAGATAATTCTTGTCGCGCCGAATCTCGTCCGGACTCCTCCCCTGGCGGTCAATGTTGGGCTGGATGATTTTCGATACGGTTCCCGGACGTGCCGACAGGAGCACGATCTGATCCGAGAGATAGGCCGCCTCTTCGATACTATGGGTGACGAAGATCACGGTCTTTTTCTTGTTCTTGAGCAGATCCAAAAGTTCTTCCTGGAACTTTCGCCGCGTCTGTTCATCGACGGAAGAAAACGGCTCATCCATGAGGATGATTTCCGCATCGACAGCGAAGGCGCGGGCGAGCCCGACTCGCTGGCGCATCCCGCCCGAGAGCTGGTGCGGATAGCTGGATTCGAAAGCTTTGAGCCCGACCTCCGCGATGTATTTGCGGGCGATTGGATCGCGCTCTTCTTTGGGCATGCCGCGTAGTTCCAAACCAAAACCGACGTTGCGCAAAACGTTGCCCCATGGCAGCAGCGCGAAATCTTGAAATACAAACGCGCGCTCGGGCCCCGGCCCGTCGACCTTTTTGCCTTTCACCCAGATCTCGCCGCGATTGGGCGGAATCAGCCCAGCGATGATTTTTAGAAGCGTCGTTTTGCCGCAACCGCTGGGGCCCAGCAACGTGCTGAGCCCGCCGTGAGGAAGCGCTACGTTGACCTCCGCCAGGGCCTCGACGCCGCCATCGTAGGTCTTGCCGACATTTTTCACGTCCACGATGGCCTCAGCTGACATCCTCAAAACCTCTCATTTCAGGCGGAAAGAGCTTGCGCTCCAGCCGCTCGAGCGCTTGGATCGTCAACGCCGCGAAAAGCACAATGGAGGCGATCGCCGCGAACATCTTTGGATAGTCCGCCACCGAGCTGTTGTAGGTGATTAGATCGCCGATGCCCGTCGGCGTGATCAACAGTTCGGCGATCACGATGCCGATGAATCCCATCGCCAGTCCAAGCCGCAGGCCGGCGAAGATCAAAGCGGCGGCGTGGGGCAGGATAATCTTGATCACCTCCTGTCGCCTCGTTCCCAAAAACGCACGGCACATTTGGATCAGCGACGGATTGGTATTGCGGATGCCCTTGTAAGAATTCATCACGATAACGGGCGCAGCCAAAACGACGACGGCCAAAACTTTGGCGGTAACGCCGATGCCGTACATGTAAGTGATCAGCGGAATGATCGCCGCCATCGGCGCTGCTTGCAACACGATGAAGATGGGCAGACTCAACCACTCGATGGCGCGGGAAAGCCCCATGCCGATGCCGAAACCGATGCCGACGACACTGCAGAGAACGATGCCGATGGCCAGCGGTTGGAGCGTAGATTGATAAGCTTTAAGGAGACTGCCGTCGACGATCATGCCGAGCAGCGCCGCCAGGGTCTTACTGAACGGCGGAAAGGCATAGCTGATCGGCCAGCGCCCGGCCAGCTCCCACAAACCGAAAAAGAGCGCGAAGGAAAGCAATTGCCAGAGGAATGGCTTCGCGATCCAGCTTTTTTGCTCCACGGAGTCAGTTACCAGCGAGTGATTGAAAAAACGCTCAGTTGCTTCGCCGCGCGCGAACACATCCGCCAAAGGCGCTAGAGACCCGGGTACCTCGGACTCTCAATCTCTCCGACACCCAAGCCGGCTTTCACTTCACCTTCGGAAGCGCAGCCTTGAGCGGAGCGAAATGCCAGAACTCGTCCGCCTTCAGGTTTTCGCCGGTCAGCGCGCCGGAGAGAGCGTAGAATTCCAAATCATTCTTGGCCGCGCCCTCGACGCCGCCGTCGTTTGGAAAGACGCCGTTTTGTACGGCTTCCTCGAAGAAAGGAAGAATCTCCTCCTCCAGCTTCGCGGGCAGGTCCTTTAAGAGCGCGAGTTTCTTGCGCTCTTCGATCACCCACTTGGGATTCGCATTGATCTGCCGATTGACCCTTATCAGCTCTTCCACGAAGACTGCGATGGCCGCTTGATTTTTGTCGAGAAACTCTCGGGTGGCGAAGAGCGCCTCGTCGCTCGCCTTCAAATTGCCGAGCGGCAAGATGATGAACTTGTCGGGCGCTTCCTTCATCACCCTGTTTTTGTTGGGCGCGTCCAAGATCGTCGCCTTGATATTGCCCTTCAAAAGCGCCAGAGCGCGCACTTGAGATCCAGGCACGTAGCTCACGCTCTTATACTTGATACCGTGCTGCTTCGCCGCCAGGAGCATGATCGCCTCGGTCCCGGAACCGCGTCCCTGCAACGCGATCTCCTGACCGTCCAGATCTTTCCAGCTCTTGTAGCTGTCCTTGGCTACCACCGGAAAAAACAGCAAGGTGCTCAACTGATAAAAAAAGCGGATCGGCACGTTGGCTTTCTGAACGGCCGCGTACGGCGTCCCTTGCCCGACGTCCGCCTGACCGTTGATCACGGCTTGGGTCGCGACTTCCTCGCTTTTAAACGCGGTAACCTCGACATCGACGCCGCGCGCCTTGGCGCGCTCGACAGCGATCAGGAGCGGCAACTCGTCGATCGACACGACATCGCCCAGGGCGTACCTGATTTTGGTTCTGCCCTGCGCCCCCGCCTCGCCGGCCAAGGTGCCAACGAAAACGAAGAGAATCAGAAAACCGACAATCGATTTTGCCGAGTGGGTCATTGTAGCCACCTCCTGCTTTCGTGGCGTGAGTATCGCAAACGCTGGGGAGGTGTCAAGTTACTTTTTTCAGCGGAATCGGAGCAACGTCGAACCTTGTGAGTGAGCGCAATTGTCGGGATCACAGATTGGACAAATCGTCGGGACAAATTATGAGTGAGCAAGTCGCGAGAGTTACGTTTTGCGGTGCGAGGCAAACCGCCTACGAGGGTTGCTCGAGCTGCCGCACTTATGGCTTGCGATCTCAAAGATTTTGCGCATACTCTGCTAAGCGATAGAGTGTTTTTAAAAATGTCTGGCTTAATCAGAAAAAAAGAGCCGTGGAAGACCCGGGCCTCAGTCGACCGAATTGCGCTGGACGAGTGGGGTTATCCAAGCGGAATGGTCTGGTGCCCGATGAAGATGAGCGGTATGGCCCTCATGAAGTGCGCCGAGCTGCAGAAACAATTCGGCTGCGGCAGCCTTGCGCAGTTTAGAATTATCACGACCACGAAGCCCGGCAATGTGCCGTTTTGCTGGCCATGGTTGCGGCGCGGCCGCGAGTGCCCGGAGCGCGCGAACGAAAAAGAAGTGCGCGAATTGCGGTTGGAGCTGAGCCCGCTCAAATCCGTTGAGAAGAGCAGGAAAAATCCCCGCGCATACCGCTGCACGGCGTGCGGCGGCCGTAAAGTTTTCGGCGCACGCCAATGTCGCCACTGCTGGCGTCACTCCTTGAGGAGGAGATGACTTAGGGGCTCCAATCGTTTCAGATGGTTCGAACCGTCTAAAGCGGCGCGCAACAAGTTCTAAAGAAAGATCAAAAAAGGGAGGCGACTTGCCTCCCTTTTTCATTGCGGTTTTACGAACAGTTATTGCACGTTTATTTCAATCTGCCGCGGCCTGGCTTTTTCCACCTTCGGCACGCGTATCTCAAGGACACCGTCTTTGTAGCTGGCTTCAATGCCATCCTGCTTCACGGTCTCGGGCAGGGTGAATGAGCGCCAGAATTTTGCGGCGACCCGTTCTGTATGGCGGTATTCAATGCCTTCAGCCGGCTTCTCGGATTTTCTTTCCCCGCTGAGAACCAGGGCTCCGTCCTTGACTTCCACTTTGATGTCTTCCCTTTTCATCCCTGGAAGCTCGGCGTGAATTAAGTACGAATCCTTGCTTTCCAAAACGTCTACCGCCGGATACCACTTCGATACGCTCGGTTGCGTCGACGAGCGACCGTGGTTCTCATCGAATAGATCGTTGAGAACAGACCGAAAATTGCCAAAACCCGCAAATGGTTCAAATCTTACTAGTTCCATAGGTTACCTCCCTATGGTCAAAAAAATAAGCACGCATCCTCGGGTCGTCAAGCGACTTGACAAACGTAAACCCCGTGCTTAGGAGGGTGATTCAAGTTCGAAAACTAAGTCCGGCGAATATAAAATCGTTCAACGTCAGGGGTCCGAGAAATCACGGGAGAATCACAATGGCGACAGCCGGAGAGAAAATTTACGAATGGGATAAACAACCGCGGATGCCGGTTCCGCCGCCGCCGCGGGGAAGCTGCGATTGTCAATTTCATCTCTATGAGGACCCGGCGATGTTTCCACCGCGGTCCAATCCGCCCTACCCGCCGATCACCAGCGCGACATTCAGCGAAGCGCAAAGGATGCACAAGGCAATCGGCTTCGATCGCGGCGTCATCGTGCACAGCGCGATTTACGGCAGCGATCATCGCTTGTTGTTGCACGCGCTCGAAAGCTTGAACGATCGGGATCATTATCGCGGCATCGGCATCGTCGACGACCGGGTTTCGGACAAAGAACTTGAGCGCATGCATGCGGCGGGTGTGCGCGGCGCGCGCTTCAATTTCGTCCGCTTTCTTACTCTCGATCAACGGGAGGCGGAGATCAGACGCTCGATGGCCCGGCTGCGCGAGCTCGGCTGGCACGCGCGGCTGCACGTGAATGGAGACGATCTGCTGAACAATTCAGACTTGCTGCGTTCACTCAAGGACGTGCCCATGGTGATCGACCATTTCGGCCATGTCGGCTTCGACGGGCGGGATGGACCGGCCGGTGATCCGTTGGGTGCTCGACATGCTGAAACAGGAGAATTGGTGGATGATGGTGTCCAACGGCAATCGCGATTCGAAGATGGACGCGGGCTGGGACGACGCGCTTCCCTACGGCAAAGCCTTCATCGAGGCGGCGCCCGACCGCATCGTCTGGGGCACCGACTGGCCCCATCCGCAGTGGACCAAGCGCATGATGAACGACGCGGAAGAAGTCGAGCTGCTTTACCGCTACGTCGATGGCGATACGAATTGCTGCGCAAGATTCTCGTCGACAATCCCGCGCGGCTGCACGGGTTCAGAGCTTAGCGTTGCACAAGCGATCGCGAGAGTGAGTCTAGTTTAAGCCCGGCTCTAGCTTGTAAAACCGGGCGGCGTTCGTTCGTAGGATCGCGTGCTTGGATTCTGCACTGATCTCCTCCCGCTCGCAAAGCTCGCGAATTTCTTTTTGGACCGTGTGGACGTTCACCTCGTGGGGAAAGTCCGACGAGAACATGAACGCTTGTTCGCCCGCCACCTTGATCGCATAGGCAAGATCCGATTCCCCGCCCTCGACGCCTACGACCAATCGGCCAGCTTGCACCAGCGCGCGGACATAATCCGCGACGGTTTTCCCCTCCGGCAATTTCAGTAATTCGCCGCGCGGATTGATCGGCGTGCCCGCCTCGTAGGATCGCGAAAGACGTTCGAGCGCCATGAGGAACCACAACGGACCGCCTTCGAGATACGCGACGCGCAGGCCCGTGAAACGGTCGAAGAGATTGTTCAGCACCATCTCCGCCAAAGCGATCGCCAGAGACATGGGATGTCCAATGGCATTGGCGCCGGTGGAGATATTCATCGTCTCCATACCGAGGTCCCAATGGCCACCGCCGTGAACGACGATCGGGCAGCCCAAGCGCGCCGCTTCCGCATACACCGGCCAGTACGGTTTTGCTCCAAGGTTCAAGTGCACCCCCGTCGCGGGAAAAAGCACACCGCACATGCCCAGCTCGGTATAAGCGTGGCGCAGCTCTTCCAACGCCGCGTCCGCATCATGCATCGGCACGATGGCGATGCCTTTGAAACGGGTATCCCGCCCAAGATAAGTCTCGGCCAACCAATCGTTGTACGCGCGCGCCGCGCCGACGGCGTAGTCGCGGTCGACGATCCGTCCGATGCGTTGGCCGGCGGTCGGAAAGAGGACAGCATAATCGAATCCTACCTGATTCATGAACTCGATCCAGCCATCGGCGCCGGGATTTTGAAAGCGGCCTTCAGCATTGGTCGCAAACGCACCGGGCGGAGTACGGGTTAGCGAATATTGGATATGGCTATTGAGCGGAAACACGCCGCTCCTGAGTCGGGCACCCGCCGCACTGTAGGGAAAATGACGAGCGATGGCATCGCCGTCTTCGAAAATATGGCCGTCGCCATCGATGATTTTTAGCTGCTGTGCCATGGGATGCTCCTTCGTCGACAAGGACTTTTATCGTAGTGCTGCTCAGACGACGCGCTAAAAAATTGCGCGGCGCTGCATCCTACTTGTTCGCGCTTTAGAAGCCTGCTGATAACACCCGGCTGTGAAAGTTGTCAACTTCACACACGCAGAGACAATCGCGATTGAGCCTCATTCGCTCCACTAAATCAATTTGCCCAGCGCGTGCCGGTGCGATATTGTCTCATCAATTCCAGAATCGGGAGGATTGATCATGGCCGAGACAAATCCCAACTATTCTACGCCGAGCTCCGTTCGTTCGGTAACATCGTATCCCGCTCGCCGCGGCTTCAAGCAGGGGCCTGTCGATCCCTCGCTCGATCACGTGATCGGCGTCGAGGACGCGATCGACATTCATTGCCACGCGCACGAGGGGCAGCAAGACGCTCTCGGGGTCGCCAAGCTCGCCTCGAAGAGCGGCATGAAAGGCATACTCTACAAAACCATCGTCGGGCGAAAGGATCCCGCAGGGACGGTTGGCGGCGTGCGCAGCGCGTTGGAATCCTGGTGCGCGGAGCAGGGTTTGACACCGACACACCTCTGGCCCGGCGCCTCGGTCACGCAAGGTTTTCTCTCGAAGATCGAGCCCGCCTGGTGCGCCAAGAACTTGAAAGCCGGCGTCGTCGGTCTGTGGATGCCCAACAACACTTCAGCCAACACGCTGTCCATCGTCGGCGGCAAACCGAGCGCTTGGGACAAGAATGCCGATCCGAAAGCGCATACCGAGCCGCTGTCTTGGGCCGACTCGCTCAGGTACGGCCATTACCTGCTCGACGACAAAGGCCGGCTATTACCGGAGATCGAAGAAATTTTCCGCATGGCTCACGACCAAAACGCGGCGATATTTTTCGGCCATCCGACCAAGCCGGAGTTCAAAGCGATGGCGGAGTTCAGCCACAAGATCGGTTTCAAAAGAGGCGTGGTCGACCATCCCTTTAGCCCTTTCGTCAATTTGACGATCGAGGAAATGAAAGACGCGGCGGCCGCCGATCTCTGGCTCAATTTCACCTTCGACGAATTGTCGCCGCTCCTCGGCATCGACCCGGCGAATATGTACAAAGCCATTCGCACGGTCGGCCCCACGCACTGCACGCTGTCATCGGACGCGGGCGAACCGCTGTTTCCGAACTCAGTCGAGTCGCTTCGTCTGCTACGCGGCTACATGTCGGCTTTCGGCTGCACCGAGGAAGAGATCTACACGATGTCCACCGCCAACCCGGCATTCATCGTCGGCCTCAGCCTGGAAACAAAGCAACGGGCAAGCGCAGCGCACTAGCGGACAGGCACAGAGCGTTCAAATAGTTCAAGACGTTCCCGATCGAATAAGTCGGAACGGTTCCAGTCATTCCCATCGTTCCGGTAGATGATGCCGGCCTGCCGTTCAAGTTCAAAAAGAGCGGCCGGCCGGTTTTTACATTTGCGGCTTTGCGCAAAGGACCACATCGCGTGTCACGGTGAATTTTTCTGAGTTATCGATCCCTTTCCACCTGATCCCGCTCGCGCTGCTCCCGTTTCTGCCTTAGTAAGTCCAGCAGTCGCTCTTTCTCGCGTTGTCTTTCCAGACTCCTTTGCTCCACCGAATCATCCAAGCGATTTCTTTCCGGTGGTGTCTCTTCGACCCGCGGCGCTGCGCGCGGCAGATCGCGGCGCTGCGACGGCCTCGCTGTTTCTCCGAACAGGCCCTTTAATATGTCGCCGACCCAGTCTTTGGCCGTATCCAAATACGGATCTAAAATCGAATCGCGCGGTCGTGGGTATGGGAAGTGCGCGGTCGCGTCGATCAAGCGCGCGGCGAAAACGTGCTGAAAGAAATCTCCAACCAAGAGCACGGCGTTGTGACCGCCCTCGCCCCAATAATTGCTGCGCATGGTGATGCGCGAGTCGTTGAAACCGACCCACGATCCGGCGACGAGTTGCGGATGCATCAAAATAAACCAGCCGTCGGTATTTTTTTGCGTGGTGCCGGTCTTCCCAGCGACGTCGGCGCGCAGGCCGAAGCGCGCTCGCACCTCTTGCCCGGTGCCGAGATCGACGGCGTCGCGCAACATGTTGATCAGATCGCCGACGGTCTTGTCGGACAGAACGGGCCGACCTTCGGTTTTGAATTCGTCGAGCACGGTGCCATTTTTGTCGGTGATGCGGGTGATAAAAATCGGCTGACGGTATTGGCCACGGGAGGCGAGAGTACTGTAAGCGGAGACCATCTCCAACGGCGTTACCGGACTACTGCCGAGAGCTAAGGCCGGAACTTCGTCGAGCTTGCTCTGGTTGACGCCCATGCGCCGCGCGAGTTCCGCGGTTTTTCTCGGACCGACCTCTTGCATGACCTGCGCGGTGATGGTGTTTTTCGAATAGATGAGACCCTCGCGCGCGGTCATCGAACGGCCGGTCGGTTCTGAGACATCGGTGGGGCGCCACACGGCGCCGTTCGGCAAAGAAATTTCCACGGCTTGGTCGACGAAGCGTTTGTCGGCTGACATCCCCTGCTCGAGCGCGGCGCCGTAAACAAACGGCTTAAACGTCGAACCCGGTTGCCGCTGCGCTTGCACCACGTGATCGAACTGGTCGGTTTTGAAGTCGCGGCTGCCGACCCACGCTTTGACGTAGCCGGTGGCTGGATCGATGGCGACGAAGCCCGCCTGCAACCGGGTCTTTTCGGCGCGCAGTTTTGCCATAAATTCTTTATCGCTCTTGAGCTGCGCCAGGGCATCGTTCGGCGCGGTGCCGCGAGCGACCGCGCTGCGGTAGGTGGCGGACTCTTGAATAAAACTGTCGATCAAGCCGGGCTTAGTTTTCCAAAAATAGGCGAAAGGTTGCACACGGCGGCGCAGTTGTAGGTAACCGTTCGCCTCCGACGAGAGCACTCCGCCGGAGCTCATTCCCCACTCCACATCGGCTACCGCCTGCAAGGCTTCCATCCGGCGGTGGACTGCTTGGTTGGCTACTGCCTGCAAACGCGAGTCGATGGTGGTGTAGACGATCAATCCGTCGGAATAAATGTCATGATCGTAACGGTCCGCCCAGTCGATCAGCCATTTGCGAATTTGGATGGTCAAATGAGGCGCGGGACCGAGAGCGTCCGGCTGGCGTTCGAAATCGAGACGTATCGGCCTGGGTTTTAACTGATCGAAATCGCTCTGGCTCAACACGCCGCGCTTGACCATTTGCGCCAGCACGACGTTGCGGCGCTTAAGCGCGCGCTCGGGATTGAGCACCGGGTTGTAATAGCTGGTGCCTTTGAGCATAGCAATCAGCGTGGCGCTTTCGAGGACGTCGAGTTTTTGTGCCTGCTTATCGAAGTAAGTGCGCGCCGCCATTTCAATGCCGAACGCGTTGTATAAAAACGGAATCGTGTTGAGGTATGTTTCCAGGATTTCATTTTTGCTGTAGGCGTATTCGATTTTGAGCGCCGTGATCATCTCCTTGAATTTTCGCGTGAGCGTGCGCTTTCGGCCGATTTCTTCGGGATAAAGATTGCGCGCGAGTTGCTGGGTCAACGTCGAACCGCCCTCCGGATCGCCGGTCAAGATGCCCAAGAGGCCGGCTGCGCTGCGCAGCACATCGATGCCGTGGTGATCGTAGAAGCGATGATCCTCCGTGGCGAGCAGAGCATTGATCACCTGCGGCGAGATCCGATTTAACCGGACCCACTCGCGGTTCATCGGCTTCAGCGTGGCGAGGCGCTTGCCATCGGAAGAGATCAACACCGTGGGCTGATCGATTTTGGCTTTTCGTATATTGGCAATACTCGGCGTGAAGGGTATCAAAATGATCGCGTACGCGAACAACAGCGCGAAACCGAGCGCGCCTAACACGGCCAATCCCTTGGCACCGGAAACAAGCCGGTCCCGCCCGCTCAACGCAGAATCGAATACAGCCGCGAAGTAGCCGGCGGCGCGCCGATATAAGCGTCTGATCCGTTCGGGAGGCCTTACGCTTTCAGCCACGGCGATCCTCTAGTTTTTTAGCAACGCCGAAGCGGTGTCGAGAAGCGGATAGATTATCGGCGCGGCGCTCGAGACGGAGCCAATGCCGTTTCTCGTGCCGCCCTGCCGTATGCCGCCGCCCGATAACGGCGTCTTCTCTTTCGGGTATCTCGACTCTCACAACCTTTCTAGAAAAGCACGCGGAGAGCTTGCTCGCAACAAATGAATGAGACTTGGGAGATTCCAGAGGTTCAAACCGTCGAATCAACGCAGCGGAACCACGCAATCAACGGGAGTGAAAGTTGTCGAACGGCACGTGTGAGTGAATAGAGGGGACGCTGAGAAGGGATACCTTGAACTCGTTATTGCTTTCGAAAGCTATTTGCCTGCCAAAACTTCTTCAAGCAAAGAATGATCGATCATCTGCGCAGCGAGTAACGGTTTGGTGATTTTTTGAGTTTGGCGCGCGAGATCGATGAGGAATTGCACGCCGGCGGCATTGACACGGCCGTCCTCGCTCATGAGACTGACGATCTGTTCGTAGCCTTTGGCGGCGCTGTCCGGGTCCATGCCTAGTTCTCTGAACAATGGTTGCAATCGAGTCGCCGCGGTTTTCGCGCATAAACTTCATGGCGCGCAGATTTCCTCGGAGCATTTTCTTGATTTGCTGCGGCTGTTTGACTATCCGATCGCTGCGAACGGCCAAACCGCTGGTCGGTACTTGAAGATAGTCGGCGGCGGCCGCGATTTTTCGAAAACCGTCGCGTTCGGCGCGAAAGTTGTGCGGCGCGCCCAGCACCGTTGCCGCGACCGTCCCGGACTTGAGCGCTGCGTACCGCTCCGGTGTCCCGCCGAGGTTGATGAGCACGACGTCGCGGTCTGGATCCAGACCGTTCTGTAAAAGGATCTGGCGTAACAGTGCATCCACCAAACCGCCCGGGTTGAGCGAGCCGATCGTCTGGCCTTTGAGATCTTTCACCTGGCGATATTTGTTCTGAGCCACCAGCACATGTTCCGCCCGGCCGACCACTCCTTGGATCAATCGTACCGGTATGCCGGCCACAAACGCGCTGATGGCACTGCCGCTCGCCATTGCATAGTCCACATCGCCGGTCACTAGAGCCTTGATGTCGATGGCTCCTCGCACGTAGATGAGATTGGCCTCGATCCCTTCGGCGAGGAAAAAGCCTTTTTGCCGCGCAATTTCAGGAACCAGGAAACTTGTGAGCGTTCGGCTCGGATAGCTGACCACAACCTTTTCAGCGGCGAGCACGGGCACATGGAAGAACCCTACACTTGTTAGCCAGGCGACGGACAGAACTAACCAGCCGCATTGGCCGATTAACATGTTCACTTTCATGGACGGATTCTCTATCCCATGATCCAGCGCTGTCAAGGCGGAATTTTTACGGTTCCTTGTGTTTGCTCTCAGGGTCTTGCATGCAAAGTGAAAATCGTGAAAGCGTTTGAAACAGACCGACCGCGGTAAGCGAACCGCCGAATTCCGAGCGGGTCGGCAATCATGACACGGAGGGAACGATGGGAGCGATTGACGCTGACGCGCATGTGATCGAGACGATGCAAACTTGGAGTTATCTCGACGACGAGGAACGGCGCTTTACGCCGCAACTGATGACCCAGAGCTTCGGCGCGGAGCTGCGCAGCAATGAAGGCATCCCCGTGCGCGACTTCTGGGTGATCGAAGGGCGTGCGCACGGCAAAGACCGTAACGTCGGCACCAACACCTCGCAGGAGTCGCGCGAGATGCTGAGCGTCGAATCTCGCCTAGCGCACATGGACGAGCTCGGCATCGAGACCCAAGTGCTTTACCCGACGCTCTTTCTCCGGCCGGTGGTCGAGCAAGCCGAGCGCGAGCGCGCTCTGTGCAAATCCTATAACCGCTGGATGGGCGATCTTTGGCAGCGCGGCAAGGGCCGGCTGCGTTGGGTGGCGAAGCCACCGCTGCGGCTTCTGGAAAAAACTCCGGCAGCGGTGCGGGATGAGCTCGAATGGTCCAAGAACCACGGCGCCTGCGGCGTCTTTATGCGCGGTCTGGAGTGCGAGCGCGCGCTCGGCTCTCCCTATTTTTATTCGCTTTGGGAAATGTCGGGAGAGCTCGATCTGCCCGTCTGCATCCATTCCGCCAACGGCAGCTTCCTCCACCACGACTTCTTCGCTGAGGACACGACGTTTACCAAGTTCAAACTCACTGTGGTCGGCGCGTGTCACACGCTGATCGAAAAAGAGTTGCCGAAACAGTTTCCAAAGGTCCGTTGGGGCTTCGTGGAAGTCAGCGCGCAATGGGTGCCTTATGTTCTGAACGATCTGGCCGACCGCTACCGCCGCCAAGGCAAATCGTTTCGCGCCGACGCGCTCGCCGCTAACAACATGTGGGTGGCCTGCGAGAACACGGATGATCTCCCCTACGTCTTGAGCTACGCAGGGGAAAATAGTTTGATGATCGGCACCGACTACGGTCACCACGATCCATCATCCGAGCTCAATGCGATTCGCCTGCTGCGCAAGGATCGTCGGATCGGTCCCGAGACGATCGAAAAAATTCTTGAGATCAAATCCGCGAAAGTTTTACGGCATTGACTGAATTTTAACCAAGACCGTATGGTTCTTGTCCTTCGTTCTCAGTATCCTGGTTTGCAGCACCAATGGGGCACTGATCTGCGGCGCGCGGCAGGGCGCCCCGACTTGAAGCGGGTGATCGCCGAATTTCGTCCGCGGCCTTTGATTTCCTCTCGATTCACGATATATCCCGCGTGATATGCAATTTGGGATTTTCGACCACCTAGACCGCAATAAATTACCCCTGAAGGATTATTACGAGGCGAGACTCCAACTGATCGAGACGTATGATCGTGAAGGGTTTTACGCTTACCACGTCGCTGAGCACCACTCGACGCCGCTCGGTATGGCGCCTTCGCCCAGCGTTTTTCTCTCCGCGGTGGCGCAGCGCACCAAGCGCCTGCGCTTCGGCCCGCTGGTTTACGCCCTGCCGCTTTATCATCCGATCCGCTTGATCGAAGAGATATGCATGCTCGATCAGATGAGCGGCGGTCGCCTCGACATCGGCTTCGGCCGCGGCGCATCGCAGATCGAAGCGGCGATCTACGGCAACGATCCCGCCAAGGCGGAAGCCATGTACGTCGAGGGCCTCGAGCTGATCATGCGCGGTTTGACGCATAAGACGCTCGACTTTCACGGCGAGTGTTTTTCGTTCGATGACGTGCCGATGGAATTGGAGCCGTTGCAAAAACCCCATCCGCCGGTCTGGTACGGCGTGCACTCGGCGGTGAGCGCGGAGCGCGCGGCGCGCCAAGGACTGAATATCGTGAGCCTCGACCCCGCCGACAAGACGCGCGAATTCACCGATCGCTTTCGCGAAGTCTGGCGCGAAACGCAGGCGAAAAATCGTATCGCGCCGCTGGTCGGTCTCGGTCGTTTCATCTTCGTCGCGGAGACGGACGAGGAGGCGCTCACGATCGGCCGCAGGGCCTATCCCGTTTGGCATCGGAGCTTCAACTATCTTTTCTACCACCGCGGCGGCAAGGGACCGGTGCATCAACGGCCGGCGGAGTTGGACGGGCTCATCAAAGTCGGCCAGGGTATCGCGGGCAGTCCGGCGACCGTTACCGCCTTTTTGCAAGATCAAATGGCTCAAGCGGGCTGCAATTATTTGGTCGGACAATTCGCTTTCGGCGATCTGTCGCCGAGCGAGACTAAACGCTCATTGGAATTATTTACCCAACACGTCATGCCGCAACTGAAGGTAAACGGTTAGGAGGAATCGACTCATGGAAAAAATCGGCTTTGTCGGCACCGGAGCGATGGGCAGCGCGCTCTTGTCGCGATTGAAATTGGCCAACGTCGTCGCTACCGCCTTTGATATCGCGCCCGCTGCTTTGGACGCGGCGCGCGCGGAAGGCGCTGAAACCGCATCGTCTGCGAAAGCCGTTGCGCAATCCTGCACGCTCATCGACGTGGTCGTACGCACCGATCAGGAAGTCCTGGAATGCATGCTCGGCAACGATGGCGTCTTGGAAGGCGCGGCGCCCGGCTCGCTGGTCTTGTTGCACAGCACGATTCGGCCTGCGACGACGAAAAAAGTCGCCGAGCTGGCGGCGGATAAACGAGTCAACGTGATCGACGCCTGTATGACGGCGGTCCCAAGCGCTGTGCGCCAGGGCGGTTTAACTTTTCTCGTTGGCGGGCAAAAAGCGTTCTTCGAGCGCGCCAAGCCCCATCTATTGAAGATGGCCAAAGACGCCGTGCACATGGGTCCCCTCGGCTGCGGCAACGTGAGCAAGCTTTTCAAAAACATGGTCACCGCATCCGAAGCGCTGATCGTCTATGAAGCGTTGCAGATCGCCAAAGCCGGCGGCGTCAGCTACAAAGCCGCGCTCGACCTGATGAAGAAAACCAAGTCGCAGCATGTCCTCGACCGCTGGGAAACTCGCTACGATATCTCCGACGGCGAGTTGAAGTTCAATCCAGGCACCAACCTCTACGACAAAGATTTGCCGCTAGCGGCCGACGTCGGCAAAGCTCTTGGCGCAGAGATTCCGGTCGTGGAAGCGTTGGCGAAACTGGGCGTCAAGCTAAACGGCGGGAAAATGAGTATCTAAGAAAGGCCGAAGGATAAAGGATAGGAGAAAAACTAACGGAAGGCTTATCCTTCCGCTTTTATCCTTCATCCTTTCTTCTATGGTGCGAACGAAAACCTACCGCGGCCACCGCGTCGAGTTTGACTCGGAGGAAATTCGCACACGCGAATGGATCGCGAGAGCGACCATCGTCATCGCTGATGGCAAGAAGGAAAAGCGAATTCCCATTTTCGGACGGCGCCGAGGCACCTTCGAGACCCAGAGACAAGCCGATGCCTACGCGCTCGAACTGGCAAAACTGTGGATCGACGGCCGCGTCTGGGGCACCAATGGACACGGTTGACCTGAATTGAAAGGAGACATATGGAAATCGTCGACGCACAAAAATTTCTCCAGCAAAACCACCGCGCCTGCATCGCCGTGCGGCAGAAAGACGGCTGGCCGCAAATGACTTTTGTCAGCCCGGGGATCGATCCCCAGGGACGCGTGATCATCACATCGCGCGGCACGACCTATAAGATTAAACACCTGCGCCGGGAGCCGCGGGTGTCGATGTTGATCTTCGGCGAGCAATACAGCGGCTCGAAGTTCGTGCAGATCCACGGCACCGCCGAGATCATCGAGCAGCCCGCCGCGATGGACATGTTAATCTATTGGTATAAGCAGGTGCGCGGTGAGCACAAGAACTGGGAGGAATACAAAAAGCGGATGGCCGACGAAAAGCGCGTGATCATCCGAGTCAACATCGAGAAGGTCGGCCCGCAAACCGTAAATAGGATTTAGCTGCAAGATACGAAAATGGATGGTTTACCACGAAGGTCACGAAGAACACGAAGGTAAGAATCTAAAATGAAATTTCTTCGTGGCCTTCGTGCGCTTCGTGGTGATTCTTCATCAGGCCGCCGCACGAAGCCGCTCGCGATCATGCGACAATTCGAGATGACTCATGTCGGGTCCGATCGGCACGATACCCGTCGGATTGACGTTGCGCTGGCCGTAGTAACCTGATTTGGTTTTTTGCAAATCGAACGTCTCTCTGATCCCCGGCCACTGGTACAGCTCGCGCAAATAGTTTCGCAAATTCGGATAATCCTGCACACGGCGCAGGTTGCATTTGAAATGGCCGTGATAAACCGGATCGAAGCGCAGCAAGGTTGGGAAAGCGCGCCAGTCGGCTTCCGTGATGCGCTCGCCGACTAAATAGCGCCGCTCATTGAGCCACTGTTCCATTTGATCCAAGCAAACAAAAACTTTCTTCACTGCTTCGTCGTAGGCTTCCTGGCTGCGCGCAAAACCGGCCCGGTAAACCCCGTTGTTGAAGTGGTTATAAACGAAATCGTTGATCCGATCGATTTCGCCGCGCAGCTCTTCCGGGTAGAAATCGTAGCTCACATTCGTATGCGCGCCAAAGCCGGAGTTGAACATACGAATGATTTCAGATGACTCGTTGTTCACGATCGTGCGCCGCTCGCGGTCCCAGAGCGTCGGTACGGTCACTTTGCCGGTGTAGTTGGCATCCGCGGCCGCGTAAACTTGATGCAGACGAAAGACGCCGTCTTTTTCCGGTTGAAAGTCGTCGATCGTCTCGGAATAAGCCCAACCCGCGGTTTTCGGCCTATCGGCCAGCGACATCGAAACCGCGTTTTCTAGTTTCTTAAGCTTGCGGAAGATGATCGTCCGATGAGCCCAAGGACAATTGTAAGAAACGAAAAGATGGTAACGTCCCGGCTCGGCTTTGAAACCGCCGCTGCCGGAAGGACCGGCGTTGCCATCAGCCGTAACCCAGCTACGGAACTGCGAGTCGGCACGCACAAATGCGCCGCGCACATCGGCCGTGATCCGGTCATCGTCCACCCATCTGCCGTTCATCATGTGGCCCATAGGATTTACTCCTTCCCGATGATTGATTCCTATCAAAATCATCGCAGACGGAAAAGCCGGCTCTAACCGCAGAGACGCAGAGCACGCGGAGATAGAAGTCGGAATTGTACCTCTGCGTCCTCCGCGCCTCCGCGGTAAAGAATTCCGACCCGCGTTGACACCGGAATAGACGTTCTGCGATAAGCTGAGACATCATAGTCGCCAGCAGGAGCTGAAATGGAAACAGTCGGTTTCATCGGTCTTGGCAACATGGGCGGACCCGTCGCCGGACACATTCAGAGCGCCGGCTTTCCGATGATCGTGTTTGATCTGCGCGAGGAAGCTACGCATCCGTTTGAAGAGCGCGGCGCGAAGGTTGCCGACAGCGTCTCAGACTTGGCGCGCCGGAGCGACGTGATTCTCACGGCACTGCCGATGCCCGACGATGTGGAGCAAGTCGCCTGCGGCGCCGCGGGGATCATCGAAGGAATCAGACCCGGCGCCGTCTACATCGACATCTCGACCAGCCCGCCGTCGCTCATTCGCAAGCTGGCACCCCTGTTTCGGGAAAAGGGCGCGCATGTTCTCGATGCGCCGGTCGCTTCGGGCCAACCCGGCGCCGCACGCGGCATTCATGAGGTGATGGTGGGCGGGGATAAAAACATCTTCGAGCGCGCCAAGCCGGTGCTCGAAGCGTTCGGCGACCAGGTGCTCTATGCCGGGCCGCTTGGTTCCGGGAGCATCTGCAAGCTCGTCCATCAGATGATCAACAGCACCCTATCCCAATCGATCGCCGAAGGACTCACCCTGGGCGTGAAAGCCGGGGTCGATACCGTAGCGCTCTGGGAATGCGTCCGGCGCGGTATGGTCGGACGGATGCATGTGCTGCACGTGCAAGTGCCGCAGACGGTTTTTCGCAATAATTATGCGACGGACACTTTCCCCCTCAAATTGCTACGCAAGGACGTCGGCTTGGCGACGGCGCTCGGCCGGGAACTGAACGTGCCCTTGCCACTGGCCAACATCGCGGAACAAAAACTCGTGGCCGCCGTCAACCGTGGTCTGGGCGATCAGTCAGCGTACACCGTCACCTTTCAACTTCAGGAAGAAGCGGCGCAGGTTAAACTACGCGCCGACGGCATCGACCCGCAGCAGGCGGGAAAATATATTTCAACGAACCCGGAAGCGAAGTAAACGTTCGGCACCCATGCGCCCGAACAAACTGTTTAAAAGATCTGAACCGCTTCACAGATACGAGGTGATCTATGGCCAACAACGGTTTCAAAGTTTTAGACAGCGACATGCACATCCTCGAGCCTGCCGATCTCTGGCAGCGTTACATCGATAAGAAATTTAAACACCGCGCGCCCATCGGCACCACCGATCATGTGCGGGACTTGCGCCTTGTCGGTCCAGACGGCCGCGCCTGGGGCCGCCCGGCCGATCCGCCACCTGGAACACTTCCCCCGCCGGGTCACATTTTTCACAAGAATCAGAAACTCTTTAAAACTCACAACGAGCGTGGCTGGTCGTCACAAGTTCAGCTCGACGCCATGGAAGAAGAAGGAATAGATCTCGCTATTCTCTACCCGAGCCGCGGGCTGAACGTTCTGAGCATCCCGCAATTGGATCGCGAATTCGCCGCCGCGCTGGCGCGTGCCTACAATGACTGGCTTTACGAATTCTGCCAGGCCGACCCGAGCAAGCTTGTCGGCGCCGGTATGATTTCGCCCTTCAACATCGAGGACGCGATCGCCGAGACGCGCCGTTGCGTCGAGCAATTAGGTTTTCGCGCGATTTTTCTCCGCGCCAATATCGTCAATGGGCACAACTGGCACGAGCCCTATTACGAGCCGCTTTGGTCCGCACTCGAAGATCTCGGCGTGCCGCTCGGCTTTCATGAGGCGAACAACTCGGCGGCGCGCCAGGTCGGCGAACAGTTCGGTTATGATTTCATGCTGCGGCATACTTTTTCCCATCCCGTGGAACAGATGCTTGCCGTCGGTAGCTTCTGCGGCGGCGGGATTTTAGACCGCCATCCAAAACTACGCGTAGCATTTCTCGAAGGCAACTGCGGTTGGCTGCCCTTTCTCATGTGGCGTCTCGATGAACACTGGGAATTGTACGGCGATCAGTGGGCGCCACAGCTTCAAAATCCCCCGAGCTTTTACTTCAAGCGGCAGTGTTACGCGTCGGTCGAATGCGACGAGGAGCCAGCGAAGTACGCGATTGATTACCTCGGCAACGAGCGCTTGGTTTTTTCCACCGACTTTCCGCATGTCGATACCAAATATCCGAAGGCCGTCGAGCGCTTTCTCCAACTGCCGCTCACTGATGAAGACAAGCGAAAAATTCTCTGGGATAACTGCGCGGCTTATTACGGCGTCGTTGGAATGTAATTGGAACGCGAGAATGGGTCATGGCTAGAAACATTTTGGTGGCGCTTTGGCTTTTCGCCGAGATGTTATTGCCTCGGTCGTCCTCGGCGGCCGACGCGCAACAAAAAGTTCGGATCGGATATCCGTCGTCAGCCGTTTCGACCCTTCCCTTCGACATCGCCAAAGAGAAAGGCTTTTACACCAAAGCAGGTCTGGAGGTCGAATACATCCAGATGCGCAGCGCCATCGGCCCGCAAGCGATCTTGAACGGAAATATTAACTTCTTCACTTCGCCGCAAGCCGCGATCAACGCTGCGGTCGCCGGCTTGCCTCTCGTGGTCGTGCTGTCACTTTACCGCGACACGCCTGTGGGTGTTGGTGACAAGTAAAGACATTGCCAAACCCCAGGATCTCGCAGGCAAAAAGATCGCGATCTCCGACATCCGATCGTCGCCCTACTATTTCGCGCGCGCCGGATTGAAGAAACTCGCATTAGACGAGAAGCAGGTCAGCCTTGTCACCACCGGCGGGACTTCGAACAGTTTCGCGACGCTCGCAACCAATCAGGTAGCTGGGGCGGTCTTGAGCCCGCCGTTTGACGACAAGGCGGTTTCCTCCGGCTATAAGAAATTTCTTTTTCTCGGCGACCTCGCGGATATTCCCTACGTCGGACTGTTTACGTCCCAATCTGAGATTCGCAATAGCCGCGACCGGATTAGAAAAACTATATCGGCGGTGCTGGACGCGGTCGCATGGCAGCGCGCCAACCGCGCTGAAACTATCAAGATAATTGCCGCGCGCTTCAAAATCAGCGCAAACGAGGCGGAACATTCCTACGAGACTATCATCGGCATTCTTTCGCCCGACGGCGCCATGGATTTGAAAAAAGTGCGCGGCTACTTGACGCTGCTCCGAGAAGAACGGCCCCTACCGGAAAGTTTGGATGCCGAGAAATTGGTCGATTTCTCGATGTTGCCATCGGCGCGCTAGTTTGCTTTTATAAAACTATGGGATTCGTGACAAAACCAACCTGCCAGCGCACTTTGTTTTTGGGTCATGATTGTCGCGGCGGCAAACGTCTTTGCGGCTGCGGACCCAGTGGAAGAAATCTTAAAGGAACAAACCAAAGCACGGCAGGAGCAAAAGGCAAAAGAGCAACAACGCCAAGAACAAATCGAAAATTTGAAGCGCGACCGGGAAATCAATCAGGCGCAGCAGCAATTGGATCAGCTCAAGCAATCAAAGCCGGAGGCTTCTCAGCCGCAGCAACCCGACGCCGCGCAGGCGCAACGGCAATTGGATCAGCTGAAAAACGATCAGCAGCTGCAGCGTTTGCAAACCGATCAGCAGATCAATCGAATCCAGCGCGAGCCCGACCCTTTGCGCCAGCAACAGCAGATCGACAATTTGCAGCGCCAGCAGCGGATCGACTCTCTCCAGGATCAAATTCGCCGCAACCAAACTCAGCAAGATTTGGATCGCCTGCGGCAGCAGCAGAATACGAGGCCGACAAGGTAGAAAGCGGGTTCAAACCTGCCTACGAGTATTTGTCGATTTCGCCATCGACTGATTAGCTTAATTTTTCTTTCAGCCATTGAACGATCACCGCCTGAGCATCGCCGCCGCCCATGTGACCGCCGGGATAAAAACGCGCGGCTTTCGGGGTGCCGTGTTCGAGCAAGAGATACATATCGGCGATCGGAAAGACGCTATCGTTGACGCCGTTGACGCAGAGTAGCGGCGCGCAGGGTTTGTCGAGAATTCCCTGATCGATCAGCGAAAGCTTCGGCGCGTATTCGACCCATTCTTGCGCCGTGGAACGGCCGAAGGCGCAGGCCAAAGTCTCGGCTAATTCGAACGGATACTCACCGCGCTGCGCGTTGACAATCCAATCTTTTTGAAACGCAAAATGAGCCGGACCGCCTTGGTTCACCGCCGCGCGCAATCGTGCCGCATGCGTGTGCGCGACTTTCGTCGCCCAATAACCACCCGTGCTGCCGCCATGAACGCCGACGCGATCCGAATCGAGATCCGAACGACTCGCGATGAAGTCGAAGACTGCGTCCCATAGTCGTTCGCCGTTCTCCGACCCGGCGAGGGGCGCGTCGGCCACGCCGGGCATGTCGATCGCGAGCGGCGCCAGGCCAGCCTTCAAATATGGCTCGCTGGCGCGCTCTTCTTTGAAGGCATCGATGCCGCCCCAGACAACCACAACCGGAGGCTTGGCGACTCCTTGGGTTTTCGCAGGAGACCGACGGCATCTTGCCTTCTCCCGCGCGTCCGGCAAACGGCATCTCTACGCGCTCCAACGGTGGATCGAAATAGCGCGCGGCTTTAAGAAAATATTCCTGAGACTTTCGGTACGCGGCCAGTTTGCCGGGTGAATTCGGCGCCGGATAACGCGCCACGTGCTGACAGTCATAGGCAATCAAATACTCCCTACGGGCTGTATCGCTATCGCCCTTCGCTTCTGCCTGTGCGGCCCGCTCTTCGTGCGGCGCTGCCAACGCGCCGAACGCATTGGCCCATTCCTCCCGATCGACGGAACGCAGCCCGGTGATCACCGGCAGGACCTCTTGGAAAATTGTGTAGAGAAACGGATTGCGATTTTCTTGTGCGCGTTCGAACAGCTCGCGTTTCACTTCGTCGATCGGACGCGCTTCAAAGGCGCTCTCGCGTGTTTGTCATTATCGTTTCTCCAGCAGTCAAATTCAGACGAACCGAAGGTAATCAAAGCCGAACGATCAAGTCAACGAATAATTCGCATTGGTGAACTGCCGGACGATTGACAGGAACTCGCTTTCTATAGCACTAATGCTTTAGATGGCGTTCGAGCAAAACAATCAAGCAACCACTGGCGCGCCAAAACCCAGGGGTCGCCGGCGTCGAGACGCTGCCGCCCTTTGCCGTGTCGTCGGCGCGCGACTTGACCGGCCGCCTCTTACCGCCGCTGCTTGCCGTCGCGAGCGTGATTCTCATCTGGTGGACGCTCTATCTGATCTATCCGCGACTGTTGCCGAGTCCGCTGAGCACCGTTAGGGAAGCGATCCGGTTGGTTTCCGACGGCACTTTCTTTTTCCATATGTATCAAAGCTTGCGGCGCGTATTCGTCGGCGCCGTGATCGCGATGTTCTTTAGCGTCGGCGTCGGTATCTATATGGGCACGGTCGTCATGGGCGAGCGCTTTTTCCAGCCCTTGGTCGTGCTCGGTCTCACCATCCCCGGCTTGATGTGGGCGCTCATCGCCGTCATGCTCTTCGGCATCAATGAGTTTTCGCCCTACTTCGCGGTGACGGTCACGATCTTTCCCATGCTGGTCATCAATATTTGGGCGGGAGTAAAATCCCTCGATAAAGAGCTCATGGACATGAGCCACGTCTTTCATTTTACCAAGTGGATGAAAATCTCTCAGGTGATCCTGCCGCAACTGGTGCCGAATATTTTTGCCGCGACTCGGTACGGCTTGGGTCTCGCGTGGAAGGTCGTCGTGGTCGTCGAGATGTTCGGTACCAGCAACGGCGTTGGCTATCAGGTCATGAAAGCTTATCAAGTCTTCAACATGGAAGGTGTCATCGCCTGGACGCTTACATTCGTCGTGGCTATGATCGTGATCGAATACGGCATCATCAATTTGGCCGAACGGCGCCTTACCGCATGGCGTCCCAAGATCGACGTCTGGAGACGCTAGATGGCGGAGCTATTAGTCAAAGACGCGGAGAAATGGTTTCGCCGCGAGGATGGCGAGCCGTTCAAAGTGATCGACCGGCTATCATTCGAGGCCCGCGAAGGTTGTGTCACGGTTCTAATCGGGCCGTCGGGATGCGGCAAATCGACGTTGCTCAATTCCGTCGTCGGCTTGGAAACGCTCGACCGCGGCGAGCTGCTTTTCACCGTCGAGGGGCAAACTCGAGAACGCCCGCTCATCGGTTATGTCTTTCAAAGCCCGCGCTTGCTGCCGTGGAAAACCATTGGTGAAAACATTAGTCTCGCGTTAAAAGGCGCGGGTATTGGCCGAACTGAATGGGACTCTCGCGTGGCGCATTACTTGAAGCTCGTGGGGCTCGAGGAATATGTGAATCAATTTCCGTTATATCTTTCTGGTGGTCAGCGCCAGCGTGTCGGCTTGGCGCGCGCCTTGGCGGTCGAGTCGGACATTGTGCTGATGGACGAGCCTTTCGCGAGCGTAGACGAGCTGACCGCGCGCCAGTTGCGTCAGACGACGCGGCGCCTATGCGAGCAACTACACCGCACAGTGCTTTTCGTTACCCATAACCTGGCCGAAGCGGCCTACATGAGCGATTACGTCGTCACGTTGACCAACCGCCCGGCACGTCTCGATGCCTACGTAACCAGTCCGCTACACTCACCGCGCCACTGGGGACCGGAGATTTATAATTTTGCCGCCGAGCTGGAAACCAAAGTGACTCTGAAGGAGGATGAAGGATCATGAAAACGAGACGGGATTATTTGCGTTTGCTGATTTTTCTAGTGACGTCATGTCTCGCCGATCCGGCGTTAGCCGGGCAAGCTATGCAGACGATCAACATCGCCACCAGCGCCGCCGGCCAGTCCGGTTACATCGCCGCCCTGATTGAAAACAAAAAGCTCGACGTCAAATACGGCATTAAGATCAATAACATGATGATGGACTTCACCGAAGCGGCAAACGCGGTGAAGCTCGGCCGAACTACGGCGAGTTCCATGCAACCGAGCACCGCGGTGAACCTGGTAAAAAGCGGCACGGACATTCGTCTGATCACGCCACAGATTTGGTCCGGCAACTCCTGGGTCGTGCGCAAGGATGCGCCGTACAAATCTTTCGGCGACCTCAAAGGCAAAAAGATCGGCAACTTCGCGCGTGTTACCGGGGCCTATTTTTTCTCCGCGGTCATCGCTAAGGAGCAGAAGCTCGACATCGAGAAAGATTTTCAAAACGTGCCGGCTGAAACGGGCGCGCTGATCGCTCTTTTAGAACGGGGCGAGGTCGAGGCGATCAATATGTTCGAGCCGCACACCACGAGATTGGTGATGTCCGGCAAGTATCGGGTGCTCGCCGATTTCGACATCGAGCTCGAGAATATCTTTGGCGCGCCGCCGCTCAAATCGACCGTGGGTATGCTCAAGGAGACGGTGGAAAAACAGCCCGCGCTGGTCAAGGCCATTCGCAGCGCCTATGGGGATGCGATTCAGGTGATTAAAGCGGGGCAGGACGAAGAGTTTTTCAAGTCGAAAGCGAAAGAGCTATTCAATTTGAGCACGCCGGAAGAGATCGCTGCAGGGCTGAAACAGAACAAAGCCAATTTTGCCGATAAGTGGGGCGAGAGCTTCTTTCAGTCACAGAACAAAATTTTGCAATCGGGCATTTCCTTGGGCTTGCTGCCGAATATCGGCGATCTGAATAATCTCTGGATCAAGTAGCGCGGGTTGGCTTTTAATGGAGATCTCTGATGGGACCTATCTGTTTGCCAAGATCTGCTTGCGCACCCATGCCGCCACGTCGCCCCGGCGCGCCAGCCAAACGTCCTTATGACTCGTCGCATAAGCGACGATCTGCTCGAATGTATCGATCAAAGGAATGCGCGAGCTCAGGTAAGCGTGGGAGATCACGTTCATCATCGTCGGGTTCGCGTCGCCGATCTTGTAGCGGTAGTCGAATTCGTCCTTGAATTTTTCAAAGAATTCGTGGCGCGTCCCCTCTTCCTGGGTTCGATGATCGTTGATCGTATACTGGTGTGGAAACTCGACTAACAATTTATCTCCCACCCAGATTGGATACGGCATCTCGTCGTCGTGAAAATCGCAGTGGTACTCCAAGCCGGTTTCCACCAGGAGCTCTACCGTGTTGTCCGTCGGGCGCACACCGGGCGATGACCAACCGGTGGGACGTTCGCCGGTGACTTTCACGATCGCATCGATAGTCTTTAGAATATTCTCGCGTTCCTGTTCGCGCGTTAGCATATAGAGGCGTTCGCCCATTTCCCAGCCATGAGCAACCAATTCATGTCCGCGCGCGTGGCAGTCCTTGACCAGGTCCGGGTAGTAAACACAGGTAAGACCGTTCAATGGAATACTGACTTTGAGATTGTACCTGTCGCAGATATCGAGGAGACGCTTCATGCCTATCTTCGGGCCAAAGTCTCGAAAAGTTTCCGTGGACCAGTCCCATTTGTAGAGCGCGTCTTTGGGGAGCGGCGATTGCAGGGCGGCTCCCTGGGTCGGCTTCGTCCGATCCCAGGCTTCGAGTGCGATGCCAAGCACAAACGCAACGCGAGCATTATTCGGCCATTTTATCGGATGTTCAGCCATGGCGATCCTTTCACGATTGAATTCTTAACTTCCTAGGACGGTGAGCGGCACAGGGTTGCCATCGACCGAAAACGCAAGCAAATCGCCTCGTTCAACACGCCGCGAAATAACTCATTTGCATCGATCTTGTCTTCGCTCGTGCGGTGAAACATAACAACCGAGCTTTTGCGTTGTCAACTGAAACCGTGCGTGCGCGGCAAACGCGATTCATGCCAGCGCGGCTCTTTTGCCGGCGTATGAAAACCGATAGCGGATCTGAAAGGACGGCTAAGAAAGGCGTGGCGATGTTGGCAAGGGATCTTATCGGATCGTCAATAGAGCCAACGGCAATATCGAACACTACCCAGGAACGTTACCGACTCCGTGCGCGTTTTGAATTCCTTTCCAGGTCACGAACAGCGTCGGCTCACTGGGGGGCGGCAATTTGGAACGATTGCTGCGACGCATATACATCTTCACCCAATAGTCATAAAAGTATTCCAAATCCTGCTTGGCCTGCTCCAAGCGGCCTTCAGTGCTCTCATAAGTCACGGTTACCCATTTTCCACGTAGTGAAATTGCCGACAACGTCGCGACATCCCGGTTATCCAAATAAGAGCCTGTACCGCGTAGAATTTGCGAGATACTGTAGGGATCGGGCATCTTGCTTGAGTCCTGGCGCTTGACTTTTCCGCGCGCGTCGAACTGCTCGATCTCGTCCGGCGAAAAGCGTAAGTCCATCTGGTTTTGCGCATAAGTCAGCGTAGTCCGTGGCATGGTACCCTGAAACAATTCGCGTAAGAATCGAGAAAACGAAAATTTAATTTCGGTCCGCGGTCACGGCTCTGCCAGTGACAACGTAGATGCCGCTTTTCAACTCAAGATCGAAAGCGGAAAATTTGAATTTCTCCAGCGCCTGACCGAGCGCGCGCAACTGCTTCGCAAATCCGCGCACGTCCGCGGCCGCGCTTTCTGCGGAGTTCCCGAACATCTCGCGTTCCTCAATAGAATAATTTTGGGCGATCTGAGCAGTATTTTGCTTCATAGTGCACTCCAAGCATACCAATGATAAAATTTTCGCTTTCGGCAGCTCGGCGGTCAGAGCAGCTATCAACACATCGGCTGACAACCGTTGGACCCGTAGCTTTCCGCCCTCTTCTCGCGAAGAGTTCGGCTTTTTCAGGCGAGTAAAATTCTTTGATCGTACTTCCTCGGTGCGACTCCTCTGTCCCGCTGTTACAGCAACGTTAATGCCATAACCACACAGTCCAAGAAGTACTTTCGATTCGGCGCTAGGTCTCTAGCGCCGGTTTTGCTCTGACAGGGTGACAGTCCGGCAAGTCAGGAAAGACAAAAGCGCGGCGGCACCGGCGCAATAAACCGCCGATAGTCTTTTAATGAGGAGAATTTAAGAAATTTCATTGTCGCGGTTGGTAAACTCGATCACCTTCAGAAATCGGCGAGAACTTACCTGTCGGTAAGATTAGGGTAAATTCGTATCGTTCATCAGATAACGGTCGCACTCGCGCGCCGCGCCGCGACCTTCATTGATCGCCCAAACTACCAAGCTTTGGCCGCGTCGGCAGTCGCCGGCGGCGAAGACTTTTGGCACACTTGTCACAAAATGGCCGTACTCCGCCTTGGCATTGGAGCGAGGATCCCGCTCGACGCCGAGCTCGGTTAGTACCGCATCCTCCGGTCCCAAAAATCCCATCGCGAGCAATACCAGTTCGGCTTGCAAGACCTTATCTGAATTCGGCACGCGCTTTGGAATGAAGGCGCCCTGCTCGTTTCGCGCCCATTCCACGTCGTAGATGTGCAATTCTTGGACGTTGCCATTTTTATCGCCGACAAATTTCTCGCCCGTGGTCAAATAGATACGCGGGTCAGCGCCGAAACGCGCCGCCGCTTCTTCTTGACCATAATCGAGCTTGTAAACCTTCGGCCATTCCGGCCACGGATTATCGGCTTGCCGCGAGTCCGGCGGACGGGGCAAGATCTCGAGTTGGGTCAAGCTTCGGCAACCGTGCCGCATTGCCGTGCCGACACAGTCGGTTCCCGTGTCGCCGCCACCGACCACGATCACGTGCTTGTCTTTAGCAGAAATGAAGTTGCCGTCCCGATGTTGCGAGTCGAGCAAGCTCTTGGTATTGGCGTGGAGAAACTCCATCGCCATGTAAACGCCCTTGAGCTCGCGCCCGGGGATAGGTAAATCCCGCGCCTTGGTCGCGCCCGTACAAATTACCACCGCATCAAAATCATCTTTCAGTTTTGCCGCCGGCAGATCCACGCCGATGTGGGTATTGGTGATGAACTCGATGCCCTCTGCCGCCATCACATCGATGCGCCGCTGCACGATCGTCTTATCGAGCTTCATGTTAGGGATGCCGTAGGTGAGTAGACCGCCGATACGGTCGGCGCGTTCGTAGACGGTGACCAAATGACCCGCCCGATTAAGCTGGTCCGCGCACGCCAACCCTGAGGGTCCCGAGCCGATGACAGCGACCTTTTTTCCAGTGCGCTTGGCGGGCGGCTCAGGATTAACCCATCCTTGCGCGAAGCCGTTGTCGATGATCGCGCACTCGATGTTTTTGATCGTAACCGGTAGCTCGTTTAAACCGAGTACGCATGAGCCTTCGCAAGGCGCCGGACAGACCCGGCCGGTGAATTCCGGAAAGTTGTTGGTCTTATGCAAGCGCTCGAGCGCTTCTTTCCAAAGTCCGCGATAGACGAGATCGTTCCATTCGGGAATCAAGTTATTAACCGGACAACCGGAAGCCATGCCGCTGATCAATTGGCCGGTATGGCAAAATGGGATACCGCAATCCATACAGCGCGCGCCCTGGTCGCGCAGCTTGTCTTGCGAGAAATGCTCGTGAAACTCGTTCCAGTCTTTCACCCGCTCTAAGGGCGAGCGGTCCTGCGGCAACTCCCGCTCATATTCCATGAAGCCAGTCGGTTTACCCATCTCTTGACCTTTTCTCAGCAATACGATCCATCCACTCGGCACGCCGCGCGAAAATTTCCACCTTTTCAGTTCTGAATTTTTGATTTTGAGCCGAGTTGAGCTAACTCAAAACAAGAAACTCAAACTTGTAGTAAATGACCTGTGTAGCGGCACTCGAAACTCAGTTGCCGCTGACCCGCGCGGCATCGTTCTTGTTGGCTTCGAACGCAGCCATCAACGCCTCGTCGCCAACTAAACCTTTCGCCTCCGCTTCTTCCAACGCCTCGAGCACGCGCTGATAATCTCGCGGCATAACCTTGACGAACTTGAGTGCGGTTTCCTGCCAGAGCGCCAGGAGCTGCCAAGCGCGCGCACTGCGGGTGTAGACCGCATGGCGCTTGAGCATTTCCTCGACTTCCTGCAAATCGCGTTCAACTAACCGCTCGAGTGACACGTTTTCAAAGTTGCAGCGGTTCTTAAACGTCCCGTCTTCATCCAGTACATAAGCGATGCCGCCGGACATGCCCGCTGCGAAGTTGCGGCCGGCTTTACCGATCACGACCACCCGCCCGCCGGTCATGTATTCGCAGGCGTGATCGCCAACCCCTTCGACTACCGCTCGCACGCCACTGTTACGCACGCAGAAACGTTCGCCCGCCATACCGCGAATATACGCCTCGCCGTTGGTCGCGCCGTAAAATGCAACATTACCGACGATGATGTTTTCTTCCGGCACGAAAGTCGATCCTTCGGGCGGATACAAAATAACTTTGCCGCCGGAAAGTCCCTTGCCGAAATAATCGTTGGCGTCGCCTTCGAGCTCCAGCGTTACCCCGGGCGGAATGAAGGCGGCGAAGCTTTGCCCCGCCGAGCCCTGGAAGTGAAAATGAATCGTATCTTCGGGCAAGCCTTGTGGACCGAAACGGCGCGTGACCTCGCTGCCAAGGATCGTCCCGACAACGCGGTTGGTGTTGCGGATATCCAGTTTGGCCTTCACTTTTTCTCTGCGTTCCAGAGCGGGCGAAGCAAGGTCCAACAGCACTTGGTTATCGAGGGCGTTTTCCAAACCGTGATTCTGCGGGATTTGGCAATAACGTCCGACCTCGGGACCAGCCTTTGGCTGGTAGAGAATCGCTGAGTAGTCTAGCCCCTTCGCCTTCAAGTGTTCCACGGTGCGGCGCATCTCGATCCGGTCCGAGCGGCCGACCATTTCGTTGATCGTGCGAAAGCCCAACTCAGCCATATGCTCGCGCATTTCCTGCGCGATGAAGCGCATGAAGTTCACCACGTGGGCGGGATCGCCGGCAAATTTTTCGCGCAGCTCAGGGTTTTGCGTAGCCACGCCGACCGGGCAAGTGTCGAGATGACAAACCCGCATCATGATGCAGCCGAGAGTCACTAATGCCGTCGTCGCAAAACCGAATTCTTCCGCGCCGAGCAAGGCTGCAATCACCACATCCCGCCCAGTCTTGAGCTGGCCGTCGGTTTCCACGGCAATTCGGCTGCGCAGATTATTGAGCACGAGCGTCTGATGCGTTTCCGCTAAGCCGAGCTCCCAGGGCAATCCGGCGTGTTTGATGCTTGTTTGCGGGGACGCGCCAGTGCCGCCGTCATGACCGCTGATCAGCACCACGTCGGCATGGCCTTTGGCGACTCCCGCGGCGATGGTGCCGACACCGATTTCGGAAACCAGCTTGACGCTGATGCGCGCATGGTGATTGGCGTTCTTCAGATCGTGAATCAACTGCGCCAGATCTTCGATAGAATAGATATCGTGGTGCGGCGGTGGCGAGATCAAGCCGACCCCCGGGGTGGAATGGCGCACCTTGGCGATCCACGGATAGACTTTTCGTCCGGGAAGCTCGCCGCCCTCCCCCGGCTTGGCGCCCTGCGCCATCTTGATCTGCAGTTCCCTTGCTTGCGTCAGATAGTAGCTCGTCACGCCGAAGCGGCCCGATGCCACCTGCTTGATCGCGCTATTCTTCGAATCGCCGTTGGGCTCGATCGTATAGCGCGCCGGATCTTCGCCGCCCTCGCCGGTGTTGCTTTTGCCGCCGATCCGGTTCATCGCGATTGCGAGCGCCTCGTGCGCTTCTTTGCTAATCGAGCCGTACGACATGGCGCCGGTCTTGAACCGCTTGACGATATCGTCCACCGGCTCTACTTCCTCGATCGGAATCGGCTTCGACTCATACTTCAAGGTCATCAACCCGCGCATCGTCGCCATGCGCTCGGACTGATCGTCGATCAGCCGGGTGTACTCCTTGAACGTTTTATAGTCATTGTTGCGCGTGGCTTTCTGGAGCAGATGGATTGTTCGAGGATTGAACAGATGCAGCTCGCCGTCTTTGCGATACTGGTACTGACCGTAGACTTCCAAGGTGTGCCCGTTGAGCGGATAGGTCGGAAAAGCGCGCGCATGCTGCTGTTCCGCTTCGCGCGCGATTTCCGCCAAACCCATGCCCCCGATACGCGAAGGCGTCCAAGTAAAATACTTGTCGACCAATTCTTTGCCGAGACCGACGGCTTCAAAAATCTGCGCGCCGCAGTAGGACTTGATGGTCGAGATGCCCATCTTGGCCATGACTTTGACCACGCCTTTATAAACCGCCTTGTCATAGCCTTTGACCGCGTCATGGTAAGAGATGTTCGATAGCAAACCTTCATGGATCATGTCGTTCAAACACTCGTAAACCAGATAGGGATTGATCGCCTGGGCGCCGTACCCAAGCAACAGACAGAAATGATGCACTTCGCGCGGTTCGCCGGATTCGAGAACCAAGCCCACCCGCGTGCGCTTGCCGGTGCGGATCAAGTGATGATGCAATCCGGAGGTTGCGAGCAGCGCCGGAATCGGCGCCATGGTGCGGTCGACCCCCTTGTCGGAAAGAATAAGGATCGTTGTTCCCGCGGCGATCGCCTTGTCGGCCGCTTTGAACAGATTTCCTAACGCGCGCTCCAGGCCCGCCTTGCCTTCGCTCGGCTTGAACAAGATCGGCAAAGTCGCCGACTTGATTCCCGGCTGATCGATGCGCCGGAGCTTTTCCATATCCGAATTCTTGAGAATCGGATCCGGCAGCCTCAACTGCCGGCAGCTTTCGGGCTTCGGATCGACGAGATTACCCTCACTGCCGATGGTCAACGTCGTCGAGGTGATCAATTCCTCGCGGATCGGATCGATCGGCGGATTGGTAACTTGAGCGAACAGTTCCTTGAAATAATTGTAGAGCAACTGCGGCTTGTCGGACAAAACCGCCAGCGGCGTATCCGTGCCCATGGAACCTACGGGTTGGATGCTGTTCTGCGCCATCGGTCCGATGTTGACGCGCAGATCTTCGAAGTTGTAACCGAACGCTTGGAGATGCTGGAGCGTCGCTGGATGATTCGCCTTAGGCTCCTCTTCCTTGACCTCGGGCAAATCGGCAAAGCGGATGACGTTCTCTTTCAGCCATTTGCCGTAGGGCTTGGCCGCTGCCATCTCCTGCTTGATTTCTTCGTCGCTGATGATGCGTCCTTCGCTGGTGTCGACGAGAAACATTCTGCCAGGCTGCAGGCGACGCTTTTCCAAGACTCGCTCCGGCGGCACGTCGAGCACACCGACTTCAGACGCCATGATGACGAGATCGTCTTTGGTGACGTAGTAGCGCGACGGCCGTAAGCCGTTGCGGTCGAGCACGGCGCCGACCACGGTGCCGTCGGTAAAGGCGATCGATGCGGGGCCGTCCCATGGCTCCATCAAACTGCTGTGATAATCGTAGAAAGCCCGCTTCTTGTCATCCATGCTCTCATGATTCTCCCACGGTTCAGGAATCATCATCATGACCGCATGCGGTAAAGAACGCCCGCTTAGAGCCAGGAACTCGAGGCAGTTGTCGAACTTGGCCGAGTCGCTGCCGTCTTCCTGAATGATCGGGAATACTTTTTTTAGATCATCGCCGAAAAGCTCGGAGGCGACCATGCCCTGGCGGGCGTACATCCAGTTTTCATTGCCGCGCAGCGTGTTGATCTCGCCGTTATGGATCAAATAGCGATACGGATGCGCCCGTCCCCAACTTGGAAAAGTGTTGGTGCTAAAACGCGAATGGACGACGGCGATCGCGGTTTCGATCAGAGGATCGGAAAGATCGGGATAAAACGTCGCTAACTGGCGCGGCGTCAGCATGCCTTTGTAGATGAGCGTGCGGCAGGACATGCTCGGAACGTAGAAAAAATCCCCGCCAGCGAGACCCGCGTAACGGATCGCATTTTCCGCCCGCCGGCGAATCACGTAGAGTTTGCGCTCGAACGCTAGGTCGTCGTTCACACCTTCGCCGCGGCCGATAAACACTTGCCGCACAAAAGGCTCGAACTCCTTGGCCGTGTCGCCGAGGTACATGTTGTCGGTCGACACCTTGCGCCAGCCGAGAAGTTTCTGGCCGGTGTCGGCGATGATTTCTTCGATTTTCTTTTCGAAGCGCCGGCGCTGATCTCTTTGATCGGGCAAGAAAATCATGCCGACGCCGTATTCACCCGGGTCCGGCAGCTGAAACCCGAGCCCACCGCAGGCATCTTTTAAGAATGCATGGGGGATCTGCAGCAAAATGCCGGCGCCGTCGCCGGTGTTTTCTTCACAGCCGCACGCGCCCCGGTGATCGAGATTCTCCAGCACCGTGAGCGCTTGCTCGACGATCTCGTGGGACTTTTCACCTTTGATATGAACCACGAAGCCGACGCCGCAGGCGTCGTGCTCGAAACGCGGATCGTACAGCCCCTGTTTAGGCGGTAACCCGGAAAGAGTCATAATTGCACCTTAATAATTACTTGCTCCAATATGAACAAATCAAGATTGCGAAAGCGTGATCGCGAGCCGCCTTTTTTCATATACCTAACGAGTCCTCTGCCCGCTCGCAACTCTTTTCTTTCGTCGTCACTTCTTTCTAGCGTGGGTAACTTCAGCCAATCCGGCATCGATTTCCAAAGCCTGCCCCTCCTTCGTCGTCGACAAAACCACTCGGGTAACGGTTCTCGTCACGCCCTCAACGGAGCGAATCTCGCCCAGGAGTTTCTCCAGTGAGCCGGTATTAGCTGATTTCACTTTGAGCATAAAGCTTTCATCGCCGGTCACGTGATGACACTCTAAAACATCCGGATAGTGCATCATCTGACGCGCGAACTTGTCCATGTCGCGCTGATTGCCGATCGAGACACCGATAAACGCTGTGATGTCCTTGCCGACCTTCTTGCCATCGAGGAGCGCTTGATAGCCCCGAATGACACCGCTCGCCTCTAACTTTTTGACTCGCTCCATGACGGCGGGCGCCGACAGCTCCACCTCGTCGGCGATGTCAGCGAGCCGTCTGCGCCCGTCATTTTGCAGAATAAAAAGTATTTTTAAATCTATTGGGTCTAACAAATTAATAAAATTAGGATTTATTGCCGTTTAACTTAATTATCCTATGTCACTGACAATCTCGATTGTCAACAAAAACGGGTGAGAAATCGTATTGTTAATGGTAAAATGGCAGTTGCGAAGAAAAGCGGTAGCGAACGTGGCAGCAGCGATCAATGATGCCGGGAATGGATCGACTTCGTCTGGGGGAACCGAAGAGAATTGGCTGAAAAACGCGGCGGCGGCGCTCGGAGCGCGCTCTATTTATCAACGCAATCGTGTTTTTGCTGAAACCAGAAACACGATTTATTGAACGTTTGTTGAATGATCCGTCGACAGTGTTTGAACAGCGGTCTAAAGGATCATGCGTATGATCAGGTCGCGGCTGCGGGTGCCTCACATCAACAGAATATCAGGATTGGTTTTGAAATCGGCCGCCAAGGCCTGAGTGATCCAGGGACACTGAATCGCGAGGATTGGATGCAAGGAGCTAAGTTTTTCCAGAATAGCCGCGGCGCGATTGTCGGTCGCGTCTGCACGCACTGCTTCGGCCAAAGCCCAAGCGGCACCGATAACATTGCCCTGCCCGTTCAAGCTGATTCCCAGATTTCGATAGCCGCTTGCGCGCGTCCAATCAATCTCGATCGCTTGACGACAATGCTTTTCACCCTCCTCGAAACGGGAAAGGGTATTGAGACAGTAAGCGATATTATTTTGCAGCACATATCTGACCTTGCGTTTTTTTGGCGCCAGTTCCAGCGCTAAGGTGAAATGTTTCAGCGCGTCTTCATGGCGTTGCTCGTCGGTAGCCATCTGCCCAAGAGCCAAATAACAATGCGCTGACTGCTCAATGTCCCGGGCGATTTTGATAAACCCTTCGAGCAGTTCCGTTGCCGCGTCGATTTTATTGATGCCTCGGTAAAAGCCGACGACAAAAAGCATCCAACGAAAATAGTCTTCCGACGTGGAGCTATTATTCAACCGATCGAGCAGCAGTTTTTCCGTATCGAGAGGTTGTTCCTGTAACGCGAGTGCTGTGGTTTTTTTATCTGTGGGGTTCATATTGGGCAAGCCAATAGAGCAAGCGCAATACCAAGATGAAGTTATCCAAGAAATCCCATAATGGGCAGATAAGTCCACGCCCATTAGGAGCTTCTCAGTCCGCGAATAGTCCATTCCACTTACCAGCCAGACAAAAGAGGCATCAGCGCCCGACCACATTGAGTGATTTCGCCCCAGGCGGCACACAGATCCTCCGTCGTAAGAAAGATTAGGCCGCGCAACGCATGTCAAGAAAATTAACATGCGCGAACGCACAGACACCAAATGAGCCGAATGACTCAGCGTCGTGAACTGGTGTATTTCGCCGCTTGTTGGCCAAGCGCGTAGCGTGTCCAGCCCGCCCAGCAAAACCGGCGCGGCGCACTACAAAATCGCTGCGACCAGAAAAAATCCGCCGCTATTTTAATTCAATTGGATCGTGAGGTAGCATCAATCGGAGACAATTTTAATAAGATTCTCAAACTTCCCTGATCCGGCATACAGTCGGCGCTTTATTGAATTATGCGTTTGTGATTGACACCGGTGGATATATTGAATCGAACTGACCTTCACTTGATCAAGCCGGGCCGATTTCTATCCTGAGATTTTGTGGCTGGAATCACCACCACTTCGGCGGTTCGTACTTCGCGCGCAAAAAGCCATCCCACACGGCGGAAGCGGGCTTTGGCCTCCGATCGCTGGTTTGCATGCCAATGAAGGCCCAGATGCGCGCCAGGTCGGCAAGCGGCGGGCGCAGTTGAGCGACCAGCCGATCCGAGTCCGTGGTGGCGAAGTTGATGACGAATTCGTAATTGTCCCGCGCCGCGGTCTTGAGCAAGAACTCAGCGAACTGCGCCTGGTCCGCTTCGGAACCGTAGAGCATCGTCGCGTACGACTTGATCTCGACGTTGCGTGAGGTCATGCCGCTCTCGGCCACCGCGATGCCTTTTTTGAATCGCTTCGCGAATTCGAGAAAGTTCGCGGGAATGACGCGCGGCATTTCCGCGCTCATGTGCGGATAAAGGCTCATTGCAAAAAGATCGCTGGAACGCATCATGTCGGCGACTTCTTTCTCTTGATCCGTGCCTTTAGAGTCTCGGGTCAACCCTTTATAGTGTAAAACCTCGGTCGTAAAAAAAACCGGCAGCATACGGTGGACTTTTTTTACTGCCGTGTAGGTGTCGCGCTGCAGTTCCTTCAACTGCTGCCATTTGGCCTGATTGCGCGACAACAGCATGTTGGACTCGACGCCGATCGCGAGATAATCGGGATGCATGGCATCGACGGCGCGAAGCACGAAGTTAAGGAACGCCTTTTTTACGCGCGGACTGTTCAACGGCTCGCTCGTCCATGGCGCGGGTAACGGCTGATTTTCACTCTCACCCCAATAAGGCGCTAGATCGCGCCTATCCTTGTTTAACGGCGAAATCGATAAGAACAATTTTTTTCCCGCCGGCGTCCTGTAGCTCAAATTCTCTTGGACGGCTTTGGAAAATGGTTTGCCGTCGAGCGCTTCGGGCCAAGGAATCCCGCCGATAAACATGACCGAAACGATATCACCGTGCGCCCCGGCATACTCGCGCGCGAGCGCCACGCCGTCGTCGGTCAGGTCCGCGGGCCACTCGGTAAATCCCATGTAGAAGGGCCGCGTCGACGGGCCGCGGTACTCCGGCAATGGCGGCGGTGGTGGTTTCGGGGCCGTCGGCACGGGCGTTGGGGCTGGCGTCTGGCGCGAAGAACTCATGAGTCCTTCTCCCGCGCATGCGGCCAAACACGAAGTCACTGCGAAAAAAAACAACCAGCGGGGAAAACGGTTTGTCATAGGCGCAATTATTAAAGTTTCGCCATCCGGGGTCAAGCAATCGCGCGATTTTTACGCTAGCGCGACACCATGGAGTCTCCGCCCGAGAAGGCAGACACAAGGGCCGCCCCCTACGAGGTAATGGCGAATTCAAATTGAACCACCGCCGTTTTTAATCTCCCTTGACTTGTCGAGAAATTCTCGGAAAATGGGTCCAATTCTTCGATCTCAGCACGCAGCCAACAGGCCACAACCAAACAGATCGGTTGACGTAAAAATCTTGCAAGTCAATTTTCTGAGAAATCGGCCGTTCATCGCCATCATTCTTGTTTTGAGCTTTTTTTCATTCCCGGCTTGTTCTTCGCGCAGCGGCCCGCCCGACACACGCTACGTGCCGGCGGGTGATCTCCTCGACATCGTCAAGGACTTTCAGCGCTTGGCAAAAGAAGACACCTACCGTTTTCCTATTCCCAAGGATGTCACCGGCGTCAATATCATGAAGGCCACTCTGGTTCGGCTGAATGATTACGAACGCAAAAACCCCGGTCAGTTCAGTGATATTGTGCAGTTCAACAAAGCTCTCGCCTTGGAACGGCTCCGGGAGTACGACCAGGCAGCAGCGCTTTACCGCAAAGTCGCCGAAACCGACGGCCGCCTCGCTTCGGAAGCGGCCAAAAACGCCGAGCTCCTCGATAACTTTTTGCGTATTTTCGACAAAGTCATACCGGCTGACGATCCTTTCAAATACATCGCCGGTCTCGACGAGAAAGTCGCCGCATGGAACCAGCTCATGCAAAAATATCAAGGCACGCAATACGCGTTTCTGGCCCGAGTCGAAGAGGAGCGCGTTGACCGCGCTAAGGTCGCCTTTGTCGAAGCCAACCGCCATCGTCTCAAGGAAGGCAATCAGTTGACAATTGTCGGCTACAGCCAACTGGTCACGAAACACCAACAAAGCAAAAATATCTATCGATTTCTGCTCGATTTCGGCGATTTCTACATGGTCCTTGCAAATGACTATGCATCCCAGTACGATCCCGAGGGATTAGTGTTTGACATCAAGGTGTTAGATCAATTCGTGAAGTCGGCCCTCAAGCTCTATACCGAAGTGGGACAAGTCGACGGCATCGTAGAAAAAATCGAAGCCCAGGGTAAAATCGAAGCGACGCGCGGTTTTCTAGAAAAAATGACCAGGCTCAATCGATGAAGTTCACACAGTTTTTAATTTTGAGCGCGGTTGCCTGCCTCACTTCCATAGCGGTATTGCTTGGTGTGCCTCAGGCCCAAGAAAAAATCTTGCCGCTCGACAAAATCCTCAATCCTCTTCCCGATTATAGCCCTTTCGAACAGGGCGCCGGCGAGACGCCGAAATATTTTCCCGACGAGATTGACAAACGGTCCCGCGAGTTGCTCATCGACGCGTTGATCAACCGTGAAGACGCGTTGTCCCAACATTTACAATTCTTCCAGTCTGAAGACGCGCGCTTACAGAAAGAGCGCGGCACCTCGACCGGCTTGACGGCGCAGGCGCAAGATCTCGTCAACAACACGATCCAAGACCGCGAGAAATATATGGCGGCACAGAAAGAAGCGCTCAAGCGTGCCGCGTCGCCGGAACGCAAAAAATATCTCGAGGCGGTCATCAATAACGACGACTTCAATCAGTCGGACGCGCTGATGCGTCAGAGCTCGACCAATTTTTGGGGCGGCATGGCCAATCGCCTGCTCGGGTCGGTGGATTTGGTCGGCGTCGCTTCGGGAAATTATGTCGGCGCCGTCGCTGAAACTACGATCAGCCAAGTCTACGCGCTCATGGACCGAGACATGGCTGTCGAAGAACGGCGGGCGCTGGCGCGGGATCTCGATCATCTCAAGCGTTTCCCGGACGATCCGCGCAATGCCGTCATCAGAAAGCAAGTAGAATCACTGGACAAGAAAAAAAAGAATGCCTTGACGCGCAAGCAGATCGACAAAGCCAAGGAAGCATTCGCCAAGAATGATTTTGAAAGAGCTGCGTTTCACCTCGATATGGTCGCGTTTATCGACCCTCAGTGTCGCGACGCCGATGAGTTGCGCCAGCAAGTCGTGAAATCCTTGGGCGAACTCGACAAAACGCGCAACAACAGTCTGCTCGCGCGTGCTGAGACACCGGCGAGCGACGAACAGCGAACCGATGTCCAACGATTACTCGAAGTCTTGACCCTGCGCGACAGCAATCAGATCCAACGGGTCGCCATCGACACCGAGAAAAAATATCTCGGCAAACCGTTGGCCGACGCCGCCCGAGATTCCGAAGCGGTCGCCCTGGAGATGAAGGGATGGCGCGAAGCCGCAAAAAAAGCCGTTGAACAAATGGCCAAGTCCTCGGCGAATCCTGAAGTGAAGGAACGGGCCGCGACCCTGCTCCAAAGCCCGCACTACAATCTCCTCACTCCTTTTCAAGACGCGCGGACTGATAGACAGTTGCAGTCGGCCAAGTATGTTCTTCTCGGTGAAGACTTTTTGCGAAAGAACTTACTGTTTGCCGCTGGAGCGATGACGGCGGCAGGTCCGGCGGCGGCGATGAGTCTAGGCATGGTGAATGCTCTGATGGTGACCAACAACTTCTACCAGGTCATGACTCAGAATCCGGTATCAGCGCAGCCGGTCATCGATGCCGGCGTCGCCTACGTGCGCAATCACCCGAACTCGGAAAACGCCTCCGAGGTGTATAGAGTCCTGGCCGACGCCTACGAAGAACGCGGCATGCTGGACCAAGCGATCAGCTACCACGAACTGGCCGGATCGCCGAAACAGAAAATCGAAGAGCTGAAGGACAAATCCGCCAAGGCGCTGCTCAACGCCGCGACTAAAAGCGCCAATCGCGGCACGCGCGAATACTATCTGACCAGCGTGATCGACCAGCACCCGGATACGCCCGCGGCCGCCGATGCAACCAAGCGGCTCGCCGACATGGCCAGGGACGAAAACCAGGGCCTGCGCATGAGCAAGCAGTTCTTGATGGAAAACCCCGAGCTTTTCGGACCCCGCGGGTTAGGACTTAAAGCTTCCCTGTTCGACGGCAATCCCGCCAATATGGAAATCGCCGAGCGCGGCGTGAATCTGCTTAGCGACAACGAGATTCTGGTTCACTATCAGACCCCGTGGGGCCCGCGCAGTCAAAGCTATTCGCTCACGAAATCTTTGAACGATCGCTTTTTCGTGACGTTGCGCGAAAAGAATTTGCAGGTTGCACTTTCCGACGTCAACCAACGTGCCAAGGACAGCGTCGGCGGCATCAAGAATCTTCCGTCGGCCATCGTCAAGGCGGAACGGGAACAGCGCGCTGGTCAATCGGAAAGCCGCGAAGATACCACGTTCACGTTGGTCCGCGAGGTTGGCGGAACCGGCGGCGATTATCAGAAAGTTCTGGATTCGCAACTGCTGACCGACAACGAGCGCGACCCGGGAAGCAAATATAAATTACCGCCGGTTCAGGGCTCGATCTCGGCGAGTCGCTTCAGCATGACGGGCGCTCTGCCGACCGGACTAGGGGGCAACCAGCTCGCGATCGGCGGCGACAACCGCAGCCCATTCGCCGGCGTCCAACTGCCTATCCCATTGCTCGAAGGCTTCATTCCCGTCGATTTTATGATCCAAGGTCGTCCCGGCGGTGTCTCGATTTTTCCGAGAATCCGCACTGGCGCGGACACCGGCAGCGATCCAGAGCTCTATCGTTAACTTCAAGGGAATCGCGCTTTGTTCAGGAAAGAAATCGTACGCGGCTGCGTTTCCATAGTCGCGGGCCTGGTGATCTGGGAAATTTTGACGCGCCTGCTGTTGGAAAACGAACTTTTAATTCCGCCGCCTAGCAGCGTGCTGGTCTCATTTTGGCAGTTGCTCATCTCCGGCAAGCTCAATAAACATTTCGTCGCGACTCTGACCGAATTTTTCTATGGCTTTACGACGGCGTGTATCGTCGGCATCGCCATCGGTTACTTCATGGGCATGCACAAGTGGTTTGACGAGGTGATGGACCCATGGATCGCCACGCTTTATTCGATCCCGATCATCACGGTCGTGCCGCTGATCATTATTTGGTTCGGTATCGGCATGATCTCGAAAGTGATCGTCGTCTTCAAAATCACCGCGGTGGCGATCATTTTGAATACCGCCGCGGGGATCAAAAACTTGGACCCGGTGTGGCTGGAGCTCGCCAGATCGCTGCGCTTGAGCCGTTGGGAAACAACTTATAAGATCCGCTTTCCTGGCGCCCTGCCCTACATCATCACCGGCATGCGCCTGGGCGTCGGCCGGGCCTTGCTCGGCGTCGTGGTGGCAGAGCTGATGGCCGCCAACGCCGGCCTCGGCTATTTGCTGCGCGACTCCTCGGAGACCTGGGATAGCCCGAAGCTGTTTGTCACCGTCATCCTGCTCGCGACGATCGGACTGGTGAGTTTCAATCTGATCAAGCGCCTCGAACAGAAAATGGCGCCCTGGCGCCAAAGCGCCGAGTGGACGGCGGAATAACGGCGCGAATTCGAAAATCATGAACGAACGAACCGGCATGCCCCCGACCGGCCTCCTCAAGATCGCCTCCGTTGCCGCCGGGCTTTTGCTCTGGCATGTGCTGGCGGTCTACGTGATCAACGATACAACTCTGTTAGTTTCGCCGATGGTGGTAGTGCGCACGGCCTACGATATGCTGTTCGTCACCGGCGAGCTTTATCCGCACCTGTTCGCCAGCTCATGGATCTTTTTTTACGGCTTCATTCTGGCGATCGTCGCCGGCGTTCCCTTGGGCTTCGTGATGGCGCTCAGCCCTGTGGTACGCGACTACGTCAATCCCTGGATGGCCACACTTTACACCACGCCCCGTATCGCCTTCGCTCCCGTGCTCCTGCTTTGGTTCGGTATCGGCGGCGGCTCGAAAATCGCGATCGTTTTTTTGGGCTGTGTGTTTCCGATCCTGATCAATTCCTACTACGGCATGCGCGTGGTCAATCGAGAATACGTCGAGCTTGCCCGTTCTTTTCGTCTCCGTCCGTGGGCGCTGTTCGTCAAAATTTTATTGCCTGCTTCCATACCGTTTATCCTCGCTGGGATTCGGCTCGCGATCGGGCGCGGCCTCACCGGCGTCGCCATCGCCGAATGGTTCGGCGCCACCGAGGGCCTCGGCTACCTGGTTTTCTTCGCCGGTCAGACCCTCAATGTGCCGACCCTTTTCGTCGGTGTCGCGGCGTTCGCCCTGCTGGGAATTCTAGGTTTCGAGCTGGTCCGACGATTTGAAAACTACGTCACGCCCTGGAAGAAGCAGGCGCAGGGGGGTTGAGGATGGCCGGGCCGGTCTTGGAGCTGAGAAGCCTGCACAAGGAAATCCCGCGCAAGGACCGCGAGCCTTTCAAAATTTTTCAAGATATCAATATTTCCCTGCGCGACGGCGAGTTCGTCAGCATCGTCGGGCCCAGCGGCTGTGGCAAAACCACCATGCTGCGCGTCATCAACGGCCTGATGACGCGGACCAGCGGCGATATTTTTATCGACGGCAAAGCCGCCGAGGAACTGGACCACGAGCTGGTTATGGGTTTCGTCTTTCAAGGCGCATCGCTTTTGCCCTGGCGCACCAGTCTCAAAAACGTTTGGCTGGGTCTCGAAGGCCGCGGTCACAATCCGAAAGAAGCCGGCGAGATCGCCCGCAAGTATTTAGATCTCGTCGGCCTGAGCGGTTTTGAAAATCACTATCCGCACGAGCTTTCCGGCGGTATGCAACAACGGGTCAATCTCGCTCGCGCCCTAGCGGTCAATCCGCGCATCCTGCTGATGGACGAGCCCTTCGCCGCCCTCGACGCTCAGACGCGCAACTTCATGCAGCTCGAGCTTCTGCGCATCTGGCGAGAAACGAGGAAGACCGTCATCTTCGTCACTCACATGATTTCCGAAGCGATCCTGTTGTCGGACCGCGTGATCGTGTTCAGCCATCGCCCCGGCACCATTCGATCCGAATACGCCGTGCCGCTCGAGCGGCCAAGGCGCATGGAAATGCGCTCCGATCCGCGTTTCTTGGAGTTAGAAAACATCGTGTGGAAGCAGATCGAAGAGGAAGTCAATGCGTCGGGTGGCTTTAGCCAGATGTAGCTCAGTCAAGAGAAAGGTTGTTGCCATGAATCGGTTCAAACAAAGCTTTGTCACGCTGATCGGTGTGCCGATCGCCGCATTATGTTTTTTCAGGGCGGGATTGGCAGCGGACGCGGGCATGGTAAAGATGCGCTTTACCCAAAGCGGCAATACGTCGTCGAGCTGGCCACTTTACGTCGCCGAACAAAAAAAAATGTTCGAAAAAAACGGCCTTCAGGTCGAAGTCATCATCATCCGCGGCGCCACCAACGTGGTGCGCGCGGTCCTCAGCGAGACCATTCCCATCGGCCGCATCAATCCGGATTATGTGATCGGCGCGAGCGAGAAAGGCGCCAAAGTAAAGATCGTCGCCGCCAATATGGAAAAAATCCCTTACGACATCTACGCGCGCGCGGAAATCAAAAGCGGCGCCGAACTGAAAGGCAAGACGCTCGGCGTGAGCACCTTGACCGGCGGCACGACTTTGATGGTCCACGAGGTTTTGGAAAAAGCCTACAAGCTCAAAGATAGCGACTACAAACTCTTGGTCGTCGGCACTTCGCCGGAGCGGTATGCCGCGCTCAAGGGCGGCTCGGTGCAAGCCTCTTTCATGGGTCCGCCATTCAGCTTCCGGGCGGGCAGAGAAGGCTTCCGCAAGCTCGCCAACTTCCATGAATACCTCGGGCCGATTTTGTTCACCGCCGACTTCGCTCACATGAATTATCTGAAATCGAATCGCGCCGAAGTCGTGCGCTATTTGAAATCGATGATCGAAGCGACGCGCTGGCTCTATGAGCCCAAGAACAAAGAGGAAGCCCTGGCCATTCACATGAGGGCGTTAAAAACGAGTCGCGAAAGCGCCGAGGAGGATTATAAATATCTCGTGCAGGACTTTCAGCCTTTTCCGCGAGACGGCTTGGTCAGTAAAGCTTCTTTCGACAAGACCATGGAGCTAAGAGCCAAGGAAGGAACTTACCAAGGCAAAAAAATCCCGCCGTCGAGCGACTACGTCGACAACTCGTACATCGAAGAAGCGCTGAAGCAGCTGGGAAAATAATTCGGGGCAGTCAATAAATTAACTGAGAGGTCTTACGCATGAAATCCGTTCTTCGCATCCTGGTGGTATTAACCGTCATGACAAGTGTCGGTGCCAGCCAAGCCGACGCCCAGACATTGAAGAAAATACGTATCGGCTATCCGTCCCTGAGCTTTCGTCAGTCCAACGTCTGGGTCGCGAAAGAAGTGGGATTGTTCAACAAATATGGCCTCGAAGTAGAGCCGATTTTTCTGCGCGGCGGCCAAATGGCCACGCAGGCGTTGGTAGCCGGCGATCCGCCGATCGTTAACATCGGCACCGTAGTGCAAGCCAGTCTACAGGGCTACAACCTGGTTCTGGTCGCCGCCGTAGAAACGAAGTACGACCAGATTGTTTTCGCCCGCAAAGGCATCAACAAGCTTGAAGACCTCAAGGGCAAAAAGTTCGGCATCAGCGGTTACGGCTCGGCGACTCACAACGCTGCCAATATTCTTTTCCAGCACCTCAACATGGAGGTGAACAAGGACGTAGCCCTGGTGCCCACCGGCCCGGACGCGGAGCGGCTCGGGGCGATGATGGCAGGCAGGATCGATGCGACGTTCTTCACCTCTTCCGCCGCCGCGCCGGCGCGTAAGCAGGGTTTTGCGGAGCTGTTCCGCGTTGCGGATTTGGGGGTCGAAGTGCAAGGCAATGGATTTGCCACGTCGCGCTCCTACATCGCCAGCAACCGTGACACGGTGAAGAACGCGCTCAAAGGGTTCGTCGAAGCGATTTATTACGTTTACGCCAACAAGAAAGAAGCGCAGAAGGTCTTCGCCAAATATATGCGCACCAACGATCAAGAGATGCTCGAAGACTCTTACAACGGCTATATCCAATGGATTCCCAAAAAACCCTATCCGACGCTCAAGGGAATCCAGTATATGTTGGATTTGCTTGCGCCGCAGTTGCCGCAAGCGAAAAACGCCAAGCCGGAACAGTTCGTCGATCTGAGCTTCCTGCAAGAATTGGAAAAAGAAGGCTTCTTCAACGAGATGGCCAAGCGATATCCGACGAAGTAGGAGAAGCAGGAGTAATGGAGTGCTGGAGTAATGGGTTTCTGAGGGCCGTCAACACTCCATCACTCAACACGCCAATCCTCTAGCAGACAATCGCATGAAACGAGTATCTGTCTTATTCGTCCTATCAGTCCTATTCCACTTGGCCGCCGCGCCCACGACTCACGCCCAAACGCTCAAGAGGATCAAGATCGGTTACCCGTCGCTCAGCTTTCGGCAAAGCAATGTTTGGGTCGCCAAAGAGATGGGACTTTTCAACAAGTACGGGTTGGAAGTCGAGCCGATCCTTTTTCGCGGCGGACAGGTTGCGACGCAGGCGCTGGTGAGCGGCGATCCGCCGATCGTCAATATCGGCACGGTGGTTCAGGCGACGATCCAGGGGCACAACGTCGTGCTCGTCGCCGCGGTGGAGACCAAATATGATCTGATCATCTTCACCCGCAGCGGCATCACCCAAATGGAGCAACTACGCGGCAAGCGCCTGGGCATCACCGGTTTCAACTCCGCGACGCATTATGCGTCGATCATCCTCGCCAGGCATTTGAACGCCGACTTGAAAGAGTTCACGCTGATTCCCGCCGGCCTCGACACCGAGCGCATCGCCGCCGTGAATTCCGGAGTGCTCGACGCCACCTACGTCGCCACTTCGGCGGCGCCGCTGGCGCGCAAAGCCGGCTTGCAGGAGCTGGTGCAGATCGGCGATCTCGGCGTCGAAGTGCAGGGCAACGGCTTTGCCACGTCGCGTGCTTACATCGCTAGCAACCGCGATACGGTAAAGTCCGCGCTCAAGGGTTTCGTTGAAGCGATCTATTTTATCTACTGCGAATAAAAAAGACGCTCAACGCGTCTTCTCTAAATATATGCGGTCGAATGACCCGGCGGTGCTCGAGGATTCTTATAACGGCTACATTAAATCGATTCCAAAAAAGCCCTATCCGACTTTGAAGGGAATCCAGTTCATGCTCGACGTGTTGACGCCGACCTTGCCGCAGGCTAAGAATTTCAAGCCCGAACAGTTCGTCGACTTGAGTTTTTTGCAGGAACTTGAGAAAGAAGGTTTCTTCACCGAGATGGCGAAACGGTATCCGGTCAAATAAACCGCGTTGGAGTGGTGGAGTAATGGAGTATTGGAGTAATGGGTCGGGAACCCAACGCTCCATCATTCCACTACTCCATTACTCCAATCTGCATCAACCCACAGGAGGCAACCATGGCACGTAAAACTATTCAACCGAAAACCTTGAATGATCCGCGGCCGCGTTACAGCCAAGGCATTCTCAATCAGGGCGGCAAGCTGCTTTTCATCGCCGGGCAGACCGCTTCGGATAAAGACGGCAATGTCGTCGGGAAGGACGATATCAAGGCGCAAACCGAACAGGTTTTTGCCAACCTCAAAGCGGTTCTCAAAGCCGCCGGCGGCACGATCGATGATCTGGTGATGACGACGACGTACATCGTCGACAGAAAATATCGCGAAGGTTACAACGAAGTGCGCCGCGGCCTGTACAAAAAGGATCCGGCGACGAGCACCCTCGTGATCATCACCGGCCTCGCTCATCCCGATTATCTGATCGAGATCGCCGGCATCGCGGTCATTAAATGAAAGTTACTGTTCTCGACGATTATCAGCGCGCCTTTGAAGCAACCGCTGCGATCAAGCGATTGCGCCGGGATGCGGAAGTGCAAATTTTCACCGAGAGGCTGCCATCGGATGCGGCGGTAGCCGACGCGCTGCGCGGCTCGCAAGCGATCATCCCGATCCGTGAACGCACCAAATTCACCGCGGCTTTGCTCCGGGCCCTGCCTGACCTCGAATATATTTCGCAAACGGGCAACCACGTCTATCACGTCGATATGGACGCGGCGACGCGCCAAGGCATCGTCGTCAGTCTGGCGCCGGGTGGCAACAGCACGACGGAACTAGCCTTCGGTTTGATGCTCGCCGTCATGCGGCGCATTCCTCAGAGCGACCGCGCCATGCGCCGCGGCGACTGGCCGCTCGTGCTTGGCTATGTGCTCAAAGGCAAGACCCTGGGAATTCTAGGCTTAGGAAAAATCGGCACCGAAGTCGCTGCCATCGGCCGCGCCTTCGGCATGAACGTCATTGCCTGGGGTCCGACACTGACCACCGAGCGGGCGGCCAAATCCGATGCGACCTTCATGCCTCTGGAGGACGTGCTCAAAAGCGCGGATGTCGTCTCGGTGCATCTCAAGCTCTCGGAGGAAAGCAAAAATCTTTTGAACGAAGCGCGCCTGCGCCTGATGAAAAAATCCGCCTACTTGATCAACACGGCGCGCGGCGCCATCGTCGATGAAATGGCGCTGGTGAAAATTTTAAAGGAAAACGCGATCGCCGGCGCCGCTCTGGATGTTTTCGTCGAAGAACCACTGGCGAAAAATCACCCGCTGCTAGAGTTGGAAAATGTGGTGCTCACGCCGCACCTGGGTTGGCCGACCGATTCCGGTTTCGAAGGCTTCGCCGAGAACGCGGTGACCAACATTGTCGATTACATGGCAGGCAAACTGACCCGCGCGCTCAATCCCGAAGCGCTCAACTTCCGCCGCAAGGTAAAGTGAGCGGCATCTCAATCTCCATCACGCCAATTTCAAACGAATCCGCCGGCGTGAAGCTTGGCTCGATGAAAGACATAGTTGTCCTGGTCGATGAATTCCAGCAGCGCGTTATGCGGATCCGTTTTGGGATCGACGGTGATTTTTGCGAAGTTGAAGTTTTCCGCCAAAAAATATTCGAAACGCCCCGCGGTGCCGTTGGTGATCCGGTTGAGCGGCGCCGCCAGAGGCCCCGCCGTGATATCTTTGAGCCCGCCGCTCTTGGGAATTCTCGTGATCGCCGCGTAGTGCATGTCGCCGCTTAGAAAATACACGCCGCTGATTCTTTTCTCGTTGATGTAGTGCAAAAGTTCCGCTCGCTCCCTCGGGTAACCATCCCATCGGTCACTTCCCCCGCCTGCCATGGGCACGCTGGTCACGATAAATTTGAAAGTTGCCGACGAGCGCGCGAGTCCGTCAAAGAGCCATTGCTTTTGCTTCTCGCCGAGCATCGTGCGTTTTTTCAGGTCGCGGTACTGGCGTGCGTCGAGAATGAAAAGCTCCACCGCTCGCCCCCATCGAAAAGAGCGATAAATTCGCTGCGGCTCGCTCGCAGGACAACGGACCGGCCAATAGTCCAAAAAAGCCTGGCGCCCGATCGGCGCCAGCGGATTGCTCGGCAAATAGTCGTCCGCCACTTCGTGGTCGTCCCAAACGACGTAAAGACTGGTTTCGCGAAAACAAGCCGCGCTCCAGGCATCGTCGCGGTTAACCCGGTATTTCGCCCAAAATTCGTTCAATGTGTGCGCGGTACCGTTGCGATCGGCGTAAATTGTGTCGCCCAAATGCATGAAGAAATCCGGTCGTTGCGCGCGCACGGCGTTCATGACCGTAAACGGCTTGTAGCTTTCCCGGGTGTCGGCGCTGAAGCAAAAAGTCACTTTTGCGTCGTCATCCGCGCGCGGGGCGGTGACAAAGCTTCCAATGGTTCCCGGCATTCGGCGAGCAACCTCGGCTCGGTAATAATAACGCGTCCCCGGCTGCAATTGATCAAGCGAGATCTTCGCCGTGTGATCCGACTCGCTATCGACGGTCACGACGTTCGCTGAAGAATATTCGGTGAGGCTTGGCTGCGTCCCGTACTGAAGCGCCACTCGACTGCCCGGTTCGGCACGAAGCCAAACCAAAGCGCTCGTATCGGTCACATCCCCGGCCACGGGACAGAACGATAGTCCGGTGCTCAGATCCGTGGAAGTAAGACCGGGCGCGCAGCCGGAGGGTGCCAAAAGCGACGGCGCGACCAGACCGGCTCCGGCAGCGACGCGCAAAAACTCTCTTCGATTCATATCGAATTGGACTTTAGGCCTGAAGTTTATCCCAAACCAACTCGCAGAGCCAACCGGCGAGAAGCGGGAAGAGAAAACTCACGGCGAATCGGATTGCGACCACCTTAGCACCCAGAAATGGAATTTCCCACATTATAATCCGCTGCAAGCCAAAGAGCGACCACGCCGTCAAGTAAGCAACCAGCGGCCCGATCCCCACGCCCATTTTATAAAACGTCGCGATGACCGGGAAATGGGTCATCGGGCCGCCGGGCGTGATGCCGCCCAAAGTCATACCGATTAAAATGCCTTTGAATCCCGTGCCATGCCCCATCCATCGGACAATCACTTCTTGGGGCACGATCGCCTGGACCAGTCCTGCCAGCAGAAACGCGGCGATCATCCGTGGAGTGATTTCGAGAATCAACGATCCCGTCGCATTGAGTCCCTTTCCGGCAGCCTCCGGTGATTTGACATACACGACGGCGAGCGTGATCAGCGCCGCCGTCATCATGACGACTGTCGACGTGTCCATAGATCTCCTGAATACGATCGAAAATGGCTTTGGCGGCGGCATCGGAAATTGCGTAAGGACGTAGCTTCTGACTGTAAAGAGTGACCGTCGACTTTGCAAGTTTACGGCGATTAGAGTTAGTGGAAATAAAACCCAGCAGCGGCTACGGCTTGATGATCAGCGAGGATTGTTCTTCTTCCCGCTTTGCCTTTTCCTGCGACATGAAGAAAGCAAAACTCTTTTGCACGAGGCCGGTGAGAAAGGATATGTCAAGCAGCCCCGGATCAGCTTCGCCGACCTGCAAAGCCACGGCAAGAGCGAGTCTCGCCGCATCGGCTCGGTTGGTCTCTAAGAAATACAGCGCCATATCTTCCATGCGCCGTTTGAACGCCTGGCCGTTTTCGCCGGAGCAAAGCGTCTTCACGGCTTCGCGCACGATGGCGTTGAAGCGCTCTTCCTTTTGGAGCGGGTTCAACACCAAGCGGCTGGTCTGGGCCTCTTCAAGTTGTGGCAGAATCGCCTGCAGCCAATCGTCCGTCAAAATCCAGTAGCGCAGCTCCGGCTCGTCCAAAAGCCGCCGCGATAACTCGCGCCAGGCGCCTTCCCGCGCCTGGTCGACGTCCAATCTCCGGTAAATTGGATGGGCTTGTTCCTTAGGTTTACCTGTTGCGATGATCGAACGAACCTCGTGAAAATTTTCCAAGCCGCTTTGGCCGCGCGCCTTGGCGCGCTCGTAGCCCTCATAAACTATTTGGTCGGCGAATTCCCATGGGATCGAGATCATGCTGATGCCATGTTGTTGCTTGATCTCGTCGGCCATCTTGCGCAGTTCTTTGCGCCGCACATGCATCCCGCCGAAGCGGAGCAGTCCTTCACGGTCGTGCAACATCGCTTGAATGACTTGCAAGCCGTGGTTCGGTTGCGGCTTGGTGATCCAGATCAAGCGTCCGCCACCACCGTCGACCGCGGACATAGAGGCTTCCACATCGGAGACCCGTTCGAAAATCGCCGCTGGTTTCGTATCCGGCGCTTTTTCTTGCGGCGCAACCAAGCCCTTCTGCGCTAACTTGAAACGGGATCGTTTGATCTCCTTCTTGAGATCCTTGTCGGTGGTTTGCCGATCGATCTCGCCGAGCGCTTCGACCGCGGCCGGATCAAAGATTTTGCCGAGGGAGAAGATCGCAGCCAGATCGGTTTCGCGGCCTTTTCCAAATTGCGTTTTCAGTTGCGGCACGAGATCCGGCGCGGGCGCGTCGACGGCTACACCAAAATTTCGCAGCGCCGCAAGCCCAGCTTTGATCTCGTCTTCGTGCGATTTATTCTTGGCCAAGCCGATCGTCCTTCATCCGCCAGTCGTCCATGTTCGATTTACAGCTTGGCAAGATCCGTGATTTTTCCTTGCCGGCCTGCGTGCGCGAAGTTCGGCCATTCCTCGACTTGCGCGTCGCGATAATTGTCGCGATACCATTTGGCAATTTCTCCGGCGGGCGCGAACCAGACCTTGCCGTGGCTTTTCGCGTAGCGGATAAATTCCCGCAGCAACAGCGCGCGAAACGGCCGCCCGCCGACGAAAGGATGATTGCCCCACATCATAAACTTAGGATCGGTTGCGCCCTCTTCGTACAGACAATCGAAGCAATCTTTCCACATCTGCAACAAATCACGCGGCGTTCTGCCGGCGCGCTGATAACTCGAGTAATCGTTCAGATCCTGAAAATAGGATAGCACCGTCAATTCCTGTTTCTTGATCTTGAGCGTGTAGGGCGTTTCCTGGTGCTGCGGGTCCATCCAGTAAGTGTAGCCCAGCTCCAAGATAATTTCCGGCGTCGACGCGCTCGGCGCTACTCCCGTGGAAAGATAGCCGACCGGCGCTTTCCCCACGACCTTTTTGACCGCGTCGACGGTTTTCTGCAGATCTTTTTTCTCCTTGTCGCGCTTTTTCATGTAGCTATAGTCGTGGATCCAGGTTTCCGTGCCGACTTCATGTCCCTGCTCGGCGATTTCTTGGAAAATCTCCGGATAGTTTTGCACTGTGATGCCGGTGGGAAAAAAGCTGGTTTGGATTTTCTCCGTCTCGAATATTTCGAGCATCCGGTAAATACCGACACGCTCGCCGAACTCACGATCGGTGATAATCGCCAGGTTTCTTTTCGTGACGGCGTTTCTCGGGAAGCTGCGCCGATTTTCTTGCTGCAGGGTGTTTGGCCCGCCGAGATCTTCCGGCCAGGTCTCGAAGGCGACGCAGGGCGTGATCGCGATGCGCGCGCCGTCGGGCCATTGGATCGGTTTCCGCTTCGGTCTAACCTTCATGTTGCCTCCTCGCACAGTTGAAATTTGCTACTTCATGCCACAGTTCTGGGGTGTTTCCAACTGTGCGCGTAAATGTACAGCGATGTTTTATGCTTTAAGTGTTAACGGACTGCTAATTCAGTGATTTTCGAGGAGCGGCAAGAGTAAAACTAAGCGCGCCGGCCTTGACTTGCGATGGGATGCCGGTTAATTGAAATGATTGATTCTTAATCAGGAGGAACGATCATGGCAGACGGGAAAATGATCGAATGTCGCGTCGATAACGGCATCGCGGTGCTGGAAATCAATCGGCCGCCGGTAAATAGTTACACGACCGAGTTATTGAAGGAATTGGATGCGGCGATTTTGGACGCTCGCTTTGACGATAACGTGCACGCGATCGTCATTACGGGCAAGGTAGAAAAGTTTTTTTCCGCCGGCGCCGACATCAACATGCTGTCGAAGCAGTCGCTCGGTTTCAAGAATAATTTCGCGCTGCACGGCCACGAAGTCCTCATGCGACTGGAAAACACGCCGAAGATCGTCATCGCCGCGATCAACGGCCACGCCGTCGGCGGCGGTCTTGAGATCGCCATGGCCTGCGATATCCGCATCGCCAAAAAAGAAGGCGGCAAGGTCGGGCTCGCCGAGATCAATCTCGGCGTCATGCCGGGTATGGGCGGCACGCAGCGCTTGCCGCGCCTGGTCGGCAAAGCCCGCGCGCTGGAACTCTGCGCCACCGGCAAAACGATCGCGTTTGAAGAAGCCCTCGAAATAGGTTTGGTTCATTACATTTACGAAAAAGAAAACTTCATGCAAGAAGTAATGGACTACGCGCGCCAGTTTAGTGTGCCGAACAAGAGCAGCCTCGCTGTCGGCAAAGTAAAGCGCGCCATCCAAACCGGCCTCGAACTGTCATTACCCGATGGCTTGGCCTTCGAGCGCGAGCTTCTCGCTCAGACATTCGCCAGCGAAGATGGTCAGGAAGGCGTAAAAGCGTATCTCGAAAAACGCACCGCTCAGTTCAAGGGAAAGTAATCGTTCCCTATCCCCACTTCAGCGTTCCGATCCCAGTTTACGATTGGAACGGCTTGAACGATTTGAACGTTTGGAACTTTTTTAATTCAATGGAGGTTATCCAATGGCTAAGATGTTTATCGGCGGCGAGTCCGTCGATTCGGTAACCAAGAACACGACCGAAGTGCGCAATCCTGCCACGGGCGCGACCGTCGACACCGTGCCGCAGGGCAATGACAAGGACGTGCAACAGGCGATTCAGGCCGCCGAAGAAGCTTTCAAAGTTTGGTCCGATGTCTCGCCTGAAGATCGCGGCAATGCGCTGATGAACGCGGGCGAGTTAATCAAAAAAAACGCCGGTGAGATCTCCCAACTCTTAACGCAAGAGCAAGGTAAGACGCTATTCGAAGCCGGCTTGGAGATTCATCATCTGGTGCACGGTTTGGAATTCTATGCGGGCCTTGCATCTAAAGTCCGCGGCTCTCACGTGCCGCTACCGCAGAAAGGCGCCTACGGCATGGTCGTGCGCCAACCGATCGGTGTGTGCGGTGGCATCGTGCCGTGGAATTTTCCGTTAACGTTGATGGGCACCAAGCTCGGTCCCGCACTCGCCGCCGGCAACACGATCATCGTTAAGCCGGCGAGCACGACGCCGCTGGCAACGATCAAAGTTATCGAGCTGATCGCGCAGGCGACCTTCGGCGAAGGCAAAGCGCAAAAGCCTTTGCCGAAAGGCACCGTCAATATCGTCACGGGGCCCGGCGGCAGCGTCGGCGAAGAGCTCTTGCGTAACCCGCGCATCCGCCGCATCGCTTTCACCGGCTCGACGCCGGTGGGCCGCCACGTCATGGAAGTGGCCGGCCGCGAGATCAAGCGCGTCACTTTGGAATTGGGCGGCAGCGATCCGATGATCGTGATGGAAGATGCCAACCTCGATCTCGCCGTGAAGATGGCCGACGTCGGCCGCTATTTTAATTGCGGCCAGATGTGCCTGGGCGTGAAGCGTTTATTCTTGCAGGAATCGATCGCCGATAACTTCGTCGGCGGCTTGGTGGAAATTCTCAAAAAGAAAACGGTCGGCAACGGCATGAGCAAAGAAACTCGCATGGGTCCGATCCACATCGGCTCCCAGCGCCAGGAAGTCGAAGAGCAAGTCGAAGACGCCAAAGCGCGCGGCGCCAAGTTGCTCTTCGGCGGCGAGCGGCCCAAGGGCGGCGACTTCGACAAAGGTTTCTTCTATCTGCCGACGCTGATGACGAACGTGCCCGACGACGCGCGCATGACCAAGGAAGAAGTCTTCGGTCCCGCGCTGCCGGTCTATACTTTCAAGACGCTGGACGAAGCGTTGGAGAAAGCCAACTCATCCGAGTTCGGCCTCGGCTCGTCGATATGGACGCGCAATTTGTTGCACGCCAACAAAGCGATCGACAAGCTCCAGGCCGGCAACGTGTGGGTCAACTCGCTTCATTACGGCTATGACGAGCTGCCTTTCGGCGGCGTCAAATCGAGCGGCGTCGGCCGCGAGCACGGCCCCGAAGCTCTGGATTATTATCTCGAGCCCAAGGGCGTGGTCGTCGTCAACGTCTGAGGGAAACCATTCCATTGACAACTGGCGCCACATTCAACTACTTTGTGGTTATCTCGATATCTTAAGGGAGGACGACCATGTTTGCACAAATGCGCCATATGGCGATCGTGACCAGCAACGCGAATAACGAAGGCGATTTTTATCGGGACGTATTCGGCATGCGCCGTTCGAGTTTGCAGCGCGCAGGTGCCGCGGTGGTCGTCGGCGACGGTTACATCGGATTGAATCTCAACCCGCGCGCGCCGGGCCGCCAGGCGGGTTTCGATCACTTCGGCTTCGAAGTGCAGGACGTCGAGGTCGTGTTTTCCCGTCTCAAAGAAAAATATCCCAAAATCCAAGTGCTCCATCGGCCGAGCAATCGCCCCTTCGCCGGCATCAGCATGCACGATCCGATGGGCAACGTTTTCGATCTGTCCCAGGCGAACATGGAAAACCGGCGCGATCTCTACACCGATAAGGTCGAGGAGCGCAAACGCCGCATCGGCCACTTCGGCCTGCGCTGCGTCGAGCCGGAAGAATGCGGCGAGTTCTATCGCGACGTTTTCGAGTTGACCGAGCTGGAAAAACCGGCCGGAGATCCCAATCACTATCTCTCCGACGGCAAAGTCACGCTGGCGGTAATGCCCTGGAAGATTTCCGACTTCGCCGGCTCCGGCATCGAGCGACCCGCGTTGGACCATATCGGCTTCAAGGTCGAAAGTTTGACCGCATTCAAAGCCGACCTGGAAAAATTCAAGAGCGCCAATCCGGCGCCCGAAGACCGTCCCGAGAAAAACCCGGAACGTGAGGTCCGGCAAAAACTCCTCGCGACCTGCTGCTTCGGCCAGTATCACACGTCTGATCCCGACGGCGTGCTGATCGACGTGTCGGAAAATTAGTCTTCGGTTTTTACGAATTTCCAAAAGGGGCGTCCGTCGCGCCAGACGGACGCCCCTTTTGTTTGGACGCGGCTGAATGCTGTGACAAAAGCTTGAATTAAGGAACGAGGGCGCGCCTTTTGGTCCATCTCCCGGTACACAATCCTAGCGCAATCAGGCCGACGAAATACGCGAGTGCCGGCACAGAGGCTTTCGCCGGCGGCTCGATGGCGGTTACACCTATGACTTTCTCACTTCGAAGCGGCGGCTTACCGGGGACCTCGGCAAGCGCGACAACGCGATATTCCGCGCCGTCGGTAAATTGAAACTTCATCGAGAACTCCTTGTCGACCGGTATTCTCTCCACCTCGAACGCGATCTTTTCCTTTTCCAGGTGAGTAATCGTTAGCGTGAGCAGAGTGTTCGACGTGCCGGCGATCTCGGCATTTTTCAAAAACCAGCGGACGGCCGTAGGCGTCCCCACCGTAGCGGCACCGATCTCTAGACCGGCATTCTCCGTCTCTCAACGCGCGGCGGTTCCGCGGCTCGACTCGACTCAACCAACAGCGCCGCGGCGAATAGAGCAATCATCGCGCTCCTCGCTCCGGTAAAAACTCTTCCCGCCATCAAGCCCAGTAAAAACAGGCCAACGGAAAATCCCGTCAGAGCAAACCACTTTTTTTGATTCTCGCGCACGTAGAATTTGAAATCTTTGCTCGCCTTCCCACCGTCCGCTGTCGTGGCGACGACCGTCAAGCGATACTCGCCGCGGATCGGAAAAAGAAATTTCCAATTGGCCCGGCCCTGGCGCAATTCCATACGCATTTCACTCAGCCGCGTCCCTTCGACGAACGGAAAATCGGTCGAGAAAAATCTTCCCGGCTCAGGGGCGTCAAGGCGAATATCCACCACGCCCTGTTTCACCGGCCTGCCATCGGCGCCGGTGATCAACAACGACATATTCGCTGGATCGGCATACGGGCGAAGCAGCTCGATCCTTGGCGTTGTCTTAAAATAAATAGTGAGATCTTCAGCCCAAACCGTCACGCCGGGCAGAAAGGAAACGAAGAAGAAGGCAAAAAGAGCGCACAGTTTTAGTGACAAGGAACTACGGCTAACGCGTGGCGAACATTGTGCAGCGTGTCATGGACCGCAGGATAACTCGCCGCCAACGCGACAAACAAGGTCGCGCCACAAACGGATAGAAAAATTCCGGATTTGATTAGGAAGGAAGTTTGTTCCGATACTGCTAAGCCCAGCCAAATGGCAACGATTTTTTCCATGTTCGCGTCTCCTGCGATATTCAACTGCATATTCATACTAACCGCCGCCCGCTGTCAAGCGGACACGTTTAACTGTTGCCTTTCCATGCCGTCTTTCATATTGCTGAAGACATCTTTCAAATCGCGGGAGGTTGCCATGCCAGTCGTTCATATCTACATGTATGCCGGAAGAAGCAAAGAACAGAAAAGCGAAATGGTCAGGCGCATTTCTAAAGACTTCGAAGAAGTCATGAGCATCAAGCCTGAATCCCTCAACGTGCTCTTTCACGACGTGGAAAAGAGCGACTGGGGCATCCGCGGCGCCCTCGCCTCGGAGACGCCGCCGAAGTAAATCGTTAGAACCGCCCCTCGGTCGAAAACAGGAGATTCCATGCCAGTAAAAATTGGCTTTATCGGCTCGAGCGCGCCGTCGAGTCCGCACCATGATAGCTTTCGAAGGTTTATTCCCAAAGACCTCGAATTCACCTTCGTCCAGGAAGCCGGTGTGAAAACTTCGCTCTACGACGCTCGTGGCAAAGTCGACGCGCTGATCGGCCAGGTGCAGGAACTCATCGCCGAGCGTGATTGGGACGGGGTGATCATCAGCGGCGCGCCGAAAGAGGCGCTCAATCCCGGCATGTGGGAGCGGGTTTCTGGCGGATTGAAAGTTCCGATATCGCTGGCGCTCAGATCGTCGGTTGCCGCGCTCAAAGCCTTCGCGGCCAAACGCATTCTCCTGATGACCCCGGTGGATGACGAGCTGAAGAAACTTTACCGCGATTATCTTGACGGATTTGGCATCGCATCATTCTACCCGCCACAGATTCTGCGCGTCCACACCGACGCTTTGAAGCTCAGCGCGGATGACGTTGAAGAGATGACGCACCGCGCGTTGGCGGAATATCCCGACGTCGACGCGATCTATTTTCAGGGCGCGCTGCTCGATCCCCTACCCATCTTGGAAAAGATGGAAGCCCAGCTAAATCTCCCAATCATCGCCAGCAATCCGGCCATGCTCTGGGTCATTCTCTCCAAGCTCGGATTGAATTATCAAATCACGGGTTACGGCAAGTTGCTGTCGCAGTGGCCGGCGCTGCCGACGGGCCCGTTCTAATTTCACTTTGGAGCAGCCAGTGCGCACCGTCAGGCTTGCCTATCGCGACAACGATCGCACACCGGTCATTTACTGCATCAAAGCGATGGCCGAGCGTCATTACGCCGTGAACGTCGATGTCGTGCACATCGAGCCGCAGCAGGAATTCGAAGGCGCGTTGTTCGATAATTCCTGCGATGTCATCATCGAACATGTCGAATATCTATACACCGAGGCGGCCAAAGGAAAGAAAATCACTTTTTTCTGCGCGCCGCAGATTCACCGCGGGCTGAAACTCGTCGTGCCGCAAAGTTTCGATTCCGTCGACGAACTTCGCGGCAAGACGATGGCAGTGCGCGATTTGGGACGACCGCACACGATCACGCTGTGGTTACGAAAGATGGGACTCGAAAAAGACGTTGGAACGATGATCGTCAAAGATAAAGACGTCGGCCGCTGGCAACAGTGGAAAAAAATAATCGCCGGCGAGTGCGCGGCGTGCTTCCTCTCGCCGCTTTATCTGCCGGACGCTCTCGTGGCGGGATTGAAAACGTTTCCGGTGCCGGAGGCTGAGATCATCAGCAATTTCGCCCAAGCCTGTTTGTCCAGCTTCGCTCACCAAAATCCCGCGCTCATGAAAGATTATCTGAAAGCGGTTGTCCACGCTTTTGTATTGCTGGTGCATCGCAGAGACCAAGCGATGGCGATTGTTGCGGGAGAGCCTATGCGCTTGATGAAAATATCCGATGCCGGCGAGCTACGTCGCCAGGTCGACTCCATCGCCGAAATGCTCCAAGTCAAACCCTACCCCACAGTTGAGGCAATCATGAACACCCATGAGATCGCCGCTCATGAATACGGCGCCGCGGTAGAAAACCCGCTAACGCTTTGGGACATCCATTGGCTAAAAGAGTTGGACGACGAAGGCTTCATCGATGATTTGGTTGAAAGCCTTTCGGGTGTTTCACAGCGGAGACGCTGAGGACGCGGAGAGGACAATGTGAAAAAGAAAAACTCTGCGCGCTCTCGTTTCCCGCATCTGTCATCTCGAACGAAGTGAGAGATCTTTCTTAATCTTAACAACTCCAAGAAAAACTATCCCATCAAACTTCGATGAAGAAACTCCTGATCGTCTTTCACTCTAAAACAGGCGGCACATACCAAATGGCGCAAGCCGCCGTCAGGGGCGCTGAGAGCGAGCCGGACGTGGATATTAAGTTCATTCATGCCGCCGAAGCCGGGCCCGACGAGCTCATCGAATCCGACGGCTATATCTTCGCCACACCGGAAAATCTCGCGATGATGTCCGGCATGATGAAAGACTTCTTCGACCGAACTTACTATCCGGTCCTCGACCGCATCGTTGGCCGTCCCTACGCGATGCTGATTTGCGCCGGCAGCGACGGCGAAAACGCCGCGCGCCAGATCCAAAGAATCGCCACCGGCTGGCGGCTCAAGGCGATGGCCGATCCGATCATTGTCTGCACCCACGCGCAGACGCCGGAAGCGATCCTCGCGCCCAAACAGATCGGTGAATTCGATCTAGGCCGCTGCGAAGAGATCGGCGCCACGCTGGCGGCCGGCCTAAGCCTCGGTATCTACTAACCGGTTCAACATTCTTGGCGGCGTTATTCCTGCAAAATTGTCGCAAAATAACGACAGACCGAAGCGACGCCCTGCTTTTCCCGATCCCAATACGGCTGAGATCACGCTGTGATTTTGTCGTGCTTATAGGGGCTTTGGGCGCAACTACGCGCCGTACTCTAAACTGGCACTACTTCTGCAGCTCCTTCACGACTAGCAGCCGGTTAGATAGTCAGGACCTTGGCATTAAGGAGGCCAGCATGGACGCAAATAAATTCAAAGGTAGTTGGCACCAGTTCAAAGGCGAGCTCAAGAAGAAGTGGGGAGCAGCTAACGGACGATGATCTTCTCGAGTGCGAGGGCGACTACGAAAAGTTTTTAGGCGTCGTTCAAAAAAGATACGGCGACAAAAAAGAGGAATTGCAGCAATGGGCCGATGATTGGTATTCCGAGCGCGAGCAGGAAGAGATCCGTCGGAGGCAGGCAACTACTTCGCGTAATCAAGCGTGACTTCTTGATGGATTTACCCGCCTACAGCGGGCAAATCCATTTGATTTCACTTGGGACGAGGTTCGCTGGCCCGCGACAATGTCGAGGTGAGGATCTTCACATTCTCGCTTTTTTCGATGTAGCGGACGAACAGATATTTGTTTTCCTGTGAGTCCAAGGCCGCCGCCGGTACATCACCCGCGCCCGGTTCCACTTTTGCCAGGATGAACTAGAGATCGTTAGCCTTCAGGGCGCGCGTGAACGCCTCTGCAAATTCCGCCAGCGGTCGCGCGCGGCTGTGGTTTTGCTAAGGTCGTCAGCACAACGACGACGGCCGGGCAGGCCGACTTGGCGGCGCTCGATCGTGCCGCACTTCGGCGAAGAACTGGTGGTCACGAATCTGGGCGCCGTACGCCACGAGTGGCAAGCGCTCAGGCCACACTATGGCAATTACCATTTGCAGAATCTCGGACTGACGTCTTCGATGGCGCTTGGATTAGCTTTGGCGCTGCCCCACCGCAAGGTCGTGGCGTTCGACGGCAAAGCCTCTGAATGTCCTTGACTCCTATCCGGCTATTATGTCCATTTTTTCTAACTGGAAAAGCTGCTGCACCCGTAATATAGTTTTTTCATGAAAACAGTCCCAGCAACTAAATTTAAAGAACAATGCTTGGCGCTGCTCGACCGAGTGGGTCCGGACGGAATCATTATCACCAAACATGGCAAGCCTGTTGCCAAGCTCGTCCCAGTCCATACGGACAACGCAAAAATGATCGGAAGCTTCAAAGGCAAGCTGAAAATCAAAGGGAATATTCTTTCGACCGGTGTCAAGTGGGATGCTGAATCTTGACACTCATATTCTACTCTATGCCCTCAGCGATGATTTGACGCCCCGCGAGAGCACGTTATTATCGAACGATACCTGGAGTATTTCGGGGATCGTACTTTGGGAAATTGCGAAGCTCTCTGAGTTGGGCCGCATTGAACTCGACCTCGATGATTCGGAGTTGGCGCGAACATTGTCCAGAATCCAAACCTGGCCGCTTACGCTGGATATTTGCCGTGCCATCAACACGTTGGACTTCGACAGCGACCCTGCCGATGAAATTATCGCCGCCACAAGCATCGTCCACCGGTTACCTCTCGTCACACGAGACCGACGGATGCGCCGATCCAAACGCATATCTTTTGCCGTGTAAACACGCTTAATCTACGCAGAGCTCCGTGCTCATCGCACATAATTCGAAAGTGCTCACTTCATCCGATAGGAACCTGCCATTTCGCCTTTACCTGCCTCCTCAGCAGTTCTTGACAGGATATCTCCGCCTTTCTATGGTGCGCGAACCATGAAGACATCGATCGTAACCGCGGCACTGATACTGTTCCTGACAGCCGACTGTCGGCCTGGGCGCAGACTCGAGCCAAGTTGCACGTCGTCTATCCCGCCATCAGCGGGATCAATGCGCCGCTTTGGTATGCGACCGAGCAAAATCTTTTCCAGAAGTACGGGCTCGAAGTCGAATTGATCTACATTCCCACGGCGCTGCAGGTCACGAGGGTCGTTCTGACCGGCGACTCGCAAATAGCTTTTTCCGGCGGCGCTCCGGTCGTGAATGCGGTCTTGAGCGGCGCGGACTTGGTTTTCATCGGCGGCGTCGCCAACGTGCCGGCCTTTTACATGATGGCTTTGCCTGAGATCAAAAGCGTCGCGGACTTGAAAGGTAAAACCGTCGGCGTCACGCGCTTCGGCTCGTCGACCGATTTCGCCCTGCGCTATCTCGTGCAGAAAAATGGCTTCAACCCCGACAAGGATCTCAATATACTTCAGCTCGGCGGCATGCCGGAGCTCGCCGCGGCGCTTTCCAAGCGCTTGATCGTCGCCGCGCCATTGTCGGCGCCGACTCACATCCGCGCCCGCGCCGCCGGCGCCCAACCGTTACTCGATATGGCCAAAGCCGGCGTCTATTTTCCTCACACCGCCGTCATCACCCGGCGCGCTTATTTGAAAACCAACCGCGAAACGACGTTGAATTTTTTCCGGGGCTATTCCGAAGGCCTGCAGCGATTCATGCAGGACAAAACTGCGGCGAAGAAGATCATCCAAAAGTACACACGCGACACCGCCGAAGATATCATCGAAGCGACGTATCAATACGCGGTCGATTACGTGGTCCGCCCGCCCTATCCCAATCGCGAAGGGATCGTGGAAACTCTCAAGCTAAGCCAAAACGCGGAAGCCAAGAAAGCCAACCCGGATAATTTCCTCGACAGCAGCGTCGTAAAGACACTGGAAGATCAAGGATTCCTGCGCCAAATCGGCATGCAGAAGTAGGTCGGGCGACAGAGTTCGAAGGCCTATCTCGCGGATTTTCGATAGAATACAAAATTCGTGCCTGAGCTTCGAAGATTCGATGAGTTTCTCCCTTCGGTCGAAATGACAAAATGCCCGACCTGCGCCGCCGCGATTACGTTTTCGAGAACGCTAGACTCGAGATACCAACCAAAAACTCTTTTTAAGGATGCACCGTCTCCAAAAACCAATCGGTGGGAATCTCTCTGCCTAGCCCCTTCGCTTTTGCATCATCGAAGATCGCTTTGCCGAGCGCCGCAAACTGAATCCCGAGCCCGATATTGTTATTGAAGCAGGTGATCTCTTTAGCCGATTGCCGGCCGGGGAGCTTTCCCGCTATCACGTCTTTTAGTTCCGGAGCGCCGAGCCAGAAAGGCTGTTTCGGAGCGACGTTCGGTCCCTTCGCGCCTTCGGTCAACAGATCGATCGGATCATGCGCTTCGACCTTCTCATCGTTGAACCCGGTGATGTAATTGTCGGGCGCCCATTTCCGCGTATGAATGACCAAGCGATCGACTTTGCGGAGTGTCTCCTCGCCGAGCTCAGTGATTTTCACACAGGTCACATGCATGCCGGGTTTCAGCCATTCCGGCGGCACGACTCTCGATACCGAATTGGTCGCTGCCACGAGAATGTCCGCGCGCTCGGCGACTAATTCCCCGGAGATCACCGCGTCCACAGGAACGCCGAGTTCTTTCTCGACTTCGGCGGCGAACTTCTCCCGATTTGCTTTCGTCGGGCTGTGAACCAGTATTTTCTTGATGGGGCGGACCGCACACATCGCTTTCGCGTGAGCGCGCGCCTGCCAACCGGAACCGAGTATCCCGACAACCGCGGCGTCCTCGCGCGCGAGATACCGCGCCGCCAGCGCGCTGCTGGCCGCGACTCGAATACCTTGAATGATGCCGTCAGGAAAAATTGCCAGCGGCTCTCCGCTCTCGGCGGAAAATAGCAGAACGAGACCGACCCATTTATTGCCCGGCGCAGCCGGCACTTTGTCTTTGATGATGCGTCCGCCTTTTTCTTCCCACTTGATGACGTCCGAGTTAAGGCGCAAAGCCACGACCTTTTCTCGCGTCAGTCCGCCTTCCATAGTTTTGAAACAATAGACCCCGCCAGTGGTTGTCGCGGGTAGATAAAGATCGCTGCGCGGCCGATTGACGGCGCTTCCTTCGGACAATTCTCTGTAAGCAGCTTCGAGGTGCCGCAAGCACTTTTCCATCGACAACAACTCGCTGACTTCTTCGTTATTCAAGATCATCATCGCTATGAATTCTCCTTCGGACTGCCAATTGGTATCGCGGAGACTACGCCGGCAGTCAAGCGAGCTCGGTTTAACTTTGAATTTTCAACGCGATCCGTGAGTTCGAATGGCTTGAACGATTTTGAACGCCGGAGAAATCTATTAAGCCCGCGATCCGCCATTCCAGCGCAACAAATTCATAAATTCACGCCGCGTCTTGGGTCCGTAGGTTTGATAGTGCGGCTCGGGGTGCTCGAGGTACGCGACGCGCTCACGAGCGATACTATCGGCACGAGTGTGCTTTTTCACGTCATCGGCGCTGATCGCATAGACCCGAGCTCGCATTCAGACCGAAGATCTTCGCGCGCAGCGCCGGCGTGATCTCGGGATAGCCATACATCGCGCGCAGTTCGGGACGCGATCTGGAAAGTGCGAAACGCCTGGATCTGATCTTGAGGCGATCCATACCAGATCGAGTCGGTGCCCCAGAGCACATTGTTCTCGCCGCAGTACTTGAGGAGCTTGCCGAGCGCGTGCGCCGCGCTCGTCGGCTCGCGCATGAGAAAGCGCCAAGTGCTGCCGAGCTCGGCGTAAACGTTGCTGTTCGGTTTGACACCGTTCTCGACCAGCGAGCGAATGAGCGTATCGATGCCGTCGCTCGCGCCGCGCCCGCTGTAGGCGCGCTCCGGTACGCCAGTGACAAAACCCGAATGATAGACCAGAAAACTCACATCCGGAAAGCGTTTCGCCACGACCCCGATGTCGCTGCACTGGCTGTGCTCGTAGGACTGCTTGCCGAATGGCAGACCCTTGTGCACGCAGATTACTTTCACGCCGAGCGCGCGCGCCTTCTCGATAAAGCGCGTGCCGATATCGTCCGACAGAAAGAACCCCTTGCCGTCAACGCCCCACTGCGTGTAGCACTTCCACGCCGACACTTTCCAGCGCTCTTTCAGCTCGTCCATCGATTCCAAATCACCCGGCTGATTCGGGTTGACCCGGCCATGTATCAACAATCGATGCGACCCTTCCATGCGGTCGACGATCCGCCGCACCGCATCCGCCGCTTGGATCGTCAGCGGCTCGGCATCGCGGCGCGACGGCACGAACGAAAGCACCATCATGTCGGTGTCGCTATCGAGAAACACGTCTTTGACAAATTCCTCGGGTCCGAGACAGTTGAGATAACTGAGCGCCCCCGGCTTGGCGGCGAGCCCGCAGCCCGCTTTGGGCGACCACTTGAAAGCATCGGCGGGCGCTGTCTTCACCCAGGCTCCGGTCGGGTCGACGAAGTGTCCCTGCACGTCAAAGATAAATTCGCCCTTGCCGCCGAGCCGCGCCTGCGCGAGCTGCGGTTCGAGCGCCGCCTCAGATTCGATGTCGAAGAATCCGCCCAACTTTCGCACTGCCGCGTTGGCCGCATTGAACGCAAGCAACGTAGTCGCCGCGCCGCACGCCGAAACCAGAAAGTCGCGTCGGCTCATGCCTAAACGCTTCGCATTCACGCTCGCAGCCTCGTGCGCCAGGCGATTCCCGGCGCGATTCGCCGGTGAAAGCGGCACGGGCACGAACTCACCGTTCGAAGTCGTATCAATTTTAATCGGTAGCCTTTGGCCTTCGGGATCGATCACGTGTTTCATGAGAGCGAATATAGACCAGAAATTAAGACGTGGCGAGATGTTTAGCCCATCGCGTTCGATTCACAAAGCGACTTCAGGCAGATTTACTATGTTTCACGGAGACCGGCCTTCGCGCTTTGGTGTCGCAAATCCTAGCCTCAACCGATCAAACGCGGTCGATAGCTTGAAGAAGTGGCATGGTAGCCCCTCCACAATTTCGACGGAAAGGTGATAACTGTTAAGACCGCCTCGAATAACAGCGACGTAAGCGCTTTGAAGACTTGAATCAAATTTTGTAGGTGCGATTCTATTCCAGCAGCGCGCTTAACGGGAGAACACCCAAAAATTAAAACGCCCATCGAGATAAACTCGATGGGCGTTCTTGTTATCGTAAACCTAGGTGGGATCAAGCCCACCCTTGGTTTAGTGTTTATTGATGAGGCGCTTTCTTCTCCACACACTGAGCAAAATCAACCCAGCACCCAAAAGTACCATAGTCAACGGTTCGGGAACTCGCGTCAACAATTGGGAAAAGTCACTTAATGACTCTAGCGAAAAGGTAAGAGTAACGCCATAGACAATCGATGTCATCAAAACCGTCGCCACAATAATCGAGCATACTCCTAAGATCAAATTCTTCGATGACATTAATATTTCCCCGGTCCAATGACTATCGCTAACCGCAAAACCCGTGCCTATCGGTAAGTATTCGATAATGCGAAGAATCAACAAGTACCTTCTCATAAAAACTGTAAAATCAATTTACAGCTTCTTTTGAGTTTCATCACAATCTGACTTAACTATTTAATAACTAAATCGAAAACTGATCCTACTGATCTCTGTAAAAATTTATTACGGTTTATTGTCGTTATGAAGGAAGGCGGTCGGCAGTTCCAGCTTTATCTTAAGCATCACCTTCAGCCTTGCGAGAGCATCCGAATCACTATTAGCTCCCAGTAACACACCGCGCCCTGGAATCCGGATTTGTCTTCCGGTTTGTTTTATCGGCCAGCCCTGGAGATGTCCCGCATAAAACTGTGCAGCTACTCGGTTTCCAGTTGTTCGACCAATTATTTTGCCTCTTTCAGTTCTGGGAAGTCCTGACCACTCTTGAATATCTGGATTAGCACTTCTTTGGCTAATACCGATGGTCTAGTGCGAGGTGATACAAGACTACGGATTCCTACTTTTGCATTTCTCTTTACTCTCATTGTTTCGTGATCGGCACCTTCGAAGAGACGTTAAGAGGTAACGAACAGAAAGAACTAGTGCGATGGAGAGAAGCTTAAATCAACCCCATAACTAACTTGAATTCTGGTCGCTTACAACGAAGGCTTTCACAGTTCGCATCAGTCCTTCCTTTAGCCACACTTTGGGCTCATAGCCAAGTAGACGCCGTGCCGCAGTGATATCGGCGAGGGAGTGACGTACATCTCCTGGCTTCGGGTCGGCATAATTCACTTCTGCTTTGACGCCCATAATTTCCTCCAACAATCGTATCAAGGTGTTCAACGTGACGCGCTCGCCACAACCTATGTTACAGACGTTCCCAGGCGCGGCGCTCGCTTGTAACGCCATCAAATTCGCCTCGACGACATTCTCCACATACGTAAAGTCCCGGGACTGTTCGCCGTCACCGTAAACTGTAATTGGTTTCTTCACTAGCATCGCGTTGATAAACTTCGGGATCACCGCAGAATATTCGGAATGAGGGTCTTGCGCAGGCCCAAACACATTAAAATACCTTAGGCTTACTGTCTCCAGTTCATACAAGCTATGATATAGCTTGCAGTAGTGTTCGCCCACCCATTTCTGTAACGCATAAGGCGAAAGTGGGTTTGGCGGCATTTGTTCGGTTTTGGGTAACACCTCAGTATCGCCGTAAGCTGACGACGATGCGGCATAAACGACACGGCGGACACCCGCTTTTCGACAACTTTCGAGAAGATTTACGGTCGCGGTCACGTTCGCTCGATTTGTACCTACGGGGTCGCTAACTGATCTCTGAACCGACGGAACCGCTGCCTGATGCAGAACACAATCGATTCCCTGCACGGCTTCTTCGCTGACTTGCTGATTGGCCAAGTCTCCTCTGACCAGGTCGACAGACTCGCGCACATCATCTAGACGCTCCGCCAGGCCCGTCGATAGATTGTCCACTACGCGAACCTCTGCGCCCTCTGAGACAAGCCGCCTCACGATATGCGAGCCGATGAAACCGGCACCGCCTGTAACCAAATAACGTTTAGACATTCTCTCTCATAATAACACAAACATGGATGATCCTTATAGATCACCCACAGGTATTTGACGCTTTAGGGAATATTTTGAACGATCAGCGGCCCCAGTAGTTTCGTTAGCGGAATTGGCAACTTTTGCCAGACACGAATCGCGGCTTGATATTTTGGATTTGATGGACTCAAGTGGGGCATTTCGCACCCTTCATCCAACAGGTATTGCCAATAAAGCTGCACTGGCACCGCACCCCATTGCTTCTTGAAATTGTAGGTACCCTCATGCGGTGTCGAACGGCCAAAATCCAATTTGCTAAAGCCCTTGGCGATGGCAAAGCGGATCGCTTCCCAATAAAGCATGTTGTTTGGACAGAGCGCCTTGTAGTCGCTGACCGAAGAGGCCCAAGGAATTTCCAAAGTGCCTTTGAACCAGAAACCGATTCCGGCAGCAATCATTTTTTCGTCGTGATACACTGCAAAGATTCTACTCGAATCGGCGAAAGATTCTAGAATGTTGTGGAAAAAATGTTTCCCATAAATCGGCGTGCCCAGATCGCGCATATTGCGGGCGAAAACGTCATAGAACCCGTCTAAAAGGTTCAGGTGACCGACGACAAATTTAAGCCGACTTTTCTGCGCCTTGCGGATTTGGTTCCGTAGCTTGGCATTAAAAACTTGCCATTGCCCTTCGTCATCCGTAAGCAAATCAAGAACCATGGTAACTTTATGCTTGTTGGTTGGCAGCGCATCGAGCCCAATACCAAGGTGACGTAACTCCACATGGGTAGCCTTAAGAGCCATGCGAAGCTGCTCGGCCTCGGATAACAAGAACGCGCGCTACCACGTCGTTATTACACAGCACCCCACCGTAGTTGACAAACGGCATGGAAACCAAAAATTTCCGAAAAGGCGACCTATGGCAGCACACCCTGCCATCCCTCACACTCGTCAATAGCAGCGAGGTAATAGCAGCTATGGCCAAAGGTCTCATTATCATGGCCTTCCATCGCAACCGGTGATAACTACCCTCGCCGCGTTCCACAAATGGAGTTAGAGAGTTCCCTTTATAATGGATCCGTGACGAATGTGAGGCGGTATAGACCATTTGCAGCTCCGGTTCTTTCAAGCACGATAAATTTGACTCCGCCGTGATATATTCGTAACTGAACACCGGGAGTCTAGCCCATCTAGCCCCTAACAGAAATAGGCTTCGGTGAACTTCCGCGCTATTTCTTGATTGGTGCCGGAAACTCTTTTCTAAAAGAATCCGTTCAAGAATCGGCTAAGCTTCCGGTTCAACCAAAAGGTCGAGATCTCTGACTACTCTCAGTTGCGCCTCCGGATAGAATTCACTGGCTATCGAGAGCCTTTGAGCGCCGTGATGGGGGACAACGGGCCGGCGAATCGCTTTAATTCGCGAAGAGTCTCGAGCTGGATATTGTTAAGAGACGGACACTGAGATTCGCTGCCTCAAGTTCGCGCCACAATGGCGACTCGGACCTGCGCGAATCGGTTCGGCTGAGAAAAACAGAAACGATGGAGCAAAGCCCGTCTTTATTATCCAGTGTATCTGCGGGCCGTCAAAAGAGGATGGGCATGGAAGCCCATTCCCTTTAGCAATGCTGCGCAGTAATGCTAAACGACCAGAATGGGATTTAGAGCACGGGTAGCTCTACGCCTGTTCCCGTATATTTTCTAGAGGTCTTGAGCAAAGAAACCTTTCACGAGTTCACACGTGGCATGGAGATCAGCCGTGAGTAGCTCAAAACAGCGCGCCTGCGAAACGATCTCCATCGCAGCATCTAGGCCGTCTGCCGAATGGGCGATCGGATTGAGGGCGTTCATGAACAGACGTGCCGTCGCTTCGGCATTCCTCATAGGTTTCAGCACAGGCGCATCGGCTTCACCGATGAAGCGCAGAAAAAAAATGGCCTTGAGCGGCATCAGCTCCCTCACCGTTTGAGAAGGCAGGCACGAAGTGGGCACATGCGCCGTCCGCGCAGTATAAATGGTTCCCGTCGGCAATGGATAGCCAGAGGGCGGGTCCGCCTTCAGGCAAAGAGCATGCGGAAATGGATGGACCCGCATATTGGTAATATCGATCGGCGCAAGTTCATCGCTTAGGTACTGTAACCCATGATGCAAAAGCCCCCAGGTCGTGGTCGATTTGCCATAGCCGGACGGTGCAACCAGAGCTATTGCGTAACCGTCTAAAGCGAGTACAGCCGCGTGAACGAAATAGAGGTCGGGCCTGAGTTTTTGGGTCTCAATGGTGAGATCTTTATCGAATTTATAGATAAAGTCACCACAGTCGCGCGCAATCTCAGGACTCGCTCCGTTTCGCGCTATATAAAGCCTTTCGGATGATGATTCGCGAGCGATTCGATAACTAATTTCCGCTTTTCTGATGGGGTGTTTAAACAAGCGATAAATGCGCGTCAGAAATGACGCCGCTTGTTCGTCGATGCACTCAACGCGGATGTCACAACCAAAAACGCACAACTCGATGAGGCTCATTTATCACAAAGTGGATACTGCGCATTTGATTGCTATGACGAAAGGCTACTTGTCCTTCTTGTCTTTATCTTTTTTATCTTTCTTGTTCTCTCCTTCGCTATTTAGTCCATCCCCAGACCCTGCAGAGGCAAAAGAAAAGTTGGCGGACATGGTTAAGATAATGGGCGTAATATAAGCCGCTTTTTTTATTATATCCCTTCTCGTCGTGCGTTCTTCAGACATCGATGCTCCTTTGTCTGCAATTTCTCTAATATGTTTGCAAGAGGTTTAGTCTTCGTAATTTCGTAACAATTCCCTCGACATCTTGGCGACCCTTAATAGAATCAATCTCGTATGCGTTTGCGAGACGTTCAGCAATCTCGTCAATTGTTAAGATGCCGTCGCAACAGTTCCAGATAAAAGTCGCAGTCGGATTAAGCTGATGAAGGTGTCCTTCCTGACGATTCAATATCACCGTTTCTCCGTCGATAGTTCTGTACGTGACATCTGGGCGACGTTGCGGGCGCGGCTCGCCGGCTATTCCGTTGCTTTGCGACGGGTTGCCATCGCTTTCAGTTTTTCCAAAATTCATATGCGATTACTATTCGAGTTTTACACAAGAACTAGGAGCAAGCTTTATACCAACAAAACTGCACCGTGCACCGGTTAAAAAGACCAGACTTAATCAGATGACTGCCAGAAATGTAAAGTTTCTGAACAGCAAATTTTGTCACAACTGACATTTAGGATTGTCACTCGAAGTCGCGAAAGGCGCTTCGGTGAAGTATCAGTCGATCGCCGACGCCGGATAGCGGTACGAACTCGAATACGATCGGATAACGCCAGGCACTCCAATCGGGTAACCCGTCACTCATAAAGAACAGCACGGTCAGCGTATAGAAGTTTGAACTGATTGATGCACCGGTGGAAAGGAAATTGTCGCGGCGAGAAGGAACGGCTCAGATCTTCATGGCGAGTCGTCGCTCGCTCGGTTGGATTCCGAATAAGAAGGCAAACAGGGGCATGTCTGTGACACCAGCGGTGATACTAGCTCCGAGCCATGGGTAAGCGTTGGATAGACTGATGACGCACGCAGTGTCCGGCAGCATAACGGCTGGCTTAGCAGGCGGCCCCGATTATGCGGCGAAACCTTGAGCTTGCGAAAGTGGCCGTCACTTGGATGATCGATCAGGTTTCGGCTGACGAGATCAGGCCTCTAACAGAGGACACGTATCCAATGGATTCGATCTTTCGCCGGTATATTTTAAGAAGAGCTGTTACCATCGACTTGCTGTACTAGCCTTCGTAACTTTGCGCGCTCTCTAAGAAGCAGCTGATACTCTTTGTCCCGCCTCATCCCCAGCAGAAGCCACGATTTAAATACTTTTCGACGGCACGGCTCCGAACAAAAAACGCCACGGCGATGGCCGTTTTTCTCCCCCTCTACGATCCGCCACAAGGGCACTGTGAATGCGAGCTTACACCACAGACATCGACAATTTATGATTTGCTTGCGCTTCACGAATCATCCTGCGAGGGCGTTTCTATGCAAAGGTACTCGGTATATGGTGACAATCCGACGTTGTTAGCGGCCGCAATGCGGTAGCAATAGGTATGACTTCTTTTCAAATCTTGATCGGTGAAGGAAGTTTGATCCGCTGCCAATACTATACCCATCTCCATTATATCCACCCCCATCGGATTAATCAGTCGACGTTCAAGAAAGTACTGGGTTTCATCCGGCACATCTTCCCAAGCAATACCGATCGATCCCGTGGAAACGAATATCGTGCGCAGTCCGGCGGGCGTGCTCGGGGCGCTCAACGCCGGTAGCGCTGGGACCTGCGGAAGTGTCTTACAGGCGATATTGCTGTCGGCAGAGTCTGCAGCCGCGTTGAACGCAAAAACCCGAAAACAAAACATGTCACCGTAATACCCGCTGAGCGTGAGTCTATACTGCGTTATATTAGGGCCGACTGTGCCTATCTCGGTAAAATCGCCGCCCGTCGGCGACAGCATCTCTATGCTAAATCCATCCTCGTTATTTGAGTTATCTTGCCACGTTAATGTGGCGGACGATTGGACTTGCGCTGAAAACGTTGGCGCGGCAACAATGCCGCCGCAGAGAATAAAGATACAAGGCACACACACAAAAATTTTCATGGGGTGACTCTCGATCGAGGCAGACTTTGTAAATTGCAGCCACTCCAAGCAATGTCTGTACCATTTGGTCAGCTAAAAGCCGCTTCATGCGACATCGTCGCTTTAAAAAACTTATTTCTTTTACATTGTCAAAGCTTTCAGCAAATGTATTTAATTTTATTGTAGCGACGGTTGCACGACCAGCGTTTGTCCGTGACCCAAAAATCGTGAAAACTGTAGATTAATGGATGCACTTCCCGCGCAGGGAAAGACAGACACCGACGATGATAAAAGTTTCTTGAGCTCTCTCGCTGTAGTTATTGCCCCGGGGCTTACACGCTCATATTTCGGACGACGGCCACTCCGTCCATAAAGCTTTCAGTCGGTTCGGTTCTGCAACGATCCCCCAGTACACCAATTCTGCTTGTTAAAATAAATTTATATTTGCTCGAGCAAACGATGAATCGTGTCTACGCAAAGACTAGACGGGCAAAGTAGAATCTGTGCCTGGTTTGTTCCCAAGAATAGAGTTTCTAGACGTTCGATCATCCCGTAGGTTGGCTCAACCGCCTTTCGCGTTTTTTCATTATTCCCGATCACACATTCTGAGTGGCCCATGACCATCTCGGGATCAGGTTTACTGGCAAGACGTCAGTGAGCCGTCAACATGCACGTGCAACAGATGTCCGCCAACCTGTCAATGAGCGAATTTGCTGTTTACAAAATTGTAAGGCGTCAAGAAAGGAGCTTTAGGACTGCGGTAATAAGTTCCTTAAACTTCCAAGTTTTCTGTGGCACGTCGCTTGCGCTAGCTCGGGTCAGCTCGAAAAGGGGTAAACCAACCGAAAGGTTGGGACACAAAGCTACTGGCCTACAGCCTGAGAAATCAGGCTACGGCAGCAGGGTTGCGCAACGAGCACAGTGCCTTCCGGAGGCTGTGACTTTTTGCAACCAACGGAGGGTACATGAATTCTACTTCCGGTCTCAGCCGCATTTTCTTTTTACTCTGCGTCTTTACGACGATCACTTGGCAGAGCGCAGCGATGGCCGCGCAGCTGCAATTAACCTGGAGCGACAATTCCACCGACGAAACCGGTTTCAAGGTCCAACGCAAGACCGGCACCACAGGCACTTATGCTGATATCGCTTCAGTGGGAGCCAATGTTACTTCCTATACGGACGCAAGCTTGATGAATGCCACCACATACTGTTTTCGTGTGAATGCGTTCAATGCCAACGGTAATTCGCCATACAGCCCTGAGGCTTGCGGGACAACGGCGTCAACGATACAAACGTTCTCCCTATCAGTAGCCAAAAACGGAACAGGAACTGGAACCGTGAGTAACTCTTCCGCAGGCATCAACTGCGGCAGCACCTGCTCGGGAACTTTTAACAGCGGCACCGTTATCGCTTTAGCGGCGACCGCCGCAGCCGGATCAGTCTTTGCCGGCTGGACTGGGGACAGTGATTGCAGCGACGGCTCACTCACCATGAACGCGAGCAAATCCTGCACCGCCACATTCAATCTTCAGCCCGCTACAGCGAACACCGTCTCTACCAATATCGCCAATAACGCAGTATTAAGTGGCTCGTCCGTGATCTGGACAGCGACTGCTACTGGGTCGCCGGTCCGGGTCGAGTTTCTTATTGATGGCGCGCTTTCCTGGACGGAGTTGAGCGTCACCTTATCAATTCAATGGCGATCCCTCGGGCCTTTTGAATACGACAACCCTTACCAATAGTTCTCATCAGTTAAAGGTCCGCGCAGTCTATGCGGATAATTCGACAGCCGAACGAACCGTAACCGTGACAGTTTCAAACACGTCGACTCAGCAATACGCACTTAGCATTAGCGTGGTAAAAACCATCACCAGCGGCGGGACAGGTAACGGAACGGTCACCAGCAGTCCCGCAGGTATCAACTGCGGCAGCAGTTGCTCGTCATCCTATAATAGCGGCACTTCAGTTACCTTGACCGCCACGCCCGCCACAGGCTCCACCTTCGCTGGTTGGAGTGGCACCGGTTGCACAACCGGCTCAGTTACTATGAACGCCAGCAAGACCTGTACAGCGACCTTTAATCCACAAGCTCCGCAGACCTTGACTCTTTCAATCACGAAAGCAGGCACGGGCAGTGGAACGGTGACCAGCATTCCGGCGGGCATCAATTGTGGCAGCACCTGCTCGGGTTCTTATAATAGCGGAACTGCGATCGCTTTAACTGCCACAGCGGAAACCGGATCGACTTTCGCCGGCTGGAGCGGCACCGGTTGCGCCAGCGGTACGGTCACTATAAATGCTAATACGAGCTGCACGGCGACGTTCGAATCCGCAGTCAATCAGCTCCAAAGCCGGATCGGTGTCTTTCGCCCAAGCACCGGAGAGTGGTTTTTGGACGATAATGGCAATGGCCAATGGAACGACAGGTGTTGACCTTCATATCACTTCATTCGGCCAAAAGGGCGATTTTCCAGTGGTCGGAAGCTGGAGTGGAATCGGGGTTAGTAACATCGGCACCTTCACCCCCGCGACCGGCACATGGCAGCTCGACACCAATGGAGACGGAGTCTTGAATTGCGCGGTCGATACGTGCGTAAACTCCTTCGGCCAGTCTGGGGATTTACCGGTAACGCGGGAATTATCTGGTCTCGGTGGCAGCATCATCGGAACGTTCACGCCGCAGACCACCGTGATGATCAATGGGCGAAAAGTCGTCAAGCGAGGTCTCTGGAACTTTGATATTAATGGGAACAGCAAGTTCGATGGTTGTTCAGTCGATGAATGCAATAGCTTTGGTGATGTCGATGAACTACCCGTGATTGGCAATTGGAATAACACCGGAATAGAAGAAATCGGACTCTTCCTTTCAGCCAAAGGACAGTGGTATTTGGACAGCAATGGAAATGGAAAGTGGGACGGCTGCAACGTTGACAAATGTCTCGGACGGTTTGGGACCAAGGGAGACTTCCCTGTAGTTGGGGACTGGGACAATACGGGTAAAATAAAGATCGGGGTCTTCCGTCCAAGCACCGGAATGTGGTATCTCGACATGAACGGAAACGGCAAATTGGATAGCTGCACAGTCGATGCGTGCTTAGGTCCCTTCGGCCAGCCGGGTGATCTGCCGGTGGTAGGAAAATGGTAATTTGCTGCTCTTCGGGCAAACAAAATGTTGTGTCAGGTGATTCGGTTTCTTGCGATAGGCACAATGAAAGGGTTGCACAAGATCAATAGATTCGCTGAGGTGGGCTCCATAGCAAAATTATGTTGGTTAGGAGAGAAAATGATCATGATAAATTTATCACCAACAAGAATGATTAATATGATGAAGAAGCTCGCCTCACCCGTATCAAAGGCCTGCTGGTCTGAACGGGAAGAACGTACGGTCCTTAGGAATCAATTACTGTGGACAAGAATAGCGAAAAGCATACGCCGTCTGGCGATTGCTTTGATTTTGTTGTCTCCATTGACAGTTGTGGATGTGTCTTACGCCGCTGGGCTGGTATCTTTGATGACTTTGAGTACGGTACGACAAATAAATGGGAGCAAGATAGCCCTCACAACAAATGTCCGGTTGTCACATCGGCGACCGACGGAGGACTAGGGCCACGCACTCCGGTGCGAACATGGCAGGCGGTTCCGGCAATTGGGGTGGCGACTACGAGTCGCTAGTTATCAACTCGATTCCTTACACAAACGAAATATTCTATCGAGCGTGGTCACACATCGACAGGAATGTCGAAAGGACCGACGGGTCTCCCTAAAGATGCTCCGAATCTTCTTCTGGAGCGGGGATCAGAGTACGTATAGGGATATGTTTGAGGATACTACCAGTACACTAGGATTGAGTAATCGTGGTAATGCCGGAAATGTTACGCTTCCCACCTATTGGGGCGAGGCTCAAGGGGATACTTCTGGGTCTATCACTCAATGGCACAAAGTAGAGTATTATTTCAATCACGCAACGGGAAAATCCGGGTCTGGCACGACGGCCAAATGGTTCGCAATAACACGGTGAGTTTCAACGGTCAAAAGTGGCTGCCATTTTCTTGGCTCAGACTGGTCCGATGCGCACGATGCACGAATCATGTGTATTTCGACAACATTGAGATCTATTCAGACACTGGGACCGGAGCGACTGGGTCCAGATATCTGACACTAGCGGTATTATCCAAGGAGGCACTCCATCCCCTCCAAATCCTCCATCAAACCTAACTATCAGTATGAACAAAGCCGGCACGGGCAGCGGTACCGTGACCAGTTCTCCCTCGGGCATATTAACTGCGGTGCAACCTGCTCGGGTACTTTCAGCAGCGGCACGTCCGTCGTTTTGACCGCTACGGCCGCATCCGGCTCAACCTTCGCCGGCTGGTCCGGCACCGGCTGCACCACTGGAACTGTTTCGCTGAGCGCCGACACTTCTTGTACCGCAACCTTCAACACTCAAGCCGCGTCAACCTTACGCTCGCTGGCCAAAGCCGGCGCCGGCAGCGGTACCGTAACCAGTTCTCCCGTCGGGCATTAACTGCGGCTCAACCTGCTCAGGTACTTATAATAGCGGTACCTCGGTCGTGTTGACCGCTACGGCAGCATCCGGCTCAACCTTCGCTAGTTGGTCCGGCACCGGCTGCACCACAGGTACCGTGAGCTTAACCGCTAATCGAGCTTGCACCGCGACCTTCAATACCCAACCCGTGTCAACCTTCTCGCTCACTATGGCCAAAGGCGGCACCGGCAGCGGTACTGTGGGCTCAGTTCTCCCTCGGGCATTAACTGTGGCGCGACCTGCTCAGGTACTTTCAACGGCGGCACGTCCATCGCTTTGACCGCTACACCCGCGGCTGGCTCAACCTTCGCCGCCTGGTCCGGCACCGGCTGCACCACTGGCACCGTTTCACTGAACGCCAACACGTCTTGTACTGCAACCTTCAATACCCAACCACCTCCACCGGGGAATATCGCACGCAACGAGTGCGCGAATCCTCCTCCCGGAACAATCTTCTGCGCGGATTTCGAAGGCACAAACCCTAAGGCCAGTTTTGATGACTACGACGGCAACCTTGATACCGAGAACCCGGTGCTCGCGGATACCGGACCGGCCAATGATGGCTTAAACAAGGTCGTTCGATTCCGCGCCCCTGCCGGCCAAAGTGGCGGCGCTGACCTCGTGAAGGTATTGTCCAGCAGCTATGACAAGCTTTATGCCCGCTGGTATCTCAAATACGAACCAGGCTTCAATTTTAGCGCGCCCAATCATGGCGGCGGGTTAGCAGCGGGGATCGAAATTTTATCGGTACATCAGGAAATCGGCCAAGCGGGAGTGATTTCGCGGGGTTTTACGTACAGTATCAAACTAATACGGCCTTACCATTTGCGTATAGCTATTACAGAGGAATGTACGAAGATTGCGGCGCGCAAGGCAGTTCCTGGGGCGATTCATTGCCATGCGTGTACGATACGGGTGCAGGCTATTGCACAAAGCCCCAGGACCGACCGTCAGTGCCTTTACCCACTTTCCAAGCGGGACAATGGTACTGCGTCGAACAAATGGTGGATATGGGAACTCCAACCTCCACAGCCACATCCGCGAACGGCCGTTTAACACTCTGGCTGGACAGCCTGCAATATGGTGATTTTCCAAATCTATGGATAAGGACAGCGGCGTCGCTAAAGCTCCAATCCTTGTGGCTGACCCTGTTTCAGCTCGACGGAACGCACTCGACTGTTGGCGAGCTAATTGACAATGTAGTTGTGTCAACTCAACGCATAGGTTGCGGTGGAACGACGCAACTGGCACTACCCGCCGCGCCAACGGGTTTACAGCTAATCCCCTGAGGAAGTTCTGCGATGTTGTTCCGTTGCTTATCCATGGAGAATTATGGACACCAGACATAGGTTGTCTCGATGTGGCAGTGAGTATTTTGAAACCTTTTGCGTCCGACTCGCGGGAGGACTTAGCTCGGCAACGAATTGAAATGATATACCGACGAGGACAAAATCAAGATTTGACCAGGTTTTGCCATTGCAAATAAGCTCGATGAAAGATCATGTTAGGCGATTCGGGCAACCTCGTAACCGAGCGATCCAAGAAAATTACAAACTTCATTGTCATTCATCTCAACAATTAATATGGGGCGATCCCGCAGCAAGGTTTTCCGCATTCCATTGAGGACCAACAATTCGTGCCCCTCAGCATCAATCTTGATTAAGCTGAGAGTCGCGGAGGATGCGAAGCGCGTCAACGTCGATTGTAAAGACTCGCAACTCACTGTCTGCGGGTTTTGTTATGTGCGCCTGATAGTAGTTTCTCTGATCGATATCCGAATAACGAGGTATGGTCATTCCCACCACGCCCGTTGTCCTCGAGACAGCTGCATTGATCAGCGTGACGTTACTAAAATGACAACGCTCAACATTGTTCGCTAACAGCGCAAAGGTTTCCGGAATTGGTTCAAACGCAATCACACGGCCTCTGCTCCATCAACTCGGCAGCGCTTTGTGTAGAATCCAACATTGGCGCCGATATCAACTGACCCAATCTCCGTACGCAATTAATTTAGATAATATCGAAAATCAGGCTCAGTCGAAACAAAAGTGCCCCGATTAATTTTTCTGCCAAAGTGAACCCGTTTCAATT
>CAVWLW010000045.1:0-107424 GCA_963755715.1 uncultured delta proteobacterium
AAGATCGATCATTGACGTCCTCCTGACTTTCGGACCGTTTAACCAGTAATATACGGAACGGCTTTTGTGGATATTAATATCGCCAAAGGCCGCCGGCAAGGTAAAGGCCACCGAGACACAGGCCGTCGAAATGCAATCCGATCGACTGTTATCCGTCATTCCCATTGTTGGCCGTCTGTAATGGACAATCTGGGCTGGTTTTCTCGCTGGTCCCATCGTTCTCTTTCATTTCAGCAGGTGGGGTCGTTATCGGCGAATCTCCAGCCGTTTGCGGACCTACCCGAAAAGCGGCGGACACTTTATTCGCTGACGACGGAGGAGATGCAGCACTGTCAGTGGGTGAACCCGCAGCTCGTGGCGCAAATCGAGTTTCACCGAATGGACTCCCGACGGCCGCCTACGGCACGCCAGTTTTGCGGGGCTCCGCAGTCACGACTGCGTCAGGCACGAGCCGTCAGCGCCGGTGATCATGGGGCGCGGGATGATTGCCTGTAATACTCCAGCATTGCAGAAGTGGTGGGACGGTAAGAAACACCACCGCGTCACAGGTGAGCAATGAAAGTTTTAGGAACAGTAGTAGGGTCCCTTTCACCTGACTACGCAACGGGACTTCTGATATTCAATCAGCAGGACATCTCCGATTCGTTCGCCTGCAATACGAGATTCAGGCCTATAAACCAGCATAGCAGGGCGACAACTAAATACTTGACTCGGGCTAGTGCGCGGCGCTATAGGTACGCTTCATTAAATTTCGTCTTGCTGTCCCGTTGAGTAGGAAAGCGTATGGGTAAAGGCATCGTTATTCTTGTTTTGTTTCTTTTTTCGCCATGTCTAGCAGTTGCGCAGCAAGCGATTTTTCTCGTGCGACATGGTGAAACGGTAGCACCGAAGGGCACCGACGCCCGTCCCCTATCGGAAGCTGGCCAGCAGCGAGCCGCGCTCCTAGCTAAGCTGCTAAAGGATGCCGGGATCAAAGCGATATTTACCAGCGGCCTTGAGCGTACGATCAAAACTGCCAAACCGTTGGCACAAACACTTCGCATTCAACCGAAAGCCCTCTCGCAACTCAATGTGCCCGGATTCAAGCAGAGCGACGTTGATGCCTTCGTAGCCCTTCTTCGAGCCGAGCACCGTGAAGATATTGTATTGGTTGTCGGTCACACGGGCACGGTTTCGGCTTTGCTCAAAGCCATGGGACATCCGGTGGAAATAAAAATTCCAGAAACAGAGTTCGACAACTTGTTTGTATTGATACCGAACGCCAACGGCCCCCCAGTAGTCATGCGTCTTCGGTACTAGCAAAGAATAATGTGTGCCTAGACTGTGCTTGTTTTGTGCCTGAACCTGGGCAGAACATACACCCTCAACTGTCGAAGAAACAGCAAGCGGGACTCGAAATCTTTGGGTTTTCTTGTTAATGTTCCGGTCCGCTCTGGATTTGACTCTTAATCAGCGGGTCCATTGTCACGACAGAATGCTACTCGCCAGCTCCTGCACGTCGTTCCTTTTTATCTTCGATGAAATGTGCGTAGACCTTTAGCGTGATAACTGGGTCGCGATGACCCAAGATCTTGCTGACTTTGGTGATAGGCACGTTGCGCGAGATCAAGAGCGACGCAAAAGTATGCCGCAGTTTGTGAAGCGTTAACCGTTTGATTCCTGCGGCAAGAGCAACGGGCAAAGCGTCGGCAGTTTTTGCTGGGTTTGCCATTGTCTCGATTTGGATTGTGGTGCGGTGCGGCAAACTTTGCGTCAACGCCCAAATAAGTTAAAAAAGGATATCGATATCCACTTTCATCGAGACAGACCGAAGAAAAACCATTCCAATGATTTCCAAAGCATCATCAACGGTCTGAGCTTTCTTTTCGCGGCGCAGCGAAAATAAGACTACCCGCTACAAATCCTTGGCCGCGTCCTTACCTTTCTGCTTGATGATCCGGACGAATTCATCCACATATTCATGCTTGCCTAAATACGCACTCCCGTTGGTGACGGTTCCAAAGTATTTTGAAACCCGAATGGACAACGTAGGGCCCTCTCCATGTTAGTACTGGGCTTACAAATTCCGCTCCAGCGCGATTTTGCAGTGTTTGTTCCGTTGTTGAGTGGGCCGGTCCATACCGTGTGATAAATGCGTCGCGCATTACCGGAAAATCGGCGCTTTTAAAGCTAATGTTAACAGAGGAAAACCGGTCATCCAGGAAGCCAAGATCGAGTTGCACCAAAGCGTCACCGATTCGCTGACCGCCGACGGAAACCAATTGGATCCGGTTGCTAAAATCGCGAGGCTTACCCACGTTGTGCGTCGGAAAAACCTTATGCATCTCATCGACGGACGCACCCCACTTTAGACCGCGGAAGTCTTCCGGTTCTTGCCAGGATTCCGCGCCGGACACAGTTGAAACGAACAAGAAAAACAGAACGATCCACAATTGCTCTCTGTATTTCTTCATAGAGAATCCTCACCGCGCAGAACTCTGCGGCCTTTGGGGGTGATTTTAACAGACATGTACGAACCCCATTCGTCGCTGCCCATACCATGCCCTTCTAAAACGCCCTGCTCTATCAGCGCTCTGAGCATAAGGTCCAGGCGTGGCAGAGGAATCTTGGTCAGTCGCAAAATCTCAGTTACCGGGTAGAGGTATTGGTCTTTGGGAGCCGACCGAATGACGTCGAACAGTTTTCGCATTTCGTCCGGTAAATTGATGTCAGTTAGCAGGACAGGTGCAGCGCTCAAAAACGCGATTGGTCTTAGGCATGTCCGTGCGATTCCACTCGCGTGGTTCGCATTGCCAGCAATGGTGAGCAATCCCAACGCTTTCAATTCTTCAGCGGCTTCACGATATTCAAGAGAGGTTATCTTTAATTCGGCGATTGCTTCGTCGGCCCCGAGGTATCTGAAGATCTCCGTACTCTCAAGAGCGAGACAGCAACCTAGCAACCGGAGCGGATTTCCAGTCAACGTAATTGTCGGAATCCGCGCCTTCTCAAGTGCTGTGACACGTCGCTCCAGCGAATCTTCCCGTGTGTCCGATTCGTGATCGCTAATAACCGCGCTACCGAATGCGACGATATACGCAATTAATGCGGGGACCCCGGCTGAAGGTTCGATAACCGCTACGGCGGTGGTCAGGGCCAAGCTTGCAAAACTCGTGATGTTGCTCGTCGCCATCGGAAATTTTTTTTGTCGCTAACCGCTGAAAACCGCAGTTGTTCCTGGGAACACCTCGGGAACACTTTTGCCTGTCCAGCGTGTCCCGAACGTCCCGTTTGTCCTATCAAGAAATGGTGAGAAATAGTAGAAAAAACGAGAATGTCCGAAGAACTCTCGGTTTTCAGTGAGTTGTGAAAACCCCATGCGTCGGACTTTCACGCCGATAAAAATCTAGCTGAAGAGCGGATTCCAGTTCGGATCCTGCTTCACCGTACCTGATGGCGTGTCGGTTAGCGGCGCCGGCCGACCATGTTGCACCGCGGCCAGGACGGCGAAACTCATCGCCACCGCGCCGTCAATCTTAGCTGACTGCTTCTCTTTGGCGAGCCGGATTCCCCGCGGCGTCTCCACGCTGACCGCATTCAAGCAATGCTCGCGCAGATCGGGCGCGTTGTAGAGCCGCAAATTGCGATTGATAACTGGAATTCTGTCTCTGTGAGCATCTTCCCCAAAATGGTTCGCCGGTCGAGCGCACCGCCACGCTTACGAATGAACCGAACCAACGAATAATAACCGTGCTTGAGCCCTTTCTGATTGCCTGCAGGCCCGCCATGGCCGCCGCGGTTGGTGAACTTGCTTTTAGGTTTTTCGCTGGCTTGTTCGTCGTTCATTGTGGTAGCAGTCTGGTAGCAGCGGTTTTCTAAGCGCTTGCTTCTATGAGTAAATTTTAGGGGCAACAAATTAGTTATCTGAGGGTAGAGCAGGGGAATTGCTACCAACTTGCTACCGGACTGAGAGAAACCGGCAGGAAACAGATAAAACGCGAATGTGGGAGAAGGGGAGAAGTGGCTGAAATGACAGGACTAGCGAAAATCAGAGAGAAGCAAAGAAAACTTCGGATCTGAGGGTTGGGGGTTCGAATCCCTCCAGGCGCGCCAGGATATCAATTACTTAGCTGTCAGCACCGTATGTTTCCAATGTGTCCAAAATGTGTCCATCGCGAAGGGTATCCCAGGATGTTGAAAGCCGTTGACGGTGACCAGATAGATCCCAAAGAAATAGACTATCCTATACGGGCGGCATTACGCGACGGGACGTGACCGGAGTAATCATCTCCACCCTGGCCAATTTGCCGGCCAATGATCGCCAATAGTTCGCCGAGACCGACGTCGGCAGCTGTACTAATTCAGCTACGTTTGGTGCAACGCTGGGAGACCACACCACCTGAGCGAAGGTTAAGGGCGTACCGATCATGTCAACAGCTCCCTTGGAGCTGAATCAAATTTCCTATTGTTCCATCTTGACAATTCCTGTCGTGTTGACTAAAAGTCGCGACAGTTGTCCCAAGCTTTCTCATGCGTAGTTCCGCATCATGAGATGAGCTCCTGAATTCGAACGGCTCGTTTCACTTTCAGCTCACTCAACGGCAACTCGGTTTTGGATACCTAAATGAATTGACTATGGTCAATATGTGGAGGTGTGCTCATGAGCATCCATGTTATCCAATTCAGCGCATGCCGACTTAGGGCACTCGATTTTCAACAAGACCAACCGCAACATCCAGCTTCGCTCAATGGGAGGCTGATGTTATCCAAAATTCGAAGGCAACACGGACACGGTTTCGAAAATTTGTCGCGACAATCCTTGTATTGTAACGGAGGGCAAGAATGATCCAAGTTAACGGGCAAGAAGAAAAGACAATAATAGAGACTCACTTTGGCTTTCGAGAGACGCCATTTGGCGTTACGCCGGATCCGCGGTTCTTTTATAACGACGCAGCCTACATGAAAAGTTTAGCGGCGCTGGCTTATGGGATCAAAGCAAAGAAAGGGCTGATGCTCGTAACGGGAGAAGTCGGAACGGGCAAGACAATTCTCCTACGCAAGCTAATGCGCGATTTAGAGGCTACGGTTAAGTTTGTTTTCGTTTCATCAAGCGATCTTAGTTCTGATGGCCTTCTTCCTCTAGTGGCCCATGAGCTTGGCTTGGCAAAGAGAAAGAGCAGATTCGAAGTGATCCAAGAACTTAGAGGACACCTGTTAGAACAAATCAGAAACGGGAACACCGTCGCCCTACTAATCGACGATGCACAAAATCTCAGCGAAAGAGCGTTCGAAAGCTTGTGCAGCCTTTCAAATCTAGAAACGGACAATGAAAAACTGCTCCAGATTGTGTTGGTAGGGCAGCCGGAATTGATGACTATATTGAGTAAATTCTCGCTACGGCAAATCAAGCAAAGAATCGCTATTCAGCACCGCCTGAGCGGGCTGCAGACGTTGAGTGAAGTCGAACATTATATTCGCCAGCGTCTGCAGGTAGCTGGTTACAATGGTCCAGAAATTTTCACTCAAGAAGCGCTCGAAGCCATTTTTCGCTATTCGTCGGGGTCGCCCCGGCTAGTGAATATGATCTGTGACAATTCACTCGCGCTGGTTTGCGAGGCTGGAGATAGAAACGTCTCCGCCAACGTGGCTACAAAAGCAGCCAGTGGATTTCAGTTGGAGCGGGAAATCGAAACTCCAGAGCTCGTAGCTTCGGAACTGGCGGTGGTTCCAATGGCAAGGCTCGACCAGAAAGCTGAAGCAAACCAAACCCCGCTAGAAATGGACGATCGAGTTGAGCCAGCTGCCGTTTCTTTACAATCATCTGACCCGGTAGTTATCCCCCACCGTTGAAGCTAAAGCGCCGTCAGTTTCTCCGGCAGTGTCTGATAACGCCACAAATGGAGCGACCGAAACTGTCGCAGCCACGGGACCGTTTTCCTTCAATGATCAAATCGCTCCTTCTCACGAATCGCGGGATACGTGGCCTCGAAAAAAAAATCTTACAGAGTTGCTCGAATTAGTTAGGCAAGGAAATGAGGGTGGTTCCCAAAAACGAATTGGACTTCGGTGGAAGGTTGCCGGGCTCTTTTCAGGCGTAATGCTAATATTGTGTGCTCTTATGGTTGCCGCGGTATACCACCTCACCCAAAAGACGCTTCGAGAGCAATTCGAGAAGCGAGCCTTGACCATAGCCACGAACTTGAGCGAAGCCTCGGCTGGCCACATTGTCGGGAGAAATCTTCTAGAGCTTAACACTCTGCTACAAAAGTATACGTTTCTCGATGGCCTGGCATACGCTTTTGTGCAGAATAGCGAAGGAGCGATCGTTGCCCACACTTTTGGAACATTTCCGCCAGAACTTCATCAAGGACTTCCTGTCGGCAGACAGCGCGTAGCAAACCAGCGCGAATTATCATTGCAGGAAAAGCCAATATACGAAACCAGTGTCCCCGTTCTCGATGGACAGGTCGGTACCGTGCATGTCGGATTTTGGGGAGATGCCATGGAACAAGAAATCCAAAGCGCTCTTCTCCCTCTTATGGGAATAATTGCGATAGTACCTATTCTGGGAGCGGTGCTCTCGTTTCTCATGGCCCATTGGATTGTTCGGCCGATCAGTCGACTGACAGAAGTTGCGGAAAGGATCACGAAGGGTGATCTGCAAACATCTGGGGAATACCCAAAATCTCGCGACGAGATTGGCGACTTGGCCCGCTCTCTGGAACGGATGCGTGCCAGCCTTAGAGCCGCCATGGCGCGTCTAGGCCACGAATCAACCTGAAAACGATTTTGAGGAAAAACCATGTACATCAAACAGAAATCTATTGGGTTGGCGGTTCTGGTCTTTACACTCATGATTCTTTTCGTTGGTACCGCCAATGCAGCGGAGAAACTGTCAAATGCCCCATTGGAAAAGATCACTATTGCCTACAGTTCTATTTCGGGGCACATGGCGCCGTTGTGGATCACCCAGGACCGTGGTTTTTTTCGTAAATATGGCCTGGATGTACAGCTCGTTTTTATCGAGAGTGGAAGTACTGCGGTCAAAAGCCTGATATCCAAAGACGTGGGATTCGCTCAGATGGCGGGAGCCGGGGTGGTCCAAAGTCATCTACAGGGAACAGATATCGTGATGATCGCGGGATTTCTCAATACCATGGATTATCAGCTGATGGTCGAGAAAAGCATCAGCCGACCCGATCATCTCCGGGGAAAGACATTAGCCGTCAGCCGATTAGGCTCTTCGTCGGATTTTGCTACCCGCTACGCTCTGAATAAATATGGACTCATTCCCGATCAGGATGTGACGATTCTAGAGATCGGAAGCCAGCCAGCCCGCTTCGCCGCTCTTGAGGCCGGCAAAATCCAAGGAGCGATGGTGGCGGTGCCGTTAACACTCAAGGCCAAGGCTCTCGGCTTTCATGCCCTCGCCGATCTTCAAATGCTCGGACTCGAGTATCAGCACACCGGTTTAGCTACGACTCAAGCACTGATTAAGTCCCGGCCTGACCTGGTTCGCAACGTCATGAAAGCTTATGTGGAAGGGATTCATTATTACAAGACCCAGCCTGCCGAGTCCTTAGCAATTCTTGGAAAGTATTTGAAAACGTCTGAAACTGACGTTCTGATGGAAGTGTACAAGAATATAGGGCTAAAGCTCACTCCCGAGAAACCCTATCCTACGCTGCGCGGAATCGAAGTGATTCTGCGAGAGATAGCCGCAAGAAACCCCAAGACTAAGAGCGCCCGCCCCGAGGAATTTATGGACCTCACGTTCGTCAGAGAATTGGATACTTCGGGGTTTATTGATCGTCTGTATAAAACCCAACCGGTCGTGGCGAATCGCATAGACACTCGTTCTTCAGGTGATTCTGCCGTCGCAAAAGATAATACCGCGACGGTGAAGCGTCGTGTCTCGACCGCACCTGTCGCGCCTGTTCTACCGCAAAACTATACGGTGGAAGCCGGCGATACGCTCAGTCAGTTAGCGTTACGTTTTTATGGCTTCTCTGCTAAGTGGCCCAAGATTCACCAGGCTAATGCGGACACCTTAAAAAATCCCCATTATCTATATATCGGACAGCAACTTCTGATTCCGCCAGATGGCGGGTCGGGAGCATGAGAAAGTATCCGAGATTTGGAGCATCTACTTGGAGTAGCTGATTTGAAAAGAACCTGGAGATTTCGGCTTGTTAAGAGGACTTGCGATACAGGGTTTTAGTTATTGGAGAAGGTTAGTGATACTGACAAGGTGCTGATCCGTTTTCAAAGCATTTCGCCGGAACACAGGGTGATCTAGGAAAAACCGCCGAGGCGGAATGATCGATTATTGTTTATCGGCTTTTTTGGCTCTGGGAGGCTTGGCTTCGAGTTTAGTGAGCGACGCACAGTGCAGACAAATAACTTTTGCTTTAGGTTTGGCATGCTCCATATATCCGGATTCGGGCCATTCAGGGCATGAAGGTTGATTGTGCCATTGCTGATGAATTCGGCCGGGAAGCTTCCGATACCTCATGCCTTAATTTTAGGGCGTTGTCGAAAAAACCCCAAGAGAAAATATGACGGTCGAAAGACAAAAAGGCTATTTCGCGGCGCTGGCGCGCGGAATGTGGTCGGTGATCTCGCTGCTGTGTCACGGGCGATAAAGTGACATCCGAGGTTCTAGACAATTTATCAGATATTCGACGAACCATTTACATCGGTATTTTTTCCGAAATACAACGGAGGCCAAGCGTGTTTGCAGGCCAGGAGGCCGATGTAGATGGTACGTCAATGCTGTTGACCTAGCTATTATCTTATCAAAGTTGCCCAGCCGTCTTAGCCCACGATAACCATCCACTTTTTTCTATTTAAGCCAGTCGTTATCTGTTGGATTTGTTCCATAACCAGGCTTTTAATAATGTGTGACGATATCGAGCTTGTGCGATATTCATGTTAACCAAAAACGAGACCATGCGTCGTCCACCGTCTGCGAGATCGATTCAACTTGACAATTATCGTATAGTGCTGAACCGACACACCGTGTACCGCCTAATTTGCCGATGAAGATGGATATGGAGAACCGAATTTGATCGGCTTCTAAGGCGTATCGGGTATAGAGCTGAGACATGAGTGAGTCAATTCAGGAAAGGCAAAATGCATGGTTAACGGCGTGAGTGCTTCATTGCAGTTTCTCGGAGCTGCGGGCGGAGTTACGGGTTCGAAGTATCTGTTTTCTTATGGCGATCATCAAGTGTTGATCGACTGCGGATTGTTTCAAGGTTTAAAAGAGCTTCGACAAAGGAACTGGGCGTCGGTGCCGATTGATCTCGCGCGTTTGCGCGCGGTGATTCTCACTCATGCGCACATCGATCATTCCGGCTACCTGCCGCGGCTCGTGTCCAAAGGATACAAAGGGCCGGTGTTCGCGACGCCCGGCACCTGCGATCTTCTCGGTGTCATGCTTCCCGACGCCGCGCATCTCCAGGAAGAAGAGGCGCGCTACGCCAGACAAAAAGGTTACTCGAAGCATTCGCCTGCCTTGCCGCTCTATTCGGTTGAAGATGCCGAGCAGTCGCTGACGCTCTTGCGCCCACTTCGCGTGGGCCAATCTGTCGAGGTGATCAAAGGAGTTTCTTTGGATTTTGGCCGGGTCGGCCATATTCTGGGCGCGGGCTCGGCACGTTTGTCTTTTGAGGTAAACGGTCAGAAAAAGACTTTGCTGGATTCGGGTGATCTCGGTCGTTATGACCGGCCGATCCTGAAAGATCCTGAGCCGGCGAGAAACGCCGATTGGCTACTCCTCGAATCGACCTACGGCAATCGCATGCACGCGAAGGACTCTGAAACCGAGCTGCGAAACTTGATCAAAGAAACCGTCGCGCGGCGCGGTTGCCTTCTCATCCCGGCTTTCGCCGTCGGCAGAACGCAAGATTTGATTTACACGATCCGCAAGATGGAGGACGAAGGCGAAATCCCGGCGATCCCGGTGCACGTGGATAGTCCGATGGGATTGGAAGCGACGGAGATTTACTGCCGTCACCCGGAAGAGCATGACTTCGAGATGCAACAATTGAGCAGCCAGGAGAATTGTCCGATCAGCTCGCGGCACATGGTGGTGCACAAATCTCCGGAGCAATCGAAATCGATCAATCAATCTAAAGGGCCGATGGTGATCATCTCGGCCAGCGGCATGGCGACGGGCGGGCGTGTTTTGCATCATCTTAAGCAGCGCTTGCCCAATCTGGATACGACGGTGCTTTTTGCGGGCTATCAAGCGGAAGGAACGCGCGGCAGACTGCTCCAGGACGGCGCCAAAGAAGTCAAACTCCTCGGTGAGGTCGTGCCGGTGCGCGCCCAGATCAAAGTCATCGACGGTTTTTCCGCGCACGCGGATCAGGGCGAGATCTTACGCTGGCTCGGTACATTCAAGCAGGCGCCGCGCATGACTTACATCGTGCACGGTGAACCGCCGGCCGCCTCAGCATTGGCAGATTCGATTCGTGAACGGTTCAAGTGGAAGGTCGAAATCGCAAAATACCAGCAAAAAGTAGCGCTCGCGTGAAAGCCGCGGTAAATCAAATAAGCGATCCCGCTCATTCCCCAGCGAATAGAATGGCCGGTGCGGTAAGATCTTTCGGTGGAGTCAATTCAGCGGCGCGTGATGAAGAGCAACTCGAATCGAGAACGTCGAACTGACACCGCACCGCCCAAATAATCGGCAGCATTTGCCCAATAAATGACATGAGACCCGGGCTGTACTTGTTGTTGGTCAAAACTAAAGCGACGGCCAATTGATTTTTTGCCGTTTGCCTGGGGATTTGCCATGTTTCCATTTTCTGCACGAATAGAGTAATTACAGTTCAAACCGGTAAGGTCGTGGCCTGTTTTTTGCGCTACCGACCGTGGATGAACACGATGCCAATATTAAAAGTCGAACATGTTTCAAAGATTTTCAAAGACGTTAAAGCTTTGGATGATATCAGCTTTGAATTTGACCACGGCATTATTTCTTTTCTGGGCCCGTCGGGCTGCGGCAAAACTACCTTGTTAAGATCGATCGCCGGCCTTGAAGTTCCCGATGCCGGCTCTATTTCTATCGCCGATAAAGTGCAGACTTCGATCGAGGACGGTATTCTCGTGCCGCCGTATTCGCGCGAGATCGGCTTTGTCTTTCAGAACTATGCGCTTTGGCCGCACATGACCGTTTTCAAAAACGTCGCCTTTGGTCTCAAGCTGCGTAAAAAATCCGACGATGAGATCAAACGCAAAGTGATGGCCGCGCTGGATCTCGTCGGTTTGCAAGGCCGTGACCAGCGTTATCCTTCGCAATTGAGCGGTGGCCAGCAGCAGCGCGTCGCCTTGGCGCGCAGCCTAGCGCTCGAGCCGCGACTCATTCTTCTTGACGAGCCGCTCAGCAATCTCGACGCCAAGCTGCGCGAAGAAATGCGCGTGGAGCTCAAAAAACTTATCAAGAAGGTCGGCATCAGCGCACTCTATGTCACTCACGATCAGGACGAAGCTTTTACGATCTCCGACGCCGTCGTGGTGATGGACGGCGGAAAAATTCTTCAATACGGTACGCCGGACGATATCTATAATCGTCCGCTCCATCCGTTCGTGGCCGGATTCGTCGGCCACTCGATGCTTTTTGATGGCCGAGTCGTGCGCAGTGATAGCGACGGTTGCCTCGTGAACGTGCCGGATTTCAACGGCGCCGATCTGATATCGCCAGCGGCCCCGGCCGTGGCGGTGGGCGACGCCTGTAAAGTGGTCATTCGCACGACGGAACTTAAGCTCAGCCAAGAGGGATTTGCCGAGGGCGTCGATAACGTCCTCGAAGGACTGATGACCGGCCGTGAATATCGCGGCGGTTTGACCGACCACCGGGTGCAAATCGGCGCCAAGGAACTGATCGTGACCTCGCATAAACTCTGTCCGATGATCCGCACCAACGGCGACGACGGCAAGACCTTCGTGTCGATCGACCGCTCCGCGATCACGGTGATCGTGACTCACTGATCTGCCAACGGATCGACGGCGCACTTCTCGCTAAATTAATTAGAGGAACGGAATTACGGCTACGATAAAGTCGATCAAAATTGCATTGCGGCAGGGAACGCTCGTGCCGCTCGTTGCCAGCGCCATCGCGGGCGCGGCGATCATCACACCGGTCTTGGTCGTGATGTGGCGCAGCTTCACCACCGGTAAGTTAGGTTTCACCGTCGGTTTGAACCTCAACAATTATCTGCGCGTATTTAACGATCGAGATCTCATGCCGATGCTCAGCAACTCGATCATTTACGCCGGAGGCGCGGCGCTCTTGGGCACCGGCTTGGGTGCCTTCCTCGCGTGGATCGTGGCGCGCACCAACACGCCGGGCAAGGGACTGGTGGAATTGATGCCGCTCTATCCGATCCTGATGCCGCCGATCATGAAAAACATCGCCTGGATTTTACTCCTGGCGCCGCGCTCCGGCATTCTCAACGGCATGCTACAGCAGTTTCTGGGTATCGACACGCTGGTCTTCAACGCTTTTAGCATGGCCGGCATGATCTGGGTCTTCGGTCTCGCCTGTGTGCCGCTAGGTTATTTATTTTTACTTCCGGTGTTTCTGTCCTTCGACCCATCCCTCGAAGAAAGCGCCTATATCGCCGGCAGCAAGCCGGTCAGGACCATGTTCAAGATCACTTTTCCGCTGGCCCTTCCCGCCTTCACTTCGGCCCTGGTGCTTAATTTTCTGAGAGGGCTGCGCTCTTTCGAGACGCCGGTGTTGCAAGGAACGCCGGGCAACATCAAAGTGTTCGTCAGCCGGGTTTACGATTCCATGGCCCTGGAGTTCAATACCGGCCTCGCGACGGCGTACAGCGTCGTGCTGGTGGTGATGTCGATCATCACTTTGTATTTTTATATTCGCGCGACGCGCTTTTCGGAGCGCTATGCAACGATCACGGGCAAAGGCTATCGGGTCAAAGTCATCGACATCGGCCCGTGGAAATATCTTACTTTCGCGGCAGTGCTGATCTATTTTCTGGCCGGAATCGTTATTCCTTTCATCGTCTTGATCGTCGTGTCGATGATTCCCTATTTTGACTACGATACTTTCATGCGGTTTCCCTTCAACGCCGTGCTGACGAACTATTATACGGTATTTAGGCATCCAAGCTTCATGACCGGCCTGTATAACTCGCTCATTTTGTCGGTCACCATCGCCATCGTCACCGTGCTCACGGGGATTGTCATGGCGTTTACGATTTACCGAACGAGAGCGGCGGGAACGAAAGTATTTGAGTTCATCGGCACGCTGCCCTTGGCCTTTCCGCCGTTGGTTCTGTCCGTTGGATTGTTGATCATCTTTATCGGCACGCCGCTTTATAACAGCCTCTGGGCTTTAGGTTTGGGATTGTTTGTCGCTTATTTCCCGTACGCGTTTCGCAACGCGTCGGGCGCCATCGTCAACATTCACAAAGAGCTGGACGAGGCGGCCTGGGTGCACGGCGCGAGATGGCGCCATGTATTTTTCAAGATCACTTTGCCGATCCTCAAGCCGTCGGTGGGCGGAGCGCTGTTTTACATATTCATCGAGGCGATCCGCAACGTCGACGTCGCGGTGCTGCTCACGTCGCCGGGAAAAGAATATGGTCCGGTAACCCTGTTCGAGTATTTTCGCGTCGGCCAATGGGCCGAGGCCGCGGCCGGCGGGGTCATCTATTTAATTATCTTGATTGTTGCGGTTTCTGTGGCTAAGTTCGCCTTCAAGATGAAGTTCAGTCTGTGATCGAAACGGCATCGAGTTTTCAAAAAAGAGGAGGCAATTATGGAGAGGAAGTCGAGGACGATGATTGCGGTCGCATTATCCGCGAGCTTTTGGCTCGCCGGGGTGGCGTTGGCCGCCGAGAAGCCGCCGCTGAAGGACGCGGTCAAAGATCCGAAAGCGGCGGCGCAGAAAGTCATTCCCAAGCAGGTGACCAAGGCGGACAGCAGCGCCGCAGCCACGGCGGCGGCAGCGAAGGCTTTCGAGAAAGTGAGCGCCGAGCTTTATCCGAAGGCGAAGCAGGAAGGAAATCTGGTCGTTTATTCGGTATGGGATGTGGAGCATCTTAGGATCATCACCGAAGCATTCATGAAACGGTATCCCGGTATCAAGGCCACCTACTGGCAGGGCCGAAACCCGGAGATCGTCACCCGCGCTTTGACTGAATTCCAAGGCGGCCAAGCGAGTTGGGACGTCGTGCTTTCGGATAACGCGCCGCCAGTCATTCGCGCCGCGGGTGCGATCCAGAATTATGAAACGGTGCAGAAGGATGTCTTGTATTTGCACGATCCGACCATGCCGACCGTGAGCTTGCAGATCCAGGCGCTGGCTTACAACACGAAGAAGATCAAGCCGGCGGATTTGCCAAAGGGTTGGGAAGAAGTCGTGAACCCGAAATACAAGGGAATGATCGCGCTCGATGATCCGATGCGGGCGGGGCCGCTCAGCTCGATGCTGTCGGGCTTGAAGACTCAATGGAACGACGATGCGCGCTTCAGCAAGTTCGTGAAGGGGCTGAAGGCGCTGGGCGTGCCGGTGCACCAGAGCACCAGCGCGATGTTCCGTCTAGTGATATCCGGCGAGTACGCGATCTGCATGCCGGCGCTGCTGCACGACGTGATGGAAGAGCTCCACAAGGGCACGCCGGTCAGTTATGTAAAAACCGTTCCGCCGGTCTTGTTTCCCCGCCAAGCAGGTATCTATGTGAAGGCGCCGGATCCCAATGCGTCGAAGCTATTTGCCGAATGGCTGATCTCTGAAGAGGGGCAGAAAACCATCGATTCGATCGGCCGCGAATCTTCGCGCAATGATTTTAAATCAAAGACCTCGATAGAAGGGGCCTTCGGCAAAGGCACAAAACCCCTGCCGGTAACCGATAAAGCTTTTCTCGAAGATCCAAAAAAATGGCTGGACACCTATGTAAAACCGCTTTGGGAAGGGTAGCCAGAGATTTCAATTTCCACATTGCCGGGGAAGGGGGCATGGCGACATGCTTCGCTTCCCCGGCCTTTTCTTACTTGTTTTTTAGATTCCGCAATGTCACTTATGACGCCGTTCACTCGGTTATTGTAGAAAAGCGACAAGTCGTATGCTAATTTAACTCCACTCGCGCAAGCGATCCCCGATCGACGGCAATTTTATTCGTGTTTTTTGGCTTCGCCGATTCGATTTCGGGGAAAACGACTCATCAGACCGGCACGGAGAGATGGCCGAGTGGTCTAAGGCGCACGCCTGCTAAGCGTGTGTACCCCAAAAGGGTACCGAGGGTTCAAATCCCTCTCTCTCCGCCATTCACTCCCGCAGCGCTAGTTCTCTTCTCGCAAAATCTTTCATGCGATCGCAGGATCGGCGCGTCGCGCGCCTAATCATATTAAAATAACTGGTGGATTAGGCTTAGGTTCGACGTCGCGCTCGCCGCTTCGCTTCCTGCGGAGCGAGAAAAACCAGCGCGCCGGGATGGACCTTGATATCGATGGCGGTCGATTGCACCACGGTACGTTCCTTTTTTTCCGGCCAAGGCGCATCATCGATATGAACCGAAGAGCATTCGCACTCGATCTGCAAATGTCGTGCACGCCGGACCCTTAGATTGGCGCGTGTTGCTTTGCTTTTGGAAAAATACGGCTTCAGCTTGCCTCGTTCGCTCGAGCCAACAAGGACGACATCGAGCAATCCGTCGTTGATATCGGCTCGCGGCACCAGGTCGAGATTCGGCCCGACATATCGGACATTCATGGCTTCAAGCAAAACATAATCGCCGGACATCTCCTTGCCGTCGAGCCGAATCGTCATTTCCGTGGCTGGATGTTCTTTCAGCTGCTTTCTCAAAATCTTCAGCACGGTGCGCAGGACTGTCGGGGGATCGTCCGCGCCGGCCAGGTCAATGATTTTTGACCCGTCGAGCCGCGTCATGGTTTCGGCAAACAAGCCGACGCCGAAGCCTTCGACGAAGCTTTCTGTGCCCCACGGACCTTTGGCGACACCGGCGTCGAAGTTGATACAGCGCGCGGTTTTCCAGCTTCGGATAAGCTCCTTGAGCGATTTGCCGGTTACGTCTAGCGTATTGGCGATGTTGTTGGCCGTTCCCAGCGGCAAGATTGCGATCGGCGTGGGGCTGCCGATCAGGCGCCGGGCGACCTTGCCGACAGTTCCGTCGCCGCCCGCCACCGCGACGATATCACCGGGTTTCTTCAGCGCCTTCTTCCATTTTTTTTCTTTTGACGATTGATAATTGACCTTGTGTCCGGCCGCGCAAAGCAGTTCAACCAAATCGTCGCCTGAAGGTCGCGAACCGTCGCCCGCGGCCGGATTATGGATGAGAGTGATTTTGATGTGCCATTCTCCTTGATTCAGCGGACGAGATTTTTGCACTAATAGTCGACCGCGCGAAAATCCTGCTCGTCGATGGCGGCGATGTTTTTCGAAGTTCCCGGTCGCCCTTCGGCTTGCAGGATTTCATAAATGCGCTCTTGAAACCGCGCGGCGGGCTCTCCCCGCGGATTGCGCACATAACTACCATCGGCCTTCATCCACCAGCTCTTTACAGTGTCGGTGAGTTGAAACTCAAGGATTTCTTTTAATCTTTTTTGCAGTTGAGGCTCCATGACCGGAAAAGCGATTTCGATGCGGCGAACGAAATTGCGCGGCATCCAGTCGGCCGACGCCAACCAGAAAGTTGGGTTTCCACCATTGTGAAAATAGAAGACGCGGGCATGCTCGAGATAGCGATCGATGATCGAGACGACGCGAATGTTTTCGGAGACTCCTTCGATGCCGGGTCGAAGGCTGCACATGCCGCGCACGATAAGGTCGATCTTTACACCGGCCTGGCTGGCGGCGTAGAGTTCTTCGATGACGGCGCCATCGATGAGACTGTTCACTTTCGCGATGATCCGCGCGGAAATCCCGGCACGGGCCTGCTCGGTTTCTTGTCGGATCAAAGCTATAAAGTGTTCGCGCAGTCCGATCGGCGCCAGCGCCAAGTGATGCAATTTTTGCGGCCGGGTATAGCCGGTGAGAAAATTAAATAGCTCGGTCAAATCCTCGCCGAAGCTTTCACGGCAAGTAAAAATGCCGATATCGCTATAGATGCTGCTGGTGCGCACATTGTAATTGCCAGTGGAGAGGTGGCAGTAACGCCGAATGCCATCGGTCTCCTGCCGCACCACCAGGCAGACTTTGCAATGGGTTTTGTAGCCGACCAAGCCGTAGACAACGTGAGCGCCCACTTCTTCGAGCGCCCGGGCCCAAGTGATGTTCGCTTCCTCATCGAAGCGAGCCTGCAGCTCGACTAGGACCGATACTTCTTTGCCCGCTTCGGCGGCGCGCGCCAGTGCCTGTGCGATCGGCGAATTGGGACTGACTCGATAGAGCGTCATTTTAATCGCCAAAACCTTGGGATCCTTCGCCGCCTCATCGACGAAGTGTGTGACGGCATCGAACGATTGATAAGGATGAAAAACCATGAGATCGCCGTTGCGGATCGTATTCCAGATATCCGGGCCACGCTCGAAGGATGGGACTTTGAGCGGGATTTGAACGCGGTCCTTCAACCTGGGAATAGGCAGCGCGCCATAGAGCTGAAATAGATCCGTAAACGCAGTCAAGCCCTTGCCCGGATAAAGATCCTCGCCGCTGAGCTCGAGCTCCTCGACCAGTTGATTGAGCAATTCTTTGGGGAGATCCGGATCGTATTGTAAACGCACCGCATCGCCCATGCGCCGTTCACGGATGCCTTGTTCGATGGTCATCAACAAATCTTCATCGCGCCGGCGCACGAGCCCGAATTCGGCGTCACGCGTGACACGGATGGCGTGGGCGGAGAGGATTTCGAAGCCATGGTAAAGGCGCGGCAGATAATGGCGCAGCACATGCTCGAGCAGCATGAACGCGTACTGCCCTTCCTGCGCCGGAAGCTGAACGAAACGCGGTACCACCTGGGCCGGGATATTGACGATGGAAAGCTCGGTATAAGGCAAAGGCGAAGCCACTTTCGAGCGCAGCGAAACGATCAGCGAAAGCGAACGATTGGTCAGGTATGGAAATGGATGGCCCGGATCGATGGCTAACGGAGTTACGATTGGATAAAGCGTCTTGTGGAAAAAGTCTTCCAGGCATTGTTCCTGCGCGTTGGTCATCTCTTCCGGGCGCACAAGATGAATGCCCTCTGCCGTAAGTTGCGGCAATACCGTGTTGAGAAAACAGAGATGCTGTTCTTCGGTTAGCTCATGGGCTCTTTGTGAGATCGCGCTCAAGGCCGAGGCGACATCGGCGTCTTCCGGGTCTGGACTCTGTTGTTTGTTGTAGAGCCAGCGCTTTAAGCCGGCCACCCGGACCATGAAAAATTCATCGAGATTGGAACTAAAAATGGCGAGAAACTTGACCCGCTCGAGGAGTGGCACCGTCGGATCTTTGGCCTCTTTTAACACGCGTCGGTTGAATTCGAGCCATGCCAGATCGCGATCAATCAGCAGATTTTGTTCATTGCGCAACAACATCACTAAAATTCAGTTTAACTTATCTTTGCTACTGAACAATGGGTGCGGCGTTAACAGCGCTCGTTTGCCGGCGCGCGCTTCAAAAAAAGAAATCGCCGGCGATGCCGTTCGGATAACGTTTCATCACCACCCTGACCCGGTCCGCGAAGCGCGGTAGGACCAGCGGCGCAAGATCCTATCGAATTTCCCTGGAATTGTTTCGCAGGGTATTTCCTTACATGTACCTGAAACAACGTACATAGTTGCCGGTGAACTGATCACTGCTTTGCCCTGTAACCTCGAGCGATCGCCGCCGATTAAGTTCAAGAGCGCCAAAAATCTCGCGAAGCTCTTGAAATCAGACCGCCTTCCGCTATTTGGCGCTGATCGATTCAGCCCGAGGTTTTTAATTGTCATTAGAGGAGCGAAATTTGCTTCCCATGAAGGATGGGAGTTCCGGCGCGGCGCATGATTGTCGTCAACCTCATCCTGTGCGGGTCGCCGACACGCCTAATGTAAAGAAACCGGCCATGAAACGAAAGTCGATTTGGCAACTGCTGAAGGACACCGTGGTGCAATGGATGGAGGACAAGCCCTTCCAGCTCGCGGCCGCGCTTTCGTACTACACGCTTTTTTCCCTGGCGCCGCTGTTGGTCATCGCTATCTCTATCGCTGGAATTGCATTCGGCCACGAGGCGGCACAAAACCAGATCGTGGAAACCCTGCAAGGCCTCGTCGGCCGAGACAGCGCCCAGGCAATCCAGGAAATTGTTCAAAACGCGAGCAGCAAGCCGGAGTCCGGGAGTCTTTTCGAGCGTCTTGGGAGTTCTCATTTTGTTGGTCGGCGCCGGCGGCGTCGTTGGCCAACTCCAAACCTCTTTAAATACGATTTGGGGTGTGGCGCCGAAGGCTGGTCAAGGCATCTGGGGATTTGTCCGCCAGCGGTTTATATCGTTTGCGATGGTATTGGCGATTGGGTTTCTTCTCGTGGTCTCGCTTGCAGCAAGCGCGCTGTTGACGACATTCACGCAATTCACGAGTGATTTGCTCGGCACGACGGCATTTCTCGCCCACGCCCTCGATCTGGTCATTTCATTTGTTTTTGTTACAGCGCTTTTTGCGATGATCTATAAATTTCTTCCCGACGTGCGCATCGAATGGCGCGACGTCATCGTCGGCGCGGCATTGACCTCTCTGCTTTTCACCGTCGGTAAGATCCTGATCGGCATTTATCTCGGCACCAGCGGGGTGACTTCGACCTACGGCGCCGCGGGGTCTCTGATCACGGTTTTGCTCTGGGTCTATTATTCGTCGCTAATATTTTTCCTCGGCGCGGAATTTACCCAGGTCTACGCGCGCGAGTACGGCTCCGGGGTAGTGCCTGCGGAAAACGCTCAGCCGCTCGCGGTAGCCCAGGAAATCCAAGGTAGAGAGTCGCCGCCGCCGGAAGAGCGTTGTGTTGAACCGAATCCGCGGGACACGGCGAAAAAGCAGCAAAGCAGCGGCCAGCGCAGATAGAACTCAGAACAATTGCCGCAAAGTATTAATTTGCCAATTACGCTACCGCGATGCGCGCTTTGGCTTCGTCTTTTTCAACTCTCGCTCTCAAGCGCGGATAAAAACGCAACGGGTTGTCCCAGAAGATTTTGCGCTTGAGCTCATCGCTCACATCTTGCCGGTTGATCAGGTTCGGAATGTCGTGGCTGAAGTCGCGCTGATCGCGCTCGTGCGGATAGTCGGATGCCCAGATCAGCGCATTCTCGTTCGCCACCTGCGCGGCGAGCGGCAGGGCGGACTCTTCGACTTCGACGGCAAAGAAAATATTTCCTTTTTTGACATATTCGCTCGGCTTGAGCTTGCAGCGCGGCGAGTAGTGGCCTTTGCGCTCTTGCTCTTCGTCCATGCGATCCATCATGTAAGGCACCCAGCCGACGCCGCACTCGATGCAGCCAAATTTAAAATTGGGGAACAGCTCGAATACGCCTTCGAACATCAGCGCGGTGAACTGGCGAATCTGCGCGAAGGGATGTTCGAGCGTGTGGCCGATGGTGAAATTGTTCACCATGTCCAGTCCGAGTGACGGCATGCTCAAGCCGCCGTGCGTCGAGACGGGCACGTCGAGCTTCTGTGCTTCTTCCCAGAGCGGATAGAATTCCGGGCCGCTGTAGAGGCGCCCAGCCGGCGCGACCGCGGGCAGCACGGCGCCGACCATACCCAGTTCGTTGACCGCGCGCCGTAGCTCTTTGACCGCTTCAGAAATATCCTGGATCGGCAGTAATGCTACGCCGACCAGTCGCGGGCTTACTTCCATGAATTTATGGTAGAGCCAGTCATTGTAGGCGCGCGCCATGCAGACCGCCCAGTCTTTGTCCTGAATCGCGCCGTGGGTCAAACCTTGCGTCGGATACAGAACGGTCAGTTCAATCTTGTTGATATCGAGGAAATTCAACCAGTCCTTCGCATGCGGCCCGGTGCCACCGCCCGCCCAACCGCCCGGCTTGCGCAGCGAACGCAGGAAACCGTCCATCGTGAGTCCAGGCCAGAAGGAATAACTCTGGTGCCATTCCAAATCTTTGTACGGTGGGCCAATGAATTCGCGCAGCTCGCTGTCGAGTTCCATCACGTGTCCGTCGGCGTCGATGATTCGGTAGTCAGCCATGCCTGCCTCCTGCGGATTTTGAGTTTAGCACCCTGAAGCATTTTGTCATTTCGAGCGCAGCGAGAAATCCTTCTCAGCATACAAGCTTGAAGAAGGATTTCTCGTCGCTATGCTCCTCGAAATGACAAATTAGAAATTAAGTATTCCGCGTATTTTCAGTGAACAATTCCTCGACGCTCAGCTTCCGCCCGAGCATGCCTTGCTGGTCGGCGAACTTAATCAAATTCTCCACGTCGTTATAGTTTTCTTTGAGTCCTTGGTAGAAGGGATCTTTGCCGAAGAATTTTCTTTCCGCTTCGAGATAGGAGCGGCCCCAAGCGAAACTCAAACGGTGCGGTTGCTCCATGAAATCGTTGTACGCTTTGCGCGACGCGATCAGAGCCTCATACAAACTTGTGGCCACCCAGGGATCGCGCTCCAAGATTTCTTTTTTGATGACGATCGGGTGCATGATCGGGAACACTTTGGTGCGCTGGTAGTAGGCCTTCTCCTCGTTTTCAAAATCCGGAAACAGCCGCTCGACGCTGCCTTCGCCGCGGAGCCATCTTTGTGGCAAGTCCGGTTCGACCTCGGCGTCGACTGTTCCTTCCACGAGCAAATCTTCCAGCTTGCGTTTGCCTTCGACGAACTCGACTTTGATATTCGGCGGGAGCTTCGGGCCGACGGTTTCTTTGTTGACGATCACCCAGGTGACGTCACTGACACCCAAATCGTAGCTGTTCATCAGCATTCCTTTGGTGACCAATGCGAGAGTATTCTCATAACTGCGCAGGCCAATGCGGCCGCCTTTGAGGTCGGCGGGTTTTTTGATTCCCGACCCGGCTTTAATGAAACAAAACTTGTGACCCCACATTCGGCGCGGAAAAAACGGAATGGCTTGCAGCCAGTCTACGTCTTGGCCGCGTGCGACGAGATAGGATGACATGGAAAATTCACAGGCGTCGTATTCGCCGTAATGAAACATCCGTTCGTGGCGTATGCCGCTTTCGACGGTGAGAAGATTCAGGTCGATGCCTTCGGCTTCAACCAACCCTTCGCGCAGTGGTTGAAGATAATCGTATTTATCAAAAGCGATCGTGAGTTTTAGTTTGACCATTTGTAAGATCCTGCCGCCCGAGATTTAGACGGATCATAAGAGCCTAAACCGTCGCTGTCAACGTGGCATGCTTTTCATTGACAGTCGTTGGAGCGCGATGTTAATCGACCCGTGACAAGTTTTAAACAAAGGGAACCCAAGGATGCGCTTTGAAAACAAATCCGTTATCATTACCGGCGCTCGGAAGCGCGCCATCGAAGCATCCGCGCGCATCCATCCACAGCGACTCTTTTCTGGCAAGGTATGGTTCGTGGCCTAACGTGTAATGCAGCGAGGCGGACTTGTTAGCGCTTCCTGTAGAGCCCGTCAATAAACCCGCTGTCATCGAATTCTTTGATAACGCTCATGTCGACGAAATCTTCCGGCTTTGTCGAGCGGACCTTGGGGTCTTTTTCGCTGAGCTCGGCAAGGGCTTCCTTGACGGCGTCGAGGGAAGGGTAAGGTTTCTGAGGCACCAGGCGGGAAAAGTACTGGTAACTATCCTCCAGAGCGTCGTTGTCATTTGTCTTCACGTATTTGCTGATGACTTTTTTGCTGAAATTTTTGTCCGTTTTATAGACGTAAATGCCTTCGAGCAACGCGCGGGTGAATTTCCGCAGTGTGTCGCGTCTTTCTCGAATGTAAGAGACGCGTGAAGCAACGGGCGTGGTCGGATAAGCGCCGCCGAAATCTTCCGGCTCGGCGATGATGTTGAGATTAAACTTGCGCGCGAGGCTCGTCACCGGCGGCTGCGCAACCATTCCATGAACTTGTTTCGTTTGAATTGCGGCCATTCGCGCCGGTTGACCGCCGGGAATTTGCAAGACTGCCACGTCGACATCCGGCTTCAATCCCCACTTGAGCAAAATCTTGCGCGTGGCGTAGTCGGAGTTGGAGCCGAAGCGGCTGACGGAAAGTTTCTTGCCTCTTAAATCTTCGGGCTTCTTGATCTCCGGGGAAACGATCATGCTGTAAGCGAGAACGTTGAGCAGCCCGGCAATAAGTGTCACGTCGGCGCCACGCAAGCGCGCGACTACCGGAGCGTTGCCGCCGACTTGCGCGATAGGCACATCGCCCGACATTAGCGCTTGCGTTGCCTTGGAGCCGCCGTCCACATAGATCATCGTAACGTCGAGGCCGTTCTTTTCGAACAATCCGGCTTCCTTAGTGATCCAGAAGGGCGCTTGCGACCCGGCGATGGCGCTCCAGCCTAGGGTAAGTCTTTCCAGCGAAGCGGCGGTGGATTGTGTCGCCGGTGAGGAGGTTAGAATTAAAACGGCAAGGAGGATTGCGTTCAGCATTCGAGAGCCAATCAATTCTTGCTTGCAATCCTAGCAACCATTGGTCTGTCTCCACTCAACGCATCGTATGAATTCAACTTTGAACATTGAACGTGGAACATTGAACTTAAACTGCTACGCCGCCGTCTCCCACTTGTTGACGTCGACTTCCCAGCCTTTGGTTTGCGACAGATCCAGGGCATTGCCTTCGACATCGCGAAAGCGCAATTCAGCATAGAGGCGGTTTGACGGGCGCGGCACGATTTTTAGAATGCTGCTTAGCTCCGCCATCGTCGCCTGCATCTCATTGGTCAAAAAACCGATGTGGTTGATACCGTACTTCGCTTCGTGCCCTTCCACCTGGCTGTAGAACGGGTGGATCGCCAGATTGGTCTTGCCGTCGACGCAGAAACGATTGCCGCGCCCCTGCCGGCGTCGTTCATAGCTCGGCGCGATCTCCCGCAAACCGAAAACTTGCGTGTAGAAAAGCAGCATCGTGTCCGGGTCGAGCGCGTTATAGGCGATATGGCGCACGCGCGGAAACATTTTCTCTTTGCTCGCCGGCACGCCGAAACCCTGCGTTGATACGGTAACCGGCCGGCATTCGGGATCATGGAAGCGAATCTCGCCATGCTGCAGATCGTTGGGCTCCTGAATGATCATGCCGCGCGGATAGAGCTTGAGAAACCGTCCTTTCACTGCTTCGAGATCGTCCACTTGCAAGCCGATATGATGCAAGCCCGTCTCCGTGTGCATTTCGCCGAGGGCAGGGCGCTTCTTGAAAAAAGTAAGATTATAGAAACCGTCGGTAATGGAAATATCTCCCTCCGGCGAGCGGCCGAGCTCCTCGGTGCCGAGAAAATGTCGATAAAACTCGACGAGCTTTTCCGGGTCGTTGGCCAGATAGGCGATGTAGCGAAGAGTTGCCATGGTTCGATCCTCCCCAATCAATGATTCTTTGTCGGTTTATACGCCAGATCGTGAAGTTGGGAAAGTAGCGCAAGCGGTGCGCCATCCCGATTCCAACTTCGCGTCCTAACGGACCAAAAACGTCTCGCGAAACATTTTGATCAGTTCGTTGCTTCTCGGTCCCCATTTTTCCCGGTTGCCGGCGATCCAGCGCTGGTTGGCCGGTACGCGCGGGAGATAACTAACTTCTTTGTGCGCCACCCGTCGGCCAAGCTGGCTCAACAGCAGCTGGGACTCCTTGGAAAATAGGAAATCGACGAAAAGCGCCGCCGCGTGAGGGCGCTGGCTTTGCCGAGTTATCCATGTGGCGTTGGGCGGCTCAGCCAACACGGGGTTGAAGAAAAAATAGTTGGTCGGACTGCCGGATTTCACTGCGCGATAGGCGATATGATCATACTGGTCAATAACCATTTTGAACTCGCTCGCGGCGACGAGTTGGCTGAGCAACGAGTGGCCGCGACGCACGGAAAGGCCGCGCTCAGCGAGCGGGCGGGTAAACCGCAGCCCCTTATCTTCGCCCATACTGTCGAGGAGAGCGGCGAACCATTCGTAGGATTCTTGATCGATGGCCAACTGACCCTGCCACTTTGCATCCAACAACTCGCTCCAGTCGCGCGGCAGCTCTTCAGGGCGGACCAGCTTGGTGTTGTACTGGAGGAAGTAGCCGATGTTGTAAATGCCGTTCAACCAACCTTCTTTATCGATAAACCCTTCGTGGAGTTGATTTCGGAATGGAGCGCGTAATCGCGTTATCGCGCCGGCTTTGCGCAACTCATCTAGATACGACGCCGGCATGGAGATCGCGTCGGCTTCCAAGCTGCCGGCCAAGGCTTCGGTCCGAATCTTGTTCGCCAAGCGCGCGTGGCCAAGGCGAAAGTATTCGATCTTGAGAAAAGGATATTTTTGCTCGAAGAGCCGCTTGAGATCTTGCAGGTCGGCGACGTTAAGGGTGGTGTGGAAAACTATCCGGCCTTCCTTGCGCGCCTCGCGCTCTAAAATCGCTTGACGCTCGGCCGCGGGACGCCGATTGAGTTGATCCAGCGCTTCTTCGACGTTCGCAGCGCTGGTTTCGCTCAGATTCGAAAGCGCCAAAGAAAAAAGGGCGATGATGGTGACGAGAATTTTCACAACCGTTCAATCAATCGCGAATATTCTGGGTAAACCATTCCAGCGGGAGCGGATGTCCAAGCCCTTGCGCTTTAGCCAAGTTGTAGGCCGTTCCACCGACGGCTGCGAACTGCAGTCCTTGCGTTCCTTGGTTGTTTAGAAAAGTAATCTGCTGATCGTTGGCGCGGCCAACCCAGCGGCCCGACATGATGTCGGGAACCGTGCCGATGTCGGGATTGTCGATCTCGTGATGCGGCGAAGACGGGATTTTCTGTTTCTCCTGCGCGCTGCCGGCGATGAAGCCGAACATGCCGTCGCTGCCGGTGACGACTTCCGCGGCGCTCCGATCGGCGAACAGCGTCGAGGTGCCGAGTCGCGCGCGAACGTCGGCGCGGGCGAGCACATCCGGGCCGGCTTCGTTGTTGCGCACGTTATTGATGTGCATGCCCGGCTCCAGCCAATGCTGCTTTGATTACCGGCACGAGCGAATCCGTCGTGAGCGAAACGACATCGGCGCCTTTTAGCGCTTTTTCGGGTGAATCCACTGGGATGACTTCCATGTCGAGTTTCTCGGTCATCTCTGCGGCAAAGGCCTCGCGGTTTGCCCTGGTCGGGCTGAAGACGCGCATGACTTCGATAGGCCGGACTTGTTTGATCGCTTCGGCGTAGCTGCGCGCCATGCCGCCGGAGCCGATCATCGCGAGCACTTTGGAATTCTTGCGCGCCAAATACTTCGTGCCGAGTCCGGCGCAGGCGCCCACGCGCATGTGCTGCAGATAGCCGTCGTTCATCAGCGCGAGCGGCTCGGCGTTACGCGTGCTGAGGAGAAAAATCAGGCCGCAATAGCGCCCGCGTTCCATGCAGTATTTGTCTTCGACCATGAAGCCATCTTGATTCTCCCAGGCGAGCATATCGGATTTCATGCGTATGGCGAAAACGCCGAGCTGCCGCGACGCGCCTTCCATCGTGCCCCAGCGGTAATAGTGCGGTTCTTGCGGCACATAGAAATCGATGCGCGGCCGGTAGCCGGCGCGCTGCTCGTTCAATTCGCGGTAGGCGTCTTCCATCGCGGCGATGCAGGTTTTCATATCCAGAACTTGCTGAATCTGCTCATTGGTCAGAAAAATCATGACGCGCTCCTCGCGCTTGTTCGGCGCGGCGGTTGGGAATTTGTATTTGACGTTCCTATAGCCCGTTGCGCATCGTCTGTAAACCGAAAAACGATCCGTGGCGACGCGCTATGGGATGAATGACGTTCTCTGCGCGTTGCAGTCCGGTAAATTTTTTTCAAATTTTTTCGCCCAAATTCTTTGCTTAAGGAAAATAATTCTATAGATTGCGGAGCTAAAGCCATTTTTCCATGAAGACGAATTCATTAACCGACAAGCAAACGTTGAAAACACAAATTCGCGCCGCCGCAGGCCGTTGCGCCACGATAGGTGCTCTGGCTTCGGTGGCGCTCTTGTGCGCGCCATTCGTAAATCCGCCGCGGCCGGAGCCGGTGGCTACTCCTGCGATGCCCGAGCCGGCCAATCCGCAGTCGCGCATCGGCGTGACGCTTCGGACCGGGGACACTCTCGGTTCGGTGTTAAAACAATTCGGCGTCGCGCCGCCTTCGGCGTACGCGATGATCGACAAGCTCCGAACCTTTGTCGATCCGAAGAAGTTCCGTCCCGGCGATAACATTCACGTGGTGCTCAACGCTGAGGACCGCACGGTTGAGGCGATGGAGTTGGTTGTCGATGATGATTTGGTTCGAGTCAAAGCGACCGGTGATGGCTGGTCAGCGGAGCGCCGAGAAATTCCTTCAGTGCAAGAGACGCGCGTGATTCGCGGCACCATCAAGGGCAGCTTGTATGAAAGCGGCGTCAACGCCGGATTCTCGCCGCAGCATATTCTCGATCTGGCGAAAATCTTTGAATACGATATCGACTTTCTGTCCGATCTCCAGCGCGGCGACGCCTTCAGTGCGATCGTCGAAGAGCGCCATTATCGCGACGGCCGCCGCCAGATCGGGCGCATCCTGGCGGCGGAGCTCGAAGCGGAGGGCGAGACGTTCGATGCCTTTTATTACGCGGACAAAAACGGCGAGGCGCAATATTATGACGGCAAGGGGGAAGCGTTGCGCCGTTCGTTCCTGCGCGCGCCGCTCAGCTACGCAAGAATATCGTCGCCGTTCAGCGGCAATCGCATGCACCCGATCTTTCGCCAAATGCGGCAGCATCTAGCGATTGATTACGCCGCGCCGGCCGGCACTCCGGTGGTGGCGATCGGAAAGGGGCGGGTCGAATTCGTCGGGTGGCGGAACGGCTATGGCAACGTCGTCGATATTCGGCATGCAGGCAACTATATGTCGCGTTATGCGCATTTTTCCCGCTTCGCCGCGGACCTCCGCCGCGGCGAAGCGGTGGATCCTGGTGACGTGATCGGCTACGTCGGGCAGACCGGCCACGCCACCGGTCCGCATTTACATTTCGAGTTTTTACGGGGCGACACGAAGATCAATTTCCTCGACTTGCGCATTCCCAAGAATCAACAACTCTCCGGCGAAGACCTGCTGCGCTTCGATCGTTTGCGCGAGCAGCAATTGGCGTTGCTGCGCAACAACGGCGATCGCGTCGCCGATAGCGCAAATAAAGGCCTGTAATCGCTTCTCGTGCGTTGGCTCGTATTTCTCTCCGGTGAATCCACAGCTCGACGATCACGCTCGTTGACAGTTTAATTTCGATATTGATATAGCCGCAGCGATAGGTCTGCACGGGAGGGGAGGCTGACGTGAAACTATTTTGCGTGGTTGTTTTGGCTGCGTTTCTTTCAGGGGCCGGCGCCGGCGAGAGCGCCGCGCAAGACAAATTCCGCGTCGCCAGTGGCGGTTTTTCGACCGCGGTTCATGCCGTGGTCTGGGCCGCTTACGAGAAAAAGATTTTTCAGAAGTACGGCCTCGAGGGAGAGTATCTCGCTCTGGAAAGCGGCACACCGGCGATGCAGGCGTTGTTGGCGAATGAACTGCAGATCGTCTTTACCACCGGCGCCCTGGCGATCACGGCAAATCTTCAAGGCGCGGATACGACGATCATCGCTGGCGGGATGAATTTTATCCCCAATAAGCTTCTTGTCCGTCCCGAGATCAAACGCCCCGAAGATTTGAAGGGCAGACGTATCGCGATCAGCCGCTTCGGTTCGGCATCGGACTACGCGACGCAAGTGGCGTTGGAAAAACTCGGCCTGAACCCAAAAGACGTGACCATCATCCAAGTCGGGGGCAATATGACCCGTTATGCCGCGCTGATGAACGGCACGGTTCAGGGCACACTTTTGGCCGAGCCCCTTACGACCATGGGCATCCGCGAGCACAAGATGAATTCATTAATTGACTTGGCGGAAAGCGGCGTGCCGTTTCCGCAGAACTGTTTCATTGTCCGGCGCAGTTATTTAGAGGCGAACCGCAGCAAGATCGTCAACGGCATGAAGGCGATCATCGAAGGTTATTTCGCGGTCAAGAACGATAAGGCGCTCGGTCTGCAGCTGATCAAGAAATACATTCGGGTCGACGGCGAAGACGCCAACATCAGCTACGAATATTATCTTGCGAAACACGGTAGCGACGTGATGGTGATGCCGGACCGCAAGGGATTGGAGTTTATTTTGTCGCAGGTAGCAGCCACCACACCGAAAGCCAAAGGCCAGACGCCCGAGAGCCTGCGATTACTCGACTCGAGCGTCCTCGATGAAATCAAAAAGAGCGGTTTCATCGACAAATTTAAGCGATGAAACCTCCGATATCCGACGATTTGAACGGCTTGAACGATTGGAACGTTTTGAACGGAGTTTGGGAGAAAAAATGCCCGGTGTGTTAGACGCCGACACTCATATCGCCGAGTCGGAAGCGATGTGGAGTTTTATCGACAAAGAGATGTACCCGCGCCGGCCAGTGCTGGCCAGGATCCCCGACGATACCTTGTACAAGGAGCGCAATGCTTTCTGGCTCATCGACGGCGAGATATTTCCCAAGCCCGCGGGCAAAGCGAGCTTCAGCTTGATCACGCCTTCAGCGCAGAAGAAGGAATCCGGTAGGGCAGACATTCATCTCGCCGTGCGCGAGCTCACCGATCCGATGGCGCGCTTAAGAGATATGGACAAGATCGGCGTCGACGTCCAGGTTATCTACCCGACGTCTGTTTCTGGTTTATCTCACGGACGATCCTCAACTCGAAGCCGCGCTGTGCCGCGCCTACAATCGCTTCATCGCCAAGCGTGCGCCACGGCGCCGGACCGGCTCAAGTGGGCGGCGATCCTGCCGTTGCGCGATATCGAAGCTTCTCTGACCGAAATGAGATGGGCGAAAGAACAGGGCACGGTCGGCGTGTTTTTCCGCGGCATGGAAGGCAATCTGACGCTGGATAATCCTTATTTCAATCCCGTCTATGCTCTGGCCGAGAAACTCGATCTGACGGTCTGCATTCACACGGGATCAGGCAGCCGTCACCTGATGCAACTCTTCGATGTCGAACGCAACCACACCTTTGCGCACAATCGGGTTTTGCCGGTGGTCGCGTTTCGCGATCTGGTCGCCAATCGAATCCCCGAGCAGTTTCCCAAGCTGCGTTTCGGCTTCATCGAAGCGGCTGCGAGCTGGGTGCCTTATATATTTCATGTGCTGCGCCGCTCCGTGCGCTCCGATCTGAAGAATAAGAACCCGCAGGATCTATTTCGCGAATACCGCTTCTGGGTCGCCTGCGAGGCCGACGAAGAATTGCCGCATCTGTTGAACTATATCGGCGAGGATCACATCGTCATCGGCTCCGACTACGGCCACAACGACCCTCGAAGGAGCCGGAGTTCGTCAAGCACATGCGCGCCCGCGAGGATGTCGCGCCGCCGATTATCGAGAAGATTCTGTGTCAGAACCCGCGTCGGCTTTACGGCCTGGACGGATCGTAAGAAGTTTCACCGTCGTCATTTCCGCCGGCGCGGAAGGGACGATTGCCACAGCGCGGCGGAAGCAATGATCGTCATGGTCTATACGTTACGTCTGCGTGCTACGTGTTTTCTCCTGATGGTTTGCTTTGTCATATTCGTCGTCGAACGTCTTGAGATTTTGCACGCCGCGCAACTCGACGCGGTCAATCTCAGCTATTCCGCTCTGGTCCCTTCCGGCGCGCCGTTTTGGATCGCCCAGGACCTCAAGTTGTTCGAAAAAGAAGGTCTCAAAACACAGCTGCTGTATATCAACGCCGCGCCGCGTGTGATGGCGGCAATCCTGGCAGGTGAAGTGCAAATTTCTCTCTCGGGGGTGAGTCCGTTGGTTTCGACCTATGCCCAAGGAAATGACCCCGTGGCTATCGCAGGGGCGGTCAATCAAATCAATGTTTCAGTCTTCGCCCGTCCGGAAATCCACAGCGCTGAGGAACTCCGTGGAAAACGCATCGGCATCACCCGCTTTGGCGGGCTGACGGATTTCTCTGCTCAATACGCGCTGAAGAAATGGGGTCTTACAGCCGGCGAAAGATGTCGCGATCATTCAAATCGGCGATGCCAGCGCTTTGATGGGCGCCATGGCGGGTAACGCGATCCAAGCCGCTACGTTGCAGCCGCCGTCGACGATCTTGGCCGCACAACTGCGCTATCGCGAACTTTTAGATCTGTCCAAATCCGGGCTGGAGTATCAAAACACAGTGGTTTTGACCACCAGGTCGTTGTTGAAAAGGTCGCCGGATATATTTCGTAAATTTCTACGCGCTTATTCTGCCGCGTTGGCCGTCTTTCACAAACAAAAAGATACCTCGATCGGAGTGATCGCACGCTACCTGAAAGGTATGGATCCGATCATTCTTGAAAGAAGCTACGAAGCCTACCGGGCTTGGGTACCGGAGATTCCCTACTTGAACCGCCCCGGAATGGAAGCCGCGATCGCCCTCACTCCCGCTGGGGGCAAAGAAAAAGAGATCAGATACAGCGATATCGTTGACGAGAGCATGGTTCGCGAGTTGGAACAACAGGGATTTTACCGCGCTCTCTATAAAAAATAATGGGGAGAACCTCTATGCTGCTCATCACGGATCCGGAAGTGAAAAAAGTTCTCAAGATGGGCGAATGTATCGCAAGCGATGGAGCGCGCGTTTGCCGAAGAGGCGCGCGGCATCGCCGTGAACAAGCCGCGCACGCGCTATAAAGTTCCGCCGGACTTGGACAAGCCGGGCTATATGGCCAATATCATTCCCGGGGCGGTGCCGAGCTCGGGGGTTGCCGCGCTCCGTTATGATTCCACCATCGTGCAGGAACGGATGTTTGCCGGGACCAAACGGATGGATTTCCCATCTCCGACTAAACGAAGCTGGGGGTTTGTGCTGCTATTCAGTCTGGAAACGGCGGAGCTCCTGGCGCTGATCCACGATTTCAGTATGTCGGCTATCCGGGTGGGCGCGACCACCGGGATAGCCAATCGGGCGTTAGCTCGGAAGAACGCCAAAGTCGTGGGCATCTTTGGATCGGGCAATGAAGCGCGCACCAACCTCGAAGCGATTTGCGCCGTGCGCGAGATCGAGCGGGTGAAAGTTTACAGCATTACCAAAGAACATCGAGACCGCTTCGCGGAGGAGATGACCGAACTATTAAACGTCGAAGTCCAGCCGGTGAGCGGCCCCGAGGCGGTCGTCAAAGGATCGGACATCGTTATGTGCGCGACCAACTCCAGCCAGCCGGTATTCGACGGCAACTGGCTCGAACCGGGGCAATTGGTGACGACGATCGCCAATACCGACGGAGTGCACCGGCGCACCGAAGCGGATGATGCGACCCTGCTGCGCAGCGACTTTATCGTGCTGAACAACAAAGAGACCGCAATCACCAACCAGCAGCGCGAGCTTCTGGATTTGATCGATCAAGGGAAATTTGGCTGGGACAAAGTCTGCGAGCTTGGACAAGTGCTCGCTGGAACGCGCGCCGGCAGGAGCACTGACCAAGAAATTATCTACTACAAGAGCAACACCGGGGTCGGCATCCAGTTCGCCGCCACCGGTGCGCTGATCTACGAAGCCTGCAGGAAGCAGGGCTTAGGTCGGGAGCTGCCCGGGGAATGGTTCGGCGCGGATCTCAGTGAGTGGATGGATAAAGGCTTCATGCCGTCGCCGTAAGTACAGAGAACTCTTATGCTGATCCTACGACCCGAGGAAGTGGAAGGCCTGCTCACGATGGCAGAAGCTATCGACGCGGTAGAAAAAGCGTTTGCGGACTGGGGTGCTCACGCTGAGATCAATTTTGCCCGTCGCCGGCTCCATTTCGGTGATGCCCGGCTTTGTTGGATGCCCGCGGCGCTGCCGTCGGGCGAGAAAACCGGTTTGCGTATTCAGAGCGAGATTCTCGCCGTACACGGCGGCGTGCAAACCTATCCTTCACGCAGTCCGTTAGTCGATGTCTTATTCGACGCCCAGACGGCATTGCCGGCGGCGGTGATCTTGTCGTCCACGCAGCGAGGTATGACCAAGGATGGCATCCCACTGCGCACATCCGATCTCATGACCGCGTCGATCAGCGCGGTCGGCACCAAGTGGATGAGCCGCGACGATTCCAGCAATCTTTTGCTCTTGGGTTCCGGCAAGCAGGCGCGCAATCATTTGCTGGCCATGAAGGCAGTTCGCGCGTTGGGACATGTCTCCGTTTTTAGCCCGACAAAGGAACACCGCGAACAGTTTGCTGACGAAATGAGTCATGTACTCAAGCTGGATGTTGTCGCCACCGATGATGTGAATAGCGCGATGCAGCGCGCCGACATTATCCTTGCCGCGACCAATACCAATGTACCGGTGTTTTCCGGTGTCCGGCTGCAAGACGGATCTCACGTAACCTCCATCGTCGGCAGTAACGTGGGCATGGTTCAGGCAGGAGTGATTGCTCATAAGCGCCGCGAGTTGGATGACACGACGCTGGCGCGCGCCGCGGTGATCGGCATCGCGTCGCGCGAACTTGCAGTGCAGGACCAGCAAGGCGATATCTACGATCAAGTGGAGGACGGAAAACTTTCTTGGAACGACATTGCAGAGCTGCGAGAGATAGTCGGCGGACAGAAGCAGGGCAGGCGCAGTGCGACCGACATCACGGTCTTCAAGAACAATGGCGGGCAGGGAATCGCCGAGTTGGCAATCGCCGATCTCATTCTGACCCGGGCACGAGAGAACAAACTCGGTATCGACGTGACATGGGCTGAAGGCTATTAGCGAGGCGGCGTTATGACGAACGTGATGGCACGAAGCTTGGCCGGATTTCTCTTTTTAGGCCTTTGGTTGACGCCTGGCGCGTCCGGGCAATTGACAAAGCTCAACGCAGCCTATTCGGCGGAAAGCTCGTGGTCGCTCGCGACTTGGGTTGCATTTGACGCCGGCTACTTCAAGAAATATGGCCTCGATGTCAACTTGGTATTGATCCGCAGCGCAGCGACGATTACGTCGGCACTGATCGCCGGCGAAACACCGATGATTCAGCTCGGCGGAAACGGCACGATCCAAGCGGCTTTGCAGGGAGCGGACACCGTGAATGTGCTCACGCTCGTATCGATCATTCCTCAAAGCCTGGTAGTGACTCCGGACATCAAGACGGCCGACGATCTAAAGGGGAAGCGATTCGGCGTGAGCCGTTTCGGCGCTTTGAGCGATCTAGTTATTCGCCGATATCTTAGAAAGTTCGGCCTCGATCCGGGCAAGGATGTCACGATTGTGCAGGTCGGCGGGATTCCCGAACTGCTGGCGGCGATGAAGGCCGGCGCAATCTCTGGAGGCTCCCTGTCTCCGCCGGTGCTCACAGCGGCGAAAAAAGCCGGCTTTAAAGAGTTTGGCGATTTCGAGAGCCTCGACTACAAATATCCTGCCGTCGCCATCGCCACGACTAAGAGTTTTATCCAGCGCCAGCGCGCCGCGGCGCTGAACTTTCTGCGCGCCGAGATCGAAGGCATTCACGCCATCCGCACGCAGAAGAATTTTGCTGTTAACGTATTGAAAAAATACATGCGGATCAGCGACCCGGAAATACTCGAAGAAGGTTACCGTTACGCCTTGCGATTTATTCAACCTAAGCCATTGCCGACTTTGGATGAGATCAAGGCGGTTCTGGACGAACTAAAACGGACGGAGGCAAAGCCCGAGAACTTCGTCGATCTCAGCTTGATGCAGGAGTTGGAGAAGGAAAAGTTTTTCGACAAGCTCAAGTAACCGCGCGCAAAGTCATGTAGGATGTAACCATCCAAGGCAGCCAAATCGCTTGTCTTGCCTACGCGATGCCGTACAGCCGTGCGGGATTTTTGTCGAGGATACTTTCTTTCGCAGAAGCGCTGATATCGCCGCGCTCCTGCAGCATGCGCGCGGCGCAGTGCTCACGGTCGCCGTGGGGCATATCGCTGCCGAAAATGATCTGGCCTTCGCCGACGAGATTGAGCACATTCGGTAAAATTTCGTCTTCGACTTCGGTGCTGAAAAAGATATTGCCGCGTTTGATGTATTCCATCACCGGCAGTTTCTGAATCGGCGCGGTCTGCGGCAAAAACTTTCTCAGTGTCGAACCCTGGTTTTTGTAGCGGTGATGCACGCGTTCGAGGATGAACGGCACCCACTGGCAACCGGCTTCGAGAAAAACGATACGAAGATCCGGGAAGCGATCTAACACTCCGCCACTGATCAATGCGGTGAAAGCCATGAGCAGCGGCACGTGAAAGGCGATGACGCCGGACGGATAGATGTGCGAGTAGAGATTGTTGATCGATGGACAGGACCAGCCGACGTGGACGCCGAGGGCGAGATTTTCTTCACATAGCGCCTGATAAAAAGGCAAGAGCCGGGGATGATCAAGCATATCGTCGCCGGCGGTTCCGAGCACCATGACCGACACCGCACCGAGTTTCTTCGCTTCATGCACTTGTCCAACCGCTGTGGCGACGTCGTCCAGATTGACCACCGCCGACCATTTGATGCGCGGGTGGCCGGAAAGTCGGTCGCCCATCCAGCGGTTGTAAGATGTAGTGATCGCGCTGCCGAGGCCGACGTTTTTGGTTAAAGGATAGGCTAGAAATAGGGTCGTGTAGATTACTTGAATGGCGATGTCTTCCTCATCCATGGCCGTGAGGCGGGCGGTGAGATCGCTCAGTTCCATGCTGCCGATGCTGTCGGTTTTGCCTTGCGTATGCGCCGCGAGCTGGCCGTTGAAGTTTGTCGGCGTGCCGAGATTGTGACAGCCGGGTCCCACGCGCCGTGGATAGAGTTGCTCGTCGATGACCCAATAAACGAGACCGTCCACCGCCGTCACGCGCGGACGCAACGAACGAAAGGCCGGATCGAGATACTTGTCGCTAAAAGTATCGAGATTTTCCTCGACGTGGCCGTCGGCATCGATAACACGAAGTGAACTTGACATGAAACCTATCCTCTCTTCTTGCTAAGTCGGAATTACAAATTCGACGTTAGTGTAGATCGCGCGGCTTCGTCAAGTGACGCCGCCGCGACGCTTCGTAAGAGAACGCTTTATCTTGACAGGCACAGCGCAGCAGAGGCATATAATCGCGTGGTGGTCGCGCAGCGCGGGCGCGCTGCAATCTCGGAGGGCGATCCCATGAAAAGCGCCTACGGTCTAAAAATCCCGGAGCCCGACTCTTCTCTCACGCGCGTCGGACCCGGTACGCCATGCGGCGAGTTGATGCGCCGCTACTGGCAGCCCGTGTGTTTGTCGGCAGATCTCCAGGAGTTGCCGAAAGCGGTGCGCATTCTCGGCGAAGACTTAATCGCGTTCCGCGATGGTGGGGGCAGGGCGGGACTGCTCTTTCCCCGTTGCAGTCACCGCGGCACCTCGCTTGAGTACGGCCGCGTCGAACAGCGCGGATTGCGCTGCTGCTATCACGGTTGGCTTTATGACGTCGAAGGCAACATTTTAGAGATGCCGCTGGAGCCAACCCTCAATCCCTATTTGAAACAATTTCAGCATCCTTGTTATCCCGTGCGCGAGTTTGCCGGCTTGGTGTTCGCCTATATGGGACCGCTCGACAAGATACCCGAGTTGCCGATTTACGACGTGTGGCAAAAAGACGGCGGGGCGCTCAAAGCGCGCATGGGGCCGCGCATCGGCGGGCCGGTCAATTGCAATTGGCTCCAGGCCGAGGAAAATCTTATGGACGCGCTGCATACATTTTGGCTGCACACGCGGCACAGCGGCGCGCAGTTTCCGTCACAGGTCTACGGCGTCGATCCCGATGCGCTGCAATACGAGGAGACCGACTTGGGCATGCGCTTCGTGCTCAAGCGCAGACTGGAGAACGGCAAGTGGTGGGAGCTCATCTGGGAGATGATCATGCCGCTCAACGTGCATTTGGTGTACACCGACGAGCCTAAGACCGAGCGCGTGCGCGCCGTAAGCTATTGCGTGCCGGTGGACGATACCCATCAACTCGGCGCGAGTATTCGCTGGCTGCCCGACGGCGAACCCGAAACTCCCTCGGGCCGCGAACAGCTGGCTCCCGGTGGACGCAAGAACGCGAGCTACGAGTACACCCAGCGCCATCCCGACGACAAAGAAGCCGTCGAAGGCCAGGGGCCGATCGCAGTGCATGGCCTTGAGCATCTCGTCAGTTCCGACAAAGGCGTGTTGATGTTTCGCGGAATTTTAAGAAGAGCAATTCAAGCTACGCTTCAGGGCGAAGATCCAAAAGGGGTTCTCCGCGACCCGGCGAAGGCGTCATTTGTCGCCACCAGCGCCGGCAGCGTCGTTGTGGACTGAGCTCGCGCGCTGGACCGGCGTCGACTCTACGGCTAGGCATGATGATTTTACAGCCCGTAGAGCGCTTTCGCGTTGTGCGAGAGGATTTTTTCTTTGACGCCGAGTGTCGATACCTTCCATTCGTTGAAATTCGTTTAGTGCGGTCACGGCGCTTGACGGATCGGTATGGCCGTAGTCGGTGCCGATCACCAAGCGGTTCTCACCCGCGCAGCGGACGATGTAAGGCACGTCGTCGTTTACCTGGCAGGTGACGAAGATGTTGTAGTCTTCGAAGACATTCGTCGGAAAAACTCTGCCGCCGGCGCGGTAACGGATCGCCGCTTCGCGGTAAATCCACGGCACCCACTGCGCCGAGGCTTCGATGAAGCCCCAGCGAAGCTTGGGAAATACTTTCGGCAGCTCGCTCATGATCACGTCGAAGCAGGCCGTGACGGTGGGAACGCGAAATTGCGCAAAGCGGCCGGCCGGCGCCTGGCGATAGAGATCAGCGTTCTGCGGATTACCGTTGGCGATATGCACGGCAATCGACAGGTCGAGATCGCTGGCGGCTTGGTAAAGCGGATAAAAGTAAGGATCGGAAAGATGGCGGTCGCCTTCCAACGGCCGCATGCAGACGGCTGCGGCGCCGTTCTCCTTGGCGAACTTCACTTCTGCAATCGCCTCGTCGATGTTCATTGCCGGGACGACGCAGGAATAGAATAATCGGCCGTGGCTTTTCTTCGAGATGTCGGCGAGCCAGCGGTTCCAACTGCGGCATAGGGCGACTTCGGCATCGGGTCTGGTGGTGATCCGTTCGATCCAAAATGTGTTGTGCAGCACCTGCACGTCGATGCCCAATTCATCCATGTGCTTGAGCCGCAAATCGACGTCGTCTAACTCGCGCGCCGCCTGCGGGGTTTCGAAGTTCCTGCCGGCGCGTTCGGCGAATTCATGGAGCTCGCGCTCGGTCAAAGTTAAGAAACGAAATCCGGCGATCTTGTCGTCGATCACCCAGTACTGCCGGCTGGGATCGTCGGGCGTCGAATACAGTCGCGGGCGAAACTTGCGATCCGAGGGTTCCAGATAGTCCCAGGTCCGCTCGGTCTCGATCACGTGGGCATCGGCGTCGATGATAGGAACAGAGCTAGTCATGACGGTCCCTCCCGGCGATTGTGATGTTGAAGTGAAGTAGCCCCGACCGTAGTGCGATGCTGTCGCGGTGTCAAGATCGGATGTGGCGCAGCATGCTGCGCCTCTACATCGTTGCAACGCTCGACCGTTAGCTACGTTTCATTCGTCGGCGCGCGGACGGCTTGTCGATCGCTTCGCCCCAGCGCGTAAGAAACGTAAGCAAGAATTCGCTCTGCTGTGACGGTTCCACCGCGAGCGGCGCCAGCGCCAGGGCAACGGTGAGGGCGATATGGTAGCCGATCGAGCGCGACGCAAGCGCGCGGCGGTAGGCGGGATGGGCGCGATTGACCCAGACGGTCGATTCGACCAAACGGCCTAAATCGGCGCCGTCCGGGCGATCTTCAAATTGAATATCGAGTCCATAGTGCGCCGGGCGGCGGGCGCCGTTGTTGCCAGGCAATGGGATATCTGCTTGTGGTTTGTTGAGCTCGCCTGCCGGCTCGTTGACCACAGGATTTTCCGACTCGCCTGGCGTTCTGGTCGGCATGGTTCGATCGGCGTCGCTCTCCGCCAGGGCGCCTATCGACGCGGCGACGAAGCTTTGCCCTGCTTCTTCGTTTCCTCGTGCCGAAAGCGGCAGACGTTTTTGCCCGCCGGCGCGCCGCTCGACCAGGCTTGCGAGCAAAGGAAAATCCAGCGCCAAATCTTCCAGCAGGTGGGCGAGATCGCGCTGTAATGGGCGCACTTCGCGCGGCGGCGCTTGCTCGTCCGCTGGCGGCGCATCGCCCCAGGCGGCGAGTTGCTGGGCGACGGCTTGTTGAATCGCTTTGCGAAAAGCGAGATAGGTTGCGCCGCGCGCGCCGCTGCGAATAAAATCCCCCTTGTTCAAAGTCAAACAGGCGGCCAGCTCGGGCACTTCGATCAGGCCTGCGATCCGTTCCGGCGTGGTCGGCGTCATGCCCAGCCAATCCCAACCGCGGCGAATAACTTTACCGAAGGTGCTGATCGCGAGGCCACGTTGATCTTCCGCTAGGGCGCTGTCTTCGCGCCACAAGTAACCCACGGCCGAAGGTTTTCTCCGGCGCAATAAGCGAATTTCCAACGGCGCCTGCAGCGGCGCGCGCGAGCGGTATTTTTCTAAACGCCGGCCGTTTACGTCGACGGCGATCCCTTTGGCATAATGCGCCGCGAGAAAATCGTCGAAAGCCGGATCGAGCAAAGGTTGGAAGTGGCGCCGGAGTGTGACTTCGAGAAAGCCACCGTCGAGCAAAGGCGAGAGCGGGTTGCGTAATTTAAGGCGCACGGCGGTGCCGCGCTCAGCGACGAGCCCCGGCGCGGCAATCCATTTCCAGGGTGCGCGGTGGCGCGACGCCATGTGCCAGGAAGATGCCACGTGATTTTTGCCGCGCCGCGTTTCCGTCAGCACTTCCTCGCAGATCAAGAGGCCGAGCTTGATGCCGACGCCGGCAAAACCGATGCCTTGACCGCGCACCTTGGTGCTCGAGGCGATATTGTGAAAACGGGCCAGATCGCGGCGCTGCATGCCCGAACCGTTGTCGATCACCGTCATAGTGCTGTCGGCGGGGTCGCATCGACACGAGATCGTCGACGCGCCGGAATCGAGCGCGTTGGCCATGATCTCGGTTAGAATGGTTTCTTCCAGCGAGCCCGGATAGGCGTCGCGCAGGTCTTCGAGAAGATGCAGCAGGTCGACGCGAGTTTCACCCATCGATGATCCTCTTCATGATCCACTTGGCATCACGGCGCGGCGCACCAGTGCAACATTCATGCGCATAAAACGTCAGGTGAGATTCGCTATTCCTTCGCCTTGGCTTTGTTCTTGGCGTCGTCGATGATCGGCTGAAGTTTCTTCTTGAGCGCCGGATTGATCTGAAAGGCTTTTTGCAAGTCGGCGTCGGCCTCTTTGTCCTTGCCCTGATAAATCCGGATGATGCCGCGATAGACGTAGGCATCGGCGTTCTTCGGCTGCATGCCGATCACCTCGCTGAAGTCACGGGCGGCGTAATCATATTTATCGAGGCGCAGGTGGGCGAGGCCGCGATTGAACGGCGCCTCCGGGTCCTTGGGGTTGATGCGCATCGCTTCACTATAATCGGCAACGGCATCGTCGAATTTTTCGAGCTTCATCTCGGACAGGCCGCGATTGTAAAAGGCTTCGGCCGATTTTGGATTCAGCCGAATCACTTCGGTGAAATCGCGCACCGCATCTTCGTGTTTTTGCGCGGCGGCGTAAGCGATGCCGCGATTATAATAAGCATCGGTCAAGCTCGGATCGCGGCCGAGCGCGCCATCGTAGTCCTTGATGGCTTCGTCGATTTTACTCGTCGCCAGATAGCTGTTGGCGCGATTGTAATAGTTCTGCGCGTCTTTGGGCTCGATGCGGATCGCCTCGGTGAAATCCTTGATGGCGCTGTCGTAACGCTTGGCGTCGAAATGAATGCTGGCGCGGTTGGTGAAGCTACGGGCATCCTCCGGATTCAACTTGATGGCGGCGCTGTAGTCGTTGAGCGCCGGGCCGTCTTGTTTCAGGCGCCGGTAAGCGTTGGCTCGATTGTAGTAAGCCTCAGCGTCCTTCGGGTTGAGCCGCAGCGCCTGGCTGTAGTCATTGATCGCTTGCTTATCCTGGCCGAGATCGAAATAAGCATTGCCGCGGTTGAAATAAGCTTCCGCAAGCTTGGGATGGGCTTTGATGACATTGTCATATTCGACCAACGCTTCTTTGATCTTACCCGACTCGTGCAGCTCCAACGCGGCCTTGAGCGGCTCTTCGACCTGAGCGGATCTGAGAGCGGGCGCGATTAAAAACAACGCTGCCACGGCGGCGAAGATCGCGACGAGGTTTTTTTTCCCGTTCATTTGTTCGCCGGCGCCATCATAGGTTCGAGCTTGTCTTTCAGGTTCGGGTCCAGCTCGATCGCTTTGTGAAAGTCTTTGCGCGCGTCCTCGTTCTTGCCCTGGCGCGCGCGGATCACGCCGCGATTGGCGTAAACCTTCGCGTTCTTGGCGTCGAGCTTGAGCGCTTCGTCATAATCTTTCACCGCGTCGTCATATTTGCCGAGCACGGAGTAAGCGTTGGCTCGGTTGTTATAGATCTCGGCGTTTTTCGGCGCGAGCTTGATCGCTTCCGAATAATCCTGAACCGCTTGTTCATTTTTTCCCAAGCGCCGATAGGCGAGACCGCGGCTGTAATAAATCTCCACGTCTTTCGGGTCTAATTTCTGTGCCTGGTTGAAATCTTGAATCGCGTTTTCGAACTGGTTCAATGCATAATGGGCGAGGCCGCGCTGGCGGTAAACCCTGGGCGCTTTGTCGTCGATTTTAATCACCTCGTCATAATCTTTGATGGCTCGGTCGTACTGTTTTTGCGCGAAATGGACATTGCCCCGATTGAAATAGGCGTCGGTCATTTTTGGATTGAGCTTTAGCGCTTCATCGTAATCTTTCACCGCGTTGTCGTTTTGCCCGAGTTTAAAATGGGCCAACCCCCGGTTGTTGTAAGCCTCGTCCGATTTGGGCGCGGCCTTGATAGCGCGCGTAAAGGCGGCGACGGCATCTTTGTATTTACCGGCTTTGTAGAGTTTCACGCCTTCGCTAAAGGCGTTTTGCGCCTCGCCGCCGAGCAACCCCGACGGCAGCAGCAGTAATAGAACGAAGCAACTCGCCGCGGCGCGGTTTATTATTCTCATAACTTAAAATTCTTTAACGTATGCTAACGCCAATGTCCAATTGCCGAGACGCCCCTGGACAAAAATAGCAAAAAAGAATAATGATGAAAGAAATCAGGGTCCTAACTACAGGAGGATAAGCTATGAGCACAGCCGCTGCGGTCAAGCGAACCGCGGAACAAGTACTGGGAAAAGATAAGATCATTTCGTCAGATTCCCATATCATGGAGCCGGTGGATCTATGGGAAGCCAACCTGACGCCAAGCCTCAAAGCCAAATTTCCGAAGTTTCCGCCGCGCAACACGGCCGGTGAGAAACCGGGCGGACACGATCCAAAGGCGCGCTTGGATGAGATGGCCGTCGACGGCGTCAGCGCCGAAGTTTTGTATGCGACGCACGGACTGCGGCTTTACGCGCTGGAAGACGCCGAACTGCAAGAAGCCTGCTTTCAGATCGCTAACGATTGGATGATCGATTACTGCCAATCCTCGCCGGGGCGGCTGTTCGGTATCCCGATGATCTCGATGTACAACATCCCGAACGCCATCAAAGAGCTCGAGCGTTGCAAGAAGCAGGGCATGATCGGCTGCATGATTTGGCAGGTACCGCCCGAGCATCTGCCGTTTACCAGCGACTATTACAACCCATTCTGGGAAGCAGCGTCGGAGCTCGACATGCCGGTCAATGTGCATATCTTGACCGGGTTCAACTATAGCCGCTTCGAGCGCAAGGGTTTGGATACGTATCGGATGACCGTCAATCAGAAGCTCACCGACGCGGCGAATACCTTATTCGATTTCGTCTTCGGCGGCGCGTTGGCAAAATACCCGAAGCTGAAACTCGTCTACGTCGAAAATGAAGTCGGCTGGATCCCGTTCTACTGCCACGAATGGGATAAATATTTCGTGCGCCACAGCCCCAAGGCGCCGCTGGCGTATATGAAAAGGCTGCCGAGCGAGTACGTGCAAGATCAGGTTTTCGCGACCTTCTTCAGCGATCCGTGCGGCGGGCGCATGATGGATTGGTTCGGCGAAAATAATTTCATGTGGTCGAGCGACTATCCGCACGCCGCGTCGACCTGGCCCCATTCGCGCCAAGTCATCGCCGACGAGCTCGGCCATCTGCCGAAACCGGTCATCGACAAAGTCGTACGGAGCAACGTGATCGATCTCTATCACCTGAAGGTTGACGGCGTTAACAACTAAATTACAAACCACCTTGAAAGGAGTTCCCATGCACGCAGCGAGAAAGTTAGAACCCACGGAGAAACCGAAGACGCAAAAGTTTTCGCTCAGGACCCCGTACATGAAGCAGGGCCGGATCACCCAGCTGGTCGCGGAAACCGAAAACATGTGGATTCATACCAAGATCAACTACGAGGGCGGCGAAAACGAGATTCACTGTCATCTCGATGAAGACCATTCATTCATCGTGCTCGAAGGGCAGATGAGCGTCTTCGATGAAAACGGCAACGAGATCAAGGTCGAAAAACATCAGGGCGTCATGATCCCCAAGGGCGCCTATTACCGTTATCACAACACCGGCAAGGAAAACTTGGTCGTGATTCGCGTCGGCGCGGGAGTCAAAGGTCAGAAGCAGGGCGGCGAAGAAATGCGTGTTCGCCCGGACGGCAAGCCGTTACCGGCTTACTCGGCGGAGAACAAAACAGTGGAGCCGATCGAGGACACGAGATTTTTTGCGGACTCGGCCGGATAGTGTCGAAACCGTTTTGAACAGAGTTCATATCACCGGCCACTGACCGTTCAGTGGCCGGTGTCGTTTTGGGAGGCGGTATGACCCAAGCTATTCGGCCCATGCCGGAAGAAATGCCGGTCGAGTTATGGCGCGGCTTCAAACCTAATAACGCGATGTGGCGGGGAAGTGTCGTCGAAATTTTCGTCGCGCCGGAATCGGCGGCGGAGATGGTGGCCGTTCCGGAAGTGCGCGCGCTTGCCGACCGTGGTCTTGAAGGCGATCGGTTCTTCCGTGAGTCGTGGAATGCCGTCAATCGGTCGGATAAGGCGGTGAGTCTCATCGAAGACGAAGTTCTGCAACTCGCCGCTCAGGAACTCGGCGTCGCATCGATTGCCCAGAAAACCCGGCGCAATATTGTCACTCGCGGCGTGCCGCTAATCGAATTGCTCCATCGTGAGTTTACTGTCGGCGGCGTGCTCATGCGCGGCATTCGTTTGTTCGAGCCCTGCGGCCATTTGGTCAAAGTTTCCAAGATGCCGGGCATTTTCAAGGCGCTAGACCATCGTAGCGGCCTGAAGGCGGCGATCCTCACCGACGGCGAGATCCATGTCGGCGATGCGTTGACGCTCGTTGAACCTCAAGCAGCGGTCGTCTCGGCCTAACGCTCGGGAGTTGCTTGCCTGTCAATCTCACCTGAGTTAGTTTCCAGCGTGGCCGTACCCGCGGCCATCGGGTCCAACAAATTTACGGAGACTCTATGGAATTCGGACTCCATTTGCCCGCGTCCACGGCGGGGATTAAATCGGAGGATCTCATCCGCTTCGCCCAGCAGGCCGAGACGCTGGGATTTTACTGCATCACCGTCGCGGACCACGTCATCGTTCCGCGCGACATCTCTGTGCCGTATCCGTATACGACCGACGGCAAATATCCTGGCACGGGTTATCACTTGGAAACTCTGATGACCATGGGGTTTCTCGCCGGCGCGACCAATCGCATTCGCTTTGTCACCAGTGTCATGATCCTGCCGTATCGCAATCCCATCGTTACGGCGAAGATGCTCGCGAGTCTCGACGTTTTGTCCGGCGGGCGCGTGATCGTCGGCGCTGGGCGTCGGCTGGATGAAGGAAGAATTCGAAACCTTGCGCACCGAGCCGTTCGAGGAGCGCGGCAAAGTCACCGACGAATATATCGCCGCGTTTCGAGAGTTGTGGACGAGCGACAATCCGAGCTTCAGCGGCAAATATTGCAACTTTTCCAACATCGTCTTTCTCCCCAAGCCCGTGCAGAAGCCGACGATCCCGATCTGGATCGGCGGCCACAGCAAACAAGCGATCCGCCGTGCCGCGCGCCTCGGCGACGGCTGGCACCCCATCGGCGGCGTGCCGACGATTCCGTTGGAGCCAGAGGATGTCGCCGCAGATATGTTGATGTTACGCGAATATGCGGAAAAAGCCGGGCGTGATCCAAAAACAATCCGCGTCGCCTTGAAAGGCTCGCTCTTCGACCGTGAAAAACAAATCACGCCGGGAAAGCGGCGGCGGTTTATTGGCAGCGCCGAAGAGGTCGCCTCAGACATCCGCGACTATCGCAGCGGTCGGCGTCGACACGATGATTTTCGACGTGCGCCGGCCGAGCATCGCCGAAACGTTGGAGCGGATGGAATGGATGGCGAAGGACGTGTTTCCAAAAGTGTAGGGCGGTGTTTCTAAACGTCGCTGAATATTTCATGATTTCCGATTTATGTATCCGCCGTTGCCAAGAAGCTGCGGGATAATGTCATCCTGAGGCAACGCCGAAGGATCTCGCCTTTTACGGCTAATGCTTCGGTCGAGATTCTTCACTATTTTGTTTAGGATGACACCGCATATGATTCTATTGCGGCAATTTTTGGTCTGGTCGATTCCGTTGTGGCTTACGGCGTTTGCAGTCGCGGCCTTTGCCGCCGATGCAAAGCCCGGTTGGCAGGGGGACTGGGAGCGAACGCTGGGCGCCGCAGAGAAGGAAGGCGAAGTTGCCGTCGCCATCTACGATCAGGGGCCGGTGACCGCGGCGGTCGTCGACGCCTTCCAGAAAACCTTTCCGAAAATCAAAGCCAACTCGCTGCGCGCCCGTGGCAGCCAGATCGGGCCGAAAATCATCGCCGAGCGGCGCGCGGAAAAATATCTGATCGATTTATTCACCGGCGGCAAAGGCACGGCGCTCAGTACCTTGCACGCCGGCAAGGCGCTCGATCCGATCAAACCGTTATTGATCCTGCCCGAAGTCGTCGATTCGTCGAAATGGTGGCAGGGCAAAGTTCGTTACGTCGACCCCGAGGGAGCCTACGTCCTCGCGTTTGTCGGCAACGGCGGCGGTGTCGAAGTCACTTTCAACACGAATTTGGTCAATCCAAAAGAACTAAAATCCTATTGGGATCTCGTCAATCCGAAATGGAAAGGAAAAATCGTCGCTACCGATCCGCGTGTGGCCGGGCAAGACCGGCCGGTGCTGTATTTCTACCACAGCCCGGCGTTGGGACCGGATTTCATGCGCCGGCTCTACGGCGAAATGGATATCGCGATCAGCCGGGATTACCGCCAACCGATCGATTGGTTGTCAGTCGGCAAATACGCGCTCTGCATCCCGTGCAATTCCCGGGAAGTGGAAAAGGGGATGAAACAAGGACTGCCGATTGCACAAATCAACCAATTCAAGGAAGGCGTCACGCTCACTTCGTCCGGCGGTACGCTCAGTTTCCTCAACCGCGCGCCCCATCCCAACGCCGCTAAAGTCTTCGTCAACTGGTTGTTGTCGCGCGATGCGCAGACGCTGATGCAGAAATCCGACGGCTCCGATTCGCTGCGCGTCGATATCCCCAAGGATTCAGTCCTCGCGGAAAACCGCCGCCTAGCCGGGGCCGAATATCTCGACGGCGACGATCCGAAATTCTCGGATCGCCGTCCCGCCGATAAACTACTCAATGAAATCTTGAAATAGGATACTCTCGAATTGGTTTTTCGCGGGCGACTTTTTTCGATGAGGTAAGGATCGGATCCTAGTTTCCCAAGGATGACTGCCGATGCCGAACGCCGAATTTGATTTTCCGGACTGGCCGCATTAATCCTCAATTGATGTACCATTCACGGCGCGCCATGCGAACACTATTGGGGTTCGTAATTATCGCGGCTCTCATCCTTGGCTAGGGCTACTATCACGCTGCCACTCACGGCTGGATGTACATCAGCTTAATCGATGCATCACCGACGGAGCGAATTGTTCCGCTGCGCTCCAACCGATTCAAAGTTTGACGGGTCAACGAAATAGTCGAGTCGTAGAGGTCTGGTGGGCCAAGCGGCGTCCCGCTGCTCAAGAATTAGTTTTTTCGCGTTGTCTTAGCGCCTCGATTTTTTTCATAATTTCCTCCCCGGCTCTGATACCGTTAAAAGACGATGGCGCATTCGGGGACTGAAATACGGCGCATCCGCACCCACACCCGTTAGGTAAGTGAGATTTTTGGCGGTGCTTACAGTTTTGACACTGTTCCATCTGTCTTTTCCTTTTTAGTTATTTGCGGGCGTCTAGCGGACTTGCGGAGCACTTCTTCGCCTCGGTGTTTCGCAAAACCGGCCGTGGAAGATGCAACGTTCGCTGTTATAGATGGAAAAATTGCCTTTGATCACGTGACTCGCCGGGCAATGAAACTCATCGACCGGGAGCGCGCTGCTGTTGTTGCGCAACCGCTTGTGAGAATGCCGCTTGGCTGGACCAGTACTTGCCCAATCCCGCCGCAGCCACAAAAAAGATGAGACAAACCAAAAACCATTTCATCGGATTTCCGCCTTTCCCTGACGCTCGTCACTATCCCATTAGCGAAAGGCATGCCGCCCGCGATATTCCCTTTAATGCATCAAAGTGCCGTAGATTCCGTTTTGGAAGTGCGCACAACTGTCATGGTCCGACAAAAGGTTGTGCGGTGACGGACAGGGCTCCGGTGCCGCGGTATAAAATCTGATGTGCCCCATAGTAGGCCAAAATCGCTCGGGAGCAGGCTGCCCAATCACAAACAGTTGCTGCGTCAATCCGTTCGCGCTGATTGCCAACTGAAGTTCTCATTCAAGTCGTTTCTTTGATAGAAGTTCGCGATAGGAGTATTGATGGGCGGCGTTGAGGCCCATCTCCATCGCCGCGTAGTTAATTGGAACAGGAAGAATTGTTGCGGCGATAAGCCCGTTTGTTAGCGTGGCAAACGCCGGCCGCACATGGATCAGGTTGTAGTCCTTGCCATATTCAAATCCACGGGAGCCTAAAACCGATCTCAAGGCGTCGATAAGCGAGTGTGGAATCGTGACCTTGGTCAACGTCGATGGAATCAAGACGATCACCCGGCTCTACAATGAAATGAATCAGACGAAAGGGCCGTTAGCGAATCCCGCAAAGGATGTGTACCCGAGTTATTTGAAAGGAGCGCTATGAGATGGGAAATCGTAAAGGAGCCGCCCATGACCAAGATCTAAGAGGTACGTTGGAATCATAATCCGCGAACCGGGACCAATCTGCCATTAGAAGGTGTGAAACGCGTACTATGTTTGCCGTTTTTATATTATGCATAGGTCGTAATTTTGCGGCAGGAAGTCAGCATCACTCGCTATCAAAACTCATCCTAGCTTAGCGCCAGGTGCGGAAGACAGCTCCTACTCATGAATGTTCTTGTTGTTTCTAGCCGCCGAGTGAATACAATAGCCACTGTTTGATCGGAGGTGTGCTATGGTTGCTACAAGGCACTACGATGAAGATCTCAGAGCCATCGGCCAAGCTCTCGAAGCTAGAGACATTAGCAATTTTGAACTAAAGCGTCTTACCGACACGTATATCATTAGCGGCATGCCTGAGCAGACTCGCTCGGTTCGTTCAAGGGTACGGCAGTGGCTGCTGCGATTGCGTAGCGGTACCCGAGATGAATCATTAACGTTTGGATTGGCGGACGTTGAGAAACTTTCCCAAGCGGGGCGAGCGCGGCGCTCTAAGCCGGGACAGCTTACGGATTTTCGGCGTGTTTCAAATAACTTACGTACAATAGGCGCCTATCTCGATTCCAAGGAGGTTGAACTGGTTGAGCTGCACAAAAGGCCAATTTCCATAACACTGTCGTATCGAAATAAGGCAGGAGAGGAACAAAGGGAAGACCGCACCATTTCATCATTCTATAATTTTTTTCTTCAGCTTTGCGGAAAGCGAAGCTAAACGAAAAAAATCACTGCTCCATTAAATCTTCCGAATGCTCGGCCGCTGCTCAAACCTGAGCGTATCCACCGATTGAAGGGCCGGTCCTCGGGGTGCGGCTGTCGCATCGCGTGCGTCATAATTTGAGGCGAACAATCGGCAAGGACTAACAAGTCCGGGCGTTGTGCGTTACCATGACAGGTGAAGAAAGTTCCTGATCGAAACCCACCGTTGTGCGCCACTGCTTACGACGGTTGACTGTAGAACTAGGCCGGTGAAAGCAGCTTAGGTCGATGTTTTTTGACGTGAAAACGAAACAGTTCAAGTCGTCCGACGGAATTGCCGCAGCCATTGCGATTGCTTGCGTCCTGTTTTTTTCGTTCGAAGTACTACCTCAACAGCAAGAGCTGGCTGTCTTACTATCCAGCGGTTTCAAGGCTACAAGGGACGCTCACTAAAGTCTTCAAATACGGTAAGCCGTCCTACGGCGCAGAGCCAGAAATGGATGAGAAAGTAGAAGTGCCCATTCTGATTCTTCAAACGCCCGTGCGGGTCAAGGCCCGATCGACTAGCAGCGTCAACAACGAATCCGTCACCAATGTTTCATTTGTCCAACTCATCTTCCCACCCGAGATTGATGAAAATTATGCAAAACATCTCGACAAAAATATCGTCGTGGCGGGAACGCTCGTGAGGGGTTATAAAGGAGAGCACTTTACCGACGTGGTAATGACCGTGAAGGCAGTGAATCCGACCGGAAAACCCACGACCCGGTGATAGGCCGTAGTGAAGTTGCGTGCAAACACGCCGTATCGAGCGGCTATATCGTAAAAAGTTTCGTACTCACTCGCTCAGGACGATTGACCTTTGAGGACAATGAACGAAACCAGCGCGACAAGGGCTCGCCACCACCCAAAGCGAGAAGTTCGATTCTTAATAGACCGTCTTTTTGGCTCAAACGGCTCATTTATGATTCGAGACATTGTTCAACCTCGTGAAACCAATGTTGTGGCGGAGCAAGACGGATGCCAATTAAATATGGCGCTATGATTCGACAAACCGGTGGAAAATTGTTGAGAAAAGCGCTGCGGATTCTGTTTACCGGCAGGTTACCGAAGTTACCCACCGTCAACCTTGTCTTGTCAAATTGACGCTTCGTCAAAACTGCCTGACTGAGAAGACCCAATTCTACCATTCTAACGGTCGGGTTACGAACCCGCCATGCGTAAGCGCTGGTTCAATAAGAGGCTGTAGGATCAAACTTTGACAAGAGTCAGCAAAACAGTCGACTCTCGGGATTGAAATCAATGTAAAGGAGATAAAACATGCGCGAGATCCTGACAGATATCTTCACTTGGCCGTGGTTTTCGGAACCGCACGGATACAATTTTAACGGGCACTTCATTCGGCACGCTGGTAGGAATCTATGCGTCGATCCCGTGGAGCCGAGTGAAGAGGATTTGGCCGAGCTGGCGCGTCAGGGGGTCGCGCGCATTCTCATTACCAATCGCAACCATTCGCGCGCGGCGAACAAGATTCGTGCACGCACCGGCGCACGGACGGCGATCCATCCAGCCGATGCGCCGCACGCTCGCAAAGAAGGTGCGGAGCTGGATGACGAATTGAATCCAGGGGACAAAGCTGGTCCGTTCGTGGTGATCGACTCGCCGGGGAAATCGCTGGGAGAAGTTGTCCTTCACTGGCCGGAGCGAAGAATCCTGCTCGTCGGGGATGCTGTGGTCGGCGATCCGCCTGGGAGGTGCAAGCTCTTACCGGACAAGGTGGTGGACGATCCACCGCGCCTACGCGACAGCGCGCGGGGATTGCTGGCGCTCGACTTCGATATTTTATTGGTGGGTGACGGCGTGCCGATTCTACAGTCGGCTAAGGAGCGGCTGCGGGAATTAGTTGATACATTTTAGCATCCAGACGGGTTCGAATCGTTCCAACGGTTCAAGAGCTCAAGTTTTGAACCGTTTAAGGGTTCAAATACAGCCAGCCAACACATCCGCTTATGGCGGACGTTTGTCGGATTATTTTGCGTAATAACCTGTCGAGAATCAGACCGCGCAGTGATTCACCTAGGATCGAGAGGCGGATTCGTTACGCGGCGCTATTTCTGCGGTTTTGTGGGCTTCGTCTGTTTTCGCGGATCTTCGTTTTCAGGCAAGCATAGATAAATCATTGAGCTGTTATTGTTAGTAAAGGTCACACTGTTGCCATCGAACTTGGCGTCTTTAAACTGGCGCCACATGTCCAGTTTTTCTTTTACACTTGCCTGGCACTTTTCCTGAGACCCCAAGCCGGGCGCGGGTAACCAGCTATCCGAGGTCGCGGTTTGGGTTCGGGTCCAAAGCGTCCACAGCAAAAGCAGACTTATGGCACAGGTCTTTTTCATAAAACCCTCTCGTCTCCTGGACGTATGTTAGACGATCCATTCGGAAAAATCTTGTATTTAAATGTGCGGTAGCGGTTTGCCTAACCTAGCGGGACACGTAGGTCCGGCCCTACGACTGACGCTGCTGGTGTTGGCAATCGCCTGCGTAAGATTCCTGTGCGCGCCGTCCCGTTACCGGCATTGCCCGCTCTTTCTCAATCCGAGTTAATCCGGAGCTTCGTTTCAGCACTGCGTACTCACTTGACACATGGCTTGTCCGGGGCGTACAGGGTGACAAGAAGCGGCGAAGGGAGAAATAAATTATGACGACGAATTTCGAAGTCATCGACGCCGACGGGCATATTACGGAAGAGGACAGCCAGCTCAAAAAATACATGGAAGCGAAATATCGCGACCGGGCGGCGACGCTCACGCCGCGCGATAGCTGGGACCGCTCTTTGAGCGGAAAATTGGGCACGCGCGCCAAAGACGCCAAAAGCTGGCTCGACGCCATGGACAAAGGACGTGTTTCGACGGCGGTGCTCTATCCAACCAACGGCTTGAGCGTCGGCTGGATACGCGAGCCGGATGTGGCGGTGCAATATTGCCGGGCATGGAATGATTTCTGCTCGGAAGAGTTTCAAAAAGCCAGCCCGCGTCTTAAATGCGTCGCCTTGGTGCCGTTTCAAGATGTGACCGAAGCGGTCAAAGAGCTGCGCCGGGCGGTCACCGAATTGAAGCTCGTCGGCCTGATGCTCCCAGCGGTGGGTCTGCGGTTGCCGTTGGGCCATGAAAGTTTCTGGCCGATCTACGCCGAGGCGGAGAAGCTCGGCTGCATGGTCGGCTCCCACGCTACAGTGCGCGGGCCGCACTATTTTGCCGGCGATATGTTCGACCAGTTTATCGAAGTGCACACGCTGTCGCATTCGTTCGCGCAAATGTTGCAGGCGTGCAGTATGATGTTTCGCGGCGTGTTCGATCGTTTCCCGAATCTGCGCGTCGCTTTTATGGAAGCGGGGTGCAGTTGGGCGCCCTACTGGTTCGGGCGCATGAACGAGGAGTGGGAGAAGCGCGGCGAAGTGGAAGCGCCGATGTGCAAGAGAAAGCCGACGGAATATCTCAAAGACGGGCGAATCTATTTTCACGCCGAAGACTACGAGCCGATGATCGGCGCGACCACCGAGGTGTTGACGCACAAGGTCATTTACTACGCTTCCGACTATCCGCACTGGGACACGGAGTTTCCGGAAAATATCGAGCATCTCGGCCGACGCAAAGATTTGAACGACGAGGCTAAGAAATGGCTCTTCGCCGAGAGCGCGAAAAAACTCTACAACCTGCAGTGAGGTATTGATGGGAGCAAAACGAAAAGTGTGCCTTACGGGTCCCATGCGCATCAAGCTCGCCGAAGAAATGCTGCGCGCCGCCGGTTGCGAGCTGGTGTCGGGCAAACCTCAGGATGATTTTCGGACCTTTCGTTACGAGCGCAAGGAACTGGTCAATCTGATCGGCGACTGCCCGATCGTCTATCCCTCGGGCCGGGACGTGATCACCGGTGAGATTTTGGATTCCTGCCCGGATCTCCAAGCCGTGGTGAAGTCGAGCATCGGCATCGAAACCGTCGACGTCGATGCAGCGACGGACTTAGGAATCCTTTGTTGCAACAGCCCGACGGTGGAAAATTATATGGGCGTTGCCGAAGCGACCATGGGGCTGATCGTGGCGCTATTCAAACGGCTGAAGCTCAATGAGGCCTACCTACGCAACAACGGTTGGAAAGAGCTAGAGAACCGCGGCACGCTGATGCTCGGAAAAACCGTCGGCATTATCGGTGTCGGACGCATCGGTCAAAACGTCGCCAAACGGCTCGGCGCCTGGGGCATGAAAGTGATCGGCTATGACCCGTATGTAAAGCCGGAGACTGTCGCTTCGCTCGGGGTCAGAATGGTTTCACTCGAAGAGCTGCTGCAGCAGTCGGATCTGGTGACGCTGCACGTCGTGCTGACCCGGGAAACCCGCGGCATGCTCGGCATGCGTGAATTTAAAATGATGAAACCGACGGCGTTCATCGTCAACACTTCGCGCGGCCAGGCAATCAAGGAGGCGGAGCTGGTGCAGGCGTTGAATGAAAAAATCATCACCGCCGCGGCACTGGATGTTTTTGAGCAAGAACCGCTGCCGATGGACAATCCTTTGCGCCAGGTGGACCCGCTGCGCTTGATCTTGACGCCGCACAACATCGGCGCCAACCCCGGTTCTGCGGAAGCGGGGCAGAAAATGGCCGCTGAGAGCATGTTGGCAATCCTCGACGGCAAAATTCCCGACACGGTCGTCAATCCATTAGCGATCCCGCGTTGGAAGGAGCGCTTCTGGTCGTAGGACTCCCGCGACATGTCGCGCGTCCGTGATGATTCTAAACTACAGCCGCAACTTATCCGCGCCCTTCTTCGTGTTCGTCATCGTGTTCATCGGTGGCTTCACGAGCAGTGTCTCATTTGCCGCTAACTCGACGGTGCGCGTAGGCTACCCGCAGCCGAGCGGCGCGATGCTGCCGCTTTGGCTGGTTAGCGACGCCAAGCTCGATCTGAAGTACGGCGTACCGGTGCAGAATATTTTTATTTCCGGCGCCGCCCGGATGAATCAATCGATGGTCGCCGGCGATATCGATCTCGCCAGCATCGGCGGCGCAGTGGTGAATACCGTCTTGGCCGGAGGTGACTTAGTCGCCATCGCGGTGGGCGTGCCGACTTACGGTTTTTCTCTTTACGCGAAACCGGAAGTCAAAGACATCGCCAGCCTGCACGGCAAAGTCGTCGGTATCATGAGCAAAGGCGCGTCCTCGGAGCACGCCGTCATCGCGCTGCTGCAGCGCAACAACCTGCAACCCGGCAAGGATGTGAAGTTTATCTATCTCGGTGGCGTGCGCGAAGTGCTGGCGGCCATCGATCGGGGCATCGTTTCCGCCGGCGTGTTGTCGTCACCGACCACTTTAGCGGCGCGCCGCTTGGGTCAAAAGGAGCTAGTCAATATCGCGTCGCTAAACTTGCCTTACATTCACAGCGGCGTGGCGACCCGGCGCATCTTTACGCGGCAACAGCCGGAAGCCGTGAAAGCGTATCTGCGGGCGTATATTGCGGCGATCAAGATCGCCAATGAAGACGCCGAAACCAGCAAGCGCGCGCTGTCCCGTTATCTCGTGACCAGCGACAGCGCGATTCTCGAGGAAGCTTATCAAGCCTTCCGGGGAATTTTTCCGCGCGTGCCTTACGTGACCGAGGATTACATCAAATCGGTCATCGCCGTGTCGGACAATCCGAAGGCGGCCGGCGCCAATCCAAAAGATTTTTTCGACAACCGATTTTTGAAAGAGATCGAAGACAGCGGCTTCGTTCAGGAGCTTTATGGCCGGCGCTAGTCTGTCCAGACGCTCGGCGAGATCGGCGTCGTGGTTGTTTGTTGTCGGTTGGTTGATCATTGCGGCGTTGTTGCCTCAGAAAATTCTCGCGGCGGCTGTGCCCAGCTACGATCCGCATCGGCTATCCGCAGCCGAGCGGCGCCATGTTGCCGCTGTGGGTGATTAGCGAGGCGAGGCTCGATCAGAAATATGGTTTCAACTCTCCAGAATATTTATATTTCCGGGGGTGCACGGCTGACTCAGACCGTGGTATCCGCCGATATCGATATGGCCGCCACGGGCGGCGCAGTGATCAACGCCGTGTTGAGCGGCGCCGAGCTGGTTTACATCGCGTCCGGCGTGCCCACCTATGGGTTTTCTTTGTATGCCCGTGCCGATGTGAAAGATGTGCCGTCGCTCAAAGGCAAAGTGGTCGGTCTGATGACCAAGGGCGCTTCTACCGATCACGGCATGACGGCGCTGTTACGCCAATACAATCTTCGTTCTGGTCAGGATGTCAAAATTTTATATCTCGGTGGTGTGCGCGAGGGGTTGGCTGCTCTGGACCGCGGCATCGTCGCGGCGACGACGATTTCGGCGCCGACGACACTGATGGCACGCCGGCTGGGCTATAAGGAGTTGGTGAACTTCGCCACGCTCAAAATTCCCTACGTGCAGCTGGGCATGGTGTCGCGCCGGTCGTTATTGCGCCAACAGCCGGAGCGGATCAAAGCTTTTCTCAGAGCCTATGTTGCGGCGATCAAAGTGGTCAACGAGGATGCGGATGTGAGCAGACGCGCGCTGGCGAAGTATCTGGCGACTTCGGATGGTCCGATCATCGAGGAGGCCTACCAGGCTTATCGCGGCATCTTTCCCAAAGTCCCCTACATGACCGAGGAGCAGATCGTTTCGATCCTGGCGGTCGCGGATCATCCCAAGGCGGCCGGCGCCGACCCCAAGGAGTTCTTTGACAACCGCTTCATTAAGGAGTTAGAAGATAGTGGATTTGTAAAGGAACTCTATGGTCAGAAGTAACACAGCAGAGGCCGGAAAAATTGCCATTGCGGCATTGATCCTGTTTGTTCTGATTGCTCGGGCATCACAGGCGGCGGACCCTATGGTCGGCATCCATTCGGCCCGTGTCATGTCGCAATCGATGCCGTGGATGGCGCAAGAGGCCGGGCTATTCAAGAAATACAATCTCGACTTCAACCTGGTCTTCATTTCATCGTCGAGTATCGTGACCGCGGCGCTTTTGGGTGGCGACGCCGAGATGACCATCACCGGCGGGATCGGCAACGTGGCGGCCTATGCGCGCGGCTCGACCGATGTCGTATTTATTGGCGGCGTCAAAAACACCATGACCCAGACCCTGGTCGCCGGCGGCAACATCAAGCGACCGGAAGATCTCAAGGGGAAAAAAATCGGCGTCAGTCGAATCGGCGGCAACTCGCACTACTTCACCATACAGGCACTGCGCCGTTTGGGCATGGACGCAAGCTAAGGACGTTCAGTTCATTCAGACGGGCGGCGACCCGAGACCTTGGCAGCGTTCATTAGCGGCTCGATCGACGTCGCCAATCTGACGCCGCCCACTGACGCGCAGGCGATCGCCAAGGGCTATCACTACGTGATTTACGGCCCCGATCTTAAAATTCCCTACGCCGCTACGGCCTTTGTTACCAAGCGTTCTGTGATCGCCAAACGGCCGCAGGTCATCGGCAACTTCATGCGCGCAATGGCTGAAACCGCGAAGCTCATGCACACCGATCGAGAATTCGTTTACAAGGTGCTTGGCAAATATCTCCGCATCGCCGATCGCAAAGTCCTTGACTCGGCTTACAATGCAGAAATTAAAGTGCTGGAGCCGCGCCTGGTGATCAAACTGGACTCGCTGCAAGCGATCATCGATGAGCTGGCGCAAACCGATGCGGGAGCGAAGAAAGTCAAACCGCAGGAGTTGATAGATAACCGTTACCTCGATGAGATGGAAAAGAGTGGATTTTTCGATCAACTTTGGGCTAAGAAGTAAGATAACCAAAAGGAGGAGCCATGGAACAATCAATTATCTCGTCGGATTCTCACGTAATCGAGGTGCCGGATCTATGGGAAAAGGGAATGCCCGCTTCATTCAGAGAGCGCGCGCCGAAGGCATTCTTTGACGAAAAGCGCGACGCCTGGATGTTCGGCTCGCCGGAAGTGCAAATCCAAGCCGTCGGTGGGTTGTTCATGGCCGGCCAACAACCGGAGAACCTGGAAAAGTTTCGCAGAGCGGGCTTCGCGGTAGCACGCCCGGGCGGCTGGGATCCGATCGTACGGCAAGATGACATGGTCACCGATGGCGTGGCGGCCGAAGTTCTTTATCCCAGCCTTGGGCTCGGGTTGTACTGTGTAAAAGACGCGGCTTTACAGGAAAGCCTTTTCAGAACTTACAACGATTGGATCATCGACTACTGCAGTAAAGTGCCGGATCGGCTGTTCGGCATCGCGCTGATTTCCATGTATGACGTCGATCACGCGATTGCTGAGATGGAACGTTGCAAGAAAGCGGGCGGCATCGTCGGCACGATGATCTGGCAGGTGCCAGACCCGAGGTTTCCTTTTACCTCCGACCATTATGAGCGCTTCTGGGCGGCATCGCAGGATCTCGATCTGCCGGTTCATCTGCACATCCTGACCGGCTTCGGCGACAGCATGAACCGTCAGACCAGCCACGGCATCAACCGCTACCGCATCGGCGTGCAGCAGACCAAAGAAATCGAAGACGCGCTGTTCGACATGATTTTTTCCGGCGTGCTGGAACGTTATTCCAAATTAAAAGTCGTCTCGGTGGAAAACGAGATCGGCTGGATGCCGTTCTGGCTGGAGAAATGCGACAAAGCCTACAAACGGCACCGTCATTCGGAAAAAGTTCCCATGACCAAGTTGCCGAGCGAGTATTTCGCCGAGCAGATTTACGCGACCTTTTTTAACGACCGCGTCGGCGGGCAGCTCTTCTCTTGGTGGGGCGTGGACAACTGCATGTGGTCGAACGATTATCCGCACCAGAATTCCACCTGGCCGAACTCGCGGGCCGTCATCGAGCGCGACATGGCGCATCTTTCGGCAGCGGACCGCGACAAATTGTTAAACACGAACGTGCGCAAGTTATACAAACTGAATACGCCGGCTTCGCTGCCCAAGGCGGCGTAAGGTTGCGCGCTGGCCAATCACAAGACCTCGGAGGTAAAGTTATGGAACTACGGGACGCCATAAAAGTTTTGGATTCCGACGCGCACGCGCGCGATTTCGACGCCGAGATCAGGCCTTATCTGCCGGAGCCGTATCGCAATCAAAAGGCCTCTTTGATTCCCAGCGAACATTATGACCGTAACCTCGGCGGTACTTTGGGTCACGGGGGCGCGAAAGTCGAGGAGCGGCTGGCCGCCATGGACACCCAACAAATCGACACCGCCGTGATGTTTCCCACCAGCGGTCTGGGGCTTGGTCGGGTGCGCGATCCCCAGTTCCAAACCGCGCTGTGCCGAGCGTACAACGATTTTATCTCCGATTACTGTAAAGCATCACCGCGCTTAAAAGCTGTCGCCAATTTGCCGGTCAACAATCCGGCGGAATGCGCTAAGGAGCTCAACCGCGCCGTTACGAAGCTCGATCTGTGCGGCGGCATGTTGGTCGCGCAGGCGCACCGCAAGAACTTGGGGAGTCCCGAGTTCTATCCGCTCTATGAAGAAGCGCAACGCTTGAACACGCCAATCACGATCCACGCTTTCGGTGGCGACGAGCCGGGCAGCGAGATTTTCGATCAATTCATCTGTCTGCACACGACGGGGCATCCCTTTCCAGTGCTGCGCCAATTGACCGCGATGGTGTTCGGTGGCATTCCGGAAATGTTTCCGAAGCTGCGAATCGGCTATCTCGAAGTCGGCTGCGGCTGGCTGCCCTACTGGGCGGAACGGATGGACGAAGAGTGGGAAAAACGCGGTAAAGTGGAGGCGCCGCTGTGCAAGAAAAAGCCGAGCGAATATCTCTACAGTGAAAACAGCTACTATGGCTGCGAGCCCGAAGAAAAAATGATCAGCTTCGTGGTCAATGAGGTCGGCTCCAAGACGCTGATGTACGCGTCGGACTACCCGCACTGGGATATGAGCTGGCCCGAATCGGCGACGATCCTGTGGAACCGCGAAGACCTTTCGTTCGACACTAAAAAGGATTTGCTGCTCAACAATGCGAAACGATTTTACAACCTAAGTTGATCTGCCAAGCCATAATCGCGAGGCTACGAAATAAGACAAGAGAAACCCAGAAGAGGAGAATTGCATGATCCAAACCAAAGGACTGACTGGCGCCCAAACGATGTTGCGTGTACTCGCAAAGATGGGCGTGGAGAAAATCTTCGCGTCGCCCGGCTCGGAGTGGTCGCCGGTGTGGGAAGCCCTAGCGGAACCGGGCGTGGAAGGCATGCCGCAATACTTGAGCACGCGCCACGAGGAAGTCGCTGTCGGCATGGCCAGCGGTTACGCCAAGTCGACGGGCAAACTGCCGGCCGTGATGATTCACACCACCGTCGGCTCGTTGCATGCGACCATGGGCATGCGCGGCGCGATTCGCGAGCAAGTGCCGATGGTGGTCTTCAGCGGCGAATCGATCGGCTATGGCGAAGACGAAGGGCCCGATCCAGGAGCTCAGTGGTTGGGCCATCTCTCCAATATCGGCGGTCCCGCAAAGCTGGTCGAGCAAACCGTTAAATGGAGTTTCGGCGTCAACAACAAAGCGATTTTGCCGGCGACCATCCAGCGCGCCTGTCAGCTCGCCATGGCGGCGCCCAAGGGCCCGACCTTCGTGTCGCTGTCGATGGAGCATCTGTTCGACAAGATGATCAAGGATGTTCCGGGGGATCTCGGATTCGCGCCGGGCGCGACCGCCGATGCGAAAGGCATCGAAGAGCTCGCGAATCTGTTGGCCGGCGCGAAGAATCCGGTGATCGTCACCGAAGATTCGGGCCGCACGGAGAAATCGGTGCATTGCCTGGTCGAGATCGCCGAGCTACTGGGCTGCGCGGTCGTCGAGACTCGCAGCACGGGTGCGCTCAACTTTCCGCGCAACCACCCGTTGCACAGCGGCTACGATCCGCGCAAGGCTTTAGCGGGCGCGGATGCGATTCTTCTGCTTGCGGTGATCGCGCCGTGGCATCCGGCTTCGGCTACGCCTTCGCCGGGCGCAACGGTGGCGATTCTCGATGAGAATCCGCTGCGCCACGATATGCCGTACTACGGCTATCAGGCGGATCTCTGCTTGACAGGCGAGATCGAAAGCTCGCTCGAGCACCTGCTCGCGGCGTTAAAGAAGAAGATCTCGGCGGGAGACTCGTCGCGCAAGCAGCGCGCGGAAGAAATCGGCAAGAAAAACAACGCGCAGAGAAAAGCGTGGCGCGATGAGGCGATGGCGCTCGCAAGCCAAAAGCCGATGGACACGCGCTGGGTGGCGCACGAGCTGAGCCAGGTTCTACCGGCCGACGCGATGGTGGTCGAAGAAACTATCACCCATCGCCTGGCGGTGCACCGCTACCTCGACGGCGTGAAGCCGGGATCCTATTTTGCCGGCTGCGTCGGCGGTTTGGGCACCGGCCTTTCGACCGCGTTGGGAGTGAAATCGGCCAATCCGAAACGGCCGGTGGTCTGCCTGATCGGCGACGGCTCGTTTAACTACGATCCGGTCCCCGCCGTGTACGGCGCGGCCCAGGAGCATAACCTGCCGTTCCTGACGGTCATGTTTAACAACCAGGGTTATCTGTCTCAGAAGTCGGGTATTCCCAGATATTACCCGGAGGGTTGGGCGGTCAAGTCCAAGAATTTTTCCGGGCTACATATCGCGCCGTGCCCTGAGTACGCTCAGATCATTAAAGCGTTCGACGGCTACGGCGAGAAAGTCGAAGAACCGGGCGAAGTGCGCAAGGCGATCGAGCGCGGTCTGCGCGCTGTGGCCGGCGGCCAGTCGGCATTGCTCGATATCCGGCTGAAACCGGTCGAAGATATCGTCGAGCGGGGAGAAGGGTAGTTGGTCAAGAAAATTTGATTCGTAAGGCGACCGTGTTGGGGCGATGTTCGATGTCAGAGTCGGACATCGCCCTTGTTGTTTCAAGTTAGGAATCGATATCGCTATGCAAAATTTATCCTTCTTTGGCAACAACCTTATCGTCAGTTCGATAAGTCATAGTGCGGAAGCTTAAGAGCAACCCATGAACGAGACGTTTCATGATCAGCTGATCGCGGCGCGCGACAAAAATCACAGCAAAGACCATCCCTTTTTCGATCTGTGGGCGGCCGGTAAGCTCACCAAGGAGCAGACGGCCTTTTATTGCACGCAGCACTTTCACTATGTCGGCGACTATCTCAATTGGCTCGCTTATGAAGCGTCGCAGATTCCTCGGCGGGACGTCAAGGCGTTCCTATTCGAAAATCTCGGCGATGAGGAGAATCCCGACGACCGCCACTTGGATATGTTGAAAGACTACGTCGCGGCGAGCGGTGTCGAACGCGATAGCGTCGAAACGTCGATCGTTTTGCCGGGCACGGACCAGTTGCAGAATTGGGGATGGCGGATGGTCTATCACCGACCCTGGCAAGCCGCGCTAGCGGGCATGTTCATCGGCTTGGAGTCCCAGTTCCTCGATATTTGTAAAAAGATCGTGCCGGCGTTGCACAAACACTACGGTTACAAAGCGCGCGCCCGCGAGATCCGTTTCTTCGAAGAACACGTCTATGCCGATGAAATTCACGGCGCCAAGGGATTCGCGATCGTCGAGAAATACTGCGATACGGCGGAGCTGCAGGCGCTTGCCATAAAGCAGATCGAAGAAGCGACGGTGCGGCGCTGGCGTTACATGAACAGCATTTACTGGTATGTCTTGCACGGCAAAGTCGATGACACGCCGGTGTTACCGACCTAGCTTTTGGCACGATTGAATATTTTCACCCTCTCCAATTGGGAGACGACGTAAGAAAATCAAAAAAGGACATCATGAGTATTCGCATTGACGGCGGAGTAGTGGTGGGCTGGTCCGGGACCCGTCATGAGATCGTGCCGAATGGCTCGGTTCTCATCGACGGCAATACCGTTAAATCAGTAAGCACGGACAAGTCACAAAGCGCAGACCGGGTGATCGATGCGGCCGGAAAAATCGTTTGTCCCGGCTTCGTCAATCTGCACGTTCATTCCCAGCTCAATATCGGCGACTATCTGCTCACCGACGTGACGAAGAAAGATTATCTCGCCGCCAATTGGTTTGTCTTCGGCGCGCCGCTCAAAGAGAAGATCGAACCGCCCGCGCCACCGGCCGTCGCGATGGGGCGGAAAGTATGCGCTTTATAGCGCGCTCAGAAATGGCGCGACAACCGTCTTGGATCCTGGAGGCGGACCGGGCGCTTTGGATGATTACGTTGCTATCGTCGGACAAACCGGCGGTCGGGTGTTTTTCAGCCCGCCGTTCCGGAGCCATGATATTTTCACCGACGCCGAGGGTCGTCACTACTATGAAGAGAGAGCGGACAGGGGACGCCCGGGTTTGAAAGTCGCGGTGGACTTCATCAAAAAGTTTCATGGCGCGCACAACGGACGCTTGCAAGGTATTCTAAATCCGGCGCAAGCCGAGACCTGCGAGCCGTCGCTGCTCAAAGAAAGCGTCGCCGCTGCGAAAGAATTGGATGTGCCGATCCATATTCACGCCGGCGGCAACTTTCGTGAGTTTCTCGAAATCCTAAATAAGTATCGCAAGCCCGTAGCCGAGTATCTCGCCGACGTGGGCATCCTCGGACCGCGCACGACCCTCGGCCACATGGCGATCACCGGCGGCCACTCGCGGGTCGATTATCCGCGCGGCGACGAGCTGAAGATTCTCGCCGAGACCGGCGCGACCATCGGACACTGTCCGCACAAGTGCGCCAAGATGGCCTTCGCCATGGAATCCTTCGACCAGTATCTGGAAGCGGGCGTGCGAATTGGCTTGGGGACGGATACTTATCCCCTCGATATCGTCTCCGAGATGCGTTACGCGTCGCTGATATCGCGCCTCATCGACAGAAAGGCTTCCGGCGCGAGAGCGGCGGACGTGTTCAACGCTGCGACCATCGGCGGCGCCAATGCGCTCGGCCGCACCGATTTGGGCCGGCTCGCCGCCGGAGCGAAGGCCGATGTCGTAATTCTCAATCTGCGCACCACCCGTTACGGTCCCGTGCGCGATCCGATCAACGCGCTGGTCGAATACGGCAGCGGCGCCGACGTCGAGACAGTAATCGTCGACGGCGAAGTGGTTGTCGAGAACGGCCGTTCCACGCGCATCGATGACGACGAGTTATTTGCGCAAGCGCAAACCGGCGCCAATCGCGCATGGGATAATTGGGCGGCGCGCGATTGGAACGGCAGAACCGTCGAGCAAATCATTCCGCCGGCTTTTCCGACGCGAAAAATTTAAGAGTAAAACTCTAGGTACACTCTTAAGGAAAGTCCCAGATTCGTGAATTCTCTTTCCGGAGAGAGCATGCTGGCAAGTTCGCATTCGCAGCTGTGGCACTGACTCTGATGGCTGTCATGTCGAGCGCTAGCGAGAGATCTTTCCGAATCGCATCCCCCGCGGCTCGAAGAAAGATTTCTCACATTCGTTCGAAATGACATTCGCAGACGTTGAACGGGGCAAACTATCCGTTGCGTTTTTCACTTTCACCTAAAAAGGGGAAACGTGAATTATTCGCTCAATTCAATTGACCCGCCGTCATTTTTCCTGCTATCTGAATTCACACTTTCAATTTAGATAGTTAAGTTTCCTGACTAGAAAGGTATGTAATGCGCTACGGTTTCGTCATCGACCAGAACCGTTGCATCGGCTGTCATGCGTGCACGGTGGCCTGCAAAGAAGAACACAACATCGCGCTCGGCGTAAATCGCACCTGGGTCAAATACATCGAGAAAGGCCGCTATCCCGACACTCGGCGTCACTTCGCGGTGCTGCGCTGCAATCACTGCGACGATGCGCCGTGTATCGAAATTTGTCCGACGGTCTCGCTGTTTCGCCGACCCGACGGCATCGTCGACTTCGATAATGAGCGCTGCATCGGCTGCAAATCGTGCATGCAAGCCTGCCCCTACGACGCGCTTTACATCGATCCTGAACGCAACACCGCGGCTAAGTGTAATTTCGATGCGTCGCGCGTTGAAATGGGTTACAAGCCGGCCTGCGAAGTGGTCTGTCCGACACAGGCGATTCTCTCGGGCGATCTCGACGACCCCAATAGTTTGATCAGCAAGCGTGTCGCGTTGGAGAAAGTCAGCGTGCGCAAGCCGGAGAAGGGGACGATGCCAAAATTATTTTACGTCGGCGTCGACGGCGATCTGTTGAATCCGACGATGATGGAACCGCAAGCGACGCACTTCTGGGCCGAAAAAGATCCCGGCGAAGATCTCTACGCCTTAAAGAGCGCGAACCTGAATCGTCCAATTCCCGGCGCGGCGCGTGAAGTCTACGACGTGCCGCACGCGACGCCTTGGGGGAAAATGATCGCGTCCTATCTGTGGACGAAGTCGGTCTCCGCCGGCGTACTGCTTTTGGCCGCTTTGTTTCTAAACATGGGATTCGAGCAGGACGCCGTGCTGCTCAACGTGATCAGCCCGGCGCTGTCGCTGCTGTTTCTCGCCGCGACGATGGTGCTCTTGGTTTTGGATCTAAAAAAGCCCACGCGGTTTTTTTTCTTGCTGACCAAGCCGAATCTGAATTCTTGGTTGGTATTGGGCGGCTATGTCCTGATGATTTTTGGTCTCTTGTTGACGTTCTGGCTATTCCAGATCCACACGCAGGGTAGAGTGTCGCCGTGGGTTATTTGGCCCGCGGCACTCTTCGCGATTGCGTCCGCCGGCTATTCCGCGTTTCTCTTCGCGCAGGCGCGCGGGCGGGATTTTTGGCAGAGCCCGCTGTTGTTTTGGCACTTGCTCGTCAAGGCCGTGCTCGCCGGCGCGGCGATGTTGATTTTGATCGGCTCGTTGGAGCTTGTGACGCCTTATCGTTTCATGAGCCCGCTGATGTTCGCCTGGCTGATCAACATATTAGTAGTTTCGTTGTTTGTCAGCTTGGCGATAATTTTCAGCGAGCTATTCATGAAACACGGCGCGGAAGATGCCGTGCGCGCCGGTGAGCTCTTACTGCGCGGGCCATTGTGCAAATCCTTTTGGCTTTGTGTCGTCGGTCTGGGTGCCGTCGTGCCGGTCGGACTTATTTTCGTGCCGGTCGGATCGCTGATTCCCTTGTATGTCCTCGCTCCCATTTTGGCGCTGTTCGGACTCTGGATGTACGACCATCTCTGGATCAAAGCAGGCCAAGCGTTACCTCTGAGTTGATAAGGAATGAAACATGAGTGACAGGCAACCTCTCAATCCCGATGCGTTGCGCTTGGAAGCCGCGAGCGGTGGTTTGGCAAGTTATCCGCCGGTGGAAAAATGGGACGACTGGGTCGAGTACGATACCGCGCAGTGGCCGCGCAAAGTCGAGAAGCATTGCCAGATCATTCCGACGATCTGTTTCAATTGCGAAGCGGCGTGCGGCCTGTTGGGTTTTGTCGAGAAGGACACGCATCGCATTCGGCGCTTCGAAGGCAATCCGGAACATCCCGGCAGCCGAGGTAGAAATTGCGCCAAAGGACCGGCGACCCTCAATCAAGTTAGCCGATCCCGAGAGAATTCGCTATCCGCTGAAACGCGTCGGCAAGCGCGGCGAAGGAAAATGGGAACGCGCGACTTGGGACGAAGTACTCGACGACATCGCCGCGCGCGTGCGCAAAGCGCTTCAAGAAGAGCGGCGCAACGAGATCATGTACCACGTCGGCCGGCCCGGGCATGAGTTGCTTTATCATCAGCGGATTCTTCATTCCTGGGGCATCGACGGCCACAACAGCCACACCAACGTCTGTTCCGCCGGCGCGCGCGCCGGATATGCGTTTTGGTCTGGCATCGACCGGCCGTCGCCTGATCATGCCAACGCGCGCTTTATTTTGCTCCTCAGCTCACATCTCGAAGCCGGCCATTACTTCAATCCGCATGCGCAGCGGATCATCGAAGCGAAGAACGCCGGCACCAAGATCTGCGTGATCGATACGCGGCTCTCAAATACCGCATCGAAAGCCGATTATTGGATTTCCTCTTGGCCGGGCAGCGAAGGCGCGATTCTCTTAGCGATGTGTAATATCATTCTGCAGGAAGATCTATTCGATCGCCAGTTCGTGCGCCAGTGGGTCAACTGGGAGGATTATCTGCGCGAGGAGCACGCCGACAAACCACTAACGTTCCAAACTTTCATCGCCGTTCTAAAAGAGCTCTACGCCCAATACACCCCGGAGTTCGCTGCCAAAGAAGCCGGCATCGATGCTAAAGTGATTGTCGAAGTGGCTCATGAAATCGCCAAGGCCGGTTCGGCTTTTTCTTCCCACGTTTGGCGCAACACGGCGGCGGGAAACTTGGGCGGCTGGCAAGTGGCGCGCGCGCTGCAATTTCTCGTCGTCCTCGTCGGCGCCGTCGGCACGCCCGGCGGCACCGCGCCAAACGCCGCCAATAAATTCGTTCCAATGCCGCCGCTGATGCCGCCGCCGGCAAAAGTTTGGAATGAGTTGCTGATCCCGCCGGAATATCCGCTGGCGTTTTTCGAAATGAGTTTCTTGCTGCCGCATTTCATCAAAGAAGGCCGTGGCAAGCTGGCGATGTATTTCACGCGGGTTTACAATCCCGTGTGGACCAATCCCGACGGCATGAGCTGGATCGAAATGCTGTCCGACGAAAGCAAAGTCGAGCGCCACGCTTGTCTCACGCCGACGTGGAGCGAGACAGCGTGGTTCGCCGATTATGTCCTGCCGATGGGTCACGCGTCGGAACGCCACGATCTGATGAGCCAGGAGACTCAGGCGGCGCGCTGGATCGGTTTTCGCCAGCCGATTTTGCGCGTCGCGTTGGAAAAGGAAGGCAAGAAATTCAACACGACCTACGAGGCGCACGAAGCGGCCGGTATCGGACAGGTGTGGGAGGAAGACGAATTTTGGATCGAGCTCTCGTGGCGGGTCGACCCGGACGGCTCGCTGGGTATTCGCAAACATTTCGAGTCGCCCTACGAGCCGGGCAAGAAAATGACGGTCGACGATTATTATCGGTGGATATTCGAGAACAGCGTGCCCGGACTGCCGGAAGCTGCGGCGAAGGAGGGTTTGAAGCCGCTCGATTACATGCGCAAGTACGGCGCGTTCTTGATCGAAGACAACGTTTACAAAGTCCATGAGACCGGCATCAAGTCCAGCGAGTTGCATCGATACGGCGACCGATCCGAGCAGCAATTTGATTTTGAAAAATGGCAATGCGATCGGCGTCGAGGTCGACGGCAAAGCCTGCGTCGGCTTTCCCACGCCGTCGCGCAAGCTGGAATTTTTTTCCAAGACGCTGAAAGATTGGAAATGGCCGGAGCACGCCATTCCGGGCTACATCAAGAGCCACGTCCATCCGGACAGTATCGATCTCAATGCCGGCGAAATGCTGTTGCTTCCCACATTTCGCTTGCCGACCTTGATTCATACGCGGTCGGGGAACGCCAAGTGGCTGTACGAAATATCCAATCGCAACCCGCTCTGGATCAATTCGAAAGACGCCGAGAATCTCGAGGTCAAGACCGGCGATCTGCTAAAGGTCCACACGGAGATCGGCTACTTCATCGACAAAGTTTGGGTGACCGAAGGAATCAAACCGGGAGTCGTTGCCTGCTCCCACCATATTGGCCGTTGGCGCTTGGCCGAAGATCAGGGCGGCGAGCGCTGGTCGACGGCGCTGGTCGATTTGAAACAGATGGGCGCGGGCAAGTGGATGATGCGACATGTTCACGGTATCAAGCCGTTCAAAAGCGACGATCCCGACTCGGAGAGAATTTTTTGGGAAGACGGTGGCGTCCATCAGAATCTGACGTTCCCGGTACAGCCCGACTACATAAGCGGCCAACATTGCTGGCATCAGAAAGTGCGGATAACCAAGCCGGGGCCGGAGGACAAATACGGCGACATCTTTGTCGACACCAACAAGTCGCACGAAGTGTACAAAAAATGGCTATTGAAAACCCGCCCGGCGCCTGGCCCGGATAATCTGCGCCGGCCGTTGTGGCTGCCGAGGTCGTACAAACCGGCGGCGGAAGCGTATTATTTGAAGGATAAAGGATGAAGGCGGAACAAAAGTATCTAACGACAAAGAACACATAGACCAGAAAGTAGGGGCGCGATCTATCTCGCCCGCAGCTGGAAGAAACGGAAATTAAATTATTTAACCGCAAAGAACGCAAAGTGCGCAAGACAAATCGGATTTGTACGGGCCAGTTTCAAACTCGCCCTCTTCGCTTCGTGACCTTCGTGCCTCCACGGTGAACGAAAACTGTATTGCGCGATGTAGATTGACGGAGCCCATCTCAAATCAATTCGCTTGACAAGAATTCTTTAACTGCGGGATAGTCCCGCGGTAGTTCTCATTCTTCGATAATTCGGAGTCTACTGGGAGGCCAATATGAAATTTGCTCTCTCGCAGCCAATCGCGTGCATGCTTTTTGTGTTTGCTGCTTGCTCACTGGATGCGCCGACGCAACCGACTCGAAGCACGTCATCTCAAGGCAGCTGGTCGAAAAAGGCGTCGATGCCGATCCAAATTGGCGAAGTTACAGTGGCCACGGCGAACGGAAAGATCTACGCTATCGGCGGCAGCACCGCTGACATCGTCGATCAGCGTCTTAACCAAGAATACGACATCGCCACCGATCGCTGGCGCGAACGCGCGCCACTGCCTCGGGGAATGACCCACGCAGCGGCAACATCATTGAATGGAAAGATCTATGTCGTTGGAGCCTTTACGGCATCGGGCCACGGCAACGCCGTCAATCTGGTGTATGAGTATGACCCGGCAACCGACACGTGGCGTACTCTCGCGCCGCTCAAAAGTCCGCGCGGTTCGGTCGGCGTGACGGTGTTAAACGGCAAGATCCATGCGATCGGCGGGCGCGGCGTCGACAAAGTCACGGTGACAACGCATGAAGCTTACGATCCGGCAAGCGGTAAATGGACCGAGCTGGCGCCGCTACCCAGGGCGCGCGATCATTTGGCGGTCGTGGCCGGTGGTGGACGGATTCACGCTGTCGGTGGGCGCCTTGATGCTTCTTCACAGAACACGGATTTTAACGACATCTACAATCCGTCGACCAATACTTGGCAGGTCGGTCCACCGCTACCAACGGCGCGCAGCGGCATCGCCGGTGTGCTCTATCAAGACAAAATTTTTATTGCCGGCGGGGAATGTCGTGACAAGAAAACTTATCCGGAATTTGAAGCGTACGACCTAAAAAGCGGCCGCTGGTCCACATTTGCGCCTATGCCTGCCGGGCGACATGGTTTTGGAGGAGTGGTGGTTGGCAACTCAGTTTACTACGCTGGCGGGGCGGTGGAATGCGGTGGTGGGGGAAGGACCAACGAGCTGTTGGTGTTTAGTTTGGGGTGAGGAGGTCTAGAGTCCCCCGACTTACACATCCAGCGGCAAGCGATTTTCACGGCAATAAGTCTCGATGATTTCTAGAAAGCGCTCTCCGAGGTCGGCGAGCTTGCGCTCGCCGACGCCGCGGATGCCGAGAAGCGCGTTGGGCGAGCCCGGTCGGACTCGCGCCATGTCGCGCAACGTGGCATCACTGAAAAGGACGTACGCCGGCACGCGGCGTTCGTCGGCGAGTTGGCGGCGCAAATTGCGCAGGGTTTCGAACAAACCAGCGTCGACGCTTTCCCAAGATTTTTCGTCGAAGCGAGTTTTTTTCACTTTGGTTTTCGGCTGGAGCAGTTGCACACTACGGTTGCCGCGCAGGACTTCGCGCGAGGCATCGGTTAGGCGCAGGACTGGACGTTCGTCGGTTGTGCGTTCCAGCAACCCGTCGTCGATGAGCTGGTAAAGCATGTTGGTGAGAGCCGGGCGAGCGGTGCCTTTCATCAAGCCGTAAGTGCTCAGCTCCTCGTGGTGCCAGCGCCGAATCCGGTCGGTACTTGCGCCTAAAAGAACGTCGACGATGTGCTCCGCGCCGAAGTGCTCGCCGGCGCGGGCGACGCAGGAGAGAATCTTTTGCGCCGTGACCGTAGCATCGGCCAGACCTTCAACTTCGTTCAAACAAACGTCACACGCTTCGCAGGTCGGCTTCAAATATTCCTGGCCAAAGTATTCCGACAGTTTGCGGTGGCGACAATGGACGCCGCTGCACAGCCGGCGCACATGATCGAGTAGTTGGCGCGATGCGGCGATGATTTCGGGGGCCGCCTCGGCATCGCCAGCGCTTTTTTCAATCAACGATTCCCAGCGCAGCACGTCGGCGGCGGAATAGAGCAGTACGCACTCGGCTTCCAACCCGTCGCGACCGGCGCGGCCGGTTTCCTGTTGGTAATGCTCGATGGATTTCGGCATGGCGGCATGAATGACGCAGCGCACGTCGCTGCGGTCAATACCCATGCCGAAGGCGACGGTCGCGGCAACGACATCGAGATCTTCCGCGGCAAACTCGTCTTGGGTGCGGCGGCGTTCGTCGGCTTCCATGCCGGCGTGATAAAAAGCGGCGCGCAACCGGTTTGCCTGGAGAAACGAGGCCATCGATTCGGTGTCCTTGCGGCTGATGCAGTAGACGATGGCGGCCTGACGGCGATGGCGTTGCAGAACTTCCAATACTTGTGCGCGTGCATCGACGCGCGGCACGATGCGATAGACGAGGTTCGGACGATCGAACGTGCCGACCAGGATCGCCGGATCGCGCAGGCGCAACTGTGCGGCGATATCCGCGCGCACGCGCTCGGTGGCGGTGGCGGTGTAAGCGTGCACGCTCGCCTGCGGAAAACGTTTCTTGAGACTTGCGAATTGACGATATTCCGGGCGAAAGTCGTGGCCCCAGTGGCTGATGCAATGGGCTTCGTCGATAGCGAAGGCGCGTATTTCGAGACGCTCGACGAGTTGCAGAAAACGTGGCGTCAGCAATCGCTCCGGCGCGACGAAGACGAGACGAAAGCGCCCTTCGAGCATCTGCTCTTCGGTTCGGCGCAGTTCTTCTGGAGTCATGCCACTATAAAGTGCCGCCGCTGGATAACCGCATTCGCGCAACCCATCGACTTGATCCTTCATCAACGAGATAAGCGGCGACACGACGATGTCGGTTCGTTGCGCCAATTCCGGTGGCACTTGGTAGCAAAGCGATTTGCCGCCGCCCGTCGGCATGACGACCAGCGAGTCGCGTTGCTCCAGTCCGGCTTTAATCGCTTGCTCTTGGAGCGGACGCAACTCTGAATACCCCCAGTAACGGCGAACTGTGGCGAGGATGTCGCTTATCGTGAAGTTGTTCGGTGCGGTCATTTGCAAGTAGGCAATAGGCAGCAGGCAATTGGCATTAGTAGGAGAGGGAGTGTGCCGGCCAGACTCTCGTCGGCGTCGAAGGAAGATTCACGACTTAGTACATCCCTTCGACTCAGCCGAGGAACAACTATAGTCACATCCTGAACTGGTGACTGTTTAAATTCCCTCTCCCATACCTCGCTGTGTGCCTTGGATCGGCGTGCGGTTCCATTCGAGGGCTTCCTGGATTTTGCGAGGTAGGGGAGGTTTGCGCGAGGTCATGAAGTGGACGAATTCTTCTTTGCTCGAGATCAGCATGCGCGGATTATTTTGTTTCTCGTCGCCCAGGTTTGATACAGCTTCTCGGTAGTCATGACCCGGATATACACGGATTTGGTCGCCGAGCGTTTTGAGTTTTGCCAGGCTCTCGTATTGCGCTTCGGCATTGCCGCCCGGCAGATCCGTCCTGCCGCAGCCGCCGATCAAGAGCGTATCACCGGTAAAAATTCGATCTTTGAAGAGCAGACACATAGCGTCCTGGGTATGGCCCGGGGTGTAGATGACCTTGAGCGTTTGCTGGCCAAATTGGATTTCGTCGCCGTCGTCGACGCGCAGATCGATATACGGCGCGTCCGTGGCGCGGTGCATGATGACGTTTATGCCATAGCGCTCGCGCATGATTTTGCACGCGGAGTTATGGTCCGCGTGGGTGTGCGTGTCGATGGCGTAAAGCAGTTTTGCTTTGAAGAATTCCGCCAATCCGACATAAGCGTCGGCTTTGTCGATCTCGGGGTCGATGACAACGCAGATTTTCTCCTTGGCGCATCCCAAGAGATACGACAAGCAACCTGCGGAACGAATCTGCTCGAAGAAAATTTCCTCACCAGCCATTAGGGTGCTTTTCGATTCGCTGGCTTTAGACTTTCACCACTGTTCCCTTTTCAGGGTTGTAGCGGTAGCGGTCAATCTTTTCCAGGTCATAGCTCAGGAAGCGAAACACAACTCCGGGTCCTTCGACCGCGTCGGTCGAATGAATATCGCCGGGCAGATAAGGCATCACCACGCCGGGTGTTAGGCGGTCGAGTCTTTCTTTTTCCAACGTCGCGACGCCCGGCTGCGCGCCGTCGTCGGTGCGTTTATATTTGGTGATTTCGGTTACGCCTTGGAAAGATCCGTAGACAACCCAACAGGGGCCGTGATCATGGGGCTTGTTGCCGTGGCCTTGTTTATGAATGTGACCCATCTGAATGAAATCGAAATCTGGATCGCGGTAGAGCTCGCGCGACGGTTTGCCGTCCCGAATCAGCTCGGCCATCCAAGGATCATCCGGGCGCGTCGACGCGAAAAGTTTTTGCATCAGCGCCGCCACTTTGAACGGCAGTTGTGGGTCTTTGCCGTCGCCCCACGCGGCGCGAACTTCGGCGATATAACGCTCTAACGAATTTTCTCCTCTTCGTTCTTGCACGGCCATTGGAATCCTCCCTTTGAGAAAACATTTTTACCATTTTCCCCGAGCACTCGTCCAGCGCGAGGTGTCGATGCAGCGTTATTGACAGGGTCAGGCGGCCTCTGTTACCAAGGGAAAAAGTTTCACACAGATTGAGAGAAAGTATGGCAATGGATCCGCAAGAGCTGCGCCGCGTGATGGGTCACTTCGCGACCGGTGTAACCGTGATCACCACGGTTGATAAGGCCGGCACGCCGAATGGGTTGACCGCTAACGCTTTCATGTCGCTTTCACTCGATCCGCCCCTGATCCTGATCAGCGTCGATAAAGGGGCGACCTGCTACGCGTGCTTCGAATTGCAAAACGGCTTTACGGTGAATTTTCTGAGCGAAGGGCAAGAAGAGATCTCGCGCCGCTTCGCCACCAAAGGAGCCGACAAGTTCGCCGGGCTGCAGTGGCGCGCCGGCAGCAACGGCGCGGCGATCATCGACGGTGTCTTGGGCTACGTCGAGTGTAAGATTGCTCAATGTCATGATGGCGGCGATCACACCATCGTTGTGGGTGAAATTGTCAATGTGAACGCTATAGGTGAACGGCCGTTGCTTTTCTTCAAGGGTAAGTATCAGCGCCTACCGAATTAAGAAGTCCGGGGTCCAGCGTTTGGAATTCAAACTCAAAACACCGGACCCTGGGACCTAAATCTTTTAACTACGCTCCCAACGCCATCGCGGTAATACAGGGCAGGCCGCTGACGATCGTGCGCGTATCGCCGGACGGATTGAGAGCGATCACTTCGCCGTCGGCGGTGGCGATCAACACGCCGTCGCCGTCCGTTGCTGGAGTGATATCGGTAACGCCGCCGGACATTTTTTCCGTAAGCAATTGCCAATTGGCACCGTCGGTGGATTTAAAAACTGCGCTGTGCGCCCGGCCGGCGCGCGTCCACGTGCGTGGGCGATCTTGAGTGATTCCTAAATAGAGCGTTCCCTGATTGTCTTCCGCGAGGGCGTTGCCGTAGGTGCGATTACCCGTCGGCGTGACTTTTTCCCAGTGATTGCCACGGTCGTTGCTGCGTGAAACGCCTTCGCCGCAAGCGGTCACGACCAAACCGGGGATTCTCTTCGACGGTAAAATCTGATGGATATCAGGATCGGTCAAGCCATCGTTCGCAGTCTGCCAGGTCTGACCCTCATCATCGCTCACCAGAATTCCCGCAACTTCGATGCCGGCAAAGAGACGGCCACCCTTGGCGTTCTCTTTGGTGAGCACTCGAGTGCGCGCGGGCAAATCCGGGTTGGGCGGGAACGTGCCGCCCGCGGCTCCCTGTCGCACGCCTTTCAATTCCTGCCAGCCGCCTCCCTCGGCCGTGAAATACAGCGCCGCCGGCATAGTTCCGACGAGGAGCTTGCCCGATAGGGCGAGCATCGACGACATCGTCAAGCACGGCACGTTGGGATTGGCCCGTGTCCAGTCTTTGCCGCCGTCGTCGGTCACAAACATGCCTGAATGCTCGGTGCCGATATAAACGCGCCTGGAATTATCCGGATCGACTTGGATACAACTCATCTGCCAATAGGTGAGAGCGCGATCCGCCTGCTCCCAGTTTTCACCACGCCGCTCAAAGCGATACCAGCCCGAATGAGTCGCTAAATGCAGAGCGTTTTTTTCTTGAGCTTCCATGCCAGCCTCCGAGTGAAATAAGCATGTCGTCGAATTAATCAGAGCATACGTCGGGTGAGAAACCTAGGTCAAGGGAGAAGAGAGGGCAGACACGAAGGTCTGCCCCTACGAATACGTTAAACCTACACTGAATCACCACCCGAGAAAGCTTTTAGTTGCACCGATTAAAGCGATGCTTTATAAAATGACATTATCGTGTTTTTTTAGAAAGGACTCGGTGACGACGCGTGGAATTTCAGCGGATTAAGCGGCTTCCGCCCTACGTTTTCAGCATCATCGATGGCATGAAGATGGAGGCGCGGCATCGGGGCGAAGACATCGTCGACTTCGGCATGGGCAACCCGGATTTGCCCACACCGCCACACGTGGTGGCGAAGCTGATCGAGGCCGCTAGCAAGCCGGCGAATCACCGCTACTCGGTGTCGCGCGGCATCTACAAACTACGCGTCGCGATCACCGATTGGTACAGGCGCCGGTACCAGGTCGATCTCGACCCCGACAGCGAAGCGATCGTCACGATCGGCGCGAAGGAGGGACTATCTCACCTCGCTTGGGCAACCATCGATCCGGGCGATGTCGTTCTCTGTCCCAGCCCGACTTATCCGATTCACCAATACGCCGTGGTGCTTGCCGGCGGCGATCTACGCTGCATCCCGTTGACCACCAGCGAAGCTTTTTTCGGCCACCTGGAAGAGGCGATTCGCCAGACCTGGCCCAAACCGAAAATGCTGATCATCAGCTTTCCGCACAACCCGACGACGCAGGTTGTCGAGCGCGATTTTTTTGAGCGGGTCGTCAGGACCGCTCAGGAGCATGGCTTCCTCGTCGTGCACGATCTTGCCTATGCCGATCTGACCTTCGACGGTTACGAAGCGCCGAGTTTTCTCCAAGTGCCGGGCGCCAAAGAGGTCGGCGTGGAATTTTTCTCCTTGTCGAAAAGCTACAACATGCCCGGCTGGCGCGTCGGTTTTTGCGTCGGCAATAGGGAAATCATTCACGCCCTGGCGCGCATCAAGAGCTACCTCGATTACGGCATTTTTCAGCCGATCCAGATCGCCGCGATCCAAGCTCTGAACGGCCCGCAAGATTGCGTCGAGGATATTCGCTTGATGTATCAGAAGCGGCGCGATTCCTTGATCGAAGGCCTGGACCGAGGCGGTTGGCACATTCCCAAGCCGAAGGGCACGATGTTTGTTTGGGCCGAGATTCCCGAGCCGGCGAAAAAAATGGGCTCAGTCGAGTTTTCCAAATATTTGCTTCAGGAAGCCCAAGTGGCCGTGTCGCCGGGCATCGGCTTCGGCCAGTACGGCGACGAGCACGTCCGTTTCGCGCTGATCGAAAACGAACATCGCACCAAGCAGGCCGTGCGCAAAATCAAACGGGCGCTCGGAAAACTGCTCGATTAGGCTTCGAATAATCTCTCGGTCATTTCAGACCCATTGTCATGGCATCAGCGAATAAACCGCGTACAGTCGGCATCGGCCTGCTTGGCTCAGGCGTGGTTGGCGAAGCCATCCAGGATATTCTTTTTCACGACCTCAAGGGCCAGACCGGCCAAGCCGCCAATGGTGTCGAGCTCGAGATCCGCAAAGTTTACACGCGCAATCCCAAAGGCAAAAAATGGTTCGGCAAAAATAAGGCGCTGTTCACCAGCCGGGCCGAAGAGGTGCTCGATCATCCCGGCGTCGATATCGTGATCGAAGCATTGGGTTTTCAGTCAGCGGCGCAGTTGGCGCTGTTTCGCGATTATATCCTGCGCGCCTTCCGGAACGGTAAATCGGTCGTCACTTCCGATAAAGCCGTGCTCGCCCGCTACGGCAAAGAGATCTGGGCAGCGGCAAAGCGAACCGGCCAGCAGCTTCGCTTCGAGGCTTGCGTCGGCGGCGGCATTCCGGTGATTCGTTCGCTCAGCGAAAGCTTCGCCATCGAAGAACCCGAAGCGATTTTCGGCATCGTCAACGGCACCTGCAACTATATTCTGTCGCAGATGGAAAAAAGCGGTAAACCTTACGCCGAGGCGCTCAAAGAAGCGCAACAGAAAGGCTACGCGGAAACCAATCCGGCGTCCGACGTGAACGGCAGTGACGCCGAGGCCAAGTTGCTTTTACTCAGTTTGGTCGGCTTCGGCTTGCAGCTCCAACCCGGCCAAATCTGGCGCAAGGGAATCGAAGATATTCAAGCGGTCGATTTTCGCTACGCCGGCCGTATCGGCAACAGCACCATCAAGCAGCTCGCGGTGGCGCGGCGAAGAGGGCCGGCGGTGCAGGTTTTCGTTTCGCCCGCCTTGGTACCGGGAGAGAATTTTCTGGCGAGCATCGACGGCGCAACCAACGCCGTCTGTTTCGCCGGCAAAAGCAGCAGCGCCGGGCGCGGCGAACGGGACTGCGATTATGTTTTAGTCGGCCCGGGGGCCGGCGGTGGTCCGACCGCGGTGGCAGTTCTCGGGGATGTTTGCGAGCTGGCGCGGGGCGAGCGCAAATTCAGCGGGGCGCCCAGTCTGATTCGGCCGGGGCTGCTGAAGCTGCAAGCGGAAAATGACATCAACGTGCCGTTTTATGTGCGCTTCGTGGTCCAAGACCGTGCCGGCATCGTCGGCGACATCGGCCGGGTCTTCGGCCGCATTGGCGTGAACATTTCAGAAATTTGGCAGCTTCGGCATGTCGAAGAAGAGATCGAGAGCTTGAAGCAAAGTTATCGGCTCAAGCAAAAACACCACGAGATTTTGCCTTTCGTCATGACTTTGGAGCGCACCTCCTTGCGTCAAATGCGCAGGGCTCTGGATTCGATTCGCAATCGAGATTATATCTTGATGGAGCCGGTGTGGTTTCCCATCTGGCAGTGAGGCACAAGCCATCAAGGCGGAATTGCTCAAGTGAAATATATCATTCTTCAAGGCGATGGGATGGCGGATTATCCGCTCGACGTACTCGGCGGCAAGACGCCATTGGAAGCGGCGCGTACGCCCAACATGGATTGGCTTGCGCAGCACGGCGTCTACGGCATCGCGCATGTGATCCCCGCCGGTTTTCCTCCGGGCAGCGACGTCGGCAACATGAGCATCATGGGCTACGACCCAGCGCTCTATCATACCGGCCGCTCGCCGCTCGAAGCCGCTAGTATGGGGGTAGCGCTCGGGCCGAAGGACATCGCGTTTCGCTGTAATCTTGTGACGCTCGGCGGCGCCGGCGATGAAACTTTCATGGAGGATTTCACCACCGGCCATATTTCGACCGAAGAAGCCGCGGCGATTATCGGTGACCTCGGACGCGAGCTCGGTGGTGACGGCATCGAGTTTTTTGCCGGAGTAAGTTACCGCCATTTGATGGTCTGGCGTGACGGTAAAGAGAAAATGACCACCACGCCGCCGCACGATATCACCGATCAGAAAATTGCCCCGTATATGCCTAAGGGCGACGGCGCGGCGCGCTTGCTGGAGCTCATGCAAGCTTCCCAGCCGATATTGGCAAACCACCCCGTAAACAAAAAACGCCATGCTGAAGGACACCGCCAAGCGACGACGATCTGGCTCTGGGGACAGGGGAGAGCCCCGCAACTGCCGCCGTTGACCGAACGATTCGGCATCAAAGGCGGGGTGATTTCCGCGGTCGATATCATCCATGGTCTGGGTGTCTACGCCGGACTGGAGCGCATCGACGTGCCGGGCATCACCGGGTTTCTCGATACCAATTACGTCGGTAAGGGTGAGTACGGCGTGCGCTCGCTGGAAAAAAACGACTTGGTCTTTATTCACGTCGAAGCCACGGACGAAGCCGGGCACATGGGCGACGTGGAAAAGAAGATTCAAGCGCTCGAAGACTTCGACGAAAAAGTTGTCGGCACCGTATTGAAAGGCATGGCGGCGCGCAAGGATTATCGGATTCTTTTGATGCCGGACCATCCGACCGCGATCATCCTCAAGACGCACGTCGCCGATCCAGTGCCGTTCGTTTTGTATTCGGCCGAAGCGCCGCAAAATAACGGCAACGTCGGCTACAACGAGAAAGACGCGCTGAAAACCGGTATTGTGGCAAAGAAGGCTCATCGACTGATGGAAGCGCTGATCGAAGGGAGGCCCACGTGGACCGAAATCTAGCTCTGGAAGCTGTCCGAGTAACCGAGGCCGCGGCGCTCAACTGCGCGCACTGGACCGGTCGCGGCGATGAGAAGGCCGCCGATCAGGCGGCGGTCGACGCTATGCGTAAGGCTTTCGACGCCCTCCCGATCGACGGCACCGTGGTGATCGGCGAAGGCGAGCGCGACGAAGCGCCGATGCTCTATATCGGCGAAAAAGTCGGCTCAGGCGGGCCGAAAGTCGACATTGCCCTCGATCCGCTCGAGGGCACGACGATCTGTGCCACCGGAGCGCCTAACGCGCTCGCCGTGATCGCCATGGCCGACGGCGGCAATCTGCTTCATTGCCCGGATACCTACATGTCCAAGATCGCCGCCGGTCCGGTCGGTAACGGGGTGATCGACCTCGATAAATCGCCGACTGAAAATCTCCATGCCCTGGCGGAAGCGAAGCGTTGCAAGGTCGAGGATCTAACAGTGATCATCTTATCGCGCCCACGTCATGAAGCGCTCATCGCGGAAGTACGCAAAGCCGGCGCGCGTATTCGGTTGATCGGCGACGGCGACGTTTCGGCCGCGATTGCCACGACCAAACCCGAAACGGGCATCGATTTGCTTATGGGCATCGGCGGCGCGCCGGAAGGCGTATTGGCCGCGGCGGCGCTGCGCTGCATCGGCGGCGCGTTTCAAGGGCGTCTGGCGCCGCGCAACGATGAAGAAATCGAGCGGGCGAAAAAGATGGGCGTTGCGGACATTAAGAAAAAATTTCGGATCGACGAGCTTGCCGCCGGCGACGTCATGTTTGCCGCCACCGGCGTCACGGACGGCGACTATCTGCGCGGCGTGCACTTTTTCACCGGCGGCGCGACCACCCAATCGGTGGTGATGCGCTCCAAGACTAAAACGGTTCGGGTCATCAATGCGACCCATTATTTCGAGCATAAGCCCAATTACTAAAATCCCAGCTTCGGCCGATCAGCGCTAAAAGTGGCGACCCGAAAGCGCAAGAAGCGTAGCCGGCTGAGGACGCTGCTCTTCTATATTCTGTTTCCGCTGGTCGTCTGGTTTGTCGCCTTTCTTTTATGGTTTTACTGGCGCGACGTCAGCGCTTGGTTCAGCAAGGGCGACGCGCCGGTAAATCCTCCCGTCAGGGTCCAGCCGCGCGAGCGCAGCGACACAGCGCCGACAAAGCGTGCGCCGGAAAAAATCCTCGAAGAAGACCGTAGAAAATTAGATGAAATACTTAAACGCCGCGGCTGACGATCTTGGCAAGCTCAAGCGTATGGGCTTGCAATTCGAGGTGGTGGTTCAGTTTGAGAAAGATCTCTCACGGAGTCTACCCTGAGTCTCTCCGAAGGGTTCGAGATGACAAATACTTATTTAGTTGTCATTTCGAGCGGGAGCGAGAAATCTTTCTCGATGTTAAGACTCACGGCAGATCTAAAATAAACCACTACCCCATTGGGGCATGTTTGAGGCCGGCTTGCGGCGATGTTATCTTACTCAGCGACTGATATGAATTTCTGGCGTAACATAGCTAAACCGATCATCGGACTCGCGCCGATGGACGGCGTCACCGACGCGTCGTTTCGCTACATCACGGCCAAACATGGCGCGCCCGACGTGACGCTGACCGAGTTCGTCAATATCCAGTCGGCATTTCATTCGCCGCACACGCTGATCAAAGATTTCATCTATTCTGAAATAGAGCGTCCCGTGGTCGCGCAGATTTACGGCAAGACACCAGAGCTCTTTTACAAGGTCGCTCATATCGTCTGCGAGCTCGGCTTTGACGGTCTGGACATCAATATGGGTTGTCCGGCGAAAAAAGTCGCGGCCAGCGGTTGCGGCGCGGCGCTCATACGCACGCCCGAGTTGGCGCGCGAAATCATCCGCGCGGCGCGGCGCGGGATCCAAGATTGGCGCGATGGCCAAACGCTGGCAGATCTGGCTTTGCCTGCCGAAGTGATCGAGCAGATCGAAGCGGCGAATCGCCGGCGGAGCGGCTGGACAAGGCCGATCGAGCGGCGCGCAATTCCAGTATCGGTAAAGACCCGTCTTGGCTACGACCGGGTGGTGATCGAAGATTGGTTGAGCACGCTGTTGGAAGAAGATATTGCGGTCGTCTCACTGCATGGGCGCACCCTGGCCCAAGGCTACAAAGGCGGCGCCGATTGGGACGCCATCGCACGCGCCGTCAAGATCGCTGAGAACTCGGGCACTTTGATTCTAGGTAACGGCGACGTGCAAGACATGCGTGATGTCTGCCGGCGCGTGCGCGAGACCGGCGTCGATGGCGTGTTGATCGGACGAAGCGCTCAGGGCGCGCCGTGGCTGTTCCGAAACAAGCAGGCCGTCAAGCAAGCGCTCAGCTCCGGCGGTGACTTTTTATTGGAAGAGACGCCGGTTTCCCTTGATGAAAGATTTCAAATCATCGTCGAGCACAGCGAGCATTTTGAACGGCTCTGCGAGTCCTCACGCTTTGTGGCTATGCGCAAACACCTTACTTGGTACTGCCGCAATTTTCGCGGCGCTGCCGAGATGCGCGCGCAGATGACTCGGGCCAGCAACGCCGCCGAGGTGCGCCGCACTCTGGCGGATTTTCTAACGCGTGGCGAGGAAGTTCACGCGGGCTCGCCCGCAGTTCACATGTACCCAGCCCAGCCGGCAATGCTTTCCGTTTCAGCTTGATCCGATTCCTTCATGGGTTTGATCCTTGCTTCGACTTCGCCGCGGCGCCGAGAGATTTTGGCGCTGCTCGGCGCGCCTTTTGAAGTTATCGCGCCGGAATTCGATGAAACGCTCAGCGCTGATTTATCGATCGAAGACGAAGTGCTCCAATTCGCCGCCGGCAAGGCGCGTTCGGTGGCCCGCGGCAGGGCGCAAAGCGTCGTCATCGGTAGCGACACGATGATCGGTCTCGACGGCGGAAAAATCGGCAAGCCCGCGGACCTCGCCGATGCCGCGCGGATTTTACGTTCGCTTGCCGGCAAAACCCACATCATTTACACCGCCGTCGCGATTGTCGACGATAATGGACCGGGCCTTACAACGCTCGAAAAAGTCTCGGTCGAAATGCGCGCCTACACGGAGCGAGAGATCGAACAATATCTTTCTTGCGGCGAATCCCTTGACAAGGCGGGCGCCTATTCGATTCAAGGGGACGGGAGCCGGCTGATCAAATCGATCCGCGGCGATTATCTCGCCGCCGTCGGCATGCCTTTAAAGCCTATCGCCGCGTATTTGAAAAGCCGGGGCATATCATTTCATCGGGATGTGGAAAAACTCTATCGTGAAAAATCCTTCATGAACTGGTCGTGGTTCGCTTGAACTTCGCTGTTGTGGTGTGAGCGCGGACAAATCTGCGCACCGGACTCATCGTCCTTCGGTGCGCACCGTAATTTGAGTTGCCGCCACTGCACCGTCTGGACTTTGGGCTCCTTGCAACGACACCTCGACGCCATTTTTGAGCGCGCTTCGATCGCTGCGGACCCGTTTAACGAGTGGAATGTTCGGCGGCACCAAGACTTTGACTGCGCCGTCTTTGTATTTGAGGCTGACAGCCTGCCTTTGATGTCTTTAATCTCGACGTCCTCGACGTGTTCGACGTTGGCGTTGGTCATCGTCGCGCCGCTCTGGGGCGCCGAGCCCAGGGGGCGATGCCCCTCCCCCGTACCGCGCTGATCCTCAGAGAAAACATGAACCTCCGAGGCTAGAAAAGTCCCGTCGGCCTGCTTGGTCGCGGTAGTGCCCAGGTACATTCCCGAACTGATCTCCGAGAGCTGGATCGGCGCTTCGGCGCGAATCACGGTCTTATCGGTCAATATCGTCTTCACATCGCCATTGGCACTGCTCACGATCAGCTCTTGGCCTGTCAGGGAAGCGATTTTGCCTCTAACAGCTATTGTCGCCGGTTGAGCAAAGCTGGATGCCGGGGACGTGAGAAACACCCCCATCAAAGCCACTAGCAATGGTATTTTGCCGTGGTGAACCGTCGTTCGTTTCATCGTGCTTCCTCCTCGAGTCGCTATACTTCACCACGGCAATCGCCGCAAGGAGGCTGAGAGCTGTTTTTCTTGGGCGATTAGAAAATGGCTTGGCCGTTACGAGGAATAACTGCCGACGGATGGGCGATTTCTGGCCTGATGCGACAAATTTTGTTCAGCTCTATGAGCCTATTTACGTTTATTTTGGCGTTTCTTTCATCACTGACGACTGGTATGAAGCTTGCTCTATCGATCTCGGTAAGATTGCCATGAAGCCACTAAATAACTATTCAAGCCCCGATCAGAACTGGCAATGGCCCGAGAAAACCTGGTTCCGTGAGCGCCTTAATGCGATCAAAGCTCGCGAACATGAGCAGCGTCGCAAACCGGCGGTTGGGAACCAGACAACCCAGGGGGCCAGCGAACCAGCCAATCCCGAAAAGGGTCCATTGAAAGCTGATTGAGCGATCAAATCGCTCTCCAGTTTTCTTTCAGTTCCTTTCTCCTAACTTGTCCGTCCACTGCCGGAACCCGTGCCGGTATTTCCCAAAGCCGCCCGCAAGCCGGCAATAAATTTTGTCGCGAGCCATCGTCCCAATCCTAGGGATTTGTTGCGGAAGATCGACGCCCTCCTTGCGCCATGCTCTGGCAAGCGGAAACCCGCTGTCTATCGAACGGGCTGAATGTCTATTATTTCACTTGTATTTTTGCGCCTGGGAATGTAAGCGATGCTAAATTTACCGATACCGGAGCGGAGGTATTAGCGATGGCACAATCAGCAACAAACGGTCAGACCTGGGATTTGGCGGCCGACGTCGTGGTCATCGGATCGGGGGCGGCGGGGTTGCCTGCGGCGATTAAGGCCGCAGACGGCGGCGCCTCTGTGATTGTTGTCGAGACGAATTACGACATCGGCGGGCACGCGATCATCAGCGGCGGCAATGTGCCGCTTGGCGGCGGCACCAGCGCGCAAAAAAAGTACGGCATTCAGGACTCACCGGATACGGTCTTTTCAGACCTGACCGACTGGACCATCGTGCAAGCTAACGGCTGGCCGGATTTCCGTTATAACGACCGCGAAGTGATGCGCGCGTTCGCGGATCATTGCGCGTTGACCTATGAATTTCTCCTGGAAAGCGGGGTGAAGTTCAAAGAAGTCCCGCCGGACAACCAGGGTGGACACAATTTGGGAAACTCGGCGCCGCGCGAAAACCATGCGTTTTGGACCAAGGGCGCTGGCTATGAAAGTCCCAACAACCGAGCGGGAACCGGCGTAATCCGGCCGCTGGAAAATAGCGCCCGAGCCAAAGGCGTTAAATTTTTGTTGAACTATAAAATGACGAGCTTCCAGCGCGAACGACAGAACGCGGGGCGCGTGATCGGCATCACGGCCGAGTACACGCCGCGCATCATGCCCGGGCAATCGACGCCGCTAAAAAGTTTCCGCTCCGACGGCAACATCGACAGCACGAAACCGAAGATGACGATCCTTGCGAAAAAGGCAGTGATCGTCGCGACGGGCGGCATGACGAGCAACTTGAATTTCCGCCGCATGTTCGACCCGAGATTGACAGCTGTGCTGACGGTCGCCGGCGAGCCTTACAGTTACCAGGACGCCAGCGGCGAGCTGGCCGCCATGGCGATCGGCGCATCGCTCTGGGGACTGGTGAATCAGACCTTGGAAAACGGCGACAATATTCGCACCCAACGGGTACTGGCGACGAAATGGAATTACATGACTTGGGAGCTGGAAAGTCCGATTTTTCCCCTGGTGCGATCGACCGGTTTGAGCGTCAAGGATTGGCACGATCTCATCTTGGTCAACCAAGTCGGCAAGCGCTTCTACGACGAGACCAAGGGCGATTATCCGCACGGCAACGTTTACAAGGACATCGATCCGTATACTCCCAACGACTATCGCAACAACGAGAAGATCGACTACCATCCCAGCAAATATAATTTTTTTAATGCCGCGGTAGCGATGAATGAGTATTCCCAAGCGCCCGATTATTCCGCCGGACCGATATGGGCGATCTTCGACGCCGACGCCGTCAAGCGCGAAGGTTGGAAAACCACGCCGCCTTACGTCGATCCTGACGGATATTTTTTCAGCGCGAATACGCTTCCGGAGCTGGCCGCCGCGATTAAGAACGAGTATCAGGCCAAGCCGATGAACGGGGAGATTTTGCAGGCCGCCGTGGAGCGCTACAATTCTTTCGTCGAAGCGGGCGAAGACGTGGATTTCGGCAAGCCAAAGCCGAAGCACAAAATCCAGACGCCGCCGTTCTATGCCGCTTGGGCGACGCCGAACGTGCACGACACGCGCTCGGGCTTACGCATTAATGCCAAATGCCAAGTGATGGACATGAACGGTCAAGTTATTCCCGGTCTTTATTGCGCCGGCGAGTCGGCCGGCGGCTTCAATCAGCATGGGTTGGGTCGCTGCACCACTCAGGGATTTATCGCCGGCACCAACGCCGCGCGGGAAGCTGCACACGATTGAATTGGAGGAACATAAAATGATGGATAGGGGCGCAATTCATCGCGCCCCATTTCTTAGCGATACAGCGACTCGATAAAATCTCCCGCCTGCAACTGGCGCACGAAGCGATCGTCGAAAAATTTATTGGGATCTAAATCTTTTGCCTTCGGATTGCGCTCGGCGAGCTCATCTAAGACCGACCTGACCGCGTCGGCGGTCGTGAGCGGTGTTTTCATCATGTACTTGGCGATCTGAACATCGTAGGACTCCGCAAGTAAATCCATGTCGGTGGTGCGCAGGTATTTGGACAATACTTTCAGCGTGAATGCGCGGTCTTTCTTCATTAAGGCGATCGCTTCGATCTCCGCCGAAAGGTAACGGCGTACTAGATCGGGGTCGTCGCGGATGATGTCGCCGCGCGTGGAAACCCCGGTTGAGGCGTAGGGAATATTGAGCGACGGCAGATGCAGCATCACGCGGTTGCCAAGTTTCACTGCTCGGCTGGTCGCCGGATAACCGAACACGCCGGCTTGCACGCGATTGCCTTGCAGCGCGCCGACGATCCAATCGCCGGCGCCGATCTCGACGATGTGAACGTCTTTGCCCGGCTCGAGACCGAAGTGCTTGGCGGCGAGACGCGCGCCGGTGTGGAGAGAGGTGCCGTAGCGGCTGATGCCGATGCTCTTGCCGCGCAATTGTTCGGGTTTCTCGATCTCCGGCCGCACAACTAAATTCAATACCAGCGTCCCCACCATCGTCGCGACAATCTTCAAGTCGGCGCCGCCGACCACCGCCCCGGTCGTGGTACCGCCGGCGATCTGAACAAACGACACTTCGCCGGCGATGAGCGCATTGGTGCCTTGCACGCCGCTCGGTGTCGCGATTACTTCAACTTGTAAGCCGTATTTTTTAAAGATACCGGCTTCATGGGCGGCCCACGGTGGCACCATGGAGCCGGAGAGCGATGTGATGGCGGCGCGAATTTTGCGCGGGTTGGAAATTTCACCGGCGTTGACGGAGCGACAATAGCTGAAACAGCCTAGGACACCCAAGACGAGAAGGGATCGCCTAATCAACATTGCCCACCTCCGGAAAATTTGCCCAAACGTGTTGCAACAGATAGCTGATCGCATTGCCCGGCGTCAACTTCGGAAGTGGACGAAGATCGGGTAAAACAATTGACCCTATCAAGCGCGCTGTGATAATCCGTGACCAGTTAAAATTGAACTACTCGGCGCGTGTTGCGCGACACGCAGACGCAAGCAAAATCGGCGAAAGGAATGAATATGGAAAACGCGAAAGTCATTGATGCCGATGGTCATGTCCAGGATCGCGACGCGGAGATTCGCAAGTTCATGGCGGAGCCGTACTGCCGGAGACGCGGACCGCTCGTCGCCAAGGACAAATGGGACAGCAGCATGTACGGCAAGCTCAACCGTGACATTCACGACGTGCCGACCCGGCTCGGCGATATGGATCGAGAAGGGATCGATATTTCGGTGCTGTTTCCCACCAGCGCCTTCGGCATCACGCAAAGCCCGGAGAAAGATTACGCCGCTGCCTTTTGCCGCGGTTACAACGACTGGATCGCCAATCTTTGTAAAGAGAGCCCGCGCTTGAAAGGCATCGGCCTGGTGCCGTTCCAGGACGTTCCTGCCGCGGTGACCGAAGTAAATCGCGCCGTCACGCAGCTGAAGCTTGCGGGTATCGCGATCGCGTCCTTCGGTCTGAAGGACCATCTCGGCACGGCGTCTTTTTGGCCGATTTATGAAGAGCTGCAAAGACTCAATACGCCGCTTTTGGTTCACAATTCCCGCCAGGGCCCCGCGGGAGAAATCCGTTTCGACACTTTTCTTTTCGCGCACACCGTCGCGCGCCCGTTCGAGACTTTGATCGATTGCGCCGCGCTTATCTATGGCGGCGTGCCGGAGAGATTTCCAAAATTGAGGATCGCCTTTCTCGAATGCGGCTGCGGCTGGGTGCCTTACTGGATGGATCGGATGGATGAAGAGTGGGAAAAACGCCAGTCCGAAGCGCCGGCGCTCAAGGCAAAACCGAGCGAGTACATCACCCGGGGAAATTGGTTCTTTGCCGCCGAACCGGAAGAAAGCACCTTACCCTATGTGATGGATCGGATCGGCGACGATAAGCTGATATTCGCATCCGATTATCCGCACTGGGACGGCATGTTTCCCTATGTCGTCTCGACAATTCGCGAACGCAAGGATATCTCGGATGGGGCGAGACAAAAACTCCTCGGCGAAAACGCCAAACGGCTTTACGGTTGGGATTGATTCTACACACGTTCCTTCAGCGAACGTTCCCGCGCGCGCGGCTCCGTCTGGCATTGGCTCGGTAAAGAATTTAAGATTAGTTCGCAGGCATCGGTTGGATCCGATTGCTCGCGCAATTTTTTGTCCCTTTGATCCGGAGAAACCGTGATGGCAAGCTCGAGCGAGCCGAACGAAACGAACGGTTACCTTGCCGCGCACGTGAATCGACTTATTGCGAGCCTGCGCCATTGGACCGGCAGAAATCTTCTCGACGTCGATTCGCCTGCTGTGGAGCAGGCGCGCCAGCTGTTTCATGCGCCGTTTGTCGTCTTATCGCACAACCAGACGTCTGATCCGATCTTGAACTATGCGAACCTGGTGGGCTTGCGTCTTTTCGAGCTTAGCTGGGACGAACTGATATGCTTGCCCTCGCGCCGGACTGCCGAGCCGGTCCATCAAGATGAAAGAGCGCGTTTGTTGGAGACGGTGACGCGCCAGGGATATATCGACAACTATCGGGGCATTCGGGTGTCGAAAACCGGGCGGCGCTTTTTAATCGAGCAGGCGACGGTATGGAATTTGTTCGATGAGAGCGGCATGACTTGCGGACAGGCAGCGACCTTTAGCGAATGGCGTTATTTAGATTGAAAATGAAAAGATGCTCGGTAGACACCCCAGAAATTTCATTATTGAGATATCACCGCCGAAAAGCGAAGGAGAGAGCTTGAATTCGAGATTGGCCCTTACCGGTTTATCTCTAAGTATTGCTGTCCAGCCGTCGCGAGCGTTCTTTATACATGCGCAACGCCTGATCGCCGATGGCGCCGGTAAGAAACTCTTCCGCGTGACGCTGGCCGTCGCGGGTTTGGTATTCGATCTTTATTGAGTCAAACGGAATGACCGGGTCGGAATTGCTGACGCGCAGCAGACGGGCGTGGCTCTCGTCGATGCGTCGTCCGAGCGTGCGCAAAATTTCCGGCAGTCCTTCGAAGTTTACTAGCTTAAACGATTCTCGCCGGTTGGCTTTGGCCTCGACATCGAGAGCTCTGATCTCAGTCACCGAGTAGCGCCTCTCAACGAGGTTTAAATGCGGCGGCAGGGGATCGCCGCACTGAAGATAAAATTCGTCGCCAAAGCATTTCAATTCGAAAAGATCGATGTGCTGTTTCTCGAGCATCTGACCGATCACTCGAAGCGCTGTTGAAAATGCATCCTGTTGAGCCATAGGTCCGACTGTGTAGCGCAAAAAATATCCGGTGGCAAACGCACAGAACGGATCATTGCCGCCTGGCCTGAGTCGAGCACGCGCCCAAACATCCGGATCGAGGGTTGGCTGCCTTTAAAATGCCAAATTGCACTAACAATTCATTAAAGTCGCTCCCCCTATAAATCGGCAGTATTACAACCGCGCTCTTGAATCATCGAATTGCCAGTATGCAGTTGCCGCTGCGGCGCAACGTCCACGATATTGCTCGTCTGGATGCTTCAGGCTATTCTGCTCATGGAATAAAGAGGTCAGCGTCAGAAGTCCTGACGAAGCGCATCGGCTAGAGTGAATGACTCGCGCATGAATTCATGTTGGTCCAAAGCTATCATCGAATAATCCTCAGACGGCGAAGAGCCTTCGCGGTCGCGCGCTTGGGTTGTGCCAAATCCTTTACCGGAATAAAAATAGTGAAAAGTTCACCACCTATCCGCCGGGTTCCGCGCGGCTTTTAGCATGCCCCACGCAAAATCACTAAGAGCGATCGGTCAGTCACTGGAGTCGCTCGGCATCGTCGCATTCGTTATGGAGAAAAATGGGCGAAGCTACATCGTGCGCAGCGACCAGCTGCCGGAGATCGAGAAAGCGAAGATTAAAGTAACTGCAGAACAGGTTTTGGAAACCTCGAGCCCGTCGAGTATGCGCGTTCACTCCCTGCAGGACGACGGTTCGATCCTCTATGATCCCAATTATATTTCGTGGCTCGATGCCCAAGGGCGAAGGAAGCGGCGCAAGCGTTTGTCGGCTCAGACAACCGGAACCTCGCGCGTATCACAATTGCTGCGTACCTTGGGCAAGCATTTAGACCAAGTAGAGCCACGCGAATTTAACATCTCGTGGACAAAAGATGCGGTCTGCCTCGATTATCAGTCGGCGGATGGCCAACAAGTCCGCGAAGTTTTTACTGTCGCCAAGGTGCTTGAGCTCACGGTCCGGTCACGTCTCCGTCGGGCGCCGCGCCGCTAATCAATCTCTGAAATATTGTATCCCTCGCCTCGGACTGATGGCCGCTATCTTGAAACAATTTCATGGACTCTTGGCAGCGACCCGCGCACCGTACCCAAGTATGGACGGCGTTTTGAAGGCGATCCGTTTGGCGCGTGAGCAGAACTGGCCAAATTTCGCCATGTGAAGCGGCTTTCAATATACTCTGTTAGAGTATGCTCGAAATGTTATGGGGATTGCCGATGCCGCATACGAAGAGATCACTCCTGGTGCGTCGCATTTGGTGAGCAGCAAGATGGCCTGTTCTCTCGCCGGCATTTGCGAATCGATTACGTTCGACCCGGAACACGGATCTATCATGCGTATGGTCGGATACAGTCTGTGGAAGAATTCCGCAGCAGCTACGGATTGGCGCCAAACTATCGACAGAAACTCACGGCCGGTCCGCTTGAAGTGACGGCGGTTGGGCCGGACGGCGAGGAGCGAGCAATTGAGCTGCGCGATCATCCGTTCTTCGTCGCGACATTGTTTCTGCTGCAGCTTTCATCAAGCGGTGGGCGGCCCCATCCACTGATCGGCGCATTCTTGCGTGGCGCTGCGGAAGTGACAAAACTATAACTGTTGCTACGCCGGCAGCGTTGACCGGATGTATTTGGCTTAAGAAATAATTCATGTAATGAAAACGGAGACACCTCATGGATTTTCCCAAAGATAGAAAAAACGATCCGGAGAGCGACGATGGAGCTAAGGTCCGGTTACTTTATCAAACATTGCTGGAAGCATGGAATGATAAAGACGCGCACGAGATGGCCGAGCTGTTTTCTGAGAACGGCAACGTTATCGGATTCGATGGCAGTCAAATGGATGGACGAAAGCAAATCGAGTCTGTGCTTGGACAAATCTTCGCTGATCATCCGACACCTGTCTATGTCGCCGCCGTGCGAGAAGTGCGTTTTCTCGCTCCCGGCGTCGCGCTACTTCGCGCGGTCGCCGGGATGGTGCCGCGCGGCCACTCCGACATCAATCCTGCGCTCAACGCGGTTCAGTCGTTAATCGCGACTAAGGAGCAAGACCGATGGCGCATAGCGCTGTTTCAAAACACTCCCGCGGCGCTTCACGGCCGGGCGGAACTGAGTGAGCAACTGACGGCGGAGCTGCGCCAAGCGCTACGTGCTTCGTCGTCCGGCAGCTAAATCGGGGTGTGTTGGAATTAATCCGATACGTCGGATGAGGTGAATCTAGCGAGCGATGCTGAGTCGGGGTGAAACGGGCGCTCATCCAGTGTGCGCAATTGGCCAGAGCTGATTGTGGCGACGGTTCATTTGGAATCCGCGCTGAATTTCAATAGTAAGAAAAATTTTTCGCGCCGCTCCGAATGACACTTCATCGCGAAATCTTCGACTAAGGTCAGGATAAACTTCAGGGGGGATCCCGATCCAGCTGAACACTCGCTATTGACGGATTCATTTCGGCTTTCGTATATAGGCGCTAGGTTTGCGACCTGCAAAGGGCTTGGGAATGAAACGTCGAGATGTCGGTGTGGCAGCCATCGTGTTTTTAATCGTCGCGCTTTCGATTAACCCCGGGATCGCGATCGCCAATCCCTACCTTGCCAAACCTGGCGAGCCGACCGTGCGAGCGCGCATCGGCGCATGCGCAGTCACCGGCGGTTTTATCCATCTCTACAGCGCGCTGGATAATCGGCTTTTCGAAAAGTACGGCATTAACCCAGAGAGCATCGTCGTGCGCGGCGGCGGCGTGGCGCTGGCGGCTTTGGCATCCGATGAGATCAATTTTCTTTACTGCAATGCGGACGCGAATATCGTGCGCATCGGCACGGGAGCAGATGGAAAATTGCTCGCTTCGCCGCTTATCGGATTACCCTACGTGGTGCTGGCAAGAAAGGACATCAAGCGCGCCGCGGATCTCAAAGGCAAGAGTATTGGCGTGACCCGGCCGGGAGACTTTCCCTACCGGCTCGCCAAAGAGTTTCTCAAAAAGCACAATCTTAGTGAAAAAGACGTGACGCTCGCCACGGTGGGCGGCACGCCCACCGAGCGCTATGCCGCGCTCTTGCAGGATGTTTTTCAGGCGACGTTGATTCAGCCGCCGCTCGACGCGCGCGGCAAAAAGGACGGCTTCAACGTTATCTACAATCTCAACGATCTTGGCTTGCCGTTTATCTACAGTTCCTTATTCACCAACTCCAGGACCCTAAAAGAAAGTCCGGCGCTAGCGCAGAAAGTCGTGGCGGTGCTCGCCGAAGCGGTTTACTTCGTCGAAAAGAATCCGGAGCAGGCGATGGCTTCGGTGGGCAAAACTCTGCGGATCAAAGACGCGGATACGCTTCGCTCGGCCTATGACGCCTACGCGAAAAATCTCATCAACCGGCGCATGATCGTGCCGGCAAAACTGGTCGCCGAAACGCTTGAGCTTGCGCGGCAAGACGGTACGGTCATCAGAAAGAAAGCCGGCGAGATTTACGATAATGTTTTTGTCGAGAATTTGGAGAAAAGCGGCTTCATGAGAGAGCTTTGGGGCGGTGCGGTGCCGGGAGACGGACAGAAGCCGTGATGCCTCGACCGCAGATAGGTGACGTTCTCCCGTTCAAGCGAAGCGAGGATTCCCTGATTTCGGCGGCGACGATTTGAACCAAAAAGAAGGAGGCTATTATGATGCGTTGGTTGTGCTTTGCAATTGTCCTGTTGGCGGCGCCGGTGTGCGCCCAGTCCGTGCCCGTGATTCCATATGAGTCGGTGCCCAATGCCGTGCGCCTGCCGCCGAATATGTATTTGGGTGAAGTCGCCGGCGTGGCGGTGAACTCGAAAAAACACGTTTTTGTCTATTCGCGCGGCAACACGAGCGGTCCGGCTTTTGGCGCATCGGCCTCGCAGCTTTTGGAGTTCGCGCCCGATGGCCGGTATCTCCGTGAGATCGGTCGAAATCTTTATGCCTGGGCATTTGCGCACACGGTCAGGATCGATAAGCAAGACAACATCTGGGCCACCGATAAAGGTTCCGACATGGTGGTGAAGTTCACGCCGGATGGGCGGGTCGACATGGTCTTCGGCCGCAAGCAGGAAGCTTCCGATGAAGCCGCGCCGCACAAACGTTCGGGCCCGCCGCCGAAACATGAAGACGGCCGTTTCCGCCAGCCGACGGACGTTACGTGGGACCCGGCGGGGAATACTTTCATCAGCGACGGTTATGTCAACGCGCGGGTCGCTAAAGTCGATAAGAACGGCAACTGGCTAAAGTCCTGGGGCGAGCGCGGCGACAAGCCGGGAGAGTTCAACACGCCGCACTCCATCGCCGCCGATGCGCAAGGAAATATCTACGTCGGCGATCGCGGCAACGGCAGGATTCAAGTTTTCGACGGCGATGGGAAATTTTTGCGCGAGATCAAGATCGATGTGCCCTTCGATCGAAATGCCGCGCGTGCCGCCATCGGCAACAAGCCGCCCGAGGATGTTAAAGGCACACAGGCGCCGGGTGCGCCTTGGGCGATCTGTATCACGCCGGGACCGAGGCAGATTCTCTACAGCGCGGATGCTTATCCCGGGCGCATCTACAAGTTGACTCTGGAAGGCACGCTGCTTGGCGTGCTCGGCGAAGCCGGCAAACAGCTCAAACAGTTCGGCTGGATTCACGAGATGGCCTGCCCGTCGGAAAACGAGCTCTACGTCGCCGAAGTGTTAAATTGGCGCGTGCAGAAATTGATTCTTCGCCCCGGCCAGGAAACCGCCATGGTGCGCTAAGGCGTGGTTCCATCGGTGACTTTGTAGTCGGTCGAGCCAAAATATTTCGCCGCGATCTCAACGCATTGAGCGTCGAGGCCCAGCATCTCGACGTGACGACCTTGGTTTCGGCGAGCTTTCGGAGTGTGCCGTGGCATAAGCACTGGCGCGGAATGGAACCTAACCTTTACCCATGAGAATTTTTCTTAGCTATCCGTGGCAGGACCGCGAGCAGGCGAAATCGATTTACTTGGCCCTCGCCGATCAGGGACATCGGGTTTTCTTCGACCGCACCGATCTGCCGGCCGGCGATGAGTATCATAATCGCATCCGCGCGGCGATCGAGAATTCTCATCTAGTCATCTTTTTAATCAGCCCGGATGCGATCGATGCCGAGAGCTACACGCTGACCGAAGTGGAGATCGCCGTAAAGGCGCGCGTGAAATTGCTGCCGGTGATGCTCCGCGATACCGATATCGCGAAGCTACCGGCAGCGGTGCAAGCGGTGACGATTTACCGCCCCGACGGCAATGTTGCGGCAAGCGTCGCCGCGGAGGTCCACCGCATCGCCGGCGCGTTCAAGCGCCAACGGCTCAAACGATTCAGCGCCGCGCTGTTGGCGGTGGCCCTGATCGTCGCTGGGTTCGTTTACGTGCTCAATGCCCGCAACAGGCAGGGACTCATCGGCAAGGATGGCGCGCCGGCGATTTTGATTCCGGCCGGCAGCTTTATCATGGGCGACGACGAGAGCTCGCCGCGGCGCGAGCTCTTTGTCGATGCTTTCTATATGGACAAGTTTGAAATCACGGTGGCACGTTACGCGAAGTTTCTGCAAGCGACGGGCAACGTCAAAACACCCGAGGAATGGGATACGGTCAATGTTCAGAACGACGGGGAATTTCCCGTGGTCGGCGTCGACTGGCAGGATGCCGACAGCTATTGCCGGTGGGCGGGAAAGCGTTTACCCACCGAGGCAGAGTGGGAAAAGGCCGCGCGCGGAGCCGATGAGCGAAAGTATCCGTGGGGCAACGATCCACCTTCTGCGGAGCGGGCGCGATTCGCCAAGCCCTACCAGAACCCGGTCTACAAGGATGGCATCGCGCCGGTCGGTTCCTATGCCAAAGGCGCGAGCTCGTTTGGTGTTTTTGATTTGGCGGGCAACGCATCCGAATGGGTCGCCGACTGGTATTCCGAAAGTTTTCAGCGCGCCGAGGCGCGCAACCCCAAAGGGCCGGAAGGCGGCACAGGGAAGGTGCTCCGCGGTGGCGGTTGGTATGACCCCGCGGAGCGGATCACGGCGACTCGACGCATGTATGCGAGTCCGGCCAATCGCGCCGACGACATCGGATTTCGCTGTGCCCGGGACTTAAAGTAGCGGGAGCGAAAATATGGCGGACTTTACGATTCATCCCCAGTTGCTTGCCGACTGCCACTACATCGGTAAGCTCCGCCTCTGTCATGTTTTACTGCACTCAAATGCGGTCTTGCCTTGGTTTATTCTCGTGCCCGAGACTGAAGTTTCAGATTTGCTGGATTTGTCAGACGATCTGCGCCGCATGGCTGTCGATGAGGCGGCGGTGCTGGCCCGTTTCATAAAAACCACGCTCGGCTATCACAAAATAAATTTTGCCAGCATCGGCAATGTCGTGCCGCAGCTTCATCTACACGTTGTCGGTCGGAGCAACGGCGATCCGTGTTGGCCGGCGCCGGTGTGGGGAAATCTGCATGCTACGCGAGAATATTCCAGCGCCGAGCTTGACCGCCTAACGGAATTGCTGGCGCGCGAGTGTTCGCTTCATGCGCTGGAGCGGAGATAAAATCTGTGCGGAACCAGTTCGATTGAGCGTGAACAAACGAAATGGCGGAAGGCAAAACTAGCGCGGCGCGACAAGCGCCGCGGTGACAAAAGCTTCGACGAGGGCCGCGACGAATAACAAAGGCAGAATCACGCTGCAGAAGTAGCGCAGGCCAGAGGCCAGCTCCGCGCCGATTTTTCTATCGGTTTTACCGGTGAGGCGCTTCAGCGCTTGAATTCCGATCGCCAAGCCGATGCTGGTGCCGAGAAGGACCGCGGGAAGCTCGAGAACGCCGTGCGGTAGGAGGCTCAAGAGCGAAAGCCACGGTCCCCGCGCGCTAACGGAGAGCGACCAGGCGACGCCGAGACCGATGCCGTTCGCCAGCAGAAAAAACGCGGGAATGATACCGAACAACACTCCGAGTAAAATCGCCAGCAGGGTTTTGAGCGTGTTGTTGACAAAAATCGCCGCGGCGAGCTTCAGCCGCGGCATGCCAGCGAAGGTTTTTACAAACGCCGCGATGGCGTCCTCGAAATGATCCGCGAGGCCGGGAAAATAAGACTACGACCATCAAACCGATCGCGATGCCGGCGCCAAACAAGATCAAACTCGTGATCATGTAAGGCCGGAGCCGACTTAGGTAAGCGCGCCGTTCTTGACGTGGCATGATGATCATCGTGGTCCTCTGTTTGAGGGTAACAGATGATTCTTCCGACGGATATGGCGCTTGAGACAAACTATGATATTGAATCTCAGGGTCGTTAACGTGGAGGGTTGATGAAGATTAAACTGATTCGTTCTCAAGTCGTGCGCGTGCCGCTCGAAGAACCGCTTGCCGGCGGGCCGGCGTATTTTCGCTCGCACAATCAGTTTGTCATACTTCGGGTCGAGACGGACGACGGCATCGAAGGGATCGGCGTAAGCTTTTTCGGCGGTGCGCTCAGCGCGACGCTAAAAAAGGCCATTGATCAGCTCGGCGAATTGATGGTTGGCGAAGATCCGCTGCGCATCGACGCGCTCACACACAAGCTGCGCACGGCGGCGGCAAGCGCGGGTCCGGGCGGGATCCTCACGCTGGCGATCTCGGCCATCGACATGGCGCTGTGGGACATCAAGGGCAAATACTTCGGCCAATCGCTTGGCGCCATGCTCGGTGGGCTGCGCGAGCGCGTGCCGACTTATGCGAGCGGCGCTCTGGTGCGCGCCTATGCACCCGACCATTTAGTGAAAGCCGCGCAGCGGCTCGTCGAAACCGGCTTTAGACAAATGAAAACGCAGTTGGCGCTTCCCGGCGACACGTCGCCGGAAAAGGAAGTCGAGCGGGCGCGTCTCATGCGCGCGGCGGTCGGGCCGGAGATCGATTTGATGTGCGATATCAATCAACGCTGGTCGACGCATCAGGCGATGGATATCGGCAAGCGGGTGGAGGACGTTCATTTTTTCTGGCTCGAAGACGTGACCACGCACGACGACTACAGCGGCCTAGCCCGGGTTGCCGACGCCTTGGCGACGCCGCTGGCCGGCGGCGAATGTTTGTATGGCATCACGCCGTTTCGTCATATGATCGAAGCTCATTCGGTGGATATCATCATGATCGATTTGAACCGCGTCGGCGGCATTTCCAACTGGATGAAGGTCGCCGCGCTAGCCGAGGCATTCAATCTGCCGGTGGTGAGCCATCTGTTGCCGGAAATTCATGTCCATTTGATATCGGCGATCCCCAACGGATTGACGGTGGAATACATGCCTTGGTCATTCAGGCTTTTCGACGAAGTGCCGGTTCCGGCGAAGGGCGAGCTGATCGTGCCGACGAAGCCTGGGCTCGGCCTTCAGTTCAGTCGCGACATCGATCGCTATGTAGTCGGGTGAGAAGAAAAGCATTAATAACGGGAGGTGTTTTCATGAATCACGATTGGCGCGACCATGGCGTAAAAATTATTCCCAGCACGGGACTCGACCTCAATACGCCGCAGACTCCCGGCATGACGCGGGCGGCGGCGATCAACCGAGCGATGGCCGGGGCCAACAAACTTTGGGCTGGCGCCGTGAGCATTCATCCCAATGCCAAGACGGCGCCGCATCATCACGGCGAACTGGAAAGCATCATCTACGTTGTCAGCGGCAAAGCGCGCATGCGCTGGGGCGAGCGACTTGAGTTTTGCGCCGAAGCCGGCCCGGGAGATTTTATCTTTGTCCCGCCCTTCGTGCCGCATCAGGAGATCAACGCCAATCCCGACGAGCCGCTGATGTGCGTGGTCGTGCGCAGCGACCAGGAGCCGATCGTCGTCAATCTGGACATAGCAGCGGCTCGAGTCGGCGGAGGAAGTTCCGTGGGTGGACCCGCTCCACAGGAAATCTTGAACGCCACCGAGCTAAAAAATCACCAGGGCACAATGCCTTCAGAGTCTTCGCAAGATGGATCGCGCTGATATGTTTTCTCATTTTAGCGCTTGGCTTTACGTCGACTCACGGCAGCCGCCGCAGAATCGACCCTGGTTCAAGTCGGTTATGGCGGCATCGCCGGCTATCAGCTTCCTTTATGGGTCAACAAGGACCACGGCATCAGCAAAAAATACGGCATCGAGCTCGAGCCGCTCTTGATCAGCGGCGGCGCGCTCAACATGCAGGCATTGCTCGCTGGCAGCATTCAAATGAGTCAGAACTCGGCGTCATCGGCGCTCCAGGCGGCACTGCGCGGCGCACCCGTGGCGCTGATCGCGGTGCTCGAAAATCGCATGCCGCTGCAGATCATCGCCCGCCCGGAAATCAAAACGCCGCAGCAACTGATCGGCAAGAAGATCGGCATTTTGCGCTTCGGCGGTTCCAACGACACCGGGGTTCAGTGGGCGTTGCGGGCGTGGAAGATCGATCCGCGCCAGGTTACGATGCTCCAGTCCGGCGCGACCAACGCGCGCATGACCGCCCTGACTTTGGGCCAGATCGACGCGACGATCCTGTCCTATCCCGAAATTTATATTGCCCGCAAGCGCGGCATGAACGTGCTCGCCGATATCGGCGACTTTAGCGCCTATCCCAACACATCGCTGCTGCTCACCCGATCTTTCATAGAGAAACAAAGAACTTTGGCGAAAAATTTGCTCCGCTCTCAGATCGAAGCGATTCATTATGTCCGCACCGACCGGGAAGGGAGCATTAAGACTCTCAAAAAATATCTGCGCGTCGATGACCTCGAGTCCATCGAAGCGACCTACGATTTCTTCTCACGGCGGACCGAAGCGCTGCCGCGGCCGAACTTTGAAGGACTCAAGAACATTTTAAAGGAGCTGGGCGCGCCGCAGCGAAACCCCAATGACTTTGTCGACATGAGCCTGCTCGATGAAATTGAAAAAGAAGGATTCTTGCAAAAACTTCGCTAGCCGCCGGGGGCCACTTTGTCGGCGACCTGGTTGATGGAAGCGGGACGACGGCAGCTATTCGGTATGAGACTGCGAAGCGGCATTAAGTTGTTGGACGAACGGGAAGGGTCAGGAGAGCCCGCTAAGACGGGTGACAGAATCATTTACAATCTTAAGATTTATCTAAACAAAGGCGAGGAAGTTCCAATCAACGAACGCCAGGCGGAACACTTGCCGGAAAAAATGATCAGGGTTGGGGAAGATGGCCATCGTTGGGTGGATCACTCGATAACTCTTGGCCAGCGGCAAGCGATGGCCGGCGTCGAGTACTCCTTAGTCGGAATGAAACAAGGCGGTTATCGCAAAGTGCGCGTGAGCCCTCATCTTGCTTATCGCGCGACGGGAATTGACGGTCTCATTCCGCCCGATGCGGTGCTGATCATCGAGTTGTGGCTGCGTGAATTGATCCGCACCTAATTTTGCTTTGCCCATCGCGCAGACTGGCCTGGAGGCCGGGAATTGTAATAAAATACGCGCGTTGGGTCCGGCTACTATGTCAATCATGAACCAAATTTTTATAAGTTATGCTTCGAAGGATCGAGAACGGGCGCGGATGATAGCGGCAGCGTTGGGCGGGCACGGCTGGGACGTTTGGTGGGATCGCGAAATACCGCTCGGAAAAGCCTTCGATGAAGTCATCGAAAAAGCGATCGCTGAAGCGAAGTGCGTGATTGTGCTGTGGTGGCGGCTTCCGTGGCGTCCGAATGGGTGCGCAACGAAGCTGCAGAAGGCAAGCGTCGCGGTATCCTCGTTCCGGTATTTATCGAACAGATCGATGCGCCGTTGGCGTTTAGATCCCTCAATGGCGCCGACTTAAGCGCTTGGAGCGGCCATGGAGGCGACGCCGAGTTCGTAAGGCTCGTTGAGCGAGTGAGTGAATTGCTCGGGCAAGCAGGCAACGAATCGTTCGCCGGCGGCGCGCAACCGTCGCGGTACAGCAGGCGCCGACCGGCAAAGAGACTCAGACGAAGTGGGCCGTTCCGACAAAGAGCAACCGGGAGTCGACACCATAAGCATCCATGACTTGGTGGGCACGCTCGGCGGCGCGATCCCGGCGACTTCTCTCGCAAAAGGATTTCATGTGCCCGATCTTGGCATGCGCATCGCTTTCCTGACACCGGAGCAGAGCGCCTCCACGCTCGGCGCGATGCCGGCCGGGGCCGTGGTGATGGAAGTCGAAAGCGGACGGCCCATGGCGAAGGCGGGCATCCACGTCGGCGATGTTGTCGTATCGATCGGCGGTAAAAAGATCGGCAGCGAAGACGATCTGCGCCAGGCGATTTTTAAAATCGGTCCAGGCAAGACTCAATATTCTTACCGGCGCGGCGGCGATACCAAAACCGTGGCGGTCGACTGCGCAAACTGCAAAGTTGAATGACGCGGGTTCATTCATTGACAAATCACCGATGAAAAGCGGCAAACAGCGGCGGCTGGAAATCGTCGCAAGGCGAAAAAAACTCGCGGTCAAGCGCAAGGCGGTGGCCACGGCGGTTGCATTGAAGAATACGCCGTACCGAATGGTGCCGGTCAACGAGGAATTGCTCGCGCCGAACAATAGCTACGGCGCTCCCGCTTTCGTCAGACGGGGCTACTACGTCGATATTCCGTTTCGCTGCGCCGATTGCGGCAAGGAAGAAGTGTGGACGGGGAGCCAGCAGAAGTGGTGGTATGAGATCGCCAAAGGTTTCGTTTATTCCAGCGCAGTCCGTTGCCGGGCGTGCCGTCGAAAAGAACAGGCCCGGCGAGATGAGGCAAAACGAGTTCATCTGGAAGGTATCGCTCAGAAAAAATCAAGCGCGGATGGCGAAGAGAGCGGAGAGATCATCATGACTTCGAGCTATGTGTGGTTTCACTGGGCGCTGCTCTCGGCGGTCTTTGCTTCTTTAACGGCGATCTTTGCAAAGATCGGTCTTGAAGGCGTTGATTCAGACTTCGCTACTTTGATCCGCACGATCATTATTTTATGCGCCATTGTCTGGTTCGTGTATTACACCGGGAAATGGAGCGATCCATTGGCGCTGCGGCCGAAGACTTGGTTGTTTCTCACCTTATCGGGATTAGCGACCGGCGCATCGTGGCTCTGCTATTTTCGCGCGTTGAAAATCGGCGACGCGGCCAAAGTGGCTCCGGTGGATAAGCTGAGCGTTGTGCTGGTCGCGCTCTTTGCCGTGATCTTTCTCGGCGAACGGCCGGCGTTGAAAGATTGGCTGGGCATTTTCTTGGTGGCCAGCGGAGTTGTTTTGCTCGCGCTCAAGAGATAATCCATGCGCCGATACCCGTTGTTATTGGAGGAAGAATGAAGGTGCGATCATTGCCGATACTTCTAGTTTGGTTCGGTCTGACTATTTCGCCCGTGCTTGCCGCCGACACAGCGGAGAAAGCAGCGGCCGGAGCCGCGCAAGCATGGCTCGGCCAGATCGATGCGGGAAACTATGGCAAGAGCTGGAAGGATGCTGCGAGTTATTTTCAAGGGGCAATCACCGAGAAAGGTTGGAACGACGCGCTGACCGGCACGCGCAAGCCTTTGGGGCCATTAGTGTCGAGGAAACTCAGCAACGAGCGAAACACCAGATCCCTTCCCGGTGCTCCGGACGGCAATTACGTGGTCATGCAGTTCGATACAAGTTTCAGTAATAAGAAGAGCGCCGTCGAAACCGTCACCTTCGTGCAGGAAAAAGACGGCAAGTGGAAAGCCGCGGGGTATTACATCAAGTAACTCGTCCTGATCTCGCCGAAAAGTAAACGTCGAGTTTGCGCCGGCGCTCGCTCGTGCGCTATGATCCGACCGTGATTGTAAACGAAAGGAGGAATTCTTATGGGACTCTTAGATGGCATCCTCGGCAATGTGGTTGGTTCGATGCTGGGCGGCAAGCAACAAGCGCAGGACCCGCTCGGCTCAATCCTGAGCGGCCTTGCCGGCGGCAACGCCGGCGCTCGAGGCAGCAATCCGCTGTTGCAAATCGTCCTGTCCTTACTTCAGCAGAACGGCGGCTTGGAAGAGGTGCTCGGGAAATTTCGCCAAGGCGGTCTCGGGGCGCAGGCGGATTCCTGGGTGAGCACCGGTCCCAACATGGGGATTTCGCCGACACAGCTCGAGCAGATTTTCGGCTCTTCTACTCTGGACGGGATCGCTTCTCAACTCGGCGTGTCGCAGGAGCAGGCCGGCTCGACAATGTCGCAGGTCTTGCCGGAATTGATCAATCAACTGACGCCGCAGGGCCAAGTCACTCCTGAAAGCAATGACTCCATCGCCGAAGGTTTGGAAGCGCTGAGCAGGAGCCTTGGGCGCTAAGGAAGCTGAAAGTTCGGCCGAAATAACCGCGTTCCGGCAAGCGCGGTACCAGTGAATATCCGGCGCGCGGCTTGCGTCGACTTATCGCACGGTTCTGTCCGGCAAGTCTTATCACCTGCACGACGCACTATCTGCCGGACATCTTTGTGTCTGCTTTCTAATCCGCGTTTCGACCTTCGTGAGTTTTTATCGTCGGAACGGCTCCCGCAAGTATCCTCGGTGAGCGAATGTTCTCTGTCGTGCTTATGGGAGTTCCACCGAGCACCGAGAGAGTCGGCCTCACGTCGTCGAGAGATTCTAATGCCGAGTCGAACTCGAGAGAGCCTTCTTCATGTTAGAAACCTGCTGTGCTAAATATGCCTGCAGTGTAGGGCAAGGACGCAAACAAAAACAGCGAAACGTTGGCCGGTTTCGCTGTGTCAATCGATGATCGTCATGAAACATGTCGGAAATTCCAACCGCTGTCCTTGGGTTGATCTAAGCAAGCCGGATTACGTCGAGTACCATGACAAAGAGTGGGGCGTGCCCGTCCATGACGACAAGCTGATCTTCGAGTTTCTAACATTGGAAGGAGCCCAAGCGGGTCTAAGTTGGTACACCGTATTACGTAAACGCGAAGCCTATCGTAAAGCATTCGCTGATTTTGATCCCAAAAAAATTGCGCGCTACGGCAAGCGACAAATCGAGGCTCTGCTCAAGAACGAGGGGATCATTCGCAACCGCGCAAAGATCCTGGCGACAATAAACAACGCCGGGAAATTTCTCGACGTGCAGAAAGAGTTCGGCAGTTTTGACGCTTATATCTGGCGCTTCGTCGACGGCCGCCCGATCGTGCACCTTCTGCGAAAGTTGAAAGACTTTGTGGCCACCAGCCCCGAGTCGGATGCCATGAGCAAGGATCTAAAACAGCGCGGGTTTAAGTTCGTCGGCTCGACCATCTGCTATGCGCATATGCAGGCGACGGGCATGGTGAACGATCACGTGATCCACTGCTTTCGTCGCCAACCGTTGATCGACGCGCATCGCGGCGCAAATCTAACAGGTCGAGCTACGAAAGGCAGTCGATGATATGAAATTCTTGCCGAACCTTTTTGAAAACAACCGTGCCTGGGCGGAAAAAATCAAGCTCGAAGACCCGCAGTATTTCCAGCGTCTGAGCCAGACGCAAACGCCGGAATATCTTTGGATCGGCTGCGCCGATAGCCGCGTGCCGGCCAACGAGATTGTCGGCCTTGGACCGGGAGAGCTCTTCGTGCATCGCAACATCGCCAATCTTGTGCCGCCGTTCGACGCCAACGTTCACTCCGTGTTGCAGTACGCGGTAGAGGCTTTGAAGGTCAAGCATGTCATCGTTTGCGGTCATTACGGCTGCGGCGGCGTGCTGGCCGCGCTGCGCGACTGGTCCGGCCTGCCCTTGGAGAATTGGCTGGCCCACGTGCGCGCGGTGTATCGTGCTCACAAAGACGAGTTGGACGCCGCGCCGAGCGAAGAAGCGCGCTGGCGCCGGCTCTGCGAGCTCAACGTAATGGCGCAAGTCCACGCGGTGCGCGAAGCCGATATCGTCAGAGAAGCGTGGCGCAAAGACCAGCCGGTGATGGTGCACGGCTGGATCTATGACCTGAAAGAAGGGCTGTTGCGCGACCTCGATTTGAATTGAATCTCTCCGGGTGCGAGGATCAGGAATCAATTTTCTCCTCGCTCCGTCATTCCCACATGCTTTAGCGGGAATCCATCTTCGATTTGTTCATTCTCGCACGGTCCCTCGGTGCCAGCTTTGCGCGCGCGCCTGAAGGACTGTCATTCGTCTTCTGCTGGCCCAATGATACGCCGGTCTTGAATACTGAAAATATTTTCAGTATATCGATTTTAGCTAACCAGCCCGGGAGTTCGCCTCGTCGGACGTTGGTGGGCTGCTTAGGAATTTTAATCGCTGAGCTGGTTCGAACGATTTGAACGGCTTGAACGTTTTGGAGCGCTTCAATGCAGTGTGAGCGGAAGCCTATCGATGATTTTTGTGACCTTCCTTCTCCTCAGCGCAAAGTTTTTCTCACATCATTTCGCCAATGCCGTGATCGTTCGCAGAAGTCGGACGACACTAATGAAGATTTCCGGCTCGAAGGCGTCAGTGCCCTGCCAGCATTCATAGATTCGCGGAGGAAGGAATGCGACGACAACCGCACCACAAGGAGAATGTTATGAATTACGTCAACACGCACAAGCCTACCAATCGTACGTTTGCTGTAATCGACGGCGGATTGAATCTCAAAGCTAGCGTCGAGCCGCTTATAACAACTCAGAAACCGAGATTGCTCGACCAAGTCAGGCAGGCGATTCGCACGCGGCACTATAGCTACAGGACCGAGAAAGCCTATGTGCATTGGATCAAGCGATACATATTTTTCCATGACAAACGCCATCCGGCTGAAATGGCCGAATTTGAAATTGGGCGATTTCTTTCAAGTCTTGCGACGGAGGGGCACGTCAGTGCCTCCACGCAAAATCAAGCATTCAATGCGCTTTTGTTTCTGTACCATGAAGTCTTGGACAAGAAGATCGGGCTCATCGACGGTGTCGTGCGCGCGAAGAGGCCTGAGCGACTGCCAGTCGTGCTCACGAAAGACGAAGTCAAGAAAGTGATCGATCACATAACCGGCGTCCCGCGTTTGATGGCGATTCTGCTCTATGGTGCCGGCTTACGATTGATGGAATGTTGCCGGCTTCGAGTCAAGGACATCGATTTTTCTCGCAACGAGATTGTTGTTCGATCGGGAAAAGGGAACAAAGATCGCTACACGATGCTACCCAGCGCGGTTCGAGATTCGTTGGTCCAACATCTTCGAGACGTTCGTGCACAACACGAAGCGGATCTAAAACGGGGCTTGGCCGGGTTTCATTGCCGGATGCTCTGGACCGAAAATATTCCAGCGCCGGTAAAGAATGGGGCTGGCAATGGGTTTTTCCGGCCACCAGTCATTTCACCGATCGGGTCACGGGCGAACAGCGCCGGCATCATCTCCACGAATCCGTGTTGCAACGCGCATTTAAAGAAGCGCGGCTCAAAACCGGAGTTTTCAAACCGGCAGGGTGCCATACATTGCGTCATTCATTTGCGACGCACTTGCTGGAGGACGGTTACGATATTCGAACCGTCCAAGAATTGTTGGGGCATTCACCCCGTGAGATAGGTTTATGCAACAACACTACTATGTCTATGTCTTAAGATCTTTCAAGGACAAACAGTTCTATGTTGGATTCACCAAGAATCTGCCAGCAAGAGTTGAGGCTCACAACAAGGGCTTGGTTCCGTCCACGAGAAACCGATTGCCCTTGCAACTTGTCTACTGGGAGGGCTGCCTCAACCAGACAGACGCAACGCATCGAGAAAAATACTTGAAGACCGCTTGGGGAAAGCGATACGTGAAAACGAGGCTCAGAAATTATCTCACGGGGTAAACGACGTAAGCACGACAATGATTTACACGCATGTATTAAATCGAGGCGGCAAGGGCGTTCACAGTCCGGCGGATAGGTTAGGGTTTGATTCCGCGCGACCGTAACCGACAAAGGCTGACATATGCGCAGTGTTCGCCGGAATACTTTTTCGTTGTTAAGCGTTGAAAACAATTATAGGATTGCTCAAATTCATGAATTTGTCGGTCGGAAAAGACTGACCGATTCACTTAATAGTTAGGCGCACAAAACGAAAATGCGTGCCTCAGCGAAACTGATCTTCTTGTGTGGAAAAATGGCGGCAGGCAAATCGACTCTCGCGAGAGATTTGGCAGAGCGGGGAAATGCCGTCCTTCTGGTGCAGGACGAACTGATAGATAGGTTGTTCCCTGGGAGATCACTGACATACCAGGATTCGTCAAGTACTCATCCCGACTCAAGGATGCGCTTGCGCCTCATATTTGCTCTCTACTGTCGAAAGGCATCTCTGTTGTGCTCGACTTTCCCGGCAACACGAAAACGCAGCGCGCGTGGTTTCGCCAGTTATTTGAAAACGCAAATGCTGAACATGAACTGCATTTTGTAGACGCGCCGGATGCCTTGTGCAAACGTCAACTCAAGGATCGAAGCAAAGATCTTCCTCCTGGCAGCGCCTGGACAACGGATGCAGATTTCGAAGCGATCACCGTATATTTCCAGCCTCCTTCAGAGGAAGAAGGGTTTAATGTCGTCCATCACAAGCGCGCCTAACAACACGCTGGTTCCGACGGCCAAATCGCTGCGCGCTTTGGTTCCCTCCCGTTGGTCGGCCGCGGCACAGCGTGCGCGTTAGGCTGCCCCACGATTATCGGTACTCTTACGTAATGCGACCCCTTCGGTATTCCATCAACGTCACATTGGACGGGTGCTGCGATCATCGTGCAATGGCTCGCGGACGAAGAGTTGCATCGTCACGCGGTCGAGAACCTCGCCCAGGCCGATGCCCTCCTCTTTGGCCGGGTGACTTACGAAATGATGGAGGCAGCGTGGCGGCCGCCGGCGCGGACGGGAGCGAGGCCTGATTGGATGGAACCCTTCGCCCGGACGATCGACGCGGCAAAGAAGTACGTCGTGTCGAGCACCCTGGACCGGGTCGATTGGAACGCGGAGCTCGTGCGCGGGGATCTGGGGAAGGCCGTTCAGCAGCTCAAGCGGGAGTCGGGTAAGGGACTGTTCGTGGGAGGCGTGAAGCTCCCGCTGGCGTTGGCGGAGCTGGGATTGATCGATGAGTACGAGTTCGTGGTGCATCCCAGGCTAGCGGGCCATGGGCCGACGTTGTTCGCGGGGCTATCGAAGCATGTCGACTTGAAGCTCGTGAGCCGGCTGGAGTTCGGCTCGGGGGCGGTGGCGATGCGGTATGAGCCGAGAAGGTAGCAGAAAGGCCTCGTGGCGACGAAGCTGGGGCCGCCTAACATGCGCGTGCAGCGGACTCGCTCATCGCCTTCGGCTCTTCGCTCGCCGCTGACGCGCTACCCGTTAGACGGTCACATAGAAATGGTTCGCACGATAGAAGTCACAGAATACGACATTGCCTGGACAAGGGTGTTCGACGAAGAAGCGATGGCCCTCAAAGTCATCTTTGGAGACTCGCTTGTGACCATCCATCATATCGGTAGTACGGCAATTCCGGGACTCCTTGCGAAACCGATCATTGATGTTCTAGTCGTTATCAAGGAAACAAAGACAATCGAGCGGTTCGGCAGCGCGATGGAACAATTAGGGTATCGAGTCCGAGGTGAGTGTTTGGGACGCCGAAGTCCCTGGAACTCGTGGGCGCTTCTATTTCAGCAAAGACACCGACGGCGTGCGCAGCCACCAAGTTCACGTCTGCGCTGTTGGTCATCCGGAAGTGGCCGACAAGCTGGCGTTTCGCGACTACTTGCGAGCGCATCCGGATCGCGCTGGTCGCCTACGGAAGTCTCAAACAGCGTCTCGCAGTCCTCAACCGTCACGATATTATCGGGTATATGCGCGGAAAAAGCTACCGAGTCCGTAAAGGCCGTTTTGATTGAAGCGCGCAGATGGGCGGCGGCGACGCTTGCGCGCGACCGTGACGTCTAACACGCCGCTGCAGCCGACCGCTGAAGAGCGTGACGGCTGAGCGGCAAACCGTTATGCCGCTAGGCCCCAATCCGAATGAATGATTCTGAGAAAATAGTTTTTGAGCATCTTAAGGCTCGGGGCTTTAGTAGGATCATATACGAACCTGATGGCAATGTTCCGCCTGACTTTGTAATCGACGGCCGAATTGCGGTTGAAGCGCGTCGATTGAACGAGAACGAAAAAACCGCAACCGGACATCGCGGTCTTGAGGAAATGTCAAAGCCCCTGACTGCCCTAATCAAGAAGGCCCTCGCTGCAATAGGCCCTCCAAAGTATGG
>CAVWLW010000046.1:0-16064 GCA_963755715.1 uncultured delta proteobacterium
ATTTGCCGACCAGGCCGTGATCGCCATCGAGAACGTGCGGCTGTTCAAAGAACTGCAGGAACGCAACCGAGATCTGACCGAAGCCTTGGATCAGCAGACGGCGACCAGCGAAGTTTTGAAAGTCATCAGCCGCTCGACCTTTGATCTTCAGCCCGTTCTCGACACGCTCGTCGAAAACGCGACCCGGCTTTGTGAGGCTGAGCACGGATCTATCCACCGAGTCGAAGGGGACAGTTTGCCGCTGGTGGCCGGCTATGGCCATACCCAGGAGTTGTTTAATTTCATAAAGCGAAATCCGCCGCGTCCTGGACGAGAATCGATCGCCGGTCGAGTCGTGTTGGAGCGCGGCGTAGTTCACGTTCCAGACCTCAAGGCCGATCCGGAATATCACTACGTTGAGCAGTTAGCGGACTTCCGTGCGATACTCGGGGTGCCTTTGCTCAGAGAAGGCGTACCTATCGGCGTTATCATTATCTTCAGACTTGACAGCAGGCCGTTTACCGCTAAACAAATCGATCTGGTCACAACCTTTGCCGATCAGGCGGTGATCGCCATCGAGAACGTGCGGTTGTTTCAGGAGCTGCAAGAGCGTACCCGCGAGCTTCAGCTTTCTCTCGAGGAGGTGGGCGCCCTCAGCGAGGTAAGCCGGGCGGTCAGCTCTTCATTGAATCTCCACGAGGTGCTGGACGCCGTTGCCGGCCATGCGGTGAATCTCTCGAAGTCGGATGGCTGTGGGGTCTTTGAGTTCAACCAGGCGCGTCAAGCCCTCGACGTCGTGGCAAGCTACAATCTCAGCAGCGAGTTTTTGACGTCAATTCAAAAAACGATGATCGATCTCGGCAAGACGACCATCGGCCAAGCTGCCGAAAGCGGGCAGCCGCTCCAGGTCCCTGATATGGCGGACGCTTACGACCATCCATTCCGTGAGTTTGCGCTAAAGGCAGGGTTCCGATCACTGCTCACAGTTCCCATGAGAGGCGACGGGGTGACGCGTGGAATCGTTCTTGCTGCGCCGATCGCCGGGTCAGTTTGACGATCGGGTGGTTAACCTCCTCACTGCGCTGGCCAGCCAGTCCAAAGTCGCCATCGAGAATGCGCGACTATTTAGCGAGATCGAAGACAAGGGCCGGCAGATCGAGGCGGCCAATCGCCACAAGTCGGAGTTCCTCGCCAACATGTCGCACGAGCTGCGCACGCCGCTCAACGCGATCATCGGCTTCTCCGAGGTCCTGCTCGATCCCACGCTGAAGGTTAACGAAGAAGAACAGAGACAGTTCTTGACGGATGTCTTGAGCAGTGGGAAGCATTTACTTGGCCTGATCAATGAAGTCCTCGACCTCGCGAAGATCGAAGCCGGAAAGATGGAGCTGCAAATCGAGCCGGCGCTGTTGCAAGACGTGGTCGAGGCGGTGTCGAATACCATGCGGTCGCTTGCGGCGAAGAAATCGATCAACCTGCGGGTTGACAGCGATGAGAGTCTGGCTTCTTTTCCGATGGACGGCGCTCGAGTCAAACAGGTGCTTTTGAACCTGGTAAGCAACGCGATCAAGTTCACTCCCGAAGGTGGCCGAGTCTGGGTGCGGGCGGGCGCTAAGGATGGAAATGCGCGCCTCGAGGTGGGTGACACTGGACCGGGAATCGCGGCGGAAGATCAAGAAAGGATCTTTCTTGAGTTTCAGCAGGCGGGCAGCGACGCCGGGAAACCTCAAGGCACCGGCCTGGGGCTCGCGCTCGCAAAGAAGTTCGTCGAGATGCACGGGGGCAGGATTTGGCTTGAGAGCGAAGTCGGCAAAGGCAGCCGGTTTTTCTTTACGATACCGATCCAGTTGGCGTAAGGGGTGAAGGGTAAAGAGTAAGGCGCGTAAGAGTGGAGAAAATTCCAATATCGAAATCCGAAACTCGAAACAAATTCAAATGACGGAAAGCTCAAATTTCCAAACAAATTCGAATCTGCGTGGAGGTTTTGAATTTTCTTCATTTCTGTTTAATTGGATGCCTGTTTGTTTCGGATTTCGTGCTTCGAATTTCGGATTTTGATCAGGAATAATTATGTCTGGGAAGAATATTTTGCTGGTTGAGGACAATGCGGTCAATCGCCGTCTCGCCGGCTTTTTGCTGCGCTCGCAGGGCTACGAGGTGCGTGAGGCGACGACGGCGCTGGAGGCGTTTGAAATGCTGAAGAATAACCATCCCGATCTGATCGTGATGGACATTCAGCTTCCGGGAATGGATGGGCTCGAAGTTACCAGGAAACTGAAGGAGCAGCCGGCCACGGCTGATATTCCGGTAATCGCTGTAACCTCATATGCGATGAAGGGCGACCGCGAGAAAGCGCTGGCTGCCGGCTGTGCCGGCTACGTTACCAAGCCGATCGACAAGAACACGTTCATCCAAGAAGTGGCGGCGCACGTCGGGAGTAAGTCGAAGATTGAAAAGGGAGAATGATTCACCGCTGAGGCGCTGAGGACGCGGAGTATAGGCAACAAACGCAAATTCGAAACTCGAAATCCGAAACAATTTAAAATGAGCGAAAGAGAAAGCATCAAATCCGAAACAAATTCAAATGACCAAAAATCACAAACTCGATTCGGATTTGGCGTTTTGAATTTTCTCCGATTTTGGATTTGTTTGACCGTCTGTTTGTTTAGGATTTCGTGCTTCGAATTTCGGATTTTGTTTCGAAGCCGTCTTGACGCAATAATCTGTTGAAAACAGAAAGCGTAAGTATTCAAGAATGGCAATTACCGGTGCAAGAGTCCTGATCGTCGATGACGACCCTGCTTCGCGTCGTCTCTTGGAGGTAAGGCTTCGTCCGCTGGAATCTGACGTGACTACAGCCGGCAACGGCGAGCAAGCGCTGAGCGCAATCCGGAAAGATGTGCCGGACTTAGTTCTTCTGGACCTGCAGATGCCCCGGATGGGCGGCATGGAGGTGCTGCGCGCGCTACGCAGGGAAGAAATCGATGTTCCGACCATCGTTATCACCGCGCACGGTTCCATCGAGACCGCGGTCGAGGCTATGAAAGAGGGAGCCTATGACTTCATCACCAAGCCGATCGATGCGAATCACTTCGATATCGTGGTGCGCAAATCCTTGGAGCGGGTAGGACTCAAAAGAGAGTTGGAACTTTTCTCCGAAGACGCGGATAAGCGTTATCGGCTGATTATCGGCAAGAGCGAAAAGATGAAAGAAGCCGTGGAAACCGCCAGGAAGGCGGCGACCAGCAAGGCGACTGTTTTGCTCCTCGGAGAAAGTGGCACCGGGAAAGAGGTCTTCGCGCGCGCGATTCACAATTGGAGCGAAAGGAACAACCAACCGTTCGTCGCCATTAACTGCGTAGGGTTATCCAAGGAACTTCTCGAGTCCGAACTGTTCGGCCATGAAAAGGGCGCGTTCACGGGGGCGGACCAACAAAAAAAGGGCAAGATGGAGCTGGCGAACGGCGGCACAGTCTTCCTCGACGAGATAGGCGATGTCTCCCAGGAGCTTCAAACCAAGCTGTTGAGGTTTCTTCAGGAACGCGAGTTCGACCGGGTCGGCGGCGTTAGGCCGATCCACGTCGATGTCCGGATCATTGCCGCGACCAATCGCGACTTGGACGGCGCGGTCAAAGAGGGCCGTTTCCGCCACGATCTTTACCATCGACTGAACGTCGTGCCCATCGCGCTTGCTCCTTTGCGGGAAAGAGCGGAAGACATCCCGGTCTTGGCGCATTATTTCATGGACCGTTATGCCAAAGAGGCAAAAAAGAATTTCAGCGAGATTGCCGTCGATGCGCTGCAGCAGCTCTCTGCTTATGAGTGGCCAGGCAACGTGCGTGAGCTCGGCAATGTCATCGAAAGGGCTATCGTTCTGGGTCGCGGACCGCAACTTACGATCCAGGATTTACCGTCGAGAGTTGTTGCGTCCGTAGCGCGTCCATCAATCGACGGTCGGTCCTACCGCGACGCGATGGAATATTACCGACGAGAGTTGTTTCTCGCAGCTCTGGAGCGCTGTCACGGCAATCGCGCCGCCGCGGCGAGGCAGCTCGGCCTGCACGAAAAATATTTTTTGAGACTGTTAAAATCACTGGCGATTGGCGGCTAGTGAACTTTGACATTCGTTTCGTGTCTTGTCGAAAACCCTTCGACAGGGCGAACGGATAAAGGAACAACCGTTCGTGGTGAGGCTCTCGAACCAGGAACGGTAAACGCAATTCAAGCGCTACGGTCTACTGATCATCTACATGGCGCTCCAGCTCGTCGTTCGCTTCGGTTGAATCAAAATCATCGGCAATTTATCAATTCTCATTTTTCGATACTGCGAGTATTTTCGTCGTAAAAGCTTCACTGCCTTGCCGTGTCTGGCGCCGCTCAGCAGCATGCGGGCTTTGCCGCTTACCAGAACATAGGAAAGCTTGCGCCAATTTTCTTCATAGTGATCGATGACGAGAGAGACTTGCGGGTTTTTGAGAACATTACGAATCCGTTTGAGTTTCTGCGGTGCGGTGCGCTTCGGTTTCTCGTCGATAGGCGAATAAAAATCATTGCCATCGAAGACGAAACAGATCGGGATGACGTGTGGCTGACCGCGGGCATCGCCGGTGGCCAGATGGGCGACGCGCGCGGAGCGGACAAGGCGTAAGGCGGCAGGGATGAGGCGTAGGGGCGCCGCATGCGGCGTCCCTACTATTGCCTTATGCCTCATGCCTCATGCCTCTCTACAGTTTAAACTCTCCCACCGCGCTGGGTGCAAAGATGTCCTCCACTTTCAATGGTTTTTTGATTAGTCCTTGCTCGCTCAAATAGCGCAGCAGGGATTCGAGCACGTGGCGGTTGGGCTCGATGCCGTAGGGCCACCAATCGGGACCGAAAATTTCTCTGAGCTGCTCTCGTTCCCACGACAGCCAGGGCAGCGCGTAGGCGTGGGCGTTGGAGATATGCATGGTTTCCATAGCGCGGTTCTTGGCGTCGCAGAAAGCTTTGAACAGACTGCGCGCCACCCATGGGTGGCGTTCATACACGTCTTTACGAACCACCAGGATATGCATGATGGGAAAAATCTTGGTGCGCTTGTAATATTCGATCTCCACTTCTTTGTAGTTGGGAAACAGGCGGCGCACTTTTCCTGAGCCGTCGCCGAGGCCAGACGGACTGCGGGCGGAAATCAGCGCGTCGATTTCACCGCTCTCAAGCATGCCATTGAGCGTTTTATCATCGGGAATGGACTGCACGCTGATTTCCGGCGGAAGGTCCAGTTTGACTCGTTCCTTTCGGCCGGGATCTGTCTGGCCGCCGAGAAACCATTTCATATCTTGCGCTCTGACGCCGTAGTCATCGCTAAAAAAACCGCGAATCCAGACCCCCGCTGTCATAGCGTACTCCGGCGTGCCGATCTTTTTGCCTTTGAAGTCTTCGGGTTTCTTAATTCCCGAGTCGACGTTGTAGTAAACCGAAGAATGCCTGAAGTAGCGCGAGGGAAATATCGGAATACCCACAAAGGGGGAGTTGCCTTGACCGATCATCGTGACATGGGCGGAGAGCGACATTTCCGAGACGTCGAATTCTCTGTAATGTCCCATGCGCCAAAAAATTTCCTCCGACTGCATCGGAATATAGTTTAACTTGATTCCTTCCGGCTCCACCGATCCGTCCTGAAGAGCCTTGGTCCGGTCGTAGTCGCCGCAGGCGAGAGTTAAAAATAACTTTTCCACGTAGGTTCCTCCGGGATTTCGTTGGGTCGAGGTTGGAATATGGATGATCGAGAATAATTCGATCCGAATTTTTCAATTATCCATTTTCCATTTTTAATTCATTTCGTGTCCCAGCGCGAGTAGTGCTGGGCAATGGCGATCAGGATGACTGAGATGACCGAGATCACGAGGCCGATGGCGGCGACGCGGCCGCGCATGCCGTCGAGATAAAGAAAATAAAGCAGCGGGCCGAGCGGCTCCGAGCCGGGGCTATAAAGAAATAACGTTGCGCTGAACTCGCGCATGAAAATCGTTACTAAGATGATCCACCCGGCGATCACGCCGGGACGCATCATCGGGATCAACACGCGGCGAAAAGTCGCCAAAAAACCGGCGCCGCAGACGATCGAGGCTTCTTCGAGTTCCTTATGAACTTGAATAATGGTGCTCGTTACGGCCCTGAGACCATAAGGCAAAAAGCGGGTGACGTACGCGATTAGGATGATCCAAATCGTCGCATAAATCGGAATCGGAAAATCGACATAAGCCCAAAGCAGGCCCAACGCCATCGCAGTGCCGGGAAAGGCCCAGGGGATAAATACCAATACTTCGATGAGACCGCGCGCCGCGATCTTGGTGCGGACTGTGATATAGGACGCCAACGAAGCGAGGATCATGCAGACCGTGGCACCGACCAGGGCGAGGAAAAGGCTATTGGCGAATGCCTTGTGGACGCGCGGCGTCGCCCACACATAGCGGAAATGGTCCAGAGTCAGACGCTGCCAGGTTTGCCAGGTCGGCACGTGATAGTAAGGCAGCAGGGCGACGAGCAGCAATACGAGGATCGGCAACACGACCAACAAAATGAGCAGCAACAGCGCCACGCCGGACGCCGGGTAACGCCACGGACCCAAATCGATTTGATGCGGGCGAAAACCTTTGCCGGTAACGGTTGAATAGTTTTCAACTTGAGAAGTAAAACGGCGATACAGGTAGACGAAGATGAGAGCCACGCCGAGGATACCGACGCCGTAAGCCGCCGCTAAATTATGATTGGTCGGAAACGAGCCTAAAGCTTCGCGCCAGATTTTTGTCGTGAAGACTTCGATGCGCGCGGGCAGAGCGATGATCGCCGGCGTATCGAAGCTTTCCACGGCCCGGACGAAATTCAAAGTTCCCGCGGCGAGTATCGCCGGACGAATCAAGGGGAAAGTGACGCGGCGCATCACGCCGAATTCATTCGATCCCAGGGTTTTGGCCGATTCTTCCAGGGATGGGTCCATGCTCTTCAAAGCCGCGGCGACGATCAAAAACGCCAGGGGCGTTAAGATGAGCGATTCAACGAAAATCAGGCCGGGCATCGAATAGATATTGAACGGTCCCTTTTCCAGGCCAAAGAACTTTACGAATAGGCCGTTGATCAGCCCGTTGCTCGGATTGAGCAACATCACCCAAGAGATCGACACCAGGATCGGCGGCAAGATATTCGGAATAATCGCGGTCAATTCAAACAGGCGGCGAAACGGCGCGTTAGTGCGGATCGTGATCCAGGCAAGCGCCAGCGCAAATACGATTGACAATCCCGATGCGCCGAGACCGAAAATGAACGAATTTAGCAGTAAAGGATAGGCTTCGGCATCGCCGTAGGCGCGCACGTAATTTTGCAACGTAAAGTGCCCCGGCACTCCGAGGGGCGCGTCGGTGAGGCTGCCGTAAAAAAGAAAAAAAGTCGGATAGAGACTGAGAAAGGCAATAATGCTGCCGACGAAGAGAAACACCCAACTAACCGGCTGGGCCAGGAAGGCGCCGAGCCGGGAACGGCTCCAGGCAGTCGTCAAAGACGGTTCGACCGCTAGCGCTCTTTCGTCTGCAGACACAAGTCGACCAAACTAATGCAAGAAGATCTGCTGGTATTCTTTCTTCTTCTCGGCGAACTTCTTTGGGTCGAGGTCATACATCTCGACGAACTGAATTTTGTCGGCGTCCGGCAGCGGCGGGTAGATGCCCTTGCGATTTACGAACTCGCCAAGCTTCGCGATCGTAGCCATGTTTTCTGCGCCGAGAAAATAGTCGATGAACGCTTTACCGGCGTTGGCGTGGGGCGCTTTGCTATTTAAACCCAGGTAGTGTCCGTCGCCCATGAATTTCCCCAACCGGACATAATCGAGCGGCGCTCCTCTTTGACCGAACATATAAACATACTTGACGTAAGTGATCGCGATCGGCGTCTCGCCGGTGGCGACCCGTTCGGCGGCCGGCAGGAGCGATTCCACCAATATCGGTTTTTGCGCGGCCAAGTCGCGGATAAATTTCTCGGATTTCTCCTTGCCCATGACCTTGTCCAAACTGGCGACCCATTGTGTGGTCGTCGTGTGCTGGGTGGGGTCGGGCATGACAAGCTTGCCGCGGTATTGCGGCTTGACGAGGTCCTCGAGAGACTTGGGCGCATCGGCCGGTTTGATTATGTCTTTGTTGTAGACCACGCCGATGACGACGTTACGGTAACGCGGACCGAGATTCGGATCGATCGACTCCGTCGTGAATTCTTTCGCCGCCGGCGAATCGTACTTGGCGAAAAGCCCTTCTTTGAACATGATCTGCATCGGATTATCGTTGGTCAGGATAATATCGAAGAGCGGTTTGCCGGCGCGGTATTCGCTGAGCGCGCGGTCCATGACCTTGGTTGCGGACGCGCGCCAGTATTCAACGTCGATGCCGGTTTTTTTCTTAAACGGAACGAAGGCTGCATCAGCGGTGTCCGATTCCAACGATCCGTAGACGACGGTTTTACCTTCTTTCTTACCCGCGGCGATAAGACTGGAGCTCTGACTATAGAGCGGCGCGGCGCTCAAAATCGTCGCGCCGCATAGCGCAAGAAAAAAATTGCACTGCCTGAGCATGATTGTCCTCCGGATTTTATTCGTGAGCCGAGTCGTTGCCAAGAGCGCCCGAATATTTTCAGATTTCTGCTATCGAGTCAAGGATGGTTGACAGCCGTAATTGCTGATCATATAAAAACTTTTTGAGCCAGAACGAAGGGAGAAATACATTTAATGGATGGAATTGATCTGCTGGTTAAAAACGGCGCGGTTTGGACGCCGGGCGGGTTTGTCGATGCCGATATCGCGGTCAAAGACGGCAAAATTGCGGCGCTCGGCAAGCCGCCGGTGTTGCCGGACACGGCTGCGGCGATGATCGATGCCAAAGGGATGAAGGTGATTCCCGGCTTGATCGACACGCATACCCATCACCGCGATCCGGGATTTACCCATAAAGAAGACATCACGACGGCCACCATGGCCGCGGCCGCGGGCGGTGTGACTTTTTCGATCGGCATGCCCAATGTGAATCCTCCCACCACCACGGTCGGGCGCTACCGCGCGCTGGTGGAACATCATAGCAAGAATGCCATCGTCGATTTCAACCACAATCCTTCCGGCACCGTGCCCGAGGAGATTCCCGCACTGGCAAAAGAAGGGCCGCTCGCATTCAAAATCTTCATGGTCAAGGACACCGGGCGCGATTATCCCCACATGCCCGGCATCGGCATCAACAACAACGGCGAACTTTTCAAGTGCTTCGAAACCGTTGGTCAAACCGGATTGCCATTGATGGTCCACCCGCACGATCAGGATCTGATGGATGAGATCGAAGGCCGCTACTGGAAGCGTGAAGATCGCAGCCCGCAAGCCTACGCGAAAGCATACCGCGACTATGACGGCATCATCTGGGACACGGCGATGAGCACGCTCTTCCGCATGCAGAAAGCTCTCGGCGCTCGGCTCCATATCTTACACATGACCACACCGGAAGGATTGGCCATGCTGCGCCGCGCCAAGGATGAAGGTCGGCCGTGCAGCTGCGAGGTCAATCCCTGGGCGATGTTTCTCGGCACCTGGGAAAACGTCGAGAAGCTGGGGCCCTACTGCTTGGGGTTTTGGGTGCCGCCGGCGCACGTCGAGGGGCTTTGGCAAGCGATCAACGACGGCACGGTGGATATTATCGGCACGGACCACGCGCCGCACACCAAAGAGGAAAAAGACAAGGGCTGGCACGATATGTGGAGTTGTCCCGGCGGCGAGCCGCAGATTCAGGATTACCTAAGTTTATTTCTCACCGCGGTCAACGAAGGCAAATTGTCTCTCGATACTTTAGTGCGGATTTCTTCTTACAACGCCGCGAAGATTTTTAACGTATATCCGAAAAAGGGTGTGCTTTTGCCCGGCTCCGACGCCGACATGGTGATCGTCGATATGAACAAGGAAGAAGTCATTAGCAACGAGACGACTTACACGAAAGTCGGCTGGACGCCGTATCATGGCCGAAAAGTAAAAGGCGTGCCGATCCGCACGATCCTGCGCGGTAAAACGGTGATGCAAGATGGCAAGATTATCGGCAAGCCGGGAGACGGGCAGCTGGTGAAGCCGCTGCGCTGAGTGAATTCAGCTCTTCAAACAACGATCCGGTTCGTCTTAAGCTAATAGGAGATAATAAACTGGAAGGGACCGGTCTTTAGGGGTCTGAGGGGCGGGCGAGACGATAGAATTTCAAGCTTGAAAAAGGGGAACTGATCCTGATTTCTGATTATGTCGCCACAGTTTCGATCTGCTCGTCCGCATCGATCTTGTTGACGATCAAACCGGAGAGCAGCTTGGGATAAAAATAGGTCGATTTCTGCGGCATCTTTTCGCCCGTCGAGACGATGGCGAGAATTTCTTCCGCCTTGGTTGCGTTGAGAATAAAAGCTGCCTGGTAGTCTTCTTTTTCCAAAGCTTGGAGCGCGCTCTCTTCGTCTTGCGTGTAGCGGATGTTGCCCTCACTGACTTGCTGCTCGGCGGGCATGCCGAGAATATGTTCTAAAATCAGCAAGTGTAGTGTGCTTACATCGAGCTCGCGCAGCGGCGCGCTTAAATCTTTGGCCAAGCCGCTGCATGATTCGTTTGTTCTTGAGCCTGAGGATCAAATAGCGCGGGTCGCGTTTGAAGCTGGCGCCGATGACGTGATGTTTTTTCGCCGCGGTCTTGAGCGCCTTCAGAAATGACGCTTTCCCTTCAGGCGTCTTGGGATGCTGTTCGACGTAAAAGTAGTTTTGCAGCGTCTCTTCGAGCTCCAGAAACGGCTTGTGCGCGTAGCCGCGTACGAGTCGATGGGTCGGCAGGATGACGACGTTTTCATCGTGCACGTTGGCGAAGTAAGTCAGGATGTAGTTGAACGCCTCCCGGCCATTCCATTGGCCGCGCGCGTTGCGCATGTGATTGCGATAGTTAAGCGTCGCCTCGTAACGATGATGACCGTCGGCGATCAATAACGACTGGTCTTTCATTTCCTGCTGTAGCTTTTCGATCAGCGCCGGATCAGTGATACGCCACAGGCGGCATTCATCCCCATTATCCTGTTCGATTTCGATAAAGGGCGGTGCGCCTTCGACCGCGACCGCGAGCAGATGATTGATCGTTGGCTTTGGCTGAGCATAGAGCGCGAAGATCGGGCTCAGCTGCGCCTGCGTTGCGAGCATCAATTTTAGCCGGTCTTCCTTCGGCGCGTCGAGGGTTTTTTCATGCGGCCGGATATCGCCGCTGGAAAGATCTTGCAACTCGACGAGCGCGAAAAAGCCGGTGGCGAAGTTTTTGATTCGCCACTTTTAAGTTTGAAGCGCTGCGTCAAAAAATAAATCGCCGGCGTTTCGTCGCGCTCCAAAATGCCCTGCGCTTGCCATTCAATTAAAGTTTGCGCTACCGAATTGTACGAGTCGGGTTCCTGACTCAGATCGAGGCGGACGAAATTGTAAGGCGATTTCTTGTAGAGTTTTTCCTGCTCTTCTTTGGAAATAACGTCGTAGGGCGGCGCCACGACCTTGGCCAGATCTCGAATTTTCTTTTGGTTGTAAAAAACCCCCCGAAACGGAGCGATGCGTATCATAGTCGTTTTATCGGTGAAAGCTTTATTGCTGCCGCGCCACGCCGAGGTTCATCGCGCCGATCCCTTCAATCTCGGACTTCAAGACGTCGCCCGGCTTGAGCTTTTCCTGGAATTCCGGCGAGTCCGGATTGCCCGTCGTGAGCAAATCGCCCGGTAATAGGGTCGTGACTTCGGATAAGAAACTGATTTGCGTGGCGATGTCGTTGATCATCGCGTCGGTTTTCGCCGATTGCTTGAGCTCGCCGTTGATCCACAGCTTCATCCATAGATTGTGCGGATCGGCGATCTCATCTTTTGTGGTGATCCACGGTCCGATCGGGGCAAAAGTTTCGAAGCCTTTGCGTACGTTGCGGGTGCCGGAAAGGTTCTTGCTCAAACCGTAGCCGCGCGCGGTCACGTCGAGCATGATCGTGTAGCCGAAGACCACGTCAAAGGCGCGCGCCTTGCTGACGTGACGGGCCTTTTTGCCGATCACCACGCAAAGCTCCAACTCGGGAAAGATCGACTCGGCATTTTTAGGAATGAGAATATTATCTTCGGGCCCGGCGATCGCTGACGGCGGTTTCAGAAAAATGTTTTCGAGCAGTTCCTCTGGCGAGGTTTTGGCGGCGGTTCCTCGCCCGCGAGCATCGTCTAATCCCGCGGTGCCGCGCTTATAGTTGCCGGCCGCAGCCCAAATCTTCGATGGGTTTTCGACGGGCGGTTTGAGGCGTTTGGCATCGAGTCCCACGCCGGTGCCACCGGCTGCCAGCGCATCCAATTTGCCCTTAATGCCGTCATAGGCTGTGATGAGATCGATCATCGTCGATCCCTTGGGCAATAGCTCGCCGATTGAGATCAGGGTTTCATTTTTTACAATCGCAAGCTCATTCGGTTTGATCGCCGCTAATTTCATGCATCGCTCCTTTCAACTCAGCTCTGTTCAATATCTGGAAGCGGCGATTTTGACAAGACGGGTGGCGCTGCGCGTCGAATGATCGTCAATTGATCCGATGGCACCGCTGTGGCATAAAAAATCGTGGCACAATCTTGGTTGCAACTGTCGATTCGCACTGGTGCGGCCGACATTGATACGTTTTCAAACTTCGTCATCGAACGCGGCTCGCCCGGCATTGTCGTGAAACGAGACGGCTTGGATGCCTTCTTTCCGAGGTCGCGCAAGGATGCGGCGTTGCGACGCGAAGTGCGGCGTTTTGTCGATGCTCATGCTCGGCACACCGTTCGGGCGCGCGAGCCGCGGCTCCGATGGAAAGTGATTCAGCAGGAAAATTGGCAACAGTCATGGAAACGCTTCATCAAGCCGCGGCGTGTCGGCGAAAGTTTTTGGGTCACGCCGCCGTGGCTCACCCCGCCGCACTTTCGCCGTCGTCAGGTGATTACGATCGAGCCGGGCATGGCCTTCGGCACCGGCACCCATGCGACCACGCGCGCTTGTATGGAATTTCTCGAAATTGTCCGCGCGCGCGTCGGCGCCGGTAAATTTACCGGTTTGGACGTCGGTACAGGCTCGGGAATACTCGCCATCGCCTTGGCGCTATTGGGCGCGAGCGAAATCCGCGCGATCGATAATGACCCTGTGGCGGTGAAAGTCGCCGCTGAAAATTTGCACGTCAACCGGGTCGTGGAGAAAGTCCAGCTAAGCGCTACGAAGCTCAGTTCGATCAGACAGACTTTCACGGTAGTGGTCGCCAATCTCACCGCGGAGACGATTGGCGAACTTGGCGAAACACTGCAAAGACGAGTAGCGCCCACAGGATATCTCATTTTGTCGGGAATCTTGTATCAGAGAGCGAGCGCCATCGTTCGCCGTTTTCGCGGAAAAATTTCGCCTCCTGGAGCGGCGGCGCAGGCAGGAATGGGTGACTTTGCTGTTGCGACGAAAAGATTAAATCCTCATGGCGCGTTTTTTTCTTCCGAAAGAAAAGATCCACGGGAGCCGCGGCGTCCTCGATGGTCAGGAGCTCGCGCATTTGGGCCGGGTTTTGCGTCTGCGTGCCGGCGACTCGGTCACCGTTTTCGACGATTCGGGCTGGGAGCATGACGCCGTGATTGAATCCCTGAGCGCGGCGCAGGGCGAGCTCAAAATTCTGCGCTCTTATGAAACCGCGACGGGAATCGGCGCTGCCAATCACTTTGGCTGTCGGCCTGACCAAGGGAGAAAAAATCGATTTCGTCGTCGAAAAAGCGACCGAGCTCGGCGTGCAAACGATCGTGCCTTTTACCTCGGAGTATGCCGTGCCCAAGTTGGATGCAGAAAAGATTGCCAAGCGAACCGAGCGCTGGCAGAAGATCGCCGTGAGCGCGGCAAAGCAGTGCGGCCGAACGCGCGTGCCGGAAATTCTGCCGCTTTGTGATTATCATAGATTGGTCAGCCAGCCATGGCCGGATATCCTGAAGCTGATCTTTTGGGAAAAGGAAACGGATCAATCGCTGCAGCAAGTTTACGAAAGGCATCGCGAGGCCAAGGCAGTGCTTCTCGCGGTCGGACCGGAAGGCGGCTTTACGATGGAAGAAGCCGCGGCGGCCAGATCACAAAGTTTCGAGCCGGTGCACATCGGCCGGCGTATTCTCCGCGCCGAAACCGCGGCACTGGCCGCGCTTGCGCTCGTGCAGTATCTGTGGGGAGATCTAAAATAGCTTACCCTTGTTTCGACTGCGGGCTTTTTCTAGCATAAATTGATCTTAACCGATTGTTTGGGAACCCATGAATTGTCAAAACTGTGATGCGCCGGTGCTCGTGTCGGACGAGCGCTGCGAAAAATGCGGCGCCAAATTGCTCCACCGTCGAGTATTTCTCGGCGCTGCGAAGACCGAAGATTTCACTCTGACCGGCGACGAGCCGGCGAGGGACCTTGACGACGCGCTGGCCGAGGAAGATTTTGAGCCATTGTTCCAAGGCGAATTGGCGCAAGCCCCGCATGCGGTCGTGATCGACAGCATCGACAGCGCGCCGCCTGTGCAGCCGCGTTACGGTGGATTCTGGCGCCGCCTCGGCGCCTTTATTATCGACCTCGCGATGATTTTTTTGCTCTGCGCGGTCATGGCAGCGATGGCGTACGTCGCGTATAAGGTCGGTCTAGCCGCGCATAATCGCCGCGTCTCGTTGGGCAACGCGAGTCCGCTTGTGGTATTGCTGACCATGGCTGGGCTGTTTCTGACCACGGCCTATTTTGTTCTGTTTCACGGCATGGACGGCCAGACGATCGGCAAGGTAGTGTTTCACTTGCGCGTCGTCGGCGCGGACCGGCAGCGGATCAGTTATCGACGCGCGCTCTTGCGCTGGCTCGGAACCGTCGGATTTGGCGTGGCGAGCATTGGACTGAGCCTGCTCTGGATACTCTGGAGCCGGGAGAAGCGCGGCTGGCATGATTTCCTGGCGCGCACTTGGGTCATTCGAGATTGAACAGCGCGAGCTGAAAAAACTATGCGGAATTTAAAAATCGGGGTCGTGATGGACCCTGTCGATAAGATCCATATCGATAAGGACACGACGTTCGTCCTGATGCTCGAAGCGCAGCGGCGCGGCCATGAAATCTATTTCATGGAGCTCGATGATTTGTACAGTCGCGGCGGCACCCCGCAGAGTCGCTATCGCCGGCTCGAACTGGTGCGCGCGACGCCGCATTACCGCTTTGGCCAGGAGCGCACCGGCGCGCTGGAAGAGTTCGACAGCGTCTGGATGCGTAAAGACCCGCCCTTCGACATGAAGTTTTTTTTCGCGACTCATTTATTGAGCCTGATCGATCCAAGCAGATGTTTCATCATGAACGATCCGAAAGGTCTGCGCGAGGCCAATGAAAAGCTTTATGCGTTACGCTTTCCGGAACAGATTCCGCAGACCCTGGTCAGCAGCGACATGGGCCGCCTGAAAGCGTTCATGGGCGAACTGGATGGCGAGCTGATCATCAAGCCGCTCGACGGCAGCGGCGGCAGCGGCGTCTTTTATTTGAACGCGCAAGATCGAAACACCAACTCGATATTGGAAGCGGCCACCGACAACGGGCGGCGGCTCGTCATGGGGCAACGCTACTTGCCGGAGATCCGCCAGGGCGACAAACGCATTATTGTCCTCAACGGCGAGCCGCTCGGAGCAGTGTTGCGCGTTCCCTTGGAATCCGAGACGCGCGGCAATATTCACGTCGGCGGACAATGCGTCAAGACCGAAGTCACGGCGCGTGACCGGGAGATTTGCGCGGCGCTCGCGCCGTTGCTCCGAGCCGACGGCTTATATTTCGTCGGCTTGGATGTGATCGGAAGTTTTCTGACCGAAGTCAACGTGACCAGCCCCACCGGCATTCAGGAAATCAATGCGCTCGACGGCGTGCGCTTGGAAAGCCAAGTGATCGACTTCGTCGAACAGCGAGCGGAAAAACTCGCGCGAAATTCGCCGGATTCTTGACTCCCCCGCGCTTTTACGCAATATTTCAGCTTTCACTCGTATGGCCAGGTAGCTCAGTCGGTAGAGCAGAG
>CAVWLW010000047.1:0-43714 GCA_963755715.1 uncultured delta proteobacterium
CGGCGCCGGGAAGCTGTAGGGCTGGTTGGAATCGTCTTGACGGTGATCGGGCTGTACCTTCATAGTCCCACGCCCGAACAACTCTTCGCTGCTGATTTACCCATGACACAATTGATTCTCAATCATGTGTCCAAAATCTGCCCATGGAGCTAGTTAATTCCGAGCTTGCTCAACTGGCAATCCCGTAAATGGCAGTTTATTTAGGTGGTATTATCTGACAAAAACTGCCATAATTTACTATTCGCTACTACGAATCTGGGAATGGAGGGTTCGAATCCCTCCGGGCGCGCCAACCAATGAGGGTTGCGATCAATAAATTTTCACATGCCGATGTTTTCGACCGATGCTGGAAATGCCGTTCGGGGCATCGCCTAAATTCCCTACTGTTTGTTTCCTTCTTTCCCTCGCGGTCCCTGGCTGTGAGACGACCACCACCACGATGCCTGGTCCTTCAAGCGGCTCCACCGGTAGAAGAGAAGCGCCGCGCGGCTTTTTTGACAAATTGACCGATGCAATAACCGAGCGGGAATGTAGCGTTGCCCATTTCACATGTCCCTACGGTTTCGGGCCCGCCGACGAACCTTGTGACTGTACGGACCCGCGTGGAGTTGTCTTACAAGGTCGTACGGTCAAGTGACACTAAATGTGAATTGTACTTTTTTGTAACTAGCCTTTAAAAGTCAGGCAAGAGCCTGCCATGTGACCTTTTTTAGTGAACGCGGCCAATTCATAGTAGTTTTCACCTCATTCTAGTAATTTTTCGCATACGTCGTTGGCTTGAACACGATACCAACGTCGCACGCCCCTTAGGTATAGTTGTTGCTCTGGCGAATCGTCTGAGGTGATCGCAAAAAATGGTGAACGCATCGCGTCACAAAATATTGATCATCGAGAAACAGCCCAACTATACCCAACTCTTGGTCAAGCAGGTTCTCTTTGCCGGATTGCTTCCGTTGATCGCGGTGACCGGGGAAGGAGGGCTGCGAAAAGCGATCGAGCATCATCCGGATTTGATCTCCTTCGAGTTGGACCTTACGGATATGGACGGCCTGGAATTCGTGTCGCTACTTAAAGAAAAACCTCAACTTGAACAAATTCCTATCATTGCTATGAGCATCTTTCCGTACATGAAGAATGCTGCGTTGTATGGGGGGTGCGATGATTTTCTAAAAAAACCGGTGAAAATGATCGATTTGATGGGCCACATCAGGCGATTCCTATACGAAGCTCCATCCGTCTCTCCGAAACGATTGGCTCGATAAGCCGGCCTTCCTGCATTTTTTCCTGTAAATATTTGACTCGTTGATGCCAGTTTGCTTTTCCTGCGACCTTTGATCGCCCCTCCGCGACGGCCGAAGAAAGGCCTTGTCGTGTTCCTAGGAAAGATGTACTAGAACGATAGAGATCATATTGCGTTTTGATTGCAGAGTGTTACGAGACATTTCTAGCCAAACGGACTAAATCGTAAAGGAGGCCAGGGCCATGTCAGTTGTAACCATTGCTCACGCAGCCTTCAGTGGCGGGAATGCAATAGCTGAGAAGGTCGCATCCCTGTTGAATTATCGCTCGGTTGCTCGGGAAGTCCTAATCGAAGCGAGTAAACGCTACGGCATACCCGAGGCGAAGTACACTGAAGTGCTCGAAGGCGAGGGGCATTGGTGGGAACGTTGGCGAGAAAGCGTTCGGCTTTACCGCATCACTCTGCAAGCCGCCATGTGTGAAGTCGCCGAAGAAGGCAATTTGGTTTATTACGGGCGTGCCGGCCAACAATTGCTGCCTGGCATTCCTCATGTGCTCAAAGTCCTGATCGTTGCGCCGGTGGAGTATCGCATCGAATTGGTGCGGGCGCAGCAAGGAATGGATAGCGAAAGCGCGCGGCAGTATGTGCGCGAGTTGGATCGAGTGCGCAGCCGACGTTTTCGCGCGGTCTTCAACGCCGACTGGCAAGATCCGATTGGACACGATTTGGTATTGAACAGCGGTAGGTTCTCCCCGGAGGTGGGCGCAGCGCTGATCGCCGACACGGTGCGACGGCCGGAATTTCAACCGACGCCGGAATCAATAAAGGCATTTCAAGATTTGGCCACGACGGCGCGCGTCCAAGCCGCATTGATCACCTCGGCGAAAACTCGCAACGTTGTATTGAACGTTAAGAGCGACAACGGTACGGTCACCATCTCCGGGATCTTGGCCGATCCTGATTTGGAAAAAGAGATCGTGCGTATCGCCAAGAGCGTTGCGGGGGTGTTGGAGATCGTTACCGACATCGAACCGCCGCCGATCGAATACATGCATCCGTAAAGCGCGCCGAACGCAATTGTTTTTCCGGTAACAGGACATGTCGGAATTCGAAGCTCACGATATTGATTTTATGAAGCTCGCTTTGGCCGCCGCCAAAGAAGCTGCCAGCCGTTGGGAAGTTCCGGTTGGGGCCGTTGTCGTGGCGGCTGGAGAAGTAATCGGCACGGGTTATAACTGCCGCGAAGAGCGCCAGAGTCCGCTCGGACATGCCGAAATCGTGGCCGTCGAAGAAGCGTCCAAGCAGTTGGGTACTTGGCGTCTCGATCAATGTGATATCTATGTCACGCTCGAACCCTGCCTCATGTGCATGGGCGCGATCTTGCAGGCGCGAATTCGCAAGTTAGTGTTCGCCTCTCTCGATCCGAAGGCCGGCGCGGTTGAATCTCTTTATCGATTATGTGAGGATCAACGACTCAATCATCAATTACCGGCGCTAGGCGGCGTTCTAGCCGATGAATCCGCGGCTTTACTTGCGGATTTTTTTGCGCGCCTAAGATCGCGCAAACGAGATACACGAAAAGCGGAGAGGTGGCCGAGCCCGGTTGAAGGCGCTTGACTCGAAATCAAGTTTACCCGTAAGGGTAACGGGGGTTCGAATCCCTCCCTCTCCGCCAACTATTCTCCATAACCAATCTTCTACTGTGGGGCGCGAGGTTTCGCTTTTGCAAGATTTGTACGAGAGTAGATCGCAGCGATTTTGAAAGGTGGATTGTTTAGCAGTCTGAAAGTCTAGCGAAGAAATTGCTTGAAAGCTTTTGCCGCGAAGTCTGCGAATCCGTCAAAAACTTTTTTTTAGGTCCCAGGACCAGGCCCCCCGGTCGTCGAAAACTGCTTCCTTGAACAGGACATCATAAAAAACTTCGATCATCTCGCCGTTACCACGCATGCGCGCAACTCTGAGGGACGTCCAAATATCTTCCCAGGGAATCAACTTGGCGGGTCGGCTGTGTTCGGGTGCGTTTTCGCTCGCAATTCTAGACTCAATGCGGTCCCTGATTGTCGAGATCGTCGGCGTCGACCTTTTGTGATTGCGGTTGTTGCGATTAACACGCTGAGTCATTTCTGTCTTGCTCTTTGCAAATGTGTAAGTCTTGTGAACAAAATTACGGATCAGCGCGATCTGACGAACCGATTTCGCGGTTGTTTGAGCAAGTGCAATGCCAGGCTTTAGAATTATGTAGATTCAGTGGCTTGGCGATCTTTTTCTAAACCCAAAATCGTAAACGGTCTTAACACATTACAGCGAGGTTAAATTCCGACACGATCACCGCTAAATTAATTCCATTTGAATCAACATTTAAGCCATATTTTTAAAGTAATATCTTGTGTGTAAATAAACGTAAGATGATTTGACACTGAAGAAAAAATGGTCGCACCAAGGGAGACGATAAAAAGATAATTCGAAGCAAGTCACCAATTTGTAGAAAATCGAGCGGCACTATGATAGCGTCGAACTATTCGCCGGCTAGCGTTGAGGATGCACGCTGAATCGGAGAGGTGACCGAGCGGTTGAAGGTGCACGACTGGAAATCGTGTGTGCGGTTAACCCCGCACCGAGGGTTCGAATCCCTCCCTCTCCGCCATTAAGCCGGATTTTAATCGAACACAGCGATTTTAGTAACGACCGCAAGCGAGTAGGCAGCAATTCTGTCGATAGCAGGGATGTCGATTGCTGATAGTTAGGTCCTGTGCAAGGCGGCACCGCAAACTCCGTCAGGTCCGGAAGGAAGCAGCGGTAGCGGGTCAGCCCCTGTGCCACGGGGTAACCTGGCTGTCAGCCATGGGCATCCCTTAAAAAATCTGCGGCGCCAAGCCGAGGCGTGAATCTGCCTCGTCCATTGGCCGCTTCGCTTCAAACCTATGTCGTATCTGGTGATTGCACGGAAATGGCGTCCGCAAACCTTTGCGGATATCGCCGGGCAGGAGCATATTACCCGAACCCTGCAGAACGCCATCCGCGCCAATCGGATTCCACACGCATTTCTGTTCACCGGCGTGCGCGGAGTAGGCAAAACAACCGCAGCGCGAATTCTCGCCAAGGCGTTGAATTGCGATAATGGGCCAACCGCTACTCCGTGTGGCGTCTGCGCTCAATGTCATGAGATTGCCCAGGGCAATTCGATCGACGTTCTCGAAATCGACGGTGCGTCCAATCGCGGCATCGATGAGATTCGCCAGATCATCGAAAATGTCCGCTATCAACCGGCTCAATGCCGATTTAAGATTTACATCATCGATGAAGTTCATCAGGTCACCAAAGATGCGTTCAACGCGTTGTTGAAGACTTTGGAAGAACCTCCGCCATCGGTCAAATTTATTCTCGCGACCACCGAACCGCATCGCCTGCCGGCGACCATTCTTTCGCGTTGCCAGCGTTACGATTTTCGCCGCATTAGTTTGCGGGAAATCGTCCAGCGGCTCGACGCGATCGCAAAAAGCGAAGGTCTTAAGATCACCGAAGGAGCGTTGGTTTTGCTGGCACGCGAGGCTGACGGCAGCATGCGCGACGCGCAATCTCTGTTGGAACAGGTGCTCGCTTTCGGGGCGCCCATGCAGGATAGCGCGGTGCAGGAAGTCGATGAAGTTCTCTTGCAGGAGATTCTCGGCCTGGCGCAGCGGCGCACACTTTACGAAATTTCAGCGGCGGTGCTTCAGGCCGACGCGCGAAAATGCGTCGAGTTGGTAGCCCAAACTGTGCACCAAGGTTGCGACATCGGCCGTCTGGCGCGCGATCTGGTGGAACATTTCAGAAATCTTCTAGTCGTGCGACTTGCGCCGGGCGGCGGCACCAGCCCATCGGCTGCGCTCCAAACGTTTGCTGGTGGTGGACAGCTGTTGGACTTGCCCGACCAGGAGATGGTCGATCTGGCCGAGCAGGCGCGGCCGATCTCGATCGACACACTGCTTGACTATTTCGACTTTATGGCGGCCGGTGAAGAGGAGATTGCCCGTTCCACGACGCCGCGATTCGCCTTGGAAAGTACTTTGATTCGTCTAGCCGGTTTGCCCCAAACGCTGCCAGTGACAGAATGGATCGAGCGTTTAGAACGGTTGGAGGCAAAAGCTTCATCGGGCGGGCGCACCGAAAGCTTAGCGCCGCGTAGAGAGAAGGTCGCGGCGCCAGCCGAGCCGTCGGCGGTGATTGCCGGGACCGTCGAGCCGGACGCTGGCGCGACCGGCGGCTGGCGTGAGTTTATTGCTTTTGTCGGTCGTGAAAAAAAATTCTTGGCATCGCATCTCGAATCCGGCGTGCCGCTTGAGTTAGCCTCCGGGCATATGAAGATTGGCGTGGCCGAACGCCAGCATTTGGCTTTTTTGCTCGACAGCGATAATCTTTCGAGCCTGCGCGATCTGGCCAAAAGATTTTTCGCGCAGGACGTCACCGTGCAAATCGTCAATCTTGCCGCCGACGGCGTGCCAAAGTCGGCCGACCCGTTCGGGCCTGCGGCCGGAGGTACGGCGACGAACGCAGCCCGATGGTTAAAGAAGCGCTGCGTATTTTCGGCGGCTCCGTGCGCAACGTGCGGCGATAAAACAATTAGCGTTTGCACTTTTCGTAAAGGACGGTCAGAGGCGAGGAGAAAGACAATGGCGAGTATCGGCGCGATGGGCAATCTGTTGAAACAGGCTCAAGACATGCAGGCGCGAATGGCCAAGATACAGGAAGAGCTGGCTAACAAAACCGTCGAGGGATCGGCCGGCGGCGGCATGGTCCAGGTCACCGTCAACGGTCAGTTCAACGTCACGGCGGTTAAAATAGAAGCGTCGGTGATCAACGCCGCGGAAAAGGACATGTTGGAAGATCTCATTCTCGCGGCGGTCAACGACGGCGTGCGCAAAGCGCGTGACTTGGTGTCGTCGGAAATGAGTAAAATCACCGGAGGACTGAAGATCCCAGGACTGATGCCATGAGTTTGTATCCCGCCCCGCTCGCTCGCCTCGTCCAGGAATTATCGAAGCTTCCCGGCATCGGAGAAAAAACCGCGGCTCGTTTGGCCTTTCACATGTTGAAGGGAACAAGGGATGATGTTTTACGTTTGGCCGACAGCATCGGCAAGTTGCGCCAGGAGATGGGACTCTGTCAAGGCTGCTTCGGTTTTAGCGAAATCCACGCGCAAAACGAAGACGGCACGCGCTGCGATATTTGCCGCAATCTCGAGCGCGAACGCGACAAGATTTGCGTGGTCGAAGAACCGTCTGACTTGATCGCCGTCGAAAAGTCGCATGAGTTCCGTGGGCTCTATCACGTTCTGCATGGGACGATTTCGCCGCTCGACGGCATGGGGCCGGACGCCTTGCGCATCAAAGAACTGCTCGAGCGATTGCGTGACGGCGGCGTGCGCGAGGTAATTGTCGCGACCAATCCGACCATGCAAGGCGAAGCGACGGCGCTTTACCTCTCGAAGGTCATCAAGCCGATGGGTGTTTCGGTCACGCGCATCGCGCGCGGTCTACCAATGGGCGGCGATCTTGAGTACACCGACGCCGTAACTTTGGGAAAAGCTTTGGAAGGAAGGCGGGAAATCTAAGCATCCGTTTGTTCGACGACGTTTTTACCTCAGCGCAAAATCTTTCTCGCGATATCGATCGCCACCCAGCATAACATCGCGATCAACGCCGATGCCGGGATCGTCAAGACCCACGCCCAAACAATTCTTCCGGCGACATTCCAGCGCACCGAGCGAAGCCGTCTAAGCGAGCCGACGCCGACGATAGCGCCAGTGATTGTATGAGTGGTCGAGACGGGGATACCGAAATGAGCCGCGCTGAAAAGCGTCATCGCCCCCGCCGCTTCGGCGGCGAAACCGCCGATGGGTTGCAGGCGGGTGATCCTCGATCCCATCGTGTGAACGATGCGCCAGCCGCCCGACAGAGTGCCGAGACTGATGGCAGCGTGGGCGAGTAACACGATCCAATACGGGATGGCAAGTTTGCCAACAGCGTCACTGACCAGGTAGCGATATTCGGGCACGATAAACAGCGCTCCAGCGATGATCCCCATGGTCTTTTGCGCGTCGTTGGTGCCGTGACCGAGGCTATACGCCGCCGCGGAGATCAGCTGGCCGCGGCGAAAAATGTGATCCACGTTGGACGGGATCGAACGTTTAAATATATTAAGAATGAGGACGAGATTCAGCATTCCCAGTCCCATGCCCAATAACGGGGCCAGTACGATGAAGATCAGCGTGTTGACCCATCCGGCGGGAATAATGACACCCAGGCCGGCTTTGGCGATTCCCGCGCCGGCATAGGCGCCGATCAGCGCGTGCGAGGAACTGGTCGGCAAACCGACGTACCAGGTAATCAGATCCCAAGCGATCGCGCCGAGCAGCCCGGCGAGAATCACATAGGCATCCACTTGTTGAACGTCGAGCAGGCCGCTGCCAATGGTTTTGGCGACGGCGGTGCCAAAGGTAAACGCCGCGACAAAGTTCCAGACCGCCGCCCAAGCGACCCCTTGGAGCGGTGTCAGCACGCGGGTGGAAACGACGGTCGCAATCGAGTTTGCGGCATCGTGAAAGCCATTGACGTAATCGAAGATCAACGCGATCGCGATGATCAGAACGGTCAAAACGAAAATCGGATCAGCCATTTTTGATCACGACTCGTTGCAATACGTCGGCCACGTCTTCCATCGTGTCGGTGGTTTCCTCGAGCATCTCGTAAATTTCTTTCCAGCGAATTAAATTATAGAGGTCGTCCTTGTGGTTGACGATTTCCACAAGCGCTTCGCGCAGGATCCGGTCGCCGTTGTTCTCGATCGTATTGATTTCCTTGATATGCTCCGTCACGAGGCGAAAATTCTTTTTTTCTCGAAGGTTGGGCATCGCCATATGAAGTTCGCCGGCGCCGCTGCGGATCAGATGCCCCAGTTGACGCGCCTTTTCTGTCGGAGCCTCGATGCGAAAAATCAGCATGCGCACGGCCGTCGCTTCGATTTTGTCTACCGAATCGTCGAGAGCGGAGATCAGTCGTTCGACATCTTCGCCGTCCAACGGAATGATGAGCGTGTGCATCAGCAGATGCATGACCTCGTGCACGATAAAATCGCCGCGGTGCTCCAACTCGGTGATCCGGGCGACTTTGCTTTCTACCTGCTCGTAGTGGTCCAAAAGATCTTCCAATGCCTCCGCCGCCTCGAGTAAATTGCCGGTGGCTTTTTCGAACCACTCGTAGAATTTCGTCTCAGCTGGCAGGAACTGAAATTTTGCCATGTTCGCTCCAAAAATCGGCTATGAGATGGAAGTTTGAATAAAAGGAATCGGGACGCGATGGAATCTAGCATGCGTCCAGAGTGGCTTCAACCGAAACGAGTGGTCGAGGATCAGGAAAACAGCTGGCGCACGCGGGTCTGAATGTCATCGCGGGTGGCGCGAAAAGCGCTTATGACTTGTTGCTCGTCGCCGACCGCTCGGGTGGGATCGGCGAGCGGCCAGCGACTATGCTTGGCTCGGGGCGCCAGCGCAGCGCACGGTTCGTCCGCGTCGCCGCACAGCGTCACGACGTGATCAATCCTGTCGAGCGGGATCGCGTCTACGGCTTTGGCGTACTGCTTGGATATATCGATACCGGATTCGTGCATCACCCGGATGGCGAGCGGATGAAGCGATTTCGGCTCTGTTCCCGCGCTGTAGATCTTATATCGATCCGATGCCAATTGGCGCGCGAAGCCTTCCGCCATTTGGCTGCGGCAAGAGTTGGCCACGCAGAGAAATAGGATCGCTTCTTGATCCTTTTTGATTTCCGCCGCGATCGGCAAACGGACGCGTACCGTGGTACCTTTTTTCAGCACGCTTTCGATCGTTAGGTCGCCCTTGTGCGCTTGGACGATATGCTTGACAATCGCCAACCCTAACCCCGTGCCGCCGAGATCGCGCGAGCGTGCTTTATCGACTCGATAAAATCGTTCGGTGAGACGTGGCAAGTCCTTTTCTGGGATGCCCGGTCCAGTGTCGCTCACGGTGATTTCAATATAGCGGTCATGGTTGGTGTTCTGGTTCGCGCTGCTCGTGGCGGTCAGCGAGACTTGGCCGCCGGCCGGCGTGTACTTGATCGCGTTGTCGACTAGATTGATGAACAATTGCTGCAAGCGGTCGAGGTCGCCGGCGAGTTTCGGCAGCCCCGGTGTAACTTTGTGCGCCACGGTAATTTTTTTTCTGGCAGCCTGGTCCCAAAACACTTCCAGCACGCGCTGGATCAGGTGGCCAGCGTCGACGGCTTGAACGGCCAATTGAATTTTGCCGGATTCTAAATCCGACAAAGTGAGCAAATCTTCGGTTAAGCGGCTCAGTCGCTCGGAGTGACGATCGATGATTTCGAGAAACTGCCGGCTATCTTCAGGGTCCGACGGCGGCGTGTGCAGCAAAGTTTCGACGTAGCCGCGAATGGCCGTCAGTGGAGTGCGCAGTTCGTGCGAAACGTTTGCCACGAAATCCGAGCGCATCGATTCGAATCGTTTGATGTTGGTCGTATCATGGAACACCAGGATGGAGCCGAGAAAATCGCCACGAGTGTCGCGCAAGCGCACCGCGTTGACGTGAAACCAACGGTCCTCGTCGAGCTCGATCTGCTTTGAATAGAGCTGCGCGGAGAAATCAAACATCAGCACTTCTTCGAGAATCCTATGCACCTCCGGATGGCGCGAGATTTCAAGAATCGAAACCCCGTGAACATCCTTGCCGGCGGGAACATGAAACATCGACAACGCTTGCTCGTTCATGACTAAAACCCGCCCCCTGGGATCCAGCACCAGCACCCCTTCGATCATGCAGCGTAAGATGGAATCGGCTTTTTCTTTTTCCGCCATCACTTGCTGGAGATTGTCTCGAATCTTGAGACTCATCTCATTCAGGTGTTGTTCGACCAAGGCAATCTCATCCTTGCCGTGGGTGAGAAAAAAGTTCTGTGGAAAGGAGCCGCCCGCCACCTGCCCGGAAAACTGCACCAGACGTTGAAAACGCCGAGTCAAACGCCGGGAAAAAACCCAGGCTAGAACCAGCCCGGCCGCGGCAGCGACTGCGAGGCCGGCAAGAAGCGAGCGCCGAAAAGAATCGATCACATTATCGATATCCGTGAGCGGTACGGCCACGCGGACGATTCTTTCCTGGCCGGCGCCAGTTTGATGGAAGGCGCGATAAAGCATGTTGTATCGGACGGTAGTGCTGTAGCGAGTCGCGCGTCCGGTTCCGGAGCGCATGGCCTCGATCACCTCGGGACGGTTGGCGTGGTTCTCCATCTGCGCCGAGACTTCCGCAGAATCGCCGAGCACGCGACCGTCAGGAGCGATTACTGTGATGCGTGAGCCGAGCTCGCCGGCGAGTTGGCGGCAGACAGCGTCGAGAGTGACGCCGGTGAGATCGAACGGAACCACGCGCGCGAGCAGGTGCGCTTCCTGCTCCATCCGTTCGCTCAGGGAGTCGATATAGAAGTTGCGCAGCAGCGCGTTCGAAGAATAATAAAGACCCAGGAAGAGCAGCGCGATGACGGCAAGATAGGAAAGGAAGATTTTTGTGACGAGACTACTGTTCCAAAGCCTTTTCATCGAATTTATAGCCGACACCTCGGAGCGTGAGTATCCATTTCGGTTTGCTGTCGTCCTTTTCGATCGCTTTTCTCAAGCGGCGAATATGGACATCGACCGTGCGCGGAGTGACGTAGGTTTCGCCGCCCCAGACCCGATCGAGCAATTGATCGCGGCTCAACACCCGGTTGGGATTCTGGACCAAAAATCGCAGAAGCTCAAATTCTTTTAATGTCAGCTTGATATTGTTTCCACGGGCGAAGACTTCATAGGTGCTGAAATCGATTTTTAGACCGCCTTTGTCGTAGGCCGGTAAATTGTCCGTCGGCTTGGCGCTTTCCACCCGTCGCAGGATGGCCCGCACCCGCGCGACGAGCTCGCGCGGGCTGAAAGGTTTGGTCAGATAGTCGTCGGCGCCCATTTCAAGACCGACAATGCGGTCCGCTTCGCCCGCTTTGGCGGTAAGCATGAGCACGGGCAGTCTTTCAGTCTCTGAACGTTCGCGAAGGATCTTGCACAGTTCCATACCGGATAATCCGGGCAACATCAGATCCAAAATGACCAGATCCGGTTTGTCCCGCTGGACGATCTTTAACCCTTGCTCGCCGTCTTCGGCTTCCAGAACCTTGAAGCGCTCTTGAGCCAGGTTGTAGTTGACGAGCTTGCGGATATCCGGCTCGTCTTCGACGATTAAAATCTTTTGTCCGGTTTTTGCCATTTTCACACGCTATTATATTGACGGTGGCAATTCTTTCATGTGACGGATGCTTTTGCCTTTGACCATGAAGATGACCATTTCCGCGATATTCGTCGCGTGGTCGGCCATGCGCTCGAGGTATTTCGAAATCGCGCTGATTTTAATCGCGCGACTCACGGTGTGCGGGTCCTCGATCATGAAAGTGATGACTTCGCGGAAGATCTGGCTGTTGAGCTGATCGATCTCTTCGTCATCCTTGCAGACCTTGAGAGCGAGGCTCGTGTCCTCGCGCACGAAAGCGTCCAAGCTTTCGCGGGTCATTCGTTGGGCGATACGGGCCATACGCGGGATATCGATATAGGGTTTGAGCTGCGGCTCCTGGTTAAGCTCCAGGGCTCGCTCGCAGGTGTTAACGGCCATGTCGCCGATCCGTTCGAGATCGGTGGTGATTTTCAAACCCGTCGTGATGAAGCGCAAATCCTTTCCTGCCGGTTGATGCAAGGCGAGCAGACGAATGCACAGATCGTCGATTTCCACGTCCAGACGATTTACTTCGTGGTCGCGCTCGATGATGATCTTCGCCAGCTCGGAATCGCGGTCGACCAGCGATTTGACGGCTTTTTGGATCTGATCCTCGACCAGCCCGCCCATGTAGAGAATCTCCTCATGGAGCTTTTTCAGGTCTTCTTCGTATTTCTTGTCGGTATGTTCCGCTTTCATGGCGCACCTCTTAGCCGAATCGGCCAGTGATGTAATCTTCAGTCTGGCGTTTTTGCGGCGTCGTGAACAGCGTTCCGGTTTCGCCGAACTCGATCAACTCGCCTACGTAGAAAAAAGCGGTGTAATCCGATACCCGGGCCGCCTGTTGCATATTGTGCGTGACGATGACAATGGTCACCGTTTCCTTCAGCTCGTGAATAAGCTCCTCGATCTTGGTCGTGGCGATGGGATCGAGCGCGGAGCAGGGCTCGTCCATCAGCAGGACGTCGGGATCAACTGCCAGCGCCCGCGCGATACAGAGTCGTTGCTGTTGGCCGCCGGAAAGACTTGTTCCGGGCTGCTTCAGCTTGTCTTTGACTTCGTCCCATAGCGCGGCGTTTTTGAGGCTCTTCTGGACTTTTTCCGCGATGAGCTGGTGGTCGCGAATGCCATTTAATTTATAGCCCGATGCAACGTTGTCGTGGATCGACATGCTAGGAAACACGTTCGGTTTTTGAAATACCATGCCGACGCGCCGGCGGACGTCGACGGGATCAACCCCGGGTCCGTAAAGATCCTGGCCATCGAGCAGCACTCTGCCTTCGACGCGGCCACCGGGTGTGACTTCGTGCATTCGGTTAAGGCACCGGATAAAAGTCGACTTGCCGCAGCCCGATGGTCCGATCAAAGCCGTTACTTTGTTCGTTCCTATCGAAAGATCGATGTCCTTAACGGCTTGGAAGTCTCCGTAATAAACATTCAATTGCTCTACTTTGAGCCGTAGCTGTTCCGGCGCAATCGAAGGTTCAGTCTTCGAAGAACGAGATTCATCGTCGCTTTTTCGGCTTTTCCTTTCGCCGGATGTGAATCTTTCTTCCTTCATCTGCAGTCCCCCGTTATTCATGTGATTTCCCCCTCAAGAATGCTCGGGTCATGACGCTTGTCACCAATACTACCATCATCAATACGAAAGAGGCAGCCCAGGCTTTTTGGTGCCAGTCGTCATAGGGACCGGTCGCGTAAGTATAGATCAGCATCGGTACGGTCGCGATGGGCTTGCCGAGATTCAAATTCCAAAACGGATTGCCGAACGCGGTGAACAGCATCGGCGCCGCTTCTCCCAGGGCTCGGGAAAAAGCCAAGACGGCGCCGGTGAGTAACGCCGTCCGCGACACGGGTAACACGACACCGAGGATCGTCCGCCATTTCGGCACGCCGAGAGCTAAAGAGGCTTCGCGCAAAGACGACGGAACCAGCCGGAAGGCTTCATGGGATGTGATCAGTATGATCGGAACCATGATGAAGGCATAAGCGATGGACCCCGATAATCCGGAGAACGAACCCATGGGTCGAACCACCATTTCGTACGCGAACAGACCAACAACGATGGACGGTACGCCGGTCAGGACTTCCGCCATGAAGCGCACAGTTCTGCCGAGTCGCGCGCTGGGAAATTCGTTGACGAAGATCGCGGCGCCGAGACCAATGGGCATCGCGATCAGTACGGCGCATGCCACAACCAGCACACTGCCAACCAGCGCATTGGCAATACCGCCACCGGACTCGCCGGGAGGCAAGGGCAAACCGGTAAGAAAGTTCCAGTCGATCGCCGACGCGCCGTTGTAGATCACGTAGCCGAGAATCATAAATAGAAAAAATACCGTCACGGCGGTGCAAAGCACCATACCCGCGCCGGCCAACCGTTCCGTGGCTCGGCGGAATTGATAGTGGCGGCGCTCAGCTGCGCTATGTTGGTTGACCATGATTCAGCCTTTCATTCAAACACGGCAACATGCCCTTTCGATAACCGCCAGATGAGATACTGCGCACACAAACTAATGATGATGGTAATGCCGAATAGAACCAATCCGACGTAGATCAGGGAGGAAACATACAGGCTATAGGTTGCTTCAGTAAATTCACTGGCGATTTGACTGGCCATGCTGTGCACCGGATCAAAAAGTGAATGGATCATCGCGAAAGAATTGCCACCGACCATCGTTACGGCCATCGTCTCGCCAATGGCTCGGCCAAGACCGAGAATGACTGCGCCAAATAGCCCGACCCGGGCGTAAGGTAAAGCGACCTGCCAGATTGATTCCCATTTGGTCGCGCCCAAGGCCAGCATGCCCTCGATCTGCGGGCGCGGCACGGTTAGTAAAATATCCCGCGAGACAGCGGTGATAATCGGAATGATCATGATCGCGAGAATCACGCTGCCGGAAAGCACGCCGACACCGTAAACCGCCGGACCGTCGAACAGGAAAAACCAGCCGAAATTTGCCTTGAGCCAGATTTGCAATGAGCGGATCACTGGCACCATAATGAACAAAGCCCACAGGCCGAACACGATACTGGGAACGCCGGCCAGTAATTCGATCGGATACGAAATGAAGGGGCGGAGCCATTTCGGTAGATAGAAGCTGATGAAAACCGCCGAACCGATACTGATAGGCACGGCAAGCAAGAGGGCGATGAAAGCCTTGACCAGTGTGCCAATGATAGTCGGCAGTGTGCTGAACTCGCGCTTAACGGGGTCCCAGGTAGTTCCGACCAGGAATTTCAGGCCGAAAGTCTGAATCGCCTCCCACGCGCCGCGGAAGAGATCGAACACCAACAAGAAAGCTAGAAGGATTACAATAAGAGCAAAGGCTTGCGTTACGCGGTAGAATAATCGATCGCCGACATTGATGACTCGCGTGTCATGGTGTACGACTCTCGCCGCGCTCCCGGTAGAAAATGTGCTATCGATAGTTTGGTCGCTCATTAAGCTTCTCCCGGGAAAAGTTATGCGCAGCCGACACACCGCTCCATGCCGGCTGCGCAGAAAAAAACGAAGATGGCTTACTTCAAAACGATCTGGTTGTTGACTTTTATCTTTTTTGTCAGGGCTTCAGCTTTTTTGACCGCGACTCCCTTCAACGCCGCGTAGTCCAACGGTGTCGCGTACTTCTGGCCATCATGAAGCATCCACCACGCGAGATTTGCCACCGCATCCCCCTTCGCAGCATCGGTTTGATTTTCGTACACCAGCAGCCACGTGAAGCCGGAAATCGGGTAAGCGCTGGGGTTTGCGCTATCGGTAATGGAAACTTCCATGTTGTCTGGAAGATTGGCGACGTCGGCCGCTGCAGCCGCGCCTTCCAGGCTTGGATCGAGAAATTTCTTCGCCTTATTTTGCATCTGCGCCCATGGGATTTTGTTCTGCTTGGCGTAAGCCACTTCGACGTATCCGATCGCGCCGGGAATTTGCTTTACGGAGTTTGCGACGCCCTCATTTCCCTTACCCCCCACGTCTCCTGGCCAGTTGACTGAAGTCGCCGAACCCACTTTCTCTTTCCACTCGGAGCTGACTTTCGCGAGGTAATCCGTGAAGATGAAGGTTGTTCCGGAACCGTCCGAGCGGTGTACTACGGCCACGGTCAAATCGGGAAGTTTGACACCCGTGTTTGCGGCCGCAATCCGCTTATCGTTCCAGTTAGTAATTTTCTTTAGATAGATGTCGGCCAGAACGTCTGGGGTGAGCTTTAGTTGGCTTGTGTTAACACCCGGCAGATTAAAAACCACCGCCACGGCGCCTGAAACCATAGGGATATGTAGCACCGCGCCACCTTTGGCAGCCGCTTTTTGCTTTTCATCCATGATGCCGTCCGATGCGCCAAAATCCACAGTCATTTCACTGAGCTGTCGAATTCCGCCGCCCGAGCCGATCGATTGATAATTTACTTTCACACTGCATGCTTTATCGTACTCACTAAACATCTTTGAGTAGAGCGGATAAGGAAATGTAGCGCCCGCTCCCGTCATCTCTTTGACGCCCTTGGCCGGGCATCCTGCCGCCAAGACCTGCGTCGCGCTTACGGATAGCGCCGCGATTGCAAACCCTAGCAAAATCTTCTTAACGCTCATTCAATTACCCTCCTCTTTTTCTTGTTAATTAAGCGCCGATTGTTACGGCAAGGTTACGGAATCGTTAAGCTTGGGATAACAGCGCAGGGGCTTCGACAACGGGACCGGATTTTCATAGACTGGCTTGCAATGCTTCTCATTGTCGCTTTCGACGGAAGAGTTATTGTTCGGTGGTGAATGCTGTGTTAAGGAACGGTAAAAAACCTGTTAATAAAAGTACGAAATTGGCGGATTACAGTCGCGGCGTAATCTAAATTTAACGGAACGGCTGGCAAATTACGTATGCAAAAAGCCGTTTCCTTTGATACGTTGCTTCGCCGTGAATGGTAACTTTTGGGAGTGATTGGATAGGACGACTATGGCTGGTGGAATGAAAATGTACGGCAAACACCGCTTTCCCGGGCGTCTGTTTATCGTCGAAGGGATCGACGGCTCGGGCAAAAGCACGCAGTTAATGCTGTTGCAGAAATGGCTCGAGTCCGAAGGTTATGTGGTTTATTTCAGCGAATGGAATTCCTCGCCGCTGGTGCATGAGGTGACCAAGCGCGGCAAGAAAAAGAAGATGTTAACCGGGATGACGTTTAGCCTGATTCATGCCACCGATTTCGCGGACCGCACCGAGCATCATATCATTCCGCCCCTCAAAGCCGGTGCGGTGGTACTCGCGGATCGGTACATTTACACGGCGTTCGCGCGCGACGTCGCGCGCGGTGTGAGCCCCAAGTGGGTACGAGATCTATACGCTTTTGCGGTAAAACCGACCGTAGCCTTCTACTTTCGCACGCCCTTGGATGTGGCAATGAAGCGCATCCTTGGCGGCCGCGACGCGCTTAAATACTATGAGGCGGGAATGGATCTCGGCTTGAGCGACGATATCGAAGAGAGTTTCGGCCTGTTTCAAAGCCGAATCATCGAAGAGTACGAAAAGATGATCGACGAGTTCGGCCTGGTGGCCATCGATGCGACGCGCTCGATCGAGGAACAGCAAGCGGAAGTACGCCGTATTGTATCCGAAGCATTGGCCGGCACCAAAAAGACGAGGATTAGACGATGGCTGGATTTAGCTTCTTTGGCGAAGGGCTCGCGGGCATAGATCTCGCGGAGCTCAAGGGCAAACTGATCGTTTTGGAAGGGACCGACGGCGTCGGCCGTTCGACGCACATCGGCTTGTTGAAACAATGGCTGGAAAATCACGGTCATGCGGTTTTGGACACCGGCATGACCCGTTCGGCGTTGGCGGGAAAAAGGCTCAAGCAGGCAAAAGAAGGGCATACCCTCGGAGGCATTACTATGAGCCTGTTCTACGCCACCGATTTCGCCGATCGTTTGGAGAACGAGATTATTCCGGCGCTGCGCGCGGGATTCGTCGTGTTGACCGATCGCTACATTTATTCGCTCATAGCGCGCGCCATCGTGCGCGGCTCGGATCCGGAATGGCTGCGTGAAGTCTACGGCTTTGCGCTGAGGCCCGACGCCATTTTTTACTTGCGCTTGCAAATTGACGATCTCGTCACGCGCGTTTTACAGAGTCGGGGATTCGACTACTGGGAATCGGGAATGGATATGCACATGGGCGAAGACATGTACGAGAGCTTTGTCCGCTATCAGAAATGGCTGCTTGCTGAATTCGACAAGATGGTCGAGACCTTTGGCTTTCAAATCGTCGATGCTTCCGGTTCCGTCGAAGAGGTGTTTGAGAACTTGCGCGATCGAGTCGATCGGGTGATCGCGCGCAACGGTTACGGCTCCTGAGCGGCTGGTTCGGCCGAGGATTCGCTCAAGCCGAGGTCGGTGGAGTCTTCGGCAAGCTTTTCTGCTTTTGCGATGAACTCGTCGATCGTCGCCTGATCGCGCTGTTTCTCTCGCTCCATTTCCAAAAGGAGAGCGCGGCACATGCCCGGCTCTTCCGCCAAAAAATCAGGCCGGCCGATAAATTCAGCCACATAGCGGCGCAAGACCGAGCGATCGCGCCAATCGCCGAGATCATCCTGCAGAGCTTTTAGACCCTGCACTAATTTTTTTACCGAAGTATCGCCGAGCTCGGCAATCGATTCGGCTTGATAGCGCAAGCGTTTGCCGGAAATACGAAAGGCATGAATTTGTTCGTTTTGGGGCTGTGCTTTCGCCGAGACGAGCGCATTGCGCCATTCGGCAAGCGCTTCTCTCGAGCGTTGCCAGAGCGGATCAGCGCCCTCGGGTTCCTGATCGATATTTTCAATGCGCGCTTGGACGCGCCCGATGAATTCGATCAGGTCATGTCGTTTTAGCTCGGCGCAGGCTCTGTCGATCTCCGTGGCGCGCTTTTCCTCAAGCCAAAGTCGCACCGCGTCCCAGGAATGGCGCATCGATACCGCGGTCGTCGCTTCGAGTTTTGCTTGAATCAAGCCTATGCAGGCATCGACATTGCGGCAGGCGCCGAAGGCGCGACGAACTCTGCGCAAGACCTTAAAGAGTTTTCGGTTGACCGATTTCGAATGGGGCGGCAACACCCGCAGCGCCTGCTGGAGGCGGCGGCTGGCGACGCGCAGGTCATGGACGATTTCCGGATCATCGCTTACTAGGGCTTTGGGGTAGAGCGTAACGAAGCGCTCGAGACGTTTGCGCGCCAATTTTACCAATTTGCTTTTTAGCGCAGGATCACGAGTCAGTTGAGCTGGAAGCGCATTCACTGTGAATAGGTCCTGTAGCGAGGTTAGCCAAGCTGCCGCAACTGTTTAGGTGTCAAAAACCAATGAAGTTTACCGGGTGCGGCAACTGGGAGCGTGTCGATTTCAATGCGGCAGAGGCCGCCTTTTTTGAATTCAAAAACAAGATTAGCGGGTTTCCGCCCGCCCAGCAAATAGGCCGCTGTATTGGATAACAAAGGCTCGTGCCCCACCATTAGCACGTGCTGCCGATCTTGATAGCGCGTCAAGCCAAACATCAGATGTTCCACCGTGCTCTCGGGCGCCAGCCCGGAGATTTCTTCGAGCTGGGCTTCCATGCCGAGAGTGCTGGCGACGATGTCCGCGGTCTGGCGCGCGCGCGATAAAGGACTGGTCAATATAGAATCGAACCGGATGGCAAGCTCGCGCAGGCCCTTGGCGGCCTTGCGCATTCGTTTCACGCCTTTGCCGGTGAGCGGGCGTTCGGCATCATGGGCGACGGATGGATCGTCACGCGTCAGGGCAATGCCATGCCGCATCAGATAAAGATTCATGATCCGGTCCGGAGCGTGCGGTGTCATCGAGCCGTTCATGCATTGTTGCGCCAGTGATCGAGAAACAGCGCGAATACGCGCTTATCGATCTCGTCGCGCTCTTCGCGCAGCTCCGAAATCGGCGCGCCGTCAACGCGCTCTGTAGGATTCGCGGCGCGCACGGGCCAGTTTTCGACCTTGACTCGTCCGGGCAAATTGGCGCATTTTTTATGAGCGTCGCCAAAGCTCACGACTAAATCGATGTCTTGGATCGGCACTTCCGCCAAGCCCTTGCTGGTTTGGCCGCTCATGCTGATGCCAAGCTCTTGCATCGCCTGAACCACCCGCGGCGGAATGGAGCTAGGCTTGACACCAGCGCTGAAGATTCGCGTGCGCGGCGGCGCCAGGTGCTTGGCGGTTGCTTCGGCCATTTGGCTGAGGCACGCATTGTCCTCACAGAGAAAGAGAATGTTTCGATCGATATGTCCACGTCGCATAGGATCCTCCCGTTCAAGATCGACTGCGGTTTGAATTTCCTTTTTGGATGACGAGTTCGGTGTTGAAGACTTCTTGTACAAGCTTGCCTTTTTTTGTCGCCCATTCGATTTCATCTTTGACGTTGTCCGCTGCGGCAATGGAGATGGCGAGACGTTTCGAATTCACTGTGCAACTGACCGACTCGACGCGCTGTTCCCGGCGAAAATCCAAAGCGTCGGCGACGCGCAGCAGCGAGCTCAGCTTGCGCACCACGTCCTGGTTGGCCGGGCTGAGTTGGCTGAAGCCGAGATGTTTTTGGCTGGGATGAGCCTTGCGGTGATAGCGAGCGATGTTGGCGACCAGCTCAAGGTCGAGCTTGTTGAACGATTTCATGCCGGAGCTCTTGATCAAATAGTAAGAATGCTTGTGATGTTTGGGCCCGGCGATAAACAGGCCGATGTCATGCAGCATCGCCGCGGCATGAAAAATACTCGTGTATTTCTCGGGCAGCTTGTGCATTTTCTGTAGTTGATAAAACAGGCTAAGCGCGAGCTGGCTCACATGTTGCGGAATGGGCGGCGTCGTTGGAATACTTCTGGCAGAATTGTTCGAGAGATTCGGAGCGGTCGGCGTCCGGATGCCACGCGCCGGAATTCGCATATTGGCGCTGCAGCAGGTCGACCATCAGTCCGTCGCGCAGGCCGCGCGCCGAGACAAATATATAATCGAGACCGATCTCGGACATGATCTCGTGCAGCACCAGTCCGCCTGCGACGATGATGTCGGCGCGCTTCGGGTCGCCGCTGATCATGTCGGCTCGTTCCGCCGTGGTGCGGCTCATGAGCAAGTCGAGCAACGCTTTCAGGCGCTGGCGCCGCAAGACGGTCAACGAACCGGCTTTGCCATCGCCTCCCGCTCTTGTATCGGTTTCGGCGAGCGCCGTGATCGTGCCGCCGCTGCCGAAGGCCATGGTGAATTTTTCTTTTTGAATGCGCCGCGCCACGGTCTTCACTTTGTCGCGAACATGCTGGCGCAGCTCTTTCACCTGCTTGTGTTGGGGCGGATCGTTGGTCAGAAAGTTTTTCGGTGAGACGCACGGCGCCGAGCGGCAGACTAAATAAGCAGAACGTATTGGTCGGATCGGCTACCGTCATCTCGACGCTGCCGCCGCCGATATCAAGGAATAAGCCAAGCGGCAGGTGAAAATGCAGGCCGCTCATGATTCCTAAACTGATGAGCCGCGCCTCTTGTTCTTCCGGCAATACTTCAAGCGGCACGCCCAGGGCGTGCGCGCGTTTCAAAAAGCTCCGCCGGTCGGAAGCTTCGCGCATCGCGCTCGTGCCGACGGCGCGAATCGCTTTGGCGCGATAGCGATCGGCGACGGTCTTAAATTCGCTCAGAACTTTGAGCCCCGCTTCGGCCGATTTTGGACTCAACTTGCCGGTTTGAAAAACTTCCCGGCCCAAACGAACAGGGTGGCGCTCCTGCGCGAGAATTCGGTAGTGTTTCGGATGATCGACTGCGGCGATCTGCCATCGTATAGCATTGCTGCCGACGTCGATTACCGCAAAATGATCAGCCATTATAGCACTCTATCATATCATAGAACGTCAGCAGGGGAGCTAGAGCTTCGTTACAAGATTATTAAATCTTGATTAACTTTTTCATAAAACGCGGGCTTGCCATCGACAAAACGTTGGTGTCGATTCTGTTTGATATTGAAATTGTTCTTTGGTTTATGCGCAGGTTGCCCCCTTATTCGTAACAATTTTTTATGTAATTGCAAAGCTATTTGAGGAAAAACGAACGACTTCAATCGGAAGACTGTGAGTTAAACAAACAGCACCTGTTCGTTCATAGTCAGTCGGGCTCATATGACCTAGCGACTGATTGTCTGCGCTGGCAATTGTAGAACACCTCGATGTATTCTAGGATCGCCCTTCGACCTTATCCCGAGTCCTAAAAGAGCCATGATGAATGAGCACGTTTTTCATTGACCTGAAGAAACTTTCGGCCACAACGTTGTCGTAACATTTTCTCCCGCCCGCTCATGGTGGTCTGATATCCTACGGATGTGCCAAACCGACTGATTTACCGGTGCAGGAGGCAACAAAGTTTGAATCATCAGTAAACCTTAACGGTTGGTTGGGCCGAAAACTTTTTCGGTCAGCACGGTTGGCAGCATAAAATATTAGAGATAAATTCTGAGACTTCGGACCGTAAGAAGCCAAAATATCGAAATACTATTGGGAGGTGAACCTTGGGATTTCGCACCATAGGAAAGTCGCTGCCCCGCATCGAAGGGCGAAGGGAAAGTCACCGGTCAGACTAAATACGCGGCGGACTTGCCGTTCGAAAATCTACTGTGGGCTAAGGTGCTGCGCGCTTCGGTGCCGCACGCGCGAATTGTTAATATCGATATCTCCAGAGCAAAGGCGCTGAAAGGTGTGCGCGCCGTGCTGACCGGCGCAGATGTTAAAGATATTTACGTCGGCACGCGCGTGAAGGACCAGCCGGTTTTGGCTTACGACAAAGTCAGGATGAGCGGCGATGCGGTGGCGGCAGTGGCGGCCGATAGTGAGGAGATCGCGGAAGAGGCGATTGGACTGATCGATGTTCAGTATGAGGAATTACCGTACGTAGAGGATCCCATCGAAGCATTGAAACCGAGTGCGCCGTTAATTCATGAGGACCGGAACAAATATCGGAATGCCGCCAAACTGCCTGAGGGCATGCCTGGCCACAACCTGCAGTCCTACGTGCTGTGGAAAAACGGCGATATCGAAGCGGGTTTTCAAAAAGCGGCGCGGATTTTCGAGCACACTTTTCGCACGCCGCTCTCGCATCACGGCTACATCGAACCCTGTGCCTGTACCGTACAAGTTCACTCAGACGGACGGGTCGAAGTTTGGCCGTCGAACAAAGGGCCTTGGGGTTTGCGCGAGCAGATGGCGGAAGACTTCGGCGTGCCACAGGACAAAATCAAGATCCACATCGTCCACGTCGGCGGCGATTTCGGTGCCAAGGCGTCGTTGATCGACGTACCGATCGCTTACTACTTGTCGAAAGCTACGGGCCTGCCCGTGAAATTGGTTTTCGATTACACCGACGAGCTTCTCGCCGGTGGCCACCGCCATCCCGCGGTACTTTCGCTACGAACGGGCGTAGATCAGGACGGACATTTTACCGCTATCAAAGCGACAATTCATTTCAGCGGCGGCGCCTATGGCTCGCAAAAGGCCAATCCCCAAGTGACGGTGCTTGGAGGGCGGCGCCTGGCGAGCATGTATAGAGTGCCGGCGATCAGCTGCGAGACTTATTGCTCGTATACCAATCAGGTTCCTTGCACCCAAACGCGCACGCCGGGCAGTCCGCAGGTCGTGTTCGCGTTTGAGTCGCAGGTCGAAATCATCGCCAAAGAGATGGGCATCGATGCTCTCGAATTGCGCCGAAGAAATATTCTGCACGACGGCGATGCCAATCCCATGGGGGAAAAGTGGAGCGATATTCTCATGAGCGAAGTGCTGGAACGCGTCGTCAAAACTTCCGGCTGGAAGAAAGGCGGAGCGAGGAAAAACCGCGGCTGGGGTATGGCGCTCTATGATCGCGGCACGCCGGAAGGGAAAGCGAGCTCGGCATTAACGCTGGAGGCCGATGGCAAGGTCAACATCCTCACCGGCGTGCCCGATGTCGGTCCTGGATACTATACTGTTAGCCAACAGATGGTTTGCGAAACGCTCGGGCTGCCGCCGGAAAAAGTCGGTGTGGTTTTCAAAGACACCGATAGTTTGCCTTTCGATCCCGGCACGGGCGGCAGCAAACAGACGAATACTTCCGGTCACGCGGTCAATCAGTCCGCGCATGAGGTGCGTGAGAAATTAGTCGCCTTGGCGGCGCGCGAGTTGGGTTGTCAGCCGGAGGAGATTCAGCAACAGGGCGGCAAGCTCACGGCGCCGAACAAAAAGTCGACGACGACGCAAAAGATGATCGAGCTGGCTGTCAAAGAAAACGGTGGCCCCGTCTTTCACCTAACTAATTATGTCCCCAAGGACATGCCGAAGGTCACGGGGTTCGCAGCACAGGTGGCTGAGGTGGAAGTTGATCCGACTACCGGCGGCGTGAGTGTTTTGAATTTGACCACGGCGCACGATACTGGCACGGTGCTCAATCATCTCACCCTGACGGGGCAGATCGAAGGGGGCGTCGTGACCGGCTTTGGCTTCGCATTAATGGAAGAAAATCCAATGGTTGACGGAAAGATAGCAACATTAACTTTAGGTGAGTCCAAGTTGCCGTGCATCGCCGACGTGCCGCCGTTGAAGACGGTATTGGTCGAGAGCCCCACCGGACCGACGCCGTACGGCGGCAAAGCGATCGCGGAGAATCCTAACGTGCCGACGGCGGCGGCGATAGCGAATGCCATCGCGGACGCCTGCGGTGCGCGATTGTTCGAGCTGCCATTGAGCGCAGAGAAAATTTATTGGGCATTGAATGGAAAGAAGTAGGTCACAAAGAACGTAAGGGCACGGCACGCCGTGCCCGCAAAGCGCCATTGAGGAAATGACAATGCGCCGATTGATAAAGGCACTGCTGATCCTACAGGTTTGTCAGGTCATCGGATTTGCACGCTCCCTTGGTGCAGGGGAAGCAAAACCGAATTGGCAGGCCGAATGGGACAGAACGGTGCGCGCGGCGGAGCAAGAAGGACAGGTCATGGTCTCTATCGGCGGTTACGGCGCGATCATCGATTCCGGCGTGTTTCAAAAATTATACCCTAAGATCAAGATAACTCACATTACGGGTGCCGGAACTGACCTCACGCAGCGCATTTCGGCCGAGCGCCGGGCCGGCAAATATCTTGTCGACGTTTACAACGGCGGTGGCAATTCGCTGTTTCAGGTTCTTTATAGTCGGAAAAATGCTCGACCCGATCAAGTCGACGTTGATCCTGCCGGATGTGACGGATGCGACGAAATGGTGGGAGGGCAAACAGAAGTACGCGGACAAAGAAGGTCAATATATTTTTGTCTACGAGGGCAACGTGTCGGCCGGCGCGGGCGCGTCTTACAACAGCCAATTGCTTGATCCGCGCGAGTACAAGAGCTACTGGGATTTCCTCAATCCTAAACTTAAGGGAAAGATTCTTTCGACCGATATTCGCAAAGTGCGCGGCGCAGGTATTCCCTGGCAGTTTCTTTACTATAGCTCCGACCTCGGTCCCAAATATCTCCGCCGCCTGTTCGGCGAGATGGACGTCACTTTAACCGCCGATCTTCGTCAAGCCGTTGACTGGCTTGGCACGGGGAAATTCGCCGTGGGTATGCCGATACAAGGCGGAACGGTCTATAAAGCAAAAAACCAGGGTTTGCCGGTGGATGAGTTCAGTCCCTACCACTTCAAGGAAGGCGTCAATCTTTCTTCGGCTTTCGGTTCCATCGCGCTCATGAATCGCGCGCCTCATCCGAACGCGGCGAAGGTTTTTATCAACTGGTTGTTGTCGCGCGACGGCCAAGCGCTATTTCAAAAGACGATCAGCGTGCCCGGCGACGCGCGCAACTCGCGCCGAGTGGACGTGCCGAAAGATCATATTCCGGCCGACGAGCAGCGCCGCGACAAGATGAGCTACTTTGACACCGACGATCCGGACACCAAAGATCTCAACCCGGCGATGAAGTTACTGGATGAAATCTTGGCGGGGAAGAAGTAGCGAACGTCAATTAGGAATTGTCTCGCGCAAAGACGCAAAGGACGCCAAGAGAAAGCTTGAAGGAAGCCGTTTGGGTCTGGAGGATGGCGCCGTGAAACGACGATCCTTAGTGAATCGAAACGGCCGGAACTTCGTAGCGGCCGTTTCCGTGTCGTTGCTTGGATGTCTGATTCCCGTTGGAGCCGCTCACACAGCGGACGCAAAGCCTTCTTGGCAAGTCACGTGGGAGAATACGGTTGCGGCGGCAAAGAAAGAAGGACGGCTGAATTTCTACGTCGGCCGCTACGGCAGCGAGCCATTGCTCGACGAATTCCGCAAAGAATTTCCCGAGATCAAAATATTCAGCACCAACGGCGCCGGCAACTCACTGGGCACGCGCATCGTCGCCGAAGCGCGCGCCGGCAACGTGCTGGCGGATCTTTACAGCGGCGGGGCGGTGACGAATTTTGAGATCCTTTACAAGGGAAAGGTCCTCGGTTCGCTCAAGTCGGCGTTGATACTTCCCGAAGTTCTTGATCAGTCCAAGTGGTACGGCGGCAAGCACTGCTACAACGACGCCGAACAGCAGCATGTGTTCATTTACCTCGCCAATCCGACTTCGACGAGCCTTTATTTCAATACCAATCTGGTCAATCCGAAAGACTTCAAGTCCTACTGGGATCTCGTCAACCCCAAGTGGAAAGGGAAATATGTCTCCCAGGAGCCGACCAGCACCGGCATCGGCCCTTCGCTGCAGTTTTTCTTTTACCATCCGGACCTTGGGCCGGATTTTTTAAGAAAACTTTTCATCGATCAGCAGCCGGTTTACGGCCGGGACCGGCGCCAAATCACGGATTGGCTCGCTCAAGGAAAGTTTGCCCTTTGCCTCGGCTGCCGCGATTCTGATAGAGCCAAGAAGCAGGGTCTGCCCGTGGACGATATGGACATGGTGGATTGGAAGGAAGGTTTGCCAATCTCTCCCGGCGGTGGTTCGATGAGTCTCATCAAGGGCGGGCCGCATCCGAACGCCGCCAAGGTCTTTATCAACTGGTTCTTGTCGCGCCGCGGGCAAATCGCGCTGCAAAAGTACGACGATCTCTACGGGCAAGAGCCGCCCAACTCCCGGCGCGTCGATATCCCAAAGGAGATGCTGCCGCCGAGCAGCCGGCTGGTCGAGGGGCGGCGCTATTTCGATTTTACAGATCCGAAATACGCGGACATGACGCCGATCTATCAAGTTGGCCAAAGAATTCATGAAAGGACGTGAAGGAGAAATGAGACATGAAAAAGATTCCTTAGGGTCGTCATTTTAATTTTCTTCGGCGTGATCCTGACTATTCGCGGGTTCGTCTTTCGCCGCCGGAAGCAAAGCCTTCGTGGCAAGCCACTTGGGAAAAGACGCTTGCCGCGGCAAAGAAGGAGGGCAAGCTCAATTTCTATGTCGGCCGTTACGGCACGGAGCCACTGCTCAACGAGTTCCGCAAAGAGTTTCCCGAAATTCAACTGGTCAGCGTCAACGGCACGGGCAACAGCCTGGGAACAAGGATTACCGGTGAAATGCGCGCCGGCAGGGTAGTCGCCGATCTTTTCAGCGGCGGGGCGAATACTAATTACGAAGTCCTTTACCAGGGCAAAGCGCTCGATTCGATCAAGTCTGCGCTGATCCTGCCGGAAGTCCTCGACGAGAGTAAATGGTATGAAGGACGGCATCGTTACACCGACCCGGAGCAACGCCATATTTTTGTCTACATCGCCAACCCATCGTCGTCAGGATTTTATTACAACATGACTTTGGTGAACCCGAAGGAATTTAAATCCTATTGGGATTTGGTCGCGCCGAAGTGGAAGGGCAAATACGTTTCCCAGGATCCGCTGAGCACGGGTCTCGGCGGCGGTCTTCAGTTCATGTACTATCATCCCGAGTTGGGACCGGAGTTTATCAAACGGCTGTACGGCGACATGCAGCCGACCTTGGGACGAGACCGCCGGCAAATTACCGACTGGTTGGCGCAAGGAAAATTTCCGCTTTGCGTCGGGTGCCGTGAGGCGACGAAGGCAAAAAACCAGGGACTGCCGGTCGATGAGCTCGACAACGTCGACTGGAAGGAAGGATTGGAGTTGACCACCGGCGGCGGCTCGATGAGCCTGATCAAGGGCGGACCCAATCCGAACGCGGCAAAAGTCTTTATCAACTGGTTCCTGTCGCGCCGCGGTCAAACCGCAATGCAAAAATATAACGATCTATACGGCGAAGATGCGCCGAATTCGCGGCGCATGGATATTCCCAAAGAAATGCTCGTACCGAACAACCGCATGGTCCCAGGCAAAAAATATTTTGATGTTTCCGATCCCAAATACGCCGACATGACGCCGATGTTCAACCTCGTCAAAGAAATCATGAAGGGAAGAGAAGGGAAGTAACGATAAATATTCAGGTGACGAGCTTTGTAGGATGACATGACTGAAGGGACCCGCGGTCTACAAACCAGGACTGACACGGGGGGCAAAATGGCATCTTCGATGGTGTGTTTCGAAATCTCCGCCAATGGAAAAAGTTTGAGCAAAGCTTGTGTTGGAGAAACTGATCAATTCGAAGTCGCTTTAGCAAAACCAATAGGCGATCGGGATACCACTTTGAGCGTCACTGTGTTTGCCGCTCGGTCTCGTTATCACAATAAGAATATATCTTGGGAAACCGACCAGGTTGCAGTCGGAGACGAAATCGTTATTCGAATCATCGAAGATAACGAAGGCATCGAACCGTACGTGAAGTCAAACGAAGATCTCGAAAAGGAAAAGGAGAGTGCTACGTTTTGCTCATTCTGTGGGAAAGGGGACGGTGAAGTAGGTTCGATGATTACGGGTAAAGAAGGTGTGTTTATAGGCAACGAATGCGTGGAACTAGCAGTCGATATCATTAACGCTGAGAAGAGATAACAGCTGAAATCTCTCGATTCGTCATGCCGGCGCACGCCGGCATCCAGGTTCTCCGTCTAGAATCAAGGGAGAAAAGCCGGGATTCCGGCTTCCGCCGGAATGACGGAGTAGAGAGCCGACTCCTAATCAAACACATTCAGTCTTTACCTTCGAGCCGAGGATGGTTAGATGATGACCTTCCCGTTCAGCGCCGCATAAACCTTCTCCGACGTAAGCGGTAGGTTGTGCAAGCGCACGCCGACGGCATCCTCGATCGCGTTCGCAATCGCCGCTGCCGTTGGGACGTTGGGGATTTCGGCTATGGCTTTGCCCTGATACGGCGTGGGGCCGGTAGCGTCCTGCATCAATACAGTCGTGAGCTTAGGGACATCCGCGATCGTCGCCATTTTGAACTCACCGAGATTGGCAGTTGCCATTTTCCCATCGATCAACGAATTGTCTTCCATCAGGGCGAAACCCAAACCGGTGACCACTCCGCCGTCGATTTGTCCCTGGTAGCTCAAATGATTCAAGACGGTGCCGGAGTCGTGGACGGTCGTGAGTTTCTTGACCTTTACTTGGCCAGTGCCGGAGTCGACCTCGACCTCCGCCACCTGCGCCGCGAAGGACGTTATCGCGGCACGCGACGGTTCATACACGCTCAGGTGAGTGATAGCTCCATGATTTTCTTCGACGGCGAGCCGCATGAGATCGGCAAACTGCACCGGTTTTTGCCCGGGAACGGTGAAGCCGCCGTTTACGCCTCGTAGATCCTCGGGTTTGCAACCCAAACGGACCGCGGCGGTCGCAACGATTTTATCTTTGATCTCGACGACGGCCTGATAAGCCGCGGTTCCGACGCTGTTGGTTGACTTGCTACCGCCTGTCCCAGAATCAAACGGCGACTTGTCAGTGTCTTCCACGCGCACGCTGACGCGCACCATCGGGATATCCAGCACTTCGCTAACAATCTGCTGGACGACCGTGTGAATACCGGGACCGACGTCGGGCACGCCTAGGTGCACGTTAACGCGGCCATCGGGTTCAATAGTGATCGCCGCGCCGGATTTTCCCGCGCCCGACGGTCGCTCGTAGACGGCCACGCCGCGGCCTACGTTTTTTCCCTTGGGTTTTTTCCAGCCGGAAGTATCGAGCGCTTTCTTCAAGATATCTTTGACGACAATGCCTTTCAGTTTTTGACCGAAGGGCGTCGCGTCGCCGTCGTCGAGCAGATTTTTCATGCGAAACTCGACGGGGTCCGTACCCAGCTCGCGCGCGATAATGTCGATCTGCGACTCCATGGCGAAAGTCGTCTGCGGGCTGCCCGGCGTGCGCGTCTGCGTGCAAGGAACCTGATTAGTATAAGCGCAGATCGTTTCGACCTGGATCGCGGGAATCCGATAGTAGCTGGCGACGCGACGGGGTCCTTGCACTGTGACTTCGGCATTTGCTTTCAGTGCCGCGTAGCCGCCGCCGCTGAAAATAGCCCGCGCGTGCAACGCGCAGAGTTTGCCGTCGTCGTCCACGCCGGTGCGCAAAGTGATAACGGCAGGGTGGCGATGTGAGATGGCCGTCAACTCCTCGGTATAATCGAGCACCATTTTAACGGGCTTACCCGTGCGCCGCGCGAGGAAGTAACAGACCGGCGCTTCGACCACTGAAGTTTTGCCGCCGAAATCGCCGCCGACGGGAAGAATATGCACTTTAACCTTCACGGGATCGAGACCGAGATCGCGCGCAAAGCGATCGCGCAACGTGAACGGCGCTTTATTCGAAGCCCAGATTTCGATCTGGCCATCGTCATGGACCTGTACCGTACACGCGTGCGGCTCGATATAGCCGTGAAATCCCAACGGCGTGCGAAAGGTATGCTCGAAGACCCGCGCCGCTTTTTTGAATCCTGCGTCGACGTCGCCATTGCTCCAATGACCGTAGGATTGAATGTTGGGCAGTTCGGTCGAGCGCTCCGGAGCGTTTTTATACGCTCCGGGATTATCGTGCAGCACCGGCGCGCCTGGCCGTATCGCCTCGACGGGGTCGGTGACGTAGGGCAACGCTTCGTATTGAACGTCAATCAGGTTCATCGCTTCTTCGGCGATCTCAGCGCTGTCCGCCGCCACCGCTGCGACCGGTTCGCCAACGTAGCGCACCCGCTCAGTCGCCAACAGGGGCATGTCTTTCATTCGCAGGCCAACCATCACCGCAGGTATGTCGGCGCCAGTGATAATTGCGCGGACGCCCGGCAATCGCTCGGCCTTTGACTTATCGATCTTAACGATGCGCGCATGCGGCAGTGAGCTGCGCAAAATCTTTGCGCAGAGAGAGCCGGGAATTTCAAAATCTGCCGCATAACGCAGCTTGCCGGAAACTTTTTCCGCGCCTTCGAGTCTCGGAACCGCTTTGCCGACGAATTTGTATGCCATCTGCCTCCTCCAACGGGTCGGATTGCTGGATGGTGGAGTATTGGAGTGATGCGCTCCGAAACCCAACACTCCAATACTCCATTATCCCATTCTTTTTAGATTTTGACCTTGGTAAAAACTTTGAGGGGATTCTTCTGAAAGATTTTCAGTTTATCCTCGGCGCTCAGGAATCCCAGGCTGTCGATGATGGGAACGAGATCGTCCGAGGGCTTGCCCGTTTCTGGACGAACGGCGCCGCCGGAGCCGGGGGATTCGCTGCCGAAGAGCATCTGATCGACTCCGCGCTGCTTGATGGCGGCTTCTAGATAGTTAACGTCATAGCAGCAGGCATCATAAAAAAGATTGGTGTTAAGCCCCGCCTTACCGACGTGGTGATCGGTGGGAATAAATCGATTCAGGCCGCCGCCACAATGGCAAATGACAATTTTGAGCTTGGGAAAAGTTTCGAAGACTTTGCTGTGCGAATAGAGCTGCATGGCGACGAACTCTTCGAGGTAATTGTTCATCTGATAGTTCGCCGGGATGATTTCCAGACGTTTGTCGTAGCTGATCGACGGGTGAACCATCAGCGGCACATCCAGCTGGATCGCCTTCTCGTAAAGAGGATACCAGTACTCTTCGTGTACGCCCGGCGTTTGCTTGTCGCCAGCGGGATCGGGATTCAAATATGCCCCGACGAAGCCCAATTCTTTGATGCAGCGCTCGAACTCGGCTAGACAATGGCGCGTGTCTTTGTCCCTGGATTGCGGCAGCTGCGCCATGCCGCGGAAGCGGTCGGGATGGAGCTTGACGATGCGCGCGATTACGTCGTTGGTCGTCTTCGCCCAGAACTCTTGCAAGAAGGGGCCGCATCCAGTGCCACATGGCGATCGGCCGCGGGCCGATCAATTGGACGTCGATGTTACGATCGTCCATGAATTTCAGATGGCGTTGCTGGGCGGCTTCCAGTTGCTCATCGGTGACTTCCAGTTTTCTGCCGGGTGTATTCTGTGAAACGATCTCGGCGAGAAACTGGCGAAATCCCGCCGGGGTAGTCATGTGACCGTGAACATCGACGACTTTTTGTCCATTATGCATAAAAGTCTCCTTTTGGGCTTTTCTGATTTAGTGCAATTCTGAATTCACGAATGTGGGAACGTGTGTCATCTCGAGCAGAGCGAGAGATCCTTTCCTAGTTCTTCACTAGCGATCTAAGAAAGATTTCTGCCTAGGGTCGAAATGACAGAGCAACTCCAAATACTCAATCCTCTTCCGGCGCGGGCACCTGGTGCTTCAAGAAGATTTCCTTGCGTTCCTTGCGCCGATTGTATGAGCGCCAGACACACTTCCAAGGTCGCCATGCCCCAGGGGCCGGTATGGCGGATCGGCTTGTCGAGCACGACGGCATTGTAGAGCTCCATCAGCTCACCACGGCGCGAGGGTCCACCGCCGCCGATGAGCGGAACATCTTTGGTGCCTTCGTCACTGTGAACGAACAGGCCGAATTGCGATTGGCGGATATCGCCCTTCTCGCAAGTCGCGACAAGGATGCCGAGATCGTTGGGCAGCCACGGCTTGGCTTTGCTACGGTCGCGGACTTCCCGCTCATGCGCGCCGCCGATGCGCATCTCGTCTTTGTCGGCGTTTTCGTTACGCGTGCCATCTAAGAGTGACTTTCGGATCGCCGCGCGCTCGGCTTCGCTGTAACGGCTGTTCTGGCCGCCCCAGGGCACCAGTTCTGACGCGAGGAAGTAGCCGTAACCATTGTGCATCAGCGTCGCTGGCGTGCCGTCTTCGAATTCTAAAAATCCCGAATAGTAACCGGCGATCGGCCGTCCTTTAAACCATTGTCCGGTCGAACCGCGCACACTGCGCACCAAGCCACCGCCGAGCAATCGCAGTGTATCGATTTGGTGCGGCCCTTGGCGGTAAGGGACGCCGCCGCCTTGGTTGATGTCCAGCTCTTCCGCCGTGCGCGGCCGGAGCATCCAATCCGTGTACGCCCAGACGTGCAGCGCGCAAAGCCTGCCCAATTCGCCGGAGCGAATGATCTTGCGCATGGTGCGAATATGCGGGCCGAAGCTCTGCGTGTGGCCGCACAGAAGCTTGACCTTGTTCTTGATCGACGCCTCGATCATCTGCTCCGCTTCCTGAAGCGAAATCGCCATCGGTTTTTCGACGACGACATGTTTACCGGCATTGGCAGCGATGATCGAGTGCGGCGCGTGAAATCGGTTTGGCGTGGAGATCCAGACCGCTTCGACGTCTGGATCGGCGCAGAGCTTGTCGACGCTGTCATAGGTCTTCGCGCCATAGCGTTGGCGGAATGTTTCCAGCACGCGCGGGTTGATGTCAGCCGCGGCGACCAATTCAAATTCGGCCATCTGTTCCATCGCCGGCAGGATTTCTGATGCGCCGACGCCGATACCGACGATACCGAGCCTTAACTTTCGTCCCGTGCTTGATTCAGGCATCATTTTTCCCGTTCGTAGCTTTAGAATCATCTTTACTTAACAGATGAAGGGGCGCGTCTGTCAAGCTGATCGCAAACGTAGCTCGACAGGCGCTTCCCTGAAGTTAGTCCATTTGTTAGATTAGCCCCGTCTTTGGAGGCCAATTATATGAATCGATTGTTAAGAGTTGTGGCAGCATTGATTTATCTGAGCCTGGCGCTGTCGCCGGTTATGAGTTACGCGCAGCCAAGGACTCCTGCTCCGACGATTACCGTCTACAAGACACCGACCTGAGACTGTTGTGATGGCTGGATGAGCCATCTCGAAAAGAACGGCTTCAAAGTCGAAAAGAAAATTGTCTTTGGCAAAGGCTTCACGGACCTCAAGCGCAAGCACGGCGTGCCGGAAAAGCTTTTCGCCTGCCACACTGCGCTGATCGAAGGCTACATTGTCGAGGGCCATGTGCCAGCGGATCTGATCTACAAACTGTTAAAGGAAAAACCGCAGGTGCTCGGACTCGCGGTCCCGGGCATGCCCGTCGGTTCACCGGGCATGGAAGGCGGCAAGCCTGAGCCCTATGAAGTTTTGACCTTCGACAAGAGCGGCCGGACGACTGTGTATGCGATGCGGTAGAAGAACGAAGTGTTGGAGTAATGGAGTGATGGGAAATCTGAAGATTGCTCGCCTGATTGCAGCCATAGTGTTGGCGCTCTGCGCCGCTGCGCCTTCACTGGCTCAGGAGAAAAAGAACATTCGCATGGTCTTTGTCAGCCTGGCGTGGAATAGCGAGCTGCCGTTTCGTGCGGCGCTGGCGCGCGGCTATTTCAAATCCCAGGGACTGCAGATCGAGCCGATTCTGATTCGCGGCGGGCCGGCAGCAATCGCCGCCTTGATTTCCGGGGAAGTTGATTTTGCCAGCATCGGCGGCGCGCAAGCGATTTTCCGCGGCAAGGCGCGCGGTTTGGATTTGGCGATTATTGGCTGTATTTCCAGCACGACCAATTACATCCTGCTCGGCAATAAACAGACGCGCACGGTCGAAGAACTGAAAGGTAAGCCCATCGGCATTACCGGCGCCGGCACCTATTCGGAATTCGCCGTTAAGGCGTTTTTGAAAAAGAACAATATCAATCCGGATAAAGACGTCGTACTACGCGCCATCGGCGGCACGGTATTGCGCGCGGCGGCGATCGAGAAGGGGATCATCGCGGCGGCGCCGTTTTCGACGGAAGACGCGGTGCGGCTCATCAAAGCCGGCTATTCGGTGATCAGCAACATGAACGAATCTTTGGGCATCCCGCAAAATATCATTGTCACCCGCAATGAAGTCCTGGAGAAGTACCCGGAAACCAGCAAGCGGGTTTTGAAGGCGTATATCCAAGGTATCCAACTCGCCAAGTTCAACAAGAAAGAAGCGATCAAAGCGGGGTATGACTCGGGGATGCAGGGTGAGCCCGATGTCGTCAGCGCAGCTTGGGATCTCTACTCGCCCGGCCTGACCGCCGATTTGTCGATCGCGGTGCCGGGTATCCAACAGATGCTCGACGAAGATATTCGCGCCGGCTTCGTCGACAAGAACTTCACCGTCGATCGGGTGATCAACGACCGACTCTTAAAGGTCGCCCAACAGGAACTAAGGGCCGAAGGAAAGCTCAAACAGTAGGGGCGTGATGAAGCTTTGCAGTTCGGTTATTCGGCTCTCCGTATGGGTCCTATATGTCCTATTGGCCCTATACGCCGGCGCGTCATCCGCGCAGGAAAAGAAAAATCTGCGGGTGGTATTTACCGGCCTAGCGTGGAACAGCGAGCTACCGTTTCGCGTCGCGCTCGCGCGCGGCTTTTTCAAGGCGCAGGGACTAGAAGTCCAGCCGATCTTCGTGCGCGGCGGGCCGGCGGCTCTGGCCGCGCTTTCTTCCGGCGAAGTCGATTTTGCCGAGATCGGCGGGGCCCAAGCCATCATGCGCAGCCGGGCCCGCGGCCTCGACGGTGTCATCATCGGCGCGATTTCGAACGCGACGAACTACCAGATCGTCGGCAGCAAGTCGACGCGGACCCTCGAAGACATGAAAGGCAAGATCGTCGGAGTTACCGGAGCAGGCGCGTTTTCCGATTTTGCAATGCGAATATTTCTACGGAGAAAGGGCATTGATCCTGACAAGGATGTTACGTTGCGCGCCATCGGTGGCAGCAACCTACGCGCCGGCGCGTTGGAAAAGGGCATCGTGGCGGCGGCGCCGTTCGCGCCGGACGATACCGTGCGACTCACGCGTCTCGGGTTCCCGATGCTCGCCAACTTGAGCGACACGCTCATTATCCCACAAACAATCTTAACCTCGAGAGTCGATTTCTTGGAGAAAAATCCGGAGACGAGTAAGCGCTTTTTGAAAGCGCTGATTCTTGGAATCCAGCTCGCTAAATTCAACAAGGCCGACGCGATCAAAGCAGGATTCGACGCCAAGCTGCAAGGCGAAATCGAGCTCGTCAACCAAGCCTATGACTTGTATGCGCCCGCGCTGAGCGGCGATTTGTCGGTCAATGTGCCGGGTCTTCAGTTTATGCTCGACGAAGATAAGCGCAACGGCTTGGTCGACGGCAAGTTTACCTTGGAGCGCGTCGTCAACGACAAGACTCTCAAATTGGCGCAGCAAGAGCTGCGCGCGGAAGGTCGGCTCAAGCCGTAGGCCGTGGAAGCGGAAACGATCGCACCGGCGATTGCATTGCGACAGGTGTACGCGCACCGGCACCCCACGACGGACGACTGGAGCATCGGCTGGACTGTCGAAAACAAGAAGGCTCAATCACTTAAAATTTCTTCCGTGCGCTTGCCGCACGGACAGTTCAAAGCGCAGGAACGAAAGTTCGAGCCCGCGCTGAATTTGACCGGCGGGGCCAGCGCGGAATTTGAAACTTTAGTTCATTGCAAAGAGCCGCCTGGGCTGGTCACTGAGAATGCTTTTGTGATTTTCTACGTCAGTTGGTTGAATGCGTCGTGGCGGATTTTTGTGCGCGTCCGGGTCGAGGTCGATGCGCAATTGGCCCCCGCAACAGCGGTCGAATCGATTACCACGCAGAGAGTCGGATTCTCGGAGAGCACCGCGTGACCGCTTAAACAAACTATTGAAAGGATCGGATGCGATCGTGGCTGGCAAAGAGGAAGATCTCTATATCCTGAAACGCATGCGTGGTTGACACAGCAACTGAGGCCTCGGCTTCGAAGAGACCACGGGTATGGTCTCCAACACGGTGAAGATGGATCAGAAGGATGTCGTCGCAGCGCTCAAACGCTTGAAGGCAAATCATAGCGACGATCCGGAATACAAAAAGCTAAGAAAAGATTTGCCGAGGGAGTGGCCGATTTAATTCAGTTTCCAGTTTCGAGTTTTCACTGATTGGCTAAACACGCGCCTTGGTCAGACGTACTTTTGGTTGGCGAAGCTTTAAATCTGATACACCACTCCAGAATTCTCTTTTTCCCGTCATCGCCTGCACATGACCATCCCATTCCAGCGTGAATGCGGTTAATCCTAGCTTCACTGCGGCGCGGACTTTGTTTTGTGTTGTTTCGTCTATTGCTAACTGGCGAATCGCATCGATCTGTCGGCTGCCATGGCCTTCGTCTTCTTCGGCATGAAGTTGGTAGGTTTCCGCTGCGCGCGCCGAGAAACCGTAGTGGCCCGTAAGCTCGCGGTAGACCTTTTCGGATATTTTGCCGGCGCCGCCGAGTTGGCTTTCGACAAAGGCGAGCATGGCGACGCCTTCGAGCGCAGAACGGCGCTGGCAACAGCCGATGATCATTTCGATTGCGGCCAAGGTTCCCGGCGCAGGCTCGGCATTGTCGGCTTCTTCCCGCGCAATCCCGCCCTCCTCAAGAAACTGCAGCATGATATCGACGTGGGTGCGTTTGCCGCCGAGCTCTTCCATGAAATTTTCCAGAACCGTGTTCATCACGGCGTATGCTTTATCGCTGACCGCATTGACGGCCATATAACCGAAAAAGATCGGGTTAGTGCGGACTCTTAAATAGTGTTGAACTTCACCTAAAATAATCTGCTCCCGCGACCAGCGGTGCTTGATGATGCCGTCGAACCAAGGATGCTGCTCCGTCGACACCTCGGCGGCGTATCCCCAAAGCTCATCGACAAATTCATCTGGCGTCATAATATGCATCTAGCTCACATAAGCGCGAATGTCCATCAGGATCCCGCCCGAATGCATCGCTGCACCGCGCCTATCGCATGCTACTAATTTATAACTTTGAAAGTACCAAAAAAGTAACTAGTTTTATTGGAAATAAGAATGTGAGTTTCTCTTTTTTCTCTCGCCAATATTGCTCATCTTATTCCTTAAGCGCGCGCACCATCGTGACCACGCTCTTGTTGACCGCTAAGAACGGCGCATCCCATTTCATGTCAGGGTCCGGCAGCACTTCGACACAGACGTTAGTCAACGCCAGAAAAGTCTTCTCGGGGTTATTCAAAAAATCCGATAACCTAGCGCTGTAACCGTCCTTGCCCGCCAACGGTACGAACAAAGTCCCGCGAATTTTATAAGTATCGGTCAAAATCTCTACTTCAACCTGTTTGCCTTTGAATCTCGATGCTGCTGCTTCCGCCATTGCCGCCTCCTGCGCGAACTTTATCAAGCTTGGCGCGCCATTATTGTTTCACTTCGCTGGATAAAAAGAAATATTTACCTCCATTAGCACCAGCTCGCATGCTCCGTGCGTGGCTGTCGAGCGGTTTCGCAGCATAGGCGGCTTCAAAGGCCAAATGGTTTCTGTTAGCTGTGAAATCATGGTTGGACGCTGCTCGCACGGGTATCTTTCGAGAAATCTCGGGAAATTCTTTCGCCGCGATGAGGGATTCCGATTGACTGGTCAGCAAAATATAATCTGGCCGATGTGGGCAGCGGGCCGATGGTTTTCGGTCGGTGCTTTCATCGCGGTAATGTTTGCGATGGCCGCTCTCGCGCCTGGAGCTTTAACGGCGGAGTCTTCGCCGGGCCCTGCGAAACCGCCACTCGCCGCAATCCCGCTCACCGACGTCGCTTCCGAAGCGGAATCGGTCACCTTCGCATTGCGCGACATACAGTCGGATCTATCATTCGATCGCAGCACCAAGGCGATCGCCGATCAGTTGCCGGCGCTGACCCGTGAGATCGACGGTCGCTTGGTTGAGAGCCGCAAGATCCTTGGGCAAAATCCGTCGATCGAAATGCTCCTCAGTCTTGAGGGAGAGTGGCAGCGTCTGCGTCGTGAGTTGTCCGAATTAAACAGCGCTTTGACTGGCCGGATCAACGACCTCGAACGCTACGTCGCGCAGATCGATCAGCTCGGCAAGATCTGGGATGAGACCTTAGCTTCGGCCAAGGAATCGAACACGCCGCCGGAAATACTTGAGCGCATCCAGAACGTCATCAACGAGCTCCGACAAGGACGTGCAAGCGTAGACAAGCAACGATCGCGCTCGTTGACGACGCAAAATCGCGTGGGGGTTCAGGATGCGCGGATCGCCGGCGTGCTGAGAGCGATAAGTCAGGCACGCGAGCATGTGCTGGATCGTCTGTTTCTCCGCGACGGCGCTCCGCTCTGGAACCGCGCCCTCTTTTCCCGCAGCGCGCAAGAACTGCAAGAAGAAAGCCTCAGCTCGTTTTCTACGCAATGGACCGCGCTGAGCTCGTACGCCGATCGCCAGGCGGTACGCCTTGCGCTCGGCATCGCCGTTTTCATCGGATTGGCGGCGGGGTTTTATTGGACACGCCGGCGGCTACGCCGGTTGTCGGCCGAAAACAACAATCACATTCTGAAGACGTCCATGTTCGAAACGCCGATGGCCACGGCTCTTCTCCTATCGCTGCTCGGGAGCCGCTGGCTCTACGCGCAAGCGCCGCGGCTATTGTGGGTCCTAGTTGGCGCGCTCGCGCTGATTCCGAGCGTGATCATCGTCGGGCGCCTCATCACACCGGCGCTGCGTCCGCTGCCCTATGCATTGATCGCGTTCTTTTTTATCGACCAGCTTCGCTTGCTTGCCGCCGCGATACCGTTCTTGCCGCGCCTGCTATTCCTAGTGGAAATGCTCGGCGCGATTCTGCTTTCGCTCTGGCTGGTCCGCTCGCCAAAGCGGCGGCAATTGTGGATTTCGGCGGAACCGGACGCGCGCCCGTGGACCACGTTTGTCGGCTACATGGCATTATCGATCTCGTTCACAGCTTTTCTGGCCAATGTCCTGGGGTACGTCACATTGGCGAATCTGCTCGGCAACGGCTTGCTCAAAAGCAGCTACCTAGCGTTGATACTGTACGCGTTCGTCGTGGTTTTAGACGAGCTCGTGCAGATGGCGCTGATCTCGCGGCCGCTTGCCGCCCTCGGCGCAGTCAGCCGGCATCGGCCGCTGCTGCATCGTCGGATACACCGCGGCCTGCAGCTGCTGGCCGTCGTTTTATGGGTGTTGGGAGTGCTGCAACAGCTTTTGCTGCGTGACCTATTGTTCAGTGCTGCTCAAGAATTTTTAACCGCCGAGCTCAGCATCGGATCGATTCACATTTCGCTCGGTGACGTGCTGGCCTTTTGCATCACCGTCTGGGCCGCTTTCGCCCTGTCGCGCTTTGTTCGTTTCCTTCTGGAAGAAGATGTGTATCCGCGGGTTCACCTCAAGCGTGGACTCTCCTACGCAATCTCCAATACGCTTCATTATTGCATCTTGGTGGTCGGCTTTTTTTTCGCGGTGGCGGCACTGGGATTCGACATGACCCGAGTGACGATTCTCGCCGGAGCTTTCGGCGTCGGAGTGGGTTTTGGATTGCAGAATATCTTTAATAATTTCATCTCGGGCCTGATCGTGCTGTTCGAGCGCCCGATCAACATCGGCGACGTGGTCCAGATCGACGATGCTTCGGGCGTGGTCGAGCGAATCGGCATTCGCGCCAGCGTCATTCGCACCACAAACGGTTCTGAAATCATCGTGCCCAACGGAAAACTGATTTCCGAACGTTTGATCAACTGGACGCTTTCGAATCGGCAACACGGGATCGAACTGCCCGTCGCAGTGGCGCAGGACAGCGATCCCAAACGAGTGATCGCGTCATTGGAAGGAGCGGCGGTCGCGCACCCTCTGATTATTAAAGATCCTCCGCCTCAGGCCCTGGTCGTGAAGCTGGGACCCGATTCCCTCGGCTTTGAGTTACGCGCCTGGACCGACCACAGCGAGGAGTGGATGCAGATCCGCAGCGACCTGGTCATTGCCATTAGCTCCGCGTTGGCGGCGGAAAAAATCGCGATTCGCTGATGGGGAATGCCGTCTTAGGATGAGGTCAATGGGCGGATTGATAGCGACCAAACTGAATAAGACTGAACCGTTTGATTTCCTGAAGAGATTTAAGAGTGTTTTTCTTGTGCTAACCCGCATGCAATGCGCGGGTGTGAAATCAGGGAAGATAGCTTTATACTTTGACGCTACGCGGTTTAAGGGGTGCCTTACACCGGAGGGCGGCCCGTGAAAGCCCACTGTTCGTCGACCCATCTTTCACCGACCTTTAAACCGAAGTCATTGGCTTCTGATTCAACTTGAAACTTTTGTGAAGCTGCCAGGATCATAGCCCGCCGTTCGCTTTTATCATTTACCCAAACTTCAACTATCGCCGTCCGCCGCTCGGCATCGTTCTGCGCAAATCGCAGCGACACTGAGATGGTATAGTCTCGATATGATTCTTTCGTGCCGTTCACGGTTAAAAACCAACGAATTTGATTCTGTGATTAAGCAACCACGATGCCAAAACATTCCGCGGCTAAAAAAGGCGCGAATATACTATCCTAGAGGACTTGAGGTGAAATCATCCGCACCTCAACGTTCGGTAATTTTTATCCAGATGATTCCATTTTACAGGCCGATTTTTCGTTGATCGCGATAGCAAATTGTCTATAGCGGTCGCGCCAGGGGCGTCTTCGGATTTATGTAGACCTTGGAAGGGTCTGCCCGTGCACCCTCTGATGAACAAAGATCCTCCGCTTCAGGCACCGATCAAGCAGCTGAGGCTTGATGATGAAAAAACCAAGTAGAAACGTATTTCGTCCCAGCCGCAGGCATAATTGCGAGCCTAGAACGAAAGGAGGTAACGAACAGGTTCTAATGCCAAAGCGAAAGGTTTTCCGAAAATTGTTTGGGCGCGGCCAACCGATTACACGGCGGACACGATATAGCTAGCGGATCAGCGGGCCGTGTTTGCGGGATTTTTAACTTGCTGGTTTACCGAACCGGATTGCAAAGAAAATTAGTGATTCTCTAACAAACTGAAACTCGGCAGTCCGTCTCAGATGGTATTCGCAGCGGAGATAGATAGCGGCGCACCACTTCTTCAAGGGCTTTCAAACTGACAGCTTGTGCAATATCTCTGCGGCGCCCGCGGCGATAGCGCTCTCGACAAAGGGTCCCTTATGAAAGGCAGTGTTGACGATCACAGGTATATCTCGCGTGGATGGATCTGCTTTGAGACGCGCCGTTGCTTCATATCTCGGCATCTTAGGTAAAGCGAGATCCATGAGTATCTGATCAGGATGCACCGCATGGGCTTGATCTAAGGCCTCAAGCCCGCTTGCTGCTTCAAAAACCTCATAGCCCAAGCGCCTGATGTACAGAGCGAATAGCTCTCGGCCGTGGCATTATCTTCAACGATTAGGATTTTCTGTTTGTGAGCCATATACCCCCACTAACATTAACAGTGCCAATCGAGGCTGTGCTGTATTTTTTGGTCACGGCGAGGGAGGCGTTACGATGTTCTTTGGCCAGATTGGAATATTCTTTCTCTTTAAAGGAATGATTTGATTTTGATAACAATTGTTATAGATGCGAAGCGTTCATTCTTGTATATGCGAAATTTGCGCAGCAGTTTACCTCTTAGGACAACTGAAGGTTTAATACGGCCGCAGACAAAATACCGTTTGCAGCCGGCAGCAACGGAGGAACCCGCCGTTCGATACGCCTCTCGACGATCTGCCCGAAAGCGATTTGGGCCCGCTCAAGCGCCTAAAGCAAAACGAGAAAAGAGCTAGAAAAGCCCCAACATAATCCCGAATATGCTCGGCTTTTTTATTTCTACCCAATCATCGATCATCCCGAATATTCCCGGATTCAGTGAAAATCGTCTGCGAAAGTAAAATGGATTCAGTCATTTCAGTTTGGAAATTGGCAAGAGAAATAGCCCCCCGTGTTTTCAGAGAGCGTCGTCAGAGAATCTTTTTCGGGTTTTCCAAGGGCAAGCCTGCAGAACGAAACGCCTTATGTATCGAAGCGATCACGCCCGGGCAATGGCCGGCATAGAGCAGCAAATTCCGCGCTTCGGCTTCCTCGCAGCTGAGGACGGCGTTGCTGCCGAAACGCTCCAAGTGAACGGCTTTCTCAATAATCGATTTGGAGCGTGAGCCTGAAGGAATAGATTGTTTGAGACAATGAAAGCTCTTGTCATCAAGAAAAATTTTGAGAATCATTATCAGCGAGGAGAGTCAGTCTCTGTTGCGATCGTCCTGGTTGTCTTTGTGGGCGTTAATCACACTGACAATTGCCGCGACCAACCAAAGGAGAAAGGCAACAAGCAACACCGCTGCGTAAACTAGTAATATGCTCACGCAAAAGCTCTGTCATTCCGAGCCCGTGAAAAAGGCGCTGAGGTAAGGAAGTTCAAAAGGATGTCGTATCGAAGCTGCGGTTTCCTTACCTCAGCTGGAAGGAACCCTTGAGCACAGATTGTGCCCTAAGCTCAACAGGACTTTGGAGAGATCTGGTCAATGCGCGGGAGTTGAAGGCTCGTGAGATCGGCGGCAACTTTGCCTGCTAAAAGGCTCGGAGCGATGAATCAGGTCAAATTGTCGACGCGCGCAGAGCGATGAGGCGTCTACTTGTGACGCCTGTGCAATCGCTTTTTCGGCACTTTTCGCGGCGGCGGATTGACGTCGGTAGGATTATGCTTCTTTGGAAAGACGAGCGGCTGGCCCAATGCCCATTCGGTAGATTCCTTCTTTGTTTTTTTTACCATCCCGGCACTAACAATGGCCATTGGAGATGCCGTCCGGTTGGTAGTCCAGTGATAGATGTTGCTGCACTACGAGACGAAGCGATTTCAATTCGAGAGGCTTGTGCATTATTTCGTCCGCCCCCGCGCTAATAGCGCGATCGATAAGCGGTCCATAGGAAAAGGCGGTGGTTACGATGACGGGTATGTCCCGCGTGGATGGGTCTGCCTTGAGCCGCGCCGTTGCTTGATCTCCGGTCATCGCGGGCATGCCGAGGTCCATGATGATCAGATCGGGACGGGTCACACGTGCTAGACTTACCGCCTCAAACCCCGTCGCCGCTTCAACAGTTTCGTAGCCCGACTGTCGAAGAAAGAATCTAAGGAGTTCTCGACAATCGGAATCGTCTTCAACAATAAGGATCTTGTGCTTACCCATGCCCGTTCTAGCGAGCACAAACGGTGCCGTTCGAGTT
>CAVWLW010000048.1:0-39605 GCA_963755715.1 uncultured delta proteobacterium
ACTAGACTAAACAAGTAGTCGCGACAATATTATTACGTCAGGATTTTCACAGCCCGACTTCGGCTTTACTTTAGTGTCGAGTTTGTGAAGTTTGTAAACGCGGATGCCGATAGTGATCGGCGTCCCGAGTGGAGGAATGCGTAATCGAATTAGTGAAGCGTTATGATCCTTCGGGCAGCGGAATAAACTCAGCATCGCCAGGAACCGGCGCGAAGCGCCCTGCTTTCCAATCGCTCTTCGCCTGCTCGATCCGCTCGCGCGAGCTCGAAACAAAATTCCACCAAAGGTGACGTAGGCCGTCCAGCGGTTCGCCGCCGAAAAGCAGCAAGCGAGCGCTCGAGGCTGCCTGGATCGTGATTTCATCGCCGGAGGAAAAAACCAGAAGCCGTCCTGACTCGAAGACTTGTTTTTGGATCACCGCGTTTCCTTCGAGGAGATAAATCGCTCGTTCTTCGTGCTCGTTTTCGAGGGCGAGGGAGGCTCCCGCTTGCAATGTCGCATCGGCGTAAAACAGTGGCGAGAAAGTTGTCACCGGCGACGCCTGGCCGTAAAGCGACCCCGCGATGATGCGCACTGTTTTTCCCTCGCCTTCGATCACCGGCAGCGATGCGGCGGCGTAGTGTGTAAAGCTAGGCTCCGTTTCCTCGCGTGCTTTGGGAAGGGCGATCCAGATTTGAATGCCGTAGAGTTTTTGTCGCTGCTTTCTAAGCTCCAGATCGGATCGCTCGGAGTGGACGATGCCCCGTCCCGCGGTCATCCAGTTAACCGCGCCCGGCTCGATCGCTTGCACGCTGCCGAGACTATCGCGATGAACGATCGTGCCGGCAAACAAATAGGTGACCGTGGCCAGGCCGATGTGCGGATGGGGCCGCACGTCGATGCCCTGGCTCGGCGCCAGCTCGGCAGGTCCCATCTGATCGAAAAAGACGAAAGGTCCGACGCTACGCCGCTCCAGCGACGGCAGCACGCGGCGCACTTCGAACCCGCCGATATCGCGGGGACGCGGCACGATGACGCTCTTTAGCGCCTTGCACGCCGGCGGCGCTTTCGCTTCAGGTTCTTCAGCGGATTGCCAACTCATATATTTACCCTTTACTTCGAAGAATAGCCGCGCCGCGGGGCCGGTTGGTATTGACTCCAAAACCGCTTATATCCCGGATCCAAAACTGAAGTATTGGGGCAACACATTCCTGACGGACGGATCTTCGAGCGAGTAAACATTCATCCGAATCAACGGAGGAACATAAACGTGCACCGAGATCGCCCTGCCGTTTTCGCTCTGAAGGTTCGAGATTTGATGAATTAAAGAAGTCTCTTCGACTCGAGCTTGCGCCGACGGCGTAGTCACTGGAAGTCAATGACTTGATCATGCCATTGGGCGCTTTTTCAAACAACGATTCGGTGAGCGCGCCGTGCAGAATCTTTAATCCCCCCAACGAACCGGCATGATCATGGATCGAAGAGCGCTGACCGGCGTGCCAGCACATAATCATGATTTCGAACTGGGCGGTTTTATGAACCAGGTTGCGCGCATATCGTTTATCCGAAAACAGAGCGTAAACTCGCATCTCTTCAGCCGAGATGACCAGCCGTTCAAGGATATCGCGCATTTTTGCCGGCTCAACCGCCGCACAGTCAGCCATCGAGAAGCTTGATCAGCTCGCTTAAAGAGAGTTCATCGCGCAGAGACATGGCAACTCGCAATCACTTTCTTGTAGCGCGTCTTCGCTAACGGCGCAATTACCGCTGTGCTACATTTGTACTGGATTGAATCGCTAGAGGTAAACCCATGCGACGCGTATCGATGTTGCTGTTGCTCCTGAGCGTTTTTCATCTCGGATTTTCTTTCCGTTCGGAAGCTCAGGACAGCCACACACAGAAGCTGATCGACGGCGCGAAAAAAGAAGGCGCGCTTGTCTGGTACATGTCGGCGAGCATCGAGGACGCCAAAGCGATCCTGCTCGCGTTCAGCAAAAAATATCCCTTCCTTAAAACCGACTTTTTTCGCGCCGGCTCAGCCAGGCTCTTTAACCGCATAATGAACGAAGCCCGCGCGGGAAAAGTTCTGTTCGACCTGGTTGCCGTGAGAGGTCTGGAAACGCACCAGTTGGTGAAAGCGGGACTCTTGCAACCCTACGTTTCTCCCGAGAGCGCGGCTTATCCCGCCGGCTTCAAGGACTCGAAGGGATATTGGGTCGACTACTTCGATTCCTACAACGTGATCGGCTACAACACCCAACTGGTGGCGCGCGATCAGGCGCCGAAGAGTTGGGAGGATCTGCTCGATCCGAAATGGAAGGGCAAGATCGCTCTCGACGAGGAAAACTTCTCCTGGTATGGAGCCATGACCCAAAAATGGGGAAAGGAGAAAACCCAACGATACATGCGGGCATTGGCCAAACAGGATATCCAGCTTCGCAACGGACAAACTCTGATCGCGCAGTTGATGGCCGCAGGCGAATTTTCGGTGGCGATGGTCCTGGCGCACCGAATCGAAAAAATGAAGGAGCAAGGCGCGCCGGTGGAATGGGTAACGACGCTGGATCCGGTCACCGCTTCGCTCCATCCGATCGGCATCGCCGCCAAGGCGCCACATCCCAATGCCGCGAAGCTGTTCGTCGACTTCATTCTGTCCAAAGACGGCCAGCAGCTCCTCCTTTCGATCGAGCGCACGCCGGCGCGACCCGGCATCGATACGAAAATGGAAGCAAGAAAGCTGAAGCTCTTCCCCATGCCACCCGAGCTCGGCGAACGCTATGAACAATTTCAAAAAGAGTTCCGAGAGATCTTCGGCAGATAGCTACTTTGCTTGGGATATTAGTCGGTAAATCCACTCTGGGTTGATCCGGAAAGGGTTGGAAATCGTCTTCCTTCGCGAAGCTAAATCACCGCGATGAGAGCGCCACTTTCTTTCTTGCCTCGGCCAAGTAGCCGTTGTCTTCAAGTGCCTTCACGAGGCTCGTATTGATGGATTCATTCACGTCGACCAGGCCTGCCTTCGGATTTACCCGCGCGATAAATCTTTGAACGTTCTTCCAGGCCGCGGGGTCCGGGGCGATATCCAGACTCGCGATCGAGCGCAGCGAGTGATACGAAGTCTCTGCGTCTTCGTCGGTATTCAGCCGGAGGTGTTTCTTCATGATCTCGGCGACCTCTCGCTTATTGCGCGCGTCGAGAATGTAAACCAACGCGTCGATCATGCCTTTGGTAAGCCGCGTCATGAGGTCCGACGAACTGGCGAGCCGCTCGCTTCTACCGCAAATGCCGACGGTTTGCAGAGGGATGCGCAACTCCGTCGAATTCACCAACGAGCGCATGCCGCCCCGCTTCGCCACCGCCGCGGAAGGCAAAGTCACCACGGCGGCGTCGATGTTGGCGCTCAGCAGCGCTTGAACGATGGTCGGCTCTTCGCCGATGACGCGCATTTTCATGCCGATTTTGTCCGGGTCTACGCCGACTCCGTCCAAGACCATCATGGTTTGAAGCCAAAACCCGCCGCCGATACTTTGCACACCGATCGTTTTACCGCGCAGCGCCGCCAATGATTCGATTTCTTTTCGCACAATCAACTCACGCGAAATACCCTTTATCGGGAATGCTACACACGCGATCTTCGCGCCAGCCGACACGCCGCTCAGCACGTTGGCTACCGAAGGCAAAAATATCGGAACCTCGCCGGACACGAGAGCCGATAAACTGATCTGCGCGTTGCGCACTTGAAGCAAGCGGGCGTCGATACCGTGTTTCTGATAAAGCCCTTTATCAATGGCGACCCAATACGGACCGATGGTCTCGTTGTGCCCGCCGTAAGCCATCAGGACAATATCGTCAGCGCCGCTGGGCGCGACGCTGGCAAAATAAAAAATGATGGAAATGGAAACCCAGACCGTCCAACATGGACAAAGAAACCGCATGCCTCACCTCCCGCGATTCGGCCGATGCTAGGCCGGCGAGGAGCTAACTGTCAATGATTTTAGAAACTGCGCCAACGGCGCGGACTACGTTGACGCGGCGCGTGCTCCGAGCTTCGGCCGACCCGATGCGCGACAAGGATTGCAACAAGACTTTCCTCTTGCCATAGAGCCTTCGTTTTTTCGCATGAGGGACGGTATTCGAGTCGGGTTAAATATTTGCTTCGATTTATTCTGATAGCATGATTTAATTGCACGAAATCGGTCTGGTGACAGCCAAGCCAATTAGTGTATGAATCAAGGCTTCCCCGGTTCCAGGGGTGGTTGTTTTGTGGCGCACGAATCGAGCGAAGTGATCAACGACAAATCGTCGGCGCAGCCGCTTTCCCAGCGGCTGCGCCTGGACCTGCTCGCGCAGCGGCTAACGTTAGTGGCCGTGGTCGGCGCCCTGTGGTGGCTCTCGTCACTGTCGGTGCCGCATTACATATTGCCCGGTCCGACACGGGTCTGGGACGCGCTTCGGCTCATCATCGCCAACGGCGATCTGTGGAACAATCTCGGCATCACGCTGTGGCGGGTTGCCGTAGGCTTTGTCGTCGCGGCGCTCATCGGACTGCCGTTCGGCATCCTGCTCGGAGCGAATCAGCGCGCCGGCGAATTTTTCGAACCGGTGATTCCAGTCCTCAACACGGTCTCTTCGGCGATCTGGGCGATCTTTGCCATCATCTGGTTCGGCATTTCGAACGCTACCACGATCTTTGTCGTATTCATGACGGCGATGCCTCTGATTATCACCAACGTCTGGCAAGGTACGCGCACGGTCAACGCCGATTTTATCGAGCTCGCCCAGGTACTGCGCATGCCGCGCCGGAAAGTGATGACGAAGATCTATCTGCCAACCATTCTCCCCTACTTCTTTTCCGGTGCCCGACTTGCCTTCGGCTTCAGTTGGCGCGTGTCGTTGGTCGCCGAAACGATCGGCTCCTCGAGCGGCGTCGGCTATCGTCTCCGGCAAGCCGCGGACCTGATCAGAACCGATCAAGTATTCGCCTGGACGATAACTCTGGTGATCATGATGGCGACGATCGAAATGGGCCTGTTGAAGCCCCTGGAAACTTATTTGTTCCGCTGGAAAAAGGGCGTGGAAATGTAATGATCGAACTACCCTTGGCAGCGTTATATCAACGTGAACGATAATTTCCTTCAGCCATGAATCAGACCGAAATCATAGATCGGACTGGCAACGACACGGCGCAAACACCGCCGGCGATCCAGTTGAGCGGAATCAACAAAAGCTTCACCAACGGCAATCAAACGATCGAAGTGCTGAAGAACGTCAATCTCACCGTGCCGCCACAAGCGATCGTCGGCTTGATCGGCACATCCGGTTCGGGCAAGAGCACGCTGCTCAATATTATTTCCGGAATCGTAAAGCCCGACCGCGGCCAGGTCTGTATCTGCGGCGCCGCCAGCGAAGAGTTCAACGACGGGTGCTCCGTCAGCTACATGTTCCAAGACGATCGATTACTGCCGTGGCGCACCGCGATCCACAACGTCGAGTTCGCCCTCGAAGCCGGCGCCATCGCAAAAAAGGAGCGCGCCCGGCGCGCTCTCGAAGCGCTGCAACTGGTCGAGCTTGAGACCTTCGCAGAGTCGTTTCCTTATCAACTCTCCGGCGGCATGCGCAGCCGCGTCGCGCTCGCCCGCAGTCTGGTGACCGAGCCGCGTATTTTGCTGATGGACGAACCGTTCTCGCGGCTCGACGCGCAAACACGCGGGCTCATGCATGAAGAGCTGCTGCGCATTCACCGGCTCAAGCCCATGACCGTGGTCTTCGTCACTCACGATGTCACCGAAGCGGTGCTGCTGGCCGACCAGGTAGCGGTGATGTCACCGCGGCCGGGCACGATCCGTGAAGTGGTCGATGTCGCGCCGGCGCGGCCGCGCGATATTACGCAGCCCGAAGTGACGAGCTACATGCAACGGCTGCGCGCGCTGATTTGAATTCGTGTATCTACTATGAGGAGAGACTCGAAAATTCACCGCGGAGACACGGAGAACGCAGAGAAAAACAAGAAAGAGATCTCCGCGAACTCTGCGTCTCTGCGGTGAAGACTTTATTCATTTAGCTTCAGGAGGCAAAGATGAAAATATCGAAAGTGCTCATTACCGCGTTTGTTTTAGCTATGCTCATCTCCGTTCCCGGGCAACTGTTGGCGCAAAAAATGAAAGTCGGCTACTGGACCAGCGGCTTTAGCCTGGGATTCGGCGCGGTGATGGAGCAGATGAAGTTCGCCGAGGCTCAGGGCCTCAACGTCGAATGGGTAAAATTCGCCGAGGTCAACGGACCGACGCGCGCGATCGTGTCCAATGCCATCGACATTGCGTTCGCCGCTCCCTCCACCAACTCGATGGGCATCGCCGCCGACGGCGTGCCGGTGAAGATCGTGCTGGCAACCCAGATCGCCGAAGCGCAAATCGTCGTGCTCGACGGCTCACCCATCAAAGCCGTAGGCGACTCAAAGGCAAAAAAATCGGCATGTCACCACCGGGAAGCGCGACCCATGCGATTGCCACGGCGATCCTGGACCACAATTTCGGTTTGAAGCAGAATGACTACAGCGTCGCGCCGGGAAACGAAGCACAGCTCGCGCAGTTCTTGAGTCAGAAGGAAATCGACGCCGGCGTGCTTCGCTCCGTGACTCTCGCGCAGATCGAAGAGACCAAATTACGGCGCTTGGGAAGCATCGTCGACGAGTGGAAAAAACTCAGCAAGGGAAACGCCCCGCCGATCCTCGCCGTGACTATTGTGTACAGTGACTATCTCACCAAAAACCCCGACGCGGTGGCAAAATTTATCGCCGCAACGCGCAATGCGCTCCAATACGGCTCGAAAAACAAGCCGCGCGTCGGCGAGATACTCCAGAAAGCGGCGAACATGACTGCGACAGACGCGCGCGCCTACGCCAACCAGTGGGACGGCGCTTACATCGCAAGCTTCGAACCGGCGGATATCGCATCGCTGAAAAAAATGTACGACATCGTCAAAGCCGCCGGTGGCGCCACCAAAGACGCGCCCGACAGCGCCTTCGACACCGGACCCTACACGCGGGCGAAGAAGATCAAGTAGACTCGGCGTCAGAATTCCGCGACGAATCATCTCGTTGGAGTTGTCGAAGTCTGACGCATTTGGCCCGGCCAGCGGCAGAATTATGGAAAAGCTAGCCAATTGTTCGCCGGCTTCCTGGCCGATGCAGTTGGGTCATCGGACCGGATTTCAAGCTCCTAAACGCAGCGAGCGCGAACGCGGGGCGAAGACATCGCGGTATTGCCTTTAGCGAATCCCGTTCTTAACGGTCCGGGTAAAATCGCCAAATTCCTGCTGCTCAGTCGACCAACCGAACACCGATGCAGTGCGCATCGGCATGCTTGCGGCGGTCGTCGGCAGCATCTCTCATTTCGTGGTTTAGAAGGACTCAACATCCTTTCGCTAGGCGAAGTAGAAAGTGCGCATCATGACGCGAGTGCGAGGACATACTTCTTGAGGCGTTTGCAGTGGACTTCGTTCGCGACGTCATTGGGCGCTTATAAGAGTTATTAATCCGTTATCCGGCGTGAGGGTGAATCGCGCTCCTGACGCGACTTACGGCGGATACTGCGGAAAATTAGCTGCACGTGAAAAAGCTCAAGTAGGATTGTATTTGATTAAGACGATCACGAATAACGGCGCAGCGAGATCAGAGTTGATGGTAGAAGAAAATATCAAGACCGGCATAGTCATTTTCATACCAATGTAGAAACGGGCCGAAATCACATTAGGAATATCGAGTCGTTGAACGTACGCGTATTGGGGTGTCCGAAAACCGGGACGGCTGTGCGTATGCGACGGAAGATTATCAGAAGCATTCCACGTGCGAACCCAACATTTGATATTTTCACATGAGGTATTTGCCCTCCTGCGGCTATCGATCTCCTCGGCTGGACACCGTGCAACTCTTATGTTTCGAATCTCAATCTGGTCCGTTTTTGAGTTCGACCTTTCCGACCAGCCGATTGAAATACACCGGTACTTGCGATTCAAAAGTGAGTTGCTGTCCGCTGAAAGGATGTTTGAACGAAATCGATCTAGCATGAAGCGCTAGACGCGTGTGGTCGCGATCCTCTTTGCCATATTTCCGATCGCCGACGACCGCATGGCCGATGCCGGCGAGATGGACACGAATCTGGTGCTTGCGGCCCGTCCACAGATCGAGTTCCAGCAATGCGGAGTCTTTGGTTTGCTTGAGTACCTTGTAGCCCGTAGTCGATAGTTTTCCCTTTGTTCTATCCGAGGTCGAATACACGATGTGTGCTTTGTTCTCCGCCAGGTAAGTCGTGATGGTTCCCGACATCTTGGCACATTGGCCATGAACGACCGCGAGGTATTTCTTCTCGGTATCTTTCCATTGATCCTGCAAACGAACCTTCGCTTCTATGTTCTTGGCAAAGATCACTACCCCCGATGTCTCCCGGTCCAAGCGGTGCACAATGAAAATCCGATTGCGAGATTTGCTGTAGCCCTTGCGGACATAGTCCGTTAAATAGAAATACGCCGTTCGGGTTTTGTCCGAATCAGTCCCCATCGTCAATAGCCCAGCTGGTTTATCCACGACGAGAATGTCCCGGTCCTCGTGCAAGATCACGAGTCCATGCGGCAGAAACTTGTGACTCGAAGTGGAGCGTTTATGCACAAAAGCATTCTAAGCAAACGGGGCGAGGCGCCGCAAACGCGGCGGCAACTAAGACGGTGCGTGATACTTAATTTTGGATTTTAGTTTGTCGATTGTCGGAAAAAACTTAGTTGAGGTCCTTGACGCTCCTCGGTGTCGGCGAACGGCCCGTCGATAACCGTACGCTTCCGATAACGCGGGTTCTCGGCTCCCGATTGCAGTCAATAGGTAAATTGTCCATCGGCAATAGCCGTCGCGTTCCGTTTGCGCGCGTTCCGGTAGTAATGACCTTGTTGCGAGATGGTGCAGGTGGTAGTCGTCACACGACGGAATTTCTGACGCTATTGCGCCTGAGGAGGTGACCATGAGCTCGACCGGAGAGCAGACGCAGCGGAACACGTAATTCCGCGGCGCCCCGGACGCATTCAGCCGTCCGACAGTCGGGGGGCCGCGAAGGCTACCGAAAAGTCGAAGATGCCGCCGCGTAAGACCTGGCTTTGGTTCGTTCTCGTCTTGCTCGCTAACTTCTTGCTCGTGCGGCTTCTCGTACCGGGCCCCAAAGCACCGGTTACGGTGCCGTACACGCTCTTCAAGGAAGAGGTCACGAAGCGCAACGTCGCGTCGATCTTCAGCCGGGGCGAGACCCTCACGGGCCGCTTCAAGGCGCCGATCACCTACCCGCCGGCGGGTGAAAAAAGCGCGCCGTCAGACGGCCGGCCCCAGTTCCCGAGCCTTCGCGGCGCGGCGCGTCAGCCCGAACAGGTGGGTACATTCGCGACCACGCTGCCCTCCTTCGTCGACCCGGGTTTGGAAACATTTTTGATCGAACACGGGGTCGAGATCAGCGCCGAGCCGATTCAAGAGAGCGAAAACCCCTGGTCGACATTTCTTTTCGGCTTTGGCCCGGCCATGCTGATCATTGGTTTTTACGTCTGGATGTTCCGTCGGGCCGCACAGCAGGGCGGCGCGATGGGCGGCGGGCTCATGGGCATCGGCCGAAGCAGGGCCCGGCGCTACGACGAGGAGAAGGACACGAGAGTCACCTTCGATGACGTTGCCGGCATCGACGAAGCCGAAAACGAGCTGGTCGAGATCGTGGATTTTCTCCGCGATCCCAAGAAGTACACGCGGCTGGGCGGGGCCGCTCCGAAAGGCGTGCTCTTGATCGGCGCGCCCGGCACCGGGAAAACCTTGCTGGCGAGAGCGGTCGCGGGAGAAGCGGGCGTGCCGTTCTTCTCGATGAGCGCGGCGGAGTTCGTCGAGATGATCGTCGGGGTGGGCGCGGCGAGAGTGCGGGATCTTTTCAAGCAGGCGCGCGAGCAAGCGCCGGCGATCGTCTTCATCGATGAGCTGGATGCCATCGGCCGCGCGCGCGGGCAGATGGCGATCGGCGGTTCGAGCGAGCAGGAGCAGACCTTGAATCAAATCCTGACCGAAATGGACGGGTTCTCGAGCCACGAGGGCATCATCGTACTGGCGGCGACGAACCAGCCCGACGTGCTCGACAAAGCGCTGCTCCGCCCGGGACGCTTCGATCGGCGCGTGGTGGTTAACCTGCCGGATAAGACCGGGCGCGAAGCGATCCTGAAAGTCCACACTCGCAGCGTGCCGCTCGCGAAGGACGCAAACTTAGGAGAAGTTGCCGCCACGACGCCAGGGTTCTCGGGGGCTGACCTGAAGAACCTGGTGAACGAGGCGGCGCTGCTCGCCGCGCGGCGCGAGCAGAACGAGGTCCGTTACAAGGACTTCCTGGACGCGCTGGAGAAGATCGTGCTCGGCCCCGAGCGTCCGCTTCTCTTGAGCCGCGCCGATAAGGAACGCATCGCCTACCACGAGGGAGGGCACGCCATCCTCGGACTAGTGGTGCCCGGCGCCGACCCGGTGAATCGGGTGACGATCGTGCCGCGGGGGCAAGCTCTCGGTGTGACCTATCAGCGCCCCGACAGCGACCGCTATAACTATCCGGAAGCCTATCTGCGCGCGCGGATCGTCGGAATGCTGGGAGGCCGCGCGGCCGAAGAGATCGTTTACGGCACCAAAACAACTGGCGCGGAAAGCGATATCGAGCAAGCCACCGGGCTGGCGCGCCGGATGGTCACGCGCTGGGGCATGAGCGAGCGCGTCGGACTGGTAGAGCTGGCGCCGCGGGAGAACCCTTACCTGAGCGGCGCGAACGGTTACGCCGGCGCAAAGCCATTCAGCGAGAGAACCGCTGAGGCCATTGACGCTGAGGTGCTCAAGATCATCAGCGAAAGCCACGACGAGGCCAAGCGGCTCCTGAACGCGCATCGCAGCAACTCGACGCGCTCGTCGAAGCCTTGCTGTTGCGCGAGACCCTCAACGAGCAGGAAATCCTTGCAGTCACGGGGCTCCCGCGTGCGCCGGCCCTGGAGACGGGGATCTTGCCGCTGACCGATGGGGACAGCGGGAGCGTTCGCCACCTATAATCGGTTCGACTCAGCCCAACAATCGTTGATGAGGTCAGTTCGGAAAAAAGCTCTTGCTCCGTTTGCGCCAGACGCTTACGCGATATTGCGGATCATGTCGGGTTCGTTTGTCACGGCGGGCAAAAAATTTTTGGCTGGTTCGGCGGCCAAGCGGTTCCGCTCGGTTCGCTGTTCGGTCTGCGCAGGAATAATCGAAATAGTTCTCGGCCTGCTTATTACCATCGGTCTACTCACCAGCTATGCGGCATTCATCGCCGATATTTGTGTCTTCGATTGATCCGGCAACCGAAACTTGGTCTTGACGTTCTTGGCGAAGATGACTATTCCCGATGTCTCTCGGTCCGGGCGGTGCATGATGAAAATCCGATTGCGTGATTTGCTATAACCCTGCGGACATAGTCTGTCCAAAAGAATAAGGTCGTCGGGTTTTGTCAGAATCGGCCAGCCGCGATCGCTACTCGCCCATTAGCTTTCTTATCTGAGTGATGATCTCGGGCGGTTGCACGACCACTTCCTTCGCCAAAGCCTGAAGCTCTTCGCCGGCGAGGAGATCCACCTCGAGGGTTTTCTTCTTGGCTTCATCCTGAAATTCGGCGCTGCCCAGCGCTTTGGCGAAGGCAGCGCGCAGCGCCTTGACTTGCTCTTCCGGCGTGCCAGGTGAAGTCAACATCGGCCACAATCCGAATGCACCACTGCCAAGCATCACCGACGCCAGCCGGCGCATGGTATCCGGGGTTTTATACTGATCCATCAGCTCATACAGTGTCGGCGCGTCGGCCAAGCGGGCTTCGCGTTTATTACCGGTTTGAATCAAGATGCGCGCCAGCCCTTTCTTTTGCCAGGTGTGAAACGGCTCGCGGCCGAAATAGACCGGGATGCTGATCGCGCGGCATTGCACCTCGCCCCGCTCCACGGCCAATTCAATGTCGGCGCCGCCTTGATAGCCGGGCACGATTTGGAATTTCGCGCCGATGGTTTCCTCGAGCAGCTTGGGCACGTAATATCCGGAGTTGCCCGTGCCCGTGCTGCCACACCTGGGTGGCGTGCTCGCGTTGCGCACGTCCTGGATACTTTTGTACGGCGCGCTGCCCCACATGTAGAGCAAGCTATCCGCCCTCGTCGTGCTGCCGATCCAAGCGAACTTGGACCAGTCGAACTGCACTTCTTTGCGCGTCAAGAGCTGGTCGAAGTAAAGCGCGGCGTTAAGCACCGCGAGGCTCAGGCCGTCCGGCTTGGCAATGGCGTAGACATAGTTGGCCGCCACCACCGATCCGGCGCCGGGCATGTTCTGAACGATCGTGTTCGGATTTCCTGGAAGGTATTTGGTCAAGTATGGACCGACGAGCCGTGCCCACGAATCATGCGTGCTCCCGGCGGGATAACCCACGACGATTCGGATTGTCTTGCCCTGAAAGAACGGCACCTGAGCGCCGGCATCGAAGCACCAACTCATGAGAATCAGCAGCCCAGATACCATGATCTTCACGGTTAACCCTCCTCGATGCTAAAGCGACAAACTCTCAACTCTCTGTCTCTGACTTGCCAAAGTGGTCCGCCATGAACTCGCGCAGAGAATAAGCCGCGCCCGGAGAAAAATCGGGCTGCGCGCAAGCGCAGGTCGGACAGCGGCTTTATTCATCTGTGCATATATCGCTCATCTTCGTTATGGCGGCGATTTTGCCGGGGCGCTTTGCAACGCTTTCTGCATCGCGTCCATTTCCGCGCCAAACGTGCGCCAGTCGCCTTTGTTCAGCGCCTCGAAGGCGCGGCGGTAATGATTGAGCGCTTCCGCGTTGGCGCCGGAAGGAGGTGATTCGTTTGCGCGGATTCCAGGCGGCGGCGCGGAGGTCGACGTGACGACGGGGGGTGCTGCCTTCTCTTCCGGTGTGACCAACGCGGCCAGCAAACTCTCGACAGTCTGCGCCATGACGACACGATCGCCGGTGGAAGCGATCAGGCGCTTGAGCTCCGGCAACTGCCGGCTTTCGGCGCTCAAATATAAAGGCTCGACATAGAGCAAGTGTGTCATCGATCGGAATCGCCAAGAGATTGCCGCGAATCACGCGGGAGCCGGTTTGATTCCAAAGTGAAAGCTGCTGAGAGATCGTCGTGTCCTGATCGATGCGCGCTTCGATCTGCGCCGGGCCGTAAATGAGTTTTTCCTTGGAAAAAGTAAACTCGATCACCTTGCCGTAGTGCTCACCGTCGCAACGCGCCGCCAGCCAGGCGATCATGTTGTCGCGATTGTTGGGCACCATCGGCACCATTAAGATAAATTCTTCGCGCGGCTCCCCGGGCAAGCGCATAATCGTATAATACGGCTGCATTGTGCCGGTTTGCCCTTTGTGGCTTTCCCTCGGAAAGTTCCACAGATCTTCTTTGTTGTAGAACACCTCCGGGTCCTTCATGTGATAGGTGCCGTGGACGCTGGCTTGAATGATAAAAAAGATCTTCCGGGTAGCGGATGTGTTTGCGCAACGTAGCCGGCATCGAATCCATCGGCTGAAACAGCGTCGGAAAGATGCGCTGGTAGGTGAGCACGATCGGATCTTTCGGGTCGGCAATATAAAAAACCGGGTTGCCGTCGTAGGCATCGACCGCGATCTTTACCGAGTTGCGTATATAGTTGATGTTGCCGGGACGGCTGAGCTGAGAGTACGGCAGTGAGTCGCTGATCGTGTAAGCGTCCTGCAACCAGATCAAGCGCCCGTCGTTGACGACCAGATAGGGATCGCGATCGAGACGGAGAAAGGGCGCGATTCTCCGGATGCGCTCCTGAATCAGGCGCCGAAAGAGAATCTTGCTCGACGCGGTGACGTTGTCGCTGATAAGCAGCTTGAAATCGCCAAACGACCAGGCAAACAACGCGCGTCGCCACAGACTGCCCAAGGACACGCCGTCGCGGCCTTGGTAAACGTTGTAGACATTTTCCTGACCCTGCGCGTAATCGAATTCTTTGGTGTCGCCGCCGACCACCACATAATTTCTGGTCTCTTCGCCGAAATAGATCTCCGGGCGGTCGATCTTGAGCTCGGGCGGACCCACAGGGGGAATGTCTTTAACGTAAAAAACCGGCAGTCCTTCGTTATCGAAGCGATTCACCGGATTCATCGCGATGCCGTTGCCGTGGGTGAATTTAAAGCGCTGATTGATCCAGGTCTGCGCGTCGGCCGGCAGTTTCGACTGATTCAACTCGCGGGCGGACAGCAAGACTTGCCGGTAGCTCCCCTCGATCACGTAACGATCGACGTCGATGTCGTGAAAGTCGTAGTAGAGACGGATCTCTTGCAACTGCCGGTAGGTATCCAATAGCGGGCGCGGGTCCCACCAGCGAATATTCTGGATCGTCGCTTGATTGGCCGCGACGACCTCCGGTGTAAGTTTTCCTTTTGCCGGGAACGGCGCGCTGGTGATGTTATCGAGACCAAAACCATAACGGGTGAATTCGATGTTGCTGGCAATATAGCGCGACTCCAGCTTTAATTCGTCCGGCTTGACCCAATAGCTTTGAAACAGACCGGGCACGATCGTCTGCACAATCGACACGGCGAAGACCAGGACCGCAGCCGCAATGGGCAGGCGGATGCCGGCCAACCAAATGTTGTACACACATCCGACGGCGGCAATGAGCGACACGGCGGCTAGGGCGATCAACAACGGCAAGCGCAGGTGGACGTCGGTATAGGCGGCGCCGAAGACGATGCCGTTATTGCTGGTCAGCAAATCATAACGCTGCAGAATATAGCCGCCGGCTTTGACGAGAAAAAATAGCGCCAGCAGCGCGGAAAGGTGACGGATCACCGCTGCGCTGAGGACAGGAAATCCCGTCTGCTGATAAACGATGTCGCCGCGCAGTAGGTAGATCGCAGCGGCGGCCGCAGCGCTCAGAAAAATAATCAGCAACGCCCAATCCCGGATCAACTCGTAGAAGGGAAGTGAAAATACATAGAAGCCGAGATCCATCCCGAACAGCGGGTCAGTCCGCCCAAACGGAACGGCATAAAACCATTTGAGAAGCGTGTCCCAGTTGTCCATCTGGGCAAAACCGATGAACAAGCCGACGAGCAAAGCGACCCCGGCAATGATCAGTCGCCATGGCAGCTTGTCCAAGGAAAGCTCAATGATCTCAGGCATCCCTTGGGTACCGCGACCGATAACTCTGAAGCTTGGCTGTCGACGCCGTCCGGCCGGAGTCGCTCGCGCGGCGATGAAACCATTGAGCAGTAGAATTGCGGACGAAAGCCCGGTGGCGACGACAAATACCCCGAGCGCCGTGAGCCAAGTGGTCGTGAAGACGGCGCGGAATCCCAACGAGCTGAACCACAACAGGTCGACGAAGAAACGGCTGAATACGAAGAACCCCACCAACACCGCAACGATCGACGCCGCAAGTATGAGCGTGCCTTTTTTCATGAGTGAATATTCCCTCGAACCGGAGCCTAGGTATATAGAACAATGAACAAAGAGGAAAGACTTTTCGAAAGATCGGTCGGGCGAAGGCGCCGACTCGCCATCCTTTAACGGGCCGCTAATTGAGACGCAGGGAGCCTGATTTCTGATACTAACTAAGGAAACGTTTAAGACAAGACTAGAACCGCCCTTCCCTTTCCAATTTTTTTACAACGCTGTCGTCCACCAATTCCTCTGCTTTGAGGCGGCGGATCTTTTCGTTACCGGCACCGAGGAGGCGGATGACGTTGCGCACGCCGTCGACGCTCGGAAAGATTTTTCTTTCGTAAAGGCCCAGCATGCTTTGATATCCTTCTTCGGCGTCTTCGATGCGTTTCAAGCGCAGACCTTTGGCCAGGCTTCTCACGACCTGTGACTTATTTTCCGGATTGCGAATGAAAGCGACGCCGTCGAGCAAGCCTCTAATCACATTTTCTAGAGTCGCAGCCGAAGACGCGATCGTGCTCCGCCGTGTGACGATTCCCGTGCCCTGATAGGCGATCGGCAATTTCTGTAAATCCGCGAGCACACGGAAGCCTTTGTTCTCGACCACCTTGGCAAAGGAGTAACTCAAATAGGCCGCGTCAATATTTCCGGCTAACAGCGCTTGCGAGACGATCGAACTGTCCCCTAGTCCGCGCATCTGGATCTTATCCCGCTCCGGCGAAAGTCCCCAGTGATCAAGCGTCAGCATGGTAAAAATCCAGGTGCCGCCGCTCAGGCTGTTGACCCCTAGACTCTTGCCTCTCAGATCCGTTGGGCTCTTTATTTTCGGGTTGGCGGCAAAAACTCCGGTCAAGCGATTGATAAATCCAGCGACAAAAACCAAGTCGGCGCCCTCGGAAATCGCGCCCAAGTTAGCTCCCGACACCGAGCCCCAATGCATGAACGACTCACCGGAACTGAGCGCCGCCATGCCGACGGGACCGTTGCGCGCTTGCACCAGGGTGAGATCGACACCATACCGGCGAAAAAATCCCTGGTCTTGGGCGACATACAGCGCCCCTTCCCGTTCACTCGCCGAGCCGGTCGTTACGAGAACTTTGACGAGCGGAGCCGCGGCATGGACGAGCAAATGATCGGAAACAAGAACAGCGAGGAGAATAAAAAGCGATTCAAGCAGCCGCAATTTCATAGGTCATTCGTACGCCTGTATGAGGCTCGGGATCTCGACAGTGGAGAGATATGCGGAGACCTCGGTCACCCTCGTCGTTGCGTGCTTAGAATTGAATCAAATCGGAACGGGTGACCGTGACGTTGTAGCGATAGCCGAAGCTGCCAAAGAGAGAGAACGCCTGCAATTTTTCTTTCTCGTCTCTTTGCGTCGTACAATCGACGGGTACGTAAACATAGAAATCTCGGATGCTGAAACCCGTCACGGCGCATTGCACGCAGCCGCGGGTCGCGATCCCGGTGACGATGATGCGGCCTTCGCCCGGCCGCAATCGCAACCGCTCCAGGAGCGACTCCATATCAGTTCGATAAAAGCAGTCGTGCGTGTATTTGACGACGACCGGTTCGCCCGGTTGCGGCTTGAGCTCGTCGATGAACTCCGCGCCCCAGGTTCCTTCCACTTTGCGGACGACGTTTTTGAAAAGCGTAAACTCCAACGCGTCCGGTTTGCGCACGGACTGGGTGTGGACCACCAAGCCGCCGGCCTGTTTTATCCGTTGGCGCAATGCAGCGATGGCGGGAATGATCTGCGCCGCCGCTTCTCCCATGTAGCGCTTTCCCGTCGGATGGAGATCTTCATTCTCCATATCAACGATCAACAGCATCGTTTTTGCCGGCTCCAGCTTTACTGGAACCGGGTCGGGATAATTGAGCTCGATCTGCATGGTTATCCTCCTTTGTCGCGCGGCGCATCACCTGCGCAATCGTTCGATCCAACCTTCCTTGACGATCTTTTGCAACGGCGCATCATCTTTGTAGAAATCCGGTTGACGGAACGCATCGCTCGGAAATGGCTTGCGCGCCGCTTGTTCGCGAATGACGGTCTCGAGTCCGCTGGCAGGAACAGTCGGGATTGATTTGAAGAGTCCGGCATAGACGGTCACGACTTTATCGACTACCGCGGGATCGGACTCGCGATATTCCTTGGCGTAGATCCGCTTAGCCAGAGCAAGATCGGTTTTGATCACATAAATCGCCTCCGTGTAGGCTTTCAAGAATCGCTCCACGGTGTTGGGATTCTTGCGCACGAACGCGCGGCTGCTGCCGACGCATGACGGCGGATATTTGAGATCGGTTTTCGAAAGATCGATCAGCACCGGCCAGCCGCGCTGCAAAAACGGCAAGGCATAACGGATCGTCAGAATGCCGGCGGCGATCCTGCCGCTCTCCAAAGCCGCGGCGATTTCAGGACCGCCGCCCAGTTGCAGAATCGTCATGTCTTTGTCGGCGTCCATGCCGAGATATTTCAAGGCCGCGCGCAGATAGAAGTGAATACTCGAACCCAGACGCGTAACCGCGGTCGATTTTCCTTTGAGTTGCTCAGGCGTCTTGATATCGGGCCGGCCGATCAAATAGACCAGATCGGTATCCAGCGGGCATGCCAACAGCACCGCGTCGCCGCCTTCGACTTTCGCCGCTACCACCGACTCCGCGCCGACGCCGGACAACTGCAATTCTCCGCTGAGAATACCCATCGTGATCAGCGCGCCGCCGCGCATGAAGATAACCTCGACATCCAATCCGTGCTTGGAAAAAATCCCCGTGTCTTTGGCGAGCCATATCGGCAAGAAATGCGGCGGGTTGGTCACCGCGAAGCGGACGCGCCTGGTCTCTTGAGCAATCGCTTCATGAGCGAAGCTCATCAGAGCCAATAACACGACGAGCTTTATAAGAAGGATCGCGAAGGTTTTGCTTGGATGTTTGATTAAAGATCTCATCATGAGAAATCGACGCCAAGCCTACTAACTCTTCTTCTTATTGCCGGCCCGTTGATCCGGACCGCTGTCGGCGTAGCCCGGCTCAATGACTGAATCGATGAAATACCGTCCGCCTTTGGCGACGATCTCCGCGCCTCTCTTGAGCGCTTTCGCCAACGCCTCGGTCGTCGAAACCGGAGCCTCGCTGTCAAAACCTTGGGCGCGCGCCATGGCAACCAAATCGACGCGCGGATCATCGATGCGTTGACCGATCCAGCGATTCTGCGCCGGCCGGCTACGCATTTGCGCGACCCGTTCCTGATGCATTTCATCGTTAAAGTACGAGCGATTGTCGGCGGCCACGATCATCACTGGAATCTCAAAGTGGGCCGCGGTCCAGAGCGCGTTCACGCCCATCAGATAATCGCCGTCGCCGATGACACCGATGGTCAGCCGATCGCTGCCCTTGAGGGCTAACGCTGCGCCGATCGTATGTCCCGGCCCGGTGCCAACGGCACCGCCGCCGTCGTTACCCATGAACGACAAGGGCCCGTCCAATTCATAGGCCTCGCCCGGCCAGCCGAGCGGCAGGCGAGCGAAAGTCATCGGACGTTTTTTGGCGAATTCGCGCACCGTCATCGCCATATCCCACAGCGTCATCGGCTTTCCGCTCATCTTTGCCGACTTGCCGTTCAGCGCGTCGTTCCAATGAGTGATGTTCTTCATCTCCGGGCGTGGTTTGACCTTCAGCGCTCTTGCGGGAATCCAGTTCCTCGAGCATCTGCGCAATGAATTGATCGGGCTCGGCGTGGATAGGAATATCGACCGCCGGCAGCGCTTGGTGGTCCATGCTCCACCCATTCGTGCGATAACTATCGACCGAACAGTGGACAATCGTTTTGTCGGCGGGCTCCTGCGTTTGCGCTGTGCCAAGAGCGAGGCGAAATACGCCGGCGAGATCGAGCCAATCCATACTGAGGATCAGGTCCGCCTTTTCGATCAGCGCCGTCGCAGCTTTGCTCGGACGCAAACACGGCGCAGCAAGGTGCAAGGGATGAGTCGTCGGGAAGGACGCCGCATCGTTGCTGCTGGTCATGACGGCGGCGCCGATCACTTCGGCAAAGCGCACGCGGCGATCCCAATCCGCCTGCTTGCGCGAGACGCGCCCCATGAGGATCAACGGAAACTTTGCCTTGTCGATCGCTTTCAAAGCCTTGAGGACACTGGCATGCGGCACGGCGGGCGAAGGCGCCGGCGCGAAACGCGCTGGATCGGGAACCGAAACTTCCTCGGTGAGCGGCGACTCCTGCAGACCCGCATCGAGGCAAATGTAAACCGGCCCATAAGGTGCGCTGCGTGTGATCTGGTTGGCGCGCAGCACCGATTCGACCGCTGCTTGCGGCGAGGCCGGCTGATCGTCCCACTTGGTATAATTGCGGATCATCGACGCTTGATCCTTCGACGTATGAATCCAGTCGATCCACGGACGGCGCCGATGCGCGTCGACCGGGCCGGTGGCGCCGAAGATGATCATCGGCGTGCGGTCGCACCAGGCGTTGAAGATCGGCATGGTCGCGTGCATGAGGCCGACGTTGGAGTGCAGCGCCACGGCCATCGGCTCCTCCGTCACCTTGCCGTAACCATCGGCGATCGAGACCGCATGCTCTTCGTGCAGGCAAATGACCATCTGGGGATTACGGTTGCCGAGATAGTTGACGATGCTGTCGTGAAAACCGCGATAGCTGGCGCCGGGCACGAGCGCGATATATTTGAGGTCGAGCCGGCGTGTGACTTCGGCGACGACATCGCTGCCCCATTTCATTTGCGGTTTGCCCAAATCTTCCGGTTGATCGATCTGGGATTTATCGGTTTCTCTGATTTTTCGTCTGCGTCATTTTTCCGACGATTGCTGTTTTCACTGCGTCTCCTTATTCAATTTCAATTTATTTTTGCCGTAACAAAATTTTGCCGCCTCACTCAACGCTTTTCCGCGGGCGTGGAAGTCGCCGGTCCCACGCCCCAGACTTGGATAACGGCCTCTTCATTCTTTGCGCCGTCGTAGTGAATTTTGCCGCCGTAATGGATGACGTAACTGCCCGCAGGCATCGGCACGGTGTTATCCGGATCAAATTTCTCGCCGGTGCCCACCCACCAAGTGCCGGACAACACGACAAAGAAACGATCGTTGGGATGGAAGTGCGGCCGGCTCATGTTGCCGGGCAACCACTTGAGCCGCACCACGTACGGCCCCGGCTTGCTCGGGTCGCCGAACAGAACTGCGGACTCATTGGTCCCCGCGGCGTTCCTCACCCACTTAATTTCCGACGGAGTTTTGAAATCTACCGCGGCGCGGTCGACTTCGGCTGCATAACTCGCTCGTGAAACGAACGTCATTCCAAGAATGGCGATGAGAAGTATTCGAGTCGCTTGGGCCATATCGCCTCCGTATCCAAGACTAAAGTTCAAGTTGTTCAGGCTCCATTTTTTTCCTCACCAGCAACGCAGAAAAATAAAGAGGGTGAGTTTACGGCGGGAAGCGATGAAGCAACCTGAACGCTTTGAACGGCTGCTATGCTTTCGCGTATTTCCCCGTAAGTTGCGGCGTAAAACCCTCCAAGCCTTTCTCCTGGCGCTGAAGCCGTGTCTCTCTCGCCCAAGCGCGTTTGAGATCGTCGCGAATTTTCACGTGTAGTCGGCCAAGCGGTTCGGTTTCGAGCTCGACGAGGTCACCATCCTGAAATGGATTGAGGCCGCGATGATTGGTGCCGCACGCAAGTACGTCGCCCGGCTCGAGCGGATGAATGGAGCTCACCCACTCGATGCAGCGTGGGATTTTGTGCGCCATGTCGCTGGTGTTGTAGTTCTGCATCAGCGCGCCGTTGTTCCAGAGCCGCACCTGAAGATTGAGCGGGTCTTTAATTTCGTCGGCGGTGACGAGGTACGGCCCCATGGGTCCGAAGGTGGCGCGCGATTTCATCTGATAGAACGTGTTGCCGGCGGGCGGCAGACCGCGCGCGGAGCCGTCGATGAAATTGACGTAACCGAAAACATATTCCATCGCTTTGGCCGCGGGCACGTTGTCGGCGCGCTTGCCGATCACCAGCGCGAGCTCCGCTTCGCCCTCGAAGATGGCGGCCGGCACGTCGGGCAACACCATCGTGTCGCCATCGCCGATGACGCAGTTCGGCGACTTGTGAAAAGCGTTGATCGGCGCCGGCTCCTTGCGCGTGCCGTCTTCCATATAGTTCACCGCCATGCAGTCGATGTTGACCGGCTTGGGCAACGGCGGCCGGAGGCGCACGCTCTTAAGCGGAACCCCGTTGCCGGCGGTGGCAGCCTTCTCCAACGCGCCGCGGTAGTCGCCGAAGCGTTCGATCAGCCCGCTGATCAAGTTATGCGGCCCGGTGTGCGGGATGTCCTGCACGAGTCGCGACACGTCAATGACGGTATCGCCGTTCAACACGCCGAGTTTGAAATCATCGAAAAACAATATCTTCATTTGCCCTCCTTGAGAGTCGGCCCGGATATTACGAATATGTCACAGTTTGTTCAACAAAAATCGGCGAGATTCGGCAGGTGCAAACCGCTCATACGCAACGACGGTTCGGCGGCGTTGCCGGTTCACGAACTCGATGGAAAAAATGCCGCCAACAACCTACCAGCGATCCTGACCCATCGACCAGCGATCCAAGCTGGCGAGATACTCACGGAACAGGACCATGCGCATCGCCACCGCGCGGCGCACCCGGTCCTGGCGGTCTTCGGTGGTCGCATAGCGTTTGAGAAATATCTGCGGCACGCTGCCGTGACCTTCTTCGTCCTCGGTGATCTTGCGATACGGCTGCTTGATCCACTCGGGAACGTCAGGCGACTTTAGACACATTTGAATGAGGTAATTGGCGACGGTTTCACCCGCTAGCGACAAGCCGGCGACACGCTCGCAGGTGTCGTTCAGTCCTTCCATCGCATTGAACATAGCAATCTGCGCCGGCAAAGGCTTGTAGTCGAATGGCTCGGCGCCAAGATCGCAAATCCGTTTGGTCAGCAACTGCGCATGCACCATTTCCTCGTGCGCCGACTCCGCCATCGTCGCTTTGACATCGATCTCCGGCGTCGTCTTGAGCCAAGTGCCGAATAAATCGGCAGCGCGCAGCTCGTTAAACAATCGGCTCTGCATGACGCGAATGCGTTCCTCATCCGAGCGCAGCGGAATGTAACTGTAAGCCGGTGGATTAGCGTCGAGCGAATGGCAAAACTCGCGCACCGGCGCGAGTATTTCGTTGAGAAACTCTTCGCTGTTCATGTAGATTAATGCCATCGTCGATCTTCGATTCTCGATCCTCGGACTTGGGCTAGCCGCTTAGACCCGCCAACCCTTCTGCGAGATATCGATACCGTTGCCTTCGGGATCGTGGACGCGATATTCGGCGAAAGGAATCCGTTCCGGACGTGCCGCGCCGCGGCGCACGCCGGCCTTTTCGGCGCGCGCTTGCATTTCTTCGTTGCTTTTGACGTGAAAGCCGAAATGATTGAGCCCTATCGGCTCTTCCTTGCGCTGATATAAAAGCGCCAAGTTGAAATAGCCGTCGGAAACGAAGATCGAAGAGCGGTCGGTTTTTTCCACCTCTTTCATATCGAGAACCTTGCAGTAGTAATCTGCCATGCGCTGCGGATCGGGGGTGTACAGAGCGATGTGGCGGATCGGCACGGGGCGCTGCTCGTAGGCGACGTCGAAAGCGCGCCGGCAAACACCGACCGTGTTACCGTCGGGATCGCGCAGCTCAAATTCCACGCCGGTGATCGCGTCGACCTGAATCAATTCCGATTCCTGAGCGCCAGCCTGGACCAACTTTTTTCCCAAGGATTCGACGCGGACGGTCTCGAAGCTCAGATGCTTCAAACCTTGCTTGTGCGGCTCCGCTTCCGGAACCAGCGCCAGATTAAAAGCTCCGTCCGAAAGAAACACCGCGCCTTTTGCTTCCTCGATTTTTTCGAGCTCGAAGACTTCCTGATAAAAAGCCGCGAGCCGTCCGGGATCTTCAGCCGCGATAACCAACTGGCGCAATTGTGGCATAATCTTCGTGACCTACCTTCCCTGAAGATGGCTCGACACTAACACATTGGCGCATGAGATTCACTGTAACAAAGACGACATCGACGGCGTCATCTTTTGCTCCGTCAAAGACGATCGGACCGGCACGAGCAGCTTGAATACGCTGCCTACGCCCAACTCGCTCGACAGGCGAATTTCACCACCGAGCGCCGACGCCAGCTTGCGGCAAAGACCGAGCCCCAAGCCGGTACCGCCGTAGTGGCGCGTCGAGGAGCCGTCGAGCTGGCGAAAATCTTCGAAGATAATATCTTGATCTTCGCGCTTGATGCCGATGCCAGTATCGGCGACGGCTATTTCCAAAAACTCGCCGCCGCCTTCGCTGATTTCGCGGATCGATAGATCGATCTTACCCTTTTCCGTAAACTTGAGCGCGTTGGTCAAAAGCTGCACCAAAATCTGTTGCAGCTTCTGCCCGTCGCTTTCGATGGTGTCGATGGCGGATTCGACGTGAATGCCGAACTGAATGGGCCGCTCGCGAATGAGCCGCTGCGTCATCATTTCCAAGCCGGTCCATATTTCTCTGAGCTTGACGATCTCGAATTGCGCCGACGGCCCGTCGGCTTCCATGCGCGAAAAGTTCATCAAATTGTCCATCAGATTCGACAGCTCCTGGCTGTTGTTGACAAGCCGAATAAGGATATCGCGCGCGCCGCCGGTCAAATCCAAATCGCGCAAAATCTCGCTAAAGCCGATGATCGTGCTTACCGGGGTGCGCAGCTCATGGCAGATGTTGGCGACAAAGTCTTTCTTCACGCGGTCCATTTCGATCAGTTTCCGATTGCTGTTTTCGACCCGTTGATAAGCCTGGATCGATTCCTCATAGAGCCGGCCGTTTTCTAGCGACAACGCCAATTGGTCGGTGAGCGTCGCCAACAGACGGAAATCTTCGGCGCTGTACTCGTGACCCGAGCGCTTCGCACCGAATGCCACCGCGCCCCGGACTTGCCGTTCGTATACGAGCGGTAGCAACAGCTCGGCATTCCAATGCTGAAAAATTTCCAGCACCCGCTCTCGGCTTTCACGATAACGCGGATGGGTCGTCACTTCGGCGCGGGCCACGGCCCGATAGTCTGCGGCAGGCCAAATTTCGACAAGGCTCCCGGTTTCGGCCGAAATCGTGTCGATCCTCGGTGCCATCGCCTCGTTGGCCACGATCATGTACTCGGCGGCTTCTTTAGCTCGATAAACGATCACCGCACTCACGATCCCAAGCGGCGCCGTGACCCGATCGATAAACCCCTTGGCCAATGAAGCGGCCGAGTCGAGGCTGCGCAGATAAAGACTGATTTCCGCTTGGACCCGCGCAGGATCGTAATCCTGGCGAAAAATATAACGATCGACCACTCCTTCCAACCAACGCAGCAGCGGATTGAACAGGGCGACGACGAGAATAGAGAAAAAGATCGGCACCAGCGGGTCTTTGGCGTAAGCGCCGATCCACGGCGCGACTAAAAATGCGATGACTGCGTAGATCGCTACCAACAAGCCTAACAGGGCGATGCGGCTCAAGCCGACCCGCAGGGCATTGCCGAGATCGAAGAGACTGTATTTCAGCAAGGCATACGCCACCGAAATGGGAAAAAAGATCGTCGGAATCAGCGCGAGATTGTACGGAATCTGAATTTGATACGTGCTCGTGAGCACCGTCATCAGCGCCGGAAGCATAAATCCCAAAAGCGCGCCGACAAACATGACGCGCAAACGCGACCGGTCTAAGTCCGATTCGCTGCGGCGTAGAGCGTTTCCGGTAATCAACAGAAAACTTGCGGCGCCGATGCAGACGTAAACATAACCGGCGCGAAAATTGTGGATCCAGATCTCGGGCGGGCCGAAATAAGTCATGCTGTTCAGGAACCCCAGTGCCAGGCCGACGCCGTAGATAAGCGCGATGAAGCGGGGCCGAAGCAATCCGTGCGCGCTGCCGCTTCGCAGCATCAGTGCCAAATGGATGGCCGCACTCGGCGTGAGCGCCAATGCGAAGATGCGTAGCTCCTTCGGCAGCATCGCTTCGGTCATGAAATCAAACGTGGTCTGAAACCAAACGAAAACCGCCAAGACCATGAAGCAGAGCGGCAGCGCCACCGGGGATGACGCACGGTAAAAATAAGGAGCCACGCCGATCAGCAGAAATGCTAAGCCAATGATGATGTAAACACCGAAGCTCAATAGCCAGTCACGAAAACTAAAAGTCATCGTCGCTACGGTATAGTCGCGCAATTGTGCATCGCGGATCACTTGGTAAGGAATGGCGCTACCCACCGGACTTCGACGTACGAGATCATAAAGCGCGGCGCGATCGCGCAGTGGGCGACCCGCTACGCCGACGATGCGATCCAAGGATTGCAGCCCGGCATTGGAGCCCGTCCAACCGGGCACGAAGTAGGGACCGACGGTGAGATTTTCATGGACGAAGAATCCTGGGAAGGGTTGATTGATCCAGCGGCTGGAGGAGAGAAACGATTCGCCGATGAGAAGGAAGCCAAATAGGCCGGTCAATAGAAGCAGCGAGTATCTTTGCCAGGTGTGATGACCCATGGAATGTCCCTCCAGCGCGAGCTCTCGACATCAGGCCTTTATAAGGCCGCTCGAAGACTGTCAAGGTAAGCTAATGTAGGAGAAGTCAGCGATGACAAGCACGCGCCCGAGGACAAGCTTGAATGAAAGCAGCGAATGCGCACCGGGCGCGAATCCGACTGGCTGACAAAGTTGCGAAACCGGCAAGCTAAATCTTGGCGATGGTCTCGCTCGGCAAGACGATCCGGGTTTGACGGCCGAGGATCTCCAACAGTACGGCGACGCGCTCGCTGCCCTTTAGCTTTTGCTCGAACACCGCCTCGAGGCCTGAGAATGGGCCCTCATTGATGCGCACGGTATCGCCGGGCTTGGCGTTGACGGGATCGATCTCCGCGACTCCGCCCGGACAACGTTGGCGCAACCCTTCGATGATATTTTCGCCGACTTCAGCAATGCGGCTACCGAAAGTGAGAAAATCCTTCACTCCGGGAGAGTAGCGCGCCGCTTTGCCAGAAGTCACCATGTCGAGACGGCAGAACACGTAGCCGGGAAATAGCGGCGCCAGCACCCAATGAAACCGGCTGCCGATTCGCCGCCGCGTGCGCATCCACGGTAAGAACACTTCCAAACGAAAATCGGTCAACCGCTTTTCAACGTCCTTTTCGCGATTGACTTTGGTTTGAATTGCGTACCATCTGAGCCCAGGTTCGATCTGCAGTGCTTCTTGTCTCATCAGAAATCAAGCAACCTCGTCAGTCAATTGTTCAACTCATGCCGCTTCACGGCTGCTTAGTCTAACAGACAAACGGGCGCATGATAACCGGCGCCGCTTTTCTTCACGGAAAAAGCGCCTAGCGCAAAGGATTGAATTTTCTTGACTTCGGCGTCAATTTGGGGTGCAATAGAGTCGTTGAGGCTGTGAACTGAAGACCCTGTGTGTTAACTTTCGAAGAGGCGCGTGGCTGCCCGACCAGGCAATTTGAAGGAGGTCGAATGCAAGCCTTGAAATACAACCGGTTCTCGGCACCCGTGATCCCCCCTTTTGCATTCGTCTCTTGGCAGTTTGCTTGCGCAAGGTGATGCACGACTTTAAAACATCGCCCGCGCCAGCTTCGCATTTCGTAGCAAGCATTTATCCCCTACTACATCCCATTCTTTTGAGTTTCCGCCACGGGGCATTTACACCAACCATCGGCTATCGCATGATGATAAAGGGAGGCTGCTCCAATGGACAATAAGGAATTCGAAGCTCTCATCAAGAAAGATCGCGACATGCATCAATCGCGTTCGTGGCGCGGCAACCTGCTCGGCTACCTGGAAAAGGTGAAAGCCGATCCAACGATAGCCAAGCTCTCCCATGCGCGGACGTACGATACGATCATGAAGCGGGGCGTGCGCGACATTCATGAGAACAGCGACCCGCACGTCAAACGGCTTTACAAAGATGAGTCGATCAAGCTCTTCGATTTTTTTAGCGACGAGTTCTTCGGCATCGAGAAAACCGTTTCGCAAATCGTGCGCTACTTTCATGCCGCCTCGCTCAAAGGCGAGGAAAGCCGCCAGGTCCTCTACTTGATGGGACCGGTTGGCTCCGGCAAAAGTTCACTGGTGGAAAAGCTTCACCGCGGCCTCGAGGAAAGCGAGCCGTTTTACGCCATCGAAGGTTGCCCGATGTTCGAGGAGCCGTTGCATCTGATTCCGCGCCATCTGCGCAAAGAGTTTGAAAAAATGCTCGGCGTTCACATCGAGGGCGATCTCTGTCCGGTCTGTCGCTACAAGCTGGTTCACGAGTACGCCGGCAAGTACGAGGAGTTCCCGGTTTGCACGGCCGAATTCTCCAAACGCTCGCGCGTCGGCATCGGCGTGGTACCGCCCGTCGATCCGAACAACCAGGACACCTCCGTGCTGATCGGCAGCGAGGATATTTCCAAATTGGATCTTTACTCCGAGGGCGATCCCCGAGTGTTGGAATTGAACGGCGCGCTCAACATCGGCAACCGGGGTCTCGTCGAGTTTATCGAGGTGTTTAAAAACGAGATCGAATACCTGCACTGCATGATCACCGCAACTCAGGAAAAAGTAGTGCCGGCGCCGGGCCGCCACGGCCTGGTTTACGTCGACACGGTGATCGTGGCGCACTCGAATGAAGCAGAGTGGCAGAAGTTTAAAGCGGATCATACCAACGAAGCGATTCTCGACCGCATCGTCGTGGTGCGCGTGCCGTACAATCTGCGCCTCTCTGAAGAAGTCAAGATCTACCAAAAGATCATCCGCAACTCCGATTTCCGCGCGCACGTCGCGCCGCACACGTTGGAAGTTGCCTCCATGTTCGCGATTCTTTCGCGCCTCGAGCCGACCAACAAGTGCGACCTGATGACGAAGCTCAAACTTTACAACGGCGAGGAGGTCATCGAAAAAGGCCGCACCAAGAAAGTCGACGTGCAGGAGCTGCGAGACGGCAGCAAACGCGAAGGCATGGCCGGTATTTCCACGCGCTTTATCATGAAGGCCCTGGACAACGCCCTCTCGGACAACCACGCCGGCAACTGCATCAATCCGATCAACGTGCGCGAAGCCTTTATTAACATGGTCAAGGAATCGGACATGCCGGACGATACTCGAAAACAGTATCTGGAGTTCTTGCAGGACACCTTGCACAAGGAATATTTGGAGATTCTCGAAAAAGAAATCACCCGCGCCTTTGTTTACTCCTACCAGGAACAAGCCGAAGCGCTGTTTCAAAATTATCTCGATCACGCCGAGGCCTATGTCAACAAGAGCAAGGTCAAAGACCGCAACACCAAAGAAGAGCTGGCGCCCGACGAAGGATTCATGAAATCGATCGAAGAGCAGATCGCGATCATCGGTTCCGCGGCGGACGGCTTTCGCCAGGAAGTGATCGCCTATCTGTGGGCGGCCAACCGGCGCGGCGAGAAGATCGATTATCGCAGCTACGAGCCGTTGAAAGAAGCGATCGAGAAAAAGCTGATCACCTCGGTGCGCGATTTGAGCCGGGTCATCACTAAATCCCGCATGCGCGACGAGGAACAGTCGGAGAAATACGACGCTATGGTGAAAACCCTGCTCGATCACGGCTATTGCCCGAGCTGCGTCGATATGGTGCTCAAGTATGCGGCCAATAATCTCTGGAAAGATTAGGGCGGTTCCACGACAAACCGTGATCGCGCCGCTTTTGAGGTGATCCCGTGGCCTCTACCATCTTTCGCCCGTACAATTCATCCTCCGCTCAGCGCAGCGATCGCAGTGCCGGCGATCGTTTGCGCCACCGCCAAAAGGTGCGCGAGGCGATCCGCAACAACATCGCCGACATCATCGCCGAAGAGTCGATCATCGGCAAAGACAGGAATCGAATCATCAAGGTGCCCATTCGCGGCGTCAAAGAGTATCGCTTCATCTACGGCGAGAACGCTCCCGGCATCGGCCAGGGCGGCGACGGCGAGCCCAAGCCCGGCGATGTATTAGGTCAGGGTAAAGACGGCAAAGGCGGCCAGCAGGCCGGCGACCGGCCCGGCATCGACTACTACGAGACCGATGTCAGTCTGGATGAATTGATCGATTTGATGTTCGAAGATTTGGAGCTGCCCGACATCGAGCGAAAACGGCTGCGCCAGATCGAGATCGAGCGCCAGTTCCGTCAGAAAGGGTTCCGCCGCAAAGGCATTCGTGTGCGTTTGGATAAAAAGCGCACGGCGCGTTCGCGCGTCAAGCGCAAGAAAGCTTCGATCAAACATCATCCGGGTGTTCCGCCGCCGGCGCGCTTTCCCTTTCACGAAGACGATCTGCGCTACCATCACACGATCACCGACACGCGCAACGAATCCAACGCGGTCGTGCTCTGCATCATGGACACTTCCGGCTCCATGGATACGATGAAGAAATATCTGGCGCGCAGTTTCTTTTTCCTTCTCTATCAGTTTCTTTGCACGCGCTATCAAAACGTCGAGATCGTTTTCATCGCGCACCACACCGAGGCGCACGAGGTGACCGAGGAAGAATTCTTTCACAAGGGCGAGTCCGGCGGCACTTTTATCTCGTCCGGTTACAACAAGGCGCTGGAAATCATCGAGGCGCGCTACCACCCGGCCTTGTGGAACGTTTATGTGTTTCACTGCTCCGACGGCGACAATTTCGAGTCGGACAATGAAGCCGCGTTGAAGGCCGCCAAGGAGCTGACGCAGACCGCCAACCTTTTCGGCTACGGCGAGATCAAGCCGCTCGGCTCCGGCTATTACGGCAGCAGCATGATCACGTTTTTTTCGCAGATCCAGGAAGCGAATTTCCAGACCGTGCAGATTCAAAAGAAAGAAGATATTTGGAATTCCTTCAAAACTTTTCTGAGCAAGGACCGCGCTCGCGAAGACGCCGCATAACCGCATCCCTATGGCCACTGGATACAACATCGAAGATCTCGAACGTTGGAATGACAAAATCATCCCCTTGGTGGAGCGCTTCGGCCTCGATCCTTTCCCGCAAGAATTCGAAGTTTGCGACCATGAGGACATGCTCTCCTACATGGTCTACTCCGGCATGCCTTCCCATTACCCGCACTGGTCCTACGGCAAGAATTTCGAGAAGCTCAAGACCTTGTACGAGTACGGCGTCAGCGGTCTGCCCTACGAGATGGTGATCAACTCCAATCCATCGATCGCCTATCTCATGCGCGACAACAGCCTCGCCTTGCAGGTGCTGACGATCGCCCACGTTTATGGCCACAACGATTTTTTCAAAAATAACTTCACGTTCCGCTCGACTCGGGCCCAATACACCGCCGAAACATTTAAGAGCCATGCCAACCGCGTGCGCCATTACGTTGAAGATCCGAGCATCGGCCTGGAAAAGGTCGAAGCCGTTCTGGACGCCGCCCATGCGCTGTCCTTGCAATGCCGGCGTAATTTCGCGATCAAAAAACTGACGGCGGACGAAGAGCTCAAAATGAAAATGGCGGAATCCGAGCCGCCGATCGATCCGTTTAGCAACATTCATCGGCGCCGGGAAACGGCCGCGCCGGATCTGAACAAGGTGCCGCTCTATCCGGACGAGGACCTGTTGATTTTCATCCGCGACCACAACCGCCAGCTCAGCGAGTGGGAAAAGGATCTCTTGACCATCGTCCATGAGGAGGCGCGGTACTTCGTGCCGCAGATCGAAACGAAAATCATGAACGAAGGTTGGGCGAGCTTCTGGCATAAACGGATTCTCGAGACTCTCGAACTCCCCCAGGAATTGCACCTAGAGTTCATCGTGCGCCACACTCAAGTTCTGCGGCCGAGCCCGGGCAGCTTGAATCCCTATCACGTCGGCATGAAAATCTGGGAAGACATCGAAAAGCGTTGGGACCATCCCACCGCCACCGACCTCGAAGAATTCGGCCCGCGCAAGAAAAACAGCCGGGAGAAAATGTTCGAAGTGCGCGAGGTGGAGCGCGACGCTTCGTTTTTGCGACGCTATCTGACCGAGGAGCTGATCCGCGAACTCAATCTATTTGAGTACAAAAGTCGCGGCAACGACCAGGTAGTAAGCCGCGTCGCCGACAAAGAAAACTGGCGCGAGATTAAAGAAACGCTGATTCAAAACGTCGGCACCGCGACCATTCCGGTCATCAAAGTCGAGGATTCCGATTACGCCAACAGCCGCACCCTGTTGCTCAAGCACCATCACGACGGGCGCGACCTGCAGCTCGAATACGCCGAGAAAACATTGAGGTACGTCAGCCAGCTCTGGGGCCGCGACGTTGCCATGGATACCGTACTGGACGGCCGAAACACGCAGTTGGTTTTTTCCGACGGCAAATTCGCCCTCAAAAAAGCGGCCTGACGCGCCGCGCTTTCTTCTTTCGGTTGCCAAAAATCCGCTGCCGTGCGACTACTGGCCGCTAACGGATCCGCGCTATGGCATCCTTAGACGTAATCTCCGCGCTGCAAAAATACCTATCGAACTCGCTTGATGACGCGGCCGTTCAGCGCCGCTCGCTGACCGGCATCATCGGCGATGCGCCGTCGCATTATTCCAAGAGTCCCGCTTTGTGGAACGCGGCGTTCGAGCAGCTTGGCTTGAATGCCGTCTATCTGCCGTTCGATGTCGACGCCCCGCATGTCGGTGATCTACTCGCAGCTTTAAAATCATCGGAACAATTTTTAGGCGCCAACGTGACCGTGCCGCATAAAGTTCGCGTAATGGATTTTCTCGATGAGCTTGATCCCGGCGCCCGGCGCATTCAGGCGGTCAACACGATCGCGCGCGGCGCCGACGGCCGGTTGGTCGGCTATAATACCGACGGCGCGGGTTTCGTCGAAAGTCTATTGCGGCGCCAGCCGGATCGCGACGAAAATTTTGTCGCGTCGCTCAAAGAATTAAACGTGCTGCTGCTCGGCGCCGGCGGCTCGGCGCGCGCCGTGGCGTTTCATGTCGCGGATTTGCTCGAGGGCGGACAGCTAATCATTTGCAACCGCACGCCCGAGCCTGCGCGCTCCTTGGCCGGCGAGATTCAGAAAGTCGGCCGTCGAGCGATCGCCATCGATGAAGCGGAACTGAGCGATTGGGCGCGCAATGCCGGATTGATCATCAACAGCACGACCAAGGGCCAAGGCGGTGTGCGCAAATTATCCAACGGCATGGCGACTTTGCTCGAATCCTACTCCGCGTTGGCGCCGGCTCATCCGCCGGCTTTCGCGGAGGCGGATGCCGCAAAACCCGATTTCGCTGAGCGCTGGTCGGAAGCGGCGAGAGCCGGCATCGAAGCGAACCATGAAGCGTCACTGAAGGTGGCCGAACGCGTCCCGGCGCCCACGCGATTCTACGATCTGATTTATCATCCGGCAGAGACGGTTTTCTTGCGCCACGGCAGAAGCACCGGGCATCCGACGATGAACGGCAAGGCCATGATCGTCAATCAAGCAATGATCGCCTTCTGCGAGCGCATCTGCGCCCCAGAGCTTCGCGCGCGCGGCCTCGACACGGCTGAGACGCGCCGGCAAATTTTAGAAATCATGTATCGGGCTTGGTAGCACCGAGCACCCTCTGCTCCAATGCGTTTAGCCTTTCGAGCTTATGACGATGCCGTAACGCGCTACGAACTTGTGATGATCGCGCCGCACTCCTCGCAGCGATATTTGGCCGCGCCATCGTCCAGCGCTTCCAGCTCGTCGAATTCATACCGGCGCTCGCCCGACCGGTCATAACATTCCGGGCAATAGCCGTCGCCCAACTCCTCGCCGTCGAGAGTCAAATGGCAATGCCGACAGCGCAGCGTGCGCTTTCGCGCCGGCAAAAATTCGAGCGCGGTGTGTTTGCAAGAAACCACGGGTGGAAAACTGAAAGCTCAGCGCGAAAGCTTGGTGACCGAAAGGATATCGCCGGTGCTGACTTGGACGATGCCCTGTTCGGACTCGATGGAAAAATTTCCCGAGTCGTCTTTCCGCGTGATACGTCCTTCCATCGGATTTGGAAACCGACCGGTTTCGGGCCGCAGCGTGACCTTAACCCGGTCGCCGATCGCCAATATTTTTAAGGAATTGGCTAACGATTCGAATATTGCCATGAGCCCTCCTATAATAGCTTCCGATTTTTTTCGCGCCTATCAGTCCGCTCTATTTTCAGCTTAGCTCTTTTTAGATGCAATTTCGTCAGATCACCTATAGTGATCTCGATGACTCTCTATTTGACCGCAAAATTTCTTGAAATCAATTTATGTAGCGGTCGAAATCGCATAACTCTCGGGCGCGTCCGAATAAAACGATCAATGGGGCCGACCATCTTTGTTCGCGAATCGCCATTGACCTCTTGTTTATTATCGAACAGCCCGTCAGACTCGCCCATCCGGGCAAAGCTATGGGATCACGCGGACGCCAACTGAGCTAATACCGCGCATCCTCCGCTCCATCGCCGCGGAGTGAGTCAACGCACACCTGCCGCGAAGTCGCTTTCTTTAATGAACCGCCAACCAGCCAAACCAGCTGCTCCTTCATCATCGGATGCGCCGCTTATCCCCTTGATGTTCCCGACCATGACGTAGTCGTCGGCGCGAATATAAGTTTTCAATTGCTTCAAAAAAATTTCTTTAGACATTTCCATCGGGCCGATGAAGCTGAAAATACGATGCCATAACGGCACCGTTTGTACTACGACGGCCCAGTTGCCGTTCAGGCCGACGATGTCGCCGCGGCGTTTAACCTCGTCGATACTCGCTATACTGACTGGGCCCGCGGAAACATCCAGCGTCTCGTCGACGTCGAACGCATAAATATTCATGGGTTCTTGCTCCCTCCTGCCATGCCTGAAATATCTTAAAATAGGGGTGATCTTTCCGGCAAGCGCATTCGAATCGGCCGCGTTGAATTCTCTTTGAGACGCTAACCCACAGATCGAATTATAGTGTAATCTGGGACGATGGAAAGCGTGGAAGTTTTGCTCATGCCGCAGCTCGCCGACGAAGCGCTTCAGCGCATTCAAAGCATCGATCGGCGCATCAAGATCATCGATGCCCGGGGCTGGTTCGATGTGGAGTTGCGCGCTACCTGGCCGCAATGGACTGTTGAGCGTTACATCGGCGCCAGAAAATCTCCCGCGTCAAGTCTTGAGGAGCGCAATCAGGCGCTCGCGTCGGCCGAGGTCGTGTTAACCGGCTGGCCGCCATTGAAAGATTTACGAGCGCGCGCGCCTCGCTTGAAATGGGTGCACGAGCTTCCCGCCGGCGCCAGCAATTTTCTCGATACCGATCTTTGGGGCTCGGATATTTTGGTGACCACCTCGCGCGGGCTGACCAATCGGCGTCCCATGGCCGAGTATGTGCTGGCGAGCTTTCTCCATTTCGCTCGCGGGCTTCACCTGAGCTACGCAGAAAAACAGCGCCGCAGATTCGATCACCAAGCTTACCATTCCATGATAGTTAGGGATAAGACCGTATGTATTGTCGGCGCCGGCGGCATCGGCCAAGAGGTGGCAAACCTCTGCGCCGCGGCCGGCATGCGCGTGATCGGCACGCGCCGGCGCGCGTCGGCGGGCGCGCCGCTCCCGCCCGGCTTCGCGCGAGTTGAATCCGCCGATCGTCTGCACGACCTGCTTCGCGAGAGCGAGTTCATCGCCATTTGTTGCCCGTGGACGAAAGAAACCCATCATCTGATCGGTCGCGCGGCTTTTGCCGCGATGAAACCAGGAACAGTTTTGGTCAATATCGCGCGTGGCGAGATCATCGACGAAGAAGCCCTGCTGCAAGCGTTAACGGAGGGCAAGCTACGCGGCGTCGCGCTGGACGTCTACGACGGCGAATTCGAGCGCGCGCCTGACCCGCGCCTTTGGGCAGATGCGCGAGTGGTCATTACACCGCATGTCTCGGCGCTCACCGACGTCTCCGAGCACGGCGGCCTCAAATTATTCTGTGAAAACCTGGCGCGCTACCTGGAAAGCCAACCTTTGGAAAACGTCATCGACTGGCAGCGCGGCTATTAAGCCGGTGTGTCGAGCGCCGGTCAAATGGCCTTTTTCATCTTCAGTGAGGTCAACAACGGGACGAGACTGATACCGAGGGCGAAGAGATAAGTCACGTTCATCGAGCCGACGAACGCTTTAGTATCACCGGGGTCGGGCGTCGTCCCCGGATCCCCGGAATAAAATCGGAAAGCCAAGGTCAGAAAAATCCCGCTGAGCGAGATGCCGAGCATGTGTCCCAAACCAAAAATCCCGTTGATGATGCCGACGGCGATACCCCAATGTTCTTTGGGAAGCGAGCTCACCATTACGGCCTGCGACGGCGTATTGAAGAAAGCCGAGCCGATGCCGGTAAGCGCGAGCAGCACGCTCGGCAATAGCCAATGCGAATCGGCACGCAGATTGGCGCCGATGAGAAAAGCGGCCATCAGAACAAGCACGCCCAGGATCAAGAGAAAGCGCGCGCCGATCCGATCCGTCAACGCGCCGCTCACGGGCGAGAGCACCATACTCAGTAGCGACGGACCGAGAAAGATTATGCCGATAAAACTCGGTGAGAGCTTGAGCACGTCCTGCAAATAAAAAGGCGTGACGAAGCTCGTCATGCCCTGCGTGATACAGCACAAAAGTAAACCGAGCGAGCCGAAGCCAAAGGTAGGAATCGAAAAAAATGAAAGATCGATCATGGGGCTTTGGATTTTCTTTTCATGGGAAATAAATCCCCAGAGCGCGCCCAGGAAAGCCAGGCCGAGGAGCACCTGGCTGCCTGAGCCGACCACTTCGGCAATTTTTTGATCGAGCAGCAACGTGACCAAAATCGTCAGGCCGAGGAAAAGCAACGCGCCTCGATAATCGATCGACTGTGGCCGCGCGTTGCTTGCCTGAACGGCGCGTCCGGTCACGTAGCAAAGCGCCATTCCAATCAGGCTCGGCACAAACAATAAAAAGAAAATGCCGCGCCAGTGAATCCAGTCGATGATCAGGCCCCCGAGCGGCGGACCGACAAAAAAGCCGAACTGGTGCGACATGGCCATCAGTCCCTGGGCCTTGCCCTCGGAGCCTGCCGGCATCGCCTTGAACCCCAACGTGCGCCCGGAAGACTGAACCATCGCGCCGCCGACGCCTTGCACGAAACGAAACAGGATCAGTTGAAAAACATCCTGCGAAAGCGCGCAGAGAAGCGAGCCCAGCGCCATCACGGCCATGCCGAAACCGTACATCTTGTGATGATCATAGATATCGCCGAGACGGCCGCAGACAACGCCCAAGCCAATCCCGGCCATCTGATAAACGATCAACGCCCAAGAAATCCCCAGGATGTCGGTCTCCAAAGCCACCGCCAAGGTCGGCACGGAGATCATGAATACGCGAGTAGAAATCCCAGCGATGGCAATGCCGATTACCGAATTGATCAGCGTGAGTCGGCGGATTTGGTCGTCGGTGCGGCTTGGATCTGGCGCCTTTGCGGTTCTGAGCATCCCATCCTATTAAGACCTTACCGGGAAAATCTCAAACTCCGCACTAGCGGAACCATCCCGACATCGCCGCGATGCATGGGCGGACGACCCGAATTGCTTTGCTCCGCCGCCTAGGCCGGCCCCCAAGTCGTCTAAACCGTTCAATCGCTTCGCTCCGTTAAATCGTCAGAGTTCCAACCGGTTCAATCGCAGTGCGTTGCTGATCACCGACACGGAGCTGAAAGTCATAGCGACGCTGGCGATCACTGGACTCAGAAGCACGCCGAAGAACGGATAGAGCACGCCGGCCGCGATCGGGAATTCCGAGCGCGTTATAAATGAACGCAAAGAAAAGATTCTGCCGGATATTACTCATGGTAGCACGACTCAATCGGCGCGCCTTGGCAATGCCGCGCAGATCGCCTTTGACCAAAGTTACGCCGGCGCTTTCCATCGCCACGTCGGTGCCCGTGCCCATCGCAATACCGACATGAGCCTGTGCCAGAGCCGGGGCGTCGTTGACGCCATCACCCGCCATCGCGACGATATGGCCTTCGGATTGTAGCCGCTTCACGATTTCACTTTTTTGTTCCGGCAGAATTTCAGCCTGAATTTCATCGATGCCGAGTTTTTTTGCCACCGCTTCCGCCGTGGTCCGATTGTCTCCCGTCAGCATAACGATTTTCACTCCGTCATCGTGCAGCATGCGAATCGCTTCTGGGGTGGACGGTTTGACTGGATCGGCGACACCGATCAGTCCGGCGACCGAACGATCAACGACAACAAACATCACCGTCTGGCCGTCTTTCCTGAGCTCTTCCGATCGCACTGCGAGGTCGCTTGCAACAACATCCAATTCCTCCAACAATCGCCGGTTGCCGAGCGCCACTTGTTTGCCGTCGACGGCACCGACGACGCCTTTCCCGGTGATCGAGCGAAAGTCGCGCGCCTCGGCGAGCTGGATGCCCTTCTTCTCGGCGCCCGCAACGATCGCCGCTGCCAGCGGATGCTCGCTGCCGCGCTCCAAACTTGCAGCGAGGCGCAGGATCTCATTCTCGCCTTGTCCCGGCACTGCCACTAGCGCTGCCAAGCGCGGCTTACCTTCGGTGAGCGTGCCGGTTTTATCCACCACTAACGTGTCGACCTTTTCCAAAACTTCCAATGCTTCGGCGTTTTTGATCAGCACGCCCGCTGTCGCGCCGCGTCCGGTGCCGACCATGATCGACATCGGCGTCGCCAAGCCGAGCGCGCAGGGGCACGCGATGATCAACACGGCGACGGCGTTGAGCAACCCATACGCCATCGACGGTTCCGGCCCGAACATCGCCCAGACAATAAAAGTGATAATAGCGACCAGCACCACCGCGGGAACGAAATAGCCGGCGACGACGTCGGCGAGCTTCTGGATCGGCGCGCGGCTGCGCTGCGCTTCGGCGACCATGCGAACGATCTGCGCCAGAAGCGTGTCGCTGCCGACGCGCTCAGCGCGCATCACAACGCTTCCCGTGCCGTTGACCGTCCCGCCGGTTACCCGGCTGCCTTTAGTTTTTTCTACCGGGATCGGCTCGCCGGTGATCATCGATTCGTCGACCGAGGTCGTGCCTTCGAGCACGATGCCGTCCACGGGAATTTTCTCGCCGGGGCGGACGCGCAGTCGGTCACCGACTTGCACGCGCTCGAGCGGCACGTCCGTTTCGGTGCCGTCGTCGCGCAGCAGTCGCGCGGTCTTAGGCGCCAGCCCTAACAATGCTTTGATCGCCTTGCTGGTTTTGCTGCGTGCGCGCAACTCTAACACCTGGCCGAGCAGCACCAAGGTGGTAATCACAGCCGCGGCATCGAAGTACACGGCGACTTCACCGCCGTGACCGCGGAACGATGGCGGAAAGACGTCGGGAAAAAGCGTCGCCGCCAAACTATAAACGAACGCCGTGCCCACACCGATGGCGATGAGCGTGAACATGTTGAGACTGCGGTTGACGATGGACGTCCAGCCGCGCTGAAAAAACGGCCAGCCACCCCAGAGCACCACCGGAGCGGCGAGTAGAAGCTGAAGCCAATTCAGCAGGCGCGGTGAGAAACTTCGCTGCAGCGGCTGCCCGGGAATCATTTCGGACATGGCGAGAAACGCGATCGGCAGGCTCAACACGACGCCAACCCAGAAGCGCCGCGTCATGTCGATCAGCTCGGGATTGGCTTCTTCATCCAGAGTCACGGTGCGCGGCTCGAGCGCCATGCCGCAGATCGGACAGGCACCCGGCTCGGCGCGCACGATCTCCGGATGCATGGGACAAACATATTCCGTCTTCACAATAGGAACCGGGGGCGATGCCGGCTCCAAGGCCATGCCGCACTTGGGGCACGCGCCCGGTTTGGACTCGCGCACTTCGGGATCCATCGGACAGACATAAACAACATCCTTCTTCTCCGGCTGCGCAGCCTGCGAAGATGTATGCATGTGTGAGTGATCGTCGCTCATGCGCCGCGGGCGCGTGTGCATGCCCGTGACCATGCGCGGCGTGTTCCGCCGCCGGCGATTTCAGGAACTTCTCGGGATCTTCTTTAAATTTCGCCAGGCAATGTTGGCTGCAGAAATAATAAGTCTGTCCGTTATAGACGTGGCTTCCCGCAGCGCGCTCGGGCTCCACAGTCATACCGCAGATGGGGTCAGTCATGTCGGTTCATCCTTGATCG
>CAVWLW010000049.1:0-18593 GCA_963755715.1 uncultured delta proteobacterium
GCCGAAGATCTCTCGGAACTCTTTTTGAAATTGTTCATAGCGTTCGCCGAGCTCGGGTGGCATGGGGAAGAGCTTCAGCTTTCTTGCTTCCATTTTCGTATCGATGCCGGGTCGCGCCGGCGTGCGCTCGATCGAAAGGAGGAGCTGCTGGCCGTCTTTGGACAGAATGAAGTCGACGAACAGCTTCGCGGCATTGGGATGTGGCGCCTTGGCGGCGATGCCGATCGGATGGAGCGAAGCGGTGACCGGATCCAGCGTCGTTACCCATTCCACCGGCGCGCCTTGCTCCTTCATTTTTTCGATTCGGTGCGCCAGGACCATCGCCACCGAAAATTCGCCTGCGGCCATCAACTGCGCGATCAGAGTTTGTCCGTTGCGAAGCTGGATATCCTGTTTGGCCAATGCCCGCATGTATCGTTGGGTTTTCTCCTTTCCCCATTTTTGGGTCATGGCTCCATACCAGGAGAAGTTTTCCTCGTCGAGAGCGATCTTGCCCTTCCATTTCGGATCGAGCAGATCCTCCCAACTCTTCGGCGCCTGATCGCGCGCCACCAGTTGCGTGTTGTAGCCGATCACGTTGTAGGAATCGAAGTAGTCGACCCAATATCCCTTCGAGTCCTTGAAGCCGGCGGGATAAGCCACGCTCTCGGGAGAAACGTAGGGTTGCAAGAGTCCCGCTTTCACCAACTGGTGCGTTTCCAGACCTCTCACGGCAACCAGGTCGAACAGAACTTTTCCCACGCGGGCTTCGTTCATGATGCGGTTAAAGAGCCTGGCTGAGCCGGCGCGAAAAAAGTCGGTTTTAAGGAAGGGATATTTTTTGTTGAACGCGAGCAGGATCGCTTTGGCGTCCTCGATGCTCGCCGACATGTACCAGACAAGCGCGCCTTCTTTTTTCGCGCCGTCGATCAGCTTCTGTGTGTGGCTGTCCTGAGCTTCCGAACGGAAAGAAAATCCGAGATGAAAAACGCTCAGGAGCAACAGCAACATCGATACGCGTCGCATGGGTTTACCTCCAGCGATTCAATCCAGTACAAATGTAGCACAGCGGTAATTGCGCCGTTAGCGAAGACGCGCTACAAGAAAGTGATTGCGAGTTGCCATGTCTCGGCGCGACGAACTCTCTTTAAGCGAGCTGATCAAGCTTCTCGATGGTGACTGTGCGGCGGTTGAGCCGGCAAAAATGCGCGATATCCTCGAACGGCTGGTCATCTCGGCTGAAGAGATGCGAGTTTACGCTCTGTTTTCCGATAACAGATATGCTCGCAACCTGGTTCATAAAACCGCCCAGTTCGAAATCATGATTATGTGCTGGCACGCCGGTCAGCGCTCTTCGATCCATGATCATGCCGGTTCGTTGGGGGGATTAAAGATTCTACACGGCGCGCTCACCGAATCGTTGTTTGAAAAAGCGCCCAATGGCATGATCAAGTCATTGACTTCCAGCGACTACGCCGTCGGCGCAAGCTCGAGTCGAAGAGACATCTTTAATTCATCAAATCTCGAACCTTCAGAGCGAAAACGGCAGGGCGATCTCGGTGCACGTTTATGTTCCTCCTTTGATTCGGATGAATGTTTACTCGCTCGAAGATCCGTCCGTCAGGAACGTGTTGCCCCAATACTTCAGTTTTGGATCCGGGATATAAGCGGTTTTGGAGTCAATACCAACCGGCCCCGCGGCGCCGGCTATTCTTCGAAGTAAAGGGTAAATATATGAGTTGGCAATCCGCTGAAGAACCTGAAGCGAAAGCGCCGCCGGCGTGCAAGGCGCTAAAGAGCGTCATCGTGCCGCGTCCCCGCGATATCGGCGGGTTCGAAGTGCGCCGCGTGCTGCCGTCGCTGGAACTGCGTAGCGTCGGACCTTTCGTCTTTTTCGATCAGATGGGATCTGCCGAGCTGGCGCCGGGCCAGGGCATCGACGTGCGGCCCCATCCGCACATCGGCCTGGCCACGGTCACCTATTTGTTTGCCGGCACGATCGTTCATCGCGATAGTCTCGGCAGCGTGCAAGCGATCGAGCCGGGCGCGGTTAACTGGATGACCGCGGGACGGGGCATCGTCCATTCCGAGCGATCCGATACTGGAGCTTAGAAAGCGGCGACAGAAACTCTACGGCATTCAAATCTGGATCGCCCTTCCCAAAGCACGCGAGGAAACGGAGCCTAGCTTCACACACTACGCCGCCGCATCGCTGCCGGTGATCGAAGGCGAGGGAAAAACAGTGCGCATCATCGCGGGGTCGCTTTACGGCCAGGCGTCGCCGGTGACAACTTTCTCGCCACTGTTTTACGCCGATGCGACATTGCAAGCGGGAGCCTCCCTCGCCCTCGAAAACGAGCACGAAGAACGAGCGATTTATCTCCTCGAAGGAAACGCGGTGATCCAAGAACAAGTCTTCGAGCCAGGGCGGCTTCTGGTTTTTTCCGCCGGCGATGAAATCACGATCCAGGCAACCTCGAGCGCTCGCTTGCTGCTTTTCGGCGGCGAACCGCTGGACGGCCTACGTCACCTTTGGTGGAATTTTGTTTCGAGCTCGCGCGAGCGGATCGAGCAGGCGAAGAGCGATTGGAAAGCAGGGCGCTTCGCGCCGGTTCCTGGCGATGCTGAGTTTATTCCGCTGCCCGAAGGATCGTAACGCTCCACTGATTCGATTACGCATTCCTCCACTCGGGAACGCCGGTCACTATCGGCATCCGCGTTTACAAACTTCACAAACTCGACACTAAAGTAAAGCCGAAGTCATCGGGCTGTGAAAATCCTGACGTTAATATTGTCGCGACTACTTGTTTAGTCTAGTCTGGAGCGAAGTCAACGCGATGCATGCGAGGAGACCACCCCTTACGCAAAACTAGGGGGCGCCAGCCGAGGAGATTGAAATGAAAGTTAGAGCTTGTTTTTGTCTTGCGATGGTATGGGCTGTGTGTTTCGCTGCTTCCGTGGCGCACGCCACTTTGCAAGATGACGTTGACCAGGCGGTATCGATCATCGAACGCTTCGAGGAGATACCCGAGAGCGCTATTCCGCCGAGAGTCCTGCGCGATGCCAAAGGTTTGGCGATTCTCACCGTCACCAAGGCTGGTTTTATCGTAAGCGGCCGCGGCGGTGTCGGCGTCGTCGTGGCGCGCACCGATACGGGCTGGAGCGGTCCTTCGGCAATCGGCACTGGCGGCCTCGGAGTGGGTTTCCAAGCCGGCGTGCAGGTCTCCGAGTACGTGATTATTCTCAATACTCAAGAGGCGGTGAATGCGTTCGCCAAAGGCAGCAACGTCACGCTCGGCGGCAACTTGAGCGCCGCGATTGGACCTATCGGACGCTCCGCCGAGGCCGGCGTCGCGCCGCAGGCGGCGATCTATACCTACAGCCGCAGTCAAGGAATATTTGCTGGCATATCGCTGGAGGGCACGGTCATCGCGTCCCGGTATGAAGCGAACGAAGAATTTTACGGCAAGCCGGTTTTTCCGGCTGATATCCTCGCGGGCGGTGTAAAGCCGCCGCCCGGCGCGCAGAAGCTACTAGACGTTTTGGCGAAATACTAAGCGCCATCTTGATACGCCCATAAAAGCAAAGAGAGATCCTGTGTGAAAATCGGTGTGGTCGCCGCGGGTGCGATCACCTGGTTGATCGCCTGAACCGCTTTAAAACCTGTGGCGAATATCTTTACACCGCCGTGCGACGAGGGCGTGATTCGAGCGCGTCCCACGGTGGCGCCATGCGCGCGCGTGTCCCAGCCGTGGATATTGGCCGCGACTATTTTGGGCTCGAGCATGGCGTTCATCGATGGGACAGTGGTCAACGTCGCGCTGCCCGCGTTGCAGAAAAATCTCAACGCGACGCTTTTTGATCTACAGTGGGTGGTTGAATCTTACGCGCTCTTTCTCGCCGCTTTGCTTTTGGCCGGAGGATCGCTGGGCGATCGGTTCGGCCGGCGGCGCATCTTCTGCGCCGGCGTTGCTGTCTTCGCGCTTGCATCGATCGGTTGCGGTCTGGCGCAAAGCGTCAGCGACCTGATCGTCGCGCGCGCAGCGCAGGGCATCGGCGGAGCGTTACTCGTGCCGGGCAGCCTCGCCATCATCAGCGCTTCCTTCGATGAAGCGAAGCGCGGGAAGGCAATCGGCACATGGTCGGCCTTCACCGCGATCACAGCTAGCATCGGTCCGATCTTGGGCGGCTGGCTGATCGAGCAGGTCTCGTGGCGCGCCGTGTTTTTTATCAACGTGCCGCTCGCGCTGATCGTGCTGATGATTTCTCTATGGCATGTGCCCGAGAGCAGGGATGACGACGCGAATACAAAGTTGGATTGGTTGGGTAGCGCGCTCGCGACGCTGGGCTTGGGCTTGCTTGTTTACGGCCTCGTCGAATCCTCGCGCTTGGGCTTCGGCGCTCCAATGGTTTTCGCTACGGTTTTCGCCGGCGCGCTGTTATTGGCGGTTTTGCTTTTCGTCGAAGCGCGTTTGCCGAATGCCATGTTGCCGCTCGCGCTGTTTCGCTCGCGCAATTTTAGCGGCGCCAATCTGCTGACGCTTTTTCTTTATACGGGTTTGAGTGGAGGGATGTTCTTCTTTCCGCTCAACCTGATTCAGATTCAAGGATACACGGCGACGGGCGCGGGCGCCGCCTGGCTGCCTTTTATTCTCATTGTGTTTCTGCTGTCGCGCTGGTCGGGTGGATTGGTGAAAAGCTACGGTGCTCGAACGCCTCTGATCGTCGGTCCCGGGATCGCCGCTGCCGGGTACGGCCTATTTATGATTCCTGAGGTGGGCGGCAGTTACTGGACGACGTTCTTTCCCGCGATGGTGGTGCTCGGACTAGGAATGGCGGTGAGCGTCGCGCCCCTGACGACGACCGTGATGAACGCCGTAACAGAGAACCGCGCGGGCGTTGCCTCGGGCGTCAACAATGCCGTGTCACGCATCGCCGGTCTTATCGGCATCGCGGTTCTAGGGATTATCATCGTCCACTCGTTTAACCGCGAGTTGGATCGACGCTTGGCGCGGATGGATTTAGCCGCGGAAGTGCGGCGCGCCGTCGACGCCCAACGCGTCCGCCTCGCCGGTACCGAACTTCCTTCCAGCCTCGATGAGGAAACACGAGCCGTATTGAGGCGCGCGATCGAGGAGTCTTTCGTCTTCGGCTTTCGCCAGGTCATGCTGACTGCGGTCGGCCTCTCGCTGGCAAGCGCGTTCGTGGCATTTACGCTGATCGAAAATAAATGATGAGCATCTAGCGAATCATGTTCCTCCGCTGGTTAACGCAGACGAGCGCGACGTGAGAGCGATCGACGATTAAATTCTAGAGCCCCTTGGCAGCCTCGCGCACCACGGATGCGTCGATCAGCGCGCCCGGAGCGAGGTTCTTCGCTTCAGGAGTGCTTCTTGCGAGGTCTTCGAGGATCGTTTTTATGCCATCCTCCAAAGGGGTCGGTATGTCGGGAAGGATTTTTATTTGATGCTCGAGCGCCGTTTTTACTGCTTCTTGATCGGAGGTGCGGACGTATTTGGCGAGCACCTTTTCGGCAAACGGCCGGTCAGTTTTGAGCCGTTTGATCGCCAGTATCGACGCTCGCATAAACTTGACGACCACGGAGCGATTCTTTTCCAAGAAGCTCCGTGTCGTGCCGTGTCCGGTGAGCAGGTAGGGAACTTTGAGCTCTTCCAAATCGAGCAGGATGCGCATGCCGGCTTTCTTCACCACCGGTGTGATGATCGGTGAGAAAACCGACAGTGAAATATCGCCCCGCTGCATCGCAAGCAACCGGTCGCCCTCGAGCCCGATTTGAATCATTGTGACGTCGGTTTTCTTCAACCCCAAGTGCTTTAGCGCGTATTCGGCAACGAAATCAGAGGTCGAGCCGAAACGGCTGACCGCCAACTTTTTTCCCTTGATGTCTTCCGGTTTTTGAATTTCAGGCTTGGCGCCCAGCGTGTACGCCATGACGTTTTGCAGCCGGCTGATGATAACGACGTCTTTGTTGCCTTGAAGGTAGGCGTAAGCCGCGGAGGTGCCGCCGATCAGGCCGATGGGGCTTTGGCCCGTAACCAGGAGTTGGACCGCCAGCGAGCCGCCGCGAATCAAAAGCATGTGCACGTCCAAGCCTTGCTCGTCGAAGTATCCGGCGTCTTTCGCGACCCAGAGGCTCAGCATGTTCGCATTGGTAGCGGAGTAGGTTACCGGCAGTGAGGTTTTTTCTTGCGCCGAAGATTGTGCGCCGCCGCCAAGAAAAAAAGCGACGATGAACACAAGTCTGAACCGTTTGCTCATGTAACGCGCTCCTTGCCCGTTGACTACAAGTTTAACGAAACCCTATTTCAGTTTAGCTTAATCTGTCAATGCGCCGGCGCGAACGATAGCCAGCGGATTCGATCGGGCGCTTGACACAATTCGTCGACGGCGTGTTATAGGTCGGTCTAGTCATTGTAAATTCGTCAACGCGAGCGAGAGCAAGGAGGAGGAACTATTCCATGATTACAGACAAAGCCGGACGCGATCACTTCGTTATCGATCAACACGTGCATGTCGGCATGCGACCGGCGCGCTCAACGACGGCGTCGAGCTCCTACTTACCGGATGAGTTGCTCGCCAACATGGATGCCTGCGGCGTCGATATGGTGGTGGGCTTTCCCAAAGCCAATCCGCACACCGATTATCGCGTTGAAAACGAACGGATTATCGCCGCCATGAAGCAGCACCCGACGCGCATTGTCGCCTTTGCGCGGATCAACCCTTACTTCGGCGCCAAGGCGGTGGCCGATGTTCACGACTATGCGGCGAAAGGCGCGCTCGGCCTAAAAATCCATCCACTGCGGGATTTCTCCGGCAACCGCGTAAACGATCCCGAGTTGATGTTCCCGATCGTAGAAGCGGCGCAAGCGGAAAAACTTTTGCTCCTGGTGCACAGCGGCAACTCGTGGAACTGCGCGCCGACGTTGATCGCCGATCTCGCGAGCAATTTCCCCAAGGCCAATTTCGTGATCGCCCACTCGGCGGGCTTCGAAGGTCATCAGGAGGCGATCGTCGCGGCGCGCCACCAAGATAATTTGTATTTCGACACGGCGTCGAACGGCTATCCCGATATTACAACCAACGTCGTGCGCGCGCTCGGTCCCGAACGGGTCGTTTACGGTTCGGATCACCCAACCCTGCCGTTCGGTTTCGAAATCGGCAAGATCGTCAAATACGCCGGCCTCAATTCCGATCAGCTCGATTTGATCCTCGGCAAAAATCTCACGCGGCTACTCCGCATCGAGCCGAAACCGTCCGCGCCGAAAACCATGGACGTCACGCAAATCTGAACACAAAATTTTGCGGAGCAGGCAATCATTCAAGATCCGACGGTCGACGCGATGCGCAAGCGAAAGAGGAATCGGATAAAACGCCTGCGTCACAGTGTGAAGCACGCTCTTTTCGAACGGCGGAACGATTCCCTGGTACGGTATTTTTGCCTTGAAGGTCAACTCGCTACTGATACTCGCTTGCGTCGCGGCCAGCCTCTGGGCGTGGCAACAGGACCCGCTATTCGCCCAAAGGAATCTTATCTTCAGCTTCGACAATCTCGAAAAAGGCAAAGTCTGGACCCTGGTCGTAGCTCTGTTCGTCCATGCCAGCGTCTTACACCTGTTCGGGAACATGCTCTTTCTATTCGTATTCGGAAGCACATTGGAAAAAACCGTCGGCCCGCGCAAGCTCATGCTGATTTTCTTCACGGGCGGCTTCACAAGCTTCATCCTCGGTGTATTTTTCTTGCCGCGCGGAACAGGAATGTTAGGCGCCTCGGCCGCAATCTTCGCATTGGCAGGGTGCGTGATGCTCGTGCGGCCGCTCAAGTTCTCCTGGCTATTTCTTGCGCCGCAAGGATTGATCGCGATCCTCTACTTCATCTACAATGTCGTCGTTGTCTACGAGAAGAGCCGGATACCCGGCTATGACCCGCACGTCGCTTACGTCGCGCACATCATCGGTTTTCTCACCGGACTCCCTTTCGGAATCGCGCTGAGCGATCATTGGAAAAGAAATCTTCTGATCACGCTGCTGCTTTTGGGAGCGTATCTTGTCATTGTAAGCGGCGCCGTGAGATTTCGTTTTTCCTAGCCGAGCTCGCGGCAATAATGGAGCATGCGCCGAAGAGTTGGTGCAAGCGCTCGTGCATCTTGGCTGCTTGTTCCGCCGCTTGAAGAGTGTTACAAGCGCTCGGTTAGCTCACCAAGAAGTTTTTCAACCCAGCGGCGACGGCTTGAGACCGTGCAAGGTTTTGAGCCCTTTAAACCGTTCGAGTTGTTTCCCACGAACGGCAGGTAAAGGAACGTGGCATGGCAAAGAAAAAACTATGGTTGTCTCTCCTCTCAGCGATTGTCGCCCTAGGGTTGACGCATCAACCGGCGATCGCTCAGGCGCGGCCCGAAACCGATCCACGCTTCGAAAAACTGGCGAAAGAGTTCTACCCCAAAGCCAAACAGGAAGGCGCGCTGGTCGTCTACACGGTTTGGGATGTCGATCATATTCGTGTGCTATCGGAGGCTTTTAGCAAACGCTTTCCCGGTATCAATACTTCCTACTGGCAGGCGACGAGATCGGAAGTCACGACCCGGACCTTGACCGAATACCAGGGCAATCAGGCGAGCGTCGATGTGATTCTTACCGAAGCGCCGCTGGTTCTGCACAACGCCGGCGCCACGGAAGCTTATCGACCGTGCAGGCCAGCTCATTGTTCGTGCATGACGCCATTGCTCCGGTTGTCAGCCTGCAGATCCAAGCGCTGGCCTACAATACTAAGAAGCTGAAGCGCGAAGAGGCTCCGAAAAGCTGGGAGGACGTAACGAATCCAAAATACAAAGGGATCGTGGCCTTGGACGATCCCATGAGGGCAGGGCCGCTCAGCTCCATGCTGGCCGCTTTCAAGGATGAATGGAAAGATGACGCGCGCTGGGCGAATTTCATCAAAGGGTTGAAGTCTTTAAATGTTACGATTCACAAAAGCACCAGCGCCATGTTTCGGCTTGTCGTCGCCGGCGAATACTCGATCGTCATGCCGGCGCTCTTCCACGACGTCGTGCGCGAAAAAGAGCTCGGCAGTCCGATCGATTTTGCCCGGGGTGCCGGGCCGGTGGTCTCGCCGCAACAGGCGGCGATCTATGCTAAAGCGCCTCATCCGACGGCCGCCAAGCTGTTTGCCGAATGGCTGATCTCGCCCGGCGGGCAGACGGCAATCAACGCCGTCGGCAGGCCGAGTGCACGCAAAGGATTTAAGTCGAAAACTTCGATCGAAAATGGCTGGGGCGCAAACACCAAACCGATCGTGGTTGCAAACTAAGCTTTATATCGAGGACGCGCGCAAATGGCTGGACACAGCCGTCAAACCGTTGTGGGAAAACTAGCTCTAGCACCGATGTTTATCGCTTCGCCGATATGAGCGCTCTGCAAGGCGTATTACGTGATCACGCTCGAGGCGTCGAACACCTCATGCGCCCCAGCCAGGAAAAGATGTTTACCTCCATTTCAGGAGGTCGTCATGACCAAGCAGTGGGTCACCGTCATCGTCGTCATCGCGAGTCTTTGCGTTGCACGCGTTCGGATTTACTGCTTCGGATGACAATTTCTATAAGGGCAAGACGATCCGCTTGATCGTCGCGTTTTCAGCGGGCGGAGGCTACGACGCCTATTCGCGCACGATCGGCCGCCATTTGAGCAAATACATTCCCGGCAATCCGGCAATCGTCGTTGAAAACATGACCGGCGCCGGCGGCATCATCCACGCGAATTTCATGTATCAGGCAAAACCGGACGGGCTGATTATCGGCAACAACGCCGGCGGATTGATCCTGCAACAGATCATGGGCGCGAAGGGCATCGAGTTCGACGGCAAAAAGTTCGAGTTTCTCGGCGCTCCCGGATCGGATCACCACGTTTGCACGCTCAGCAAAGCGAGCGGCGTCACTTCGATGGAAAAATGGTTTGCGGCAAAAGAGCCGGTCAAGTTCGGCGGCGTCGGCCCCGGCGGCGGCGCGTCCGACAACGCCAGAGTGCTGCAAGCCGCGCTCGGTCTGCCGATCAAAGTTATCGATGGTTACAAGGGCACCGCGGACATTCGCCTCGCGGCGGAAAGCGGCGAGCTTGCCGGCGCTTGCTTTGCCTGGGAGTCGTTTAAAACTACCTGGCGAAAGGGGCTCGAGTCAGGCGACTTCAATGTGATCGTGCAGGCGATGCCGAAGAAACATCCGGAGCTGCCCAACGTGCCGCTGGCCGGCGATTATGCGAAGACGGACGAAGGACGGCGGCTTCTCAAGCACGGCATTTACGATACTGCGATCATTACGCGCCCCTATTTTGTCGCTCCCGGCACACCAAAGCCGCGCGTTCAATTGTTGCGCAAGGCTTTCGCCGACGTACTGAAAGATCCTGAACTCCTCTCGGAAGCAAAGAAGGCGAGCCTCGATATCCAATACGTTTCGGGAGAAGAGACCGATGCCGTCGTTCAGGGCCTGTTCAAAATCGAGCCGGCGTTTATTGCGAAAATGAAGCAGGTGTTAGTGCCATAGCAGCGAATATTTTTTCGAATTTCCCTAGATCAATGCTAATCGTGCCATTGGCGATGCTTGAACAGCAAGCCGGCGCGCCGTGCGCGCTTTAGTAATCCGCCGGCGTCAAAATTTCGCAAGGTGCAATCAAGCTGTTTTAGCCTGCGCCATCCGATGCACTACGGTCAGGTCGTGGCGAAAGCTGCTGACCTTTCTGACGAATTGTAACGAGGCCGCGCGAATCTGAAAGCTAGCGGTTCATGGGTTCGAGTGCCGGATGGCGGAAGATTTTGATCCCGGCTTTTTTCTCGATGTAGCGCCCGAAGCGAAATTTCGATTCAACATCATCAATAGGCACGCCGCCTGGTTTCTCACGCAAGCGGCTCGACTTCGAGGACCGTAAAGGTGTGGCCGGGCTCCAATACGATTTTTTCGAACTGGCTATGCAGCCCTTCGAGAGAGTCGATCTCAAAAACGCGTTCAATGCCCACGGCCCTCGCGATCGCCGCGTAGTCGTTGCGCTTCGCATTGGCGAGACGAGCGGCGCCGGTGGCGTTGTAGACGCGGTTGGAAACCAGAAAATGCTTCAAGTTGGGCAGATTGAGATCGCGTTCGACCATCAGCATGCCCGGATTCATCACGAAAGCTCCGTCGCCCATAAACACCCACACGGGCAGCTTCGGTGCGCCCATGGCGATGCCGGCGCCGAACATCGAAATCATGCTCATGGAGGCGCCCAGGTAAAAAACTTGGTCCATATCGTGGGTAGTTCTCCACCACGTGCCGGAGGTGACGCCCGCGGAAGTGATCACCACACCGTCTCCTTGGCGGCCGGCGAAATATTTGAAACAATCTCTTAGATCCACGTTGTCTCCTAGGCCTCGCCGAGCAAGACGGCTTCGCTAAATATGACCACCTCGGGACGGTTCATCGCCTGGCAGTGCTTGAAGGCGGCCGGGATGCGCTCGATGGTCTTTCGCTCTTCCACAAGCAAAAACGGCAGGCTGATCGAATCCAAGAGCTTGGTGAGGTAGAGACCGTTCGAGATGTGATGCGGCCGGGGATCGCCGATCACGCCGCGCAGGGTGGCGAAGATAAAAAGCGGAATGTGGTAGCTGTAGTTGATTTTGGTGATCGCGTAGATGCAGGTCGTCAAGCCGGAGGCCCCCATGAGAGCCAGAGAGGGAATGCCGCCGAAGAAGGCGCCGGAACAGAGGCCGATCGCCGACTCCTCGCGGTTCACCGGTACGTGCTTAAAACGATCGTCCTTGTCGACGGCATCGATCAGCGGAGCGATCCAGTCGTCGGGCAGGCTCGCCACGAGCTTGATCCCGCTCTGAACGAGCTGTTCGACGATCAACGAAGTCGCTTCTTTTTGCTTATCGCTCATAATCGGCGTCACAAGCTGCGAGTCCAAGCGCTATCATCGCGTTGACTAAACTGTCAAGCAGTCGATTGAGTTTTTGCTCGATCCAAAATCGCCGTCAAAAAGTTCTTCCGATTCTCTAGCGGGGCAATTCTCGACGCGCTTCTTCCAGCAGGGAAAAATCGGTCAGGTCCGCTGGCGAAAAAGTTTTGCTCGGTGCCGTGCCGCGCTTTGTGATCAGATCGATGGACGCCTTGAGCCCTTCCATCGATATCATGCCGTCATAGGAATAGTTCGGCAGCATCACATCGTAGGAACGCTCTGCGAGTTCCCGATCGATCGACAGCCATGCCATGGCTACGCGTACGGCTTCTTCACGATTCTCGCGCAGAAATCTCAGGCTCTTCAAAACTGTCCGGAGTACTTTCTTTACTTGCTCCGGTTTCTCTTTGATCTTTCGCTCCAGAGTGACTATTCCGATGGCAGGGAGAGGTACGGCGTCCTTGGACGAGCCCAGGCTCTTGAAGCCGGCCCGCTCGGCGACAAAACAATGCGGCGCGGTTAGAACGGTGGCATCGATGACGCCCAGGCGCAGTTGATCCATCCTGAGCCCCGCGTCTCCCACCGAGATGATGTTCACATCTTTCTGCGGATCGAGGCCCGCGCCGCGCAGAATGACCAGCATTCTCTGATGCGAGGCACCGCCAAAGCCGCTTACGGCGAGCTTCTTGCCCTTGAGATCACGGATCGAACCGATCTCAGGTCTTGCCATCAGAAAATCGGGATTGTTTCGAGTAACGCCAGCCACGATCTTTGCCTGTGCCCCTCCGACGATTCCGCCGATGCTGCTGGTGATGGAGGTGATGTAATCAACGCTCCCGCTAACCAGCGCTGCCACCAAGATGTTGGATCGGGCGCGGACGAATTTAGCTTCTAAACCCTCGACCGCAAAGAAGCCTTTGTTCACGGCCAGATAATTCGGCAGCTCCGTCAAGGCGGGACTGGGATAGCCTATGATAATCGGGTCTGGCGAAGGCTGAGCACAAAAAGCGGAAGAGACCGAAAAGGCCATCCCAAGTAACGTGAGGAGTAGAACGCATGATTTGCGATATAAAATAATAATGAGTTTGTCTTCCCTATGAATCGTTGCGGTTGAACAAAGCTAGACAAGAGTATTCCAAACCGGCGCACTCCGTCAATTATATTTGCTATAAACTTCGGTCAGTTAATCGTGACGGATAAAGTGGGAGAATTTGATTCGATCGCGCCCTGCATTACGGCGGGTTTCTTGCGCGACAAATTGAAATTGTGTCAAGTCTTTTGTTGGCAGTTATGTTACTTCACTAATCGGTCGTCGCAGGAATTGATCACCTATTTATTTAGGAAACCTCTGCGCTGCGCGTGCGCGCGCCTTGGCGATCTCTTCGGTGCGGTTACGCGGTGGTGCGTTCGTTTCGAGCGAGCTGAGAAAGGTACTGGAGATTGCTGCTATCTCGTCAACCGCGGCAAGGAATGCAGCTTCGTTGGCTTTCGATGGCTTGTTGAAGCCGCTGACCTTTCTGACGAATTGTAAAGAAGCCGCACGAATCTCTTCGTCCGTCACCGGCGGTTCAAAATTAAAAAGAGTTCTGATGTTTCTACACACGATCGTTACCTCGATGTTTCAGAGCGGCAACACAAAGACCATTCTGGAGTTCAGGCAAAGGTTTGTCTGGTTGTTTGCTATATAATAAAAAACGTCAGCCGAGAAGGCGGTAAGCGGGCCGTTATTTTAAGCGCTAATCAATCAGGGTAGAATTCCTTCAAGCGGTTTTACCTCGTGAGCCGTGGCAAAAGGCTCATCCGTCCGGATCTCTTCGCGCGCGCGCCGCACAAGCGTTGACAAGGTAATTTTTGTGAGCAAGAATTCTTAAAAGAAAAGAAGGAGGACTCAAGAGATGATTAACTATCGAGGCGTTGTCTTTTGTTTCGTTCTTTCGGCGTTTGTAGCTCTCGCCGGATGTTCCTCTAAAACCGCTCAGCCTGACGTGCCGTCAACCGCGTCAGCAAGCCCGCCGGCCGAGACCCCAAAGCAACCCGCTGCGCCCTCCAGCTCAACAACTGCGTCGAGCTTGGATGCTCTGAAGCGCGGCGATTCGACGGCAACTCCCGCGTCCAGCCCCTTGCAGGAAGTCTACTTTGATTTCGACAGCTACGATCTCCGCGCTGATGCCCGCGATGTTTTAAAGACAAACGGGCAATGGTTAAAAGCCAATGCCGCGGCGCAAATCCAGATCGAGGGACACTGCGACGAACGCGGAACCGGCGAGTACAACTTGGCGCTTGGCTCGAAGCGAGCGCAGAGCGTAAAAGACTACCTGGTCACGCTGGGCACCGATGCCGGTCGGCTTTCGACGATCAGTTACGGCTCGGAGCTTCCGGTTTGCAAAGAACATAGCGAGGACTGCTGGCAAAAAAACCGGCGGGTCAAATTCGTGATACAGCCTGCGAAGCCGACGGCTTAGCGTCCCGCGCGTCCAGGCATCGAGATCGGAAGTATCGCGACCGCAACGGAGCAGCGAAGACATTGCTCCGTTGCAGTCTTACGCGAACACTGTAATCGCGGTTTTGCAATCGAAGAGTTTGAGTTCGTCATCAGGCTCAACCGCGAAGCAGATCGGCCTCACGAGCCCACACAACCGAAGTGTATTCGCGGTCACCCCGAATACCTCAGCGAAACTCATCCGCACCTCGCACCTCCCAAGACCAATATTTCCCCACCGTGCGCGCCGCGACCGGGAGAACCTCGTTCACCTCGCGTACGCCGCTCAGAAGCCGGACTTAGAGATGCGCGACTCGGCGCGTTCAAGCACGGAATCAAGCCGAACGGCCAAACGCTTTCGAGCTGATTCGACTAGGATGAGCCTTAAAAGGCGATCCAATTTGGATCCGTCCACGAGAAACACCGCCTCATCGAGGATCCGTTCCCTCGCCATTTATAATAATAGACCACATGACTGTTTCTGTTTTTGTTGCAGGGAAAATCATCCTTGTTGTACATGAAACTGTCTATTATTTTCTACACACCTCTCGCGCCCCTACCTTTCTGGTTCGCACAAAAGTAAATTGTTGCCTGGCACTACCTACTTCTGACATCTTCTGTATATTCTGACTTTTCTTGGTACTTTCTGACCATTATTGGCACACAGATTGCGGCTAGCGCGAGAGACCAAGACATCTAGACGCCACCCCCCAGCATCCACGACTAATTAGCGGGGCACAGGCTACATAGGCGTTTTGGCTTGACTCCAATCGAAAGCCGTTTTTCGCAAAGATCGTAGGGTTCCAGGGCTGTAGCGCAGATTGCCTCGCTTGCGCCCAGGGGGAGACTTGCATGCGTCACATCGCGCCGAGAGTTCTCATTTTATTACTTTGTGCTTTTACGATCTTACTCGGTGATTCGCACCAGGTAAGTGCCGCGAGCCTTCAAGTCAGCTGGACTGATAATTCCGACGACGAAGATGGTTTCAGCATCGAACGTAAGCTAGACCCCAACGGGACATATGTAGTGATCGCCACCGTGGGTCCGAATGTGACGTTTTATAGCGATAATAGCCTGGCAAACAGTACAACCTATTGTTACCGCGTGTACGCCTTTAACAGCGCCGGCAACTCTGCATACACGAACGAAGCTTGCGGGACGCCTTCCGGTATTACGCCGCCACCCACTTCCGGTAATACCATCACGACCAATGTTGCTGAGGGTGCGGTATTAAGCGGCTCTTCGGTCATATGGACGGCAACTGCTTCCGGTTCTCCGGTTCGCGTGGAGTTTTTATTGACGGGAACCATTCATGGACTGAATATGTTGCACCGTATCAATTTAATGGCGATCCGTCCGGAACCTTGGATACGACTCAACTTGTTGATGGCTCTCATCAGCTAACAGTCCGTGCTATCTACTTTGATAATTCGACCGCCGAACTCCCCGTTGCGGTCACCATTGCAAATGGTGGAGTGCCTACTGCTGGGCCGACTCCACCCATACTTCCTCCAAGTGCACCACCCCCTCCAGCACCGCCACCCACTTCCGGTAATGCCATCACGACCAATTTGCCGAGGGTGCGGTATTAAGCGGCTCTTCGGTCATATGGACGGCAACTGCTTCCGGTTCTCCGGTTCGCGTGGAGTTTTTCATTGACGGGAACCATTCATGGACTGAATATGTTGCACCCTGATCAACTTTGATGGTTATCAGCACAGTCCGGCTTTACTGATAACGACCGTCGAAACCTTGGGTCACCATTGCAAATGGTTCTCATCAGCTAACAAGTCCGTGCTATCTACTTTGATAATTCGACCGCCGAACAAACAGTTGCCGTTACTGTCCAAAACACCTTAACTAGTTTAGTTTTGACCCAGCTTACCGGTGGTACCAATGGTTTTGTAACGATGGCAGCGAGTAAAGCTGGCACGGCGACTTCTCAAATCGCCTTCACTCGAAGATTGGCATTTTTCGGCCAGAGACCGGAGAGTGGTTTTTGGATCGTAACGGCAATGGGCAGTGGGACGGGTGCGCAGTAGATATTTGCATTAGTTCTTTCGGTCAACCGGGAGATTTGCCGGCTATCGGGAACTGGAGCGGCGGCGCGACCAGCAGCATAGGCACTTTCGATTCAATTACGGGGAGATGGCAACTCGATCGTAACGGCAATGGGCAGTGGGACGGCTGCGCAGTGGATATTTGCGTTAGCTTCTTTCGGTCAACCGGGAGACCTGCCGGTGACGCGTAAAGTAAGTGGCGTGAATGGAACTATCATTGGTGTCTTTCAACCGGCGCACGAACTCTGGCATTTTGACATAAACGGGAATCATGCGTTTGACGGTTGCTCTATAGACGAATGCACCAACGAGTTTGGTACTTTGGGCGATATCCCTGTTGTAGGCGACTGGGTGGGTTTGGGAACCGAAGCGATCGGCGTCTTTCGCCCAAGCACGGGTCAGTGGTTCTTGGATGGCAACGATAATGGCCGATGGGATGGGTGCGCTGTTGAGTTTTGCCTCCTCCAACCGTTTGGCGACGATGGGACTCTTCCCGTAGTCGGCGACTGGAGCGGCGGAGGCGCAGCGAGGCCTGGCTTTTTCCGACCGAGCACAGGAGAATGGGTATTAGACATGAACGGGAACGGGCACTTCGACGGCTGCGCAATAGATGCTTGCCTGGGCCCTTTCGGATACGCCGGTGATTTGCCCGTGGTGGGGAAATGGTAAGAGCACAATGACAACTAGCCCAATTCTACCGTTCGACGCGCGTGTGCGCGGGATCAATCACTTGGGTTTCTCGCCAAGGGGTAATGTAAAATTGGGGTTTCCATGCCGTCACTAGAATCGCTGGCATCGGCAGCTCGACGCAGCAGCCGTTCGTGTAGCGCTCGGTTTCGTCGCAAACTGCTTGACACGGTTATCACGCAATGCCTGACCCGGGCCGTAGTTGCTGAGGAAAAAAAGTACGAATAACGGAAAGGAAATCAGCGCCGCCGCCTAATTCTTTTTTACCCACCTATAGACGAGCTTCAAGCAAAATTTCACAGGATTTACTCGTAGAAGAATTCAATTCCAATCCTAGCGTCATCGTGGTCACAGACTGCGTTAGGGCTGCGACAAAGGAAGCGAGCCGCACTGCTCAACGCGCTTTCCATTCGGTTCTACATAGCCAATGCAGGCTGATCGCCGTTCGACAGCCGTTTCACCGGATAGTATCGAAACAGCGCCGCACATCATAGCGCCAAGCGGTGAGCATGGCTCCTCCAATATACGAACATTAGCTGGTATCGGTGCCGTATCGAGCGGGTGAGTTTGGGGCTGAGGCGAACACGCGACCGGCAACAGAATCGTCACAAGGGAGAGAAGAGATTTGAAGGCGTACGGCATGACTCCGGTCACTTATCGCTGATCCGTTTCTGCTACAACCGGACGCCGATCGCACACCCAAATTGGGTGCACGCCCGCGGGTGCGCCTTTGTTCCCCATTTGACTTCATCTCCCCCACCAGGATGAACCGTTTTATTAGGGCCTCAATTATCGGCGCTGAAAGGGGATTTTTACCCCAACGGCACATCCTTAGTCTATCTCTAAATTCTGCTGACATACCATTGCTCCTTCAGATTAGCAGGGAAGGGGACAGCGCGCTGAAATCCTCCCGCATACAGAATGTTAATTGGACGTTCGTGACTTGCTGGCTAATCTACTTGAGCATCATATACCGCGTTGGTTACGTCATACTTCATACTTCGAGTGTGACCTATACGAAATTTCTTTTCGCTGTTAGATAACTTTACGCACCGGTGATCAATCCTAACTTCTTACTGTTGAACCTGTTTCTCCGCTTTTGCACAGGCGTAGCAACTTCGCTGTCAGAATACTTTACACCGCGAGCTGGCATTCAAATGCGGTAACTACTTGATTAGCTTTCGTTTCTCTACTGGAAGAATTCCGGTACGTACATTGCTCCATTATTCGTTCCACTTTATTGGCGGCGCACGAAGCAATGGGCTCAATATCCAGGAGAAGGCGGAACGGACCGATGGCTAAAGACGCGCAATGTTAGCGCACGTCAGCAGGAAGCAAAAATCGCGATGCACAGTGCTCGTTCGGAGTCAAACATTAAAACACACTATGACCAGCGAAAAAATCGTTGTCCGAAACAGACGATCTTGCTTTTGCGAGATCGATCCATGCCT
>CAVWLW010000050.1:0-201206 GCA_963755715.1 uncultured delta proteobacterium
GGATGGCTTTGAGGCCACGCACCCTTTCAGTGGATCGGGGTCGGTTCTGCGAAGGACGCCACGCTTCTTCAGACGGCTTATCGCACCGGTCGCTACTCCGACCAATGCCAGCAGTCCGGCCAGGATCGCGAGATAAGGCAGGCCCTGCGACAGGCCGTCATGGATGACAGCGCGGTAGAGTTGATCACGAGAAGGGTGATCAAGGCTGCTGACATCGTCGAGTAGTCCTTTGCGATCACACGACGAACGTTGAAGGACATCCCCTCCGTGGACTTGGGAACCGGCTGGGCGGAGCCCCCAGCGCGGCACTCGCGGCAGTATGCCCGGTAGGCGTCGCCGAACTTCTGCCTCAAGAAATCTTCCTCGGCAAGTACGATGCACTGATAGATGAATGCAAAAAGACGCGATCCCGACACGGCGCCAGCGGATCGCCGTGGAACAGGAATAACACCGGAGTAGATCAGCATGTTGCCGACATAGAGGGGTTGCGGCAGACGCCGAACATGCCTTCGGTAACCAGGTCCTTGGCATAGACGCGCTTGTTCAGGCCTCCGCGCTGGATATAGGCATATACCAACGATGGCCGGTAAAACTTGCTTCGCGCTGAAAAACTAAAACCGACTGCGCAAAATTGGCAAGCGTCAACGCTTCCTGCAGCGCGGAGTCACCGCCGCCGACGACGCCGACGACCTGGCCGTTGTAGAGCGGGCCGTCGCAGCTGGCGCAATGGCTGACGCCGCGACCCATTGGTTTCTCTTCGCCGGGCACGCCGAGTTCTTTCAGCGCCGAGCCGGTGGCGACGATGACGGCTTTGGCCTGAGATGCCGATCCTCCGCTGTGGCCACTGACCAGAGACGATCCTTCGCCGCTCGAGCTTGAGACTTCGGCGCGCTCGAACTCCGCGCCGTGGTCCGCAGCCTGGCGCTGCAACGTCGGACAAAGGTCATAACCGGCGACGCCGTCGGGAAAGCCGGGGAAATCTTCGATCTTCTCGATGCTGATCAGATGGCCGCCGGGAATATTCGATTCGAAAACCAAAGTGGAGAGGCCGTGGCGCGCGGAGAAAAGCCGGCGGTGAGAGCCGGCGAGGCCGGAGCCGATGATGATTACGTCATAGTCGGCCATATTTAACTTCTCATTGGTTCAAGCCGTTCAAAACGTTCAAGTCGTTCTGTTAAAGCCCCGTACCTCTGATCCTCCCCCGCGTCGCGGGGGAGGATCAGGGGGAGGAAAACGGAGCATAGCGGTTGAACGGCTTGAACGTTTTGAACGAGACTGTCTATCTCCATTCATCCACCGAAACGGTCTTCTGATAGCTGCAGCCCATGATGCGCCAGTAGCCGTTGGTTTCGCCGCCGACCACGACGACGTGGATCTCGTCGCGCTTGAACATCTGGATCAGCTCGTCCGGCGCGGCCTTCAGCATCGAGGCGTACGGCTCCTCGCCGAAGGTGGCGCGCGGGTAGACGTAGTTCTGGATCAGCTGGTAGTCCCAGTACTCGCTCGGCCGGCATGCAGCGCGTTCTCGTAGACCCAGTCGATCAGCTTCTCCTTGGTGTCGAAGCCGCCGCGGTCGACGAACTGGCGCGCCGTGATCGGATCGAGCACGAACAGTCGGCGTGCTCGTGCGGGTCCATGCCGCGCAGCATGTTGCGCACGTGCTCGCGCCAGTGCTTCTCGCGCACGCCGAGGGTGAACGCCGTGAGCGGCAGCCGCTGAAGACGCTGACCGTGCTGTCGGTCGGCTTGAAGCCGTGCTGCGACGTGGAACGGCTCCCACGGGCTGCGCTCCTCGTTCTCGGCGAAGCGTGAGGCTGTTGTAGGCGTAGCCGTTGCCCTGCGAGCCCATGTAGGTCAGGCCCGGCGACCGAGCCGCCCTGGCAGGTTCTGCGACAGCAGGCCGTAGGCGCGGCCGATGGTGGCGTTGGCGTGGTTGTACGGCCCCAGCGCGCCGATGCCCGCAGTTCATGCCGATCTCGTGGCGGATCGGGCCGTTGACCACCGCCATCGCGGCCATCGAGCTGGTACGTGCTGCCGCGCGCGCTGACGCCGGTCGCGGCCAGCGCCAGGATGACCGGGAAGTACTCCGGCCGCGCGCCGGCCATGACCGCGTTGACCGCGACTTTCTCGACGGTGTACTCCCAGGCCTCGCGGAAGTGCGTCGGCCGCATGTGGCCGACGACCTCGTCGGGCTTGTGGCTGGTGTGCGCCAGCATCGCCGCGACCCGCTCCTCGGTCGGCAGGACGATCGGCAGCTTGTCGGTCCAGTTGTTCTCGAGGAACAGCTCGCTGCAGGTCGTCCTCGGTGTCCGGCTCGACCAGGCGCGGCGTCGAGCGCTCGAAGGTCGACTCTCTGCAGGTCCTCGTCGTCGAGCGGCCGCGGTCAGGCCCTCGATGACCTCCTGCATGACCGGGCGGCCGGTGATCGGGTCGATGCCGTCGACGTAGGCGCGCAGCTCGCCGCGCGTCTTGCCCATGACCGGCTGCGGCACGAAGGCCGACGCGCATGCCGGGCATGCCGTTGCACGCGCGTCGACCGACCGCACGACGCGTCTCGAAGATGTCGGTGTGCAGGGCGACCGTCGGGCACGCCGGTACTTGCTGTCGATGGTCATCGCGTGCGCGGCGACCGCCGGCGCGCAGGTGCTTCAATGGCCGACGCCGACGATCGCGGCGTCGCCGTTCGCCTTGATCTGCTCCCAGGTCTCCGGATCGTCCTGCGTGTAGACGCTCGATCAGCTCGACGAGCGCGTCTTGACGCTGCGGCATGTGCTCGGCGAACCAGCGCCTGCATCTGCTCCAGGAAGAGTCGCGAGTCGTCGAAGCGGCAGTCGACCAGGTAGACGGTCTTGCCGTCGAGGCTGTCGAGCCGCGGCGCCAGCGGCTTCGGAGCCGTCACTTTTCGGCGGATATCCCACCGGGTTGAGCACGGTGATCTTGTCTAACCCATTGTTACTATCAGCCATGTGGTGTCCTCCCCTGTATTTGTTATTAATCGCGCGGCCGCTACACAGAAAAGTTTGTCGGCTGCGAGCTTTACGCTATGCGAAGTTCCGCACGTTGGTCAAGGAGACCGGCTGTTGGAAGGTGAAAGGGTCGGAGAGTTTGAGAGCACCGTTGGAGGGCGGGGAATGAGAGTGGACATTTACCCCACTCGATGCAGATTAAAATGTCCGCCGTCGCTTTTTTGAGTTTGATAACGCGACGTCATTTCTCTCATGCCGTTGTGGATGAGTGTGCCGCGGTGTTGGGTATGCGCTTCCACGCTGTCCCATTCGATCATTAAGATCACCCGGCTGGGCTTCGATACTGGTAAAGAATCCGGCACGCCGTGAGCGCCGGCGTAGTCGGCTTTCTTCAGAAAATCTCCGAAGACGTGGATGTATTCATCGCGTTTTTCCGGCGCGACATGCTGAATTAAGATTTCGTGGGTCATTGTTCCCCCTTCGCGTTTTTGCTGTTCTTGCCAGGGAAGTTAACCGTATGTCAACCGACCGTTTTCATGCGGAGCACAAGCGTCGTTCTGCCGGCACGAAACGAATCTCAACGCGCTGATTTCGCGCCGCGGCGATTCTGTTGAGCATCGCCAGGGAATGACCTTCGTAGTTAGCGTCTTCGAGACGACAAATAACTGAAGCTGTGGTTCCGATGAGTTGTGCCAATTGACGTTGACTTAATCCATTCGCGATTCTCAGTGCAGTTAGCTTACGCCAAACACTCGGCGTCAGACTTGCCTAAGTCTACTAAACCTATGATAGGCGGAGACGATGCCGCGTCACCCGCGAGTTCATGTTAAAGGATTGCTCATCACGTGATGGCCTGGACAATGACGGGCAGAAGATTTTTATCAGGTAAAGTGACTATTGGGCCTTCATCGAAGCGCTTCGGACCCTGCTCCAGCGTCATCTCGACACCTATGTCTTGATCTCGAATCACTTCCATTTTTTATTCGAGGTCGATCGCTGCCCGACAGCACGCATCCTGCAATCGGACAGCCGCCGAGGCGGTGTTTGAACAGGGTTATCTCTCTTCCCAGGGTGGCAAGTTTCTTAGTTCCGATCCTCAAAGATCAGCCAAGCGCTTGCAGAAGAGTTAGTAGAGTCAGGCAAGTCTGACATCGCTGGGTCTCGATCTTACGGCCAAAGAAAACACTTCAATCGTGGACTTGCGCCAGCCCATGGATGTCGAGGTATAGCCATGGAAGAGATCGAAGAGCGCTACGGGGAGATTCCCCGGGATCGCGACGTCGTTCTCTACTGTTCGTGACCCAACGAGCCGACCAGCGCCCGTGTAGCGCTGCTGCTGCGAGCCAAAGAAATCACCAGGGTTCGCACACTCGAAGGCGGGATCGACGCTTGGCTCGCGGACAAATTTCCCATTCGTTACCGAAAGCCTCGCCAAAAAAGCCGTTGTCCTTTGAGAGAAGGTATTTTTCGCAGCGACATATTCTTGGATCAGCGACCATGATTGAGCCAAGGATTGTTTCCTGCCCACTCAAGCCGATTATAGTTGTATGAGACCACCTTTATCGGATACGGTACGCCCAAATCGCCGAATGGAGGCTGCCTTCTTTTGGTCCGACTCGCTGTCCTAGCTGTCGACAGCTGACTCGCAAGCGGCTGATGGAGCCGGGGTTCAATTACTCGCGTCGAGATCCGAAAAGCAATCTCCCATCATTTCGTTTTTCACCCTAGGTCGGATCTATCTTAGTCTACGTTGACGACGTAGATGCGGTGTACGGCTCGAGCCATTCGACTTGGAGCCAAAGAGCATGTCCCGCCAGAAGACATTCCGTACGACGAGCGCCAAGCGAGCTTTATCGATCCGGGAGGTAACACGTGGTGGGTGTCGACTTAAAGCAGATGCAATAATTGTGTGACTTGAAACAAAGCGCTCTGGGCGTTCGGCGGCAACACGAAGTAAAGCAAGAGATAGAGGGAACGAGATGGATAAGGATCGCATAGCACAAAATCTGGCGGCTGTAGAGAGCCACTTCCACAGCGAAACGCTGAATGAGGTCGAAACGGCGCTCGATACTTTCACTGACGACATCGTTTGGGAAGCACCTGCCCCGAATGGCCTTAATCGATCTTTTCCGGGAAGGAAGCTACTGCCAAGAATTACCGGGAACTCTTTACGTCATGCGTAATGTAAAGTTCCAGTTTTTCAGCGCTTCGCGACCGAAGAGCGTGTGGTGGATGACAGCATCGTCCATACGTTCGAGGTGGCGAAAGATGGATACTCGGATTTCCCGATCGGCAGCAAGATAGAAATGCGGCTGGGTCACATCTTTTTAGATGCGAGACGGGAAGATCTCACGGGAAATCGTCTTCGAATGGGTCGCACTGTGTAATCTATGCAGATGTACCGGCGCCGAGCCTCCCAAAAAGCAAATTCCTATCACCTGAACGGCCCCGACACGAGATGTCGGTGCCGATTACCATCGGCGCCGCGATTTGAAGTGCTTTCCTTCGACAGGAGACAGGCCATGAGCAGCAAACCCAAGGTTCTGATGATCGTGACGCTCGACACCAAGGCGGTGGAAGCGCAATTCGTCCGGCAGACACTGGAGGCCGAAGGGGTGGACGTGGTTCACCTCGACGCCAGCATCCGCGAGTCGACCGATAAGAACGTCGAGATCGCGCCGGAGGCCATCGCCGCGGCGGCCGGCAAGACGATCCAGGAGGTTCGCGACCTGCGTCATGAAGGCAAGTGCCAGGCGGTGATGATCGAAGGCGCCGTCAAGTGCGCGCTGGAGGCCCAGGCGAAACATGGCTTTGCCGGCATCATCGGTGTGGGCGGATCGATGGGCACCACGCTCGGCAGCGTCGTGATGCAGGCGTTCCCGTACGGCCTGCCGAAGGTGATGGTGTCGACGATGGCATCGGGCTTCACCCGGCCGTTCGTCGGCGCGAAGGACATCATCATGGTCAACCCGGTATGCGACATCGCCGGGCTCAACAGCATCACCCGCGACGCGTTCCGCAACGCGGCGATCGCCACCGCCGCGATGGCGAAGAACTATTCGCCGGTGCGCACCGAACCTACGCCGCTGATCGCGATGACGACGCTCGGCACGACCGATCGCTGCACCGTGCGCGTGCGCAAGGCGCTGGAGCGCAAGGGCTACGAGGTGATGGTGTTCCACACGCTCGGTACCGGCGGCATGGCGATGGACCAGATCGTGCGCGAGCGCGACGTCGCCGCGGTCGTCGACGTGTCGCTGGTCGAGATCAACGATTATCTGAACAACGGAATGTGCAGCGCCGGCCCGGACCGCGCCAAAGCGGCACTCGAGAAGGGCGTGCCGGTGATCTTCGCGCCGGGCAACGCGGACTTCATGCTGTCCGGACCCATCGACATGGCGAAGACACAATTCCCGGGCAAGCGTTATCACATCCACAACCAGGCAATTACCGCCGTGCGCACCGAGGCTGGCGAACTGCAGCAGTTGGCGAAGCACATGGGTGGCCTGATCGCCAGCGCCAAGGGGCCGGTCTCGTTCTTCGTGCCGCTGAAGGGCTTCTCGCACCACGACAGCCCCGAGGGGCATCTGCACGATCCGTCGCTGTGCCCGGTGTTCGCGGAAGCGCTGAAGAAGGCCCTGCCGGCGTCCGTGCCGGTGACCGAGTTCGACTGCCACATCAACGATCCGCAGTTCGCCGACGCGATCGTCGAGCAAGTCTTGGCCTCGACCCATTATACAGCCAGTTAATTTAAGAGTTCCGCTGCTCTTTGGAAAATATCGCAACACCTTGAATAGACCTCCGCGCGGTCTCGCGTTGGTCAGCAACGAAATCAACGACCCGCAAGCGCTGGAATTTCAACCTGCCATATGAGAAGTTTGAATAACGCAATACGGTGAGCTGCGAAGAGACGAAAGGATTACCTATGCTGGATTGCATAATCACCGAGACCAAGGATATTGAGCCTGTCGTCTACGAGTGGGGAGGGGTCAAGTGGGTTGCCAACAACGACCTTGACCCGGGCTGTGAGCAGAGCTTCGGCCTCGTGCACATCCTTCCGGGAAAGACCAACCCCGAACACTGGCACACGGCAGCGGAAGAGATCGTGTTCATGCTCCAGGGCGAGTGCGACGTGCGCCTAGGCGACCGGAACTTGAAGATCGGGCCTGGGCAGACGCTCTACATCCCGCAGGGCGTCAAGCACGAGGTCGCGAACAAGGGCTGGGAGCCGGTTCTTTACGTCTGCTCCTTTTCGGCGAGCATGCGCGGCACGCTCTTCGAGAACCCTTCGGCTCCCGGCGTGCGACCGCTATCCGGTCAGAGCGGAAGCCAGGCCTGGTGAGCCAGACGCGCGCATGGCGGCGAAGTACGACCTAGTCGTGCTCGGCGCCGGTCCGGCCGGCGAGAAGGGAGCGGCCCAGGCCGCGTACTTCGGAAAGCGCGTCGCCGTCGTCGATCCCAATCCCCGGCCGGGCGGCATCGCGGTGAGCACGGCCGGGATCCCGACCAAAACCCTACGCGAAGGAGCCATCTACCTCTGCGGACTCGGCCAGAGCGCGACCGGCGTGCCGCCGGCGAGCGCGCGGGACTCGTGGCGCTTGCTTATGGCTCGAAAACTCGAGGTCTCGGAGTTCATGACCAAGGCCGTCGAGCGAAACCTGGTGCGCCACGGCATCGAGCGGATCCGCGGCCGCGCGCGCTTCCTCCCTGATCGGCGTGTGGAGGTCGAGAAGGCAGGAGAAGAGCGGGTCGTGCTCGAGGCCGACGTCGTGCTGCTCGCCTCGGGGTCGAGACCCAGGCATCCGCCCGGTATTCCCATGGACGACCCCGACGTGCACGACTCGGAGAGCATCCTCGAGATCGAGGCAGCGCCGGAATCGATCCTCGTCATCGGCGGCGGCTCCTTAGGCTGCGAGTACGCTTCGATCTTCGCCGGGCTCGGCGTGCAGGTGACCGTCGTGGACGCCGGCAGCCACCTGCTCCCGGCGCTCGATGTCGAGATGGCGCGGGTCCTGGCCGAGTCCTTCAACTCCATGGGGATCCGCGTGGTTCCCATGGTCTCCGTGTCCGGCGTCGCGCGCGAGAGCGGCGCGCTTGAGGCCAGGCTCGTCGACGGCCGCACGCTCCGAGCCCAGAAGATCTTGGTCGCCGCAGGCCGGCGCCCCCAAATCGAGGGCCTGGGGCTCGCCGAAGCCGGAGTCAAGATCGACTCCGCCGGCTGGGTCCGGGTGGACGACCGGTACGCAACCACCGCGCCGGGAGTGTTCGCCGCCGGCGACGTGATCGGCCCTCTCGGTCTCGCGTCGATGGCGATGGAGCAGGCGCGGGTTGCGGTTTGCCACGCCTTCGGCTTTGAGTACAAGAAGGAGACCGATCGCTTCCGACCGAGCTACGTGTTCTCCATCCCCGAGGCCGCCTGGGTCGGGCTCACGGAGGAGCAGGCACGCGCATCGGGGATCGAGTACGAGGTGGGCCGGTCCTCCTTTGGCGCGAACGCGAAGGCCCGGATTTCCGGGTTCCCGGACGGTCTCGTGAAGCTCGTGTTCCGCGTGCCCGACAAGATGCTCATAGGAGTGCACATCGTCGGAGAGCTTGCCAGCGAGCTCGTCCACATCGGGCAGTTCGTGATGCACGAGGGCGGCACCATCGACCGCTTCATCGACGCGACGTTCGCCGTCCCGACGCGGAGCGAGGCATACAAGTACGCCGCCTACGATGGGCTGATGCGCCTCGAACGCCGCGCGGGACCGAGGACGGCCGGCTGAGGCGGCGCGGATGGCCTACGGATTCGAGGCCGGCCGCGTCTGCGCCGCATCACGTTCTTTTGGAAATGTTGACGCGTGAGTACTTGCTGAGCCGGCCCGCTGCTTGTTTCCCGATAAAGTCGCCGCCAGCCGTGAACGTCAGGGGCTACTACCCCACCCAGTCTTGTACCCGCTACCATTCTCAGGCCAACGAGTACACGGTCTCAATGGAAGGATTCACGCTACGAGAGGCCAGTGCTGCGGAGGCCATCCGAGTTGAGCGATGACATGCGCAAGGATTGATCGTGAATATCGGTTCGGGAACAGGGTCAATCTTTGATTTGAGATTCGAATCTGGGGCCAAGCCTTCCAATATTGCGACTCTGAAAATCTTTAACGGGCCACTATTCCCACGCTGAACTAAGCTCTTTCAGCTTTACATATATTTCCGCCTCACCTCAGCTGGCCGCCCGGTATATGACAGAAGGCGCTCATCTCGTGGGCGAACGCCACCGGCGTCGCTTTGCAGACGTAACTCGGCGTGATCTGATCGATGCGGGTAACACCCATCAACGCCATGTCGATGGTGATCTCTTCCTCGAGCAGCTCGAGCACCTTCACCAGGCCAGCTTGACCGCCCGCGCCCAAACCCCAGCCTTGGAGCTTGCCTATGGTGACGGCGCTGGCACCAAGCGCCAGAGCTTTCACGACGTCGGTGCCGCGGGTGATTCCGCCGTCGAGGATAATCGGAACTTTCCCGTTCACCGCCGCGGCGATTTCCGGTAGCGTGTCGATCGTGCCGAGGCCGTGGTCGAGCTGGCGGCCGCCGTGGTTGGAAATGTAGATCACGTCCACGCCATGATCGACGGCGAGCTTGGCGTCTTCCGCGGTGGCGATCCCTTTGATGATCAGCGGCATGCCGGCGATTTTTTTAATTTCCTTGGCCACCTCCCAGGTGAGCATCGCCTGATAGATGCGCCCGGATTCCCGGTGGCGGCTGGGCGGCTGCCAGCGGTTGAGCAGCGGCCGCTCGCGCCGGCTGTAGTGCGCCGTGTCGACGGTGAGGCAGAGCGCGATGTAGCCGGCCTTCTTCACCCGGCCGACGATCTCGGCACACCAGTCGAGACCGCCGCGAATGTAGAGTTGAAAAATTTTCGGATGGTCGATGCAAGCGGCGACCTCTTCGAGACTTGGCTGGGTGACCGAGCTGAGGAAGTTCATGGTGCCGAACTCCGCTGCCGCCTTGGCCACCGCCGCGCCGCCCTTCCGGCGTGATGGTTTGCAGCGATCCGATCGGCGCCATCATCACTGGGATGCGCAGCTTCTGCCCCAGGAATGTCGTCGACGTATCGACCTTGGAAACATCCACCAGCACCCGCGGCCGCAACCCGAGACAATCGAAGCCCAAACGGTTGCGCCGCATGGTCGTTTCCGACTCCGCCCCGCCGGTAAGGTAATCCCACACGTCCTGCGGCAGATTGCGCCGCGCCGCCTGAATAATCTCCTGATTGCTGACGTAATCGAAGCTCATGGAAGATTCTCCTTCTGAACGAAGTCAACTTAAACTCGACGGCACAGTATCGAAGAGCGCGCCGAACTGTCAACATCGCCGTTTATACTTTCAAACCAAAAAAGAGGAAGGCGATATGCCTCCCTCTTTTACTTTTGATCTTTTGAATTCTTGAACCTTGAACTGAATTTCTATTTGCAGCTCATTGCCGGTTTATAAACCTGATGGATCGTCGAGCCGCTGCTGCCGCCCTGCGCCGTGCCGCCGCCGGTGAGATGAATCAGACCCTTGATGAAAGCCATGCCGGTTACGCCGTGCACGGCGATCGGCATATCTTCGAGGTGAGTCCACGCATCGGTTACCGGATTGTAATAATCGTGATCCGCATAGATTCCGTACGGATGTTCCGGATTGCCTTCGCCGCCGAATAGATGGAAACAACCGTTCGCGGCGATGCCGTTCACGCCGCCGCGCGGCCGCAGCATCGAATGGCGCTTCGACCACTGATTGGTTTTGGGATCAAAAACTTCGACGGCATCGGTCCGCTGACTCCTAAAGCCGCCTTCGAAGCGGCCGCCGACGACATAGATTTTGCCGTCGATGGCGTCGGCCGCCAGATGATTTCTTTGCGTCGGTAAATTCGGCAACGTCGTCCAACGGTCCGCTTTCGGATCGTAGACCGCGAAATCTGCGCCGCCCGGCGGACGACCGCCGGCGACGTAAATTTTTCCATCGACCACCGCCGCGGCGCCGCCACCACGCCGGGTCGGCATGGGCGCGCGCGCCGTCCACTTGTTCGCCGCGGGATCATATTCATAGACGGTGTCTACAAATCCCGCTTTGTCCGGTTCGCTGGATTCAGTAGTCTGGCCGCCGATCGCGTAGACCTTGCCGTTGGCGCTGGCCGCCATAACGTGATTGAGCGGCACCGGCAGCGGCGCAACGATCTGCCACTTGTCGGTAGCGGAATCGTAAATTTGCACCGTCGCCACGGTTTTGCGATCCGACGGATAGCCGCCGATGACGTAAATCTTGCCGTTCAACTCCGCTACGGCCGTTTCAGAATTCGGCACCGGCAGCGGCGCGGCCAAGCTCCAGCCATCGTATGCTGGCTTACGCTCTTGCAAAGCGCAGCCGACGGCACCCAGCATTGCGATGAACCACAGGATCAGCCGCCTGCGCTTCGTCATCAGAATCTTTTGCTATCGCGTGACCGCGCCCTCGGACGCAGACGACACGAGCTTGGCATATTTCGCCATCACGCCGGTCTTGTAGCGCGGTGTTGGCGGCGTCCATTGGCTCAAGCGCGCTTTCAATTCTTGTTCCGAAATATCGACGTCCAATCGTCGCGCTTTGATGTCGAAAACAATCGTGTCGCCGTCGCGCAACGCCGCGATCGGTCCGCCATGCGCCGCTTCGGGCGCCACATGTCCTGCCATCAAGCCATGCGTAGCGCCGGAGAATCGCCCGTCGGTAAGAAGGGCGACGGAATCGCCCAATCCTGCACCGACCAGCGCCGCGGTAACGCCGAGCATCTCGCGCATTCCCGGCCCGCCCTTCGGCCCTTCGTAGCGAATCACGACCACGTCGTTATCTTTGATCTTGCCGTGCTGAACAGCTTGAAAGGCATCTTCCTCACGATCGAAAACCCGCGCCGGCCCTTTGTGAATCATGCGCTCATGACCCGCGACTTTGACCACGCAGCCTTCCGGCGCCAGATTACCTTTGAGAATAACTAAGCCGCCGGTTTGCTTTAGCGGATTTGCCATCGGCCGCACCACCTCTTGCCCGGCAGTCTCTTTGGTCATCTGCGCCGCCTCGGCGATCGTCTTGCCCAAAACCGTCATCGCGTCGCCGTGAATCAATCCGGCTTCGATCAAGCGCTTGGCGACGAGCTGAATGCCCCCGGCTTTGTATAAATCGTTGGCGACAAACCGACCGCCCGGTTTGAGATCGGCGATCAGCGGCGTGCGCTCGCTGATGCGGTCAAAGTCGTCGATGGTCAGTTCCACGCCGGCTTCGCGCGCAATCGCGAGCAAGTGCAACACTGCATTGGTCGAGCCGCCGGTAGCGGCGACCGATGCAATGGCGTTTTCAATCGCTTTGCGCGTGAGAATCCGCGACGGCCGTAAATCCGCTTTGAGCAAATCCATAACCAACTTACCAGCATTGAACGCCGCTTCATCTTTTTCCCCAACGGTCGCGGGAATGCCGTTGCTGCCCATCGGCGAGATGCCGAGAAATTCCAGCACGGTCGACATGGTGTTGGCGGTAAATTGTCCGCCGCAGGCGCCCGCGCCGGGGCATGCAGCGTTTTCCACGGCGAGAAATTGCTCGGCGTCGATGCGCTTGCTGGCGTAAGCGCCCACCGCTTCGAAGACGTCTTGAATCGTGAGATCTTTATCGCCCAGATGCCCCGGCGCGATCGAACCGCCGTAGAGCGCCAAACCGGGAATATCGAGACGCGCCAGCGCCATCACCACACCGGGGTTGGTCTTGTCGCAGCCGGATAAACAAACCAGCGCGTCGAAATGATTACCGCGCGCGACCAACTCGATCGAATCGGCGATCACCTCGCGGCTGATCAGCGAGCATTTCATGCCTTCCGCGCCCATGCTGATGCCGTCCGAGATCGATACCGTGTTAAATTCCATCGGCGTACCGCCGGCGGCGCGAATGCCTTCCTTCACCTTGGCCGCGAGCCGGCGCAAATGATAATTGCACGGCCCGATCTCGATCCAGGTATTGGCCACGCCGACGATCGGCCGGCGCAAGTCTTCGTCGGTAAAACCCACCGCTTTGAGCATCGCCCGCGACGGCGCGCGGTCGGGCCCATCAGTGATCACTCCGCTCCTGGGCTTCAAATTTTCGGCCATATATCGCTCCTGGTTACGAGTAATGAAGAGGTTTTTAATTAACTATGCCGTCGCGCTGTTTGCAAGCCGGTGCTGCTATCGAAAACTGCTTTGTTCTTGAAGCGTCTCGTCCCAAACTCTATCGTAGTAGTGAATGGAATTTAAAACGCTGCGCCGAAAATTTGCATTGATATTGCTCCTGGCAGGTTTGGCAAGTTCAAGCATCGCCGCGGTCCAACTCTCCAAAGAGCAAGGCAATGCCCTTGAGCGCAAGATCGACGAGATCGCCAAGAACGGTTCGAGTCATCCCGTACAGTCGAAGAAAACCTTGATATCGGAACGCGAAGTTGCGGCCTATCTGGCGTTCAACGGCAAAGACAAAATTCCTCGCGGTCTGACCAATCCAGAAATCTCCATGCTCGGCAACGGCAATCTTGCCGGACGGGTTTTTGTCGATATCGATGAGTTTAAACGCCAGCGCGGTTCGGGCGGCTTCATGGACCCGCTCAGTTATGTTTCCGGTCAGGTGCCTCTCACGGCGCGCGGCGTTCTCACTAGCCGCGACGGCAGAGGACAATTTCAACTGGGCTCAGCCGAGATCCTCGGCGTTCCACTGCCGAGGCCGATTGTACAGGAGCTCGTCAGTTTCTTCTCGCGTACGCCTGAATATCCGCGCGGATTCAACATCGACGAGCCGTTTAACCTTCCTGCAAAAATCCGCCAAGTCGCGGTCAACCAGGGAGAAGCGCTTATTGTCCAGTGATAAAAAAATCCGAGGGCGAGAACGAAATTTAAATAGTCAGTAGTGGTTCCATCCGCCGTGAGTCTTAACATCGAGAAAGATTTCTCGCTCCCGCTCGAAATGACAACTAAATAAGTAATTGTCATCTCGAACCCTTCGGAGTGACTCAGGGTAGACTCCGTGAGAGATCTTTCTCAAACTGAACCACCACCCAACAATCAGACGAGCAATCTGCTCAGGCGCCGCGTTTAAATCACCTTTTGTAAAGCTTATCGATAAAGCCGCTCTGATCGAGCTCTTTCAATAGCGCCAGATTGACAAACTCCTCGGGCTTGGCGCCTTTCGCTTTAGGATTGCGCTTGGCCACATCCTCGATCTGGAACTCGATCCCCTTCATCGATCGCGAGATCTGTCGCCATGCTGCACCACGCCAACCTCGTCGTCACGGCGTGGGATGAAGATTTATTAGTCGGCATCGCGCGCACGCTCAGCGATTTTGCTTATGTCGGCTATCTCGCCGATCTCGCCGTACGCGCGTCGCACCAGCGCCAGGGCATCGGCACCGCCCTCATCCAAAAAACTCGTGAACAGATGGGCTCGCCGCTCCATGTTGGTGCTCCTGTCCGCGCCGAAAGCGGTCGCCTATTATCCAAAGATGGGCTTTACCCGACATGAAGCGCCTGGATTTTGCGCGCCGACAAGCCGTGGACAATTCCCGCCGTTGACAGTCTCTCATTGATTTTAATCGCGCTTTAAGGAATAGGCTTTATGCGCTAAAATAGTGAGATTTTGCGTCCGTCGGATTAACTACCTTGAGCAGGGCATCGGCATCTAAAGGATGGTATTGTTGGTTTGGCGCGCTGGCTGAAAGACAAGAATTGGAGACAATGTGGTTAAACCTCATCCGCTTTTCTTACGTTCTTTAGTACTGCTCTCACTGGCTCTCGCCCACCCGTTTCCGGTGCAGGCCAATGGCCCGGTCATGGCGGGAGTCGCAGGGCCGGGCGTTAACTTGATCTACGCATATCTCGCTCAGGACGCGGGAATGTGGAAAAAGCATGGCCTTGACGTGCGCGTAGTCCTATTTGAATCCGGTTCGACGCTTGCCCAGGTTGCCCGAACTGGTGAGGTTAAGTTTGCGATCAATTCCGGGCCGGGGACGATCGCCGCGCGCACTCAGGGCGCAGACGCCGTGATTGTCGCCGCCGTCGTCAACACCCTTCCCTACAGTTTGGTTGCTACGAAGGGAATCACCAAATGGGCCGATCTCAAGGGGAAAAAAATCGGCATCAGCCGTATTGGGTCAGGAACCGACACTGCCATTCGTCTGGTGTGCAAGAAATTCGGCCTCGACCCCACTAAAGACATCATCATCTTGCAAGGGGGTACTCAGCCGAGCCGCTTACAGGCTTTGTCGGTGGGCGCCCTGGATGCCACGTTGGTATCCCCGCCCTTGGATTTGACCGCGAAGAAGCAGGGCTTCTCCGTGTTGGTAAACGTCGCGGAGCTGGGCATTCCCTATCCCCAGCTCGTGATCGAAACCAGCGACCGTTTCAATCGGGAAAATCCGCAAACAGTCAAGAGCTTCTTGAAAGGATTCATCGAAGGCGTTCACTACGTCGCGACGCACAAAGACGAAACTAAAAAGATCATCACCAAGTATCTGAAGGCCTCCGACCCGGAGATTCTTGAATCGACTTACCAGAGTTTTCTCCAGGTGACCGACTACAGCGCCAATCCACACCTCGAAGGCATTCGCAACGCCATCGACGAAGTGGCGCAACGCGTCCCGGCGGCGCACGGCAAGAAACCGGAAAACTTTGTGGATTTACGGTTTCTCAAGGAATTACAGCGAGAGAACTTTTTCAAGCAGTTTTAAAATTGACTGATGCTCCGCGTTACACGATGTGACAATATCCCCTGGGTGTTTGAACGTGTGCGCCACACATTCACTGCCAATACCCTCCTCGCGGCGAATAGCTAGTTGCTATTGAATTCGACTCGGTCATTGGGTTATAAGCTCAACACTTCAGCCGAGGTAGATTGTGAAGCAAATGTATTCGATCCCAGCCGGTAGATTAGCGGCGTTGATGCTAGCGCTGTTGGTTTTTCCGGTTTCGCTTCTCGCCGTCGATCAACCGATCGTCGGCATCGCCGGCCCTGCGATTAACATGATCTACTCTTTCGTTGCCCGCGACGCCGGGCTCTTTCAGAAGCATGGCATCGATCCCAAGCTGGTTGTCTTCGACTCCGGCTCGGTGCTGGCCCAAGCTGCCCTAGCCGGTGACGTTAAGATCTCCGTAACCTCAGGCCCGGTGACCATCGCGTCACGCACTCAAGGCGCAGACGCCATCTTGATCGCCAGTTTTGTGAACACCCCGCCCTACAGCATCGTCGCGGCCAAAGGTATTACCAAGTGGGAACAGCTGAAGGGAAAGAGAATCGCCATGAGCCGTTTCGGCTCGGGCACTGATACTTCGCTTCGTCTTGTGCTTAGAAAATTCGGCCTCGACGCGAATAAAGATCTAATCGTGCTGCAACTCGGCACCCAGCCGAGCCGTTATCAGGCCTTGGTCGCCGGCAATATCGAAGCGACAATAATCTCACCACCGCTGGATCTCACGGCAAAAAAGCAGGGATTTAACATTTTAGTCAACATCGCGGAGCTGGGAATTCCCTATCCACAGCAGGGCATCGAAACCACCGACCGCGTCATCCGTGAGAGTCCGCACCTAGTGAAAGCATTTCTCAAAGGATATATGGAAGGCGTTTACTATGCCGCTAAGTTCAAAGACTCAACCAAAAAAATCATTACCAAATATTTAAAAACGACCGATCCCGAAATTCTTGAGGCGACCGTCCAAAGTTATATTCAGGTAACCGACTACACCGGCTATCCGAACCTGGAAGGCATTCGCAACGCCATGGATGAAGTCGCATTAAGAGTTCCGACGGTAAAGAATAAAAAGCCCGAAGATTTCGTCAACACCCGATTCCTCAAGGAGCTAGAAAAAGACGGCTTTTTGAAATCCTTAAGCAAGTAATCAATCTCGCCAACCTCAGCGGTGTCTTCGCGCCTACTCGATAAAGTATGTCAAGTTTGCGCTTCAAGCAGGTCGACGTCTCTCGAGCCAGATCAAATTCAGCGACTAATGGTGGCCTTGGGCACAACAAGAAACAATCCGCCCGCACCACTACGCGTTGATGTCGGTGTGGTGTGGTTGATTGTGGATCTGGGCGATGCACGGGCTGTCGATGGATTGAATCCTGATCTGGGAAGCCTAGGCAAAATCAGCGCTGAAACTCATGCAGCCGGTGTAACTATTTTTGGTCAGATGAAGGATGGGCCGGCGCGCCTGCACGTGCGTTCGTTTGCACCCGCACTCGGCGTACCTGAAGATCCGGTTTGCGGTAGCGGCAACGCCAGCGTTGCCGCATATCTAATTCACACGGGATTGATAAGCGGAATTGGCACCGACTACACAGCCCGGCAAGGCATGAACGTCGGTCGTGACGGTTTGGTGGCGGTGAAGGTCGCTGGCGACGAGATCAGCATCGGCGGCTATGCGGTGACCTGCGTCGACGGCACCTTATGCGTCGCGTGATGTCGGTTTGGAATTTTTGTTGATGCTTTTCCATGACCGCAAGGGAAGCTCTTTCAGCCCGTTTGGCTTCTCGACAAACATGCGGAGTCCGGTTAGCACAAAAACGCTCACCAAGAGCCCGTAAGAAATTAAGTCAGATAGCATGGTTCCTCCTGTTCAGTTAACCGGTGTCTCACCGGCGTTATAGAGGACCAGCGAAACGCAAAACACGAGCCATTAGCAATCTCTCGATCCGAAACCGCTAAGTGGTTGAATCGTCGATATTCCTATCCAACTCGCGCCGACGTTATACGAAACTTTTGCGTAGATCTTAGACATTTATGCTCAATCGACGCGAGTGAGGGCGTTGTTGCGCTTGTCGAGTTTTCCGTGAAATATGCCACCAGGGGCTATCGGACGCTCGGCAACGCCGATCACCCCCACACGTCCTTCGCCACCTGCACGACCAATTTCAACTTCGCGATCTGATCGTCGATCGTCAATTTGTTGCCCAGCACGGTGCTGGAAAAGCCGCACTGCGGGCTGATGCCGAGCTGATCGAGAGGCACGAGCTTGCTCGCTTCGTCGATACGCCGTTTGAGATCGTCAGCTTTTTCCAATTCTCCGCTCTTGGTTGTGACCAGCCCCAGAATCAGTTTTTTGTCTTTGGGCAGGTAACGTAGCGGCGCGAAGTTTCCCGCTCGCGGCGTATCGAATTCCAAAAAATAACCGTCGACCTTCAAAGCGTTGAACAAGACTTCGGCAACCGGATCGTAGCCCCCTTCAGCGACCCAAGAACTGCGGAAATTACCACGGCAAAGATGCGTGCATACTGACATGTTTGCTGGGCGATCTTTGATGCATTCGTTGATCAGCTCGGCATACAGCGCCGGCAGTTTGTCCGGGTCTTCGCCGATCTTCTTTGCCCCTTCACGCATTTTGGGATCGCAGAGATAGGCAAAATTCACATCATCGATCTCCAGATAGGTGCAGCCTGCCTGGGCAAGTTGAGCGATCTCCTCACGATAAACTCGCGCCAGGTCGAGTGAAGAAATTCTCCATATTAGGATACGCCGTCTTATCCACGCCGGCCCGGCCGCTACGAAAATGCACCAATGTTGGCGACGGAATACACTGCTTGGCTGTCTGCTTGGTCAGCGAAGCGAGGAATTTGAAATTGTCGACTTCAATGCCATGCGCATGACGCAGCGTACCGGTGACGACGAATTGAGTTGGCGAGCGCTGCACATCAGCATCGGGATTTTGAAAATGCTTGGCCGAGTCGGGCAGCAGTCCTTCGACCACTTTCACCCCTTCGATCTGGCTCAGAAAATCGGCATGCCATAGAGTGCGGCGAAATTCGCCGTCGGTGATGCCCTGCATGCCGACGTCTTCCTGCATCTTCACCGCGTCGCGGATGCAGCGATCCTCCACTTCTCTAAGTTGCGCGGCGGTAATTTCGCTCTTCTGATGTTTTTCCCGCGCCTGCCTAAGCTCCGGCGGCCTCAACAAACTGCCGACGTGATTGGCACGAAACGGCGCCTTTTTTTCATTTGCCATAAAACAAACTCCCTTTATTCTGTCTTCTTCGATCTATGCTTTGTTGGTTTTTTGTACTAAATCCTCGGCTAGTCTTCGCTGGAAAGGAATATTGCTCATGCGGACCGAACTTATCAGTATCCCAACGCCAACCCATCCTCTCGACGGTGTCTACTACACGCCCGATGTTCCGAGCAAGGGCGCGGCGATGTATTGCCACGGCAATCAGATGAATTTCTACGTCTGCGCCGCGCGTTTTCTCGCGCCGCACATCACCGCGCTTGGCTATGATTTTATGCCGTTCAATCGGCGCGGCCACGATTCGGTGAGCACCTATGATAGCCGCGAGGGTGTGGGCGGCGCTTATCAGACCGTCGCGGAAGGCATCGAAGACAATGAGCTTGGCAGCAAAATATCTTGTCGATAAAGGATATAAGAACCCGATCGTCATCGGTCACAGCAACGGCGGCGTACTCGCCAGCGAGCATGTCGCGCGCCACCCCGAAACTCGCGCGCTGATTTTGCTCTCCGCCCATGCCGGCGGCAATCGCCTGACTAATCCGCGCTCGGCGCGCAATTTTTCATTGGCCGGAGATACCGAGGCGCAGACCAAAGAAGCCAAAGCGTTGATCGCCGCCGGCAAACCGCGCCAGCTCATGCTGATCCCGGCGTGGTGGTGGGTCATCTCAGCGCGCACGTTTCTCGATCGGCTCAGCAATGCGCCGGACTTAGTCGAGAATGCCAAGCGGATCAAATGTCCCGTGCTGTTTATTCGTGGCGATCAAGAACCGATGGAAAATTATCCCGCGGAACGCTTTAAAGAAAACTGCGCCGGCCCGTGCGAGATCGCGATCATCCCCAACTGCGATCACTTCTACGTCGGCGCGGAAGAGAAAGTGGCGAAGATTGTAACGGACTGGCTAACGAGAACGTTAGGGTAGGCCCTCACCCTTCCCTCTCCCGCAAGCGGGCGAGGGTAAAACAATTCAGTGAACGAAGTTGCCCATCACTCCAATTGTTATTCGCCCATTGCCGGCCACTCGCGTAACAAACGGCCGTAGCCGTTCACTGGATATTTCATCCCGAGCTTGGAGAGCACGTACCAGAGCATGGCCGGATTGCTGGCAATTACCGTTGCCTTGAGCTCGCTCTCGATCTTGTCCAGGGCCTTAATGGGATCGAGCACCGCGCCTTGAAAATAGATCGCGTCGACCTTGCCGACGGCTGCCAAATTCTTTTTCGTCAGGTCGAAAACTTCGTCCGGCGTCATCCGCTTCGGCACCGCGAGCTCGTCGAAGGAATTGGGCGACAGCGCGGTCACACCTGCTTTGGCGAGATGCGCGACGATCAAATCGTTCAAGCGCGCGTCGAACGGCGTAAGCAAAAGAACCTTGGGCGCGGAGTAAACTCGCAGCGCCGCGACGCAGGCGTTGAGTGCGGTGGTGAAAGGAATTGAGACGGCCGCTTTCAAATCATCGAACAATCCCGGATTGAGCACCTCAGTCGGCGCGGCGGTAAGAATCAGTCCGTCCCATTTACGCTCAGCGATGAACTCCTTCACTCGGCGCAGAATAATTTCTTTCTTGTCCGAGATCTCGTAAAGCGATTTCCCGTAGAGCTGCAGCCCTTGAAAGTCGATCTCGACCTCTTTGGGGACGATCGGAAGAAAACTATGATAATGCGGCATCGAGCTCGTGCCGCCGCTCACGAAACCGATTTTCGCCTTGACGCCATCAACCATGCGAACCTCCGCTCTATCCTCGATCCTCTATTACCGATCTTCCTATTTTTTCTTCGCTTTATAAGTGTCGATCGCCTTTTTCAAATCTTCGTACTCTTCGCATTTGCCGAACATCGGACATGCTTTCTTGAGCGCAACCAATTGTTTGTCGGCGTTATCGGGCTGGTTCATGTCGAGATAAAGCTCGCCGAGATACTCATGGGCGTAGCGGTGACTCGAATCGATCTTGAGCGCCGCCTGATAATGCTCCATCGACTTATCGAAAGTGCCGAGCTTTCTATAGCTGTAGCCGAGCATGCTCTGCGCGTCCGCATTCTTGGGCTCTTCCTGAACGGCTTTTGTGAAGTGTCCGACCGCGGCTTTGAAGTCCTGAGCCTCGATCGCTTTGCGTCCCGCCACGATGTTGGCATTCTCGGTCTTGCCTCCTCTCGGTTCCGGCAAATCGGCGAAGGCGGCGGATTGAGTCCATAGCAAACCGACTGCAAAAATCATCACGCTTAAAAATGTTTTCATGGCAAACCTCCATCACTCTGGGTTGAATGCGGTGATCATACTCAGGCGCTCCCGGTTCATGCAATAGCCACGCTTATCGCTTGCGCAGCTCGACCCGGACTTCACGCAAAAGCGAAAGATCGACGAGCCGGTCGACGGGAACCTCGCCGGCGATGCCGGATTCCTGCTTGATCTTATCGAGGATCGAGCGCAACACGGGCTCTTCGATGTCGCCGTCGGCATTGACGATCTGTCTAAGAATCTTATAGGTATCCGCGGCAATCTTGGGCTCCAACGCAAAATCGCGCTGCAGGTAAGGAATAACTTCCGACTCGTTTTTGACGAGGGCTTCCATGCTCCGCACTGTGGCGCGAATCATCGATTTCACCTGTTCTCGATGATCGTGAATATAGGGCACGCGCGCCACCAGACCGCCCTGCAAGTCACGCACGTCATAGGTATTGCCGAAATCTACGTATCCGGCCAGAGTCGCCATCGAAGTATACGGCGGCGTGAGAATGACGGCGTCGGCGGCTTTGGCCAGCAGCGTCGTATAGCTGTTCGCCGTCGTGTTCGTCGAAATATAGGCGACCTTCTCGTTGTTCAATTTTTTCATTAACGTAAGCGCCGCGTAATGCGCCAGCGAGCCGATGCCGCTGACCGCGACATTGCGAATGCGCGCCGGCGTCATGCCGGGTTGGCCGATCAGGCTGAAGCTCAAGCGGGTTTGAATAAACGCAATCGTTCGAATCGGCACGCCTTTCATCGCCGCGCGAAAAGACAGACCGCCTGCCGCGGTATAGTCGAGATCTCCCGCCACGAGCGCCGTGACGCCCAAAGGCGGCCGCATGACGATGATCTCGAGATCGATGCCTTCTTTGGCAAAAATTCCCTGGGCCTTGCCGAAATAGTATGGCACGAAGGTCAAGGCTTTGGCCGGCACCGTGAGCCGGACTTTCTCGAGCGGCTTTTGCTGCGCGTGCGTGTTCGGCTGGACACAAAACAATAAAGCCACTAGCGCAACTATCCGGATGACTGTTTTCTTCATCAAATCTTCGTGTCCTTCGTGCGCTTCGTGGTAAAAAATCCGTCGGGGAAAGGGCAACCACGGGGGGTTGCCCCTACGGGACCGATTCGGGCGGACACGCAGGTCCGCCCCTACGTTGTATTTCTTTGCGTTTTTTGTCGTTAAAATTTTTAATTCTTCTTGCTTGCCAAGCTCGCGCCAAACTTCTCGGCAACCTTTTCTTTAGCTCTGCACTCGCTCCCGACACTTTGGGAAATTCGTTCATCCACTCGTAAGGTTTGCAGGCGTCGATGATGCCGCGCGACTGAAAGCCGCGCTCGCTCGGCGGGATGATCGGATCGATCGGATTGCTCCAGCAGCGCCGCAGAATGTCGATGTCTTTGGCCGGATCGGTGCGCGTGCATAGCGCCCACAGAAGCTCGTTGCTGTCCCAGATGTCGATGTCCTCGTCGACCACGACCACGTAGCGGGTCAAGAGCGCGGCGGCGCGGCATTGCGACGCGATCAGCGCCGCCTGGCGCGCGTGGCCTGGGTAGCGCTGTTTAATCGCGACGACGACCAGCATGCGCGTCTGATAATAGGCGACGCCGCGCACATCCGGCACGCCGGCTTTTTCGAGATAATGCCAAATATAGGCGGCGCGAATCAGATTGGTCTCCGCGCCCGGGGCGGGCTTGAACGGCGGCGCGCCGGTAATGATCGGATCGTTGCGATACATAAGCCGCTTCACTTTGAGCATCGGCTCGGCGCGCAACCCGCCGGCATAATATCCGGTGAATTCGCCGAAAGGTCCTTCGGCAATGTTTGTTCCTGGAATCACCTCGCCCTCGATGGCCACTTCGGAATACGCGGGAATCGGCAACTGCGTATGTTCACCGAGAATCACTTCATACGGCTCGCCGCGCACGCCGCCGGCGTAGTCGTATTCGGATTGCCCCGCCGGGATTTCCATCTGGCCAAAAAACCAAAGCAGCGGATCGGGACCGAAGCTGATCGCGACTGGAAAGGGCTTGCCCTTGTCGAAATATTTCTGCCGATGAATGTTGCCGTGGTGGCCGGGAGAAATATACAAAGCGAGAGTGTCGCGATCATGAATCATGACCCGATAACAACCGAGATTGATCCAGCCTTCGTCGAGATCGCGGCTGATCGTGATATCGAGCGAGCCCAGGTAGCGGCCGCCGTCGCCCTCATGCCAATGCGGCGCGGGCAACGACAAGAGATCGATATCCTTCCCTTCGAAAACATTTTCCATCAGGGGTCCCGAATCGACCACGCGCGGCGGCATCAGTCTGGGATGATCCAGACGCTTTTTCCAGGCGTCGATGAACTGATCGCGGCTGTAATCGAGCGGCAGATGATTGGTCAGACACTGACGTTTGAGGGTCGGATTGTGGATCCCGGTGAGAACACGCCGGCCGGCTGAATAGTCTTTGATCTTATCGAAGAGCACCGCCGGCGGCGGCTCCGACTGCGCCGCCACTTCCGCAACGGCGCCGATCTCTTGATTCCAGTCGGCGCCTTCGACCACGCGCAGCTCGCCGAACGAGTCCACGCCCTCCAACCAACCGCGCAAATCCCGATAGTGCATCAATCCCCCCTCGCGCCGGAGCCGATATTAAAACGGACTTGTTCGTCACACAACCTAGAAGTGTACGCATTTCCTCGCCAGGTCAATTGTTGTATATTTCCTTTCCCCCGGGTGGGAACATTACATTCACTTGACCGGAAAAGGAGGAGGAAAATTCCATGCTGTACCGTCTTCTAGCTGCTTCAGCATTATTCGTGATCGCCGCCTGGACTCTTTCTTGCGCAACCGCGCAAAACGACTCACGAGAAATCACCTTCGCGCCGGGCACCGGGCCGATTGACAAACTCGCCCTGCCCGCGCCGTTTACCACGCCATCGGCGCGCAACACATCGAAAGTGATCGGCTGGCCGAAAAGTAAGATGCCGACGCCAGCGCCTGGGTTTGAAGTGAGCTTGTTCGCCGAGAATTTCGACAATCCGCGCCAGGCGTATGTTTTGCCCAACGGAGATATCTTGGTTGTCGAGGCGACGCGCGAATGGCCTGGCCGCGCCGACCGGCCGGACAAGTCGGCGAATCGAATCACGCTTTTCAGGGATACTAACGGCGATGGCAAACCGGATATCCGTGAGACCTTTCTGACCGGGCTAAACATGCCGCACGGCATGACGGTTTTGGGCAATTGGTTTTACGTCGGCAACACCAACGGCGTCGTTCGCTATCCGTACAGAACTGGCCAAACCAAAATCGAGGGCAAAGGCGAAAAGATTCTCGACCTGCCGGTCGACGGCCACTACACGCGCAACCTGCTCGCCGATCCATCGGGCAAGAAATTGTACGTCGCCGTCGGCTCCGCATCCAACGTCGATGAGGAAAACGTCTGGGAAAAAGACCAGCGCCGCGCCGGCATTTTGGAGATCAATCCCGATGGCAGCGGCATGCGGATATTTGCCAACGGCCTGCGCAATCCCGTCGGTATGGACTGGGAGCCCCAAACCAAAACTCTTTGGACGGTTGTCAACGAGCGCGATTTGCTCGGCGACGATCTCGTGCCCGATTATCTGACCAGTGTCAAAGAAGGAGAGTTTTACGGCTGGCCGTTCTCGTATTTCGGCCAGAATGAAGACCCGCGCAAAAAAGGCCAACGACCGGACCTCGTCGCCAAGGCGATCAAGCCGGATTACGCTCTCGGCTCGCACACCGCCGCGCTCGGCCTTGCTTTTTATCAAGGCAAGTCGTTTCCCGAGCGCTATCGCGGCGGCGCATTCATCGGCATGCATGGATCCTGGAACCGCTCGAAGATGGTCGGCTTCAAAGTTGCCTTCGTGCCATTTGCCAATGGCAAGCCCGCCGGTCCGATCGAAGACATCTTGACCGGCTTCATCGCCGACGAGAGCAAGTTCGAAGCCTATGGCCGCCCGGTAGGCGTAACCGTGGCACCCGACGGCTCTCTTTTAGTTGCCGACGACAGCGGCGGCAAAGTTTGGCGCGTCACGGCGAAGAAATGAAAAAACGATCAGCCAGAGCCTAGCGCGGTTGAACCGCACCCAAAGGAGAACAGCAGGATTCACCGCAGAGGCACACAGAGTTCGCCGAGTTCGGAGTGTTTCTTATTAAAAACGTTGCTCCGCGCCTCCGCGGTGAGTTCTCTTCAGGATCGAGACAGTCAGAATAGCCACTGGGAAATTTGCCTGAGCTGCGAAAACTTTCACGGATGGTAGTACAAGGATCACACAGAAAAATCATGAAAAACTGCCATCGGATTCTTGTGCTCTTTGTCTTCTTGGTGATTTCACTTCTCCTTTTCTCTTTATCTTCACTGGCCGCCGAACAAGCCAATCCGCGCGTTGTTGAAACCGGCCCGTCGGACAAGTTGATTCTGCCGCCGCCCAATGCGACGCGGGCGGTGGCGAATCCGGCCAGCGTGATACCGTGGCCGAAAGAAAAAACCCCGACCGCGCCCGCCGGTTTCGAAGTGAGTCTGTTTGCCGACGAGCTTGACAACCCGCGCATGATCTATGTTTTGCCCAATGGCGATGTCTTGGTGATGGAATCGCTGCCGCAGCAATCCACGAGTCGAATCGTATTGCTGCGCGACAGCGCCAAAAGCGGCACACCTGCCGTGCGCCAGTCATTTCTGCGCCGATTGAACATGGCCTTCGGCATGGCGCTCATCGGCAATCGTTTCTACGTCGGCAATACCGATGGCATTGTCGTCTTCCCTTACCGCTCCGGCGATACGCAAATCAAACGTCGGCCGGAAAAGATCCTCGATTTACCCGGCGGCGGCCACTACACCAGAAATCTGCTGGCCGATCCCGCCGGCAAGAAAATTTACGTTGCGGTCGGTTCCTCGGGCAATATCGATGAACAGCGCGTTGATGAGAAAGATCCGCGCCGGGCGGCTATCTTACAAATAAATCCCGATGGCAGCGGCATGCGCGTATTCGCCAGCGGCCTGCGTAACCCCGTCGGCATAGATTGGGAACCGAAGACTCATACCTTATGGACGGTCGTCAACGAGCGCGACATGCTCGGTGACGAGCTCGTGCCCGATTATCTCACCGAGGCGCGCGACGGGGCGTTCTACGGCTGGCCTTATTCCTACTTCGGCCAGAATGAAGATCCGCGCAAGAAAGGACAGCGCCCTGATCTCGTCGCCAAAGCCATCAAACCGGATTTTGCTTTAGGCTCCCATGTGGCGGCGCTCGGTTTGGCTTTCTATCAGGGAAAATCGTTTCCGGAGCGTTACCACGGCGGTGCGTTTATCGGCATGCACGGCTCGTGGAACCGTTCCGACTTGGTGGGTTATAAGGTCGCCTTCGTGCCCTTTCAAAACGGCAAGCCAAGCGGTGTTATCGAAGATTTTCTCACCGGGTTTATTGCCAATCCGAAAATCAGCCAAGTTTACGGCCGCCCCGTGGGCGTGGCGATTTGGACGGATGGGTCCTTGCTCGTCGCCGACGACGCCGCCGGCAAAGTATGGCGCGTGAGCGCAAAGAAATGAAGAAAAAATTTGACCGCAGAGAGCCTAGCGCGGTTGAACCGCACCCAAAGGAGAACAGCAGGATTCACCGCAGAGGCACACAGAGTTCGCCGAGTTCGGAGTGTTTCCTATTAAAAACTCATTGCTCCGCGCCCTCCGCGGTGAGTTCTCTTCTAGATCGAGACAATCAGAATAGCCAGAAAAATTTGCGCGGCCTGCGCAAATAATCTGGCATCGAAAGTACTCGGAGTCGGGAATTCCTCCCGCCAAGGCGCAAAGGCGCCAAGGTTATGGGGAAAGGACAAAAACTCTTATAAATGATTTTCACCCTCAATCTCCGAACTTTGCGCCCTTTGCGTCTTTGCGGGAGATACTCCGAGTTTCGGTTGCGGCTCAGCCGCACTGGGCTCTCTGTGGTTAATTCTTTTCCCCGTCTTTGCCGGCGCGCGAGTCGACGACGCGCACGGTCTCGCCGTCTTGCAAATCGTCCGGCGGCGCGATTAGCAACCGCTCTTTTTCACTGAGCCCTTCCACCACTTCCACCTTCGTCCCGTAGTCTCGCCCCAGTTGGACGATCTGAAACCGCACTTTGTTGTCGCCGCCGAGGGTTGCGACCCGCGGCTCCCCTGACCGCACAATGAGGGCGCTGGACGGAATCAGCAGCGGCGGATCTTTGTGCGTCAAATGAAATTTAACGTCGGCGTACGTTCCGGGCCGCAACAACTCGCCTTCGTTGGTCATACGCACTTCGGTCAACATCGTTCGAGTCACCGGATCGAGAGCGCCCGCAAGATTGGCGACCTGCGCGATAAAATGTTTTTGCGGGAATTCGCGCACCGCCACCTCGGTCTTCAAGCCCGGCGCAATCGACGCCACGTAAGCCTGGGGCACGTTGACGAAAATACGCAGGCTGTCGGTCTGCGCCATGCGGAACAACGGCTGGGTATTGGTGCTGCTTCCCGCACCGATCAGCGCGCCGTTATCGACGTTGCGCACGGTGATCACGCCGGCGAACGGCGCGCGGATATTTTGAAAGGATTGTAGATTCGCCAGCCGTTCCAGGTTCGCTTTATTCGCCGTCACGTTGGCTTCCGCGGCAGCGACGTTGGCGTGCCCCGCATCGACGTCGGCTTGGCCAGACTTGACCAGCACCTGCCGATCATCGACGTCTTGCTGCGCCACGAGATCGCTGCCCCTTCATCGTCCGCCAACGCTCGAGAGTGGTGCGATTATAATCCAATTGGCTTTCATTGTGCTGCAACGCGGCTCGGGCTTGTTCGAGCGCTGAAACGGCCTGCGCCAACGCTGCTTTCGCCTGATAAAATTGCTGATTGAGTTCAGGTGTATCGATTTCTGCCAGAATATCGCCGCTCCGCACCCGGTCGCCGATGTTGACGAGGCGCCGTTTGAGATAGCCGTCGACGCGCGCATAAATCGCCGTTTCCTGCACCGCCTGAATGCTTCCGGGCAGGACCAAATCGCTGGCCGGCGATGCTCGCGCCGGCAAAGCGACGGTGACCACCCGCGCACTCGACTCGACTTCCTGCACGGTGGCGCGCAACTGGCGCTCGCGCCAAAAGCGCGGCGCAAAACCGATCACTCCAAGCACAACCAGGACGATCAACGTCCCGATCACGATGCGTACGCTGTGGCGTTTTTGTGTCGCGTCGCTTGCCGGCAGGTCTCGTCCTTCAGTCATACCGCTGGTTTTCTCCTTGAACATAAAAAGCGTCGGTCACAGCGCATCCGCACGCGCGGCCTCATCCCTATCCATAGCGAACGGCGTCTTTTGGCGCAGCAGGCTATAGATGACCGGCACGACGAATAACGTGGCGAACGTGGCGAACGTCAAGCCGCCGATGACTGCGCGCGCCAACGGTGCGTTCTGCTCGCCGCCCTCGCCAAGCCCCAAAGCCATCGGCAGCATGCCGATAATCATCGCCAAGGCGGTCATCAGCACCGGTCGCAGTCTGGTGTAGCCCGCCAGCAGCGCGGCATTCAGGGCGTCCTGTCCGGCACGCCGTTGATCGTTGGCAAAGGTCACCAACAAAATGCTATTGGCGGTCGCCACGCCGATGCTCATGATCGCGCCCATGAGGGAGGGCACGTTGATCGTGGTCTGGGTCAAAAAGAGCGACCAAACGATGCCGGAGAGGGCGCCGGGCAAAGCGGTAATGATGATAAAGGGATCCAACCAGGATTGAAAATTCACCACCATCAACGCGTAAACCAGGACGATGGCAAAGAGCAGGCCGGTGGCCAAACCGATAAATGCGGAGGTCATGCTTTCGACTTGACCGCGCACGATCATCGAGCTGCCGCGCGGCAAATCTTTTTCGACGTCCGTTAAAATACGCCGGATGTCGCGCGCGGCGCCGCCCAAGTCTCGGTCCTGCACGCTCGCGAAGACGTCGAAGACGGGCTGGACGTTGTAGTGCGTCGCCACCGTGACGGTGGAGCCGCGCTCCAACGTCGCGAGGTTCGCCAACAACTGCTGCGCGCTGCCGCCCGCCGCGCCGATCGGTTCCCGTTGCAAGGCGTCAACGGAATCGATCCGGTACTGGGGTGTCTGCACGGCAACCCGGTAGCTGACGCCGTTTTGCGGGTTGAGCCAAAAGTTCGGCGCTTGATCGCTGCTCGAAGCCAACGAGGCCAGCAGCGAATTCGCCACGTCACGCTGTGAGATGCCGATCTGCGCCGCCCGAACACGGTCGACGTTGATCCGCAACGCCGGCGCCGCCACGACCTGGTGCACGTGCACATCGGTCAAGCCGGGGACGCGCTCGATCCGTTCGGCGACCCGGCGCGCGAGCGCGTAATTGGCGGCGCGATTTTGGCCGACCAATTGGATGTCGATGGGCGCCGGCAAGCCAAAATTGAGAATCTGGCTGACGATGTCCGCCGGTTGGTAAAAGAAAACGAGATCCGGAAAGCGCTGCGGCAGCTCGCGGCGCAGGGCGCGGATATAATCAAAGGTAGATCGCCGATGCCCGGGTTTGAGCGCGACCAAAATCTCGCCATCGGCCGGACCGATCGTGGAAGAATCACTGAATGCCAGGTTGACGCCGCCCAGCGGCAAGCCGATATTGTGCAGTACCAACGCGGTTTCTTCGCGCGGAACGATGCGCCCGATGGCGGCCTCGACGGCGTTAAAAATCTGGTCCGTCTCTTCGAGCCGCGTGCCGGCGGGGGCGCGCACATGCAGACGAAACTGTCCGGCGTCGACGAGCGGAAAAAAGTCCCGGCCGGTCAACGGCACCACCAGAACCGCGCTGCCCAGCACGATCGCGAATTCGCTCAACACCAGCCGGCGATGATGCAGCGCCCACTCAAGGCCGGCGCGGTATTTTTCGCGCATTCGTTCGAAGCGCCGGTTGAACGCGCCGTGGACGCGCCAAAAAACATCTCCTTCTTCCTGCTCGCCGCCTTCGTCGTAGCGTGCGACTTCGCTGGCCAATAAATACTGCACCATCGTCGGCACCAGCGTGCGCGATAAAAAGTACGACGTCAGCATCGCCAAGACCACCGCCAACGCCATCGGCGTGAAAAGAAATTGCACCGCGCCTTTAAGAAACACCACGGGCACAAACACGATACAGATTGCCAGCGTGGATACGAACGCGGGCACGGCGATTTGCTGAGCGCCGTCGAGGATCGCGCGGGTAATCGGTTTTCCCAGGGCGAGGTTACGATGGATGTTTTCGATCTCGACCGTAGCGTCGTCGACCAATATGCCGACAGCCAGCGCCAGTCCACCGAGCGTCATGATGTTGATCGTGTAACCGAAGAACCAAAGAATGATCAGCGACGTGAGAATCGACAGCGGGATCGACGTGGCGACAATCACCGTGCTGCGCCAGCTGCCGAGAAAGATCAAAATCATCAGCGCGGTCAGGCCGGCGGCGATCAACGCCTCGCGCACCACGCCGTCGATGGCGGCTTTCACGAAGATCGACTGATCGAACAGAGTGGCGATCTCGAGCTCTTTAGGCAGCGTGGCTTGGATCTTCGGCAAAATTTCCTTCACCCGCCGCACCACGTCGATAGTGGAAGCGCCGCCGCCTTTGAGCACCGTGAGCAAACTGGCGCGCCGGTTGCCGGCGCTCACGATGTTGGCTTGCACCGAGAAGCCGTCGCGCACTTGAGCGACATCCCGGACAAAAACCACGGCGCCATTGACGGCACGGATCGGCAGATTGTTCAGACCTTCGACCGTGTCAGGACTGCTGTTCAACTGGACGCTGTACTCACGAGTGCCGATTTTCGCCGTGCCGCTCGGCAGGATCAGATTTTGTGCATTGATCGCGTTGACGACGTCGATGGCAGACAGGCCGTATCCGTTGAGCGCCTTCGGATTGAGATCTACCATGATCTGGCGCGCCTTGCCGCCGTAGGGCAGCGACACCGCGGCGCCTTGAACCGTAGCGAGCTGGGTGCGGACGAAGTTATTGGCGTAATCGAAAAGCTGTTCCTCGGGCAGCACCTTGCTTGTCACCGAGAGCTGGAGAATCGGCACGCTCGACGCGCTGTAACGAATGATCAGTGGCGGCGTAAAACCGGCGGGCAAGGTTCTCAGCAGCGATTGGGAAATCGAGGTGATCTGCGCCACCGCCATCTCGACCTTGGCGCTCGGATGAAAAAAAACCTTGATGACACCGACCCCGTACATGGATTGCGACTCCATGTGCTCGATGTCGTTGACGGTAGTGGTGAATGCGCGCTCGCTCACCGTCACGACTCTTTTTTCCATGTCCTCCGGGGCGATGCCGGTGAAAGACCAGATGACCGTAACGACGGGAATATCGACGTTGGGGAAAATATCGGTTGGCATGCGCTGTACGGTTACAACGCCCAACACGACCAGCAAGAGCGCAACTACAACAAAGGTGTACGGGCGCCGCAGCGCCAGCCGCACAATCCACATTCGGCTTTACCTTGACGCTAGCGGCAACGCAGAAACATCGACGCGCATCTGTGGAAGTGAAGCAAGTTTACAGGAAGGGCGAAAAAAAATTTTCATACCGACTCACTATACATGAGCGGACATCGCGCTCAAGAATGAGCCGCACCGAGCGGCACAATTCAGCGCCGAAGTCGGGCAATCAGCGCGCGAATCGCGGTTTCACTGCGACTTTGGTCTGAAGAAAGGAGGGGCGCTATCAGGAATAAATCAACTTGCAGGGCGTCCAGCCGGTCGCCCTACAACTCTCCCCAGTTAAGTTCGTCCGACCTCCAATAGTTGTCCTGAAACATAGTCGGAGTCCGAGCTGGCGAAAAAAACGAATGCCGGTGCAATCGCTTCCGGCGCGACGGCTTCGCGATTGCGCCGCGCGATGCCCAAATGGGTACGGCGAAAATCCGTCAGAGCCGCGGTCATGCGCGTATCGGCGACCGGCGAGACGCAATTGACTTGAATATTATAAGCCTTGAGCTCATTGGCGGCGTTGCGCGTGAATGCGAGGATGCCGCCTTTGGCGGCCGCGTAATCGGCGACGCCGTACGAGCCGCGCAGCGCCGACGGCGCTGCGATGTTAATAATCTTGCCTTTGCGCTGCTGTTTCATGAAAGGGAGCACCGCTTGGGTGCAGTTGAACGTTCCCTTGAGATGCACCGCCAGAGTCTCGTCCCACTGTTCTTCAGAGATATCTTCCAGCGGCGCCAGACGAAGAATGCCGGCATTGTTGACGAGGATATCGATCCGTCCCCACTTGGCGATGGCCGCTTGCACGAGCCGCTCGGCGTCGCCCCGACGGCGCACGTCGGCCAGCATGGCGATGACGTCACGGCCGGGCGCGGCGATCTCGGCCTTCGCCTTTTCAAGCGCGTCTTGATCGCGCACCGCGGCCAGCGCCAGCCGCGCGCCTTCCCGGGCGAAGGCGGACGCGACCGCGAAGCCGATGCCCCGGCTGCCGCCGGTAACGATCGCGACCTGATCCTCGAGTCTGCCTTGAATAGTCACCGGCGCGCGCTGTTCCTAGGGATTCTGATCATGTTGGAGTCCATTTAATTCGGATCTCGCGCGATCGCAACTTATTTTTTTCCATCGGCCGCGCGCTCGAAGCGATCTTCAACTTCGCCGATGTAGGCGGCGAGAGAATTGCTGGACTGCTCGACGATCACTCGCAGGTCTCGATCCAGCTTTTCCAGCCGAGCCAGAAGCGCATTGTTAAATTGCGTGGCTTGGTTGCTCTGCTCGTGCAGCGCCTCTTCCAGAGATGTTTTCAACTGGTAGAAGCGCGACGCCTCCGCATTCTCGGCGATCTCGCGCTGGTTCTGCAACTCGCGCGATTGGCGCCGGTTTTCCAGCAGCACCGACGACTGCAAATAAACGACGTAGATCAAAAACAGCAGCGCGAGCAGTGCGGTAACGATGAGCAAGACCAAGCCGAGCGGCGCCTGCACGGTGGTGAAGCCGACCGACAGCGTCGTCTCGCTCATAAAGGCGCTCCAGTTTAGGACCGCGAATATGGCGACGACGGCGACCAAAAAAACGATGAGCAATGTGCGCAGATACACGGTAACCTCCTCGCTTGCACCCAGTTTGACTCAATCCGTCGATTCTTCAACACATGGCCCGGCTCGGCGCGATAGGGCTTGACTGCGGAGCCCACTTCTCTGTTAAACTAAGAAACTGGACTAGCAGCAAGGAGGATCGCACACGACAATGGCTATCCCTGGAGAAAAAGCAATCCAAATGGTGCGCAACGCGCACGGGCAGGCGGCGCAACTCGACATCGCGGTGACGGCCGTCGTGGTCGACCAAAGCGGCCGTATGATTGCGCTCGGGCGCATGGACAAAGCGCGCCCGATCACGGTCGAAATAGCGCTCAACAAAGCCTACACCGCGGCGAGTTTCCAACAACCGACGCACGAGTTGGCCGGCGTCGCGGCGCAGACCTGGTTTCAGAGTTTGGTGGTGTCGAGCAACGGCCGCATAATGCCCGGCGGCGGCGCATTGCCGATCGTCGAAGGCGGCAGCGTGGTTGGCGCCATTGCCGTCGCCGGCGGCACCGACGATCAAGATCAGAAGTGTGCCGAAGTGGCGCTGGCATCGTATTCGTGACATTAATGGGATTGAATCGATTGAACAGCCTATTACGCGCCGATCTAAAAGGAGTGTGTTATGGCACTGACAATTGAGCAGGAAGCCCAACAGCCCACCGGAACTGCGGGCGCCAACGGCGAGCCACGCCGGCGAAGAATTTCCTACGCCTTACCTCGGGCGGTCAGTCAAAATCGTCGGTCAGCATGTCAACGTCGATATGAACCAGTCGCCGCATCCGAAGAATCAGCGCGGCGAACTCGGCAAACCGCTGTTCAACTGGTATCGCAACACCGTCTCCAAAGATCCCTCTGACCCGCGTCTCGGCACCCAACCACTTCGCCGATCGCAGACATTTTCTGGCCAACGTGATCAACCGGTCGAGCAACGGTAAAGTCAATCCACAAAAAGTCGCGGTGGACGATCCGGCGGCGATGGCGCGCCACATCAAGGCCGTCGCCCTCTACATGGGAGCCGACGTGGTCGGCATCGCCAAGACGCATCCGTCCTATCTGTACGCTGCTGGCGGAGGCCGCTACGTTCAGGACGGCACGGCGAAGGACGACTACCAAAGCAACTCGCCTGAAGATCTGGCGCGGAAGTTTCCCTATATCATCCAGGCAACCACCGCGTGGGATTACAACAAGCTCCAGGCGCACCGCCATCAGATCGGCGACGCCGCGTACCACGTGTCGCAAATGAAAGGCGTGATGGTGCTGAAGGCGCTCGAAGGCTACATCAAAGAACTCGGTTACACGGCGCTCCGAGGCGTAGTCACGCCGCAGGCGGCCGGCGTTGCCGGGGGCATCGGTGAGTTGGGCAGAAACGGATTGGTCATCAACAAAAACTTCGGCGCCCGCATTCATATGCCCGACCCGATTTTAACCGACCTGCCTCTCGTTGCCGACGCGCCCGTGGATATCGGCGTCGATGACTTCTGCAAAATTTGCCGCAAATGCGCCAACACTTGTCCGACCAACAGCATACCGTTCGGTGACAAGGTGGTCTTCAACGGTATCGAAAAATACAAGATCAATTGGCTCACTTGCTACAAGCTGAGACCGTATGTGCACGATCATTGGGGCAGCTGCCTCACCTGCGCCGCCGTCTGCCCGTTTACCAAGCCGAATGTCTGGTGGCACACGATGACGGTGTCGATGCTTCATGCTTTTCCTTACTTCGCGCGTCCAGCGTTGGTGCGTTTTCTCAAATGGATCGACGACCGCTTCTGGGGCGTCGTGCGCAATACCCGCGTCACCTGGCTCGGCTACGACTCCGGCGTCAAGCCGGGTGAGCACGCTTGCACCGTCGCCGGCTGTAACGCCTCGCACGAGAAGAGTGCGGCAAGCGCCGTCGCGGGAAACGTCGGCTACTACGCGCCGCTCAAAGAGAACACCAATCGATTCGTCAAACGGGATGCTTAGTGGCCTTGCGAATCGGTCCGCTCAATTTGCCTTGGCGCGGGAAAAACACTCACAAGGACGATCCCTATTGGGATTTTTTCATCAACACGCCCGCCGCGGATCTCGCCAATACGGTCACCGAGATGATCCGCAATGCCCCCGAGGGCAATGTATTCCCAACCAGAACAGAGCTCCACACTCCCGAGATAACTTCGAGTCACGTTAAAGGAATGGCGGAATACTTCGGTGCCGAGATGACGGGCATCGCCAGACTGACTCCAGCGGATACGCGCGACGGTGAATTCTATCCGTTCGCGGTCATTTGCGCGGTACATGCCGATTATGATCCACGAAAATCACCAGGGATCGGCGGTCAGGTGCCGGTGCAAAATGGGCTGTTCATCAGCTTCGTTCTGAGCGCGTGGATCAGGGAGTTGGGTTATCGCGCTAGCGCAGCGCCGGAACCGGATGCTGAAAAGTTGGCCGCCAGAGCCGGGCTCGGCAGTTTGAATGAAGAAGGAAAATTGGTAACGCCACGGTTCGGCGCCAACGTTCACGTGGCCAACGTGATTCGCACCGACCTGCCGCTGGCGCCGGACGGCTAGCAAAGTTAATTTCAAATCTCAAATTGCAGATCTCAGATCCGAAATTTTGAAATTTGAAGATTTGTAATTCCGAGCGAAGCGAGTATCCTGATGCCCTATATCATCACCAGTCTTGTGCACCAACGACGGAGCCTGCGTCGAAGTGTGCCCGGTTGCGTGCATTCATACGACCCCCGGCGCGCCGCAGTTCTACATCGATCCCGAAGTCTGCATCGATTGCGAGCAATGCGAGATCGTTTGCCCGGTAGACGCGATCTTCAAAGACATCGACATCCCCGCCGAGCACGTTCCATCGATCGAGGTAAACGCCGCCTTTTTTCGCAAGAACAAAGCGGCGGTCGGACCGGTACCGTTCGATATAGCGTGGGAGATGATTCATGCCGCCCAGGATTACGCGCAGCTCTTCGGCATCGCAGTCAGCGCGGCGGTTGTCGACGAAGCCGGCGCACCCATTGCCGTGGGGAAAATGGACAAAGCGGAACCGCGATCGACGGAGCTAGCCTTCAACAAAGCCTACACCGCGGCGGCGCTCCATGTGCCGACCGCGGAGTTGGTGCAGCAGGCGCGCCAACCCTGGCTGCGCAGTTTAATGGTTTCCCATCGCGGACGGATGATGCCCGTGAGCGGCGCGGTGCCGATTCTCAACGGTGTCACCATCGTCGGCGCTATCGGCGTGGCCGGCGCGAGCCGCCCGGAGCAAGATGTTCTTTGCTGCCGCGCCGCTATGGCGGTGTGGGAAAGCCCGGGACATCACTAAATCTATCGATGTTCGACCTGCTCTGAGTTCGCATCAAGGCGGTTAAGTCTCGGAGCTGGCGAGTTGCCACCGTGAAGTAAATTTCGCGCCTTACGCCTCACCCTTTCCCACTCACATTTTGTGCTCTACTTCACTTCCCCCGGAAAAAGCTTCGACGCATAGTCGCGGTTGACCGCCTGAATAAGCGTATTGTCGTAAAATTTCTTCGGATCGGCCCCCTTCGCCTTGGCATCGGATGAATCGTCGAGCACGACGCGGATCGCCGCCGGATCCACGGTCATGTCTTTGTTCCACACCCGCAAGCCTTGCTGGTAGTTTTCGGACAGGATTTTTGGGTCGGCGATCTTGGTATACTTCGACTCGATTTTCTTGGCGAATTCTTCGTCGTCAACCGCTCTTTTCACGCCATCGAGATAACTCATGAGAAACGCCTTGATCGTATTCGGATACTTTTGCAAGAACTCGCGCGTCACCGATGTGCCCGGACCGACGATTTTCAATCCTTCTTTGTAGTAGTCGATAATGATCGGATAACCCTGCTGTTTGGCCAGTTCGGTCTGTGGTGGAGAGATGACGAGGCCATCGGCATTGCCCACGAAAAAAGTCGAGAGAGCCTCCGGGGGTGAGCGATGATAGAGCAGTTTCAAATCTTTGCCGACCTCCATGCCTTGTTTCCGCGCCGTCATGCGAATAGCGATTTCGCCGAAGGCGCCGGGAAACGTGGTCGCAATCGATTTGCCGCGCAAGCTCTCGAAAGACGTGATTCCCTTTTGCCCAAACAAAATTAGCGAGTTTCTGTCCACCGCTGCGGCCACGTAAATAATATCCGCGCCCGCCAAATTCGCCGCGATGGCGGCGGTGCCGCCCTGATAAATGTCGATGGTTCCCGAAATAACGCCTTGAACCGCTATGGTCGCGCCGACTTGATTGACCGAGACATTGAGACCGCGCTTGGCAAAGTAGCCCGCTTCGAGCGCAATAAAGAGCGGCAGACTCGTAGTCCCCGAGCCCGCCGTGCCGACTTCCAGGCGGGTTTTTTCCGGCTTCGCAGTGAGTGCTTGTTCTGCGCTCTCGGAATTCCACGGCAACGCGATCGAGCAGATCATGCCGAGGACGAGCGCGCTCCAACGCGCTGGCAAGAGATAATTCATGGCTCATTCCTCGTGATCGCCCGCTTTCGACTTTATTTCATCTCGGCCAAGACCTGCCGTAGCAGCGTAAAATCAATAACGTCTTCCTGCTTCACTTCTTTCCCGGTGGTTTTCTTGATCAGCTCGAGCTGGGTTCGGATCGCGCTTTCCTTGCCGAGCCCGTCGGGACTGACGGTCTTCAACGACCGGGCGTAGCCCTTTTCAGCGATCGGCTTGGAAAGCTTGAGCCAATCCATGTAAAGCGCGACCGACTCGGAGCGGTGATTCAAAAAGAACAGCCCCGCCTTGACCATCGCTCGAATGAATTTCTTCACCTCTTCGGGATTTTCTTTGAGCTTTTTATCGGTGACGGTGAGCCCGCTGAAGGGCACCTCGAACTTGCCTTCGATGTCGGCGAGCAAACTATAGCCTTTGTCTTCCGCCACGGCATGAAGCGGCACCGGCAGCGGCGTCGCCTCGACGCTGCCGGCGAAGAGCGCCTGCAGCCGCACGTTTTCCCGTCCCATCGCAAGCATCACCACGTCCTTGTCAGGATCCAGGCCGCCGGCCGAAAGCATGGCGCGCGTGGATGTGTAAACCGCGCCGGAAAAACTGCTGATGGCAATCTTCTTGCCGCGCAACTGGGCGACACTTTTGAATTCCGGCCGTGCGACTAATGTGAGATCGGCAAATTTATGCGCCAGGTGAACGCTCTTGATCGGCAAACCCTGCGCCGCCGCCAACAGCCCGGAGCCGCCGCCGAACAGCGTATAGTCGATCTCGCCCACGACCTGGCTCTTCAACGCGAGATCGCTGGTGATAATCAACAGCGTCGGCCGCAGTCCCTCATCGTCAAAAAATTTCTGCTTGATGCCGGTCATCAAGGTGACCGACGCCATCGACGGCGGATAGGCGACTTTGACTTCCTTTAATCTCGCGGACTTGGGCCGCGCGCGCAGGGGTCGCAACCGGCAGCAAGAGAAGAGAAAATAAAAACGCTAGCGCGCTGAGATGCGTTTGGGTGGACGTTCGATCACCGGTCATGTTCGCGCCCTCTTTGCCGAGCGAAATCCGAGGGAGAATTATTCACGTGGTCGCAGCCGAACATCATGAGCGTTGTCAAGTTCGCAGAGAATTAGCTCCGGCGCACTGCAAAGAGTTTTTCGAATTCGCCGCCGTCGAGCCAGATGCCGCGGCAGTCGGCACAGGCATCTAAAATGACCGACCGATCGATGCTGCTATAAACACGCAGGAGTTCCGACCCATCGCGCGGACATTTTCCCCTTTTTCCTTCGACCTCGTCTTTGACATGGCCGCGGCGCAATGACGCCACGTGGCGCGCCTCTTCGGCGAGAAGCTGGCTAAGCTCATGCGCGTCGAACCAAATGCCGGCGCAGGACGAGCACCGGTCCACGGCTACCCCTTGCACTGAGAATTCACCGAGCGTGTCGGCCTCGCACTTTGGACAGTTCATATTCGATTCTTCCTGATTTCCCCAGGGTGATTGCCGAAAACGTTAATTGAATCGTTCAAGGGGTGCAAGCAGAGAATTGGGAAGATGCCGCCGCTGCCTCTTTCACTGAATAGTGAATTGGTTGTATAAATCTGTTCGGGCTGTATCTGCCATTAAATATAAGGAGGTCTCCCATGAAGACGGTCAGAGACATCCTAGCCGTTAAAGGGCGCGAGGTTTGGACCATCGAGCTCGAAGCTACGGTATTCGAAGCCATGAAGCGCATGGCGGAAAAGGAAGTCGGCGCCCTGCTGGTCGCGGATGGCCCAAAGCTCGTCGGCCTCATCTCCGAGCGCGACTACGCCCGCAAAGTGATTCTTCAGGGCCGCGCGTCTCCTACCACGAGGGTCAGGGAAATCATGACCAGCCACGTCGTCTGCACGCACCTCGACCAACCGATCGAAGAATGCATGGCCGTCATGACGGACAAGCGCGTGCGCCATTTGCCAGTCATCGAAGAAGGAAAATTGGTCGGCATCATCTCCATCGGCGACCTGGTCAAGTCGATCATCGATGATCAGAAATTTATCATCGAGCAGCTGGAGAGATATATTACCAGCTGAACTCGACTCACAATCATTGCCGACCCACGTTCGGCTGTCGATAATCAATAGCGGCTACTAAGGCCAGGAAACACACGGAGGAAAAATGCTACCTGAAATACCCCGAGAGAAGCAGCTCGGCATCCTGCAAAGGATGCTGATGATCAGGCGGGCCGAAGAGCACGTCATTCGGTTCAATGAAGACTACGAGGGTCTGATTCGCGGCCATTTTCACGTTTACATCGGCCAGGAGGCGACAGGCGTCGCAGTGTGCGAAGCTCTGCAGAAGGACGATTACGTGTTCAGTACGCACCGCAATCACGGCCACGTCATTGCCAAGGGCGGCGACCCGGGCAAAGTGCTGGCCGAGATTATCGGTCGGGAAACGGGCTACTGCCGCGGGCGGGCGGGCACGTTTCACGTCGCCGCGCCTGATCTGAAAATCATTCACACCTCGGCCATCGTCGGCGGCTGTCTCGCGCTCGCCGCCGGGACGGCTTTCGCCTCTCAGGTGCAGGAAACACGCGCGGTCTCCGTGGTCTTTTTCGGCGATGGCGCGATGGAAGAAGGCGTTTTCTACGAGTCGTTGAATATCGCGAAGCTCTGGCAACTGCCGCTGATCTTTCTGATGGAAAATAACTATCGGCGCGCCGGCCACAGCGGCTCAAGCCACAGCGCCAAAGAGTTGTCCAACGTTCCGCGCGCGCTCAACGTTGAAACCACCGTCGTCGACGGCGGTGACGTGGGCGCGATGTATAAAACCACGAGCGAACTCGTCCAGCGCATTCGCGCCGGCGAAGGGCCATTTTTCGTCGAAGCGCAAACCCATCCCTGGCCGGGCAACGACACCACCCATCCGAAGCTCGTCGCCGGCAAGACCGATATAAAATGGGCTTGGGATCCGAGCCCCGTCCCGGAAAACGTCCGCTCTTGGTACGCCGAAGGCGATCCCGTATTTATTTTTGCCCGCGAGCTGGTGAAAAGCGGCGGCGTCAGCCGCGAAGAGATCGAGCGCATCGATGCGGAAGTTCGCAAACAAGCGGACGAGGCGGCGCGTTTCGCGCTGGAAAGCCCGCTGCCGGAGCCGAAAGCCGCGCTCAACTTTGCTTATGCCGGAAGAGGTAATTGAGCCATGCCACAAGAAATGACTTTTGGTGAAGCTTTGGTCAGCGCGCTGGGCGAAGTCCTGGAGCAAGATCGCCGCGTGGTGTTGATCGGCGGCGGCCTGGTCAGCTCGGGCCCCGCTCAAGCGCAATTTGCCCGCCTGCGTCAGAAATTTGCCAGCCGCATGAAGTCTCCGCCCATCGCCGAGATTGGCTTTTGCGGCATCGCGGCGGGCGCGGCGATGGCGGGCCTGAGACCGCTCGTCGACATCGGCACAGCGACGTTTTCCTACGAAGCGATTCCGCAGATCGTCAACGAAGCGGCCATCGCGTATTCCAACTCCGGCGGACAAACCAACGTGCCGGTGACCTATTTCATGCGTTACGGCATTCGCGGCGGCGGCGGTGTGCAACATTCGGGAAGCCCGCAGCCGTGGTATTGGAACACGCCGGGCTTGCAAGTCGCCATGCCATCCAGCCCGGCCGACGCCAAAGGACTTGCTGCGCACCGCGCTGTTAAAAAGCCAGGACCCGACGATCTTTTTCGCCCACGAAAGACTGATGAACCAGCGCGGCCCGGTGCCCGACGGTGAATATGAAATTCCCTTCGGCAAGGCCGAAGTGAAACGAGAAGGACGCGACGTAACGATCATCGCCACCGGCGTGCAGGTTCCCCGCGCACTGGCCGCAGCCGACGCGTTGGCGAAGGATGGCATCTCGGCGGAAGTCGTCGATCCTCGAACGTTGGAGCCGCTGGACAAGGCGACTCTGATCGCGTCGGTGAAAAAAACCGGCCGCGTCGTAATCACCGACGAGAGCCATGATAATTGCAGCGTCGCCTCGGGATTGGCCGCGATCATGGCGGACGAGGCGTTCGCCAGCCTACGCGCGCCGATCAAGCGCGTGACGATTCCGCACGTCCCCGTGCCCTTCGCGGTGCCGATGGAGGATTACGTAACGCCCACCGCCGAGCGCATCGCCGAGACGGCGCGGGCGCTGGTGCGATGAAGACTCGGCGAATCTCTTTCGACGATTAAACGGTTTGCTCTTACTTCACTCCGTAAGCCGCGAACAGTTTGTCGATAAAACCGCTTTCATCGAGTCTGCGCAAGATTTGATCGTCAACCAAATCTTCGACCCTGGCGTTTCCTATCTTGGGATTACGGAGCTTCATCAGCCGCTGGATGTTGCGCAGCCCATCCATCGACGGATACGGCTTCTTGTCCATGCCGATGGCGATATCCACAAAGCCTTCCTCCGCTTCCTTTTCGTTCACGCGCAGCCGCCGTTGTAGTATTTTTAGCGTCGCCGCTTTGTTTACCGGTGAGAGTACGAAGGCCATCCCTTCCAGCATAGCCTTCATGAAGCCCTCCATCACGCGCGGGTTTTTTTGGATATAGGCGCCGCGCGCAACCACACTCGTACTGGCGATGGGCAAGTTGGATTTGTGGAATTCAGCGAGGATGGGAAAGCCTTTTTCATGAAGCCGCTTGCTGAAAACAATATCGACCACGGTGGCATCGATGCGATTTTCCTCCAGCGCCTGGCTTAGCACCACCTGGTCGCCGATCACCATAAAGCGAATGTCGTCCCGGTTGGTGTCGATGCCTAATCGCTCCAGTCCGAGCACGGCTCCCATCCACAGAGTGCCGCCGATGCTGGTGACGCCGAAGCGTTTGCCGCGCAGATCTTCCGCGCGCTTTATTTCAGGCCGCGCGACCAAGTCGTAGGTGACCCGGTTGGTCAGCACCGCCAATATTTTCAAATCTATCCCAGCCGCCGAAGCGCCCAGCACCGCGGTTCCGCCGGTGTAGCCGACATCCATATCGCCGGAGGTCAACGCAGCCACCAGAGTCGGCGCACCGCGCACAAAGATCAACTCCGCCTCGATGCCGTTCTTTTTGAAGAACCCTTGCTCTTGCGCCGCCCACAATGGCGCCACGCGCGGACTGATTGACGCGTAGGCGACGATCATCTTCGTCGGCGCCGCTCCGGCGCCAGCCACCAAGCCACGATCGAGAACCAGAAAAACGATCAAGAGCACCACTCGAAAGTAAAACATGGAGTTCTTCTCCTTTCGCGATGGTGAGGGTTAGGTGGCCTAAGTTAGTAAAAGCCCCGGCGGCGCGTCAAGGACAAGATCGGATCGAAGTAGCACATGGAAAGATTCTTAATTGACAGAGATTTTGTATTTCCTTACACTCCGCCAGTTTCCTCATTGCGGCGGAAGGCCTTAACAGGAGCGCAGCATGACAATGGAAAAGGCAATGAGCCTAAGGGTCAATAATTTAGGTGCGTGGTGTTTGCTAATTTTTGCTGCTCCCCTTTTGATCGGCGTGGCTTGGATCGACGAAGCCGCGGCGCAGAAGGTGCGGGTTGCCATGCCGGCCAAGAGCATGACGTTTCTCAACTTTTACGTCGGCGATAAGTTTGGCATCTACAAAGCCGAAGGATTGGACGTGTCTTTGGAAGTGATAAAGACTGACGTCGGCGTCTCCGGCATGGTCACGGGTGAATTGGATTACACGTCTGCCATCGGCTCGGCGATGCGCGCCGCCGCCACCGGAGTGCCGCTGAAAGCCGCCATGTTCACCCTGGACCGAGTGATGGTCTACATGTTCGCCAAGCCCGCGATCAAGTCGATTGAAGAGCTGAAAGGTGGCAAGGTCGTTGCCACGACCGGCTTGGTCGCGACGCCGACCTATGCGGCCAAGGTCATGGCTCGTGCCCATGGGGTCAACCCCGATAAAGACTTGACCTTCATTTCCACCGGCGACGTGGCCAATTCTCTGGCTGCGCTGCAGAGCGGAACGGCGGACGTGGCGATGCTTTCGATTCCTTTCAACTTCAGGGCAGAGGAGTTAGGCTTTCGCAACCTCGGCAACGCCGTCGATTATCTTCAGTCGCCCTTTGCCGGACTCGGAGCCACCGACGCCAAGATGAAGAGCAACCCCGCACAGGTGAAACGCATGATTCGCGCGACCCTCAAGGGAATGGAATTCACCAGAGATCCGGCAAACCAAGAAAAGGTAGCCGGCTTGTTAATGGATGAGTTCAAACTCGACCGCAAGACCGCCGGTCTCTCGCTGCGCGAGATCATCAAGGCCTTCACCAGAGATGGCACGACCTCGGAAGACGCCGTGAAGGTCGAGATCAAGGAAATCCGCGAGCAGGCAAAGATCAAAGCCGAAATCCCCGTCAGCCAATTGGTTGACTACAAACTGCTCGAAGAAGTTTTGGCGGAGATGAAGCGATAGAAATACCGGCGGATGATTCGCCGCGCTCAGCATCGAGATTTATGAAACTTATTCTGGCTAGCGCTCTGCTCGCATCGCAAATCCTTACGGCATCCGCGCCGCGCTCAGCTGCTCGGCAATGTAATGTGGCGGTCGCTCTTCGAGAATGACAAGCGGTAAACTTTAGATCGTTGTGACGCGCCGAATTACACCGATCGTTACACAGGCCAGCTATGTTTGGAGAGATCGATGGGATTGCCGTCGGGGTCGTGGACGCGGTATTCCGCCTCGCGGTTCGGCGGTCGCTTGTCGACGCCGGTTGAAGCATTGAGTTCCTTACAAGCCTCGTGGACGGCGGCCACGTCCTCCACCTCGAAACCGAAATGATTGATTCCCACTTGCAACTGTGGCCCTTCGATCTCGCGCTCCGGCCCGATCGGTATGATCGCAAGATTAATGTGCCCATCGGAAAGATAAGTCGCCGTGCCGACGCCGTGAACGATCTTCAAGCCGAACGCCGTGGTGTAAAACTTAACCAGCTTCTCCACGTCCTCGGTGAGAATCGCGAGATGACGGATGCGAGCCATAGATTTTCTCCTTTACGACCAACCTGAAGCTGGCCGCATCCTACGAAATCTCCACTGCGCCTGACAAGCGCAATCGACGTGCGAATCCACAGCAAATCATCGGTTGATAAGTCGGCGCTTGCCGAAAAAAGTCATTCTTGGTCGGCGAGCTGCGACATAATCCGCGCTGGCCTTCAGCCCTCGTAGTGAAGTGTGACAGCTATATAGCGTTTGCCGTTCATGGTTCGAGAACCTCACCACGAACGGCTTGTGCCTTGACCTTTCACCCTGAGCTCGTCGAAGGGTTCTTCGAACTCAAACCCGAATCAACCGTTATAGTCCAATAGTAAACGCGCTCCTGAGTCGACTATGCTTGAACCGTCATATTAAGCGGGATTATTGTATCCGATGAATCTAAAAATGGAGAATCACCATGGGACAAACCGAAACCGCACTGGCAAAATTCGTCCTGGACTTTCCGACCCAGGAGGTTCCCGCCGACGTCATGCACTTGGCCAAGCGCTGCTTGATGAACTACTCCGGCGTCGCGCTTCTCGCCAACCTCGACCCAGCGATTGATATCTTGCTCGATGTATTGCGCGCCGAGGGCTGTGCGCCTGCAGCCACCGTCATCGGCAAGGGGTTTAAGACCTCGGCGCTGAACGCGGCGCTGGCAAACGGCTTTCTCGGTCACTTCGAAGACTATGACGACACGCATACGACGGTGATTCATCCGAGCGCGCCGATCCTGCCGGGAGCACTGGCGCTCAGCGAACAAAGGACCGTGAGCGGAAAAGATTTTCTCGCGGCATTCGCCGTTGGCGTCGAGGTCGCGTGCCGCATCGGTCTGGTGCTGGTAGAACATTTTCGCGAAGGCGCGGCGCATTGGCACATCACCAACACCTGCGGCGTGCTTGGTGCGGCGGCCGCGGCCGGCCGTCTACTCAAACTCAACCAAGGTCAAATGGTCTACGCTTTCGCCATCGCCGGCACCCAGGCGAGCGGTCTGCGCGAAGTGTTCGGCTCCATGTGCAAGCCGTTTCACGCGGGCAAGGCGGCGCAAAACGGCACCCTGGCGGCGCTGTTGGCGCAGCGCGGCTTCACCGGCACCGACAGCATTTTCGAAGGAGCGCGCGGCCTGGTCGGCGTGATGGCCAGCGGTCACGACATCAGCGAAGCGACGAAAGATTTGGGCCAACGCTGGGAGTTGCCGCAAAACGGGCTCAAACCTTTTGCCTGCGGCCAAGCCAATCATGGCTTTATCGACGCCGCGCTCGCCCTGCGAAAGCAACCCGGCGTCAGGCCCGAAACCATCAAACATATCCAGGGCAGCGTCGAGCAGTTCGCGCCGGCGCTGGTGCGCCGCCGTCATCCGCGCAGCGGACTCGAATCGAAGTTTTGCTACTATCACTCAGTAGCGGCAGCGCTCGTCGACGGCCAGGCGCTGCCGGCGCAATTCACCGACGAGCGCGCCGCCGATCCGGCGATCGAGAGCCTGCGCAATCGCATCGATTTTAACGAAGATCCGTCGTTGCCCCGCCGCGCGGTTCGAGTTACCCTCGAATTGACCGACGGTCGCACCTATACGGAAAGAGTGGATCACCCGACCGGCACGCCGGGGAATCCGATGAGCGACACCAGGGTGCAAGAAAAATTTCACGGACTCGCAAGCGCGGTTCTCGGAGTAGAAAAAGCCGATAAGGCGCAAAGCGCTCTATGGAGTGTCGACACCATGCCTGACGTGAGCCAGCTGATACCGTTGCTGCTCAAATGAGTGGGTCGCATCTTTAATATTTACGAGCAAATTTCTCGCTGGCTTGCGCCTGAATCCTTAACGGCCCTTTTAAAAAATAAAAGCAGAAGGCTCTTCACCTTCCTAGCCTAGGAAGTCGGTGACCATGCGGGCCATCTTCTCGCCTTCATGGATCACGACCGCTCGCTTCGCTTTCCCATACTCAACTCACACCGGTGCGCCGAGCCCTTTATGCAGCCGCTTGGTGAATTCCTGCAGGATCAACGTCGCCGTCGCGCGCAAGACCATGTCGCCGAGAATGCCCAGCCGCCCTTTGATTTTCACGTCGGCTTTGTAGTCCATTTGCGTTTTGTTATCCAATGCAGCGCGCAGGTCGACGGTCATGTCGGCGTTCACCGTGCTTTTGGTCACCGAATCCACGCCCTCGGTCCGCACCACCATCTGTTCCGGCGGCCGGCTTTCGACTATCGTCGAGCGAAAGTTGAACTTCCCCGAGATCGGCCCCACGGCCGCCGAGATAATCCCGTCAAAGGTTTTATCATCGATCTGCTTGACCTCATCGATGCCGGGCAGACAGGTAGAAAACTTATTGATGTCGATCAAAAAGTCCCAGGCCTTCTGAACCGGGACGTTGAGATCGATCTTGCCGTCAAATATCATCGCTGTCTCTCCCAAAACAAATTCAGGCGCGATCTTATGCGAGAAAATTTTTCCTGACAAGGCCTGGACTAAATCTATGACGGACCGCGCGGGTGAGTGCTCACGGCGCAAATAAACAGGAATTTGCGCTGCTCTAGCTTAAACGTCCTGCCGTATCGTCAGGGTGAAAGTCGAACCTTTGCTATACTCGCTTTCAGCACTCAGATCGCCCAAAAGCTCGGCCAATCACGCGGCGAATCGTAAACGTTCTGACAAGCGTACTTCGTATCAACGCCAATTTCCGGCCCAAGCCCGCGATGCAACACGCATTAGCGGCGCGAGCGGCAAACACTCCGGCTTCGTTGCGGCAAATGAGCCAACATTGACGTTGACAAACTGACACAATCAACCTAGGGTGGCGTTACACATCCCTCAACAATAGATCGGTCTAGCATTGATTTTCCGAAAGTGGTCGTGATTTCATGATCGCGCTCCTCCTTCTGATAGTTGCTGCCAATCTAATTTCGCTTGCGCTCCGCTTTTAAAACGCGCTCAAACGTCGCCGCTGACCGGCAAGGTAAAAAATGATGAACGAAAATATTGCAAACATGCCGGCCGAATTCCAACTATTGCCAACCGCAATGGGAAGCACCTCCGAGATTGAAATATCGGTGCAATTCGACCCGGAAAGTTTGCCTGTCGATACGCTTCTTGCGGCCGATGTAGAAGTCACGGAGCTGGAGTCGCTCGAACCAGTATCGGGTATCGAGGAGGAGGCGGAAGACGACAACAAAAACGACGCGCTGCTTGCCGCGCCGAACCCCATCGTCCGTTATCTCCAGGACATACGCTCCGTTCCGCTGCTTAGCCGCAACGAAGAAATCAGCTTGGCGCGGCAGATCGAAGAGGGACAAGACCAAATCGTCGAAGAAGCGCTCTCATCGCGTCTGGCACTCCGCTATGTGCTTGAGCTTGGCCAAACGGTTGCCGCAAGACAAGTGAGCATGCGCGACATCGTCAGGCTGCACGTGGAGGTTTCCGGGGAACATTTCGATGACGAACGCATGTTAAGATCGCGCTTTCGAACGGGCGTGCTTAAATTGCGGCGCTTGGCCAATCACGATCGATACACCGCCGCGCGGTCGGAAAAGCCGGCGACCGGTGCACGCGAAATGATGATCCTCAAGCAAAGAAAAAAGATCGCCGAGGTGATCAAATCTCTCGATCTCACTCACGAGCATATCGACGCTATCATCCAGCGGCACAGCGACGTCTACGAACGCGCCAAAGAGCTCATAGAAAAAACCCGCGGTCAACCGAAACCACGCAAACAAATCCAGGCTATGGAAAAGGCGATCGGCATGCCAATCGCTGAACTCGGGCGCAAGCTCGAAACAATTCTCGACAAAAGGGCGCAAGTCGCTGCGGCAAAGAACCATTTTGCCCAGGCAAACCTGCGTTTGGTCGCCGCCATTGCGAAGAAATATTGCGGCCACGGCCTTAGTTACCTGGATCTCATTCAAGAAGGCAATATCGGTCTGCTGCGCGCCGTCGATAAGTTTGATTACCGGCTTGGTTTCCGCTTCGCGACCTACGCCAGCTGGTGGATTCGCCAAGCCGTCACTCGTTCGCTTTCAGATCATGCGCACACCATCCGCATCCCGGTCCACATGGTCGAGCTGACCAATAAATTGTCGCATACTCTCGACAGCCTCGGACGCCAACTCGGCCGCAGGCCAACTTCGCAGGAAATTGCCGTGCGCATGGCCGTACCAGAAGCCAAAGTTCATACGATTTTAAATTTAGTCAAAGAACCAATCTCGCTGGATATCCCATTGGGTGAAGATGGTGAGAGCTGCTTGGCGGACGTGATCCGGGACGAGCATGCCGCCGATCCTGAGGCGCTAGTCATCGACGCAACATTCAAACACGCGATGCAAAGACTTCTGACGACCCTCACTCCTCGCGAAGAAAAAATTATCTGCATGCGCTTTGGCATCCGGCAAAAGACCAGCCACACGCTTGAGGAAACCGGCAAGGTATTCGGCATCACGCGCGAAAGAATTCGGCAGATCGAAGCGATCGCGCTCAAGAAACTGCGGCGCTCCGATCCGGCCTTGCGCCATCTCATGCCGACAACAAGATAGACGCGCGTGAAACCGCTATCGTTTGGGAGCACGACTCGATTCTTCTAGAGTCTGGCGAGATCATGCCTTGATCGACGTGACCGCAAATGATTTTGCCGTTTTCCTGTCAAACCAGCGAAAGAACCCACGCTGACCACACGTTCGAAATGTCGGATCGGTGCAGATCCAAACGTGCTTAGAAAATAATAATCAAGAACGGGCGGCCCAGGAAAGCAGGCTCTGAGACGGCGGGATTCACAAATTGAGAAGAGTTAATCAAGTTACAGAGCTAGGGCGAACTCCTCAACAGACTTTATTTTTGCGACCGCTCATCGATCCACTTCTTGCCCAATTCAAAACCGCGAGCGCTGGCGTCCTCTGTGGTGACGAACGCCTCGCCGGAAACTAATCTCGCTATCGGGCTGTGGTCCCGTTTATGCCTGATTTCGACAACGAGAATGCATGACGAGTTGCTAGACTTATCAGGGGTGAGAAATACGGAAATGTAGTGATTGCTATAACGCAGGACAGCCATCGCAGAACATCCTTTTCGGACCTCCGGTCCTGGCGGCCCCGGACGGACTAAGCTCGAACGGCTTTACGTGTGAATCTAAGGGTACTGTGCTTTCCCTGCTGTTACAATCGGCAATTCGCACAATAGTGAAGAAGAAAAAATTAGGCCCGAAATATAGCAGGTGTGGCTTGTAGCAAGGAACGTCCGTGCAGTAAAAGCAGCACGTCAAGTTTTCAACGATGTCTCAAAACTTCCCCGGATACGCCGCACGCGATGATTTCCCGACGCGATAGTCACGGCCGCTTTCGCCAAGGCGTCTGGACTCGGCCGGTCAGAGGCGGTCTCGCTCACGTAAGCCCATGTCACGTTACATTAGGATCAACGACATAAGTCACCGGAGCGGGCCCAATGACCCTCGTTGGCGGTACCGACGGCACGGATCAGTATGGCATTGGGATCGGTAAGCAGTCGCAGGGATAGGGATCGAGTGGAATATGCGGCCTGTCCACTTGGCAGTCGCGCATCACGCGATCGAGAAATTTCTTGGCTTCTTCCGGAGGCTCGACGCTGACGCCCGAGGATTTGAACTTTTCCTTCGAGATAGCGCTCCACTCGTAGACCAAGGCCGTCACCCGGGCCCGGCACCACAGCGTCGCCAGCGGCCGCGGTAGAAAAATCACCGTGGACAGCGCCTGAGCGAATACCGCGGGAAACTCGACCGTTGCCCATCGATGTCCGGGAGCGTTATGCGAGCGCCGACTGGCTAGCCCCGGCCATTGTCTCGTATCCGCGTTAAGGCACAGCATGCCGCGCTCTAAGTCAATCGACGATCGCATACTCCCTCTCATTCAGTATGATTTTCCCGGCAACCGGCATGCGCTTGCGCATGGAGTTTACCGTGTGGCAGCCTTTATCGGCGAATTGCGCGACTTTGATGACCTTATCGGTTGGCGCGGCGGTCTTGATGTTAAAAAAATAGCTGAGCCCTCGCGCGGCTTGTGAAAAATCCTCCATTTCGAGATCGTCGATGGCCACCGCCGCTTTCGCCAGCGCCACGAGGCTTGGTCGGCGGCGCTATCGCTAACGGAGCCCACTTCGCTCATTGGCAGAATCAATAGCGTCCGTGGCTCGGCGCGTCCCATTCCAGTGTCAACGTCGATCTGGCTTGGCTTGAGACCGCTGAGAATCCTTTTTATGGAGCCCGTCCGTCAAGACTTATAGCTTGCTTTCAATGGCCGCCCAAATATATTCTCACCCAAGCGTGAGGCGTTATGATCTGCCCGCAGTGCCAATCTGAAAACTCTGCTATTGTCGCCTTTTGCGACCAGTGTGGAACACAGCTGGAAGCACCCTGCCCACGGTGCGGCGAGCCAAATCGGCAAGGAGCCAAATTCTGCAGACGCTGCGGTCAAGCAATCGGTGAAACACCCGTCAGGTCTTCTCCCCTCAACGTCGGGACACCGGCACCCGATACCTATGTCCCAAAACACCTCGCTGAAAAGATACTGGCTTCTCGCCACAAGCTGGAAGGAGAACGGAAACAGGTGACCGTTCTCTTTGCAGACATAAGAGGATCGACAACTTTAGTGGAGGGGCTCGATCCTGAAGAGGCTCAGAAGCTAATCGACCCGGTTCTGCAGATCATGATGGACGCAGTCCACAAATACGAAGGGACTGTGAATCAGGTCGCAGGCGATGGCATCATGGCGCTGTTCGGTGCACCCTTAGCGCACGAAGACCACGCGTTGCGTGCCTGCTATGCGGCACTGGCCATGCAGGAAGAGATGCGGCGCTACCGTCAGACGCTCGGCCAATCGGAAGAATCGGGATTGCAGATCGGGGTTGGAATGAACTCCGGGGAAGTCGTCCTCCGCTCCATAGATATCGATATCAATATCGAATACACGGCTATAGGCCACACGACGCATCTGGCAGCTCGGCTGCAGGAGCTCGCAGGTCGCGGGATGATATTGATGACGGCCTCTACCTTGCGCCAAGTCGAAGGCTTTGTTCAAGTTGAATCCCTCGGTCCCGTGCAAGCCAAGGGTATTTCGCAGCCGTGCGAGGCTTATTCGCTCATTGGTACAACCTCCGCCCGCACCCGCTTCCAAGCTGGGGCGGGTCGTGGGTTGACACCGCTGGTCGGACGCAACGCGGAAATCGATATTTTCAACAAACTAGTCGAGCAAACCGCGGCGCGGCACGGCCAAATATTGGCGATGGTTGGCGAGCCCGGTATGGGAAAATCGCGTTTGGTCCACGAATTTACGCGACACCAGCTGCCCGCCGGGTGGCTCGTCTTGGAAGGCGCATCGGTGTCTTACGGCAAGGCTACCCCATATTTTCCATTGATCGAAATGTTGCGCCGCTATTTTCAAATCACCGATGGGAATGGACAGCGAGGAAATTCAAGAGCGAGTGGTGATCATATTTTGGAATTGAGCGACATGCTCAAAGATGCCATTCCGCCAATCCTTTCATTACTCGGAGCACTCCCGGAAGAAAACCATTCGCCGCCCTCCGGCGAGCCGGATTGGCTATCAAAACATCAAGATGTAGTCGAGATGGTCAAACGATTCGGCGCGATGGATCCACAACAGCGGCGGCGCCGTATCTTTGATGCGGTAAAGCGGGTACTTATCCGTGAGAGTCAGCGGCAGCCGTTGCTCATCGTTTTTGAGGACCTGCATTGGATCGATAGCGAAACGCAGGCATTTCTCGATGGCTTCGTAGAAAGTCTGCCCTTGTCGCGGATTCTTCTCCTGGTGGATTACCGCCCCGAGTACAGTCACGGCTGGAGCGATCGTTCATTCTATAGCCATCTTCACGTGGATCCCTTAAATCCCAGTAGCGCGGAAGAACTCTTGCAACACCTTTTGGGACGCAACAAGGACCTCCTGCCACTAAGGCAGCTATTGGCGGAACGTACCGTAGGAAATCCTTTTTTTGCAGAAGAGAGCGTGCGTTCTCTCGTCGAAGAAGGAGTTCTGCTGGGCGAGAAGGGGGCCTACCGGCCGAGCCTGAAAATTGATGAGATTCGTATCCCGAGCACCGTGCAAAACGTCGTGGCGGATCGTATCGACCGATTGCCTATTGCAGGAAAAACACCTGCTGCAAACCGCCGCCGTCATTGGCGTAATTGTTCCCTTACCACTGCTTCGTGCTGTTGCCGGGTTGACTGAAGATGAGCTGCAGGGTCAGCTTGCTCACCTCCAGGCCGCCGAATTTCTCTATGAATCAAACCTTTTCCCCCAGTTGGAGTACACGTTCAAGCATGCTCTTACCAATGAAGTGGCCTACGGGGCTTTGCTCCACGAGCACAAGACTTCTTTGCACGCAAAAATCGTGAGCGCGCTCGAAAAGAGCGTAACCGACAATTTGCGCGATCATATTGAAACGCTTGCTCATCATGCCTTTCATAGCGAGGCCTGGGACAAAGCCGTTTTTTACCTCAAGGAAGCTGGCGCGAAGGCTGTATCGCGATCGTCATTTCGCAATGCGCTGCTTTGGTACGAACAAGCATTAAAGGCATTACGGTGTCTCCCGATAGGGCTCGATACGCTCAGAGATGCAGTCGATCTTCGCGTCATCATACGCAATGCTCTATTCGTTCTCGGTGATTTTCAGCAAGGAATCAGATATTTGGAAGAAGCTAAGGAAGCGGCCATCGCACTTAATGATCAAGCGCGATTGGGGACAATATTTAATTTGATGACTGCCCATTGGAATCTTGCCGGGAATTCGGAACGGGCGATCGTGTCCGCCAAAGAAGCCCTGGACCATACACGGGCGCCGGAGAATATTGATCTTCATATCGTCGCCCACTATTTTCTTGGCGTAGCGCACCATAATTTGGGTCAATACGAGTGCGCCGTTGAGGTGCTTGGACTAGCACTCCCGCTGATCGGGAATCGGAAATTTGAGTTGTTTGGCACGACCGGAAGCGTCTATGTGATCTGCAGAGTGTGGCTGGCCCGTGCGCTCGCTCAATTAGGGAGGTTTACTGAAGCCGCCCCTTATGCAGATGACGCAATTCGCGCTGCCGAGGAGAGTAGTCACCCTTATAGCATTGCCTATGCGTATTATGGGGCGGGGATACTTTTCCTGATTAAGGGAGATTTTGACCGGTCGATCGCGATGCTCGAACGCGGCTTAGCAGTGTGTGACGCAGCAGAGATTCCGGCGCAGCGCCCCCTCGTTGCTTCGTGCCTAGGTGCTGCCTATGCCTTTGTGGGACGACTAGACGAGGCCCACCGGCTGCTTGAGAGCGCCGTGGAGCACACTGCGTCCATGAGAAGACTTGCTGGTCAGGCTATACGCGTGGCCTGGTTAAGCGGTGCGTACATGCTCGCGGGTCGAACTGATGAAGCAGAGGCACTGACCAGGCGCGGTCTGGAACTGGCGGCTGAAAGTAAAGACAGAGGAAGTCAAGCATGGTTACTGGCAATCCTCGCAGACCTTTCATCGCGGCGCAGTCCTTTGAACGTGGAGCAAGTTAAAGCGGACTACGGTATAGCTTTGGCATTGGCGCGAGAAATAAAAATGCGTCCTTTGCAAGCACACTGTCACCTGGGCATCGGCAATCTTTACGCTCAGGTGGAGAAGGATGCGGAGGCCCGCGACGAACTACTTGGAGCTGTAGATCTCTACAAAGCGATGTCGATGCCATATTGGCTATCAAAGGCTGAGGCTGCGTTGGCCAAACTCGTTGAATAATTCCTATGGAAAGAAAGCGGGTGTTGGGGAGCGTTAGGCAAGCCGAAGGCCGCTTTGTCAAATTTGCCCGAGACGACGTCGAAACGTCCGTCCCTGAACGCTTCGAACGACAGGCAGCACTCTATCCCGATCATATTGCGGTCAAGACGAGATTTCAGCACGTCACTTATTCGGAATTCAATAAGTCAGCCAATCAGATCGCCCGGGCCGTTCGGCAACACTCTTCTAATGTTCAACCGATCGCGCTTCTACTGGATCACGACCTGCCCGCAATTGTCGCAATCTTTGCCGTGTTGAAAGCGGCAAAATGTTTCGTTCCGCTCGACCCAGCGCTTCCTCTTTCAAGACTTGAGTTCATGTTGGTCGACTCGGGTGCTCAACTCGTTGTCACCAACAATCAGCGTTTGGCTCTCGCGCACAAAGTGTTCGATCGCTCCCGCGTCATCAACCTTGATCAGATCGACGAGTCTTTGGAAACGGACAATCTGGAGCTACGGATACCGGCTGAAGCCATGAGTTGTATTCTGTACACTTCCGGCACCACTGGCAGGCCAAAAGGGGTGGTGCATACCCACCGCAATGAACTTCACAACGTCATGCACCACACCAATAGTCTTAGTCTTACCAGCGATGATCACTTTACTCTTTTTGGCTCTTATAGCACTGGGCAGGGCATGCAAGACTTCTACTGTGCATTGCTGAACGGCGCGACGCTTCATCCCTGGAATCTGAAATTGGACGGCCTCGGCGGTATAGCCGATTGGTTACATCGAGATAGGATTACTGTGTACCACTCGGCGGCGACGGTGTTTCGTTATTTCGTGAAAAACCTAAGCGATGGGGAGGAATTTCCGGATCTGCGCATCATACGGCTGGGAAGCGAACAAGTCTCTTGGAAGGATCTGGAATCGTACAAACGGCACTTCTCAAAACATTCTATTTTCGTCAACGCGTTGTCCAGTTCAGAGACCAAGACGATTCGCCAATATATCGCCAACAAGGAAACTCAAATCACGGGGATCGTACCGATCGGATACCCCGTGCCGGACATGGAAATTCTCATGTTGGACGAATATGGCAATGAGCTCGGCCCGGGTCAGATCGGAGAAATAGCAGTTCGAAGTCAGTTTCTTTCCCCTGGCTACTGGCGAAGTGTGGAACTTACTAACGCTGAGTTTCGTGCCGAGCCGGCCGGCTCCGGTAGCCGCATCTTTCGCACCGGTGAATGGGGACTTTTGTCTGCCGACGGATGCCTCGAGCACCTTGGACGTCGGGATGCTCAGATAAAGATTCGCGGTTATCGAGTTGAAACAAAGGAAATAGAGCTCGCGCTGCTACGACATCCTGTGGTGGATCAAGTGCTCGTTCTCTGCCGAGACAACCTAAGAGGAGACAAATACTTAGCCGCCTATATTGTTCTGGAGGGGTCGTCAGCACCCGGTGTGACTGAGCTGCGGAATTTTCTCAAAGAAAAGCTTCCAGATTACATGATTCCTTCTGCATTTATCTTCTTGGAGTCGCTACCCCTTACGCCAAACGGAAAGGTCGATCGCAGTGCCCTGCCTGAGGCTACGAACTCCCGACCGGTCCTCGATGTTCCGTTTGTCCCTCCAACAGGACAGATCGAAGAAGTGTTGACAAGCATATGGGCTCTAATTCTCGGAATACGCGAAATAGGGGTACATGATAATCACTTCGATCTTGGCGGCAATTCACTAACCGCAATGCAAGTTGTCGCTCGAGTCGAGAAAATATTCGGCGTGCGGACACCACTAAGTGGTTTTTTCGAATCGCCGACCATTGCAAGTCTAAGTCGAATTATTTCCATAGCGAATGACTCTGCAGAGCGTGGGACTGATGTCCCATTGGAACGCGTCGCGCGCGATCAGAACCTTCCACTTTCTTTTGCCCAACAGCGATTATGGTTTTTGGATCAATGGGAGCCTGGAAACGCGTCCTACAATATCTGTAGAGCCCACTATCTGAGAGAAACGCTAAATGTTGGGGTCTTCGAAGACAGTGTGAACAGTATCGTCCAGCGTCATGAGATCTTACGCACGTCTTTCCCTGCGTCAGACGGTCAACCGACGCAGGTTATCGCTCCCCTTTTGAGTCTGAGATTAGAGGTAATCGACATGCAGCAATTACCTAAATCTGAGCGATACGAACAAAGTATACAAATAGCAAAAGACCAAGCGCGACGTCCCTTTGATTTGGAGGGAGGCCCGCTCCTGAGGGCTATGCTGATCCGCCTGGATGAACAAGAGTGGCTAATTGTCTTTACCGTGCATCAAATAGTATGCGATGGCTGGTCAATGCAAATTTTTTATCGCGAGTTGTGGACTTCTTACAAAGCATTTTCCGCTGGGCAACGGCCAGCGCTTCCCATCCTTCCTTTTCAATATTCCGACTTCGCCGTCTGGCAGCGAAAATGGCTGCAAGACGCGCCCCTCGTGTCACGGCTTACCTATTGGAAGCATCGAATTGGCAGTGAAGTGCCGCTTCTCAATCTACCGACTGACCGGTCCAGACCAAAACTACGGAACTTCCGCGGCGCAAGGCAGTCTGTGATGTTGGCAGGAGCGCTTTCAGAGGCGCTGAAGGACTTGAGTCGTCGTGCTGGCTTCACTCTATTCATTACGCTGATGGCGGCGTTTAAGACCTTGCTTTTCCGTTACACGGGTCAAGTGGATTTAGTCGTCGGTTTTCCGATAGCAAACCGAAACTGGGGCGCGACCGAAGACCTGATAGGATTTTTTGTAAATACCCTGGTGCTGCGTACAGATCTTTCCGACGATCCAACTTTTAGCGAACTGCTGATTCGAGTAAGACATTTTTGCTGGGAAGCTTATACCTACCAGGACCTGCCGTTTGAAAGACTGGTAGAAGAGTTACACCCGAAGAGGGAGTTAGGCCGCAACCCATTATTCCAGGTGATGTTCGTGCTGCAGGTTGCCGAATCGACACCCACAGCAATTGAAGGTCTCTCCTCAGAACCAATAGATGTTGACGCTGGTACGTCCAAGTTCGACCTAACGCTTTCGTTAGCTGAGCGAGATAAAAAACTTACTGGATCTTTCGAGTACAGTACGGATTTATTCGATCATCCGACGATCGAGCGGATGGTCGGCCACTTCCAGACTCTACTGGAAGGTATTGTTGGCGATCCTGATCAACGCATCTCTGACTTGCCCATCCTAACTGAAGCCGAGAGGCGTCAATTGCTCTTTGAGTGGAACAACACCGAAGCGGACTATCCCAAAGACAAGTGCATTCATCAACTATTCGAAGAGCAGACCGAGCGAACACCGGACACCATCGCCATTGAGTTCGAAGAGAAACAAGTCACCTACCGAGAGCTCAATCGCAAAGCGAATCAGCTGGCACACTATTTAGTCAGTCTAGGTGCCGGCCGGAAAAGTTGGTTGGCATCTGTGTCGAGCGCTCCATCGAGATGGTGATCGGATTTTAGGAATCCTCAAAGCAGGGGCGCCTACGTCCCATTGGACCCCAGCTATCCCAGAGAGCGACTGGCCTTCATGTTAGAAGATTCCCAGGTCTCGGTTCTGCTAACACAAACGAAGTTGCTCGAGGATAGTGAATGGAAGCCTGTCCGGATCTCTTCGACCAAGCTCAGGTAAACTCCGTCAAAGGAATGGAAGATGGGGATCCTCGAACTTCGATTCTTTATCCTCGGCTGGCGGTAGTTCATCTCGATCGCGACTCACCGATGATCGAGCAGCAAAGCAATGAGAATCCAACAACCAAAGTCGACTCTCGCAATCTTGCTTACGTCATCTACACATCCGGTTCTACCGGGCAGCCTAAGGGCGTACAAATTGAGCACCGATCGGTGGTCAATTGCATATCCTATATCGGCAAGGCAATTGACATATCGGCGCGAGATACCTGGTTGGCCGTCACGACGATCTCATTCGACATCGCCGCTCTTGAACTTTACCTTCCCCTTATCACCGGCGCCAAACTTATCCTGGCGAGTAACGGCGAGAGCCGTCGACAGCGCGCAACTCCTGGCTCGACTTAAAGCTTCTCGGGCGACCGTAATGCAGGCGACTCCTTCACTGTGGAAGCTTTTGTTGAAAGCGGCGGGAACCTTCCCAACAAGTTCAAGATTCTATGCGGTGGTGAAGCCTTATCCCGTCAGTTTGCCGATGGTTAATGGAACACAGTAGTTTCGGTTTGGAATCTCTACGGGCCCACGGAATCGACGATCTGGTCGACGATGGCAAGAGTCGAAGCGGAGAGAGAAGCCTGTTTACAATCGGCCGGCCCATCGCCAATACCCAAATCTACATTCTCGATGACTCATCTTCAACCAGTACCCATCGGCATACCCGGTGACCTCTATATCGGCGGTGACGGACTAGCGCGCGGGCTATCTGAACCGCCCAGAGCTAACGTCTGAGACGATTTGTCGACAATCCGTTCAGCGACGAGTCCTCGTTTAAGGCTCTACAGAACCGGCGACCGGGCCCGTTATCGGGCAAACGGAAACATCGAATTCCTCGGTCGCATCGACAATCAAGTCAAGATCCGTGGCCATCGCATCGAGTTAGGCGAGATCGAAACTATTCTGAATCAACATCCATCCGTGAAAGAATCCGTGATCGTGGCTCGTGATCGTGACTCGTCAGGAGAAAAGGAACTGGTAGGTTACGTAGTGTCCGCTCAAAAAACGGCACTTTCAGTCAGCGAACTGCGGCGATTCCTCCATGAAAAGCTACCTGACTACATGATTCCTTCGTTGTTCGTGTTCTTGAACAACTTGCCCTTAACCCCTAACGGAAAGATCGACCGCAACGCCCTGCCGCCGCCCAATGGAGAGCGGCCGCAGCTCGATCAAGGATTCGTCGAACCCCGCACAGAAATTGAAGAACTCATCGCTCAGGTCTGGCGCGAAATATTAAAGCTCGACAAGATCGGCATCCACGACAACTTCTTCGAGCTCGGCGGCCATTCGCTGCTCGCCACGCGCGTGGTTGCCCGCTTGCGCCGAAGCTTTAACGTCGACATTGCTCTGCGCAAGTTATTTGAATTGCCGACCGTAGCAGGGTTGGCACAGCATATCGATCTCTTGCGCCACAGCGAATTCGGCACGAACATCGCGTCGATCGTGCCAGCCGATCGAACTCAACCGCTCCCGCTGTCATTTTCCCAACGCCGGCTGTGGTACTTGCAGAAGGTCGATACGAATTTGTCTGCATACAACATACCCGGCGGCATTTCGCGTCAAAGGCGATCTCGACAGCACAGCGTTAGAGCAAGCCCTCAACGAAATGGTCGCCCGCCATGACGTGTTGCGGTCCTACGTAAAGGAAGTCGACGGACAGCCGCGCCAGGAAATCTTGCCGAGCTTGCGGATTGCGCTGCCAGTGATCGACCTTACGCACTTGCCCGACGAACAAGCGGAGACAGAGGCAAAACGGCTTTTCAGCGAGGACGCGCGTCAGCTTTACGATCTCGCAAACGCGCCACTCATGCGTGCGACGCTCGTGAAGCTAGCCGAAGACAACCATGTCTTCATCCTGAACTTCCATCACATCATTGCTGACGGCTCGTCGCTGGCGATTTTCTACAAGGAACTCGCTGCATTCTATGACGCTGCGCGGGACAGCAAGACAGTGTCATTGCCGAGGTTGCCCGTACAGTATGCCGATTACGCTGCTTGGCAGCAGGAGTGGCTCAAGTCATCGTCATTCGACACGCAACTAAGTTACTGGAAACGACAACTCGCCAGTTTGCCGGAGCCTTGCGCGCTGCCGACCGATTTTGACCGTCCGATGCTTCCAACTTACCGCGGCGCCAGATTGGCCATGCAATTATCCGAGCGAGCTGACTGGGTCGCTGAAAAACTTGAGCCGCCAGCAAAGCGTCACGATGTTCATGACTCTCTTCGCTACGTTCAATATTTTGCTGTCACGGATCAGCGGTCAGGAAGACATCGTCATCGGTTCGACGATCGCCGGACGCAATCGACCAGAGACCGATGGTTTGATCGGATTTTTCATCAATGCCCTGCCATTGCGCTACCGATCTTTCCGGCGATCCAAGTTTCGTGACCTTGCTTCAACATGTCCGTGAACTTTGCCTCGATGCCTATACCAACCAAGACGTACCTTTCGAAAAGATCGTCGAAGAACTAAGACCTCAACGCGAGCCTGGCCGTAATCCGATTTTCGATATTCTCTTCAATATCGCCGACACCTCCGAGCGCATATTGACATTGGCCGGGTGCGAAGTAACCAAGCTTGCGCAAGTCGATCCGGCAGCAAAATTCGACCTCGTGCTGCACGCGCCCGAAGTTGTCGGGAAGATCGAACTGGCGATCGTCTACAACACGGCGCTATTCCGCGAAGGACGAATTAAGCTCCTGTTGGAACAATTCGCTTCCCTGCTCGCGCAAATTGTAAAGAAACCAGACTTGCCCATCGGTCATTTGTCTTTACTGACCGATGGGTCGCGCACAGTGCTTCCGGATCCTAAAGAAACTCTTGACGATAGCTGGGAAGGAGCGATTCACGAATTGTTGGCTGAACAAGCGCGTCGTTCACCTGCAAAGCTAGCTATCGTCGACCCTGAACAAACCTGGACTTACGCTGATCTCGATCGATGTGCCAACCGGCTAGGGAATGGCCTCATCGCTTCGGGCATAGAACCGAAGGATTTGATCGCGATTTACGCTCATCGAAGTTCATCGCTCATCGTAGCACTGTTCGGAATCCTCAAGGCCGGCGCGTCATTTCTCATCTTGGACCCGGCCTATCCTGCGGCGCGCACCATCGATTACTTGCGCATTGCCCAACCGAAAGGCTGGCTCCAGCTCGAAGGCAGTGGCGAACTGCCAGATGAACTATCCAGTTGTCTGGACAGTTTGCAGATGCGCTGTCGGATGAACGTTCCACAGTCGAAGGCGGAGATTTTCGACAACTTGTCGGCATACGCCGACACTGAACCAGCAACGAACGTAACTGCCGATAACCCGGCGTACGTCGCTTTCACTTCCGGCTCCACCGGCGAACCGAAGGGCGTAGTCTGCCGCCACGGTCCCATCACTCACTTTCTCCCATGGCAAAAGGAGGAATTTGGGCTGAGTGAAACAGACCGTTTCGCGATGCTATCCGGCCTCGCCTACAGCCATCTGCATCGCGATGTTTTCACTGCGATGTCCCTCGGCGCAACACTCAATATTCCGAATCCATCCGAAGCTCGTTCTCCAGAACGTTTAGCTCAATGGCTCGAAAGAAATGCCATAACAGTTCTCCACCTCACCCCGGCTCTCGGCCAACTACTGTTAACAAGCGGCGACGCTTGCTTGCCGTCGGTGCGCCGAGTGTTTTTCGGCGGCGATGTTCTCACCACCGAAATGGTGGCGAGCATTCGGCGGCTCGCGCCCAACGCGACCATCGGCAGCTTCTACGGCGCGACAGAAACCCAGCGCGCAGTCGGTTATTACGAGATCGCGGACAATCCGCCAACTGATCACATTGAGTCCACTAAACCAGTCGCGCTAGGCCGGGGAATTAAAGATGTGCAACTCTTGGTGCTAAACAAGAGTCGGGCAGTTGGCCGGCGTCGGCGAGCTCGGGCGAGCTCTTCGTGCGCAGCCCTCACTTGGCTGAAGGTTACCTCGGCGACGAGGAGCGAACTGCGCAAATGTTTATCGTCAATCCTTTCACCAAGGACCCGGAGGACCGCCTCTACAGAACCGGCGAGCTCGGACGATATCTAACCGACGGCAACGTCGAATGGGCGGGCCGCAACGACCGCCGAGTCAATATCCGTGGCTTTCGCGTCGAGCTGGAAGAGATCGAAGCCGTTCTCAAACAACACCCGGCCGTCAGAGACGCCGCAGTCGTTGTGCAGTTTGAATTTGCCTCGATAGCCGAAACGGCGAGCGCGGCGTGGCGCGAGCCGGCGGGGAGCGTTCGACGGCTCGCGCCCAATGCGACCATCGGCAGCTTCTACGGCGCGACAGAAACCCAGCGCGCGGTCGGCTATTTCGAAATCGCGAACGATTTGGCAGCGGCTCAGATCTACGCTCACAAAATCATTCGCACTAGGCCGCGGCATCAAAGACGTACAACTGCTCGTGTTGAATAAAAGTCAGGAGTTGGCGGGGATTGGCGAGCTCGGGGAGGTCTTCGTGCGGAGTCCTCACTTGGCTGAAGGTTACCTCGGCGACGAGGAGCGAACTGCGCAAATGTTTATCGTCAATCCTTTTACCAAGGACCCGGAGGACCGCATTTACAGAACCGGCGAACTTGGACGATATCTAACGGACGGAAACGTCGAATGGGCCGGCCGCAACGACCGCCGAGTCAATATCCGCGGCTTTCGTGTCGAGCTGGAAGAGATCGAAGCCGTCCTGAAGCAACACCCGGCCATCAGAGACGCCGCAGTGTTACTGCAACGTTTCGAAATTCCGATTCCGATAATCCGCCAAAATCGGATCAGCGCCTCGTCGCCTACGTCGCCGCTAATGAAGAATCACAAAGCTTGGCGGATTTGCTCCAATCATACTTGAGCACACGCCTGCCAAATTACATGGTGCCAGCACATTTTGTCGTTTTGCAGTCGTTGCCGCTGAGTCCCAACGGCAAAGTCGATTACCGGTCGCTGCCCTCAGTGCAGTTCTCAGCTAGTGTTGACGCCATCGCCGCGCGACGAGGTTGAAAACAAGCTATGCGAGATTTTTGCCAAGTTGCTCGGGTGCTCCGAAGTCGGCATCGAGGAGAATTTTTTCCGCATCGGCGGACATTCTCTGTTGGCAGCCCGTGCTGCCGCGCGCATCGGCGACGCCTTCGGTGTCAACCTCGACCTGTCGACGTTTTTAGAAAGCCCAACCGTCATCGGCTTAGCCAAGAAAGTCGAGCTCGCTTCGCATCATTGGACAGACCGCCGCGGAATCGGATAAAGACCAGCGCGAGGAGTTCGATTTATAAACACCGGCGAATTTATCACGTACCTCCAAGATTTTGGTGTTAGGCTTAGCGCCGAAGGCGAACGTCTGCACGTAAGCGCGCCGAAGGGCAAGCTGCCAGCCGATCTGCGCGCTCAGATCGCCGAACGTAAAGCGGACATTCTCACTCTTCTGCGCCAGCGATCTTCGACTAAACGGATCGCCGCCCCGCCAATCAAGTCTCGCGCAAGCAGTGAACCCGCGCCGCTGTCGTTTGCCCAAGAACGGCTTTGGTTCTTGGAACAGTTGGAACCGGAAAGCGCCGTCTACAACATCTGCCGCGCATCTCGCCTGCTTGGAAACTTAAACATTTCCGCTCTCGAAGCCAGCCTCAATGAAATCATCAGCCGTCATGAAACTCTCCGAACCGCGTTCCGCCTAGTCGACGGTCGGCCCGTACAAGTCGTTCAGCCCGCTCGAAACATCTCGATCGAGATTGCCGATCTGCGCTCAATGCCAAGGAAGAGCGCGACGCCGGAAATCCAGCGCCGAATCAAAGCTGAAGCGGAACGTCCATTCGATCTATCTGACCGGACAGTTACTCAGATGCTACGTTGCTTCGTGTCGGTGACCAAGAACATGTGCTGATCCTGATGACGCACCACAGCGCTTCCGACGCCTGGTCGATGGGGATACTGACGCGCGAGCTCTGGACGCTTTACGAAGCGTTTTCGAATGGCAAACCGTCGCCGTTTGAACCTCTGCCGGTGCAGTACTCGGATTACGCCGTGTGGCAGCGCAACTGGCTCCAGGGTGAAGTGCTCGACGCCCAGCTCGCTTACTGGAAGAAGCAACTCAAAAATCTTTCCATCGTCAACCTGCCAACCGATCGACCGAGAACACCGCGTCAAAGTTTTCGCGGCGCGCGCGTGCCCATCGCGCTGCCGAGACCTGACAATCAGTCAATGAACTGAGCCATCGGTTAGCAGTGACTCCCTTCATGACCTTGCTCGCAGCGTTTCAGGTGCTGCTCTATCGCTACACGGGACAAGAAGACATCGTCGTCGGCTCCCCTATCGCCAATCGCCGTCGGCCGGAGATCGAAGGGCTGATCGGTTTTTTCGTCAACACGCTGGTTCTGCGCGCCGATCTGTCTGGAAATCCGTCATTCAAGGAATTGCTATCGCGGGTCAAGAGATATTTGCCTCGCCGCCGACGCGAACCAAGACCTGCCATTCGAAAAGTTAGTCCAAGAACTCCAGCCCGAGCGCGACTTGAGCCGCAATCCGCTCTTCCAAGTCATGTTCGTGCTTACAAAACGCCACCAGCCCGTTCAGCGGAATTCCCGGGCTACGCATCGAGCCGATTCGAATTGGCAACCACCGCTCGCCTTTCGACCTGTCGCTGTTCCTGCGCGAGCGCGAGGGAAAGTATATCGGCTATATCGAGTACAGCACCGATCTATTCAACCGCGACAGGATCGAGCGCATGGCCGGCCACTTTCAGACTCTGTTAGAAGCCATCGTTGCCGATCCCGATCAATCCATCGCCACATTGCCGATACTCACCGAAGCCGAACGTCATCAAATCCTCGTCGAGTGGAACGACACCGCCGCCGATTATCCGAAAGACAAATGCATCCACCAACTATTCGAAGAACAGGTCGAGCGAACTCCGGACGCGATCGCCTTGGAATTCGAAGAGCAAACAGATCACCTACCGAGAGCTCAATCGGAGAGCGAACCAGTTAGCGCATCATTTAATCAGCTCTAGGGATCGGGCCAGAAAAGCTGGTCGGCATCTGCGTCGAGCGCTCCATCGAGATGGTGGTCGGGCTGTTGGGGATCCTCAAAGCCGGCGGCGCCTACGTACCGTTTGACCCGAGTTATCCCAAAGAGCGGCTGCGATTCATGCTGGAAGATGCGCAGGTGTCGGTGCTGCTAACGGAAGATAAATTGGATCGAAAGAGGGATGATCGAAGATGGCGATCCTGGATTCCTTCGGCCACGCCCAGGACAGGCCTTAAGCCTCGATCCTCGGCTAACGGTAGTTCACCTCGATCGCGACTGGCCAATGATCGAGCAGCAACAGTGACAACAACCCCAGCAGGGTCAACTCTGAAAATTTGGCGTACGTCATTTACACCTCCGGCTCAACGGGGCAACCCAAAGGCGTACTAGGCACTCACATTGGAGCAGTCAATCGTTTCGGCTCGGATGTGGAACAAGTTTCCTTTCATGCCGAAGGAGAAATGCTGTGCGAAGACTTCCCTAAGCTTCGTTGATTCGGTTTGGGAGCTGTTTGGGCCATTGGTCAAAGGGGTAGCGACAACTCTCATTCCGGATCGCGTAATTAGCGACATTCCCAGATTCCTCCAAATGTTGGCACGGCGGAGGATTACCCGAATCGTCCTAGTCCCTTCTCTGCTGAAATCGATTTTAGATACCGTTTCCGAAATTGATTCGGTGTTACCAGATCTCCGTCTCTGGTCAAGCAGTGGCGAGGCTCTGCCTAGCGAATTGCCCGATCACTTTCGGACGAACTACCAGGCAGAACCCTTCTGAATCTCTATGGATCTTCGGAGATAGCTGCGGATGTCACATATTGTGATTGCCGCAATCACGAGTCGGGCGCCAAAATGAAACTCGGGCGCCCTTGTCGGCGATCACGCAAATTTATATCCTAGATTCGACATTGCAACTGCTGCCGATCGGCGTGCCTGGGGAAGTGTACCATGATGATAAGGGATTGGCCCGCGGATATTTGAATCGGCCAGAGTTAACCGCCGAAAGATTTATTCCGAGTCCATTTAACCGTGATAGGGAATCACGTCTGTATAAAACTGGCGATTTGGCTCGTTATCTGCCCGACGGAAATATTGAGTTTATCGGCCGAGCGGACAACCGAATCAAAATCCGAGGCTACCGTATCGAACCCGCTGAAGTGGAGGCTGTGCTGAATCAACACCCAGCGGTATATTCAACTGTTGTTGTAGTTGGAATGACGGAGAACCTGGACATGAGGAGTCCAGCCAGCGGTTGATCGCCTATATCGTCGCTTCTGTGCAGAATCCCTCCCTCGATGAAGTAAAAAACTTTCTAATGAAAAGGCTTCCTGATACATGGTGCTCATCCGCGTTCATAGTGCTGGACCATCTACCACTCACGCCGAACGGGAAAGTCAACCGGCAGGCGCTCCCCCCCGCCGAAAGGTGCCAAACTATCGCTTGATCAGAGTTTGATCGAGCCGCGCACGGAAACTGAGGCATTGGTGGCATAAGTTGGCGAGATGTTTTAAAATAGAGCGCCTTGGGATCCAAGACAATTTCTTCGAGCTGGGAAGGTAATCCTTGCTCGGTACCCAGGTCGTTGCTCGATCGTCGGATGTCGTTTTGCAGGCAGATTCCGCTCCGCACTCTTTTCGAGGCTCCGACTGTCGCTCAGTTCGCGCTCAAGATCGAAAGAATTATACAGGGACGTCGATCCCGTGAGTTGCCGCCGGTTGTGCCACTACACGCGACAAGTGTTTGCCCGCATCACTGGCCCAGCAGCAATTCTGGTTCGTGGACGAATTACTTCCTTGTACTGAGCTCTTGAATATACCTTATGCCTATCGGATCATAGGTTCGCTGGACGCCACGGCGCTATACAAGAGTTTACAAGAAGTCGTGAACCGTCATGAAGCACTGCGCACTATTTTCACTGAAGTCGATGGCCGCCTCGTACAGATCATCGATAGAAAGCCGCGGGTCAAATTGCGGGTTGTAGATTTGTCTTATCTGCCCGCGAGCAGACGAGAACAGCCAGCGACGCAATTGTCTCGGCGAGATGCGCGTGGCCCGTTCAATTTGGAAAAAGGTCCCCTGCTTCGAACCAAACTAATTCGTCTGACAGAGAATGAGCACATCTTGCTGGTTACCATGCACCATATTATCGGGGACCAATGGTCGATAGGGGTATTTCGACGAGATTTGGCGGCGCTCTATAACGCTTTTGTGCGCGGAAGTCCATCTCCGCTTCCCGAGTTGTCGATTCAATTTGCAGATTTCGTTTGCTGGCAACAGCAGGTATTGCAATGCGGATTATTAAAAACCCAAATTGCTTACTGGCAAAGGCGGCTCGCCAGTACCGTGTCCATGCTTTCGATTTCAAAAGAATCACAGAAAAAAAAGACACGTAGATTTTCAGACTTCTGCTGACTATTTGAATTCGACCCAGCGTTCTTTACGCAGATTAACGCTCTTGCTCGTCAGGAGAGCTCGACTCCTTTTATGGTCTTGCTAACGGCCATAAACATCGTGCTTCATCATTTAACTGGTCAACGGCGCATACGGATCGGAACCTTAGCGGCCAACCGCAATCTAAAGGGAACTGAAAACTTGATCGGCTACTTCGTTAATACCGTAATCGTGCAGACTCAGGTGCCGCCGCGGTGGACATTCCGCCAACTTCTAAAGTGCGTCCAGAAGAATGCACTGGGAGCTTTCGCGCACCAAGACATACCCATCGAAGAACTGGAATCTGCGTTGGAAACGAAACGAAAAGCGGCCCGACAACCTTTGTTTCAGGTGCTGTTTAATTACCGGAATCTAGCTTTTCAATCTCGGATGATCTGGGCCTAATCTTTGCTCCGTGGGATCGGAAAAACCGCCTCCCACACGCCGGGATAACTATGACAACGTTGGATCTGATAATTGAGCTACGCGAAACGTCAACAAAGTTGACGGGAGCCGTAACTTATAAGACAAAAGTTTTTAGTGAGCAGCTCATCACCCAAATAATAGATAATTTTCACATAGTACTCGCACGGGCCAATCTTCACTCAGATTGCCGAGAGGCGAATATCTTCGATAGATGATACGAAAGGGAAAGCAAAGTTACCCATTTTCATCGCACTACAGGGCGGAAGCGGCGTTGGACGAAAGCTGATTATGGTCTTCAATTAGTGTGGAATGGGATAAACTTCTTGACATGAGTTATCCCATGGGACAAGGTTTAGCCTACCACACACAAACATCCGAATGGGAGGTTCAAAATGGGAAAGTCCCCAAATTGCCAGATAATGAGATTAGGAAAGTCCGCGAAAGCAATCGAAGATTAATTGAAGAGGCAGAAGGACTTTCGCATGCGGCGGTGCTAGCCAAGAAAAAGTCATCGAAAAAGCCAAAAAATGAAGATGAAAAACGGAAAACGAACAAAGAGATCTACCGTACGATAATCCAACGAAATCCCCTTTTAAAAAAAGCCGTCAAGGAAAATATCGCGAAAAAACGTCTGGCCGTAAAACAGTTGGGAAAGCTGGGGGCTTCTCTATGGTCGTCGAGTCAAAGGTTGTACTGAACAATCGTTATGAATTGACGGTAAGCGCCAGCTTTTCTCACCGGAGTTTTCGTGCGATCTCCTTGCGAACACAATCAAATTTATGAGTGTTCATTATTTCCGGATTATCCCGAACGAGTTCATCTCTTTATCAGACTTTTCGGCGGAGGCTCAATGCGTGGGTCACTTAGCTGCCGTCGGGCGTCCGGACCGGCTCGGTTGAGAGCTTACGTTTGGGGGAGAAGCTGGTAAGTGGCGAATTTCGACATGAACAGAAAAAATTACATTGCCTCCTGATGTTTGTCTCGACCTTACTTTTGCTCGTTGCACTTTCAACGAAGAACTTTGCTAAGAGATTGTGTTAAGGGGCGGATAAGCTGATCTTTGATCCAAGTCATATGTCAATAAATTAACCGGGAGTGTAGATTAAAGCACCGGACGCTTCGCCGTCGATTAACTTGTAAATCCGATCAGTTTTTAATGACAGTCGAGGACGAGTGGTAAGATCAGAATCACGCAAGATTTGCTGAACAGTATTTGTGTTGAGTGTGGTGTTCAAGTTGTGAATCGCAGATATCTATAAGGAGACAGGTCATGCGGAACAGGATTCCCAGATGGAGTGCGGCCGAGATGGTCGCTGAAAATCTAGCAAACAACCCACAGACAGCGTAAAGATCGAAGATGTCGCGTCAGACAATCGCAACGGTAAGGGGCTGACGTGTAACTTTTCCTTGGATTATCTCTTTGATAAAACCGTCCAATCCTAAAAACCCAACCCCTAAAGAATATTATTTATTTCCGGGTGGGCCTGGGACAATTTCCGAATTGGAAGATGTAGAGGTGAATGCGTTGGAATTATTGGAGGCCGATGGTCACAACGTTGCCTATCTCCATGTCCGCGGTAGCGGGCTCAGTCAAATTCCGCAGCCCAACAAATTTGATAGATTACTCCGTGCCGACTACGTGGTTGAAGACATCGAAAAGCTCAGGGTTAAACTGCTCGGAAACGATATTCCTTGGGACGCGATTGGGGGGAGAGTCATGGTGCTGTGATCGCTCAACGCTATGCATACAAATACGGGACAGCGGGCGTAAAAAAACTGGTGTTGGTTGCGCCCCCGTCAAGATCGCTGGAATCTCACAGTCACCGTAGAAGTTTAATGATTTCGAACTTGGAAGCGATCATAAGAAACCATACTGGCCGTGCGCCGCAAAACGGATTGACTAAGCCGCCGAATCACAATGAAACTGATTCAACTAACGACCTCATCTTTGTCACCGATCAACACATTGAAGACATCAAAAGCAAACTTAACCAAGTACTCAAAGAGTTGGATGGCAGGTACGCTTCAATGAGCTTTGCTATGGAGAATTTTGCGGAGCTTAAAAGCCGAGATCCAAGTTTTAAGTCTTTTCCATATCCAGAAGAGTTTTTCAAAGCGTTACGAATCCTACAACTCTATGGTCGGCCGGAGAAAAATCTGAAATTTCTGAGGGCGGAACAGCCGCGCTTCAATGCCGCTCTATTATTGGCTCACTACTTAACCTTGCCACAAAAACAGCTGGAACACGAGGGGTGACCCAGGGCGACGTTAGGAACAACCCCATCTATCGCAAGGGGCTTAAGTCCGGACCGTCGCGTCGCTTACCAAAAAAGGCTTCAACAAGCGCAGGCTGAACTTTCAAAAGATGGCCCATCAAAATCGCGAAGAGACTATTATGTTTTGGGTGTTTATGATGGCATCAGCCGCTGGATTCTTGACGTTATGGACCGTCAAATTGAGAATGACGGGTTTTTTAGGAGTGAAGACATTCAGCGCTTCGTAAAAGGACCGGTTGCTAAAGAGCTGGCAAAAAAAATAGGCGTGGTCCCCGGGGAACCTATCTATCCTTGGAATGCGGGATACTATAAGCATCATGTGCCAACACTCGTTATAAAGGGAGATGCGGATGCTGTTATTGCTGGCGGTCAAGCTGAGAATTTTTTTAACGACGGATTAGCAAATAAACTTGATAGCATCTTGATGGAGTTTCCTGGCATGGGACACCTCTGGAGGGAGCATGCCGATGGCTTCGTTTGCGGAGAACAAAAGCCAGGATTCGAAGTTCTTCAGATCTTGGTAAGAGAATTTTTGGCAAAACCCTTGGCTTCGACTTTTCTCCACGATCCTGACGTCAAAGCCTTAATTAATTCTATTGGTATATCGGTTCTGCAGGAATCTAGAGAAGGTAAACTCGCAGGCATTAAAAGTGAGCAACCAATCTTCTTGGAAAAAAACGAAAAAAGAGCTGTGGGATATGATCATGAGATTGCGACATCGGACCATTGCTCCGGGCTCCAGAGAAAAATAGAAAATTGTATGCGAAAGCGCACAGAAGTCAAATAACTGGGGAACCAACCAAAACTCGGGGGGCGATAGCTAATTACTGATTTTCGCATCATTTCAACTTTCTTAATCGGCTAGCGACTTGGGCCTGACAAGCCTGAGCCGCTTTTGTTTGATGCCGCCGACTTTTCCATGTCTCTCCTCGATCACGATGTTGGTTTTTTGGCTCAGTCTAGACCCAGAACCGGCGCCTCGAATTTGGAAGTCGCTGTATGGATCTGACCCTGCTCCTTGTTTCTGCGTTCTCCGAACCAATCAGGCACTTGGCGCTCTTCTAGGGATTCACGCCGCCTTGCATCGTCAAGATCACTGACAACCAAATTGACAAGACGACAACCAAGTTCCTGCGTTCGGTAACCTCTGGTACCAATAAACCTCGATCATCATCGCATTGCAGAACGATGGGCATACCAATTCATTTCGCCATCTCGTAGCGGCATCGCTAAAATCATGCTGAAGCACGGGCTTAGCAACGTAATGCTATCCGTTTCGCGTGGCGTGCGTAACAGATTCATACTTGGCACAACACCTGCTCTCAGCAGTAGTCAGAGTGAAGAAAACTAAACGAGAAAGGAGGCGAGAAAAATGAAAAAGATCGTATCACTCGTATCCAACCTGCTGCTGTCGTCCACACTGTTCTGGGGTGTGCCGCTGGCGTATGGGGAGGAATTAAACTCCGGACGAAATCTCAACGGCCCCTGCTGACACTCCGAGCTACTGCCACATGAAATCTCCGGCCATGCGTGAAGATAGTCTATCCTGGACGCATCCAGTTTTTGATGATGGCGCGGTCAATGCCGTTGATTTCTATGGACCATGTGACCATGATCCACTCGGAATTGACGCAGTTAAGACGGAGCAGCGTATACTCCTTCGCGGATTCTACGGAGATGGCGAATAAACGACAACTCGAATCACACAAGGCATTAGGGGAGGGAGCTTTCCTCCCCTAATGACAGTTGCGGCGACCGTTTCGTACTGAAGAACTTGCCAACGTTCCTATCAGTAATTGCCAGCTTTTGATCTTTTTCAGCCACCCTTGCCGGCTAAGGCTTAGAGCCTGAGCCGCTTTTGCTTTATTGCCGCTGGTTCTGGCCAGTGCTTCTTCAATCATGCGATGCTCAATGGCTTCGATGACTTCGTTTTGATGGTCTTCCCTTTGTGAAGAACTGTGCTTTCTGGACTGATTGCTTTAGCTCCTTCACAGCAAGATCCAGGTGCTCTTCGGCGATCGTTTTTCCCCTTACGGATGCCACCAGTCGTTTGATCTCGTTCTCCAACTGCCGAGCATTACCGGGCCACGAGTAACTGCTCAAGCGTTCCATCACTGCGGGCTTAAACTGTTTCAGTTCGGTCTTCAGTAGAGCGCAATGCCTGGTGAGGAAATGGGTGGTCATCAGAGGAATATCTTCGGCGATTTCCCGTAGCGGCGCCGTCTGAATGCGAACGACTTTACAGCGGTGAATTCGACGGTCGCGCCGTCGATATCTTTGAGAGTTGCTTTGGGAATTGGTCTCCAACAGTTGGTTTTGCCATCGTCGTTTCTTCCAATATTTGGAACGGGTTTCAACCCGCGCCTGCGCGCGACGCCTCGCCGAGTTAATCTCTGATTTCGTATTCCCAATCATTGAGAATCAACTTTCCCGACACCGGCATACGTTTACGCATCGAGTTAACCGTATGGCAGCCTTTATCTGCCGCTTGGGCGACTTTGATCACGTTCTCAAGCGGCGACTGACTCTTGATCTTGAAGATGTAACTGATCCCCTGCGCCGCGTCGGAGAAATTTTTGATCGGAAACTTGCCGGTCAAGTCGTAGGTCATGCGCAGATCCATTTCCAGATCGTCGATCGGAACCTCGGCTTTCGCGGCAAAACGCCTCAGTTGGCTGAACATGCAAAAGCCGATGGAGGCGATGAAATATTGCAACGGCGAGGGACGCTTGCCGACTTGTTTCTGGAAGTTCTCGTCGTCGCAGTAAACCGCGTGATCGTCCGGTTGTTCGATCTTGACCAGGGCTTCGTTCAAGCGAATGATGGCGCGCTGCTGCAGGAGATAACCATCCGATTCACCGGAACCATGCTCCTGCTCTTCTTCGTAGACGACCCGAAACTTTCCGAGATCGATGGTTCCCGGAATCGTTGGCATGTTTACTTTGCGCCGTGCAGTGCCTGATAAATCTTTTCCGCCGTGATCGGTAAACTCTTAATTCTCACGCCGCACGCATCGTCCACTGCGTTGGCAATGGCCGCCGCTGTTGGGATATTGCCGGTTTCGCCGATCGGCATGCTGTCGTAAGGCCCGGCTCCGTGCGGCGCTTCGGTCACCGAGCCTTTGAATACCGGAACATCCTTGATCGTCGGGATCTTGTACTCGCCGAAGTGAGTCGTCGCCACTTTACCGTCGTTGATGATCACTTCTTCCATCAGCGTGTAGCCGATGCCCGTCATGCTGGCGCCTTCGATCTGTCCCTGATGCATCAGCGGATTGAGCACTGTCCCGGTGTTATGCGTCGAAGTGAATTTTTTGAGCTCGACCTGTCCGGTTTGCGGGTCGACTTGCACTTCCGCCACCTGGACGCACATGGACGCTGCGTGAATCTTGGAATTATCGTTAAAAGTCGCATCGACGGCGATCGGTGCTCCCTTGGCTTTGACTATTTCGCCATAGGTCAAGCGTCGTTCCATGCGCGGATGCAGCGCCGCTCCTTTTGCGAGGGTAATTTGATCCGGCGCCGTTCCCATTTGCTCCGCCGCCGCTTGCTTGATCGCCTCGACCGCCTTCAGCGCTGCCTTATAACCGGCGTTGCCATAGACCCGCGTTGCCCGGCTGCCGCCCACGCCGGTATCTTTGATACCTGTCTGCGTATCCAGTTGCTGAATCCTGATCTGACTGAGTGGGATCTTGAGCTCTTCCGCGACGATTTCGCTGAGGATCGTGTAAGTGCCCGCGCCTTGATCTGCCATCGCGGAGGAAATCGTCGCAACGCCGTTCTCGTCCAGCGAGATCGCCACCGTTCCTATGCCCCCGGCAGGCGTCCATTGCACCAAGGCGACGCCGCGTCCGACATTTTTCGGCTTGGGTTTTTGATAGCCCGAATCATCCAGCGCCTTTTTGAGCGTCTCGTCGGTTTTAATATAGCTGTACTCCTCGCCCGTCGGATCGATATCGCCGTCGTGCATGAAGTTTTTCTGACGCAGCTTGATCGGGTCCATGCTCAATTTTTTCGCGATCAAATCCAACTGGCTCTCATTGGCAAAAAATCCCTGCGGATCGCCGGGCGAGCGCATATGGCCGCAGGGAATTTTGTTGGTGTAAACCATATGTTCTTCGAGAAACACGTGCGGGATCTTGTAAGGTCCGGCCGACAGATGGGGGCCATTGAGGAAGGCGTTGGGCTTAAAAGCTCCGTAGGCGCCGCTGTCGAAGATGAAATTCATGTGATGCGCAACCAAGGTGCCGTCCTTCTTCACGCCGGTTTTTACTTGAATGATCGACGCATGGCGTGGATTGCCGGCGGTGAATTCTTCCTCGTAATCCATGACTAACTTTACCGGACGGCCGGCTTTCTTGGAGAGAAGATAAACCACGGCGAGATCCATAAAATCGCCTTTGCCGCCGAAGTCGCCGCCGATGTAAACGGGATTGAAGTTGAGTTTTTCCTGCGGCAGCTTGAGCGCATTGGCGACTTGCTCGCGCACGCCATAAGGGACCTTGCTGCACGACCAGAACTCCGCCGAGCCGTCCGCAGCGGTGCTGACGACGCAGGAATGCGGTTCGATGTAACTCTGATGAACCACCGGCGTGGTAAACGTGTTTTCGACGATGACGTCCGCCTGGCGAAAGCCGGTTTCGAGATCGCCCTTGCCCCAGGTGACGTAGACAAAATCATTGGTGGGCTCCTTCAAGGGTTTGGGCAGGCCCTTGTAGCTCGTGACATCTGGATGAAGCAATTTCGCGCCGGGTTTGAGGGCTTCGACCGGATCGAGCAACGGCTCGGTTTCTTCGTATTCGACTTCGATTAGAGTCAACGCCTCTTCGGCGATAAGCTCGTCGTCCGCCGCCACTGCGGCTACTTTTTCACCGATGAACCGCACTTCGCCGTCGGCGAGGATCGGCATGTCGTAAAGCCGCCGGCCTATTTTCAAACCGGCACAGTCTTGACCGGTGACGACCGCGTGCACGCCCGGCAGCGCTTCCGCCTGACTGGTATTGATGCTTTTGATCTTCCCTGAGGCGATCGGGCTTCGCAGCAGTTTGCCCCACAACATTCCCGGCACGGTAATATCGACCGCGTATTTCGCCTCGCCGCTGACTTTTAGCTCGCCTTCGACTCTTGGCGTTGGATTGCCTACGACCTGTTTCGACGATGCCATGGGAAGACCTCCTGGTGTTTGAATATGGGCTTGGTGAACTTCGCTTCGATAACCGATCGTCCAAAGATCGCTTGACGCGGAGCGAAAAGCTGGCTCTGCTTCCTGGAAGCGTATCGAACGCTACTACTAACACCCTCGCCTGAAATGCGGATCATATTGGATACCGTGGGTAACTTCAAGTAACACGCGAGAAAACCTATTCGAAAATAGATTGGCAGTCGAGATGCTTTACCACCAACCGTTCCCGCTTGCCAAACACTGTTCCCGTCAATTCCCAGATTCCCGATCCAAGTTCATACTCGTACGAATCTTCGCTGGATTGGAGAAAGTTTTTTCGCTCAAAAGTTTTCTAAGGCGTCGAGGGGTTGGGATCGAATCGAAGCCGGTTCTCGCGAGCTAAAAACGCGGCGACCGGCTTCGTGACGACTGTGGCTCAGGTCTCGAAATTAATCGTGAACGATGGCTCTCCGGCAAGCGGAGACACGGTGCGTATCAGACCACGAATACAAAAGATCACTGGAACGTGTAGTTTAGCTTACAAAAAGGTTATCGACATTTTCTGCCATTAAAACTTGCTTTCTGTCTCGCGCACAATCCTCTGCAAATGGTCAGCTACGTCTTCGGCAAAACTTTCACCAGCTTTCTTTTGAGGTCATCCGGCATGGCGAGATAATCAATGATAAGTTTTTGGAGTTCTCTAGCACTCGAAGGATTGATGTCCAGCTTCGCCTTTTCGGCTTCGGCTAGGAACTCCGAATCTGCCAATGTTTTCGTGAAAGCATCCCTCAAGGCCGCCACACGGTCGGCGTGCACCCCGGGTGGCAGAAAGTAGGGCCTCGTAAACTGGTTAGGGACGATGATCCCAGCACGAAGCAAGTCGCGCTGCTCCTGAGTCTTTGCGTAGTTCAAGATCAACGGGACGTTCTGTTGCGGTAGATTCAGGAGCGGTTTGTCGGTCAGTTGGCCAATGAGTAACCACTCTCCGCTCTCGATTTTCGCTAGCGTCCGTGTCTTGATCGAGGCCCAGTCGTTGTACTGGCCGCCTAGCTCCCCTTGATCCATCGCCACATCCACCCCGCCTGCGGCCGTGTACCCGGACACTACCTTGATGTTGGCGTTCAGGACATCCCGAGTCAGCAATGCTGCCGTATGATTCGTAGTGGCTGCGCCCGAATCTCCGATACTCAGCACTTTGCCGCTCGGCTCCAGCAACTGCTCGAATCTGGAGATCCCCGAGGTCTTAGTCATTAACAGCAATGAATTTTCGTTGTTTGGAGCGCCGACGTATTGGAACTTGCTGGCATCGAACTCGACTCCCTGAAGGCCCAGCAGCTGAGATCTCACGATTCCGCCAATGACATTACCAATTACGGTGCCGTCCTTGGGTGCCCGGTTGTAAATGTGGCTCGCGGCAACCAGGCCGCCAGCGCCAAGCATGTTTACTACGATGATGCTCGGCTTGCCGGGTATGTGTTTACCTAGATGGCGCCCGATGGTTCGCGTATAAATGTCAAATCCACCCCCCGCACCGTGACCGACAACAATTTGAATTGCCTTTCCTCTGTAGAAGTCGGCAACTGCGCTCTCATTGAAAGCCACCGGCTTCTCAATGGCAGACTTGGCAGGCTCAGGCGTCGAGGTGGCTGCGCCTGCCCAGGCCGCAAGGATAGATAGAAATACGATTATTCCACACAAGCGGGTAGTCATCAGATCCTTCTTCATACCGCTTCTCCTCCAAGTTGATTGGACAATGATGAAAATCGCGTATTCAAATTAATATTGCGAGCCAAAGATCGCCCGCAGCCCCGCGGATATTTGTTGGGTTTGGCTCACGTCAAAATCGGCAGCGCCTTTGCAATTGCCACAATGGAAATCACTCCGCCAAAAGGCTCTGCAACTATCTCGTTTGTAATCACGAGCCGGACAGAGATTCAGAATGCGTGCCTAGCTACCTGAGTAGCAACGGTGGCTACTATCTTGGCCAAGCCAGCTGAACCTCCTCGCTCGAACTGATTCGTGCGAAATGGGTTGCCATATTTTTGAGGGAGTAACGTTGAAGTTCCAAATCGTAGGCACCGACGCAGTCCTCCAACACTACTGCGTAGTACCCGCGCGCGAAAGCGTCTCGCACGCTGCCCTCCACGCAGCCATTGGTGGCGGCGCCAGTGAACAGTAATGTCTTTGCGCCCAGGCTTCGAAGCGTGGCGTCTAACTTAGGGTTAGTGAAGCCGCTATGGTGCCATTTCGGAATCGACACTTCCCCGGGACGTGGGGCGACAAAATCGCAGATCTCCCACCCCCAGGTTCCCGGGATAGTGTACTTAGCCCCGCCGAGCCCAACCCGCTGGCGGCGCGACAGGATCGGTCCATTGTCGTGTTCCGTATCGGTCTGAGTCTGGGTATAGACGACGGGCACTCCAATCGATCTCGCGGCCTCCACCATTCGTTGCGTCGGCTTTTTCATTGCCTCGATTGTAGTCAGGTCCCCCTTCATCCTGGCCCCATTCGGAGCGCAGAAGTCATTCTGCACGTCGATGACTAGAAGCGCCGTGTGATTCGGCCGCACCACGTCCACTAGCTCGGTCCAGACTTCCTTAATTTGAGGCTCCCACGGCTCGACTTCTGGATCGAACTCGTAATCGGCTATAACCCGTTTCTCAAAAATCGGGCGGCCAAGCTCCGTTGACACTTGCTGGTGAAGGGGGTGATCCACGTAGCGTTTCAACGTTTCCATGTTCTCGACCACAGCGACCATGGCATGAGCGAACTCGCCGTCGGCACGCAGGTTTGGACCCATCGACCAGCTCATCAATTCCGGTATTACGCCTTTCATGGAGTTGTAGCCTGCGACCATGGCGTCAAACTGTTCCTGAGAGGTGCCGGTCTTGACATTGAAAAGGACCACATGCTTGATCATCGTTTCCTCCTATTGATGTTTTACCGTTAAGGTCGAAGCTGGAGCACACGTTACGTGCTCTCGTAATTTTCGGCTTTCGTTAAGCAGCCTATTACTCAGCGATTCGGGCTCATCGCAATGATATGACTCGGGAACTCAAGTGTCTAATGTAGTGGGGTAAAAGATTTCGTCACGTTACTTAAATGAATAATGTCAGTCGGTAATAATGCTTCTGCCACCGTCAGAAAACAGTCGCCGAATTCTCGCGTTACCAATAATCGGAGTGCCTCCGTAGCGGTCGATATTCTTGAAATTTTCCGTTCCTCGGTCATAGTGTGGAGCAAAGCCCCATGCCCCGTCTATTTGACCTTCATTCAACATCACGTCGAGTGTTTGGCTCTCGTCCAGCCAGTGCAGGGAAATACCCGGAGGAGGATCTTTATCCAAACCCAGCAAAACACCATGGCTAACTTCTTTGCAATTGAATCGCTTTGGTCACGGAGTTGTTCATTTCAATAATCGAAACAGTATTTCGATAATTAAAAATGGCGATATAACAGCGGAGGTAGGCTGTCAAGGTTTTTTGTTGACAAATCTCGTGGTCGGGAGTTATGGCAGCTGAGGAAATAAAACATGAAGCAAGTCTATGCCGAGATCGTTCACGACGCCCTCAAAGAATCGGGCATCAACTTCGTCGCCTACCTGCCGGATGACCAGATTCACGACGCGCAAAAATTGCTTACCGAGGATCCGAGCTTCATCACCGTCGGCGCGACCAACGAGGCGGAAGCCGTTTCGGCATGCGCCGGCGCCTGGCTCGGGGGCGCCAAGCCGGCCTTGCTGATTGCCGATTCGGGATTTCTCGTGGCGACTTGGCCGTTAGCTTCGTTGGGAGTTTCTTACGGCATCCCTATGTTGATTCTGATTGCCCATCGCGGCGAAGTTGGTGATCGGGCCAATTGGCGCTTTATCACGTACAAGTTCACCACCGAACCGATCCTTCAGGCGCTGCAGATTCCCTACGTGCGCGCCAGCCGTCCCGAAGAAACTAAAGAAGTCATCATGGGTGCAAAGCTCTCGACTTTTCTCTGGCAGCATCCGGTGGCGGTTTTGCTTTCAGGCGAAGTGCTGCGCGACTGAGGAGAAACGATGAAACGACTAGAGTGCCTAAGCCTGTTGGGGCCGCTTATCAAAGACGATGATCTAGTCGTCACGACTCTGGGGTGGGTGGCGGGAGAATGGTTCGCTGTGCGCCACAAAGAGTCGAACCTTTACCAGGTCAATATGGGCATGTGCACCCCCCTTTGCTTGGGTCTCGCGTTGGTGTTGCCACATCGTCGTGTCGTCGCGATCGAATCCGACGGCAGCGTGCTTCTGAATTTAGGCGCCATGACCACTCTGGCAAACAAACGGCCGCCCAATCTCACGGTGATCGTCTTTGACAATCAGTGCTACATGGCGACTGGGTGGACTGCCCACGGCAACCGCTGGCGTCACCGATTTGGCCGCCATGGCCAACGGAGCCGGCATCGAGAACTCTTATTCGGTCAGCTCGCTCAATGAGTTTGAGCGGGAAGCCCGCGCCGCAGTGCAGCGGAAAGGGCTATCCTATATCGTCGCCAAAGTGGAAGCGGCGGGACAAAGAATGAGCACCGACATGGACGGCAAAGAAGGCAAGTACCGCTTCGTGCGTTACATTGAAAGAACGGAAGGGATTAAAATCATCGGCACCGCGGCAAAATAGCCATGCTCACGGTCCGCCGAGCGATCATCGCTTGCTCATAACGGCCCACTATGGAGCGAACGAGCCGTCAAGCAAGGTACGGTAATCCGCGAGCTTCGCAGCATAAGTTTTTCGTACGGCAATCAGAACAAAGCAACAGTCCTTGGAGGAGCGCGCGGTAAAGTTTACCGCTCCACGATGCGCTGTAATATTTCGCCAGTTAAATTGCGGCTCAGCCGTTTTCTAGCTTGCTTGCAAGTGCCAATCCTACCGCGCTCAACGATATAGGCGATCTGAACAAATTAGCTAAATTGGCTATAATATCCTGCAGGAGGGAGGCCATCCGATGTCCATGCTTACTTTCAGGAATCGCCAGGGCGCTCTAGTCGACATTCCGACCGTCAAGGCAACCCAGGTCAAAAACGAGTTCGGCTCGATCCTGGAAAAGGCCACGCGCAGCGGCGCGGTAGCGATTACTCGACACGCCGCGCCAAAGGCCGTGCTGCTTTCTTACGAAGAATTCGAGTCGCTGGTGCAAGTACAATCGCGCACTCTCGAAAACCTCGGCGCCGAATTCGACGATCTGTTGGATCGTATGCAGACCGCTAAGGCCAAAAAGGGGATGGAATCCGCGTTCCACGCCTCCCCTGCCAAGCTCGGACGCGCGGCCATCAGGGCCGCCCGTAAAAACCGATAAGTCTACCGCCGAGTTATCCTTGGAATGAGCCCGCCTCACTCGCCGCGCATCTATGTTCTCGCCGGCGTCAACGGCGCGGGCAAGAGCAGCATTGGCGGGGCGGCGTTTCGCGCTGCCGGCGCCGACTACTACAACCCCGACGAAGCCGCGCGCACATGGATGGCCGCTAATCCGGCGCTAACTCAAGCGGACGCCAATAGCGCCGCATGGCGCAAGGGCGTGGAACTGTTGACGCGGGCTATTGGGGAGCGCAAAAACTTCGCTTTCGAAACCACGCTTGGCGCCAACACGATCCCGCGTCTGCTCATGGAGGCCGCCTTACAAGGTATCGAACTTTACGTGTGGTACGTGGGCCTTTTCAGCCCCGAGCTTCATATCGAGCGCGTACGAGCGCGAGTCCGACGGGGCGGCCACGACATCGCCGCCGAGCATATCCGCCGGCGCTATGAACATAGCCGCCTAAACCTCGTCGATCTCTTGCCACGGATCACAGCCTTGCGCGTTTACGACAACAGCGCAGACGCAGATCCCGCCGCCGGCAAGATCCCCAAACCCAAGCTGGTGTTGCACATGGAAAATGGAAAGATTCTCAATCGCCGCAATCTCAGGAGCACGCCAAACTGGGCGAAACCCATCGTCGCCGCCGCGCTAAAGCTCACGGCGAGCTGAGAAAACTAACGCGCCTATTGAAGATGACTGAGGAAAAACGACCGGCCGCCATGGGGTGATCAACAATGTCATTGATGCGGTGGCAGCGCTAACGCGCTCAACCCCCAAACTTGTGCGCAAGTTCAACAAGATGAAAGGGAGAAAAAAATTAAGGGGTCAGCCTGTCCCCTTTTCTCGTCTCCCTACGAAAGCGCTCTCTGAAGATTCGACCGCAACTCATCAAGCGAAAGCGGTTTGCTCAGGCAGGGAATACCGTATCCCCAAATTGGCCTAAGATCCTCGGAAGGATAAGCCGTCATCGTGATGATAGGAATGGTGGGCAACCTGGAAAGTATATGTAACGTAAGAGTCACACCGTCGAGCCGGGGCATGCGAATGTCGGTAAGCACAAGGTCAAATTGTTGATTGTCTAACAGCTCGATGGCCTCTGCCCCGTCGCTTGCCTCGCTGACCCGATAACCCTCTTTGCGCAAAAAATGACTGAGAAGCTCTAGGCTGGCGGGCTCATCCTCGACGACTAAAATATTCTTTAACATTTTGCATCCTCCATCGGCGCACAGTCCGTAAATAGTGCCAACGCCCATACACAAGAGGGACGTCTGCCATTGAGAAGAACTATGCCGCGCCCACCTTTGGACGCCACTTATCAAATCGATGCTCGTAGCGGTCTATAACACTGGTCAGGGTCATTCCCGAGATGGCGAAGATAAGAACTCCGACGAAAACCTTGTCGGTCTGGAAGGTGGCTCCGGCGACCGTGATCATGAAGCCGATCCCCGCTGTCGCCGCGTAGAGCTCGCCGACCATGACGCCGATAAGAGCGCGACCCACCGCCAAGCGCAAACCGGTCAAAATGAATGGCACGGTAGATGGAAGCACGACAGACCTAAAGATCTGCCAATCCGAAGCCCCAAAGCTTCTTGCAGCGGTAAGGAGATTGTGCGGTGTCGTCTTCACTCCGTCACGAGTGTTGATCAACAAGGGAAAAAGGGCGCCAAGGAAAATGATACCGACCTTGGAGATAATGCCGATCCCCAGCCAAATAATGACGAGCGGCAAGAGAGCAATCCGTGGGGTCGCGTTCATGGCGTTAACAAATGGGTCGCAAACGTAGGCGAATCGCTTGTACCAACCGATTGCGATCCCAACAGGGACGGCGACAACAACGGAAAGCAGGTATCCCCAGAAAAATTCGATGCCACTGACGTACAAGTCGTTATAGATCTCCCCCGAAGCAAACATCTGATAAGCGGCCTTGAACACGAAAGACGGCGCGCTCATGAACATGGGGTTGATGAGTTGCAGCGTGTTGCCGCACAGCTCCCAAGTGGTCAGAAACAGGATTACGGCAGCTGTACCCAGGATCTTCTTTTCCTGGATAAGATAAAACTTATATAGCCTTGAGGCCTCAGCCACTCTAATGTCTAATAATAACTCTTCTTGAGCCATTTGGTTGGCCATAGATCTACCCTCCTGGTTTTCGGGTCGGCAAAATTGCTTGTCGCCCAGCCTCGCGAACACATAGCTCGAATTTCAAAAATAACCTCGCAATTTGGCGCACCACCGATTAAACCATCCACCCTGCCGTATGCGCAGCCTCTCTCATGAGGACTCGGTAAAACGCCCGCAAGCGTTATTTCATGCGAGCCTAACCTGCGTGGTAGGAGATTGCTGTCCAATATTGGACAGGCTTGAGAATAATTATTCGTGTAGGTTTGACCGACCGCCGGGACGAGAATATCGCTGCAACGCTTGTGATACGATGATACGAGTTAGCACCGCTCTTCTCGAATCCTGTGCAGGAGAGAGTGAAGCAGAAATCAGAAGCTTAACGTTAGGAGGGAGAAATTATGGGGTCCGACTTCTACGACTCAACTATCTCGTTCAGCCGCTCGATCTCCCGTCTGGCCGTATCATTTGCTTGCACCCGATCGCTCAGCCGTGCGCAGCAAGGTCGCGAGTGTCGCCATGTCTCTGCCAAAATAGGCCGCCACATCGCTTAACCGGTAGCCAAGTCTCCGAACCAATACGTACGCCGCTATCGTGCGCGCCTAAACGCGAGACCGAGTTTCCGCGACGGAGCGAATCGCAACATTAGTGGGCGATTGAAACGGTTGTCCGGCGGGATTGAGATCGCTTTCAATCCGCGCGGCATTCTTGCTTCCATTTTAAATTATTTTTTCGCGGCTTGCTGTTTCTCTAGCAGTTGTAAAACATTTTTCTTGGCTTCGTCGGGTTTTTTACCCGATGCGCTTGCCGCTTCTTCGAATGTCTTGTTGGTGATGTTTTTGGAATTGCCCATGTCATCATCCGGCTTTTGGCATCCACAGTTATAACACATAGATTGCTTCCTCCTTGTCGTGGAAGGGGCAAGCATTGTGCCACCACTAAGGAACCTCTGTGGGAGGACAAAACTGAGGAAAATCATATACTGGCGCGGTGATGGAAGATGAATTTGTCGGCTTTCACATAAAGTTTGTAAGTATATTGCCGCCGATTCTGGCGGGACAGCAATGCACCCAACCGCGCGCGACCAGGCGCAGCTCTGCTGACGGCAATCCGAATCCCAAGAAGCTGCTTGCTCCGACCCAGGAAGATTTCTCAGTTCAGATTTGAAGATGCGGTTTTTTAGTACGCCACCGACAAATGAAGTCGGCGTTGTAGCGAACGGGACGAAAGTCGCCCGCCGCTGATAGTCACCGCCACGAGGTGGGGATTCAGAACGAGCGGATGATCGACCCGACGATGGTGAGGCTGCCGAACCATTCAACGGTTTAACGAATCGATTCTTACTGTTGCCTGGCGCCTCACGCCCCTTCGAGGATGCAGGTGACGAGGGCGGCATTTCAGACTGGGTGAGCCTGAATAAACAGGTCACTGACACAAAAAGCCACACCCTCGTCACCAACTCTTATATTCGTTTCTCTCCGCTCCCGCTAGCTGCTAAATTCCAATGGTAGACCCCATAGCTTTCCCCCAATCGTTTTTTAATCAACGCGGAGCCGCTAGTTCGTTCGGGTTGGCGTCGAACGCCTTTTACGAACCGCACAGACCTTACAATCTGCACAATCTGTGTGCGTCTGCTTGACAGCTTTCGCTGTGATCGATTATTCCCGAAGCTCAGGAGATTGTACTGGAGGGAGGGCAGGCATGCTGGCTCGAATTGAGTATTTTTTCTTTGTGCTGTTCGTTCTTCTCGCCTTCACGGCCGACGCGCGGAGCCAAAGCATCGTCGCTTCGGACAGGGTCGTCGTCAGTTATCCGAGCAAGTCCATCACCAGTTTTCCGATCCTCGAAACGGCGCAGCGCCGCGGTTTCTTTCGCAGAGAGAATCTTGACGTGAGCGCTGTCTATATGCGCGGCGGCATCGATATCAAAGCCGTCCTTACCGGCGACGCCGATTTCGGCACCGGGTCGACCACTGCCGTCACCGCATTCGTCGCCGGCGCGCCGCTGCGTGTCGTTATGAGCCTCAACTCCTACGTCGATCAGGCGCTCTATGCTCAACCGAAGTACCGCACTCTGGCCGAGCTCAAAGGCCAATCCATCGGCTCGCTCAATCCCGGCGGGCTGGTCGATACGTTGCTGCGAAAAGTCATCGTTCAAAACGGGCTATCGCCCGAACGCGATTTTATTCTGCTCAATATGGGCGGCACGCCGGAACGATACGCCGCGTTGAAGGCGGGCACCCTGGCCGCCTCGATGCTGAGCGCGCCGCACAGTTTGCACGCGGAGAAAGAAGGATTCACCAAGATCGCCGCGACCCGCGACTATGTGGACGTCCCTGGCACCGCGCTGGTCGCGCATGTTGACAAAATCAAAAAACAACCGGAGATGATCAAGCGATTTTTGCGCGCCACGTTGCGCTCGATGAGTTACATCCGCGAAAATCGCGCCGATACGATGCAGATGATTGCCCGCGAATTCGCCATGGCCCCTGACATCGCCGCCCTGGCTTACGATAAGCTCGTCGAGTTACTGAGCGTGAACGGCAAGATTCGCGTCGACGGATATCAACTGCTGCTCGACTTCGCCCGCGCGGCGCAAAAAATCGAGCGGCCGATCAACGCCGCCCAGCTCGTCGACGACAGGCTGCTCGATGAAGTGGTCCGTGAAACCGGCATCAAGCGTTAGGCAGGTCCATACTCTCTCTAACCGCCGCCTATGGCGGCGAAGATCGCGTACATCATTCTTTCACAGTATGTAATCGAGCACGCACAGACCAAAGCGTTTCTTCGCCTCGAAAATCCAATGCCGGGAATAGCGGCGGTCATGCACCAACGTTAAGAATTTCTGAACCTTGAATCTTCGAGAGAAGTCCGAACTGAACGTTTTGAACGCTCCGGCGTCTTTTACCTTGAACTTATGAACGCCCGCACTCTGGGGCTTGTATCGAAGATGCCTTGGTCCGAACTGGACAAGTTCGCCGAGAACTGCTGAATCGAAGTGAGAAGCTGCTTTGGTCCGACCGGAGTTCTTGAAGTGACGCAAGCGTTGTCGTTCAGGTCGAACTCACCAGAAGGCTTAAGCCTCGAGAGTTCCTTGAGCTAGTCGTAGCTTCTGGATCCAGATGCGGGTAACTGTACGTACTAGTCGACTCTTAAGACAGTTGCTATTGCCCCGCACCTATTCGAGCGCACCGAGCAATTGGAATTCATAGACACCCACAGAACTAAAGCCGTGAGAAGATATGACCTTAACTTTCAGATACCGTGCTTTCACGGGCGGGAACTTGAACTCCTGATAGGGTTCTTTGAAAAACCGGATGTTCTGCGTCTGAAACTTGCCGATTGACTCGAATTTTCCCGTAGCAGAATCATTTCCTGCCAGCAGCTCGAACTCTTTCAAATTCCAGCTCTCCGTACCAAGGATCAGTACCTTGAATGTATCGAAGGTTGCTGGCTTATCATTTTTGAATCCGTAAACGGCCCAACTGCCGACAACACCGATGTCGATGTACTGCCAATTTTTCTCATCACCGTCGATGGCGTAGGGCCATTGATCGTTGGTGGCAACAACAACGTGGCCGCCGTTTTCTGCAGAAAGCACATTCATGACAGATGATCGAGGTTGTGTCGAAGGCGCCGGCTTGGCTACTGAGGCAGCCTGCTCTTCTGTCCCTCCGGGGCCAGGTTTTGTCGGAGCGGGGGCAATATTCGTCATCGATGGAGTCGACTGCACCTGGTTTTGCGATTGAGGATGTTGCTTTTCGAAAAAACCGGTTTGGTGAAGCACCGCAAGCGAACCAATTACGCCAGCTACGACTCCCGCCAAAACACCCCACATTGTCTTCGACCAATGCCGCGACCGCACTTCGGTATCGGTTGGGATCTGTCTTGGTTGAACCGGGGCACTGCCATCCACCATGCCGGCGACGATCCGCATTAATTGATCGAACTCACGATGAGAAGACTCACCCTGCCAATCGGAGAGATCTGCTGCTTCGATTCTCTTGAACTCGAGGGGAATTTTGACGTTATCGATCAACGCCGGCACGAGAATTCCTCGCTCCGCACCCTCAGCTGCTTCCGTTTTCACCCAACGGGACGACACAGAGGCTTTAGACCAGAGAACAACCACACAGCGGGCCGAGCTCAACGCATTCTCGATCGTCTCGTCAAACGACTTGCCGGGCGGAATCTCTCGGTCCCACCAAACAGACCAACCCTTCTGCGAAAATGCATTCGCAAGCAGCTCAGCTTTCTCCTTATCTGCTCTCGCATAGCTGATAAAAATATCACTCATGGGGGCCATGATGATTCCATGCCGAACGGAATGCAATCACTCCTGCGCGGTGCGCCCCGCGTTGAGCTGCATGCTCTCGGCGATAACGTTTGGACCTGTGTCTTTGACCAGTAGGTGAACGTGGTTGGACGTGACCATGTAGTTCAGCACGGAAAGACCGAAGCGCTTCTTCGCCTCGAAAACCTAATGCAGATACGCTGTCGATCGTGTGCAACGTCTTGAAAAATTCGGTCTTCTGATGATTGTTGACCGGTGAAGTTGTTTCCTGAACTATTGCCTGTTGCCTCGTGCTTAATGCCTATTTTCGTGCCAGATATGGCCTGGCAGAGAGTGACGGTTCGCGCGCGGCATCGTTTCCCTTAGAGCCTGCCTTTCGGCTTCAAAAAGCCGCCTCTAAGCCTTTATTTAAAGGATGCCTTTTATGCTACCGTGGAGTTGTGAAATCAACAGCTTCCCTTGGTCCGACCCGCGACCCTGACTCAGATAGTACGCACCGGGAATGAGAATGCGTAATGGTCGCGCCATTGCCACCTTCTTTATTATAGACATTAGCTCATCGTCGAGAAATAAAAGTCTGATCATCCTTGCATGCCAGATAGTCCTGCAAATTGACATCCGTTCAGGTAATCAGATAATTCTGAGCGATCGGAAGGCCTTGCTGCGCAGCCGGGTCGCGGTCATTTTTGATAAAGGTTGGGGGAGAGTTTAGGAAAATGCCTATACGTCGAGGAGAAGAATTTCTCGAAAGCCTCAGGGATGGGCGCCGCGTCTGGCTACGAGGTGAATTGGTCGAAGATGTCACCGCACATCCCAGTTTGAAAGGCTGCGCCCGAAGCGTTGCCGCGGTTTATGACCTTCAACACGTCCCAGCCCATCGGGACCTGCTGACCATGCCTTCCCCGGTTACGGCGCAGCCGGTAAGCCTGGCCTATCTTTTGCCCCATTCGGTCGAAGATCTGACCCGCCAGCGAAAGATGTATGAGTTCCTCGTGCGCCGTGCTGGAGGCGTGGCGGCTCGCCTACCCCAGCACCTGGCTACCGTCGTTTTGGGGCTGCACGACGTTCGTGACATCCTGGGCAAAGAAAATTCCGCCTTCGCGGGGAACGTTACCCGCTACTTCGAGTACTGCCGCGAAAACGATCTGGCCATCGCCACGATTTTCAACGACCCATTTCATCACCGAAGCCATCCGCAGTCCAAGCAAGAATACTTGAGGGTGGTCGAGAGGCGGGCCGATGGCATCGTGGTGAGAGGTGCCAAAGGAGTGGGAACGCAGGCACCCTACGCCAACGACATCCTATGCCTGACCCAGCCACGGCCTGACCTCCAGCCCGAGGAGGTGTTGTATTTCGCCGTGCCTGTGAACTCTCCAGGCCTCCAGCTCATCTGCCGGCAGCCCCTGGCACCACCCAACCCTGAGGATCATCCCTTAAGTCCGCACTGGGACGAGATGGACGCCATGGTGCTGTTCGACAACGTGTTCATACCCTGGGATCGGGTATTCTATTTGCGTCAATCCGATCCCGAAGACCCGAGTCTATACGCGCGGCTTTTCCAAGGAGCCATGGGTATTGGGCCCTGGTATGTTTTAGTGCGGATGGCGGTCAAGGCGGAGGTGTTGCTGGGCATCTGCGCGGCGATGGCCGAATATCTCGGCACCACTAAACAACCTCATGTACAGATGGCCCTGGCCGACGCCATAGTCTACCTGGAGACGATGAGGGCTTTCATCCATAGCGCTGAAACGAACCCTGTCCGCTCTCAATCGGGGCTCACCCTGCCCAACTGGATCCCGGCGCAAGCAGCCCGCATCTTCTCGATAGAGGGCTATCCCCGGATGTTACAGATGATACGCGAACTGTGTGGCTCCGGTATCCTGATGTCGCCGAATGAAACTGATATGAATAATTCCGAGGTCGGCCACCAAATCCGGCGCTTTTTTGTGGGGGAGAACGAGCGCACGCAAGAATGCTTTCGCATGCTGAAGCTGGCGTGGGAATATGCCTGCGACTCTTTCGGCTCCCGCCAGCTACTCTTCGAAATGTACAACGTCGCCAGCCTGGCCACCAACAAACAGAGGCTCGTGAATAGCTACGATCTGAGCCCCTTCGTCCACCTGGCTAAAGAATTGGCAGGCATTAACGAACGCTAGATTAAAAAGATTTTAGAAAACCTCTTGCCGCCTTGTCTTGACGTCATTCCGGGGTCGGACCTCAACGCAAATTTACGGTCGGCAGGGTAAACTTATAGGAAAGTTGATTGCCCGTCTGTTCTTCAGTTGATGTCACTTCTACGCGTAAGGTTTTCCAGTCTTTTGATCCCATCTGGCAGCTTGAAATAAAAAAAGCCCGTCGCAATCTGATTGGGCTTTAGTAAGCTTTCCCGTAAAACTCAGGCTTTCAAAATGCGCTTCGATCCTTCTGTTCACTGCCGACGTATGAGCAACAGAGCCAACAATGATTGGCACTAGTGTCAAAGGTCCTGAAGCCAGTGACCAAAGCAGCGCCTTCCCCGGATACCTGCTGTCAGCGCCCTGCTTGGCTGCGCTTTGCCCGGTCATCGAGGGGCGGACCCAAGTGGTTGAACGATTGAAACAATTGGAACGACTGGAACTCTTACCTTCGGACTGTTGCCTGTTTCCTAATGGCTGTTGCCAATTCGTGGGAACTTTGAACGGTCGCTGTCTTGCAGCACAGGGTTGTGATGAACGAGGGCGATCTACCGTCCAGTGTTTGCCGAGGCGTCGGGCTGCATTTGCAGGAGCACGGTCGGCTGCACGGCGTTCGGCCCGACAAACGGGCGATCGTGCGCGGTGATCAACATGATGCAAACAGCAATGGCCGTCGAGAAGACTCCCATGGCGATGGCCGCCGTCGTCCGATTGTCGACGTGGACCATCGCAATCGTCGTCAGCATGCAGATCGCCTGCACGATGAGACTCACCCACTTGACTGGATTCACCTCCGACTGACTGATCAGGATCCGTTGGCGGCGGGCTTCGAGCGCGTTCTCGAGCGAGGCGACGATCGCCCGTTGCGCGGCCGCTTGTCCCTCACCTTGCACCGGCAAGGCGAGAGTGATTTGCATCGCTTGCGCCAATGAGGCTGGGATTATCGTGATCGTCGCGCGGCCGCTGGCCATCGCAGGCCACTCAGCGGTCTGTGCCTCGTGAATATGCTGACGGACCAATCCACGCAGATGAGCCGCCTTTCCCGGAAAGCTCTCGGACAGAATTACGACGTCTCTGAGCGCGCTGGCTTCCCGGTTGACCTCGATATGCGCCCGATCCTGGTCGCGCCACGCCTGCGACGCAAGAAACGCAACGAGCAACCCGAACATGATGCCGAGCGGAGACAGCAACGCTGGTGAGACCGCTTTGAACACGTTCGCGCGCTGGCCGACGGCGAGCGAATGGACAACGAGAAGAATAACGGCCGCGCTCAAAAACGTGCCCCCGAAGATTAGGATCGCCATCCAGCCTAACGGCAGGCCATGAATCCAATCGCTTATGTCGGTCCTCCTTTCCGGGGACGACGAGGTGGCGGAGTTACATTCGGCCGACACCTGACGTCGTCGAAAAGGCAGAACGCAAAGAGCATAGCGCCTGCAAGAGAGAATATGTTTTTCTTCATTGCGTCCCTGTCACCATCGCTGTGCCTATTTTGTACCTGAATTTGGGCAGAACATACACCTTCCATTGCCGAAAAAAAAAGCCAAGCGACCCTCGGAATGGTTGGATTTTCTTTTTGATGTTTGGTTCTGGTCCGCGCTGATCTGAGAGGCTGATCTAAGAGCTTGTAAACTCTGCCATCGGAGGTACCCTGCGCGCCATGGATCTCAAAGACACCGTCACGCAATTCACCGCGCAGGTCGAGCGATTCGTCACGCATCCCGCACGCCGCTGGCTTTGACGGCAATCTGATTTTGACGTTCTCAATAAACCCCACGTTTCCGAGCGTTCTGCCAGTCCGTTCTCCAAACCTCGCACTACCCGTCGGATTTTCAAGCCACTGGAACCACTGAAACGATTGGAACACATGGAACCGCTCTTCGGGTGTAGAACGTTTTGAACGGACCCCGGACTAGATCCGGGGAATTGACGGCTTGAACGATTTGGACAAATCCTATTTACGTTGAACTTTTGAACCGTTGAACGCGTCTTTTCTTACCACGCCTCACCCTTCACCCCTCACTCCTCACGCTGACTTTGATCTACTGTTGCCTGTTGCCTCGTGCCTTATGCCTATTTACGATGTGATTGACACCTTCTCCCGTCGGCGATATTTCTTTCGCAAGAGATTGAGAGTGTTTCAAATTTCTGATACCGAACTCGGTGGATACTCGGAGAATCGAACATAGCGCTGATTCGTACCGTCCTTCGAGCCAGTGGCCTAACCGGTTGTTGAAAAACCTGATTTCAGGCTGTTCAAAAAGGTCCAGATGCGAGGCGCGCATAGACCGTGATCGTGTCCGTGAAACGTGACCGAGAAGACCGCACGAGCACGACCACGCTACACGAACACGAATTCAAGCGAGGCGATCGAGCGCAACGAAGCAGGTGGGCCTTTTTCAACAGCCTGCTAGCGCTCGCGCTTTACGGAGGAGACCCATGTCATTGCTGACACTGCAAATGCCGGCCCTTCCCGACCCGGTCAAAGTCGTCCTCCAACCCGCGACGACGGCGTTGTTGGTGTTCGACATGATCGATCGTATCTGCAAAAGCCAGCCGAATTGCACCGGGGTCATGGTGCCGGCCCTCGCCTCGCTGCTGGCGCGGGCACGAAAAGCCGGCGTGTTCGTCCTGTACTCTACTCGGGAGCCGGAGAGCTCGAAGTGGATGCCGGAGGTCGCTCCCGCTCCCGGCGACCCGATCGTCAAGTCGTATGCTCAGGACCGATTCTACAGCACGGATCTCGACAAAACGCTGAAGGCCAAGGGGATCACGACGCTGATTCTCACCGGCTGGAAGGTCAGCGGCTCAGTGGTCTATACATCGGTCGGAGCGACACTGCGGGGGTACACCGTGGTCGTGCCCACGGACGCCAGCTTAGCCGCAACGGACTACGAAGTGGCGATCGGCCAATTCCAAATATTGAATCAGAATAGCGCGAACGCCACGAACGAACCGCTGAAGGCAAACGCCTCAACCCTGAGCCGTGCGGATATGATCGTCTTTCAGTAGAAAAGGCGGCTTCGTGATATATTGTCGTAAATATTTTCGTAAATATTTCGGTCGGACCAAGCTATATCGTTGCTTCATCAACGATTTCATTCCAAAAGAACGTGTTTTGAGACCTTAGAGCCTCACTTTCGCCGGTGAAATTGCTGGAGTAAGCTTCGGCGGGCTCGCGCAGTGCGTAAGTTCCATCGGTTTCGATCACGTCGCGATGGGCAGCTTTGAAGCCAAGCTCGCTTTTCACCTCGTCAATAAACGCCAAGCTTCCAACCGCGATCGATTCGGACCAGCGATCATCACGAACCGCCAAGCCGTTCCCCAGCCCTTGCTCGATCCATTGGTGGTGAGCACTTTGAAAATCTCCAAAATCCGGAAATCCGCTCAACTTACAATGAAAAGAAAAAGTAGCCTGTCCCCTTTTCTCGTTCCAGTGCGACAGCGGCGAACCGCATCCTTGAGGCCGGGCGCCGGCTGGCTTATAGTCTGCGGAGAAACCGAATTCTCGTCATGCCGGCAGAGAGGACACCGTGAGCTACGGCGAAGCGGAGATGTACTTAGTCGTGGGCCTCGCTGTAATCCTTGGCCTGATTGCGCTCCGCGTCGCGCCGGCGAGTCCCGAGGTTGTCGGCCTATCTCATGCAAATCGAAAAGCGGATTATGGCGGGCTGGCGTCTGCCGCCGCAGTCGGAGGGGCGCAAGATTACGCTGCGCATGAAGCTCAGTCCGGGCGGATATACTTCGGAGGTGCGCGTCGAAAATTCCTCCGGCGATGAAAAATTCGACGCATCGGCGTCGAGGCGGTGCGACGCGCGTCGCCATTTCCGCCGGTGCCGCTATCGATGGAAAATCTGATCGGCGATCTGCGCATGGTGCTTGACCCGACGCGGCCGAAGCGATGGCGAGTATTCTTAAAGAGCCTTCGCCCCTATTGCCCGCGCCGCGAGCGCCCGCGAAACCCGCCAAGCCGCCGCCGAAAAGGATTCCAGGTGAACAAATCTAAAATGCTCCGGCTTTTGAGTTCTCCAGTACTCCTGCTGGTGGTCGGTTGCTCTACCCATGTCGCCTCACTCAGATATAAACCAACTGAGAAGCTTGTGGTCCGCGCCAAACGCATTCAGCCCGTCACGATAGGGAACTTCGCAGATAATCGGGGCACCGATCCATATTTGCTTGGCGCAATCCGTAGCGGGGTTGGTATCGACCTTAAAAAAATATTGGCCGACAGACCTGTAAGCGAGCTGGTCCGGGCTGCGTTCGTCGAGGCACTCGCAGCGAGAAAAATCACCGAAGCTACGGCCACATCGCGAGTAGCGATCGAAGGGACCATCGTCAAGTTAGACTGCAGCTACCTTTTCAATCGTGAAGCACACGTCCAGCTGCAGGTTAACGTTCTGTCCCTGCCCGCGCGGACCGTTATTTTTTCTAAATTTTACGGAACCGACAACGAAGAAGGTGGCAGGGGGGCAGGCATTCTCGGCGACACAGATCACCTTACACAGTTGCAGCAAAAAACGCTCAATCAGACCCTAGACAAGGTGATGATCGACCCTGCGTTTCTCGCGGTGCTCACGAAACCGCCGATCGACTGAGCAGCACAGAGGAAATAGAGGGTCCTTGGTAGCTGGGTCGGACCCGCCTATGTCCTCGCATCTTCGAAGCTTTCATTCCAGAAGACAGCGGATTTGAAGCCATAGACCTCGCTCTCTTCGCGTAACACATGCGTTTCCTCAAACTGCTCGACTTCACGATGCATCGCTTTGCTGTCGAGCTCGCCTTTGATCGTCTCAGCAAAGCCAAGCTGCCAACCGCGATCGCTTCGGAGCAACGCTTCACGTTGAACATTGAACCTTGAACTTTGAACGACCGTTTATCTGAAACGTCTTGAACGGAGCGTATCCTTCGACCAGCTCAGAGCCCGTCCTGAGTTTTATCGAAGGAAAGAGCGGAAGATCGAGCCGGTCATGGTGAGCCTACCGAACCATTAAACGACTGGAACGTTTGGAACCGTTGGAACGTCTGGAACTCCCGTAAACGATTTGAACGGTTTGAACGATTGGAACGGGCTACGGTATTCGTTGGCACGGACCATGTTGAGATCCATGTAGATCAGACAGCGATGCAGGTGCTCGTCGGTCTCAATGGCAGTGGCATGATATTAAGTCAATAACTTAACTCATGCCTGACCCCAATTCTGCGATCTTCCTCTAACTCGTCCCGCCTCGAGGGATTCCGAGTTGCCAAAGTCCGGGCACCGAACGTAATGTCAGTCCTTCACGATTTGCCAATCGTTCACGGCGTCCCGATCAAGCCGTTGGATTGGATGTTAAAGCCGTTCATCAACCATATCGCAACCGCCCCGGAAATCTGTCGCCACAGGATATCGCTCTTGCCGTCACCGTTGAAGTCACCGGTGCCGGCGATTTGCCAATCGTTTCCCGGCGTCCCGACCAAGCCGTTGGCTTGGATGTTAAAGCCGTTCATCAACCATATCGCAACCGCCCCGGAAATCTGTCGCCACAGGATATCGCTCTTGCCGTCACCGTTGAAGTCACCGGTGCCGGCGATTTGCCATTCGTTTCCCGGCGTCCCGACCAAGCCGTTGGCTTGGATGTTAAAGCCGTTCATCAACCATATCGCAACCGCCCCGGAAATGTGTCGCCACAGGATATCGCTCTTGCCGTCACCGTTGAAGTCACCGGTGCCGGCGATTTGCCATTCGTTTCCCGGCGTCCCGACCAAGCCGTTGGCTTGGATGTTAAAGCCGTTCATCAACCATATCGCAACCGCCCCGGAAATCTGTCGCCACAGGATATCGCTCTTGCCGTCACCGTTGAAGTCACCGGTGCCGGCGATTTGCCAACCGTTTCCCGGCGTCCCGACCAAGGCGTTGGATTGGATGTTAAAGCCGTTCATCAACCATATCGCAACCGCCCCGGAAATGTGTCGCCACAGGATATCGCTCTTGCCGTCACCGTTGAAGTCACCGGTGCCGGCGATTTGCCAACCGTTTCCCGGCGTCCCGACCAAGGCGTTGGATTGGATGTTAAAGCCGTTCATCAACCATATCGCAACCGCCCCGGAAATGTGTCGCCACAGGATATCGCTCTTGCCGTCACCGTTGAAGTCACCGGTGCCGGCGATTTGCCAATCGCTCTCCGCTGTCCCCAAGTCAAGCGCCGCGCCGGTGGCCCAGTTACCTGAGGTTGCGCCGGTGATAAGCTGATTGAAGCCCCAGGCGGCCGCCGTGCTTGACGGGTCGATTTGGGTCGCCGAATAATCTCCCCAGCGACATGAAGCACTGGTCTTTTCGTTGGATACTGTGTTGCACGGGACAAAGCGAACGCCATCAAACTCCACGGTGAACTGAGTTGCCGACGTTGCGACAACGTCAAAAGTATACCCCGCGCTCGATGAGTTCGGACCGCGGAACATGAGCATGGCTGCATTGCCGGTCGGAGCTCCCTGCGATGGCCACGTGCGCGTCGCTGTGACGAACGCATCTGCGGCGTTGGTCGCAACCGACGGATTGAACACGTTATCGTCAGACGCAGTAAACAGATCTATTGTGAACAGCGGAGCCGTGCCCGTCGTCGAGAACTGGTAGAGCCGAGCCACAGCACGGCCATTGTTCACGGCGTGGACGTTCCATAGGGACGTTCCGTTCTGAATGCTGGCGGATTGGAAGCGACCATCCAGAGTGTCGAGCCTCTGACCGTTGGGTTGTGCAGCATCCGGCGCAGCCGTCCATGCCGTGACCGTGATCGGCGATGTGGTGCTCAACGTATCGGAACCGACACTGGCGCCCTCAGTGAGCTGATACCGCGTGATCGAGTTGCCGGAGCCCGAGCCCGGCGAGAGGAAGTACGGCGTCGTGCTGGAATCCTGGACGAGCGGAGGCGCGATATTAAACACCAAGTCGTTGAAGCATATGGCGCTAGGTGCTGTGCCGACGAGTGATGGCGCCTTATCGATCGAAATGATCGCCCCCCTCACCGTGGTGATGCCGAAATCGTTCGCCGTGATGAACCAGCGCGCGCTGCTATATCCGGCGCTTGGATAGTCCCAGGAGCGGTTGGCTGCTTGTTTGCAAAAAAATGAGCCTCCTTGGCTGAGAAAGAAACGATACTGGAACCACGTGGTACCAGTGTTGTCGGTGGAAACGGCGAAGTATTGGAACTGATCAGCGTTGGTGCTGTCGTCCGAGTCCGCCGATACAAAGAAGCGGTCCACCGCGGGATCGTAGAGCACACGCGGATCGAACAATGTCTGGGTTGCCGGAATCGAAAAAGCATTGAAAAAGGTCTTCAGCGATACTTTGCTGACCAGCGCGCAGTTTGTCTTGTTGTAAACGCCGACCTCGACGTTCGTCACCGTAACGATGTTGGCTGGGCCGGCCGCACCGTGAATGTCGGACGGCAAAAACCCCACCGCCGAGTTCGTCTGACAACTGGGCGGGACAGTTGGCGATTCCGACGGCGGCGGCTGCGGCGCACTTGTGAACGGGCCTTGCCGTTGTGCGGGCGCAACAGGCTGGTTCGTCTTGATCTGCCCCAGCGCGTCATCACCGATCGGGATTCGCCTGTGAATCGCTCTCGGGGACACATCCTGTTCGGACATGAGCATGTCTTCGGACATGATCATGCCCAGGGGCATCTGGTAGGTCCCGCCGCCGATTGCTGTCTGGATCTGGACTTGAGCTTGCGCAGCACCCGATGGGCCGATGAGTACGAAGCCTGAGGCTAGTCCAACGAGACGGACCAGCCAGAGGGCGATCCACCTTACGCTTCGGCTTGATGCTCTTTGAAAACTATAGTTGGCCACGTCACAACTCTGGAGTTCACAAGCACATAATCCAAGCTCGTGGCCCAGGTCAAACAGTCCTGACTCAGCCTGACCGTGCACTGCGGAGGCGGTGAAGCTAGCCGGGCTAACGGTTGCTTTTTCTTCCAGACTCTAAAACACCGAGTCCGATTTACGTGAACTTTAAACCTTGAACCTTGAATGGGCGCAAGCCATTTTACTCCGGCATCACCTGTTGGACTCGCTCGGGCTCATCGCCGAGCCACGTCGGATTGGATGCGGTGCCGTCGAAAATCGACGTCGTCTTAAACAGCTCGAATTCGCCGCGCGCAGCCGCTTTCGCCGTTTTCGTCAGCAACGATTTCACTTGGGTTTTGCCCATCGGTCGAAAAGTGCGCGCCGCGTCGAATGCCTGATCGAGAATCTCCATGCTATCGACACCGGTGATGACCACCGACGTCGGTAAGTTTAGGGCATAGTGGAGACACTCTATCGCAGTTACGGTCTTCGACTTCAGAATAAGTCCGTTAGCCATGCTTTTCATGCCGAGCACGCCGATTTTTTGCTTCACGAGCTCGGGCAGAACCAGTTTTTCAAAGCTCCGGTAGTGCGCGTCCATGACGTTGAGCGGCATCTGCACCGTATCGAACTTGAACCGCTGCTGCTTTGCCACCTCGAGCATATAGAGGTGAATGCGCGGGTCCTTGTGGCCGGTGAAGCCGATGTAGCGGAGCTTTCCCGCTTTACGCGCCTCGATGAGCGCAGCGTGGGCGCCGTCGTCGTCGAAGATGCGGTGCGGATCCTCGTAGCGCAGGATCTCGTGGTGCTGGACCAGGTCAATGCAGTCGGTCTGCAGGCGACGCAACGACTCTTCGATTTGCCTCGCTGCTTCTTTTTTCGAGCGCCCGTCGATCTTGGTCATCAAGAATACTTTGCTCCGATAGCCGTCGCGGAGCGCTTTGCCCATGCGGATCTCGCTGGCGCCGTCATTGTAGTCCCAGCAGTTGTCCATGAAGTTGATGCCGCGATGAATCGCATCGCGAACGATACGGATACTCAGCGGTTCATCCACCTTTTTGAGGCCGAGGTGCCAGCCTCCAAGACCGATGGCGGATACCCGTTCTTTGGTGCTGCCGAGGACTCGGTACGGCATTTCAGCGTGCCCTGTGTTTGTCGCCATGGTCTCCTCCTTTTGAATTGCCTGCCGTGGTTTTTTGGTTTGCTGCATGCTGGATAGATACGCGATGCGTATCATCTAAGTATTTCACCTCTTTTGTTGCCTGCAAGATGGGTTGCGGCCGGAGGGCGTGAAGAAGTCGGGGTATCCCGACTGTAAAAATTTTAGTGAAAGGGCCGGAGCTTGCGATACGACAGAGTCAATTCGCTTCCTCGATTCGTTTGAGTCTGCGGCTCACCGTCGCGTAGTGGACATCCAAGTGCGAGGCGATCTCGTTGAGCCGATATCCATGCGCGTACGCCTCGGCGATCGCCTTTTCGCCACTCTTTGCAAATATCCGCTGCAGCGAGGGCGTAGCCGCTCTCAATTGCGCGCGCGGTATCTCCTTAACGTCCTTTTTACCAGAAGCGTGTTTCTCGATGAACGCTTCACTTCCCAAGTAGATCTGACCCTTGAGATCGTCCCACGGCCGACTCGCCATTCCGTCCCTGACGAACTCCCGATATCGCTGCTGTGCTCTTGATCGGCTCTTGCCAAATTGCTCCAGAATCCAGTCGGTGTGCAGAAACTCCGGCACGGATGCGAGTCCCGCGGTGGCCCGGTAACTGCTCCATTTCCAAGTGGATGCTTTGGCGCTGCTCTTGACCCGCGCGGGATTGAGCACGATGTACCGACATAGTTCCAACAGATGCGAATCCCTTTCTACCAGGATCGCCTTGAATCGCCCCTGAAACAGATGTCCAACCCGGTTGTGCCGGCGGTTAAAACTTTGCGTGTAAATGCCGTTGAGCTGGCGCATGCCGATCGAAAGGTTCGCCTTGGGCGTCTCCACCAGCAAGTGATAATGATTGGCCATCAAGCAGTAGGCGCGGCAGATCCAGTGGTAGCGAGTCACCACCCCGGTCAGTGTGCTCAGAAACAACTCGCGGTCGGCGTCAGTAAAAAACACTTTCTGCCGCGCGTTGCCGCGGCCCGTCAGATGATAGATCGCACCGGGAAACTCTAATCGCAGAGGGCGCGCCATAGCACCGACCTTCTTATCGAACGAAATGTGTTATTGCAAGACCTGACCCCAAAACCATGCACTCCGCGCTGGTCGCGCCTGCTTATCGGCTTCAGCGCGCTTTACGCCGGCGCCATGATCGCGCTATGTTCTAACGATGATTTTTAAGCCCGAGATGCGCTGGTTCGGCGGCACGATTCCGATTTTCTTTCACTTCGTGCTGGCCGGTTTTATCTTGGTGCTTGGACGCTACCACTCTCAAGCCAGCAAATGAAAGCTATCATCTTAATCATCGGCTTAATCATCGGCGCTTGCTTGACCTGGCTTGTGTGTGCGCCATCCCGGCTAGGCTCATGGTGGCTCGCGAAACAAATCGGCGCGCGGCCCGCCGAATATTCGGTTCGCATCGAACGCGGGGTTACCATGACTTCGTACGACGGAACCCTGTTAGTCGCGGATGTTTATCAACCGTCTGACGCGAGTCCGCACCCGACTATTCTGGTCCGCATTCCGTATACAAAGAATTTCTATAATACGATGATCGCGACCGTTGTCGGAAGATATTGGGCCGAGCGGGGATACCACGTCGTCATCCAGGGCACGCGCGGACGCTACGAATCCGACGGAACATACGATCCCTTCAAACACGAGCGACGAGACGGCATCGAAACCCTGCGCTGGATCGCCAAGCAGCCTTGGTTCAACGGGCGATTGGGCATGTGGGGAGGTTCCTACTTCGGCTATACTCAGTGGGTGTTGGCGGATCAGTCTGCGCCTGGGGCCTCGGCGTTTAATATTCAGATTGCGAGCAGCGAATTTTACCGTATGTTTTATCCAGGCGGCGCACTCTCACTCGAAAGCGCTTTGAATTGGGCTGTCAGCAGCCACGGCAAAGAAGACATCGAGCCCGACCAAGAAACCCTGGATCGCGGATTTAACGGCCTGCCACTGATCCAAGCGGACGACCGCGCCATAACCGATATCCCGTTCTTCAACGACTGGGTGAATCACCCAACGAGAGACGAATATTGGCACGCCGTCGACGGCGATGAGCGGGTGAAAAATCTCACTGCGCCGGCGCTTTTGATGGCCGGATGGTACGATCCTTTCTTACCGGCGCAACTCGATGATTTCGTGCGTATACGGCGCGATACCCGTCCGGAGGTAGCGGCGGCATCACGCTTGGTCGTCGGACCTTGGGCGCACGCGCGCACCGTCATCCTGCCGGACGGCGCGGTTCAACCCAACTATCGCGTCGAGAGTTTCACGCCAAGTGTGCCGTGGTTCGACCAACACTTGCGCGGCACTGGAGAGGCGTTGGCGGCGCCGGTCCGAATCTTTGTCATGGGCGCGAATGTTTGGCGCGACGAACAAGAATGGCCGCTTGAGCGGACGCAGTTCGCGGATTTTTTTCTCGACAGCAGCGGCCGTGCAAATAGCGCCGGCGGCGACGGAAGACTATCGTTGAAAGCGCCAGCCGAAAACACACCGTCGGACACTTTTATTTACGATCCATTGCGCCCCGTGCCGTCTGCCGGCGGCGCCATGATCGGCCCGCGTGCCGGCATCGCTTTACAAAACAAGCTCGAAGCGAGGCCGGATGTGCTGGTTTACTCAACGCCGCCACTGGATAAAGACATCGAAGCAACCGGGCCGGTGAAGCTCATTCTGTTCGTTGCGACGACGGCGCCCAATACCGATTTTACTGCCAAATTAGTCGACATATTTCCGGACGGCTCGGCATATAACGTGTCCGATGGTATTCTTCGACGCGGGTATGAAGGCAATTCTCCTACGAAAATCACCGTAGACCTTTGGCCCACAAGTTTCGTTTTTCGCAAAGGACACCGTATCCGGCTCGAGGTGTCAAGCAGCAATTTTCCCCGATTCGATCGCAACCCGAATACCGGAAGAACCATCGCTACCGAAACGGAAACGATCGTCGCGCGCCAAATGATTCATCATAGTTCGTCTATGCCATCGCGACTGGTTCTACCGGTGATTCCACATCGGGAGACCGCCACGGAAACACGAACAACATTGATTGAATCAGCCAATTTGCCGTGATAAGAAAACGCTCACCGCGGAGGCCTTCAAATCACGATGAATTTCCAAGGGGAGAAATTACGGTGTCTACCATCGGAATTTAGCAGGTAGCAGGATCTAAGAGAATCCTGTAAAGAGATTCTTGACGAGGGTGTGGCTCTTGGGGTCAGTGGCCTGTTTATTCAGGCTCACCCAGTCTGAAATGCCGCCCTCGTCACCTGCATCATCCGAGGGTCGACCGGGATGGTGCCATATTCTCTCACCAGAATACGTGGCTCTGTAAGTAGACGAGACCGAAGGATGATGAAATCTCGATCTACGAAGGAGGAGCTACGTGTCAGAAGAAAAATCATTAGAACTCAGAGTCAGTGTGGACGTGGGGTATCGTCGTCACAGTGTGGCGATGGGGTTATCGAGCGGCGAGGTGCTCGAAGAGTTCGAAATCGAGCACCGGCCCGAGGGATTTCAAGAGTTCTTTTCTCGCATCGAGAAGCACCGCAAGAAAGAGTACTGTGCAGTAGCGGTAGCCATGGAAGGTTACAACGGCTACGCGCGGCCACTGGACAGCATGGTCCGTCAACGGGGTTATCGGCTTTATAATCTCAACAATCTAAAGTTTGCTCGCTTCAAAGAGATTTTCCCCGGAGCTGCCAAGAGCGACCGGATCGATGCGCGCAAGGGATTGGAGCTGTTTCAGCTAAGCGATCATCTGCCGTTGGCCAAAGAAGTGCTGCAGGAAGTCAGTGGGACACCGCCCGAGAACGAAGTCCTCAAACGATTAACCCGGCGCCGGCGCAGATTAGTCAACGAGCGGGTGCGGGTGGTGAACAATCTACAGGCCGATCTGCAAGCGGTGTGTCCAGGGTTATTAGAAATCACCGGTGAAGCAAGCAACCAGTGGTTTTTAAATTTTCTTCTCAGTGTGGACACTCTGCCCCAGCTTGCCCGGCTCAGACGCAGCACGCTTTTGAAGATCCCCTCGGTGGGAGTGAAGAGCGCCGCTATCATTGAGCGACTGGCAGAAGCGTGCTCACTTTAGCCAAGAGGTCGAGTGGGTCAGCGAGATGATCCAGGAAGATGCCAGGCGGTGTGTGGAGCTCGATGAGAAGATTAAGCGGTTAGAAACCAAGGTTGCCGAGGTTGCTAAGGACTCCAAGATCGCCAAGACTTTACGATCGATTCCGGGGTTTGGTGCCGTGTGCACTTCAGAATTGGCCGGCGAGATCGGCACCATCGAACGGTTTGCCTCTGAGGGAAGCCTTTCTTTGTATCTTGGCATGTCCACGTTGGACAACAGGTCGGGGAAATACCAGGGGACCAAGGCACCCAAGCACGTGAACACTCGGGCCAAAGCAGCGATGATGATCGCTTTGGATCGACATCGAAAATATGTCCCCGAGTCGCAGAGGTACTACGAAAAGAAACGAAGCGAGGGAAAGAAACACAACCAGGCGATTCGAGCTCTAGGTCGACACCTCGTCTCGGATCATTTACAAGATGCTCAAACAAGAACGGGAGTATGAGATTCGTCCTGAAAAGGGGAATACCAAGAGCCAAGGTCAGTCCGAGATCGTTCGATTAAAACGAAAATACGGAGGCCGAAAATCTCGAGCCAAGAAACAAAATAACAAAATCTACGAGCAGAGCGCGTACAGGCGTCATCACCGCTTGAAATTTCCAGCGGGATGTTCAGACTTTCTATTCTTGACAATCTGCCGCGAGTTGCACCGCCTGCTTCCTCAAAGGTTCGTTCTCGCTCATACGAACGGCAAACCGCGAGACTAAGGAACTAACCGTTGCAACGTCTCGACCCAGACACTTCGCAACATCTTTAAGCTTATAGCCCAGCCGCCGGATCAGTACATATCCGACCAGCGCCCGCGATTGCGAGACCTCCCAGCCTCGGCCTGCTCCTTCAAGCACCTGGGGCTCCACCTCAACCGCTCGCGCGGCACTGCGAAACACGACGCTCAACTGCTTCTTACGCCGGAAAATCTCTTCCTCGTTAACTTTGCGCTTGAGCTTTTGGGCAAACTCCTCAGCTCCCGAAAACCGGTGGTCCTCAACCTGGTAATAATCCTCCCGATGCCCCCTCCGAGCGCTGCGCCGCCCAAGCCAGCAGAAGCAACATTGGGATTTTCATCAACCAGAAAGACGATTGACATCCCACCAGTCCGGCGGTATTGCTCGGGCCAGAAAAAAAGGTGGTTTAAAATTCCTATACAGATGGAAACCCAAACGGCAACTCAGTTGCAGACGCAAAGTGAAAATGCCATGGAGCGCTTCGTGCGTAAAACCCGTGTGCTCTTCGCTCAAGAACCGGACCTCGACAAGCGTTGGAATTCCCTGAGGCCGATACTCGCCGAGCTTCTGGCCGATCCTGACGTAATCGCGGCATCGACGCAATGGCCGGATTGCGTGCCGGCGAACGGGCGAGCAGAGAATCTGCTTTTTTACGAGGATCTGGATTACGGCTTTGCCATCAACGGATTGACCAAAGGCGACGCAAGGCAAGGCGGGCGCGCTCGCATCCACGACCACGCCCATATTTACACACTCTACGGCGTGCTCGACGGACATGAGAAAGTGGTCCGTTACGACCGGCTCGACGATCGCTCGAAGCCTGACCACGCCGAAATCCGGGAGAGCTGCAACGTGCTCGTCGGCCCCGGAGAGATCGACCTCGTCAAGCCCTATGAGATTCACACCGAGATCACCGTTGGTGAACGCACCGTTGCCGTGATTATTCGCAGCCAGAAAGGCGGCGAGTTCAATCAGGGACGCTATGTTTCGGAAGAGAATCGTTACTATGAAAGCCTGGGACCGCGACAGACCCCTTGCGAGATGCTGCCAAAATATTAACCACGATTAAAATTGGGTAGCATGACAAGCATGCTCCTGCCCAAGAGGAGATGACCATGGCACGACCCGAAAGAATTGGCCAATCGTTAGAATCGATCGAAGCATTGATCCACTACCTTGAGGAGGGCGAAAAACCGGCCAGCTATGGTGGCGTGAGAAAATCAGTGGCGGCCCAGAAGAAAAAGGGCAAATATCAAGAGCACAAAATGACGATTTACAACGCCCGCGCCATCGCCGATCAATTGTCCCTGGAGCGCGAAGGTTTCATTCTCGTCAATCATGAAACCAAGATGACAAACTTCTACGACGAGAATGAAATTCGCAACCTGTACTACAAGGAAACCGAGGAACTGGTAAAACGGACCTCCGGCGCCAAACGCGTCGTGGTTTTCGATCACACCTTGCGCTCCGCCGACGAGGCGATGCGTGAAGAGAAACAGATCAGCGGGCCGGTGCGCCACGCTCATAACGACTACACCGATTGGTCCGGGCCGCAGCGCGTGCGCGACCTACTCCCCGACGAAGCAGAAGAGCTTCTCAAACGCCGCTTTGCCATCGTCCAAACCTGGCGGCCGATCAACAAGCCCGTGCAGCGGGAGCCGCTGGCGATTGCCGATGCGCGCAGCATCGGAACGAAGGAACTGGTCGCGCTCATGGCTTTCGACGGCAATTAACCCCGGCGGAGGGTCGAAATGGAAACGAAGAAAACAGTTCATATCACTTGGGAGGAAGCCCATCGGGCAGAGACGGAGCGAGACAAGGCGAGACAGACATGCTGCCGATCCATACCGCCAAATCGGATGAAACTTACCACCGTTTACGTTTCTAGAGACCTCCGTAAACTAAAAGCTTCGGCGTTGCGTCTCTGGGACGTGACATTTAACCACAGGGTTGGGGCATCGGGCTATAAGGGAAAAACCCTTTTTAGTCCTGCAGCGGTCGAGAGAATCACAGAGTGGTCAAAAGGGTTTCCCCGGCTCGTCAACACAATTTGCGACAACGCGTTGCTCATTGCGCATTCAGCTTATAAACAAGCCGCTACTGCGAAAATGCTGAAACAAAAAGAGCTGGCTCAGGGTTTCCAACGCCGCGTGGAGACGTCGACGAAAACAAACGTGGCAGGGACAAATTCTCAAACGTTGGGGAACCGACATAAAGCCGAGGCGGAGGAAGCCCAACGAACGCAATTCGGCGAGGATGAGCTTCGAGAGATTTATTTTAAGCGTGGCCCGACGAAATCGGCAGTCGCGATATTCCTGGGGATCATTTTACTGGCCGGTGTCGGGACGGTGTCCTATTCGCAACAGAGCAAAAACTATTTGTCCCATCTAGCTGTGAAGTGGGGAGCTATCGCTCAGCGAGCCGTACGCTATACTTCTGACGTAGAGGTGATGGTTGAAAACTCGAAGGCGCAACCCGTCGCGCCTCAACTCTCTTCAACAAATCAGGAACCTGTTCAACCTGACGGTCGAGAAAGCACAGCGAAAAAAGCGCGGGACTATTTGGGTAACTTTGAAGTCGTCGACGATTCCTTCGTTCGCGATAACCCCCAACCGAATGCCGCCGTAATCGCGACTCTCCGGCCCGGCACGCAGGTCAGGGTAGAAAGCAAAACAGGAGAGTATTTCCGTATCCGCTCATTGCACGACCCGGAGGTTATCGGTTATGTGCATGAACAAGACGCCTTCTTTCAAGCGCATTAAATGAGGATACATTTCCGTCGAGTTGACGGTTAAAAGGGAGAAATGTTTTTGTCGGTTAATTTTGCGCTTATTGAGATTGAATTGAATTCTCCGTCAATTCATTTCAGTGATACGAAATTGTCAAGATTGGCTAGATTAGCAAGTCTGATCAGGCTTACCTTTCAAAAAATGTCGTATTGCAAGACCTGATCCCGTGGGTTTGCTTGAAAGTGATTGACCATCCGAGCAATGGTCGCGTCGTCGAACATATCGCCGTTATAACTCAGCCAACCGCGCAGGCGGCTATTCTCCTCCACCATGTAGAGGTGCAGGTCGAAAATCGCTATTCCCGATCCAAAATCCAGTTCCTCCGTTCTTAGCCCGGCAAGCTCAAGGGGAACGAGCGGAGTGTTCTGCAGCGCGAATGTCACCTGAAAGAATGGATTGCGACTCAGATCCCGATCGGGCCGTAACTCCTCGACGATTTTCTCGAATGGCAAGTCTTGATGAGCATACGCTTCTAGACACACGTCGCGCACGCGTACCAGGAGTTGCCGAAACGTAGGATTTGCCGAGAGGTCCGTACGCAAGACCAACATATTCAGAAAAAACCCGACCAGCTCCTCGGTCTCCTTGTGATTCCGACCTGCCATCGGACTACCGACGACAATGTCATTCTGACCGGTATATCGCCGCAGCAGTGTTTGATACGCCGCCAGCAATATCATGAAAAGCGTGCTCCCAGATTCCTGCCCGAGGCTCTTGAGTCCGGCTAGGAGTTTCCCCGACAACACAAAGGATTTCTGGGCGCCTATTCAACGAAAAAAGTAGACTGAGCTAGCCCGGGTTTGACGGACACCGAAAAAGGGGACAAGAAACCCCTGGAGGAGGTGTTCGATGACGAAGCGCAAGAGATTTAGCCCAGAGTTCAAGCGAGAAGCGGTCCGATTGATAGAGACATCGCAGAAGTCTATCGGCAGATCTAGGCCGCGAACTCGGCGTCAGGCGCAATCAACTTTATAAGTGGAAAGAACAGCTGAGTCAGCGTGGGGCAGGAGCTTTTCCTGGATCTGGACGAGGATCGGGCAGCAACGATGAGGTGGCTCGACTACGCAAGGAGTTGGAGCAGGTCAAAGAGGAGCGCGACATCTTAAAAAAGGCAGCCGCGTACTTTGCCAAGGAGCTCAAGTGAAGTACGCCTTTGTCCGAGCTCATTCTCCAGAGTTTCGAGTCAGCCGGATGTGCCAAGTGCTGAAGGTCAGTCGCAGCGGCTATTATGACTGGCAGGGCCGTAGTGAGTCCCCGCGCAGCCAACGGGATCAGGTTCTGCTCAAAGAGATTCGTCAGATCCACGAACAGACCAAAGAAGCTTACGGAGCGATTAAGACCTGGCAGGCGTTACGACAGGCAGGAGTTGACTGTGGCAAGCACCGAGTGGCTCGACTACGGAGGTTGGCTGCCATAGAAGCGCGGCGGAAAAGAAAGTTTCGACTGGCTTATCGGTCTCGTCATAGTGCTCCGCCGGCTCCCAATTTATTAAAGTGGCCGTTCCAGGCCGCTCACGCCGATCAGATCTGGGTGACCGATGTAACGTTCATCCCAACTCGTGAGGGTTGGCTCTATCTTGCTGTACTCATCGACTTATACACTCGTTTGATCGTTGGTTGGTCAATGAAAGACCGGCCCAATCAGGAACTGGTCAATGAAGCTTTGATGATGGCTGTGGAGCAGCGACGGCCCAAACCGGGACTTATTCACCACAGCGACCAGGGGATTTTGTATTCCAGCGGGAGCTACCTTGAACTGCTCAACCGTTACGCGATGGTGCGTAGCATGAGCGGCAAGGGCAACTGCTATGATAATGCGGTGGCTGAAAGCTTTTTCAGTTCGTTGAAAAACGAGATCGTTCATCATCGGGACTACCACACCCGGGATCAAGCGAGGAGCGAGATCTTTGAATACATCGAGCTGTTTTATAATCGCAGGCGACTACACCAATCGCTGGCGTACCAAACACCGATGAGCTACGACTCGACCAACGTGGGTGCTTAATTAACTGTCCGTGAAACCCGGGGCAGCTCAGCCTGACCCCTTTTCTCGTCCCTGACATATTGGCGTTGCTACGACAGCGCGAACTTCATCTGCAGCCAAGACAGTAACTTATTTAGTCAGTCGTCGTTAGGTTGCCTATCGGCATCGTGTATTTTATCGATTCACTAGCCCCGCCCTCGCACCGTTAAGACGGGAATCCGTGAATGTCTAACGACCGACTCAGCGGTGCTCCCGAGAAAGGCCAGCGCGATGCCGGTTCGGCCATGAGAGCCCATAACGATCAAATCGGCCTTCCACTCATCGGAAGATGTGACGATCTTTCGGCTTACGTTTCCTTCCACTAGATATTCCCAAGGTGGAGGATCGCCGCCGATTCGCCGTGCCGCGCATCGCAGAAGTCGCCGTGCTTGCTCACGGAATTCGTCGAGTACGTTTGAAGCGGGAAAGCCGCCTTCTGGTGCGTAGGCGATTCTCGGATCGAGCGCATGAAGCAACGCGATCTCCGCTCCGACCGCTTTCGCGAGATCCCTCCCCACTTCCATTGCGTGAATCGAGATTGGGCTGTCGTCGAGGGCGATAAGAATACGCTGAAAACTCATGGCTCCCTCCTTTTTACTTTGCGTTTATCGCAATCCTCGCTGTAGCCGTCTGAATTTAAATTGAGCAACGGCTATGCCAGATCTTTCACTGCCCATTTGTCATCGTAAACCCGCTGCTTAGCGACAAGTATCGGAACCGAAATTGCTAGTGGTAATAGGCAAAATGAACACTCTCGAATTTACGCTATTGATTGGCATCGGATCATTTCTCGCCGGATTTTTAGGATCTCTAACCGGCTTGGGCGGCGGAGTCGTCATTGTGCCGCTGTTGACATTGGTTTTTGGCGTTGACATCCGTTACGCCATCGGCGCGTCGCTAGTTTAAGTAATCGCAACCTCCTCAGGCGCCGCCGCTGCGTACGTCGGCGAAGGTTATAGCAACATGCGAATCGGCCATGTTCCTCGAGATTGCAACGACGATCGGCGCGTTGGTTGGTGCGTTGCTCGCGGGAATGTTGGCCACGTCTCTGATCGCAGTGATTTTTGGCTTGGTATTATTGTATTCGGCCTACCTGGCGGCGGTGCCGAAACAGGAATGGATCGGTGACGGCAAGCCCGATCGGCTCGCTACTTTCCTCCGATTGGATGGCGATTATCCGACTGCGACGGGACGGCAAAACTATCATGCGCACGGTATACCGGGCGGCTTCAGTTTGATGTTTGTCGCTGGAGTGCTGTCGGGATTACTTGGCATTGGCTCGGGCGCGGTTAAGGTACTCGCCATGGATCAGATGATGCGTCTCCCTTTCAAAGTGTCCACCACGACGAGCAATTTCATGATCGGCGTCACCGCGGCCGCCAGCGCTGGGGTTTATTTAAGCCGGGGCTACATAGAACCTGGATTAGTAATGCCGGTCTTGCTGGGGGTTCTCGCCGGATCACTGCTCGGCGCGCGGGTTCTGATCACCGCTCCAACAAAGAACTTACGGATTGTCTTTAGCTCCGTGATTGTGATCTTGGGCGTAGAGATGATTTTAAACGGAATAACCGGAAACTTGTAAGATGAAACTGCAGAGTGAACGAGCCATGCGCTGGCCTGATGAAAAAGTCGAGGCGGTGATGGGTAAACTCCTAATTGCCGGCGTGCTCCTCGCCGCGTCCGTAGTCTTATGCGGCGGCGCTCGTTTTCTTTATTTATATGGGGCGGCAACGCCTCACTATCGAGTGTTTCACGGTGCGCCGTTGGAACTGCGCACACTGAACGGAATACTCAGAGATGCAACCGCCCGGCGGGGGCAAGGCTTGATTCAACTGGGCGTTCTCATGCTTGTGGCAACTCCCATTGCGCGCGTGGCCTTTTCGATATTCGCCTTCGCCCGGCAGCGCGACTATTTGTATGTGAGCTTAACGTTGATCGTGTTCACGCTGCTCATGTATAGCTTCGTCGGCGGTCTCTACGATTTTTAGACAAAAACACTGCAGCCTCAGCGAGTTTTAGGCCGAAGCCATAGTCAACCGTGGCACTTGACCTCATGGCAGCACCATTTTGCCACACAGCGAGATCAATTAGCCGCACTTTGTTCCTCGCGAATTCGCGACGGAATCGCAATATCCAATCGACCCTCCGTTTACGACGGCGATCCGCGTCCATCATCGAGCATAGCTCCGGCATTTTTCTTGCGAAAGTCCTCGTCTGGGACAAACACGATGAGTCGCAGAGAACAGCATGCTTGGTGCGTCGATGATATCCCGTATGTCGAATCGAAGCGAAACGGGTTCAAGCCAATTGCCAATTGTTCTATTTGCTGGCATCCGCCTCGTTCGTAGAAGTTTCGTCGGAACTTTACACCGAGAATTTGCTCGCTTAGTTCGCGGGCGACAACGAAATGACTGACTGGCTCCGCAATCATTGGCTCGTGGAGGAACTCCGACACGGCACCGCGCTGAAACGATACATCAATGCGGTTTGGCCGGAGTTTGATTGGGGCCAAGTTTAGCGCAAATTTTACGCCGAATACTCGCTGTGGAGCTGTGCGAAGCAATTGGGCCCCACGCACGCGCTCGAAATGGTCTCGCGATGCCTGGTTGAGACGGGTACGTCGTGCCTCTACACCATGCTCTACCGGCTCACCGAGGAACCGGTATTACGCGTACTGATGGCACGCATGAAAAAAGACGAGATTTATCACTATAAAAACTTTTTCGATTGTTATTTGCGTTACCGGCATGACGAGCAGCCGCCGGCTCGCGTTGTGCTTAAAACGCTATGCAAACGGATTTCCGAAATTGACGGCGAAGATGCCTTTATTACTTTTAAGCATGTCTTTGAACAATGCGTTCCTGACCGACCGTTTACTGCTAACGACTACCGATTATTCTGTCACCACTTCATGGGTCTCGCGAAGCGCTATTTTCCGTACAACATGGCTGCACAGATGTTTCTGCGACCGCTGAACCTAGGGCCCTGGTACAAAGGCATTACCGTTCCGCTAGTCTCCACTGGTGCCAAATATTTCATTCACTGATCGAGCGAAAATTGATGGGCTTATTGAAAAGAATCGTCGTCGGTCACGACTTGCGATGCAGCGGTGACATCGCTCTGCAATCGGCGATCGAGTTGGCCATGAGGTGCACCGGCGGCCACGACATCGCGCCGAACATAGTCATAGGCGCTTCGAGCACAGCCGGCGCAACCTGATCGAGCTGATGCGCCATCTCACCGCGCTGCCCGTCTACGACAACAGCGCGCACGCCGATCCGGCGACCGGCAAAACTCCCAACTTGAACTGGTGCTCCACATGGAGCGCAGAAAGATACGCAACCCAACGATCTGAAACACACGCCCGATTAGGCAAGGCCAATCGTTGCCACGGCGCTAAAGCTGCACCAGCGTTGATCCTCACGCTGCAACACAAACCGACGATGCGTGGCGTGCCCGCTCGACATCGGGACTTCGGTACAGGCGTTCGGGAATTTGTCTTAGAGACAGGCTACTTTTCTTCTCGCTGCGCGGTCGGCCGCGTGATCGCAATGTGCTTCCAAGTCCGAAAGTCTCAGCTATTTCCCTTTGCCATTCTGAGTGACCGTACGATCTTTGCCGATTCAGGCATTCCCGTACTGCCACCACTTGCAACTCGTCCAACGGATTTTTCAACTGCACCGACCACGAATTCTCTTCATCCGTAGGCAGGCGATCTATAAGCTGCCTTCGCAGAACGCCGCCCGCTGCCCTTTGCGCAGGGTTGTATTCCTGGGTAACGGGGCCAGAAACTACACTTTGCACATTGAACCTTGAACCGGCGATCGTTCTATGGCCTATTGCCTTCATCCTTGCCTCAAGTCTATCTTGAGTGAAGCGCTGGAAGGTTGAAAGGGTTCCGTTTGGGAACATTGAAACTTTGAACGATCTCCGGCGTTAAACGTCTTGAACGGACTAGATTCGGGGGATCGCACGGCTTGAACGATTTGAATTCTCCCGAGTATTACGTTGAGCTTTGAACCTTGAACCATCTCTTTACTGTTGCCTCATCCCTATTCGCTTGAAGGAGGAAATAAGTGAAAACACAAAGACTGTCATATCCGCTGGCATTGGCGCTCTGTTTCAATGGCTATTACGCCACCGCGCCGACGATCGGTCAGGCACAGCAACCGTCAGCGCAACAGAGTAAGCCGGCCGCAGGCGCAAACGCGGCGAGTAACGAAAGCTCAAGCGATGGCAAGCCACTTCGCTCGCCCGATGTCGTTTATGTACCGACGCCCTATGAAGCCGTCGAGGCGATGCTCAAAGTCGCCAAGGTCGGCAAGGACGACGTAGTGTACGATCTGGGGTCGGGCGACGGGCGCATCCCGATCATGGCGGTGCAGAAGTACAATGCTGCGCGCGCTATCGGCATCGACATCAATCCCGACCGCATCAGTGAAGCACAAGCGAACCTCAAGACCGCGGGCGTCGGCGACCGCGTGCGCTTTCTCAACGAAGATTTGTTCGAAGCGAAGATTAGCGATGCGACCGTGGTGACGCTCTACCTGTTGCCCAGCCTCAATCTTAAATTGCTCCCGAAACTATTGGCCGAATTGAAGCCGGGAACCCGTATCGTCTCGCACGCCTTCGACATGGGCAGTTGGAAACCTCAACAGACGCTTAATGCCAATGGAAGCACTGTGTATTTCTGGACGATTCCGGCCAAGGGAACGCCCGAATACAATGCTGCCAATGCCGCGGCAAATAAAATCTGACGGGTTGCGCGGAGTGGTTTTTGGAGCCCGTTGTCCGTTGCCACGGTTGACCTTCTTTTCTCCTCACGAGAGGATTCTCTTTCCCGGCACGTTCGGCACCTCGGGACTGCGCGTTATGCGACCGCAGGCTTGATCGCGCGGCCGGTTGAATGAGTCTCCAACGGTCCAAACTGTCGAGCGATAAACTGCTTGATCGATTCATCGTTGGCAAAGATCTTCTGGGCGCGAGCCGTATCGACTTCAATAGCGATAACATTCGGATCGTCGGTCCGGGCCTCCCGGAACACGCCGTTATGAATCATGCGCCGGACGGAAAGCCGATTGTCGTCCGTCGGGGTTAAGTAGTGCACGAGATCCGTCTTGTATCGATGCAGGAGAAAAAAGTGCATCAGGCTCATCAGACGCCGGGAACGGTATTTTTTGAGCGTGTTCTGGTCTTTGACCGCGAGAAATTTCCGGCCGGCCCGGTCCTTATCGACTCTAAACATGATCTCGGCTATTTTGTCACGGGCTTCGTCGAAAACATTGAGCATCATCTCTTCGGACCCGGCCCATCTCTCCTTCAGCTCGACGCTGAGATCACCGCCGGTGTAAAGGCCTTGGCGGGTCCAGTGCTGCCCCCACATGCGCAGCCAACGTTCAAGCACACTCGTCGGCACTTCAACCGCCTTGCGATGCTGCGTCTCGGTTGATTTTCCGCCCATCGAAGTGGTCGTCAGCGACGGCCCCCTAGCGGCGCGCCGAAACCGGTCCGCCCAACCCCCACCGACAAACGTCTGAGGATACTGCGCTGGATCATTGGCCAAGCGCAGCGCGCGCTGAATCAATCTGACAAATCCCAGCACGCCTTCTTCCCGTAGCGCCCGCGCTAAGCGGCCGTTCATCAGGGCCTCGGTTTGGTGGCCGCCGTAAGTGATAAAGTTATAAACATAGCCCATCTTGCCCAACTCATGGGCATAGCTTCGGATCTGGCCATCGGTGAATCCCCAGGCATCCCAGTTCCAAGACGGCGAGAGATTGTAGGCCAGCATCTTGTGCGGGAACACCGCATGAATGGCTTCGGCCCAGTCTTTGTCGTCTTCCAAGTCCGGTTTGGCGGTCTCACGCCACACCAGGTCGGCGAAAGGCGCCATTGCCAACCCGCGACCAATCGCCATTTCCCGCCCGCCGGTAATCGGATAGAAACCTTCCGAGGTTCTCGGCAAATCCCAATCCCAAAAAATATCGATGTCCATGGACTTTGCCCGCGCTCGCGCTTCCTCATGCGATACGCCCTTGGCAAATTGCCTCCACCGGTCGATCGGCATCGGTAGTTTCGTCTTGTTTTGCTGCCGCGTTTCCATAACTTCGGCGACGGCATCGGCATACGTTTTGAGGCCGGCTTTTTCGGCCCAAACCTGGCGGACCGCCGCGAGCACGCTATCCAGCGTCTCTTCGGTAACTTTTTTGATCATGATCTCAAGGGTCGCCAGTTCTTCGCGAAATTTGCGTTGACCGGTTCGTGGGTGACGAGCCTGCTGGCGGAGCCGTTTCAAAGCCGCCGCTTCCTTGTTGATCTTCTCGATCCCTTCGGTGATCCGCTGGGTCAAGCGTTCTTGTTTCAGCCATTCGCCCGCGGTCTTATACGCCTCTTCCGAGATCCTGTGCAGCAGGTGTCCATTGATCTCCCTGAATCCCGCCTCATAGAATTTTCTAATCACTGCGAGATTGACGTTCTTGAACGGCACGATGTGACGATCGGTGGCCCCATAAACGAACGGATGGTCCCGCTCGTCATCCACGGTATCGATGGCCGTCGCATCGTGAGCATCGGTCCGGGCAACAATCACCCCCGGCACTTTCATGGCGTCAAACTGTAGACGCGCGGTATTCAGACGCGAGATTATTTCGGCGGTAGAAACAAGAACCTTTTGTCCTTGATGTCCACAGACCTTGCATCCTGCGCGTTGGTCTTCGATATGGATTGCGCCGATCTTGTTCTCGACAAATTTCTTGACCAGATTACGAATGTGATGCTCGCCCCCGTGTCCCGTATCCCCATCGGGAATGATCATGGGCGGGTTAAACTCGATGGCCGGCGTTTTCTTCCGTTGTAATGATGTCATCCTGATCCGGTTGGACCGTTGCACCTCATCTTGATGCAACAAGGCCCGCACCCACGCAGCCCCTTCCTTGGGGACGCGGTCCAACGCATAGTTGGCGAGGTCTGCGCCCGGGTCCTCGGATTCCGATCCCTTGGCGGAAGTGGCCCAGCCCCCCAGATAAAGAACTTTGATGCCTTCCATCACCGCTCGCACCGCTCCCGTCGACGAGAAGGGGCCATAGGTGATCTCCTGTTTTTTTTCGACGAAAAGCCGCTGCAGATAGTCGTGCATCTTGCGCGCCGATTCTCTGGCGATCGTGTAATCCTCCTGCAGGCTGCCGCGGAGCGACACGACTTCGAAGGGGGTGTGCAGACGGGTAATGTGGCCGAACCTCTCGCTGTGAAACCAGGTCTCCGTCTCGCGTAACTCTTTCGCCCACTCCACGGCTTCAGGATCGCGCCGTGCGTCTAGTCGGGTGATTTTTGCAGGCATGGGGAGTGCCTCCTGAAGTGAGGATGCGTTAAGATCCCAGGGACCTTTAGACGATCACTTTCAATGGCGAATTACAAGAAGCCGTAGAGTCCTTTCGGTTCGCCGTCGACGACCCAGACGCAGTATGCTGTCGACCCCGAACATCGGCGCCATTGCAGCTTGCCAGACCGCTTTTCCGAACGATCTCTCCCGGTTCAGTCGGTCACGAACCACGCGCACGAACATGGGCTTTGTGATTCTTCCTCGCGGAATTCTCGCCACGAAGCGCTTCTCTAACAGGAGTGATAAAAAATTATCAAGATTGTCAAGATTAGAAAGTCTGGCCCTGCGCTCTCCCCTTTCTTTGAGTCCTCGCGTCAGGAAAGCCGAGCTGGGTCAAGCTAAAAGAATTGTCTTGAATAAAAAGCGTGAGCCACCTCACGCCTGCCTTTACATTTCGACGTTTCGAGAATTCCCGAAACGTGGAAGTTCGTTCAAGGATTGAAAAGGCTCACAATGAAAAAGTAAGTGATGTGCCAGCCGTACCCAGGAAGAAAATGGCGGTTGGCGCGCGGCATCGCTGGCTCTTAGAGTAAATGATTCAACCTCAAAAAGTGGACGCTAAGCCTCTAATCGACGCCTATATCACAAACTTATGTCGGGGAATCAAGATCTTGCGCTGTCCGACCGGCGAGATGTTTCCCTAGAAATTCTGACCCTGTCGTTTCCCCTCTCGGATCATCTTCCCGCCGCGCGCGCTCCAGTTTGTCCGTCCTGATACCCGAGCGCGCGCGCAATCCAGGCATCAACGCTGACTCTTCCCGGTCCGGAGCAGATTAACCAGACCAAGATGATGATATACATGGTTTCAGGCAGATAGAGGAAATCGTCGAGCCAGTCGAGAAACGAGAGCCCTTTCGAAATCGTCGCAAGCTGCACCGTCGTGATCGCGACGATCATCTGGATGATAAGAGCAGCGCAGCACAGGCTCGAAAGCAACCCGATGACGAGCAGGCAGCCGCTGATGAACTCGACCGAGGAGACGAAATAAGTCATGAAATGCGGAAAAGGAATTCCGGCGCCGGCGAGGGTTTCATACATCCGGCGGGTGTGGCTGGCGACGAAGAGCTTGTTTCCTCCCGAAATGGCGAAAAACATTCCGAGCAAAACGCGGGCGAGTAGGATCGAAAATTGCTCCCACGAACGGTTTCCGAGCAGCACTGACCGGATCAATGCATCAGGCTTCATGGCGTTAGTTCCTCTGCAAGTTATCCTATGAAAAGCGTTCCCTCGAACGTCCGCTCGCCTCACGGGCACGTATTCACGTCACTTGTAATATAGTTTATTTTATTGCCTTGGAATCCCCTCGGGAACAGAGACTAACCGATGACACCAGAGTTGGAACGCGCCGTCGAGCGCTATAGACAGTGGTTCGGTTCCTACAAAAAATCGGGTGAGTTGATAAAAGTGCAGGTTTGGCTCATCGTCAATAAGGGATGCATCGAGTTTCTGAGCCTCGATGATTCGTACAAAGTTAAGCGCCTACGCAGGAACCCGCGCGTAATTTGCTATATCGGCGATAAAGAAGGCCCTCAGATCGCTGGTACTGCCGAAATCGTGATGGGCCGAGACGCCCTCTGGCGGGTCTATCGAGCTATTGGAAAACCCACCCGCTAGTGATGGCAGTCATCGCCCTCCCAATTAGACGGCGCATAAAAACTCGCAAACAGGTTCTCATTCGCGTCCGCCCAGATGAGCCGAATCCCTTGGCCGGCGTGACGGATCCTGTATTTTGATCCCAAGCCTCTTCTACTCAGCCGGCCAGATTCTCGGTCTTTCAAAAACTCATTACGCCGCGCTTAACCTGACCACGAGAATGCTGCCTTATCGGCCTATTGTGGCTTAGGTATCGAATTGATCGGTCCGTGTGATTTGGCCGTGCTCTTGACGAGAAGAGGCTGAATTATCCGAATCAAGATTTCGCGATTGATTGGCTTTTGAATAAATCCTCCGAATACTTCGGAAACAAGTTTCCAAGCTGCCTCCGAAAAATAGCCTGACATGAGAACCACGGGTATGTGCGGCCATCTGGCACGAGCACGGACCGCGAATGCGATACCATCCAGGTTGGGCATCCGTAGGTCTGTGATAATTAAATCGAAGCAGGACTTCTCAAGTAAGTCTAGGGCTTGGACCCCGTCGTCTGCTTCTGTGAAGACATAGTCAGGCTGTCGGAGGATCCTGGTAAGTAGGATGCGAGTCGCCGGATCATCGTCCACGAGAAGGATATTAAAAGGGCCGGCGATCGCCACATCGGACTGCATGCGTTTGTTTGCTGCTTTCGGTCTTCTGACTACGCAAATGGGCTGCCCAAGGACTTTCGATAATTTTACGAAGGATTTCTATAATTTTCGTGACAGTTTTGACGTTGGTTGTCCGAAATTTTCTAACAGTCTGGGGGTTTTCACCGTCACATAAACGAAGAGGCAGCCTTGCAGAGGGATCGTACGCATCGCCTTCGTAATCCAAGGAGATGTGTCATTGCAAGACCTTACCCCGAGTTTGCGCGCTAGCAGGATAAGTCCGTGCATAATTCGACTCCACTCGATTTCAACTCAACAGCTTCTAATCCCTGAAGCCAACAAGAAAAGTAGCCTGTCCCTTTTCTTCCCTCGTGGGTTTGACTCCCTCTCGACGCTTTATCTGGATGGGATGCCCTTTTCTATGATCAGCCCCGCTCCCAGTTCGCGTTCAAACACTTGAATTTCACGATATCCAAACGTGCGCATCGTTTGTTCCAAGACGACCAGTCGCGGCAGGATTTCGTCAATATCTTTTACCTTCTTTAACTCGCCGAACTCCACGTCAGACATAGCTTTCAGTGCCGCGATTTTCTTCGACACGGTCTCGAGTGAAAGCCGCACCCCGTCCACTCGATCTTGGGATAGAAGGTAACGGGCCGCATCCTCCATTTCCACGCCCGCATAGCCATCGCGGTTCTTCATAAAATCGGCGGCAAGAAGATGGGGCGACAATTCCTGATGATACCGCTCACTCGCCTCGGCAAACGTTGCCGCCGGCTGAAAAAACTGCTGAAACGCGATCCAATGACCCAATTGCAAGATGCTCCATTGATAACCGCGCACCGAGGAGGCCACTAATTCAATCGTCCGACTGCCGTTATCGATGACCGCAAAATTACCCGTCCCTAGCGTGCCGACCAGATACGCCAGCTGCGATTCACGTTCTTGAGAGGCAATTTCCAAGGGCAGGTGGAGCGACTTGGCGATTTCTACCACCTCACCCTGGTTTTTGGCCTCCCGAAATGCGGCGGTGGCCACAGCCGCGCGCTTCTGGATCCCCCTCGATTCACAAACCGCCAAATATTTTTCCAAGGTCCGTCGGATTTCTTTTAGCTTGGGCGGGCTGATCACACCGGTCTTTGAGATGTCATCGCCCACACCCACGTGGTTTTTTATAAACTGATGCTGAATGTAGCCGCCCGCCTTCATCTCGCCGACCATGACCTTGAAGCTATTGCTCCCCATATCGATCGCGCAGATCAAGCCCGTATCGGAGGCCACGGCGGAGAAAGGAAAGAGCAACCCCATGAGAAGCAGCAATACAATCATAAGTCCCTCCGGTTGGGTGCATTTTGGGATCACGCTTTTCATTGGCGGTCTTTGGGCTCCCATACAGGAGTCGAACTTTAGGTGATTCGATCGGCAGTACCTGGCGTTTAAACCTATGTGCGACGCATAATGTGGAGGGCGATGTAGGGAACCAGGTTGAAGAGAAGGATGCCGATCTTGAAGATCGACATCCCGGCGTAGTGAAGCATGTCGAACTGCTCGACTGACAAGCGAAACCACCGGCTGTGCAATAGATACATCCGATCGTGCGCCAGCACGAAGAACAAAAACCACACTAAAAGGATTGCATAGTTGATGACGGTACACCATACCAGCGCTTTGCGCGTTATCTCGAGAGTCATTGTCTACCGCCAATCCGCCGATGGCCTTCGGCCGTGAGAATGCCATTCTTTGTTTCCGTCGAGATAAGTTAGCTCGTTAAAGAATTGAGGACACGTGATAAGCGTATCCTCTGGGAATCCTCGGCACGCAGCGCTTCTAACATACAGCCACATCACCTTCAATGAAAAGTAGCCTGTTCCCTTTTCTTCCCCCAATTTTTTCCTCAGCCGCGTGTTTAGCAAAAAGAAACATTCGTGGCATACTCCGTTTCATGTTTTTATCACATCAAACAATTGAGAAGTACATTGATGAAGGCAAAATCCTTATTGAGCCTGACTTTGATAAGAAAAATATACGCCCCGTCGGTATCCGTATCCATCTCGCCAAACATCTGCTTCTACCCGAGCCTAATCAGGTTGTAAGTCTAACGGTGGCGCAGGAACTCAAATATAAGGAAATCGATCTGACTACAGAGGACTTTCTATTGGAACCAGGGCAATTTGTTCTTGGAGCAAGTTATGAAGCGATACAAACTCCTCCAAACGTATTGGCCATTTTAGATGGGAGAAGCACGGTAGCTCGTCTCGGTCTTACCATTCATATAACCGCTTCTGTGATTGACGGAACATTCGAGACGCCACACGTCGCGGTGTTAGAAATCAAAAACCTGGGGAACTTTAAAATCAGATTAAACTTTAAAGATCCAGTAGCCATGATGCTTTTTGCAGAGTTAAAGGATCCTGTAACGCAAAAATTACAGACCCAATACGGTGGTGGTCAAAGCAAAGCAACTCCCCCGAATTTACGATTTAGAACCGGCGATGATAAATAAGTCATCTCGGTCACTCGAACGGAACGAAGCACATGGCACCTTGAGACAAAACTTTCCACCTTCGTCTCCGGTGCTCCGAAATAACCTTGCTCCTTCCAAAAAATTGTGAACCTTTGAATCTTCAATGGAAGTCCGGATCTGAAGGTTTTGATCGAAGCGCATCCTTCGATTTACTCAGAGCCCGTCCTGAGTTTTATCGAAGGAACGAGCGGATGTCCGGGCCGGTCATGGTGATTCCTCGATGGGCTCGGAACTGAAGGCCGTCGAGGAAGCCTGCCGTGAGGCTTCTCGAACGGCCGAACCATTGAACGACTGGAACGTTTTGAACAAATTTTTTGGTAACACGGTGAGTGATGTGCCAAATGTAACCAGGCAGAAAGTGGCGGTTGGCGCGTGGCATCGTTTTTATTAGAGGTCGCTTTTGGCTTGAAAAATCCACCGCTGAGCTCTTAAACGATGCTTTCTACGCTATGTTCTATTGTCAAATCAAGATGTTGCCGTGGTCCGACCCGGCGCTTTATTGCTCTTGCCTTCGTCCGACGGATGTTGTTGAATCCCAATCGAGAAAAGGAGATCACGGTCGGAGCCAAGCCTGGTTTCGCTGTGAGATTGGCTATGAAAACTGTCAGAATCATTGCTCTGATCGCACTGATCGCTATCCCTAGCTCGTCTTACGCCTGGTCTGCGAGGCGGAGCGGTCGTCGTTAGACCCGGTTTTTCCAGCGGGGTCGTTGTCGCCAGACCTGGTTTCGCCAATGGCGTCGTTTTCGTCAGACCCGCATTTCCCGGACGCTTTGTCGCGGGCCGAGTCGTCGTCAATCCGGTTTTCTATCCCTGGCCCTATTATTTTTCTTCACCCTACATTTATTACTATCCGTCGAGCTATTACTATCCGTCGAGCTCAGTTTATTCTTACCCTTATACTGTACCACCCTCGACCCCGTCCGCGCCGACTCCACGTGGCGCCTACGATCGCGGCTACGCCGAGGGGTACTCGCAGGGTTACGAAGAGGCTCTGAAAGCGCGCGACAAAGAACGCTACGAGGAAGGGAAAAAACAGGGCTACGAACAAGGCTATGAGGCCGGCAAAGAAGCTCCGAACCCCTGATCCACTGTCGTCCCGCGAATTAGAAATAACTCGCAGTTCATAGCGCTAGTTATAGTCGTCGGCCATGAGCTGAGGCCATTAAAAAGGGGAGCAGCTACTTTTCTTTTCGATCCTACGTCTACCGCGTGCACGTAATGCGCTTGCGAGTCCGAATCTCATCGCGATTTGCGCTTGCCAATCTTTCCTTCCGAACGGTCTCTGTCGATTGACGTCACGGATTACACGGCGGATGTGGCATTGAATGACCGGGAGCGCTGGGGTCACGGCACAGCGCTGGAGTCAGGCATGAGTTGTTGACTTAATCCTAAGCAAACGCTGCAGCTCCGACTCTGATCGCTTGTCCCGTGCCGCCGCGTAGGCCGCGTGCAATCGGCTGACGATACTGAAAAACCGCTGGTCCGAATTACGAGACCAGATGAGAACACGATACATTAATGCGATGCTACCCGAGGTGAACAAAGCCTTGCAGCGACGAGCAATGCTTGAACCTAGATATGAAACCGAGTGGGGCTTTCGTGTCAAATCGAAAGGGGAGCAGGCAATCGCAAACGCATTGCGATTCTACACGATAACCGACCCAAACACGCTTGAGTGTAAGAGAATTACTCTTTTATATGAACCTTTGTTTCGCATTCCTGACACCAACAAGCGGCCGCCATTCGCCTACAAGGCTTCGATATCCGGAAGCGGCGGCTCAGCATTCTGGGGCTTGGTGGACAGCCCGATTCAAAGGCAGATATCGTTGACGATCACCAAGACTTGGTAGGCAAGCTGAAGGCGGAATTCTGAGATTCACGCGTCTCGTTCACACGACTAGGGAGGAAAAGATGAGTTCAGGGATTTTTCGGTTCTTCGGCGCCTCTGTCGCCACGATGTTGTTTGTTGGCTTCGCCTTGGCCCCAACACCGGCGCCGGCGCAGGGCCTGCAATGTGCCAGCAATCCTTTGATCGGGACGTGGCGACTGAATCTTCAGAAATCCACGATCACCCGGAACAACGGTGTAATCGAACCGCGCATCATGATCATCGCTCCGTTTGGAGATAACGGAATCACGGAAGTGTTCATCAACGACCGTGACCCACGCCTAGTGGGACGGTGGGAGATGTGGTCGGTGCAGTTCGACGGGAAGCCATACCCCACCAAAGGCGGTGATCCGCGTCAGATGCGCTGGACACGGATTGACTGCAACACCTTTCAGCACGAGACCTTACGCCAGCTCTATTACAATCTGCCGGGCGGCACCGTGAAAGAATACGTCCCTGAGGGTCGCGTCAGCTCCGGAGGGCGTATTACCGTCTCTGCTGATGGAAAAACGCTCACCAATAAACACACAGGAACACTGGGCAACCAGACGCGGTATGAGGATGAAATCCTCGTCTTTGACAGGCAGTAGGCGGGCACCAGCTCAGTCGCGCGAAGACGCGTGAGTGCTACGCCGGCGGACGCGCGCCGTAGGCGCGGCATGCCGCCATTTCTGCGAACTAACGATGGCGTGTCCGGTTTGCATCACAATTTTCGGGACAATTTCGGGACAATTTACACGCATTATTAGCACTGATTCACACCGCCTTGCACATGGGGCGACATGAGCGAAACACAAACAAAAACGTCGGCTTCCGAAGAATACCGCCGTTTGTTCGAGGGTTAGCTTGAAACCGGCTCGCTAGCCTTTCACGCCGATAACACGGGTTCAAATCCCGTCGGGGACGCCAAATTCCTCCTTCATTTACACGCTTCGCATTTGCAAAATCATCCTCTGAAATTTCAGTTTTCATTTCAGTTTCGGCCAAGAGGAAAACTTCTACGTTCCGGAGCCTACCGGCGACGCCAGTCAATCTATCCTTATGATAAAATCCCGGTTCACCCAAAAGTTCCAACCATCTACGCTGTTGATCGCCATTCCTCTGATGTCACGATCACGAAACACGACCACGATTTCCCAAAACATTAGGGATCCCAGTTGACGACAGTTTGCAGGCGCGTGTGGCGTGGCGCGACTTGCGACCGCTGGCGACCCTCGTGGCGCTCGTCAAGGCCGCGTAAAAACGATCGGTCCGATAAACGACTCGGCGCTGGAGCGCGTATCGTCCGAATCGATCCCGAGCGAGAGGGCGTTAGGGTTGTTCGGCGCTTCGCCATAGATCTTACGGAAGTCTTCGACGACATTGCGGCGCTCGGTAATCCATTTGCCGAGTTCGTCGGCGCCCGAGCGCAGCACGACATAAGTCACCGTGGAGGTCTTCTCGCTCTTGCAGATCGTGCCAGCCGGCGCTGTCGAATCCCAAACATAGCCGATGATGCGTGAGCGCACGGCCTCGGGCGTGCGCAGCCACGCGACGTAAACCTGCGCGGCCTCGTCGTCGGTCGACTTGTGGCAGGCATTGCCGCCGGTGGGAAGCGTCATAACCTTCCATCTCCACTCGATGATCGGCGTCTCTTTGAGATCGACCGAAGCTTTGAGGTCGCGAATGATCGCGGAAGTTTCACCCTTGCTCCTCAGGTGCAGGACCGGCTGACCGTCGTCCGAAACGATCTCGAGGTCGTAGGCGGGCTTTCCCCAGGTCTGCTCCTTCCAGTCGCGCGGAATGCCCCGCGTACCGTGCGGATACGAGCGCCAGTCCTCGACGACGACGCGATCGGCTGCCCACGCGGTGGCAACCACGGCGCAGGCGACGGCTAAAACGACGCGGCGCGCACGAGTCGAATTCATGGCAAAGTTTTCATGTCCTGCGCAAATTTTCCGGCGGCTAGACTAGTGTATCCCCAAGAAAAAACTCACCGCGGAGGGACAGAGGACGCTGCGAATGAGAGTAAAAAATCCTCTGCGCCTCTGTGGTGAATTATCCTTACGGAACGTTCTTGGTCGCGGCTCAGCCGCACTGGGGCTTATAGTTCTAGCATTCCCGGGAGGCGAGGACGGTTCAAGGCCAGAAAGAAAAAAATTTCTAGGTCAAATCTTTTACTGTCCAGCCTACTGCATCGGGAACGACATGATTGCGGTTGGGGGAAAGGATAAGGGCGAAGGGATAAAGGATAAAACCGTGATCGTGATTCGTGATCGTGTCCGGAAAGCACGTTTTGAGAATTCTCAAAACGTCAAAATGGCGGCGATCAGCCTGAGGCGCCGAATCGGCACCTCAGGTCTGATTTGGGTCTTTGGAAAGCTTGCGTCTATTTGGCTGCGATTGCGAGTTGGGACATCTTCAGCGCGACGCCAAGCGGCAATGGATTATCGCCGGTACTTAGGGCCGTGCCCAATCTTTCGATCTCCCACGATGAGACCTTTTCACTGGGGGCAGGGGCTTCTTTTGCGGCGGTCTGCAATTTATCGGCCTGGGGCAGTTTGATCAGGTATTTGACATTGTTCCCGTCGCTTAGAGTCACCGAGAGAACCATCTGTTTGCCTTCTTCGGTGGCCAAGGTTTGAAGCCCGGCGATTCGAGTCGAAAGGCTGGTCTTGTTCACGGTATCCGCATAGAGCCAGATGAAGGCACCGATGAAGGAGGCCACCACCAACCAGCCATACTGGCCAACCCGTTTCTGGCGCTTTATCGACCGGCTTCTCTGTTGATCGAAGAATTTGCGGTAGGATTCCTTTTCCGCCGTTAGTCTCTTGACTGTATCTTGCTCCGTGGAACTCGGCGGTTGATTGAAACCGAGGTCCCAGCTGTTCAGTATCATTCCCAGGATCAGCAACCCCATTGGAACAGCGATTATAATTAGAGGATTCATAACTCTCCTTTTTCAGGCTCTACTGAGCCTTTGGATATTGGAAGAGGGAGGGATCTGAACCGGGTTTACGTTCGCTGCCGAACCAAAGCGGAAGTCCATGCCACCGTTGGGTATGGGGACGGACCTACTACCTCTTGCGCGCCATTACAGCTCTCGCCTTTACCAAATAAGCTTAACCATTGGCGGCGGTGATTGCTGTCTAATATTGGACAATGTTGAAAAGAATTATCGCTAAGGTCTGGAGGTCGATTCAAAGGTTCAAGCCCCCTAGTCGGTCGCCACGTTCATTACGGGGAGATCGGGTCCGTTCATGGGTTCGATCCTTCGGACAGCCTCAGAACAGGCTAAGCTCACCATGAACGGAATAATTTGCACGAACTCCCTAACCGGAGGGAGCCTTCCACGTTTCCGGAATTGCGGAAACATGGAAATTAACTCTCCGGCCGGATAAGTCAGGGTTTTTCGGCGACCACCTTGCCGTTTTTCCAGACGTAGACGGGAGTGCCATACATACGCGCGGTCTTGCGCGCCGTCTTGGCCGCGCGGCGGAGAGCGCGGCCGACGGCGAGAGTTAGCGGTGACGGTACGATTTTCTTGGTTTGTGACTTCATGGTCCCTGCTCTATAACTTTGGGTACATCACTGGAATTATCATACACCGTCCACTCATCCGCTAAAAGTCGATAAGACTTTTGAAGATTGATCCAGCTTCGCGTGAACCGGCGCAACACATCTCTGCGCGGCACGTTATGGCCGCCTTGTCTGACGCGAGCGGCGATACGCCGGAGCGCGAGTTGTGGGGATGAGATCCACAGATATACAATTTCGATTCGCCAGCCGGCCGCTTTCCAGCGCTTCAACCGTCTCATGTAGGTAAGTCCGCTCAGCGTGCTCTCAAAGGCGAAATCTTCTCTGGCTCGCGCGAGCCGGTCCAGTTCACGCAGAAATAAGCGGCCCGCGGCCAGCGCCGCGAGTTCCGGTCGCAACGGAGAGAGTCCGCTAGCAATGAGATCCGGATTGATGAAATGGACGACGCCTGCCTCCTTGGATAAAAACTCGCGCGCAAAAGTCGTTTTTCCCGCTCCATTCGGTCCGGCGATGATGATGCAACGTGGAGATGAACCCGCTGACTTATTCATGGTTAGCAGCGATTCTAGTGACGGCGTGATAGTGACGCAAGACAGAACGCCGTCAGGTTTCGAGAATTCTCGAAATGTCGAAAGGTTTAACGATAACTGCCCCGGCGAAGGAGGTTCTAATCTCGTCGTGATTGCCGAGGAACGAAACGAAAAGCTCGGCGCCTCGGTCTCTTGGACGCTAAAGACCAGGAAGAGGAAAACTCCCACGCTTCGGAAATTCTCGAACCGCCAAACGGCGAGCTACGTCAGATCCGTGGCTCTGCTACCTTGACCCATTTTTACGTAACCGATATTCTTCGATTTTATGAAACAAACTATCCGAGTCACTATTAACGGCCGGCTTTATGAAGAAGACGTCGAGCCGCGTGTTTTGCTCGCGCATTTTTTGCGCGAGAATATCGGTCTTACCGGCACTCACATCGGCTGCGTGATCGGCGAGTGCGGCGCGTGCTCTGTGCTGCTCGACGGCAAAGTGGTGAAATCCTGTCTCCATTTTGCCGTGCAAGCGGACGGACGCGAAGTGACGACGATCGAAGGCTTGGCCAAAAACGGCGAGCTCAATCCGGTGCAGGAAGCGTTCGTAAAAAATTACGCCTTTCAATGCGGTTACTGCACGCCGGGCATGGTCATGACGAGTTACGCGCTCCTCCAGACAAATTCCGATCCGAGCGACGCTGAGATTCGCAAAGCGTTGGCGGGCAATCTCTGCATGTGCACGGGTTACGTGCAGATCGTCGACGCCGTAAAAGACGCGGCAAAGGGAATGAAAAATGGCTAAGTTCATCGGCGCTCGCAGCCGCAGCAAAGAAGGCCCGCGCCACGTTACCGGCCGGGGACTTTTTACTGACGACTTCATATTGCCGGGCATGCTGCAGGCGATGATCCTGCGGAGCCCGCACGCGCACGCCAAAATCTTATCCGTGGATCCGTCGGATGCGCTGAAAAATCCCAACGTCATGGCGGTAATCACGCCGGACGACGTCAAGCAACTCACGAAACCGTTTAAGCCGGGACGATACGCCGCCGGCTTGAAGCGGCCCATCGATGAATACGCCGGCGCAGTGGAGAAAGTCCGCTACGTCGGTGAGCCCATCGGCGCCGTGGCGGCGCGCGATCGCGGCACGGCGGAAGACGCCCTCGAATTGATCCAAGTCGAATACGACCCTCTGCGCGCGGTAGTCGACGTGCGCGAGGCGATCAAGCCATCGTCGGCCACGCTGTTCGATGAATTGGGCACCAACCTGGCCTGGACGGGGTCGCTGCAGTACGGCGACATCGACGCCGCGTTCAAATCCGCCGATCGCGTCGTCAAGGAAAATCTCAAAATCCACCGCTACAGCTCGACGCCGCTCGAACCGTTCGTCGTGATTGCGTCCTATGACGCCGCGAGCAAGCGCTTGACCGTTTGGGTGACGGCGCAGGTTCCGGAAGTGATTTACGACGGCGTGCGCGAAGCGCTCGGCTTGCAGGATGTCCGCGTAATCATACCCGACGTCGGCGGCGGCTTCGGCCAGAAGATTCATTTGATTCGCAAGTACGTCGTGTTGGTTTCACTCTTGGCGATGAAAAGCGGCCGGCCGGTCAAATGGATCGAAGACCGCAGCGAGCACATGATGGCCGGCGGCCACGCCTGCGCCCAGGAATTCGAAGCCGAGGCGGCGGTCAAAAACGACGGCACCGTGCTCGGGCTGCGCTTCAATGAATACGACGACGTCGGCGGCTCGATCAGCACCTTGACGATCCATTTCACCAACAAGCTGAATAACCTTTCCAACACTTACCGCACGCCGGCGATTCACATGATCGGCAATGCAGTGGTCACGAACAAGTGCCCGGTGATTCCGAACCGCGGCATCGGCAAACCCGGCATGTGCTACATCTGGGAGCGCATGATGGATCGGGTCGCGCAGGAATTGAACCTGAGCCCGATCGAAGTGCGGCGCAAAAATTTGATTCAACCGAACGAGATGCCCTATCGCACCATCAGCGGCAACGTGTACGACAGCGGCGATTATCCCGGTTTGCTGTCGACGCTGCTGGAAAAAATCGACTACGACAAATTGCGCGAGGAGCAAAAGCAGGCGCGCGCCAAGGGCAGACTCATGGGCATCGGCATCGTCATCGGCGTCGAGCCCGGCGGGCGCAACGCGGCGCGCGACATGGCGATCTTCCCGGAGATGAAAGAGCCGCCCGGCTCCGGCGGCGTCAACGGCGCCAAGATCAAATTGGAGAAGAATGGCACCCTGTCGCTGCACCTCGGATCGCCCAACTGCGGCCAAGCGCACGAGACCACCACCGCGCAAGTCGCCGCGGAGATTCTCGGCTCGACACCGGACAAGGTCAGCACCAGCATTCCCTTCGATAGCGACTTGTCGGCATGGGGCGTCGCCGCGGCGAACAGCGGCAACAACTTTCATCTCTACGACATTGGCGCGATCCACGGTGCCGCCACCCGGCTGCGCGAAAAGATTCTCAAGCTCGCGGCGTTCAATCTCAAAGTGGCGCCGTCCGAGTTGACCATCGAAGACAGCGTCGTAAAGATCCCCGGGATAGCCGCGAAACAGATCACCTTCGCGGAACTTGGCCGCATCGCCTACAACAATCAACATCTCATCCCCGACGATATGGAAGCGGGACTGGAGGCGACGTTCTACTACATGTTTCCTCACGCCAAACCGAATATCGTGCCCGGCGCCGATCGCATGGTGCGCGCGCAGTTTACATTTTCGGCCGGGCGCCCACGCCGCCATCGTCGAAGTGGATAAGAACACCGGCGCGGTCCACGTGATTCGCTACCTCATCGTCGGCGACAACGGCGTCGTGATCAATCCCGATGTGGTCAACGGCCAGGTTTACGGTTCCGCCGCCCACGGCATCGCCGTCGCGCTCGGCGAAGGCTTCATGTATAGCCCTGAGGGACAGCCGTTGACGATCACCTATCTCGATTACGGCAAATGCTCGACGGCGGAGACGCCGCGGGTCGAAGTGATTCATCGCCCGTCACCGTCGCCTTATACGTCGCTCGGACAAAAAGCGGCGGGCGAAGGCGCGGCGATCCCCTCGCCCGCCGCCATCGCCAGCGCCGTCGAAGACGCGCTGCAACCTTTCGGCGTCAAAGTATGCGATCTGCCGCTCACGCCCGAAGCGGTTTGGCGCCTCGCCAATCACAACCCCGAAAGCGAGCGGAGGACTTTTTAAGCATGATCCCGGGTGCTTTCGAATATTACGCGCCGCGCTCGCTCAGCGACGCGGTCAAATTTTTGTCCGAGCACAAAGACGACGTGAAGATTCTTTCCGGCGGCCAAAGCCTGCTGCCGCTGATGAAAATGCGCCTGTCCAAGCCCGGCTTTATAGTCGACATCGGGCGCATCCCGGGTCTCGACACGATTAGCGAAGAAGGCGGCAACTTGATCGTCGGCGGACTCGTGACCCACGCGCACATAGAATATTCCGACCTGCTCAAAACTAAATGTCCCCTGCTGCCGCAAACCGCAACGACCATCGCCGACGTCCAGGTGCGCAACCGCGGCACCCTCGGCGGCAGCATCGCCCACGCCGACCCGGCCGGCGATTGGCCGGCAACCGTCATCGCGCTCGACGCGGAAATCAAGATCGCCGGGCCGAACGGCGAGCGCTGGGTCAAATGTGATGAGTTCTTTCTCGGCTTGCTGATGAGCGTGCTCGAGCCTGACGAAATCGTCACCGCGATCAAAGTTCCAGTGACCGGCGCTGACAAAACCGCCTACTTAAAGGCGGCGCCGCGTTCTTCCGGCTTCGCCGTCGTCGGTGTCGCCGTGCGCCTGACACTGGATGCGGCGGGAACTTGCAGCCGGGCCGCTGTCGGCATCACCGGCGTCACCGACAAGGCTTACCGACCGGATCGTCTCGAGCAAATGCTTACGGGGAAAAAATTGGATGCAGTGCTGATTCAGCAAGCGGCGGCCGAGGCCTGCCGCAACATCGAAGCGATCGAAGACATCAACGGCTCCGCCGAATACCGCAAACAACTGACCGAGGTGTATGTCACCCGGGCAATCGAAGCCGCGCTGAAAGGATAATCTTTTCGCTCACCGGCGAGAATCGCAGGGCACGGCATGCCGTGCCCTTTTTCATTTCCGACGGATAAACCGCAATCGGATACTCGTTGCCGTAGTAACGATCATCCGAGAATTCTGCCGCTCGCGCGCTCCCGTCGTGTGCCCGATCCAGCCAGCTTTGGTCTTCCAAGTGGCGGAGTGAGAATCCAATCGTCATCAGCAACGTCAGCGATTTTCCGTTCTCTCCCGGCAAAAACGGCGAAGCCTCCAACTAAGTGGAGGCTTCGCCGTTTAATTTTATTTTGTTAGGTCCGGCTTTAGATTTCCTTCGATTTGATCGAATAGGTGAAACTTTTCGAATCGAGGCTGTCCTTGCGGCCGTTTGCGGTTTCAGCCTGAGGATACATGAGATAGGCAATCTCCGCCCCGCGCGATTGCGGCAGCTTTACATCGTGGGAATAGTTGTAGGGCAGCCAATTCATTTCCCATGCGCCGAAAAGTTTGGCGCGGGCTTTTTTGACTTTTGGGTCGTCGATGGGCAGTGGCTCGCCCGGCAGATTTTCTTCGAGCACGACCTTGCGCACATCGGCCGGATCGACCGGCACCCAGCCGTAGCCATTTAGAAAAACTTCGGCGCGACAGTGCTGCGCTCCGGTAATATCATCGGCTCTGCCGAGACTCTTGAACTCCGCCGAGTTCGCCACCCGGATGCCGTAAAGATCGCGCGCCGGCAAGTCCGGCCGCGCGCGCCAAGCCGACGTAGAGCGCGTTCAGGTCGGCGCATTTGCCGCCGAGATAGCCGCTCTCGAGCATGGTCGTGATATCGCCGATGCCGCAACCTTTGACCTTCGGATCGCGGAAAGTGTTGTCGACGATCCATTCGTAAATCGCGCGTGCTTTGTCGACATCGTTTTTATAGCCCATGACGATGCCTTTGGATGTCGTCGCGACGATGCCGTCGGTCCTGATGTACTTGGAGGGCTTGCGAAAATAATCGAGCACGGCTTTGTTCTCTTTGATCGCAGGATTGGGTTTCTGGCTCAGATCGACCCAGCGATCTTGCGTCATGAAGCGGCTTTTGACTTCCACCGTTGGCGACTTTTCACCCGCAGGCCATTCCGCAAAGACTAATCCGGTGCCAACCTTGTCGGTCTGCTCTGCACGGACGTTTTTATAGTTGCCGCTCCAGCTATCGGGTTCCCGTTTGAAATAGTCCGTGTTGGTCATGAGCGGCACCGGCACCCAGGCGCGCACGGCGCCGACCGGATCCGCTATGTCGATCCGAGTCGTGACCTCGAAAGTGCGCCACTTGGCGTCATTGGCGTTGGCGAACGGCGCAAACTTCGGCAGGCCACCGAGCGCCAGCCCGGCGGAAACGGTCAGTCCTTGTTTAAGAAAATCGCGACGATTCATAGGGTCCCCCTCTACATCACATAGGCTTTAACGATGGAGGAAAATATAACTGTTGAGCCATTATTGTCAATTGCTGGCAACGATAATGAATTACGCCAGCAGCCTGGCGCGCCGGTCGAGCCGCCGATAGAAGCGTTCGGGACGCCAAGAAGGCTGGAAAGCTCTTTACAAACTGGCTGCGACCCGCCGTGATCGAGAGCCGCCTGTGAACTTTGCTCAAAGACTTTTCAAAAAAGCCAAAACTTCTTCGGGATGGGCTTCGGCTTTCCTGACGGTCGGCCAATGTTTGACCACATCGCCTTTTGGGCCGATCACCACGGTGGAGCGGATGGTTCCCTGCACCTCTTTGCCGTACATCATCTTCTTGCCGTAGGCGCCGTACTTTTTCATCACCTCGAGGTTCGGATCCGACAGCAAGACGAACGGCAGTTTGTATTTCGCCGTAAACTTCTTGTGCGATTCGGCGCCGTCTTTGCTCACGCCCAACACCACCGCGCCGGTTTTTTTGATGTTGGCGTTGAGATCGCGAAAGCCGCAGGCCTCTTTAGTGCAGCCGGGCGTGTCATCCTTGGGATAAAAGTAGAGCACGACCGTTTTGTTTTTGTAGTCCTCCAGCCCATGCGCTTTGCCGTCGCTGCCTTCCAAGCTGAAGGCCGGCGCTTTTTTTCCTTCGAGATTCATGTTTTCACCTAGCTCCTTATAAAAAGTTTTCTTCTCTGCCTAGTCAGGATTCGTTCACAATGCGACGCGCTCGGCCGTCTTTGCCATGCGTCGAATCGGATCGTAATCACTGTCGAGGGACTCGGTAAAGCGCTCGATGCGTCCGCGCGCGAGGATCGCAAGCGCCACGCGGGCTTTGCCGCATGCCGAGCAGCAAAGCGCGCAAGTCACGCCGCAAGGTCTCAGACACGCTCTGGGAAATCACCCACGGCGGAATCGGACTCGGACCGAGAGTGTCGATCACCCTAATCCGTTCGGCAATTTTGTCGCTCTCGGCGAGAAGCCATTCCAATACCGTGCTGTCGATGGCCGCGCCATCCACGGCGCCGCGCAAAAGCATTTCGAACGACGCGGTATGTGCCCCGCTCTCGAATGCTTCGCCGAAAAAACCTTCGTTTTGACCGAACTCGGCGAGATAGGCGCGCACGACGTTGTAGCCCGAATGCGACCGTGGTTCGTTATAGGCCCAAGCTGCGCCGCGGAGGTCGAATAGAGATCGATAAGGACTATCGCGCCGCACTACCACGTCGGAAAAATAAACCGGCCTGCCGAGATAACGCGCGCCGGTAGGAATCGGCGCGGCGAGAAGCTCGATCATCGGGTCCGATCGATCGGCTTTTTGAACGTAGGGCAACCCGCAAAGCCACAAGATTTGGATCTCACCCGCGTCAAATAGCCTTTCCCGTTCTTGCCAGGGAATACCGCTCACATATTCGATTGAGATACCGAGCGCATCGCCTAAATAGGCCGTGACGGCGCCGCAGAAACTTTCCGTGTTCTCGGCCATGCACGACGCGAGCTTCAAACTCGGCATGAAAGCTCAGGGTTATTCGCCGACTTTGACGCCGCGCCAAAAAGCGACGTAGCTCTTGATCGAATTGGCGGCTTCCTTGGGCTCGGGATAGTACCAGGCGGCGTCTTGATTCGTCTGCTCACCGACTTGAACGTGGTAATAACTTGCCAGCCCTTTCCACGGGCAGGTCGAGTGGGTATCGCTCGCTCGGAAGAATTCTTTTTTGATCGAGTCGGGGGGAAAATAATGATTGCCCTCGACGACGATGGTGCGATCGGATTCCGCCAGAACCGTATCTTGCCACGTGGCTTTCATGCGCATGTCCTCCATCGATCTTGCTTGGTTATTTCTCGACGCAGCGAAACTTGGCAAACACATAAGGATAATGGGCTTGATACCAGTTGCGGAAACTGGGTCGGACCAGATCGGCATCGGTGGCCCAAGACCCGCCTTTCAGCACGAAGTGCTTGCCGTCGAAAAAATCCGCGGAGTATTCCTGATAATGGGTCATATACGGAGTAAAACCCGGAAAGGCGTGAAATTCGCTCTGGGTCCACTCCCAGCCGTTGCCGATCAGCTCGCGCACGCCCCAGAAATTCGCGCTCTCGGAATAAAAACCCACCGGTACCGGCGACCAGTTTCGAAACCCGATGTTTCGGTTCGTGATCCTCGGGAAATAATCTCGGCCGGTCGAACCGTCCTTTGCCGGATTGGCGTAAGCGGCACGCTGAAACTCGGCCTCGGTTGGAAGCCGCGCGCCGCGCCAATTGGCAAACGCCCTGGCTTCGGCCAAGCTGACGTAAACCGGCCATGAGCCCACTTGCTTGAGAGGCAAGAGATCAAAGACGGTGCGGTAAAACCATTCGCCGTCTTGCTTCAGCCAAAAATGGGGATGACGGATTCCGCCGTCGCGGCGCCAGATCCAATCAGCCGGCTCCCAGAAGCGCGCTTGGTCGTAGCCGCCGGCCAGCACGAACTCGAAAAACTCCTGATTCGTCACCGGTACGGAATCGATGGCAAATTCCGCGACATCTATCGACACGGCGGGAAACTCGTTGTCCCAACCGAAAGCCAACTCGTCGAAGCTGGCTCCCAGTTGAGCGCGGCCGCCCGGCACGGTAATTTTTTTGCGCGCTGCGGCCTCGTTAAAATAATAACCGCGGAACTCTCGGGATCGAGTCTTCAGCTCTTCGGCCAGCGCATGAATCATGTAGAGCAAGGTTTCTTGATGCATGTATTCGTGCTCGAGCACCATGGTGAAGACACGGCCGTTCTCCGCCATCACGTCTGCCGACCCGCTCGCGTAAACGGCGTCGAAAGAATTCAAAACTGCCGAGCGCACTTGATCGCGATATCTCAAAACCGCGTCGAGGCTCGGCCAATTCTCAGGCACCTCGGGATGGGCGTGGCAGGAACCGGAGTCGACGTCCGGATCGATGCCCCGGCTAAAAATTTCATCGAAGCGGGGGTTCGGAGAGGTCCATTTCAATACCCCGGCGCATATTTGGTTCCAGGCGAATGCCGGCAGATGGCCGACATAAAAAATGAACGGGTGACGAAAAGCGATCGGCTTCGACAACATCGCCTGCCGTTTGACGATACCGAAGAGCTGATCGGACCGCGCCCACGCCGCCTGGAGTTTTTCCGAGAGACCAGAAACTTCGCTGAGAGGCTTGTAATTTTCCGCGAATGCCATAATTTTCGCTCCATCGGGTAATTTACTATATCCTAAATAGAAAATTCCTATGGAACAAGGTGGGGCGGATTATTTATTGAGATTTACAGAACTACGGCAGTTGCAGGAATTGGCGAAACGCTTGGGCCGCGGGGGATAACGGCCGCTGGCGATAGAGGACCTCGTAGAAGTCCCGCTCCATTTTGAACCCCTCGATCGGCATCTCGATCAAAACGCCTTCGGCGAGCTCACGGCTGATGGAGGTGCGGGAAAGAATCGAGACGCCGAATCCACCCAAGAGCGCTTGTTTGACCGCCTCGGTGCTGCCGAGCTGCATGGCGACATTGAGCACCTTATCGGCGGCTTCTCCCCTGCCGGCAAGCAACTCCCGAAACGAGTCCAGAGTGCCGGAGCCCGTCTCGCGGGAAATAAACCTTTCGGACTGAAGCGCACTTAACTCGATGGTTCGGCGCGCCGCCCAATGATGATTTTTCGGGATCGCGAGAACCATCTCGTCCTTCCAAATTGTTTCAAATGCCAGGCGGGCGTCGACAGCTTTGAAGCCGACATACCCGACCTCCACCTTGCCATCGACCACATCTTCGATCACTCCGGCCGAGTCGCCGATCCGCAGGATCGGTCTTACTGCCGGATATTTTTGGATGAACGCGCCGAGCTTTTGCGGCAACAAGTACTCGCCGGGAATATTGCTGCCACCGATCCAGAGTTCGCCGCTGAGCGTGCCGTGAAATTGTTCCACGGCGGACAATGTCTCTCGCTTAAACGCAAGAAGACTGCTCGCTTTGATCGCGATCATCTCGCCCAGCGGAGTCAAACTAACCTTACCCGGAGTTCGGTAAAATAGTTTTCCGCCGATGCCTTTTTCCAGATCTTGAATATGCGCGCTGACGGTCGGTTGGCGCAACGACAGCCGCTGCGCCGCTTCGGAAAAACTGCCGAGCTCGGCGACCCAGTAGAAGACCTCGAGTTTGTGGAGATCGAGGTCTTTCTGTGGCCGAGCCATTTATTTCCTTGAAAGCGAAGCCAGGCTGGGATTCCTCTCAGCCTGGCCTCCGACAAAAGCAGATCCGGCGCTGCGCCGGTAACTGGGTGGACGATTTACTTCTTTAAAAATTCTAATACTTCAGCCGGGTGCGCTTCCGCGTTCCCCACTGGAATCCAGTGTTTCTTCACAGTGCCGTCGGGTCCGATCAGCGCCGTCGAGCGAATCGGTCCCTCGACCGTCTCGCCCTGGGCATTTTGCCTCGGCCCCCAGGCGCCGTAAGCTTTCATAACCTCCACCTGCGGGTCAGAGAGCAAGGTGAACGGCAAGTTGAACTTGGCGACGAATTGATTGTGTGATTCGATACTGTCTCGGCTGACACCTAAGACCACGGCATTGGCTTGCGCTACCGGTTGACTAGCGTCGCGGAACCCGCACGCTTCTTTGGTTCAACCGGGTGTATCGTCCTTCGGGTAAAACCAGAGAATGACGTTTTTTCCGGCGTAATCGGCGAGCGAGTGCTTCTTACCATCGCTGCCCGGCAGCGTAAACGCCGGCGCCTTTTGTCCTTCTAAATTTGCCATGCAAACCTCCTGTAGAGTTTGGATTGTAGCTCTTGTTTATCACACCGCTAAACCTTTGTTCAAACTTGAAAGCAAAAGTTCGCGCCCTTTCGCGTTGTCAACGGCGCAGCCAGACGGTATATTTTCGGAGAGATGGCCAAACAATCTTTATTGATGGATTTGCACCGATTAAACGGCGCCGTTTTCGCCGAGCGCGACGGCTGGGTGTTGCCGGCCCATTTTGGCGATCCAGCTGGTGAATATAGCGCCGTGCGCTCCAGCGCCGGCTTGGTCGATCTGTCGCGCCGCGGATTGTTGCAATTCACCGGCCCTGACCGCCTCTCTTTTCTCCAGGGAATGTTGTCCAACGACCTGCGCGCTTTGCAACCTTTCACCGGTCAATACGCGACGATTTTAACCCAGCAAGGAAAAGTCGTTGCCGACGTCCGAGTTCTTTGCGCGATGAATTCTTTTTACCTCGATTTTTGGGAGAACCTGAAAGCTAAGATCACCGACCATCTCAATCGCTATCTGGTCGCCGACGAAGTCGAAATCGCCGATCGCTCGGCGGAATACGACATTTATTTCCGTGCAGGGCCCGCGCGCCGAAAGTCTGTTAAAAACCCTCGCGGAAAATGCCGCATTGCCGGCGCAGGAGAAGCAGCACGCCATGATCGCCATCGAAGACGCGGCGGTCTGTGTGGTTCGGGATGATCACGGCATGGCGGCTTTCGACCTGATTGTGCCGGTCGCGAGCGCCGTCGGAATCGCGGAAAGACTAACTAAGGCCGGCAAGCAATTCTCGGCGGCCTGGGTCGGCGAGGATGCGCAGAACATTCTCCGCATCGAAGCTGGTATCCCGCGTTACGGCGTGGACTTTAACGAGGACAATCTACTGCTCGAAGTCGGTATCGATCACGCGGTGAGCTTCACCAAGGGCTGCTACTTGGGTCAGGAAGTCGTCGAGCGCATTCGCTCGCGCGGCCACGTCAACAAACGACTCTGCGGCTTGTTGCTCGACAGCGCGGTAGCCGCCGATGCCGGCGATCAACTCCAAGCTGACGGCAAAGAGACCGGTAGGATCACCAGCTCGGTAATTTCGCCTCGATTGGGCCGGCCGATCGCCTTGGGTTACGTGATGAAGGAGCATTGGGAGGCGGGAACCGAACTATCGCTCCGGCACAGCGGCGCCAATATCCACACCACGGTGGTAAAGCTCCCCTTCCCAGCCTCCCCTTGAATAGCCTCATCAAGTTCGTATATTTATCGGAACTTTCAAGCGGATAAGAAAGGGATGTGAGAATGGCCAATTTCGTAAAGGTTTGTACAACGGGCGAAGTCAAAGCCGGCTGCGGCAAGAGCGTCGATATCAACGGCAAAGCCGTCGGCGTATTCAACGTCGATGGAAAATTCTACGCCATCAACGACGTTTGCGGTCACCGGGGCGGCCCACTGGGCGAAGGCGAACTGGACGGTACGACGGTGATCTGCCCCTGGCATGGCTGGCGCTACAACGTCACCACCGGGGAAAACGAACTGATTCCCAGCCTGCCCACCGAAAAGTTCGAAGTGAAAGTCGAAGAGGACGACGTGCTGGTGGATCTGGCCTAACGCGAATTTGAAGCGTGGATAAGAGGCCCACGGTCTTTCTTAAACCGCGGGCCTTTTTATTTTAAACGATATATGAGGCTGGTCGCTGGTAATGGCACCGCATGATCGAGATTACTTGCGCGTTCTATGACCAATGGCGATCCTTTCCGAGGCGGTTTTTCTGATCGAAACATGGCATGGGCGCGCAAAGTATAGATCCAACAGCACGGTTTACCCGGCGATCCTTTAACGCGAGTCAGCGTTCATTTAAAAACTGATTGAATTCCCTCTCCTTGATTCCCAAACTTTTGAGCGCGTTACTTTTGGCCTCCGGATCGATGCCCGACTTTCCAAAGAAGTGCGAGCGCTGCTCAACAATTCGGCAAATTAAAGCACACAGTTGGCGCGACAATTCGTTTTCGGCCCGTCGCGGAAAGTTTTCGGCCCAAATCTTGGCGATCTCCTGATCTTCCACCCTGACTCCTGTACCTCCTGTACTTTACTCTCCCGACACCACGCAAGACGCGCATATGAAGAAAACGAAGAATTTATGATAGTAATGGACAAGTCTTGCCAATTTTTTCTAAATTTTTTAAGATATCCGGGATGGACGATGCACAAATCCGGGAACTTTGGGAAAAAAACTACCCCAACCGTTTCTCCGATCCCATGGCTCGACAGGTGTGCCGGCTAATTTGTCATTTGATCCACACAATCGTCCAGAACGATGATAGTAGTGCGACGCCACTGCAGAAGCTTCGCAAGGTCCTCGCTGCGCTGAATATCCCAGAGTCACAATACGACGAAGTGATACTGGGAAACTGAACAATCCAATTGGCTCTTCGAAGGATCCCAGTGCCAAGTTGTAATTTCCCCAAGCGCGATAGAAACAAAAAAACGCCTTCGCTTTAAGCAAAGCGAAAGCTGGCGGCCCCGCAGCAAGCCCAGAAAATTCTTGAGCATCGGCTCGACGCCGAGGGCCGCTCAGTTAAAGGTTTAGATAACGATTGATGTAATCATTGAGCGCATCCTTGGTGCTGTCAAAAGCGAGATCGTGCCAGGGCAATTCTTTCGGCGCGAAGATTTGCGCTGCCAAAGACTCGTCCGCCGCTGCCAGCTCACCGCCGATCACGTCAGCGGTATAGACGATGATCACGTTGGGCGAACGAGGATAAGAGTAGACGTTGAGCAGCGGCCCAAGCTTGACGTCCAACTGCGATTCTTCTTTCGTTTCGCGAATCGCCGCCTCCGGCACGCTCTCGCCGCGATCGACGTAGCCGCCCGGAAAAACCCACTTGCCGAGCGCCGGTTCGACGCCGCGTTTCAACAAGACGATGCCGCCCTCCAAGGTAAAGACCGTGCCGGCGACGACTTTCGGATCCTGGTAAAAAATAAACGAGCACGCCTGGCAGACCAGACGGCGCGGCTCGTTTGTCTTCACGATTTTTTTATCGAGCGTGCCGCCGCAGCGCGGGCAAAAACGAAACTCGATGTGGCCGTGGCCGTGCGCGTGATGGTGCTGGTCGTGGTCTGATGCCATGCTTTTCTTCTAGCGTATATTCAGTTGAAACAAAAGAATATTTCTGTAATCGTACCGTGATGCTTCGCGCCGTGATTTTTGATTTTAACGGCATCATCGTCGATGACGAGCCGATCCATTTTGAGCTGTTTCGCCGGGTGCTCGGTGAGGAAGGCATCACTCTGACAGAGGAAGCCTACTACGAGCGCTATCTGGGCTTTGACGATCGCGGCGCGTTCATCACGGGACTGCGGGAAAACAATCGGCCGATCAGCGATGCCAAACTCGATGAGCTCATCCGGCGCAAAGCCGACTACTACCAAGACGCGATTCGCGATCACGTGGCTATTTTTCCGGGCGTAAAATCTTTGCTCGCCGAGCTATCGCGGCTGCTACCGCTCGCCGTCGCTTCCGGCGCGCTGCGCCACGAGATCGAAACGATTTTGACCGCGGCCGGGCTGCATGATTATTTCCAAGCGATCGTCAGCGCTGAAGACGTAAAAAAAGGCAAGCCCGAGCCGGAAATTTTCTTAAAAGCATTGCTGGCGTTGAACGGGCGCGAAAAAACCGGCGGGTTCATTCAAGCAGGTGAATGCGTCGTGATAGAAGACTCGAAAGAGGGCATCCGCGGCGCGCGGCGCGCCGGCATGAAGTGCCTCGCAGTTACCAATTCGCATCCCGCGGAAGTCCTCCATGAAGCCCACGCCGTCGTTGACAGCCTGGAAGACGTTACACTCCCCTTCCTGCAACAGCTTTGCGCGTGAGAGTTATCGGTACGGTGATTGCTGCGGCCGCACGGTGATCTCCACCGGGCAACAGGTGGCGGAAGATGTCAGCACATAGAGCACGGCTTGGGCGATATCGGCGGGCTGAATCATCTTGCTCCGATCCAACTGCCGGTTGGGAGGAATTAGCGGAGTATCGACGAAGCCCGGCAGGATCACCGACACTTTGACGCCATGCTGGCGCACTTCTTCATAGAGCGACTGCGTGAAGCCGATCAGGCCGAACTTCGAAGCTGAGTACGCGGCTCCGTTCGCCTCGCCGCTTTTGCCCGACACCGAGCCAATATTGATCACCGCGCCTTCGCCCTTCTCGATCATTGCCGGTAATAGTTTCTGCGCGAGAAGCATCGGCGCGCGCAGATTGACGCGTAGCGTTTGATCCCAGTCCTCGATTTTGGCTCGAACAACCGATGCTCGTTTACCCCATCCCGCATTGTTGATCAGGAAATCAACGGCACCGAATTGTCGCTCGCTTTCCCTGACGAGCGTGTCGATGTCCTCATCACGCGTAAGATCCGTGGGAACGGCGATGGCAAGACCCTTGTCATTTTGAATGTCGAGCTTAACTTTTTCGAGCTCGCCCGAGGTGCGCGCAGCCAAGACAACGCGGCAACCCAATTGCGCCAGGGAAAGAGCCACGGCTTTGCCGATGCCCCGCCCCGCGCCGGTGACGAGGGCGACCTTTCCATCGAAGCTTTGCATGAAAATAGGTCGGGGCGATGGAGATTAGTGGACGGTTGGCGTCTGATCCTGCGGCGGCTGCGCCACGGACGAGCCGTGGTGATGAATCATGCGCCAGCCGTCGGGGCCTTTGCGAAAAATATTCGTCGTGAGAATCATCGCGGCGACATTCTGCCCTTCCAATGAGCTATTTAGATTTTCATAGAGCGTCACCCACGCGAGCTCGCCGCGCACTTCGATCGACAGGTCGGTCAGCATGAACCTGATCTGCGGTGTATTCTCAAAAATTTGCCGCCAGCTTTCCATGACCAGCTTCCGGCCGCGCAGGATGCGCCAACCCGGATGGCCGCACTGGATTTCACCCTCGCTGGCCCACACCGATTCCATCTTCTTGATGTCGAGGCTTTCGAAGGCCCGATAGAAGCCCTCGTTCGCTTGCGCGACGTCTTTTTCTTCCGGAGTCATGGCGATTAATGGTGCGGCTTAGGCGTGACAAATACGAGAGTCACGAGCTTTTCCTGGCTACGGTTGGCGACGCCGTGATTCTGTCCAGCCGGCGCGAGCACGATTTCACCGGCCCCGAGCTCGCGTTGCTCATCCCCCACCGTGAACACACCCTTGCCCTCGAGAACGTAGTAGACCTTGTCCTGCCCGCCATGCGTGTGGGGACTCTGCTCTTGCCCCGGCTCGAAACAGTAGGTGTCGCAGAAAAATCTGTCGGTTTCGAACACGCCGTTCTTTTTCATCTTCTCGGGCGAAAACTGCCTCGCCTCTGAAAGCTTTTTAAAATTGCTCATAGCTCGCTCCTGCCAGCGGTGATGATGCGATACTACCATAGGGGTAGTTACATGCAAAAGCACAATGGATCTGTTATCAGTGACGGCATGGATTCGGTGCTCGTGCGCTACCATGAGATCGCGCTCAAGAAAGGCAACCGCGCCTATTTCACCGAGCTGCTCAAGAAAAATCTGCTCGCGGCCGTCAAAGATCTCGGCGCCAAAGAAATCCGCAGCCTGCCGGCGCGTCTGCTGCTCACCTTCAAAAACGAGGTGCCCGCCGCCACGCTCATCGAGCGTATGAGCACCGTGTTCGGCGTTGCAAATTTCTCGATTGTCGAGCGCACCGCGCGAGACATCGATGCGTTGCGCGGCCGTATACTGGAATCCTTGAACGGTGGCCGATTCCAATCCTTTCGCATCGAAACCCAGCGCGGCGACAAAACTTTTCCGCTGACTTCGCCCGAAATCAACCGGCAGCTGGGCGCCGCCGTCCAAGAAAAGTCCGGCGCGCGGGTCGATCTAGAGAATGCCGAATTCACGGTGACGGTGGAAATCCTTCCGCGCGACGCTTTTTTCGGCTTCAACAAGATTGCCGGCGCCGGCGGTTTACCCGTCGGCTCAAGCGGGCGAGTGGCCGCGCTGATTTCCGGCGGTTTCGATTCGCCGGTTGCCGCATACCGGATGATGCAACGCGGCTGCCGGATTATCTTCGTGCATTTTCATAGCGTGCCTTATCAGGACAAAACCTCGCAGGAAAAGGTGCGCCAGCTCGTTCAATTATTGACCCGTCACCAATTCACTTCCCGTCTTTACATGGTGCCCTTCGGTGAGATCCAGCGCCAGATTGTCGCCACGGTCGCGCGGCCCCTGCGCGTGGTCCTTTACCGGCGCATGATGCTGCGCATCGCCGAAGCGATCGCACGGCAAGAAAAAGCCAAAGCCTTGATTACAGGCGAAAGCCTGGGGCAAGTCGCCTCGCAAACGCTCGATAACATGGCGGTGATCCAACAAGCCGCACGCTTGCCGATTCTACGTCCCCTGGTGGGAATGGATAAACAGGAAATTATCGATCAATCGCGGCGCATCGGCACATTCGAAGTTTCCTCGATCCCGGATCAAGATTGCTGCCAGCTTTTCGTGCCGAAGCACCCGGCGACCAAGGCGCGCTTCATCGACGTGGAAGAGGATGAGACGAAGTTGGACGTGAAAGACCTGCTACGCTACGGCATGGAAAACACGATCGAGGAGGATTTCCGTTTTCCACTCTGAGCATGCCTTCGTCCAAGCGTTTGAAGTCGTTCAAGTCGCTCCCACCGATATGAACGGCGCGCACGAACAACCTTTCCGCTCGTCAAGAGCCGACACCATTCCACGCACCCGTTTAAGAGAAAGACGACGACTCACGGGCCTGAGATTCAACGCCGCAGTTCGGCCTTGTCGATAAAATCTTTCAGAGCTTTGAAATAGGCTTCGCCGCCGATGATATAGGTATCGTTGTGGCGCGAGCCCTGAATCGTGTAGAACTCTTTCGGCTCGGGAGCGGCGGCAAAGATTCTTTTTCCTTGATCAAAGGGAACGACATCGTCAAAGTCGCCATGAAGAACCAGGATCGGCGCTCGGATCTTTTTGATTTTCTCAAGGTTATCGTACTTGGTTCGAAGAAAGGAACCGATCGGAAGCCATGGAGCTGCGATTCGCGCCATGTCACGGATGGAGGTAAAGGGCGCTTCGAGAATCAGCGCCAGACCAGGGTGCCTCACGGCGATTTCCGTCGCCACCGCCGCGCCGAGGGATTGCCCAAACAGGACGATTCTTTTGGATTCGACGTCCTGCCTCGAACGAAGATGCTCCAAAGCCGCCACACCGTCTTTGTAGGTGCCTTCTTCAGAAGGTTTACCCGCGCTTTTTCCATAACCTCTATAATCGAAAATGAAGATATGGATTTTAAGTTTGTCGTGAAGGAGCTTAAGGTGTTCCGAGCGATGACCGATGTTTCCTCCATTACCATGAAACCAGAGAAGCGTCGTGGACGCGCCGGGATAAGCGACAAACCAGCCGTTGAGCGTCACGCCGTCTTCGGTCTTGAAGTAGACGTCTTGGAACGAAAGGCCGTAATTGCGCGGCGTTTCCGAAACCTCGGCAAGCGGAAAAAAAATAAACTTTTCTTCCACGTCACAACCCTCGAATAATACCAGGCCCAGAATAACGAACCCGGCAGCGATGGTCCTAACCCTTGGGTGCATGAAGCGCCAGCATAGCAAACAGTTCAGTGCGCGGGTCGGGCAGGCATATCGCAGAGCATGCCATCACGATTCTTGGACTACCAGCCATTGGAATCTGCAGCTGGAGGAGGAAGGGGTTGGTTGAGGAGCGCGAGTTTGGGATGAACTGCCTCCCTTTACAATTTGGATATTATCAATATCAACGCACCGATCCTAGCCGCTACACGTAGTGCTGAATTTTTTGAAGGCTCGGCGCAAAAAATAAATCTTCAACCGCGGGCTTTTTCTTGATCATCCCCTGCTCGTACTCGTAGCGAATTACCGCTTCCAACGCTTTGCGATTGTCTTCTAGATTGTATGGCCAGGGATCGGGCCCGAAAATATCGCGCTGCTCGCTTTGCAAGTCCTGCACCCAAACCAAGGCGAAACTGCGCGGGTCGCTGTTGCGCGCGTAGCAAATTTCTTTCGCCTGCTGAAACGCGCGCACCAAGCTGATGCCCACCCATGGGTGTTCGGCTAAAATCGGATTCTTGACGACCACCGTGTGCATGATCGGAAAGAAGCCGCCGTTTTTGTAAGTATTCGATCTCCGCTTTCTTCGGCTCGGGAAAAAGCAGCGCGACTTTCGGATTGCCGCTGCGGATCGACGGCAAGGTTTCCGGGTAGAGCGCCGCTTCCAGCTCGCCCTCGAGCAACATCTGGTCGACGTTCTTGCCGGGTGGCACGCGCTTGACGTTCATCCATTTGGCGGGCTCGAAAGGAATGTCCTCCTCTTCCTGGCACCACCACTCTATCGTCTTTAAATCGACGCCGTAATGATCTTGCAGGATGCCGCGCATCCACAGCCCGGCGGAATTTTGCAGGGTATCCAATGCGACCCTTTTGCCGTTGAGATCGGACGGCTTCTCGATGCCGCAGCCGGTTCTTTTGACCATATACTGATGGCGAAAACGGCGATGGGGAAAGACTGGGATTGCGTTGTAGTCGCAGCCTTTGTCGCGCGAGACCAGATAGCCGACCAAGGATAATTCACAAACATCGAATTCTTCATGACGCAGCATGCGTCCGTGGCGCTCGGGCGACGGCATCGTCAAAACATTGAGCTCGATCCCCTGCGGCTGAATCTCGCCGTTGATCAACGGCCGCAAAAAATCGTAATCGCCGCAGGCCAGAGTTAGTTTGAGCTTGGACATTCATTCTCCTTTGACGTGTTGACGGTAGAGTTCCGGCGTATCGATATCGACGGTAATGCCTTCTTCGTCGGTCTCCATCTCCAAGGTTGCATCGCCATGCGCATTGACCACGGCTTTGGCGCCTTGATCCATCGGCGCGTCGAGTAATTCGCCGAACAGCCGCCGCGAAAACAGCACCGGATGGCCGCGTTTGCCGCGGCAGCGGGGCACAACGATGTCTTTTTTCGACTCGTAAAATTGTCGGATCATCCGGTCGACCAGGCTCGCGTCAATGTAGGGATGGTCGACGAGATGAACGAGCATGCCGTCGCAGTCCGGGTCGGGCAGCAAGTTTCGCACCGCGACTTGCAGCGACGACAATTGTCCCAGCTGGTAATTTGGATTGATGAGAATTTCTACCGGCAGCGCGTCCAATCGCGGCGGCTAACTGGTCTGCATTGTGACCCAGAACGACGATGATCTTGCCGACCTGAGTGTGCTTCAGCGACGCGACGATGCGCCCAATGAATGTCTCGCCTTCGATCGGCAAGAGCGCCTTCGGCCGCCCCATGCGGCTCGACTCACCGGCGGAGAGAACAACGGCGGCAATCATGGCTTGGTCCGCTCACGATTGCCGCAGTCAAAAATCTCCCCTAACCCCTCCTTTGAAGTAGGACATTTTAGAGAGGGGAAAAAGTCCTCGTAGGAAAACATCCCCCTTTAACAAAAGGGGGATCGAGGGGGATTTCTCCGAGAAACTGTCGAACATGACGACAAACTCTTTCAGCAGCGGCTCGACCATCATTTATAGACCTTGTCGATGAAGCCGCTTTTTTCCAGCTCGCGCACAATGCTGTCGTCGACGATGTCTTCGACCCGCAGCGTGGCGCCGGGCTTGCGCGCCAGCGCTTCTTTGATCTGCACTTCGGTTCCTTCCCGCGTCACCAGCGGCACGCGATCATGCAGCTTGACATTGGCGGCGTAGGAATCTTCCAAATATTGGGGATTATCCTGGCGCGTGTATTTGGCGATAAATTTTTTCGTGTCTTCCTTGTGCGTTTTGAGAAAATGCGTCGCTTCGACGAGCGCCATCGTGAGCCTCCGCATGGTTTCGCGATGGCTCGCCAGATAGGTTTTCGTCGTCGTGGAGCAAATGTACGGAAAGTCATAGCGCTTTTGAAAGTCGGCGGTGCTGATCATGACCCGATGCGGCATGCCTTTGGCGAGGTGAATGGTGCCCGGCGGTGAAGGAAAGCCGACGATCCTGCCCGTGCGAAACGCCGCCGCGCGCTCGGTCGGCCCGCCGACTTGAAGGATCGGCACGTCCCGAACCGGCTCCAAACCCAGGCCTTTGATCAGTACCCGCGCCGCGACATCCGACGCGCTGCCGACCCGGCTGATGCCGACGCTTTTGCCTTTCAGGTCTTCCACCGACTTGACCGATTCCTGAACGATCAATTCGTAGGGCAGCGTGTTGATGTAGCAGGCGGTCATCACCAAGTTGGCGCCGCCCACGGCCGCGCTCGCCACCGCGCCGCCCGAGCTGTTCGCCACTTGGATATCGCCCGAGACCACGGTGGACACGCTCATAGTCGAGCTCTGGATGAAAATAAGCTCTACGTCGAGACCGTATTTGCGATACATGCCGGTATCCAGCGCCGTGAACCAGACGGTGTTCGAAGCATCGGCCGAGCTGTAGGCGATCTTTACCCGCTCCTGCGCTCCGCCAGGCGCAGAAGTCGCAATAAAGACGAGAAGCAAAAGCACCAAACGAACCTGGATGCGGTGTAACATGCCGTTCAAACCTCTCTTTCGAATCGAGTGCACGCGCCGAGGGCACCGCGAATGCGGTTTTGATTTAACTCAACAACGATCAGGGAATCAACAGAGTGGAACAGCCCTTTTAGAGCGGCGGGCCTGCGATGATCACTGTTCCGCGGGCAGCGCCATGCACTCGCCCGCCGGCAACTCGACCCAAACGGGATCGCCACGGCGCACTTGCAGAGTGTAACGCTGATGAGTCTGTAGAATATTCTTGCCGAGCTCGACGGTGCAGTCGACGTATTCACCCAAAAACATGGCGGCGCCGATCTTGCCCTCGATAACGTTCGAACCGATGGGCGGCTGTTGCGTGTGAAGGTTAATGCTCTCAGGTCGCACGACGACAACCACCCTGCTGCCGGCAGTCAAACCGTCGAGGATACCGCAGGAGATCTCGCCGTCGTCGGTGTGAACCGTCGCGGTGCCATTTCCTTCCAGCTTGGTCACCTGACCGGTCATCTGGTTGGTCGAACCGATGAAATTAGCGACGAACTTGGTCTTCGGTTGTAAGTAGATATCCCGAGGGGCACCCTCTTGAACGATCACGCCGGAGTTCATGACGGCGATGATATTGGACATCGACAACGCCTCGACCTGATCGTGGGTCACGTAGAGAGTCGTGATGCGCAGACGGCGCTGCAGCTCGCGTAATTCGAAGCGCATGCGTTCCCGCAGTTTGGCGTCGAGATTGCTCAACGGTTCGTCCAGCAGGAGGACCTGCGGTTCCCGCACCAGCGCACGGGCCAGCGCCAGCCGCTGCTGTTGACCGCCGGACAATTGCGTGGCCATGCGTTCGCCATAGTCGGACAACTCGACCTGTTCGAGCGCCGTAGAAACTTTTTTCTGAATCTCGGCATTGCTCAGCCGCTGCTTGCCGACCCGCAGCGGAAACGCGACGTTTTCGAACACCGTCATATGCGGCCAGATGGCATAGCTTTGAAAAACCATCCCGATGGGACGGCGGTAGGCGGGCACGAAGGTGCCGTCCAGCGCCGAAAAGACTTTCTTGCCGGCGACGAGGATCTCACCGCCGTTGGCCTTTTCCAATCCGGCGATGCAGCGCAAAGTGGTCGTCTTGCCGCAACCCGATGGGCCCAACAGCGTATAGAAGCGCCCTTCTTCGACGTTAAAAGAAATATCGTTGACGGCTTTGACGCCGGCGTTAGCGCCGTCTTCGTAAATTTTTACTAGCGACTTAATTTCAATCACAAGGTTTGCCTTACCAGTCCTTCAGGTTTGAATGCCGATCTTGCCGGTGAGCTTATAGAATACCGCCACGATCGACAGCAAGGTAGCAATCATCAACACACCGATGGCGGCGACAACGGTCACCTGCCCCTGCTCGAACATGGTGAAGAGCAGAATCGAGAGCACGCGGCTTTCGCCCGTGGCCAGCAAAACCGAAGTGGAAAATTCCCGAAACGACACGATGCAGATATAAATCCATCCCGCCACCAACCCGGGCCGCAAAAGCGGCAGAGTCACGCGCTTGAAGGTTTCCCACCAAGAAGCGCCGGAAGCGGAAGCCGCCTCCTCCAACTCGCTGTGGATCTGCAAAATCGACCCTGACGCCGCCCGCATGCCGTATGGAATAAACCGGGTAACGTAGGCGATCAGCAAAACCCAGATCGTGCCGTAGATCGGAATCGGAAAGGCGACGTAGAGTAAAATCAGCGCCATCCCCATGACGATGCCGGGAATAGTGATCGGCACGAAAGCGAGAAAATCCAAGATCCAGGCACCGGGCAAACGGCTCTTATAAACGATCCACGCGACCAGCGAAGTCAGTATCATCGCCACCGTGGCTGTCAAGGTTGCCAGCAGGATACTGTTTTGCAAGGCATCCCAGAAGGGCCGAAAGCCGCCAAGATAACGGTAATTGTCGAGACTGAGCTTGCTCACCGCATCCAAACTCGGCGCGGCGAAAAACGGCAGAAACGACGCCCAGAACAACACCAAAAACGGCAGCAGCACGACGAAGATGAAATAACCCGTCAGAAAGCCGAAACCTACCCAGCGCCAGCCGCCGAGATCGAACTGGCGCGGCCGAAACGCCTTGCCAGTGACGGTTTGAAACTTCTTTCCTTCCTTGGTCGCACGCGTATACAGCCATACACCGATCGCGCTCAAAAGCAGCAAACCGACTGCTAAAGCACCGCCACGCCCGTAGTCCGGCGGATACTCATTGAAAGCGAGAAAGATTTCGCTGGTATATACGTAAATACGCGCCGGGATGCCGATCAGCGCCGGGGCCTCGAAGGATTCCAGCGTGCGCACGAACAGGATCAGCACCACCGAACCCGCCGTCGGCATGAGCAAGCGCAAAGTTACGCGGCGAAACGTCTGCCAGGTATTGGCGCCGGACATCATCGCCGACTCTTCCAAAGATGGGTCCATGGATTTGAACGCCGCCACCATCAGCAGAAAAGCCAGAGGCACCTGTCCCACCGAGTGCACCCAGATCATGCCCGGCAAGGAAAAAACATTGAATGGCGGCGACTGGAGACCGAACAAACTCTTCAACCAGACGTTGAGATAACCGAACTTCGGACTTAACAAAAATATCCACGCAATCGATTCCAGCACACCGGGAAGAATCAACGGCACCACGGCGAGTGGAACGAAGATAGCGCGTAGCGGCGTGTTGGTCCGCTCGGTCAGCCAGGCGAGCATGGTGCCGAAAATGAAACTGAGCCCGGCGGAGCCCGAGGCAAAGATCAACGAGTTGAGAAAAGTCGAATAGGTATATTCGCTGGCGTACGCAGCATGATAATTCTTGAGCGTGTAAACAAACTCCCGTGGCGCCACCTCCGCCTGAAAGCTGCCGACCAACAGCATCAGCAGCGGCAGAACTGCTAGATAAACCAGGACGCCGGCGCCGACCACGGGGATCAGCAGCGCCGGATCCAAGCTCATGGTCATTTTCCCGGTACGGGGAATTGCTGCAGTCGCCATAAATGAGCCTCGAAAGATGGGCGCAGTGAGATATCACTGCGCTATCTCAGTTTGAAAATTTCCTTCCAGATCTTTTCGTACTTCGGATATTCCTTAATATCCGCGACACTGATGGGATAGATCTTTTCGGTTCGGGTTTTGTCCATCGGTTCGACTTTAGGATGGGCCGGCGTGCGCCCTCCTTGCGCCATGGCCTTTTGGCCTTCCTGGCTGGCTACCCAGCGCGCATATAAGTAGTGCCGTATTCGGATGCGGCGCGTTTTTGAAAACAGCCGTCGCATTGATCGAAGCCACGCCTTCGCTCAGCATGTAGTTGACGGGCGCGCCCTTCTTGATGCGGGCGGGATAGTGATGGGAGTAGCAGGTCAAACAGACTGCCGCCTGACCGGCGACCAGCAGCTCCGCCAATTGAGAATGACCGGAATGAAACTCGACGTTATTGGCGGCGATCTTGCGCCACAATTCGATCGCCTTCTCGTCGCTCTTATATTTGTATTTTGCGAAGCCCATCAGCATTTCGAGATCGCGCGGTTCCGCGATCAAGCGGTTTTTCCAGCGGGGATCGGCAAAGTCCTCGTATTGCTTTGGCTCTTCTTCTTTCTTCACCAGGCCGGTGTTCCAAGCCGCAATGATAAATTGAAGATCCGAGGCCACCCAGAAGCTTCCCTTCATTCCCTGCGGATATTCCGCGGATTCAGGAAGGGTCACTTCCAGCAAGAGCTTTTGATCGTGCGCCTGACTCACATTCTCGAGCGGCACCTGCAAGACATCGCCTAGCGTCTTTCCGCCCCGCGCCTCGGTCACCGCGCGAGCAACGAGTTTATCCGAGGTCGCATCGACGTGGTTGATCTTGATTCCCGGAAATCGTTTTTCGAACACAGGAATAATTTTTTCGGCATTGATCTGGGCCAAGGTCGCGTAGAAATTGAGCGTCCCGCCTTCCTTAACCGCCAGTTTATGGAGTTCGTCAAGACTCTGGCTTAGCCCGAGACCAGGTAAAAACAGGTTCGCTGCAAGCGCAACCCACAGGACAGCGAAGCTTTTATGAAACCAACGAAACACCGCCATTCGGAAAACCTCCGGAAATAAATATTTTGTTAAAGTCGGGTTACCTAATACTATAATTTCCTCGCGAGTCAATAATGTCCAATGGACGGCGTCAGCGCAGTTTAAAAATTTCCTTCCAAACCTTCTCGTATTTCGGCCACTGTTTAATCTCCGTAGTGCCGATCGGATAGAGCTTGGCAGGACGTATATTATCCACCGGTTCCACCTTGGGATGCGGCGGCAAGCGTCCTCCTGCGGCGTAAGCTTTTTGTCCCTCTTCACTGGCGGACCAGCGGTAAAACAGCTTGGCAGCGTTGGGATGAGGAGCGTCTTTGGCCAAGGCATCAGCGGTGATCGTGGCGATGCCTTCGGTGAGCATGTATCCGAGCGGCGCGCCCTTTTTAATTCGCGACGGATAGTGGTGCGCGTAACAGGTCACGCAGGCGGCTGCTTGGCCGGCGACGAGGAATTCGGCGAGCTCGGAATGGCCTTTGTGAAATTCGACATTGTTAGCGGCCAGCTTGCGAATATAATCGAACGCTTTCTCGTCGTTTTTGTATTTGTGCGTAGCGAGACCGATTAGCAATTCGACGTCCCGTGCTTCGGCGATCAATTTCCCTTTCCATTTGGGATCGGCAAGGTCGTCGAATTGCTTCGGCTCATCTTCTTTTTTTACCAGGTTCGTATTCCATGAGGCGGTTATGATCACCATGTCGGCGGCCAGCCAATTCGCCCCCTTGAGAGTGGCGGGATACGCTGCCGCTTCCGGTGGGAGCCAGTCAACCACCAGCTTTTGATCGATCACCTGAAGGACATTTTCCAGGGCCATTTGAAAGACATCGGAAAATACTCGGCCGCCGCGAGCTTCAGTGATCGCCCTGGCAGCAAGCTTGTCCGCCGTGGCATCGACGTGATTGACCTTGATTCCCGGAAAGCGCTTTTCAAATACCGGCAAAATTCTTTCCGCATTGATTTGCGCGAGGGTGCCGTAGAAATTAACCACCCCGCCTTCCTTAACCGCCGCCTTGTGCAGTTCGTCCATCGACTGCGCGCCCGCCGGCGCTGCCATCACGCAGAGAACATAGATAAGAATCACGCTGACGATCTTTAAGGAAGCCTTACTAGTCTTCATTGACATCATTCCTCCTTGGTTAACGGCCCATTTGTCATCGCGCCGCTATGCGGCTCATCTTAGTTTGAATACTTCTTTCCAAACCTTTTCGTATTTCGAATACTGCTTCAGGTCTTCGACGCCGACGGGATAAATAACCGCCGGTCGAATCTTTTCGGTGGGCTCGACTTTCGGATGGGCCGGGGTTCGTCCGCCTTTGGAGTAAACGGTTTGTCCTTCTTCCGAGGCCGCCCAACGATTGAATAGCCAAGCAGTATTCGGATGGGGCGCATTTTTCATGACCGCCACGGCAATGATGCCGGCGGCGCCTTCGCTGAGCATGTAATCCACCGGCGCGCCTTTGCGTTTGCGTTCGGGATAATGGTGCGAATAGCAGGTGAAACAAGCCGCGGCCTGGCCCGCCACCAGCAATTCCGCGAGTTGCGAATGGCCTTTGTGAAACTCGACATTATTGGCCGCGATTCGGGCGAGCACGGCGCGAGCTTTTTCCAGGCTCTTGTGCTTGTGGTTTAGCGCAACGAGGAACTCGTAATCCCGCGGTTCGGCGATCAAGCGCCCTTTCCAACGCGGATCGCCGAAATCGTCCAAGAATTTCGGCTCCTCGTCTTTCTTCACCTGTGCCGTGTTCCATGCTCCGACGAAAAAAATCAGGTTGTTGGCCGCCCAGTAAGAACCTCTCAAGTTAGCTGGATAGGCGGCCACCTCCGGCGGAACCTTTTCCAAGATTAGTCCTTGCTCGTAAATCTTGTTGATGTCTTCCAACCCGAACTCGACGACGTCCGCGAACGTCTTACCGCCGCGCGCTTCAGTGATCGCGCGGGCCGATAGTTTGTCGGAAGTAGCGTCGACATGATTGATTTTGATGCCGGGAAAGCGCTTTTCAAAAACCGGATAGATTTTCTCCGCATTGATCTGGGCGAGCGAGCAATAACAGTTGAGCACGCCATCTTCTTTCAGCGCCTTCTTGTAGAGCTCGTCGATAGTTTCAGTTTGAGCCGAAACCGGTGCCGCTCCAACATTCAAAAGAACGATTAAGATTGAAGACAGCCAGACTACTCTTCTCAACATATCGCGATCCTCCTTTTACGGTCGTAACATTACCTTCTACGCTTCGGTCATTTTTTCACCGGCGTTTTCAGCACGGTTTGGAGTTTATTTTTCACGTCCGCGCGGCATGCCCAAAAACTCGGTGACAAGCTTATGCACGGCATTGCCGATCAGCGGATCGAAGTCCAGATGGCCTTTCTCGGCTTCGGCCAAAAGGTCTTTGTCTTTCATCGCTCGTTCAAACGCGACCTCGAGCGCCTGGGCACGATCAGCCGGCGTCCCCGTCGGCAATACGTAAACTTTGCCGAAATCATTCGGCGTGCTGGTGCCGTATTTGAGCAGCAACCGCTGCTCTTCGGATCTGGCGATCATCGGAATCGTCGGCACGTTAGGCACGATCAGATCCTTCATCGGCTTTTCGCAGAGCTGCGCCAATACGACCCATTCTCCGCTCTTTATTTTGTCCAAGGAGGTTACTTTGGACGAAGTCCAGGTATTGAAAAAACCGTCGACCTCGCCGCTATCGAGGGCCAGCCGGACATCGGCCGTGCCTTTATAGCCGGAGACGATCTTAAGATTGGTGTTGAGCACCTCTTTAACCAGGACCGGCGCGTGCTCGACAGTCGAACCGGGGATCGCGCCCAGGGTCACTTGCTTTCCCTTCTCCCCGCGCAGCTCATCGAATTTGGTGATTCCAGTTCGCTTGGTGACAATCATCATGTAACTTTCGCTGACGGGGACCGCTAGATAGCGAAACTTTCCCATATCGAACTGGACCGACGGCGCCCCGAAAAGCTGCTCGAGCACGATGGGTCCCGAAATATTACCGACCACCGTGCCGTCTTTGGGCGCCGCATTGTAGACGTGATTGGCGGCGATAATGCTGCCGGCTCCCGGCATGTTGTCGACGATTACCGCCGGACTGCCGGGAATGTATTTGGCAAGATGGCGCGCGATCACCCGCGAATACTGGTCGTAACCGCCGCCGGCCGAAAAGCCGACGACGATGCGCACGGTCTTGCCGCGATAAAAACTCGCTACGGTTTTCTCGTCGAACGCCGGTTTGGCCGCCTGGGCCGCCCATCCCAAGCCAGGCGCCATCGATAATCCAAGTACCACTAAAACAAACAGCGGTCTCATTCGCATACGTTGCTTTGAACCTCCATGTAGCTGCTCCGCTCGGTCGCTCCTGCGGTAGCTTCTATTAGACGAATCAGTTTGGGGAAGACTTCAGTGCGTGCCCGGCCAAGCGCTCAAAGATTTTCCAGGCGCCTTAACGTCACCCCATAATCCACCACGGCTTTATCGATGGAGTAGTCGGGTTCATAGCCGAGTTGCTCCTTGGCACGGGAGAAGTCGCTGGCCAGGCGCGAGTCCGGGTACGGCATGGGATTGTTTCCTCGGATCAAATCGACGTTTGACCCGGGGTAGGCTTTGCGAACCGCCGCGGCGATGTCGTCACCGCTCAGCATGATACCGTTACCGATATGAAAAAGCGTGTCTTTGAATTTATCTTGGAGCGCCGCTAGGACGGTGCCTTTGGCGGCGTCTTTACCATAGAGAATTTCGGCAGGGCCGTAGGGCCAGTTGATTTTAGCAGTTTCTCCTTTGACCGCGGCGCGAATCATCTGTTGGATCGCGATCTCGCGCGTCGCTTTGAGGCTTGCCGGCGACGGTCCGTAGAGCCCGCCGGTGTAACGCAGACAGATGAACTCGAAGCCATAGCGCTTTGCATAGGCGCGCCCCATGAATTCGCAGCTCGCTTTGGTCGCCGCATACACCGACGGCGGATTCATGGCGATGGACTCATCGATCTTGGCCAGCCCCTCGCCGAGCGAACCGAGATAAACCGTCCCCGAGCTCGGGAAAATCACGCGCGCAACTTTTTCCAACCGCGCCGCTTCGAATACGTTGACCGTGCCCATGAAATTCAGATGCACGCCGCTGTAGGGGCGGCGCTGAACTTCTTCGCCAAGGAAAGCTGCCAGGTGGATGATGCGATCGCAATCCTGCTCGCGGATCACCGAAATGATCGCCGGCAGATCCATCATGTCGCCGCGAATCAGGGTCACTTTGCCGGTGTCGACGCCGACGGCGCTGAGCAAACGCTCATTGAGCGCCACGTCGAAAACCACGGGTCTTTCGCCGCGCTCGAGCAACATTGCAACCGCGTAAGCCCCGACCAAACCCGAGCCTCCGGTTACGAGGATTCCCTTTTTCGCCATGTCGATCTCCCTCCGACAGAACCGGTGCCTCTACTATATCAAACCTACCCTTGAGTCAACGCGGACCTCGTGGTTATTTGCTTTTCGCCGAGCGTCCAACGAGTGTAGGATCGTCGCCCATCTTGACCTGACTTTTTTTTCGAGCATTATGTCAGCCGGCGCGTCTAAGTTGACAAGGAGGCAATCCTGATGTTGTACCGCTGGGCGTTTTCGCTCCTGACGCTGGTAGTTCTACTTTCCGTCGTCTCCGCAGCTATTGCGCAAGAAAAGCTGCGCCTTGCGTGGGCGGGCTTTAGCCCGACGAACAGCCCCATCTGGGTGATGGAAGATCGCAAGCTCCTGCAAAAACAAGGAGTCACACCGGAGATTATCGCGATCAACGCGAGCCCGACGGTGCTGCAAGCTTTGCTCGCTAACGAAATCGAAGCGGCCAGTATCTCCGTGACAACGCTGACGAGTTCCCGTCTGGCCGGTGCCGACACCGTGATGATCTTCGGCGTCGTGCCGACGTTTGTCGATCATATCGTATCCTTGTCGAGCGTCACCGCAGTGGAGCAGCTCAAGGGAAAAACCGCCGGCGTCAATCGATTGGGGAGCACTTCGGACCTCGGTTTGCGCCTCGCCTTGAAGAAATTAGGAATCGACCCGGATAAGGATGTAAAAATCATTCCCACGGGGGGCACGGCCGAGCGCTTCGCGGCGTTGTCGAAAGGCATCACGCAATTTACGATCATACCGGAACCGTTCTTAACCCAGGCGGAAAAGCTCGGCTTCCGCAATCTTTACAACATCAGCGACCTAAAAATTCCGTTTTGGTGGAACGGCATTCTTTCGCGCGAAAGCATCGTCAAAGCAAAGCGTCCGTTGATGTTGAAACTGGTCCGCGCCATGGTCGAAGCGATCCATATTATCAAGACCGAGAAAGAATACGCCAAAGGACTTTTTAAAAAGAATCTCGGCGTCAACGACCCCGAAGGACTCGAGCGAGCCTACAAAGATTATAATAACGCTTTCCCCGAGATTCCCTATCCGTATCCCGACGGCGTCAAAACGATGCTCGATGACTTGGCGCCCAAAAACCCCAAGGCAGCCGCGGCCGACCCCAAAACCTACGTTGATATGAGCCTCGTCGCCGAGCTGGATAAGTCGGGTTTTATCAAGCAACTGTACAAGAAATAGGCGAGAGGCATTAGGCAACAGGCAATAGCTCGGTCCACGTTAGTCCGCCGGGCCTGCATCACAACAGCGGCGCTAGCTTGTTGCGGTTTCTTTGCTAGCAACTCCGTTGTAGGTTCCACATCTTCAGTTGAATTATTTCACCCGACTAGGATAAGTGAACGAAGAAACCTATCAGGAGGCGAAAATCATGGCGGAAATAATCTTGAAAGACGAGCATGAAATGTTGCGGCCCAGCTTGGGCAGGCTCAAGAACAAAATCGCGGTCATCACCGGTGCTAATAGCGGCATCGGCCGGGCCACCGCGCGGCTTTTCGCCCGCGAAGGCGCCAAGGTGGTTTGCTGCGATATTCAGGAAACCATCTCGCCGCGGATCGACCAATTGATTAAAGAGAAAGAAGGCGGGCAAGCCGTTTTCGCAACCATCGACGTCACCAAACAGGAAGACTGCGACCGCATGATCAAAACGGCGCTCGATAGCTTCGGCGACGTCGATATTCTTTACAACAATGCCGGCGCCGGCATTCGAAAGAAACTGCACGAGCACAGCGATGAGGAGTGGAACTTCGTGCTGAATACGAATCTTCAACGCGATGTTCCGCGGCGCACGCGCTGTCTTGCCGCATTTCATCAAGAAGAAAAGCGGCAACATCGTCACCACGGCTTCGACCTTTGGTCTTTTGGCGTCACCGGAATATCCGGGCTACTGCGCCACCAAGGCGGCGATCATCAATCTCACCCGCGAGATGGCGCTGGACTACGGTCCGCTCGGCATCCGCATCAACTGTGTTTGTCCGGGCGCCATCGAGACCCCACGCTTCAGAGGATTTCCGCCGCGGCCGACCTTGGGCGAAGGCATGACGGACGAGCAGCGCAAAACCATGGGTGCAAGCAACAAAGCACTGCTGCGCATGGGCCGTCCGGAAGAGATTGCTTACGGCGTGCTGTTTTTAGTTTCGGACGAAGCGTCCTTCGTTACCGGCCACGCGCTGGTCGTCGACGGTGGGCAAACGATCGACGCCTGAGCAAGCGGCGTGATGGAGTACCGGAGTGATGGAGTGATGGAGGATCGCGAGCCCGATATTCCAGTACTCCATCACTCGACATCTTTTTACTTTCTGCACCACGTACCAATTGTTTTGAATATCGTGACTCAGTTCGTGCTTCTCAACTGAGCTGAAGCCCGCCTTGGCGAGATATTCGCGCGTCTTCTCTTCGCCCCACATGGCGCCTAAGCCTTCGCCGTTTTGGGCCAAGGACACGGTCATGCAGTGCATGCACGACACGGTATAAAGGAACGGACCTATTGGATGATCCTGGTTTTGATGAATGTGGCTCGAACCCTTGATGTCCTGCATCAGATAAATACCATCGGATCGGAGCGTGCGGCGAATTCCGCGCAGCACGTTTAACGGCTTCGCCTGATCATGAATCGCATCGAAGGTCGCAACCAAGTCGAAGGACTCGGCTTCGGCTGTTTCATCGAATTGACTGAGATCGGCGACGATGAATTCTATATTTCTCAACTTTTTTTCCGCCGCATCCTGCCACGCCGATAAAATCGCCTCGCTCGACAAATCCATTCCGGTGAAGCGGCTCTTCGGATAGAGCTCCGCGAGCCGGTTGATGATTCGGCCACGTCCGCAGCCGACATCGAGCATTTGAATCCCGCTCGTGAGTCTTTCGGCCAATCCCGATACGAGCGGCACAATGTGCGATTCCAACGACGATAACACGGATTGTCCGCTATCTTCGGCCATCACTTCGTGGAAACGCGGAAACTTAGCGTAAGGCACGCCGCCGCCTTTTTTGAAACATTCGACGATATCGTCCTCAACGCTGCCGAGCAGTGCGATGTACTGAGTGAACACACCGATGTTATCTGCGCCGGCGCTGCGGGTGAGAAACGCTGCGTGCTCTGCCGGCAATGAGAACCGGTTGGTCGCCGGATCGACGTCGACGATACGTCCGGTGACCATCGCGCCGAGCCATTCGCGCACGTAACGCTCATTCAGGCCTGCTTTAGCGGCGATCTCGGCCGAAGTTGCCGGCGCGGCGTCGCGCATGGCGTCGAGGAGGCCGGTGCGATGCCCGATCGAAATCATCAAGCACAATGCGCCGTCATTCAGTGTCGTTAACAATCGCTCTGCAAAGCCGTTGGCTTTAGCCGAATCATAGGTTGGACCCAGAGCCATGCCAATTTCCTCCGGAGATTAGGTTCCAAAGACGCGGCATATTTCCGCCGCAACCTCGCCGAGAGCGCGATCGCGGCAAAGCCGACCGGCCGGACTTCGGAGGGCACGAAGTCTACGGTTGCAACGTCGGTCGTTCATCGCCGGCGACTTTGGCGAGCGGCAAATACTCTTTAGCGAAGACTTCGATCGCCTGCGCCAGATCGTTTGCCGTTCGTTCGAGGTTTGCCTGCTTGCGCAAATTGGCGCCGAATTCCAACTGAATCGCATCGATCTCAGTGCCACGATGGCTACCGTAGGTCTGCGTCGTGTAGCCGCCGACATAGCGACGTTCCTGATCGTCGGGCGGAGCAATGCGATAACCTTTCACGGCCAGCTGCGCCAAAATGCTCTTCGGACCTGTCAAAGCTGCAGCGCCAAACCGTTGGCGCAACACTGCAACACTCTTGCCGTTGTTGGTGCCGCGAAAAATCGTGTCCGCTTCCGCCCCTTGGCCATGAATGTCGAGCAGCAGCCCGCTGCCCCACCGTTGCCGAACGCGCGCCGAAGCTTCCTGGAGCGCGCGATGATAGGCTTCGTAGTACGGTTTGGCGGCGGGAGATTCGAAAGCGCTGTCTTCAGCGCGATTGGCATCGACGAATTTTCTCTCGAAATGAGCGATCACGAGAAATGGCTTGGCGCCGAGTCTCACGCCCAGCTTGACCGCGAGCAACTCGGCAAGCTCGGCCGTGTTGCTATCTCGCTCGACAGTAAATTGTGCCACGCCGAGGCCGCGCCGAGGCGCGACTCCTGGAATCGCCAGCCGTCCACCGTGCGGCGCTGCCAATATGATGCGGCAGCATGCCGGCCCAGATGGTGAGGAAACGCGAAGGTTCTTTATCTGCTTGGGCCCACGCCTGCGCTGGCAAATATAGGCCCAGCGCCAAGAACAAAATTCGCGCCAGTGATTTGACTCGAAGCATCGCCATCGAAGGATTCCGAGTTACATACCGCAAGGCGCGCCGCTCGCGCAACGGTAGCGGCGGAAATTTATCGGCTCGATGCCCGCGGTGCTCTTGTAGTCCTGAGCGCCGACGATCATAGGTACGAGAGTTGCAGAAATAGGCGTCGATGGATGATGACGATTTTATTGTGGCTCGGGCATCTTCGCCGAGAGTTTTTTCAAAAATTCCGGCGGAAAGGGTTCGGCTTGGAACTCGCGGGCTTTTTTCACTCTGATCCACGCTTCGGAGTAACGTTCCTGATCGTACGAGCGACATGGCCCATTCGCGCCAACTAGGGGCAAATTTGGGATCGTTGTCCAAACTCTCGGTGAACCGGGAATTGGCTAAAACAAACTGCTGAGCCCGTTCCAACTGCCGATCTGCTGGCAACCGTGCCGCGTACGCTGAATGAACCGCACCCAAATCGCAGAGCAGCGCCACCCGCTGGGTAGGATCCTCGACCAACTCACGGGCCGTTTCCAAATACTCCAGCGCCTCGGCGAGCTTGCCCTTTTCGCTCAGCACCGCGCCGAATCCCCAGAAGGCGCTATAGTTTTTCGGATTTAACAGCCACGCCTGATTGAAGCGCAGCATCGCGAGATCAACTTGCCGCGATCGGACCGCGGCCCAACCCTGCGCCGCAAGCGTGTTGCTCCCCGCCTGCCGGTTGCCATAGCGTAGCGTCGAATCGCGGATGAATGCCTCATCGGCTTTTTTAAGATCCTCCGAGCGCGCGATATTCGGCTGACCGAACATCGGCAAGGTGTCCGTCGAACTGGTGTCGGCGCGCAGAAGCGAGGGCGCGGCGAAAACGAAAATCAGGCAGCATTCAATGATAGCAAGTTGCAAACTGCGCAGTGGGCGCGGCCAAAGAAATCGGGGTTCACCCTTCATTAATATTCCACCGTCGAGACAACTAATCTTCCCGTTCCGACCCGGGCTTTCTTGACACCTTAAAACTACTAGGGCTATTTTGAATACAAATCAAACCGAGGGAGAACGCAATGATAGAAGGATTGAAAGAAAAAGTAGTTATTGTCACCGGCGGCGGCCACGGCATCGGCCGGGCCTACTGCCATGGCTTTGCCGAAGCCGGCGCGAAAGTCGTCGTCGCTGACATCGACGCCCCCGCCGCGGAAAAAGTTACCGGCGAAGTCATTCAGCAGTTCGACGGCAAAGCACTGGCGGCGAAAACCGACGTCGCCAACGAAACGTCGACGCAGGACATGGCCAAACTAGCGCTCGATAAATTCGGTCGCATCGACGTGCTGGTCAACAACGCAGCGATCTTCGCGACCATTCCGATGAACCGCGGCGGCATCGACACCATCGATCCGGCGGAATGGGACCGCATGATGCTGGTCAACCTGAAAGGCTTGTTTTTCTGCTGCCGCGCCGTGCTGCCGACGATGCGTCAACAAAAGTCCGGCAAGATCATCAACATCTCTTCCGGCACCGTGCTCAACGGCAGCGCCGGACGGATTCACTACGTCACTTCGAAAGCCGGCGTGATCGGCTTCACGCGCACGCTCGCGCGCGAGGTCGGCGACGATAACATCAACGTCAACGCCATCGCCCCAGGCTCGACGCTGTCGGAAGATAATCCGTCGGAGGAAATTTTGAAAATGCGCGGCGCCCGGGTCGGCGATCGCGCCTTGAAGCGCGTCCAACTGCCCAAGGATTTGGTTGGCACCATGCTGTTTCTCGCGTCTCCGTTGAGCGATTTCATGACCGGCCAAACTCTGGCCGTGGACGGCGGGGTGGCATTTCTATAGAAAGATTTGGCGCAATGACCGGATACCAACATCGAACGATCGTCGCCGGCGATATCAAGACTCATTTCCTCGAAGCCGGCAGCGGCCCGGACCTCGTGTTACTGCACGGCGGCGAGTACGGCGCTTCGGCGGAAATCACTTGGCGCGCGAATATCGAAGCCCTCGCTAAACGTTTCCATGTGATCGCTCCTGACATCCTCGGCTGGGGCCAGACAGACAAAGTTTATAGCTTCTCAGACCCAGCAGGAATGCGCATCAAACATCTGCAACGATTTTTTGAAACCCTGGGTATCGGTAAAGCGTATTTCGTCGGCAACTCGGCCGGCGGCGGCGTCATCCTCCGCGCCGTCGTGCGCCAGCCGGCGCCGTTTCAGGTCCAGAAAATGGTGACCATCTGCGGCAACGCCAGCGTGTTCAAAACAACCTCCCAGGCCGACCTGGAAAACTACACGCCGTCATTGGACAACATGAAAAAGATCGTCGCCTTGCTTTACCACGATGCCAAATGGCAAAGCGAACAAAATATCCGCGAGCGCTACGAATCCTCGATCATCCCCGGCGCCTGGGAAGCATTATCCGCCGCGCGATTGCGCAGCCCCGTGCATCAGGTGCGTTCGACCACGGAGGAATTCATCAAGCAGCTTTCACAGCTCAATATCCCGCTACTGATCATGTCCTGCGAGCATGATCCGCTCAATCAGCGTGACTGGGACGTCAACTTTCAAAAAATCGTCCCAGGCTCGAAGATTCACCGATTCATGCACTCCGCGCATGAGCCGCAGATCGAAGAGACTGAAGAATTCAACCGGGTGCTGATAGAGTTTCTGCTTGGCTAACGATCCGCTTCGGGGGAATCAATGGCTCGGTTTCGCCTGAATTTAATCGCGATTCTCGCCTTCCTATTATTCCATCACTCTACTGCTCCAGCCTTTGCCCAACTGACCCGACTCAAAACCTCCTACAGCGCGCTCACCGCGAATATGGCCGCCTATTGGCTGGCCAAAGACGCCAAGATTTTTGAAAAGCATGGATTGAGTGTCGACGTCGTGTTGATCGAAAGCGGCGTCACCACCGTCCAGGCATTAACCGCTGGCGAAACTCAGATCGCCATGGGCGGCGGCACGGTCGCCGTAAGCAGCAACCTCGCCGGCAGCGACATCGTGTCCATCGCTAGTATCGAGAGCCGGTTGCCCTACGCGCTGCTCGCGCAAAAGGAAATCAAAACCATCGATCAGCTGAAAGGCAAGCGCCTGGCGGTTTCCCGTTTCGGCAGCGCTTCGGATCTCGCCGCCCGCCTCATCTTGCAGCGTTACGGCTTGGTTCCCGACAAGGACGTTACAATCCTTCAAACCGGCGGCACGAGCACGCGCTTATCCGCACTGAGCAAACGCAGCATCGACAGCACTGTTCTCACGCCGGAATTTTTCAACATCGGCAAAAAGGCCGGCTTCACGATTCTCGCCGATCCGACGCAATACGATATTCCGTTCCCTCAACTCGAAGTGATCACCACCCGAGCCTTTCTCAAAGCCCAGCCGGACCTGGCGACCCGCTATCTGCGAGCGATCATCGAAGGCATTTACATGGTCAAGAATAATCCCGAGCCGAGCATTCGCGCGATGAGCAAATATCTGAGAATCGACGACCGCGAAGCATTGGAAGAAGTTTATCGCCTCTATCGCGAAATTTATCCACCAGTGCCGCATCCCTCGCCCGCTGCGATTCAAACCCAGCTCACCTGGATGGCGGAGAAAGATCCGCGAGCGAAAGCGGCCAAGCCAGAACAATTTATCGACGGCTCTATTTTACGCGAGATCGAGAAAAGCGGGTTCGTCGCGAAGCTATATCAGAAATGAGCGAGGTGGAGTTGCTTAGGCTCCGCCTCGCTTATCTATCACCCAAGACGCCGTATCACTTCGCCTTCCGAAGCACTTTCACGAAACCGAACATTTGAAATTCTCCAGTGGAAGTAACAAAATGATTTTTGCGCGCACAAATCACCAGATAGGTACCGGGCTTTGAGAACTGCACTACTTCGACGCCGTCGCGCCGAGACGCAGAAGCAACTGGAGGGTAGCCGCGCGTACTGAAGCATGGCCCCCGGTAAATTCGTCTAATAGAGTCATTAAGAACTCCACCGGCGTTAGTAGCACAACTTATTCACCGAGTGTGGCAGTTCCACTTCTATATTAGTTGTATTGATCTCCCAGGTTTGGTTCGGTCATCATATATGGCCAGGACGTGTTGACCGCTAATGATAAAATTGACCGCGTCGCCTGCCTTTATATGACATTGTCGGGTATAAGTAGTCATTTACACCCACACCTCCAGTCAGGTCGCCAACTAGCCGATCCAGCGGCGCTGAGAGGTCAGGATCATTCGGGTCCCACTGGCCAAAGCTGACGGTTACATTCTTCCCGCGATCTTTGTCATCCGCCCTTGCCGAGGAAGCGCTCAAGGCGATTCCACAGAAAGTCAAAATCCCGATCATCGAGATTATCGAACGTTTCATCTGTTTCTCCTCACCTTTTTCAAACCAATTTACGTTGTGTCGTCCATAACGAACTCCGTGCCGCGCGCCATTCGCCCCCTCGAAGGCCACGGAAAACCTTCGGGAGGCTACGTTCAAACAACTTGGCTCGGCTCCGAGAATCGCATTTCTCCATCGTTTAACTCCTTCCTTGCCAATGAATGAGGGAAGCGACTACCTACTGCGGACGGGTCGCCTCTCCTGTTAGAATCTGTTGCAGGGCACCCTCGATCTCCCGTGCGGTCACGAGCCCCTCGAACTTCGCTCGGATGATCCCTTTCCCATCGACCAGAAATACCCAAGGCTCGGTGTCAAGCCGCCACTCTTCCACCGTCGGAAACATTTTTTTCTCGGCAAAGTCCTGCCAAATTTCCTGATGAATAAAGGCCATCCGCTTGCCGTAGGTCGGGAGCAGCGACCGCACGATATCGACAACGGGACCGCACATGCGGCTGGTGCAGAACTGCGGCGTGGCGAACACGATCAGTTGCGGCTTGCCCTGGGCGATAGCGTCGGCAATCCGAACTTGGTGAAGCCTAACATCCGGCTTCTGGCTGGTATCGATCTGACGTAAATTCTTGACATCGCGGGCAATGAGATTGCGGCTGCGCGGCGCGGCCGAGCCGACGGCCGGAGTCGCCGGCTTATCCAGCACCGTAACGGCGAACCGCGCTGTTTTCGGCGAATCACTTGGCTCGCCAATGAGTAGTTCAATCCCCCAATTACCGGAACGCGCAAAGTCGACTTGGGCGACGTATAAACCTTGAACACCGGACTCGTCACCGTGCACATGGTCGGTGCCGTCTGCATGGCGATGCACGGAAGATTTCTGGTTTATTTTCTGGATAGCTTGATACGGCACTTTTAATTCCGAAGTTGGTCGACCTTCCGCCCGCTCAAGGTCATAGGTCCGCAAAGTAACTTCTGCATTCTCGACCAGCTTGTTTTCATATAACAGCCCGAACGCAAAGCGATTCATACCGATAACCAATTCGGAAGTCGTAATCATAGGCTGAATCTCTGCACCGAGTGCCGCGCTCAGCGTTAACTGGTACAGACCGGAAAATGCTCCAGAGGCTTATAAGGAAAAAAATCGTTGCAGCGAATGGCTTCATGCGCCTCCCGAGATTCCAAAAACAATCGCGATCCGACTTAATGAAAAAAGAAGGAGTTGGCAACGCTCCCGAAAGTTTCGAATTTGACAGACGAAACGGTAGGCCACAGTGCATGGGTCGAGCGGAAGTCGTCAACTGTAAAGTCGATGCAACTTATCACTTTGTTGACACCCGTGTCACCAAAAAAATTACGCCCCAAGTGAGTTTAAGATTTGCGCCACGTTTGGGAATGACGAACGTGACGCCAAGTGGCTGGCAGCAACTGTCGTTTAACGGTCCGAATCAGCCCAAGGCGATCTCCGGTCGTCGTCGACCGAAGCCTGTCGCCCGTTCGAAGGCATGGGCGAGTTGTAAGACTCCGCGATCATCACGATACCGGCCGACGATTTGCATTCCCACCGGCAAATCATCGGAGGTAAATCCGGCGGGGACGGAAATCGCAGGACAGAAAGTCGCGCTGATCCAATACGCAGATTTCATCCAGGAGAGATAGTTTTCCATCTTCACGCCGTCGATCTCGCGCGGCCATGTTATCGTCGCATCGAAGGGCGGCACCTGATTGACCGCGCAGAGAAGAAATTCGTACTTTTCCTGGAACACGTGCATGCGCTGCATCAGCTCACCGTGGCGAGCCATCGCGTTGGCAACGTCAGCGCCGCTGAGTGATTTGCCCAATTCAATTTGCCAGACCGCTTCCGGCTTCATTTCGTGCCGATGGTGATCTAACAGCGGGCCGAGCGTGTGCCAGTAATTCCATGCGCGCAAGGTCAGAAAGACTTCCTCCGCGCCGCTTAGATCGGGACAAGCGTTCTCAACGATGCAGCCAAGATCGATAAATGTCTTCCGCTGCGCTTCCAACACTGAGCGAACACGCCGGTCGAGTGGCAAACCGCCCAAATCGGGGCACCAGGCAACTCGCACGTTTTTAAACTCGCGATCCAAAGGCTTGCTAAAAATACTTGGCTCCGACGGATAAGTAGCCGGGTCGCGCGGATCGGCTCCCGCCATGACACTGAGCAGAAAAGCGACGTCGGCCACTGACCGCGCCATCGGCCCTTTCACGGAAAATCCGAAAAACGGCAGCGCCGTCGGCGCGGAGGACACGAGACCGACGGTCGGCCGAAGCGCGACGATATTGTTGAAGTTGGCGGGATTTCTCAGCGAGCCGCCGAGATCGCTGCCGCTTGCAAGCGGCAGCAAGCCTGCGGCCAGCGCTGCGCCAGCGCCGCCGCTCGAACCGCCGGCGCTTTTCGTTAAATCGTACGGATTCAATGTGACGCCGTAAACGTCGTTGTAAGTGTGCGAGCCCATGCCGAACTCGGAGACATTGGTCTTGCCGATAGGAATGACACCGCGCTTTACGCAAGCGCTCGACAACAGACGAGTCTTCGCCCGGCATAAAATCTTTAAAGATCTTCGAACCGCGCGTCATCGGAAAACCGACTGCAGGGTCTAAATCTTTGAAAGCGAATGGCAAACCGTGCAGCGGCCCCACTTCGTCGCCGCGCGCCAGACGCCGATCGGCGTCATCGGCGAGCGCGAGACACTTGTCGTCATCGAGTTTCGCAACGATCGCGTTTATTCTTGGATTGAGTCGTTCGATCTGCCGTAGGAATGCGTCCATGACCTCGTGCGCAGAAATTCTTTTGTGACGGATCGAGTCCGCCAGGTCGCGGGCGCCCATGAAGCATATTTCGTTTTCCGTAAGAACGGTCATGAGTCACCCGCCGACAAAGACGAGACGCTAATTCCGCGCAACGTTTGACGGTAGATACTTCGGTTAATTAGACTGACGATGTCCGGAACCGATGTGTCATTTCGACCGAAGGGAGAAATCCTTCTTGTTTTGCCGAACTTGTCGAACGCGATATTCCGACAGTTAACGCTAAATCCCCGGTTCCTTCACACCGACGGGAGGCTGGGCCATATTCTTGGAAATCACCTCGATGTCCCACAGCCTGGAAAACTTGAGCGCGCGCGGGCAGTGACTGTAGGACTCGTCGACATCGAGCAGCAAGCCTTGCAACACTTCCGCTTTTTCATCAGGGTCGAAAACTTCAAGGCTGGTGCCGTTCAAATCCGCTCTTTCGATAACCTTGACTTTGCCGTTGATCCTGACCGTATTGTTGTGCCCTGGAATAAAAAATATCAGCCCGACTTGAGGATTGGATTCGATATTCCCATAGCCGTGGAAGAGCTTGTTGCCCGCGACATCGGGGATGAACAATTGCTTGTCGTTGAGGACCTTCACGAATCCCGGCATGCCGCCCTTGGGCGACGCGTCGCAATCGCCTTTGGCGTTGCTCGTCGCCATCACACAAAACGGCGAGTGCCTGATAAAATCTTGAATCCACGCTGCCATGTGCGGCCGCACTTTTCCCTTCGTTCGTTCCACTGGATAACCAAACTTATCTTGATATTTAGTGCTCATGGCCGTTCCTTTTAAAGTAGCTTCACCGTTTTCTGCTGAGCTCCGAAAGCAACTCTAGTTGGATTTCTTGGATTTGCGCAAGCCGCTCCCACTGATGGGACAAGAGATGGTCTACTTTTTCGTGCAGATGGCGGATTTCCAGCTCGGCTTTTAAGTTCACCTGGTAATCGTGTTGAGAACGCAAGCGGTCTTTGGCCTCCTGGCGATTTTGGCTCATCATAATTACCGGAGCTTGAATCGCCGCCAAGCAGGAAAGAATCAAGTTCAGCAATATGTACGGATAGGGATCAGGCGGCCGGACATACAAAACGAATGAGTTAAATCCGATCCAGAGCACTAAAAATCCGGCAAAGCAGATGAGAAAGGTCCAACTGCCTCCGAACGTGGCGATCCTATCTGCCAAACGCTCGCCCAGAGTCCAATCTCCCTCGAACTCCGTATCGACGTTCTTTGACAACGTTTCATGGTCGCGCAAGCTGTGCACGACCTCCTGTTCCAAAGTACTCAGCTCACCCTTCTCGGACGCTAATAGGGAATGAACATACTGTGCCCGGTAGCGGTTGAGATCCGGTCGGCAAATGAACTTTTCCTGGGACCAGTCCGGGTGCTCGCGCGCGATCTCATTCGCGATCAGGTCGCGAACGGCGATCCCCGGGACTAAGTCGCGCAAGGCAAAGCTCTTGCCGCAGACAGAACAGACTTTGGATTCTTTGGCGTTGGCCATAGGGCGGCGAGATCCAGGCAGCAATCGAACAACTGTTATTTCTTCTCCAGGAACGTTAACCGCTCCGCCATCGGTGTTTCGGGGAAAACGTAACCGCAGGCGCGGCAAGTGCGAAGCTTCGGGTCAGCGTTGAATTCAGCGTAGACGGCCGATACTTGCGACGGAATATTTCCTTGATTGACCACGCGCGACAACACCGGCTCGTCACAATTTTCGCAAAACCAAACGAACTCTTCCTGCTCTTCGTCGCGCCGTTTGCGCTCGATAACCAAACCCCAGGTATTTTCAAAGCGCCGCGGCGAATGCGGCAACCCGCCCGGACAGACGAAGATCTCCCCTTCTTTGATCTGGATGACCTGCCGGCGCTCCCCTTCCGGCTTGAGCACCAACTCCATCTCGCCTTCGACTTGGTAAAAGAATTCATCCCCGGGGTCGATATGAAAATCGAGCCGCGTGTTCGGCCCGCGCAGAATCATGACTAGAAATCTTTGTGATGAACTAGCAGTTTGTTCGTGCGAAACGGAGGATTGAACAAGCTGCGCGTTGTCTTTAACCCACTTCCTCAAATGAAATGTCGAGAGAATGTCCATGACGATACCTCGATCGAGCTACCTGAATGCAACCGATCTCCTTTGCGTTCTTTGCGCGACGATTTTTTCTCTTCCGCTTCTTTCGCCCAGGCACGATAAATCGCCTGCCTTGTGCCCTTTGCGGTTGATACTCTTACTTCAGCTTCCCGCACTCCCGAGCCACCCCATCGGTCAGGGCCCACCAGATCGACAGGCCTTTGCGCAGGGCTTTGAGCACGCGGACCTGCAACTCGTTGGTTGTGGCGAACTGCTCCACTAGCTCATAGCCGATATTGCTATGCTCCGTATCGGCTTCGCCGTGCTCGGCGAAAAATTCGATATCGTGCGGCTTTAAACCGTAATGATCGCGGAACGCTCTGAAGAATTTGCCGCCGGTGAGCTGGTTCGAGAACTCATTGCAGCAATTCGTCGACGCGACTTGTTCCAAAATGTGGTTACTGCGCAGCGCGATGTCGAGCCAACCGATGCGAGCAAGAACCGTGGTCGGCAAGAAGTCTTCTTCCACCTCGCAGCGTTCCAACTCTGCGCCTGGGATACCGATGCTCTCGCCGAAGCGAAGAAATAGCGCGCGATGGCCTAGCACTGGGCGCGGCGAGCCTTCGAAATAGGTATAGCCGACTTCAGAATGAATGATATCGACGAATTTCTTATGGATTTCCGGATCGTGGATGCCGGATAACTGACAACGCACCAATTTGGCGGTGTTGATTGCAACGTTGTAAGCGAAGATTCCCCAGGCTTCCTTGGCCCAGATCCTAACCGCCTCCAACGGCAACTTACCGTCATAGAGATCCATGTAGAACGGATGATGCAGGCGCGCGTGGCCGTTCTTCACTTCATTTACCAACACGTCGCAAAATTCTTTCGCTCCTAAGGTTTTTCCGTTCAATACCGCTTCAGCCGACATGCATCACCTCTGGATCATAATCTCACGACTTGCGTCGTTTTCGGTGGTCGAATTTAAACTTATTCGCGTTGCACGCGATCTCGACCCGATTGCCATCAGGATCGAGAAAACTGATCGAGCGATTACCGGCCACGACTAATGTCTCCGGCCCGCTGACAACGGGAATCTTACGGCGCTTCAAAACAGGATGGAGTTTATCGATGATGTCGTTCCTATCGACGTAAATGCAGAAATGGTGCACCTTCGCCGCTCCCTTGCCAGACACGTGTCGCACACCCTTCGGCAGCGCCTGCAGCGCGATGTCGTGATGCTCTCTGCCGTAGCTCATGAAAGTCATCTTCGTGTCGAGATTGCGCGCAGAAACTCTGAGACCGAGGATCGAGCGATAAAATTGTTCCGACTTCTTGAGATCGGCGACGTTGAGCACGATGTGGCCGAGCGCACCGTTTTGGATTTTCATAGGAGGCACTACTAAATAACGACGCCCGATTTCTGTCAAGGCGCGACCGCCGCTTTGACTAATCGATTGACAATCTTTTCGCGAATACGACATAGTTTGGCCGGATCCAACGAAAAGGAAATAAGCTGATGAAGATCATGGTTGTGATGGGCGAATATCCGCCTGAAGAAGCAGAGCGGCGCCGGCAGGCCGTGCTCAAATGCGCATCACCGGGCACAGAGGTCGGCTTCGCCGTCATCAGAGCAACTTTTTTTCGCCGCTCCAACTCGCAAGTCAATTCGCTTTCCGCCGGACCGCTTGTCGCCGAAGTGGCCGTCAAGGCCGAAGCCGACGGTTACGATGCGGTCGTGCCGTTTGGAACTCTCGACGCCGGCGTCGAGCTAGCGCGAAATTTGGTTCGCCTTCCGATAATCGGCGCCGGACAATCGGTATTGCACCTCGGCGCCCAGTTGAGTAATCGCTTGGGCGTTATCGCCTATGAAGAAAAAAGCATCCCTTTCATGCGCAAGCAGATGCACGTATGGCGAGTGGCCGATTCGGTCGTCGGCATCCGCAGCGTCGAGATCCCCTTGCCGGAAAGCACCAAGAACCGTGATGCGATGCGCGAACGGTTCATTCAGGTCGCCCGCGAGCTGATCGACAATCACGATGCCGAGATTATCGTGCCCATGGGCGTAACGATGGTGCCGGTGCAATATTCACCGCAGGAATTTGAAAAGGAGCTCGGAGTGCCGGTCATGGATGCGTTGAAGACCAGCATCCAAACCGCCGAAATGATGGTGCGCATGAATCTGACTCACAGCACAAAGACGTATCCGCGACCACCGGCGAGTTAATTCATCAGATGCGATGACGCTAGGATCCGCATCGCCGGCGATATCCACACAGAGAATAGTATTTGCGTTACTCCCATGCCTACCGACATCTGCTACTGGAAACACGAAATCCAAAGCAGTGAATCGTTCCGCTGCTACGACGGCAAGAGCACCGTGTGCAGCCACTGTTGCGTGGAAGAGTGCGCCAAAGACACGCCGCAATGGTTCGCAGCGTGCGCTCGCGCTGGCCATCCTACTTGGCCGGGTGTCGATCGTGGGCGACGCGTTCCTTCCAAGCTTGTGGTTCTCGAATCCTACTGGGACAACCGTCTGTTTCAGACCATGACCGTTAAAGGCTTCTTTGAATCGATGGGACCACTGCACGATCCACCGCTGCAACTCGCTCACCGCTTTGTCGAGTCTCAACGTGGACTCGCCCACTACACCGCCGCTCCTGACGGACTCTTATGGCGCGATCCCGGCGCCGCCGACGCGCCGATCTTTTATCTTGCCTTTCACGGTGCGCCGAGCCAAGTGAAATCGGTCCTCGAATCGATCGGCGAACAGCAACTATGCGACGCGTTCAAAGGCTACGGCAGCAGGCCCAATCTCGTCTACTTCGCCGCGTGCAACGTTCTCAAAGGCCGCACGGGCAGGCAGTTCGCCAAGAAATTTCTCACAGCCTCCGGTTGCCGCGCTCTTCTGGGTTACACGACCAACGTCAACTGGATGCTCAGCCTGCTCACAGACATGCTGTTCTTGCACCGTTTCTATCGCGACGAAAATCCGTGGAAGAATCTTAGAAGCATCTACGACTCGGTTATCGCCGATTTCAGACCAGCGAGCGAAATAGGATGGACGCTGATTGAAAGGGAAGAGAAGTAGACTTTCACAATTGCCCGCGGGTATGTCGGAAACATATTGGTCAGCACATCACTCGAGTAGCTTTGACATCACTGCAATCTTGCTAAAATGGCGTCCGGGGGCTGCCTATTTTAGTGGACAACATGAACCGTAATCCACGTTAGCCCCAAAGGAACCGCTCGTGCCCGCGCTCTACCGCCATTTTTTCCAGGCTATGTGGCTGAGTTGGACAGCTTACTGGTGGGTCTCCGCACGTAACGTCAAGCGCACGGTGCGGCATGAATCCTTGCCGTCGCGCCTTTCACACGTCGGCCCGCTGGCAGGTGCTGCGCTGCTTTTTTCGATTCCAAACTCACCGGCTTCGTTCCTTAGAGCTCGTTTTCTCTCATCGGCCGACATGGTCATTTAATGTTGCGGTGGCTCTGACCGCCGCAGGCTTACTCTTCGCTGTATGGGCACGGCAGTACCTCGGCTCAAATTGGAGCGGTACGGTGACCATCAAGAAAGGTCACGAGCTCATCATCAGCGGACCCTACGCCTGGGTTCGTCACCCCATCTACACTGGGCTTCTGCTCGCATTTGTAGGTTCCGCGATGGCTATAGGTGAATGGCGAGCAGTTCTCGCCTTCGCGCTTGCGTCGCTGGCTTTGTGGCGCAAACTTCGGCTGGAGGAACGTTTGATGCATCAGCAGTTCGGAGCGGCATACCAAGCCTACTGTCGGCGTGTTCCGGCGCTTATTCCTTTCGTTTTGTGAGCCTAATTGGAACCTCACGTTGAGTTTGCCAAAGTTCTGCTTTGCAGCGCACTCAAGGGCCGGGAGGTTGATAGAATTTTTCTCTGGAATGATATCGAGACCTGCAATAGTATAGCTTCGACCGATTTCAGTCTGGAGGTCTTATGCGCTTCTTAGTCGTATTTCTGATGTTGTCCCTCGTTGCTTGTGCAACGACACCGCTGACGATCAATCAAGCGGCCGTAGTGCCAGAGACTCGGATCTTGGCGCCACAGTGGTTAGCTCAAGCGTCGAATACAGGAAGCCTCGTCGTGAAGCGCGACAGCGGTTTCATGGGATCGGCCTGTACGATTCGCGTTTTCGTGGATGCTCTACCAGTCGCTGATCTTAAGCCTGCGGAGAAAATTGAGCTCTTCGTCGCTCTCGGGGAACACAGTGTTGTCGCTACCTCGAACGGCATTTGCGGCGGCGGTACTTCTGAAGCGGCAGTTGTGATCATGCCTGAGCGTCAGCGAATTCTCCGGATTGCCAGCGGTCAGAGCGGAGACATTTTTCTTCAGCCGAGTGCGTTCTGAATTTGTCGTCGACTGAAATATAAAAATTCTCGTTTCGCGTCCAATGCGCGGTAACAAGATTGGGCTGCCTGCGAAGCTTTATTTGAGTGACATGTAAGATGCGGTGTGACCATTGAGTAAACTGTTTTTAGAGCGCGTCGGGTTCAGAAGCGGATGGTTAGCTGTTATCCCCGCTGCTCACGGACACCACATAACGGCCATTGGCCGACTCTATGCGAGGGAAATTCGATCTTTCCTGCTCTTCGAGGCTGCGGCTTTTCTCCCTGCCCTCATCCACTCCGGGGTGTTCGATCGCCGGATACGACATCAAAAGACCCGCATCGCCGAAGGCGTGATCGCACTCGTGCTTCTTACGGCCCCGATATCAACTTGGATCCGGCCGGCGTCGACACGTACGGCCGGATTGGCCGGCCAAGCATTCGCGCTTCTCGGCACGCTAACGGCGTATTCACGATGCCGTCGGCGTTGGTCCACGCACGACACCCAACATTGCTTACCATATTGCCATCGTTGTCGTATTGATTTGGGGGTTGGTCATTACAAAGTATACGTAGAGAGCTTGAACTTCGCTGTCTTTGTCTTGGCTAATCTTTCCTTCCTGGTATAACCGCGCCACCGCACTAGCGATAGTCTTATAGTCCATCCTCGGAAATTACTTCAGGAGATCGGCGAAAGAACAATGTGACTTTTCGATAATGCAACGATCTTTTCAGCTAACACCTCGACAAGCGCTGCGGTCTCCGTGCCTAAGGCGTGTAGGGAATATCGATTGCGCCGATTTCCGCGAGAGGACGACCATAGTGAGCTGTCAAAAGGTCAGAGACTTGACGGCAAAAGTTTGGATCATCGAAGTTGAGCCGGCCGATATAAAAATCGCCACCGTGGGAAATCATAAGGAAGCATGTAGCTGGATTCACAGAGGAGCGTTTTACTTGCTCGAGCACTCCAATTTCTCGGCTCGGATGAATAGTTGGTTTTCCGGACGTGGATGTCCATTTCGGTGGCCAATTTGAAGAACCCTGAAACAACATGAGTGGATGACTCCGAAGCTCCATAAAGTGACCAAAGGTGACAAAATAGGCAAAAAGGTTTCATTTTACAATGACCTGCAATCGCTGTGGAGATAGCAAAAACAGGGCTTACAGCTCGGATCTATTAAATTAAATAGATAGAGTCTCTGCGCTCGCTCGAAGGTGAAACGCGGAGATAAAGTGCCGGAGGCCGCACGGCTTTATTGCGCGAATAAAAAGATGAAGTCGAGTTTGAATAAGAAGGAGCCGCCCAGGGGGATGATTCCCCAAAATAGACTCACACGGGTGCCACGTATAGCTTATCGCTGGAGGTCGCGGGGTGTCATGGGGATGCCAGGCGGTTGGTCGTCGAGTGATAGATGTCGCTGCATCGCGGCACGAAGCAATTTCAATGCGAAAGGCTTGTGCATTATTTCGTCCGCCCCGGCGGTGATAGCTCGATCGACAAGCGATCCGTAGGAAAAGGCGGTGGTTACGATCACGGGTATGTTGCGCGTCGACGGATCCGCTTTGAGCCGCGCTGTTGCTTGATCTCCCGTCATCGCAGGCATGTCGAGATCCATGAGAATTAGATTGGGACGGGTTACGCGTGCTCGACTTACGGCCTCAAGCCCCGTCACCGCTTCAACAGCTCTGTAGCCTGATCGTCGTAGAAAGAGCATAACCATTTCTCGATAATCGGCATCGTCTTCAACAACAAGGATATTGTTATTGCCCATGCCCGTTCTACCGAGCACAAACGGTGCCGCTCGAGTTTGCTACAATTTGTGCAGGTCTGAGGGAGATATTTGGCAATGCCGGGACATTCTTTGCCTTCAGGGGAGCGGGAGCGAGTTTGACCAAGAATTCCTATGGCTGCAAAAACGTACATTTTTGGTAAGTGCGGGCTCACCCGCGGCGATTAACCAACCTCGAAGTTAGTCTTCACACAGCCGACCCAGGCACGCCGGCGGATCGACGAGACACCGGCAGCGCCGAAAAAGCGCATTACGCTGCCCTATTGGCGGCATGATCGGCGGCGCCATTGGCGGAATCATCGGCGGGCTGATCTTTCCGGAGGGGCCGGGGCATCGACCGCGGCGTCGGCAGGATCTTCAAGCGGCAGTCGCTCAGTTTAAAAATGAACTCCCTCCTGCGCCCTCGGAGGTGATCAGTTCGGGAGCCGGTGCAAATCGGCGGGTTGCTTTTTCTGGTAACGCTGGGATAAAAACCGGCAGTGGACTCCGAATTGATAAACACAGGCTCGATCGCGCTCGCTCTGGCAATTTTCGGCGCCATGCTCAGTATCCTCAATACCTGGCATGCTCTAGACCGGTCGCGACTCAACTTGAAGATTACTCCGGCTCATGCGTTCCCGCTGGGCGCTGTAGACCCAAGCATTAATTTTTCTATTGAAGTGACGAACCTCAGTGAATTTGCTGTGACGATACAAGAGGTAGGTATTTTATACGAGGGTACAAAAAAACCAGGCACCTTGTTGAGTCCTATCCTCTTGGATGGCGGCAGTTGGCCACGGCGCCTTGAGCCGCGAACGGCCGTAAGTGTTTACGCACAGGCACCGCTACCCAATGGCGGGCCTAGAATCAGGTGCGCGTATGCACGAACCGCCTGCGGTCAAATAATAACCGGCAACAGTCCCGCTCTTCAGCAAATAGCAGGTAGACGCGCTAAGGGAGTCTTTTGGGTCATTTAATGTCTGGCCAGTAAGATCCCCAGTTCCGGTGCCTTCTCCAGGGTGCGGGGTATGTCGTACTCCTTCGGGCACCTCATCGTACCAAACCGCGTGGAAGGTCATATCGAGCGCATGATTCAAATTTCTTGCGCCGCCTCTGCTGGGCGGCGGTTTCGAGGCTTTTCTTTAACGCGGAAGATGTCGACGACCTGGCCGCTGCGGCGTGGCGCCGGCGGGCTTTGATTTCCTGGCCTTCCACTTTTCGCTCGATCATGGCGAGCGCTCGCTCGCGGTTGAGCCCTTTTGAAGATCAATGGCCTCCACTGTCCTCCGCTGCAGATCAGCCAATGCGACGGCGTGTTTGACAGTCCGGGGATCCCAACCAAAAATAAAAAAAGGGCCAGCCGTTCCGACTGACCCAAAGACGCGCGAACCCACGCGACTCCCGCGCGGGAAGAAAAAAACCCAACCGTGGCCCTCATAGCACGGCGTTGGTGCCATCTAATTGCTACGACAATTGTTGGGAAGATGACGAGTGCTGGAATGCTTTAATTTATTTTCCAGAACCGGTGCCGGCACTCTCCGCAGCGGTATGGGCTAATAAAAAGTGAGCTCAACGCTTTGTCTATCGGATTCCTCAGATGAGATGGGCGGACGGCGCTGCTATCGCAATATGGACAGACAATTAGGCGTTTACTTTTTGTTGCCACGTTTTGATGTTGCGCGATTGTCGGCCGTGCTCCATCGCCTGGCCGATCGCTCACGCTACGCTTTCCTTTAGGTCCCGATGACGATCTCGTCATGGTGGCTTCTTTGATTTGAATAGAGAGTCAGCGAGAAAGCTAAATCTCCAAACCTAGATGACGATCTCAGGCCTACGGAGCGACGGGCAGCCGCCCGGGATCAATTCGGCCGCTGTGGGGAATTCTCCAGAACGATTCAACCGCACTTCCGCGGCATGCTTGGGTCAACCTGGGTCCACCGTCGTATGTCCTCGTTATTCACATCCTAAGTCAGAACTGATCCGAAACATTTTGGACACATGACTTGGAAACGACTAGAGTAATCACCGTCAATTATTGAAATTTGGCGCGCCCGGAGGGATTTGAACCCCCAACCCCCAGATCCGTAGTCTGGTGCTCTGTCCAATTGAGCTACGGGCGCGCAATGAAGCTGAAATCTCAGATGCGGGGCGGCTTTGGAAAGCAAAATCAGCAACGGACAACTCGTGCGGTGCCGATCTAAATCTCCCAATGCGCCCAAGGCCTAGATAAAATAGCAAAGACCAACGGCAATTTCTACGAACCGCGTCGGTTTTCTCTACCGAAATAATGCCCTTGTGAAGCGAATTGACGATGGTTGCGCCGCTGTCCTCGTCTGAATGTTATAATTTTAATGAAAATCCCGGCTGGGCGCGCTCGCCGGTTTCAGTTCCACTCTCGGTTCCCACAATTCGTCCGCAACCAGATGCACCACGCCGTCTTCGACTTGGAGTTTGCCGGTAATACCGAGAAAGCTCACCGTCTTCGCCAGGACCGAATAGCGCTGAAAGACGCTTTCCCACACGACGATGTTGACGAAACCGGTTTCGTCTTCGAGAGTCATGAATACGACGCCGCCTGCGGTGCCGGGCCGTTGGCGGCAAATCACTAGACCGGCATAGCGAATCTTCGCGCCATCTTTCATCGCTGCTACGGCGCGCGCGTCGGGCAGGCCATAGCGCATCAAGCTTGGCCGCATCGGCTCGAGCGGGTGGCGCCGCGGACTATGAGCAGTCCGGCGATAATCCCAACCCACTTCTTCGAAGTCGCTCAACGGCGCGAAACCCGGCTGCCTTTCACGCCCCGGCAATGATAGGGATTCCTTCTGTGTGCGCGCCAGGCGGCGGGCATCCCAGAGCGCCGTACGACGATCGATGTGAAAGCTATCGAACGCTCCCGCTTCAGCCAAAGCACAAAGAGCGCCCTCATCTAAACCGGTGCGGCGAGCAAAATCTTCCAGCGAGACAAAAGTTTTTTGCTCGCACGCTAGCGCAATCCGCTCCCCCTCTCGCTCGCCTAAACCTTTCACGTAGCGCAGCCCCATACGCACAGCCAAGCCGCCGGCGCTCTCGACGCATCTCTCGAGCACGCAATCCCATGCGCTCACCTGTGCGTCGAGGGGCCGCACGATCACCTGATGGCGCTTGGCATCTTCGACAATCGTCGCGGGTGTGTAAAAGCCCATCGGTTGGGCGTTTAGCAACGAGCAAGCAAACTCCGCCGGATAGTGACATTTGAGCCAGGCCGTAGCATAAGCGATCAGCGCAAAACTCGCCGCATGGCTTTCGGGAAAACCGTACTCGCCGAAGCCGCGGATCTGCTGGAAAATCCGCTCGGCGAACTCTGCGGCTATCCCCTTCGCCTGCATGCGTGTGATCAACTTCTCGTGATGGCGCTCCATCCGCCCGGAGCGATGCCACGCTGCCATGTCGCGGCGAAGTTGGTCTGCCTCTCCGGGTGTGTAATCAGCCACGACCATCGCAAGCTTCATCACCTGTTCTTGAAACAGCGGTACACCTAAGGTTTTCTCCAATACAGTGTCCAATAACGGATGGGGCGATTTCGCTTCTTCTTTGCCCTGGCGCCGGCGTAGATACGGATGCACCATGCCGCCCGTAATCGGCCCGGGACGAACGATGCTGATCTCGATCACTAGGTCGTAAAAATTTTTCGGCTTCAAGCCGCGGCAGCATCGCCATCTGCGCGCGGCTCTCGATCTGAAACACGCCCACCGTGTCGCTTTTGCAGATCATTTCATAAGTCGCACGGTCGTCCGGTTCAATCGTCGCCATAGAGAGATCCATGCCACGATGCTCGCGCAAGAGCTTGAAGCAAAGGTCGAGTTGAGTCAGCCCGCCGAGTCCGAGCAGATCGACTTTGAACAAGCCGAGATCTTCCACATCCTGTTTATCCCACTGAACCACCGTGCGCTCAGGCATCGTTGCGTTCTCGATCGGCACCATATCGTGTACCGGTTCATGGCCGAGCAGAAAGCCGCCGGGGTGAATCGATAGGTGACGCGGGAAATCCAGAATTTCATTGGAAAGCTGAAGTAAATGCTCGTGCAAGCCGCCCGCTGAATCAATCCCTATCTGCGCCAATGCTTCGGCGCGAACTGGTTCATAGGAAGAAAGCAACTTGGCCATTCGATCGAGAGCGGTTTCGGAAAGCCCCAGAGTCTTACCGACGTCGCGCAACGCTGAGCGCGAGCGATAGCGCACCACGTTGGCGACCATCGCGGCGCGGTCCCGGCCATATTTTTGATAAACGTGCTGGATCACTTCTTCGCGCCGGTCATGCTCGATATCGAGATCGATATCCGGCGGCTCGGCGCGCTCTTTTGAGATAAAGCGTTCGAAGAGCAACCCAATATGTGCCGGGTCGACAGCGGTGATACCCAGGCAATAACAAACCACGGAGTTTGCCGCCGAGCCGCGCCCTTGGCAGAGGATATTATTGGCCCGGCAGAACTCGATAATCTCCCACATCGTCAAGAAGTATCCCGGATAGTCGAGAGCTTCGATGATCTCCAGCTCTTTTTCTATTTGCACGACAATCCAATCGGGAATCCCATTTTCGTAGCGCCGCTGCGCCCCGTTCAATGTTTGTCGGCGCAGCCACTGCGCCGATGTCATGCCATTCGGCAACTCTTCCGATGGATAACGATAGCGAATTTCGTCCAGAGAAAAATTGCAGCGTTCGGCGACTTCGACCGTGCGATTGATAATAGTGGGATCGTCGTTAAAAAGATCCGCGAAAGCACGGGGTGGCTTCAGCGCATATTCGGCATTGGGCTTCAACTTCCTGCCGCAAGAAGCGACGGGAATGCCGTGGCGAATCGCCGTCAGCACATCCTGCAGCCGGCGCCGCGCCGGCGTGTGGTAAAGCACTTCGTTGGCGGCGACTAATGGAAAGCCAAAGCGCCGCGCGCGCTCGCGCACTCGAGATTCTTGAATGACTTCTTCTTCGCAACGGTGCCGCGTGAGCATGCCATAAAGGCGGTCGGCGAAAGCGTCGCGGAGCTTGCCCCCAACGTCATGGGAGTCGGCTTCGCCGACGATCAAACTTCGAGCGCCGCCCCAGAGCGCAATTAATCCCGGCGCATGGGCGCAAACTTCATCCCAACTGACAGCGCTCTCCCCTTTCTCCGAGCGCAACCGGCCTTTGGTGATCAACCGACACAGGTTGGCATAACCGCCGCGATCCTGCGCCAACAGAACTATCGTCGAACCGTCGTCGATTGTGATCTCGGAACCAATGATGAGCTTGAGCCCGACTTCCCGCGCTTTCACGTGCGCGCGCACGACGCCATAGACGCCGTCTCGATCCGTCAAAGCCAAAGCCCGCAATCCGAATCGATGGGCCTCCTCGACCAGCTCATCCGGATGGCTCGCGCCTTCAAGGAAAGAAAAATTACTCTTGCACCAGAGGGGTGCGTAGCTGGACATAAGGGACTGAGACAAAAATAACCGATGGTGGCCTTCAGGACGGGTTCATCGAGCTGCTGAGAAATAAGGATCGTCGCGTGGCCATGCGCAACATGGACTCCCGCGTGCAACGATCAGTTAGGCGCACGATCCAGACGGCTTATGCCCGTCTGCCCAGAAAGACATGGGTCGCGCGTTCGCCCGCGACATAGTTGGTGCATTCATAGCCCAAGGCATGCATATCGATGCCATTCCAGAGGTGCTCGCCCGATCCGAGTAAGACAGGCCTGATGGCCATATGCAGTTCGTCAATCAAGGCAGCGCGCAGATACTGCCGAATAGTGGATACGCCGCCACCGAGGCGAACGTCGCGGCCGCCCGCTGCTGCCTTCGCTTGCTCCAGAGCAGCGTGAATGCCTTCAGTGACAAAGCGGAACTCTGTGCCTCCCGCCATTTTGAGCGGCGCCCGCGGGTGATGCGTCAGTACGAAGACAGGCGTGTGATACGGCGGCTCGTCGCCCCACCAACCTTTCCAGCTGTCGTCCGGCCATGGACCTCGGACAGGACCAAACATGTTGCGCCCAAGAATCCAGGCGCCGATTCCGGCAAAGCTTTGCTCCGCAATTTCGTTATCCACTCCCGTCTCGCCATCCTCATGGCCGTGCATTTTCCGCCATACGCGGGTGTGGAAGAACCACTCCATCAACTCTGGTCCCCTGATGCCGAGCGGATTTTGGAGATCTTGGCTCGGTCCAGCGCCGTAACCATCGATGGAAATCGCGAAGCTTTGGACTCGTAGTTTCGACATTGCTTTTCTCACCCATTAGTAAGTGAACTGGTTCAATTCGTGGGATGACTAACGACCAAGGCTGAGGAGCCCGGGCTCGCGAGCGAAGCGAGCAGGCACGAAGGTCTTTCTCAAGCCGCTGGTTAGGGCTGCAAGTTGGTTCAGGTTAGTTCTTCAAGAAACTTTACGTCTTTCCGCAGTAACTGATTGACCATCTCGGTGACATCCTTGCCTTTCCTGCGAGCAATGCGCTCCAGTTTACTCTGCAGTTTAGGGTCGAGATAAATGGGTAGCCGTAGTTCGGCGCCTTTCCGATAAAATTTTCCTCGAACGGCTTTCGAAAAATCATATTCTCGTCTCATATTTTATTTCCTCTGGTATTGCTCTTTTCATTCTTTGTTGCTTTTCGCGCTGATATCAGCCGTACTCGCGCACTCTGTTCCGCTTCTTCATGATACGTATGGGAAATAACCAACAATACACCCGTCTCATCCAACCCCAGGGTTATCCACCTTTCTTCCTCTTCACTATGTTGATCATCGAACAGCGACAAGGCGTTCGGATCCAAGAACACTGCGCGCAGCCACGTTCAAACGTACTCGCCTGATTCTCTCGGATTCTGGTCCGAGGTAATCATCGAAGCTCGCATAAATGCCTTCATTGAAATTTCATCCACAAGTTCCCCAAAGGCGAGACAAAAGCACGTTGGCAGCAGTCGCTGATCAGGGCGCCGCTAACGCTAGGCCGCTGACCCGGCATCGGGTCAAGCGGCGAGTTATCTCCCGAGATAATTTCAGAGCAACACGCTTAAATCAGCAGCCACCCTGCGCAGCGGCTTGTCCAAGGTCCAAAGCGCGCACCCTGTGAGAAGCGTTGAAGCTAAAAGATGAGCGTCCACCCAACCGATGCCGCTTCCGTATAGGCGCCGGGACTCAAGAAAGTTAAGAACTTCCTCATGTTCGAGCAAATGAGGTTCGGGCAAGGCTTTCAACATACTCAGAATCTCGGTACGTTTTTGCAATGTGCCGCATGCCAACTCACCGACAACAAACGGATGGCAAAGGACTTGCTCATCAAGGAGCAGAGCTTTCAAACGTTCGCTACCCGCTCGGAGATGCTCAATCCAAACCAAAGTGTCGACCAGAATCATGCAAGGCTGCGAGGGCGCCGTCTTCGAATCCGGCGAAGCTGCTTCTCGGTTCCTCCGAGATTTGCCAAACGGCGGGCGCTCTCCTTAGCGATCAGAGCCTCAAGTCCGAGACGTACCAACGAGGTTTTCTCTTTCACGCCCGTTAGCTTAGCAGCATCGTGTAGCAGAGAATCATCAATATTAAGCGTCGTTCTCATATGCATCAAGATGCCCTAATTATGCAGATGGGGTCAACAAGAAAGATAACGCGATGCGGCTAAGCCGTGGCGAATAAGCAAGCCTGAAAGGCGAGCATTTTTGACATCAGTCTTAAGCCACGGGTTAGGTTGCTTTGACCTCACCGAGTTCAGGAAACAACGGCGCCAGCTCTAGATCAGAAGCCCACACTGTAAAGCCTTCGCGAACCCGCTTCTGAGAGAAAAGATGGTCGGTGAGTGCAGTAGCTAAAAGTTCCCGATATTGTGGAAAGTCCAACAACACGGACCGAAGCTACGACATCAGACGAGCACATCCCTTGCTAGAACGGTCTTGCTGTTTCCAAAAGTCACTCGCCCAATATGCGATCGCATGCGTAAGGTCGAAACTTCCGAGAACCCATTTCGACTCATCCGCCAATTCTGCCGGTGCTGCTAGGCAATCGTGGAAGTATTTGGTGACAAACACAAAAAGTTCTTCTCCCCCGAAAGGATCGACACGGGACGTGTCGGCTCGCTCGAGAAGAAAATGGAAAAGCGCACCCCTGACTTCAAGCGAAGGATCGGTCATCCAGACAGAGCATTGAGAGCGGGAAACAGGAATGCGCCTGGGCCAACCGGACTCATCCACGAACGCTTCATTAACTCTCGCGCTGTCACCATGATTCGCTCAGCAACCTAACGGTCCCGGCAACCGGCGCACGTCCGGCGACGTTTGCAAGGCGCGGCGTTTCCGCGCGCGTCCGGGTTGGCCGGGCGGTTAGGCGCGATCGCCATGCAGTGACTTCTCAATTCGTCGATCAGGCACCAACCACAGGATCGCTGCCACCACGTACAGCGCCTGAGCCACCCACAGCCACAGGAACGTGGAGATGATTGCACACAAATACAGGACAGGCGAGAGCTTCCCCTTCCAATCGCCGCCGATCGCCGCCTTGAGTGGCGACTCCGAGCCCTGCGAAGCAATGATTGTTTGCTGAAGAATCAAATACGCGAAGGCCGCTGCAAGGAGGACGCCGCCATAAAGCGCGGACGGTACAGGCGCGAAATGATTCTCACCCATCCAGCCCGTAACGAACGGAAAGAGCGACAGCCAGAAAAGAAGATGCAGATTGGCCCAAAGGATGCCACCGGTCACCCGAGTGCAGGCGTGCAGCATATGGTGATGATTGTTCCAGTAGATGCCGACGTAGACGAAGCTGAGAACGTAGCTCATGAATACCGGAAGGAGGGGTGCCAGCGTTCCGACGCTGTCACCATGCGGAATCTTCATCTCCAGCACCATGATCGTAATGATGATCGCGATGACACCGTCGCTGAAGGCCTCGAGTCGGTTCTTGCCCATTCGTGTGCCCTTGAGGCAGCCTAGAGGAAACGCCAACGCACCAGCACCACCGCAGCAGCGGGAACCGCGAACAGCAGGAGCAATATGGGCAATTCGTCGGCCACCGAGTAGCCTGCCTTTGAAACCCCTATCCACATGTTGGTGGCAGTGATCATCAGCCACAGACTTAGTCCAAGGGCGACTGCCCAGTTCGGAGCCGAAGGAAAATGCTCGGAGAACATCTTCGCCACGATGAGAAGTGAAGCCATTAGGAACAAGCCAGCGACTAGGAACAGGATCGTACGCATGAGGCCAATTCTCCGTACTGAGGTTGATGGGACCTGCGGCGCGCCTAACGTCCCGGTTTTGCCGCGCCCGACGAAGCGCGCAGCGCTGAGGCATAGGCGTCGGGCAACAACCGGCTGTTAGGTGCCAAGGCCATGCTCGCGCGGGATTGACGCTGGCGGTCCCTGGGGTCGAGCGAGAAGCTGCTGCTCTGATACCCCTTTCTTGAATTGCTCGACGAGTTCATCTGGATCGAAGTTCACACCGATAGGATTGGCGGAAAAGGCGTCACCTCGCATGTATGCGTTGGCTTCCTCTGCCGTCGCAAAGCAATCGACCTGAAACTCGATTCGGTTTCCATCGGGATCCTTGTAGTAGAGCGACAGCGTTGGACCGTGGCGTATAGGCCAGTAAGGTCTGATGTTTAGTTTCTTCAGCCGTATATACGTTTCGATTAGATCTCGGAGGCTCGCATATGTATAGGCCACGTGGTCCACGCCCGCATCCGACTTGCCTCCGGAGCCCTTCCCGGCCGGATCGAGCACATCCAAATTGCCGAAAGCGAAACGGTGATGCTCATCGTCGTATGTAAGGAATGCAAGAGCGGGATTCTTGTATTGCACCTTAGCCTCGAACACGCTTTCGTACCAACTAATCATCTCTTCGAAGCGTCTAGTGCGATAGACGATGTGAGCAAATTTTGAGGGCTTTGCCATGGCGTTCACTCCTTACTTATGGCGTCGTTTTCCCGGTCAATGGCGCTTAACGGATCAGCGATAAGCTCCGGGCTCCGAAAGCGACCGTCAGCTTCATCGCCTGGTTATGCGACTCATCTCACCATCTCGAACCCAGCACGATAGCGAGTTCTCGATGCATGCCACCGAGCACTAGGAATCGCGGAAATCGGTGATACGGGAGGGTCGGCGCATGGTGGCCGTAATGCGTCGGCCCGCGCTCACGTGGGGGTCGGCGGGTACGCGAGTCTGCGCGGCGTACTCGAGCAGCAGGCCGTTGGGATCCTTGAAGTAGATCGACAGGATCCAATCGTGATCGACGATCGGCGTGACCTTGACGCCCTTGGCGATCAGCTCCGCCCGCTTCGCGTGCAACTCTTCGATCGAGCCAGCGTTGAAAGCGAAATGGTAGAACCATTCGGGCAAGCCGAGGCTTTGATTGATGCCGGTGTCGTATTGGGCTGGTAGTCCTTTGATCCCGCGAGGCTCCATGAATCCGAGGAGTTGGCCATCGCCACAGTCGAAGAACGCGTGGCGGATACTCCCCCCTTCTTCGAAATCGATCTGCTCAATGGTCACGAGGCGGAAGCCGAGCACATCCTCGTAGAAGGTGCGGGTAGCTTCGAAGGTCGAGCGTCGAGAGGCCGATGTGTGAAACGCCGTGTAGCGACATGTTCTCCTCCGTTCACCTAGGGTTCCCTCAATGGCGGTAGCCCAGCTGGAGCTGCTTTGCAAGACAACGACGATCCGGCGCGACTGGGGACCTCGAAACCCTCCATCCGCATAACCTCAAGGCTGCCCGCTTGTCGGGTCAATCCGATTGTTATGCCGTTTGCAGGTCAGTATTTGATCACATCTCGAACCCGTCTGATGGTGTCAAGGGATTCACCAGGATTATTTTGCTCCAAGGGACGTCAAGCTGAACCAGCTTCCGTAACTGGTTCCGATCCGCTTTATCCAAATCTCCGTACCCAATACGGTCGTCAAAGGCGAGCCACCACTCCGAATACTTGCTCCTCACCTTGGAGACCTTCAGGGCTTTTTCAGCCATGCAGATTCGAATGTTTTGCACCATGTCTGAAATGACGAAGCCACCCGAATCGTGATCCGACCAGCTACCGAGGACGAGCAAATTCGGATGGAGTTCGGTTGCACGAGTGAAGCTGAGTCGCAATGTATCTGCAACACATACTCTACGCGTCCCGAGTTCTGGTTGCTCCCTGATCTCTCGCAGTACGTTCCGAAGAGCTATATCGAGTTTTCGCCAAGGCGGTAGTGGACGGCGATAGGAATACCAAACGAACCAACTTACCCCAAACGTGGGGGGACCTGTTGCAACGAGTGCCTTTTCGATCAGGGCAGTCAGAGGCTTTGACACTTCCTCAAGACCACGATGCCCGGTTGTAGTTTTTTCGTTCTCGTTCAGTCGACGCACTTCAACCGCAATTCGGCCGTCGATTGTAAAGTCAGGCGGAATATTGCCATCGGGCTCGTATACGATGTTGATAAAGCCGCGGCTCTTGAGGTACTGGAAAACAACCTTCTCGGAATGATCCATTTAAATCGAGGCTTAGCGGCATAACGACCGAATTAACCGGGCCCGCGCGAGCAGCATCCAAGTTTATGGCAAAGAGCAATCATGAAAAGAGAGCTATCGCGGGCTCCGGTTGAATGAGTTGTTAAGCCGCTAACCGAACTGTCCGAACATCGGACACGGCTTTAAGTTTTTGGCCCAATATTGCCCGGTCCAGTCTCTTCGTTTTGTGACACTGCCGGATCCGAGTTTGGACTGGTGGCGATCCAACCCATGAAGATTTGATACCCAAGCGCCAACAACGTCGCGCCGACAAACATTCCTAAAATTCCGCCGCTCGCCATACCGCCCAATGCGCCGAGCAGGATCACCGGCATGGGTGCGTCGACGCCGCGACCCAGCATCAGCGGTTTCAAAACGTTGTCAGCCATGCCGGTCAGCAGCAGGATGATGGTATGTGTGATCGCCGCCGCGGTGCGGTAATCACCACTCGACCAGATGTAAATGATGGCTGGAACCGTGACGATTAGGGCTGGCACTTGGGCAATACCCAATACGAGCGCGATGGCCGACAACACGCCCGCCGCCGGTACGCCGGCGAGCAGCAGCGCCAACCCGATGAGGATTGCCTGAATGAAGGCGACGCCGATGACGCCTAGCGCGACGGCGCGGATGGTTGCCGTGGAGAGTTTGGCGAGGGCCTCGCCTCTCGCGGCGCCAGCGACACGAACGAAAATCGCCCGGCTGCCGCGCGCGCCTGATTCACCGTATGCCATCAGGATGCTGGCGACGAGGAATGAGACTAGAAACAGCAACAGGCCGCTGCCAATGCTTGCGACCATAGCAACTGCTTTCTGGGCCAATTCGCCGATCTTCGGTTGCATGCTCTGCACGAATCCGGGCAGGTCGGTATGAGCTTTCGACCAGACATCGTGGATCTGCTTGCCAACTAGCGGCCATTTCTCAACGCCCTCTCGCGGGGCGGGTATTGCCAGCGTGTTTTGTTGCACAGCGCCGATAAAATGACGAACGGAGTCGGCAAACGAATTCATCAGCAACGCCATCGGAGTGATGATCAACAAAAGGCCGACGATCACCAGAATAGTCGAGGCGAGCCATTGCTTCCCGCCAACCTTGTGGGCGAGCCATTGGTGCAACGGATACAACGTGACCGCCAAGATGATTGACCAGACCATCAGCGTCAGAAATGGCGAAAAGACTTGGTAGCACAGCACCGCCAGCACGCCAATCAAACTGGCGCGAATCAACACATCCATCAGAGAGGACGACGCTCGCTGTTCCAATTCGGAATCTGCCTGTGGAAGGGGATTCATTGGTTTTATCCTCTTGCGAGGTTGAATCGGCCGCCCTCAGTGTACTACGTAAGAATGGCGAGTAAACAGTCGTATGAGTCATCGCCACCTGTTTTGCCTCAGGCGGCCTAACGCCGCGGATCAGGCGCGGCTATTTGCCGTCGCCTGCATCCGGATTGTTGGCTGGTTCTATTCCGAGCCATCGGAGAGCGTCGTTGAGATGGTCGAATGTCGTGACACGCATGCCCCGGTTCCGGGCGACGGCTTCGCCGAACCTGCTGGGGTCACGCATCGGGACTTCCAGAACGTACGCAAACTCTGTGTCAGGGGAGACACCGCTCGCTCCGAATTGGGCGACGGTCTCGGCCGCAAATTTGCCGTAGTAGAACCGTTCCATGAAATCAGGACTTCCCTCGAGTCCTCGGCCATCGAAAAGTACCTTCCCAACCTTGTTTTGCGCAACAGCCTCGAGCATTTCTATAAATGTTCTTTTCGCCTCCGCCAACGAAAACTTTCCCGTCGCGCCTACGTGAAGGCACCCTGATTTAGCAGAGATTTTCAGCATCATACTCATCTTGTCACCAACCTCTCCAGCCAACGATCAAGGTGAACGGACGAGACCAGCGAGCGAAGCGAGCAGGTTCGAAGATCCGTTTCAAGCCTATTGTTAGGTCGCTCGCAGATTAAGCCGGTAACGAATCTCACGTATCGTAAAGTTTTTCCAATGGTCGTCATCCTTTACGGCACCGTCCTGGATAAATCCAAACGATTCGTAAAAAGTGCGTGCTCGTTGGTTTGCTTCTAATACCCACAAAGTAAGTTGGTCAAATCCGCGCTTTCGAACTTCGCCGAGTGACGCGGAGAGCAATGCGCGACCAATTCCTTTTCCCCATTTCTCCGGATGAACATAAATTGCGCTAACCTCTGCCGTGCTCGAATTAGCATCTGGGTCGCGTGAAGAGCCGAGCGCAGAGAACCCCACTATGTTGTCTTCGGTATATTCACCGATGAAAATGATCTTGTCCGGATCCTGGGTCAATTCACGCCACATATTTGTTCGTTTTTCCACGTCAAGGCCGTCGAGAAAGTCATCGGGCATGTACCCTCGATAAGCGACCTGCCATGAGCGCACGTGAACTGATGCAATCCCGGAAGCATCATCAACTGTGGCTTTCCGGATTGCGGCAGTTTGCATCTGTCGGCCTAATGTTCCGGTTCAGCGGCGGCGCGCTGAACTTCGTGCCCTGGCACTTTATCCATCACCACCGTCCGCTGCAACCGTTTGTTAGACCATCCAATGCTTTCATTACAGCCTCGCAGCACGCTATCTGCTCGTTCTCTGTTAGTGACCGGTAGAGCGCATCTCGACGCCGATGGCGGCGCTTACTTGATTCTCCTGGTGGGGTCGGATCGTAAGAGAGGCGACGAACGTGACTGCGGCAACCACGAGCAGATACCAAGCGGGCGCGGCGAGATTGCCCGATGTCTTAATCATCCAAGTGACGACGAGCGGAGCTGTGCCACCGAAGAGAGCGAGCGTGATGTTGTAGCCAATCGCCATGGCGCTGTACCGCAGACGGGCAGGAAATAGTTCCGCCATTGCGACGGGCATCGCTCCCTGGATGTGGCCGTTGATGAGAGCAAAGATTGCGAGCGAAACCGCTGTGCCCACTGTTGTACCGGAATCGATCCACCTAAAGAGCGGATAAACCAGAATGCCTGTCGCGAGCGCCCCGATCGCAAGAATGCTCTTGTACCCGAACCGATCTGCGAGCAATCCCGCGATCGGCATCGTTGCAATCAGCAGGACCATGCAAAGCGTGTTGATGAGCAAGGCATGGGGCACCGGCGGCTTTACGAAATGCGTAAGATACGTCGGCATCCAGACGAATAACGTATAAATACCGACTCCGAAAAGCAGCACGATGCCTGCAACTTGCAGTACACGGAGCGGCATCTCCCGCAGCGCCTCGAGCGCCGGGCGTTGTTCAATCTGTCCGGCGTCCTGCAACCGAACAAATTCCGGCGTCTCTTGCGTACCGCGGCGCATCTGCCATCCGACGACGCCAACCAGTAGCCCGCCGAGGAACGGCAGACGCCAACCCCATGCGTGAAGCTGCTCCGTTGAAAGCACGTCCTGGAGTAGTGTCGCCACCGCCGAGCCGAGCAGCATCCCGCCGATGGTGCCGAACGTCGACCAGCTTCCGAAGAATCCCCGTCGACCAGAAGGCGCGGCTTCGACGAGATAGCAGCATGATCCGATGAACTCTCCCCCGACTGAAATGCCTTGCGCAAGGCGCAGGATCACGAGGAGCACCGGAGCCAGAACGCCAACCGTCGCATGAGTGGGAACGAACGTGATAAGCGTCGTCGGCACAGCCATTAGAAAGATGGAAAGCTGAAGCGCGCGCGTACGACCCAACCGATCTCCGATCTGGCCGAACAACACGCCCCCAATGGGACGTGCAAGATAGCCGGCAGCGAAAACGCCGAACGTGTTGATAAGCGCCGACATCGGATCATCCGTCGGAAAGAACTGCGCGCCGATAAAAGGTGCGAAGTAGCCGAAAACGGCGAAGTCGTACCACTCGAGGAGATTGCCAATACTACCCGCAAACGATGTCCGAAACTTCAGCGCCTCCATTTGACCTTTCCGAGCGGCCACGACGATGGCCGATCTTCCCTGCCGTCTAATCGCTCGCGTTCACCGCACGGCGGTGAACGACTCTGATTCGCAATTAAACGTTGCCGCCGCTCTTATGCAGCCTGTTGTTAGGCGGGGATTATTTCCAGAATTGCCACCATGTTTTCGGCTGCGGCTGGCTTTCAAACTCTGCATCGCATCTTGCGCAACCTGAACTCCACCGCATAACCCATAAATTGTTGCGGTGGGTTCAGCACACGACCGCCGAACACGTTGTCGCATAGCACCCAGTGACGGTAACCCAAACAGATTCGGGTGAGCGATCGGCCACTCGTCATGATTTGTTCCTTGCACGAAGATTTCCTTTCGGATTCTTCCACGTCCGTAGCTCACTCGTGCACCGCACATTGGACATGTGTCACCATCCATATTGCGTCCCGTGCCTCCGCACATATGGCAAATCTTATCGGGATGCATCGTGTATCCTCGTGAAGTCTAAACATTACGGCTGAGCGGCGATCCCTATTACGAGCGGGCGTGGTCCCGCCCGCGCGTTATAGGGTCGTCCGATTCAGCGCTTTGTTAGGCGGCCCGGGACCCTCCCTACACGCGCCGAGCAGCGTCCGGAGCGTCTTCCGCTCGACCTAGCTCGCCGCGCTTCATTGGACTCGGCTAGGCGGGCTGAAATAGCTCCACGACGTTTCCGCATGGGTCCTCCACTAAGATCTGCTGCCCGCCAGGGCCCGATAAGATCTCGTTGCGGAATCGTACGCCCGCCGTCTTCAGTTTCGCGACCATAGCGGCCAGATCGTGAGTTTCCACCACGAACCGATTCCAGCCCCCCGGCTCAGGCTTGCGCCCGTCCGGCATCGGCCGCGAAGCCGAAGCATGGGGCCCAGCAAGCCAGAGCGTTAGATCGCCACGCGTCAGAATCGCCATGGCGGGGAATTGCTGCTTGACCGTGAAACCGAGGTGAGTGCTATAGAAGTCGACAGCCTTCTGCACGTCGGTCACGAGATATCGCACATATGTCATTGTTCACCTCTCTAGCGGAGCTTCTTGCCAGTTCGGATAGCGAGAGACGGCCAGCCGATGCCTAGCCTCACAGATACCATCTCATTGAATACGACCATTGGCGCGATTCAGAGCGCACATACTACGGCCTGCATTCTAGGGCACGGCGACAGCGCACGAGAACACCAGAGGTGGGGGTCCGCCGAACGTCGAGCATCACCCGGCGCGCGCGACGGGCGAAGGGTCATCGACAAACCCAGCTGCGCGCGCTCGGGTGCATGCGATTGTTCGGCGGCGGCCCCGTAGGAAACCCTCCTTAGACCCAGCGTTTTACCGCAGCAGCCGTATCGTTCGGCATTGTATTGAAGCAGATCTTCGCTTGGGGCGCGTGTTTATGCACAACATTGATGAGCTTCTCAAAGAGTAGGAAGTTGCTTGGGTTCGTTCGTACACCCGCACCGATCAGGATGCAGTCGAATTGCTCTTGCTCCAGGCGGTTTCGGACCGCTTCCTCCGCTGTTTCGCCGAAGTCCGTCAAACACATCTGCACGCTGTAGCCGAGGCGAGTCAATTCGTCGTCGGACGCTTTGAGGCCGGCCAGTACCTTCTCTGCATCCATACCCGGCGCGTACCCGGGCTGCGAGAAATCGATCAGCGTCGGATCCAAACCGATCACCAGGATACTCCTCTCACCTGCCATTGCTGCCTCCGGGGGGTGACCGCCTGCCTGAACGCAGGCACGCATTCCATTATGCTCCTAAACCCGCGAGCCGCCGAACGCAAGGCCGTTGAGCGGCCGTGGTGGCGCACGCGCGACGCTCGACCGCAAGTGAAGTATACCGCCGCCGCGGTCCGCTCCAGCGGCGGGTTATGTCGCAGGCCGCGCGGCCGCGGAACGACTTCGATAGAAGGGCATGCACGCTTCGAAGATTGCAACTTCAACCGCGGCGCGCCGCCTCGATTGCAGCGATGTCGATCTTTTTCATCTCCATCATCGCATCGAACGCGCGCTTGGCGGCGGCGGGGTCGGGATCGGTGACCGCTTTGGTCAGGGCGATCGGCGTAATCTGCCAGGACAAGCCCCATTTGTCCTTGCACCATCCGCACGCACTCTCTTCGCCGCCGTTGCCGACGATTGCGTTCCAGTAACGATCGGTTTCGGCCTGGTCAGCGGTTGCGACCTGAAACGAGAATGCTTCGTTGTGCTTGAACGCGGGTCCGCCATTGAGCCCGAGGCAGGGAATTCCCATCACCGTAAACTCGACCGTCAACACATCTCCTTTTTTCCCGGACGGAAAGTCTCCCGGCGCGAGGTGCACCGCGCCAACGGATGAATCGGGAAAGGTCTTGGCATAAAATCGCGCCGCGTCTTCGGCGTCGCCATCGTACCAAAGACAAATCGTATTCTTTGCTTGCTTATCCATGTCACTCTCCATTGTGATTGAGCCGCCCGACACCGCAGTAAAACATTTTCATTATTGCGAACATTGCGAACAATGAATTTAAGACCGGTTTCTTTGAAGCGTAGCATGAATGCAGGCAGGCCTTGGTATGTCGTCTCCATAGCCGAGAAATTGAGCGGATCGAGCCCATTTCGCTGAATCGCTTAAGCATTGCTAGCTGCCTAACGGCCAAGCGTTAACCCGCGCTGAGCGAGCGTTTTTTTGCGAGCGAGGGCACCGCTTTGGACGCGACAGCGACCACAGCGGCGGCGGGTTCAACGCGGTGTTAGGCCGCAAACGCGACACGCTAGAACCTTTTGTTGATCCAATCTCGCGCGTAATCGTAGAAGTTCTTTACCGTATTCGAATACTGGCCCGGAGAAGATTCGCACGGGACGCAGGGTCTTTGACCGTGCTCGGCTCCTTCAACGACCACGAAATCCTTATCCTCGCTCGCCGCAACCTCATAGTGAATCTCGTTGTCGCGTATGAAAGGGGCGGCCCCCATCGCGGCGATCAGCAGGGGCACGCGGATGTTCGTCAGGTGACAGGGAGGAGAATTGTTGCTGGAGCAGTAGTCGATTCCCTCCATGGAATCAGTAGCCCGAATGGCGTTGGCGCTGAGAAAAGATCTGACGGTTAGGAAAGGCGTTCCGCTTTCGAAGGTGGCGTTTTGAGAGGCGTTCTCGGGACTGGCCATCTGCACACTTTCCACAACTCGAGTCACAATTGTTCCATCATTCTTCAGTAACTTTTGTGGCTTAATTGTCGCGTGGTGGATCCCGAGATCCAAGGCTCCCAATAGCGCTCCTGCTCCCCTGGGAATGATAAAGGCGTCATCATCTGGGTACGCATACTTGCCTTGCTTCATGCGACTCTGCTTGTCCAGCGCCAAATCGATCAAGCGGTTCATTCGATCCGCCTGTGCCTTGAAATATCGCTTCTTAAATTCTTCGGAAAAGGAGGATGGCCCGGTCGGATTGTAACCGTTGCGGGAGTGGAACGGATCGAGTGTGGGATCCAGTTGATCTGGCCGGCTTTCGTTAGTGATTGCAGGGTTGAGGCTTCTAACTCTGTTCACGGGATTTCCCGGATGCGAATCGACCAGAATAAGACCATCGGCACGTGACAGTCCGACAAGCTCGTTCCCGCACTGAACAAGTTTCTTAAGTCCCTGACATGCAGATGGGCCATTTTCGGCAACGCTTTGATACAAGGTCATCGTCGCCCCGCCGCCACTCCAGCCCCACAAGATGATCTTCGTGATGCCCGGCTGTTTTTTGAGAAATTCCATGCCCGCCTTGACATCCAGCGGCATGGTTTCAAAGCGGACCAATGCCTCGTTGTTATCTGATCTGGGGTTCATGCACAGAACAGAAAATCCCCTCTTCGACAGTTCGGTGCAGGCGAGCGTGCCCATGTAGTTAGCTGTGCGGTGCATGACGAGAATGCCAACATGGGTTGCTGGCTGGGAAGCGTCGGGCATGTAGAACGCCCCCTTCACCGATGGCGGCAATCCCGGGAATCGAACGTACCGCGGGTCGCTCTGCGCAAACACAGAGCTAGCGAGGAAAATCAGACTCGCTAGCGTGATTGATACGAGTGTTTTCGAATTCATCCTGATCCTCCCCCGGGCTGCCTAACGTTATGGGTGAGAGGCGCGGTCTGCCGCGTCCTTTTCAACCCAATGGTTAGCCGTATGGCACCACTTAGGTCGTGCCATCTAGGGTTTCATAGTCTGGCCGCCATCCTCAGGGTCCCCGCCCAAACTAGCAGCGAGTAGCGCTTTTCCCTACGCAGTTAACGTGTGGGAAAACCAGCACAGTGATTACCAATCAGGTTCATCGTGTTGTTCTAGCCCCCTGAGAGTTTTTTTCGAAGCGGTCTACATTCTGCGGAAAAACCATCCAGTGCTGGGCCGAACGTGTCCAGACGTGCCTATCTATCTTGATCCAGTTGGGATCGTCGAAAGTGCCCCCCGTGACAATGCGGACGCCTGGAAACTTCTCGAGACTCAACATAACAGTTGTTGCGCACCGGTTGCAGAAGTGCAACCGCAACCAAAGATTGCTTTCATCGGAGCGCTGTTCGTATGTAGTAAGCCCATCGCCCGCTGACTCGATATTCTGCTCATCGAAGAAAGCATGAATGCTCAACGCACCACCGGTACGCCGTTGACAAAAGGTGCAATAACACGCTGACACTCGTAGTGGCGTTCCATTAACGCGGTACCGTATCGCCCTACAAACACAGCCACCCTCATGGATTTCGGATATTGAGAAACCCTCCTTTTCTATGACTCTTCTGCCGGCTGCTAACGCTGGGCATAACCGGGCGCGCGCACTTTATTCAGGGAACGATAAGAAACTGCGCTCGCGCGCTCCGGTTGATGCCCTTGTTAGATGCCGTCGATCACGCCCCAGGCTCGACCCACTGAGCGCGCCAAGCAGGAGCGTCGAAGGGATCGGCGAAGTATTGAGTCTCGTGCGACACCTTTCCATCCCGGAACTCCATGATACTCACGGTGTAGGCGCGCTTGCCCTCGTAGGTAATCACATACTCGGTAACCCAGAGATTGCCCTCTCCTACGATCCGCAGGACCACAAAACCTGATGGTCTACCAGGGTGATGGCTACGAAGCGCTTGCAGGTTACGCCGACCGCGGATGACCTCGCCTGACTGTGGGTACTCGCACACAGTATCATCGTGATAGATTTCATGCTCGGCAACTTGATCACCCGCAGCGGATGCAGCCCAATGTCGATCAATGGCCATCCGAATATTCTGTTCTTCCATCATCGGCCTCCATTTGAGTCCGCGTGCTTACGACACCAACGCTTAGTAGGCATCTAACGCTCGGCGTCATGCGCGGCTGGAAGCGGGAGCGAGGCACGAGCGGACGCTGGCAGCCGTCGCTGGCTCGCCGTGGTTAGGCCCTTACGCCGCTGCGCAGCCGTTCAACGGGAAGGAACTGCTCAGCGTTTCCGGGTTGCCTCTGATCCCGTCTTGGGAGGAGTTCCTTGGAAGGCGCATGTCCTCACCCAATCTCGTCCACTACTTCTCCAATGAGAAGCCGGTCAGATAGTCAACGATAGCCTGCGCTATGAAGGTATGTCCCTTGATCGTAGGGTGCCACACATCGTAGGCGTATTCCGCCGCGTCTCGCCCCCGAAAGCTGGCGTAAAGATCAAGAAACGCTAAATCATTCTCCTCGCAGAGGCCCCTGATGAAAGCGTGGAGATCCTGCCAGGGGTAGGGCTCGTCCAGCTTGAACTGAAACACCGGACTGAGGACCACAAGGATTGGCACCTGCCGATCGCGGCTGATCTGGCCTAAGTGGCGAAACTGGGTGATAGTTTGGTCTCGATATCGGGCATGGATGAGGTGATGGTACTCACGTGGGTAGCCATGCAGTCGGTCCAGTATGTTCGTCAGTGCGCGTTTTCCCAGGTCGACCAGCGCGCTTGTGGCGGCGTAGTACTGGACAAGTCCTCCATCTCTTGTGTCCGGATCGTTTAAAACATAGCTGATGATAACCAGGCTTGGCTGTAACGCCAGGCCATGCGTCTCAAGCAGCCTGATCTCCTGTGCTGTTGAGTATCCATCCACCGAAAGGTTATAGACGATGGAAGATGCGCGAGGCTTCAGCCTTCGCTCGTGAAGCTGGCTCTCGAGCACTTGGGGGAATGCCGCAGCCATTGGCACTCCCCATCCCCAGGCCACCGAATCACCCAGCACCACAATCCGGTAGACCTCGTCGGGAAGCGTTTCGGGGAATTCGTCGTCTCGAAAACCGGCAGAGTTAATCGCTATTGCGACACCCTCCCGTACAGTCTTCGCGCCCGGGACCAACTCGTAAATCAGCATGGGATCACGAGATTTCTTGTGGAGTTTCACGGAACCACCGACGAGCGGATCGGCCATTGTTGGAACGCGATAGTATCGAAGACCAGCCTCTGCGAGCACCAACACCACGAAAGTGGGAAGCAATCCCATCATAAATAGACTCGCTCGTCGCATATCTCGCAATTGATCCCGTGCTTATCTGTCTTGCCGAACGTTCTTGATCAGCCGCCGGTTGCTTGCAACCGGTCGGCCGCATCAAGTGGTTAGGGGGCATTGTTTCGTTCCTCGCGCACTTTGACGTGTGCGCCTGGGGGAGCGTCACCACCGACGCACACGCGATGGCCGTCGGGGTCGCAAACCTCGAACTCCACGAGTCCGTACAACATCCGTTCTGGTCCGCGGAGAAGTTTCGCTTTCTTCTCAACCGCGCCAGCGACGTCGAGCACTGTTGCTCCGGAGATCCGTAGATAAATGGACCAAAGAAACTCTGGATCAGACTTGCGCTCGGAAGGATCTGCCGCTCGTGCTTCGTCCGCGCATTGGAGCATGATCTCCGCACCGTCTCGTCGCAGTATGGCGAACGAGTATGGAGGAGTCTTGGGAAACGTATCAGGCGTGAAGCCAAGAACATCGACGTACCATCGCAAGCTCGTCGCCACGTTGGCGACCTGCAGCACCGGAACCGCTCGTTGATATGCGTACATTAGACCTCCGGGACCTCCGTGTGCTTCATGCACCCTAACGAGTTGCCGCTGAGCCGCTAACAGAAATGGAATCATTCATCACTAAATCTCGCCGTCGGCTCAAGCGGCGGGTTATGTGCGGCGACGCTTCCTAGTAGGTACCACCCGAAGCCGGTACCCCCACTCCCCAAAGTGCTCATAGCTTTCCACGGAAATCTCTCGACTCTCTCCAGCCACCTCCATCGCCAGCACGCCGCGATTATGTTGTTCCAGACCAGTCGCACGTACAATGAAGCGAGTAATCCGACTCCCCTCCTCAGTGCTAACCACCGTGCCGAGTCCAGTGTTACCCACAATCCAACACACCTCTAAGCCCTCTGGTACCGGCTCCAGCGACACCGAATCAGCATCCCCAGCCAGCGCGCGCTCCACGATATCTTGAAGGGCTGCCGGCGGCCGAACTGGAGTGTGAGTGCTTCGCGAACTCATGACATCTACAGCGCATAACGCGATGCCGCTGAGCCGCTAATAGATAGAGAAATTATTTACCATCGAATCTCGCGTCGGCTCAAGCGGCGGGTTAGGCCAATCCTTTACCCGTGACTCGCTCAGCTGACTCAGCAAGATGCAAGATCTTAGTGATTTAACTCCCGTAGGTTCAGGAGCTAACGCCGAGAGGTCGCGATCAGGGCAGATCCTTACTTCTCTGCGAAGCAGTAGAATCGGCCCGCACCTCCGCCGGGAGCGGTATCGGCGCAGCTTCGACTCTCATGCGCCGAGTTCCACGAACCGGAGGCTCCCGCGGTATTGCCACCAAGTCCGATCCCGTCAACGTGACCCACTTGCGCCTGCATGTCGGGAGATTCTGACGTCCAGTCGTTGCAGGTTTTCCCTGGCACGACTCTACCTTCGGCTGTCGAGCCAGTCAGAATGTCGTGTTCGTTGGGTTTCGGCGACCCAGGCCAAGCACCCGGAACCGGTTGCCCCCGTTCGTCGACAAACAAGATCGGGTTTCCTTTACGCTCGTGGAGGTCGATGAGATCTTTACCGACCATGAGTCCGTTAGCATTGAACCAAGGGCCGTTGCCGATTCGATCGCGCGCATTGGTGGGCTTATTGTTGTTCGCAGGATCGCGCTCCACACTCAAGTATGCGCGCCACGTCTTATCCCCTTGCCCCACGGCGGTCGCCAAAGTTTGGCAAATCCGATCCGCACCCGCCAAGCCGCCCAGGTTGCCGGTTTTACTCTTGGCGCTCGTAACAAAAAAACCCATGCTCGGGGGTGGCGCGCCGGCGGTGTAAACAATTCGGTCCATACCGCCGGCAGCAACAACCGCCAGCGTCGCGATTGCAAGTAGTGCCTTGTAAAATTTCATAAGATTTCCTCTTTAAGCTTTAGGTTTGGTTCTAAGTTTCATGCCTGCAAAGGCGCCGAATCTGGCGCTCGCCGCAGAGCTGGGCCGTTTGCTCTGTGAAAGCACGGGAGCAAGGTGCGCAGGCGCACCTGCACCTGGTAGCCTACGACGCGAAGCCGCATTTCTCACCTCTCTATGTGGTTTCTTCTCAATGCGTTGAGAGGTGAGAATTTTGCCTCCTTACCCGGTCAGATTACAATCCCCAGTCAAGTCAGGGGACTCTCGACCGATCTTTCGGAGAAGTCCAGCAAGACCTTTTGCTGTCCTGCCTCACCATCGGCTAGGCGTACTGCCTCTTGGAAGTCCTTAAATGAATACCGCACAATCGCTGGCGGCGTAAGTGCTCCGTTCGACAACATGGTGAGGAGATCGCTCGTCGCTGCCCGCACTTCGGCGAGCGGCTGGGAACTCACCCAACGCGGAAGCCACCACCCGCGAACCGTCGCTGTCGAATAAATCAAACGCGGAGCGAAGAGCGGCATGGTGAATTTCGCGGGGTCCGTCTGCCGATGACTGGAAAGGGCTCCATACACAAGCATGGTTCCAGCGGGAGCGAGGTTGCGGGCAATCTCAGCGCCAAGTTCCCCGGCAACGCAGTCAATCGCTCGTTCAACGCCCTTGCCCGCGGTCAATTCCTGCAGGCGTGCCCTGAGATCCTCGTCGGCTGTGCAGATTACCTCATTGCCTCCGAGGTTGCGTATGATTGTTTCCTGCTCGCGCCGCCGGATGACGTTGATTGTCTTGAATCGATACTGCTGCGCCAATTGAAGCACCAACTTCCCGACGCTGGATGCAGCCGCCGTCTGTAGGAGCCAGTCGCCCTCCTTGAGATTGTGACTTGATCTCGTCAATGCCCATGCAGTCAAAGGATTCGTGCAGGAAGTGGCGGCGGCCGGATCGTCCAGGCCGTCTGGAACGGGCACGAGTCTGTCCACTGGGCACACGATCTGCTCGCGCCAGGTGTGCCACGTGTGAACGAAAACTACGCGAGTTCCAACAATCGGACCTTGCACGCCCGGACCTACAGCCTCCACAATCCCCACGCCTTCAGCGCCCGGGCTGGCTGGCAATTCCGGCTGATAGCCATAGCGCCCGCGCACCATGTGCAGATCCGATGGGTTGATCGGGCTCAGCAGCACTCGGACGAGCGCTTCGCCAGGGGCCAAAGGCGGAGTAGGGATCTCTGCCAGTTTCAATACGCTCTTCGGTTCACCGGTCTCGCGAAAGATCAATGCTTTCATCAATACCTCCTGGGTCTTTAGGCGACGGCTGATTCCGGCCGGATGTTCTGTTGCGCGTACCAGATACCTCGGTTCAGTGTGAGCGTTACGGTGACCGGGTTGCGGCACGCAAGGTTCGTGACTGGCGAGTGCTGCACGCTGCGAGCGGAGACGCCGAAGAGTATCCCGGCGAGAAGGACCAATCCGAGCATCGGTATGTACGTAATCATCGGTTGCTCCTCACGTGACGAGAAAAGGCTTCTTTCGCTGTTCTACCTCGAGGGCTTCTACGATGCCACCCAGTTTGCCTCACTACCCTCACTGTAGCCTCATCATGCGATGATGACGCTGCCCACTTCGTTAACCGCTCGCGCCCGAGAGCCGCCGAACGTCCCGGTTCAGCGGCGGTGCGCTGATCTTCGTGCGTTGGCACTTATCCATCACCGTCCCCTGCAACCGGTTGTTAGACGGCATTGATTGCGCATCGAGATGCGGAACCTACCCTGTCAAAATGGACGGCTGCGGGAGATAGCTTCCCCCAAGCAGCATGCCCCAGGGTTTCTAACGCCTTAGCGTCGGCGTGGGCTCCTCCGGCAGGACTTGGAGCAGCACATCTGGTCGCACGGAGATCTCCCCCGTGAACGGCCGGTGATGGGACGCGATCAGCACCACTGAGACGGCCACCCCGGTCGCAAACAGCCCCATCGCCACAGCAGCACTCGTTCGGTTGTCACTATGGACCATGGCGATCGCGATCAAGGTGCAGAGGGCCTGCAGGAGTAGACCGGTCCACTTGACCCAGTTGACACCCGATTGGCTGACAATGATTCGCTGGCGGCGCGCATCAAGGGCGTTCTGCACCGCGGTGACGATCTCACGTTGTGCCGCCACCTGGCCATCGCTGCGGGGCGTCAAGCCGAGGCTCACCCGCAGCGCCTCGGCCAGCGGGGCCGGGTTCATCGTGAGCGTGGCGCTTCCACCTGCCATCGCCGGCCATTCCTGCGACACAACATCCTCAATCTGGCGGTGGACCAACGCGCGCAGCTCCGTCTCCGGCTCTCCAGGGAAGCTCCGGGCCAGGAGGACGACGGCGCGCAACGCACTCGCCTCACGGTTCACCGCGGCGTGGGCCCGATCAAGATCACCCCAAACCTGCGCGGCCATAAATGCCACGAGCAGACCGAAGATGATCCCGAGCGGGGGCAACATGCCAGGCGAGATCGCCGTGAACGCACGTGCCCGCTCGCCGACCGCGAGGGCCATGACGAGCCAATAAATTCCCCCGGCGATCAGGTAGATCACGGCGAATACTACGAGGCTCATCCATGCGGTCCGGAGGTGCTGAAACCAATGGATCATATGCTCCTCTACCTCGGGGATCTCCCAGAGTTTGTCCG
>CAVWLW010000051.1:0-120239 GCA_963755715.1 uncultured delta proteobacterium
AACCATTGTCGATGCCTCGAGGCTGGGCAACCACCTGCCAAGAGAATTTCTGAGCGTCACGCCTTTGTGCACGCTCACTGGGTGCCGCCCCATTCCTTAGGTGAATACCAACAAAGTTGTCGAGGCGGCGGATCGGATCTGAATTGTAAAGCACTCATGTTTACGCTTGAAGTGCCTCGATTGCATCGTCGTGGGAGCCGTAAGAGGGAAAAATCAACGAAAACCCGGATGTGTCGAACACTTCTCTGACTGGATCCGGGATACGGTTCAGGGTGTTGTAGGGAATCGTTTTCTTAAACCCGCACAACACTAGCTTGCCGTTCGTGCTATTGAGACGCTTGCCCGCAAGGGCGAACACGCGCAGGCCTGCGCTGCTGATATAATCGAGTTGCGAAAGATCGATGACGAGGCGGCGGTCACCCGATTCTATTCGGCCGAGAATTGTATCCTCAAACGTCTTCGCGGTGGTCGAGTCCAGTCTTCCGGATAGGTTTAGAGTAACAATGTCCGCCGTCGTGCGCTCGGTAATTTCCATAATTTGATTCTTTATCATCAGCAGAGGATTTTTCCAGCCCTGGTGCGATATTCTGATCGATGTATGGCGTCTCCATTAGGTCTATTCCTAAATTTTGAGAAACCGAGTGAAGGTGTTCGCCCGATCATCCGGGTGAGGCAGGGTCCGCGACGGTGAGCGAATGCGGCCGCGTTTTTCCCTGCGCGTTCGGTTCGGGGTCACACTTCTACGACAGAACTATCTTGAAACTTTGCCGCGCGGGAAATGATGAAATCAGTTGCCTTCGAGCATGACCCGATGCAGACGAAGTGGCTCAGGACATGTCTGCGCCTGTCATCGTCGGAGAATTTCAAATACGCTTGGCTAGATTTAGCGTCGCTGATCGCGCCGTTCGTTATCGATTCTGCCGCCATTCGGCCTGCCACAAACGATCCAATTCGCTGGCCACCGCCAGCGGCGGTGCGCCGATCAAAGTTGATCTGCGCTGGCGATAAACTTTCCCGTACACCACGCCCTGCGCCGCCGAGTAAAGCAACACTGTGTTGTTGTCGGCGCAATCGTGATCCTTGCAGGCGCGCGCCAGCAGATACTCGGTGCCGTGCGGCCAATTAAGCTTCGTTTCGGATCTCGCCCGGCAGTTTCGAGAGATCGGCATACCGGCCGACCGGATTATCACCGAAGAGTTCGAGTTTCGATAACCGTCGTAATTACTGCGAACACGGTACAGAAAGAGCGGAGCTACCGCAGGCTGTCCAGCGCCTCATCTTTGGAATTTAGTATAGAAAAAATGGAATAAAAGCCCACGATGTCAAAGACCTGCTTGACCGGTTCCTGTACGGAGCAAAGGACAACTTTACCCCCCGCGGGAGTTAATCGCTTGGACGCGACGAGAAAAACCCTGAGTCCCGCGCTGCTGACATAGTCCAGCCGGGAGAGGTCGATAACGATCCGTCTCTCTCCTCCGTCGATTAGCGCAAGGACTTTTTCTTCAAACATCTTCGAGCTGACGGCGTCGAGCCGTCCTTCGAGACCGAGAACGAGAAAACCGTCTTTTCTCTCTTCGTGGATGTCCATGGTCACGCCCCTTTTACCTTCAATCTCATAACCAGAATGTTTCTGTCGTTCTGCCTTCGATATTCTAATTCATCGATTAATTTGCGCACGAGATGAATTCCCAAACCCCCTATCGGACGCTCTCCCAGCAGTTGCTTCGTGTCGGGCTCAGGGGCGTTGAGTGGATTGAACGGCCTCCCGTCATCTTCTACTTCAACGGTCCATTTTTCTTGGTCCAGCGAGAGACGAATGACAATGATATGCTCTTTGGCGTCGTCATAGGCGTAAGAGATAATGTTGGTCAGAATCTCGTCCAACGCGAGTTTCATGGTGTATATGATTTGCGGCTCGATTTGATGGCGTCGCCCGAAATCGTCGACTATGCGCGCGAGCCGCTCAATCTCGGAGAGCTGGTTTTTGAGCTCGACAGCGATGACTTCACTCATGACTGCGCCGCGCTCAGCAAGAATTTCAAGGCCAAGATGGTAATATCGTCCGATTGGGGAGCGCCAGCAGAATGGCGTCTCACTTGATCCACCGCGCCGCGGATGATTTCCGTCGCCGAAGAACCGTTCGCCTGCTGCAGAAACTCCTCCAAACGAGGCTCGGAAAACTGATTTTCTCCCTCATCCATCGCTTCGGTCACGCCGTCCGTGTAAAGAAAAAGTCCATCCCCCGCCCGAAGCATGATTTTCTCCGACCGATAGGTCACATCCTCCGTAAAACCCAGCGCCATCCCGCCGGTATTCCTCAAAGGCCGAGTTTCAGCATGGCTGACAAAGTAGGGAAGATTGTGGCCGCCATTGCTGTATTCCACCTCTCCCGTGCGAATGTCCAAAATGGCGCAAAAAACGGTGACGAACATGCATGATTCATTGCCGCGACACAACTCGCGATTCAACAAAAATAAGATTTCATCCGGCCGGCTCACTCTAACGGCTGTAGTCCTAAACAGGGTTGTGGTCACGGCCATAAACAAAGATGCTGGAACCCCTTTGCCGGATACATCGCCGATGGCGAAACAGAGGCGGTTGTCATCGATGAAAAAGAAATCATAAAAGTCTCCCCCCACTTCCCGTGCCGGAACCAGCGTCGCATAAAGGTCAAACTCGGGCCTGAGCGGAAACGGAGGAAATAGCTTCGGCACCATGCTCATCTGGATCTCGCGGGCAATTTTCAGCTCGCTTTCAATCCGTTCTTTGGCTGCCGTGGTCTCCTTCAGTTCTCTGACGGACTGCCTTAGAGCGTGCTCCATGGTGATGAAGGACTCGGCCAGTTCCCCCACCTCATCACGGGATTTTTTGGGCAAGCCGTCGATGTCCGATGGCCCGGTCACCGGTTCGGAAAAGTCCTGAGTCGCCAATTTTCCAGCATGAGCCGCGAGTTGCTTGAGCGGTTGAGAGATCCGGTTCACTAACGCATAAGCAACTAGCACGCTCAATAAAAAAATCGCAAACATGAGCCCCTGCTGAGTCGCTACAGCAGACCAAATGCGCGAACGGATCAATGACCGGTCCATGCCCACATGCACATATCCTGCGACGCCCGCCAGTATCGGGTAGCTGATATCCAGGAAGTCTCCCATTCCTTCAACGCGCAAGTTGTTCGTAAGAGATCCGCCGTTAAAGCTATGAGTTCTAGTTTGTCTTTGTAGCTCCAGCACATCCCCCGGAACGGCGGGAACAAAGGTATGAGATACGGGCTCGCCTTGGCCGTCGAAGACGATCACATAGGAGACTCCCTCGATCTCGGTGAACTGGTCCACCACGGACTGGATCGTCGACACATCCGCATTCAATAACAGTTCCACGCTCGAATCGGCGATGCTCTTGGCAATCGCCACGCCTTTGCTTTGATACTCTTGGGTAAGGTTCCGGTAGAGGTTCCAGCCCGATAGAATCGAGGTGGCGCAGGCAATGATGCCGAACAAAACAACGATGAGGACGAGGGTCTTGGTAAAGAGACTCGCCCGGGTCATTTCTTCCACCCCCGCCAATCCGACAGCGGAACAAACCTGTCCCCTTTCATTGTGGTGTAATAGACCCTGTCCAGCCCCTGATGCTTATGCGGTCCGAAAGTAACCGGCGCATCGATTCCCAAATCGGCACTTTTGATGCTTTCGACGATTCCTTTGATGCGGCTTTTTGTTAGACCTGGTCCCATTCGTTTTAAGACTTCAACGAGAAGTTTTGCGTTAAGAAAACCCTCGAAACCGACATAGCTTTCGGCTAGCGGTGCATATCCCACATCGGTAAGCTCCCGAGGCGGGAGCGGTTGGTATTTATCCATCAGCTGCCGATATTCCCGCACCGCCGGCAGAGCGGTATCCTGGGGACTGGGCACCACCTGCGAATTGACGAGATCTTTATTATAGTCATGGCCCGTGGTCCGACTGCTTTGAAGCAATAGCTCAGCCATGGGATAACTGCCTGCAAAAGAAACATTCGCGATCGGAATCTGCATCCCCGCGTCCCGAGCATCTCTGATAAACGCGGCGCAGCCCGCGTAAGCACCTATGGAAATAATCACATCGGGCGACACTTTGCGGATGATATCAACCTGTTCTTTGAAACTCTGATGGTATTCTGCTCCTCTCCGATAGGTCGCCTCGCCGACCATTTTTAGACCGAACTTCGCCAGAGCTTTCTTGACGCCGTCCCATCCGCTTCTGCCATAGGCATCGGCTTGATAGAAAACTGCGATTCTACTTCTGCCGGTGGAGACAAAGTGATCGACCAACCCCTGGGTTTCATCGCGATACGAAGCCCGCAAATTAAAAACAAATTCGCCGTAGGGAGGCTGCCTGAGCGACTCGGCTCCGGTAAACGGAGAAAAGAGATAGACGAACTTTTCTTTGTAGCTCTTTAAGAGGGGCAGGATCCGCGTCACTGTCGGGGTCCCGACATAATTGAAAAGTAGAAAAGCGTTGTCCTGCTCAATGAGTTTTATGGTGTTTCGAATGGCAGGGATGGGGTTATAGCCGTCATCGTAGGCCTTGATGATGATCTTCTGGCCGTGAATTCCTCCCGTGCGATTGACATGCTCGAGATAGGCGGTCGAACCCCGGTAAAGCTCGATGCCGAGGCCTTTTGAGGGTCCGCTAAATGCCGCGGACATGCCGATCACGATGTCTTCAGCAAGAAGTCTCTCGGGAAGAAACAAGAGAAGGATCAAAAAAATGATGGGCCGAATTCGATCGTCGCTCATGCGCGGCCAACTAAATTGACTGGAGCGCTGGTAGTCTCATGACGAATTCGGCACCGCCACTATCTTGGTTGCATTCGAGGCTGCCGCCGAGCCACCCGAGCGTTCTGTTGTAGAGATCAAGGCGGCGTTTGCCGAACGCAGCCGGATCCATCCGTTCCCGGCTTGAAAGTCGAATCTCCACCTGGCCCGACGCCACACGCGTGGCAATATTGATGCGTTTCACGCCGACCCCCGCCATTCCTTCCAGCAAGTTGGTCAATAGGTCGTCAAGTCGCTCCGCTCCTATGTTTGCGTTCGTTTCCTGCGGTGCGGGCGTGAATTCGAAATCGATATTTCTCAGTCGCGAATGCGTGTCCAACCGGCGCGTGAGGGCCTGTAGAAAAGCTTGGTCATCGTCGACCGCTTCCATCAAATCGTTGGATTGCGCTGATTGAGCTCCCTTGGCCCGTTTCAACAGCTCCGCGATCACTTCGTTTGCGGCTTTCGGTTGCTCCGTCCGGAGAAATTGTAGGCCGTGCACGAGGCTCAGGAAGTCCAGGAGCCGTCGCTGGGCTCGGTCAACGAGGTGGAAGTTCAGGATTTGCTGCACATGCTCTGCGGCAAGGATCAGTCTCAGTGACCTGGCGACCTGCACCCCCTTGAGCACTACGGTCCATTCGGGTACGGCGCTAGTGTTGAACGCTTCCGCCATGCGGCGAAAGTCGGACAGGATGCCGTCGATCCGGTCAATATCCAAGGCCGCAAGAATGCGCCCGGCCGCGCTCTCCTCCTCGAGCAAGGATAGATAGTAGGAGATTGTGTACAGGCGGCCGGAAAAGATTGTCAACAGCGCTGTCGTTTCTTCCAGCAGTTCATCCACGTAGATCTTGAGAGCGCTGATGCGTTCGGCGTCCAAGAGCGGGACATCGGTCAGATCGGAGGCCTCGGCTTCCATCATCCGGAACTTTTCCCGCATGCTTTGCGCCGAAATACAGTAACCGTGGCCGGGACAGCAGACTGCCATTTCGGATGTTTCGAGAAGCCAATTCACCTTGTGCAAGCTTTGCAATAGATCGGCATGGTTCCAACCGTTGAGGCCACACACCCCGGGATTGGAGGCAAAGGGCAAATCCCCAAGAATAAGTAACGATCCAACTCGCAGCGATATGCTGCAAGGCGAATGCCCGGGGGTATGATAGATCTCAAGCCGATTGCCGTCACCGAGTAACAGCCATTGGCGTTGCAGCGTTGCGCCATCGGGCATTGCGATTGGCTCTGTATGTAATTCGATTCGTCGACCATCTTCCAGTTCGAGTGCTGATGGCTCGGATTCAGGGCTTGAGCGAAATAAGATTCCCTCGAATGGCGCGGCGCATATGCCGGGGTTCCCTAGGTAAAGATAAGCAACCGTCAAGTTGGGGTCTCGGTTTTTCATCGCTTCGACTCCCGCCTGGTGGGCGAAGCGCTTGATTTCTATTCCCGTCGGAAGCTCGAGACCGCCTGCCTCCTGCGAGTGGTCTTGATGGCAATGAGTAAGGAAGACGAGAACGGGGCGCGGCGCTAGCGCCAAGGCATCGGTTAGAACTCGGCTTATCTGCCGCGTTTGCTCCCGGTTGGCGCCGGGATCGACGACGACCAGCGCGTCTCGGGCAGAGAAGATGAAACAATTTGAGGAAATACAGTTGGTCTTGGGGATGATCGGAAAGATTTCGACGGAATCGGCACCAGGTACTCGTTGCCAGATGTTTGCTTCGATCTTAATGCTAGAGTCGCCCATAGCGCTGGTTTTCTCTTGACGGGGTCACGAGTTCACATCAATGAATGATGTGAAACCCGCTAGATTTAAGAGACTATGGATTTGTTGCGGGACGTTTAGGAGTCGCAGGCGTTCGCCGCGTTTTTGCAGCGCCTTGGCGGCTAGCAGGAAGACGCGCATGCCGGCACTGCTTAGGTACGAAACCTGTGCCAGATCGAGCTGCACCGCTCCGCTTGAGCTTTCAACCGCTCGCAGCAACGGTTCCTGTAGAGAGGCGGCCGTAGTGCTATCCACCGGCCCGACAGCGCGGAGAACTACAGTCGACTCCAAATGCTCAAGCGTGACTTTCAGCTCTTCCATCACTTGTCCCCTAGTTATTATTGGGAATTGGATGTTATCGAAATCGGCAGCAGATATCCAGGTCTGTCCGTAAGCCAAGGCCGAGGTGACATAACGATTTGTTATCGGATGCCCTTCGCCCAAAATGGGTTGACCGATAATTCAACAGTCCTGGTGGTGGTTGAGCGGATGACGGATCTGCTCGCGGCGTCCCCGGCGCGGAGTTGAAAGGGGATTGGGAGAATGAAAGCCAGCAGCAAAAGCAACGGTAACTATTTTTTTTTGGCGCGCAGCTGTTCGATCAGCACCGTGATTTCCTCCAGGCGCGTTTTCACTTCGGCCTCCGCTTTTCGCAGTTCTTCGGGCGCTGCGCCTTTATCGACCGCATCCTCGAAGGCCGTCACGGCAACGCCAAACACTTTCAGCACGCGTCGCGTTTCATCGGTGGGCATGGCTCCTCCTTGATGTTAAAAAAATGCAAAATTCAAAGTGCAAATTGACAAATGAAAAATGATCGGACGGGGCTCCCGGACAGCTCTCGGTCTCAATTTGCATTTTGCACTTTTCATTTTGCATTGGGCTCAAGACCAAACCCAAAAGCTGATTATAGCGAAATCCCCAGTTCGTTTAATTTTTCATCCGGAATAAATCCGTTGTCATCCCATCCTCTTGCTCGGTAATAGCCGCCAATCATCTGGCGAAGTTCGTTGGCGCTTAAGCCAACACCCTGGGCGACGCCGGTGGGCAGGGTTTCGCTGAGCAGCCGCTCGGGCAGCCAGTCGTCCGCGGCGCGCCAGCCCTCGCGCAGGTTGAAAAGTTTCTTTAAGTTGTGGATGCGCTCGCCGATGCGTTTTAGCTCAGCGCCGGAACAGTCCCAGCCGGTGACTTTGCTGAGCAGCGCTGCGCCCTCGCCATAAAAATCGCTGAAGCACTTGCGCAGGAACTTGCAGACGATCAGCGAGTCGAGCACGGCGGCGTAATCCTCGGAAGCGGCGACGATGGCGCCCCTGCCGGGGTCCGCTTGCAGACGATCGACGTCGCCGGAAAAGTCGGCTTCGTAGGCGCCGGAGCGATTGTGGCAGGCGCCGCGCGGGCTAACCGCTAGACCCAACGCCATGGTTTTCAAGCTGCGCGGCTCGTAGCCGGGCAGCTCCAATCCCTTGACGTGCATCGCCCAATATTCGCTGGCGTTGCCGACTTCAATGGCGGCCCGCCGCGAACCTTCCGCCAACAACGCGCCCAGGCCGCGCCGTTCCGCGATCGCGGGAATGATCGCGAGCAGATCATCCGCTTGTCCGAAGCGAAGCTTTTGGGTTTGCGGCAACAATCCTCTCTCGCTGCATTCCATCGCCCAGGCCACGGTGCCGCCGGCGCTGATCGTGTCCATGCCATAATGGTCGCAGAGTTGAGCGGCGCGCAGCACCGCATCAGGATTCTCAATACCGCAGAGCGGCCCCAGGGCGAACAGAGTTTCATACTCTAGGCGCTGTTCTTCGCCGTTGAGGGTCTTAAATAGCCGCTCACATTGGATCGTGCAGGCGGCGCAACCATGGCGGCGGCTGAAATTATTTTCCGTCAAGGTTTCCCCGCTCAGGGCTGTGGCTTGATCGAAGGTCGATTGCTGAAAATTGCGCGTCGGCAAAACCCCGAGTCGATCGAAAACTGCGAGATTGGCGACGGTGCCGATCTTGCGATATTTGTCGGTGAGCGAGCTCAAGCTTCGCTCGCGTAACGCTTCGGCGATCCCGTCGACGCCCGTCGGATCGGCCACCGTGGTGGTACGATCGCCCCACAACGCGATGGCTTTCAGATTCTTCGATCCCATGACCGCACCGACACCGCCGCGGCCGGCATGGCGCCCCTCGTTGCTGATCGTGGCGAAGCGTACTAAATTTTCGCCGGCTTTGCCGATGGCGGCAACGCGCGCCGCGGGTGCGGTGAGTTCGGTTCGGATCGCGGCTTCAGTGTCGCCGGGGCTCCTACCGCGCAGGTGTTCGGCGCTGAGGATCTCCACTTTGTCATCGCAGATAAAAATGTAAGCCATGGCGGCGGCTTGACCGGTGATGATGAGCGCATCGACACCGAGCCGCTTAAGCTCAAGAGCGAAGTGACTGGAAGAAAGCGAATCGGCGATAAATCCGGTGAGGGGAGACTTGGTGACGACCGCATACTTCGCGGTCGTGGTCAGCCCGGTGCCAACCAGCGGCGCGCTGGTGAAGATCAATGGATTGGCAGCGGAGAAGGGATCGACTGCCGGCGGGGCAAATTCGTAGAGCAAGCTCGTGCCGAGACCGATGCCGCCCAGAAACGCTCGAAGACGCGCCTCGTCGAGATCAACCCACGAGCTTCGCCCGGTACTCAGATCGATATGGAGCAGGCGGCCGTGAAATCCGTACATCTCTTAGCCTCCAGCGTCCGCGGAGAGAATGAAAATTTTATCTCCCGAATTGACCTTGGCGTCGGGCGCGCGCACGAAGTTCAGGCCGTTGATGTTGCAAGCGTAGCCGGTGATCAGACCTTCGGAGTTGATGACGCGGCCGACGAGAACCGGGAATTTGTCCGCGAGGGATGAAAAGACCTGCGCGAGAGTCGCTCCTTGCGCCAGATCGAGAGACACGAGTTGGGTTTTGGCCAACATGCGCGCCACGCCGAAAAGCTCTACGGAAACGGAGAGAGAATGCTTCTTGCGCCAAAGTTGCAGCGCAGAGTCGTAGTCCGCTGGCGAATTCATGTTGAGAAAGCTCATGCCTTCGGGATCAAGGGTGCGGATTTCATCTTCGTGAACCTTGCGGGTGCGCACCTTGTCGTAGAGAAAAATCGGCCGCAGCTCGCCGCGCTCAAGTTGCTCGTGCAAGAGCGGTGCGACGCTGCGTCGATAAACAGCATGCAAAGGTTGAAAGCGCTCCTGCCAAAACGGCACGACCACATCGCAGTCCGAGATCTCCGACAGGAGATGCGAGATCAATGCGAGATCGAGAAAAGGCGCGTCGCAGGAGGTGACGAAACAAACTTCCTTGGTGGCGGCTTTGAGACCGCGGTAAATACCGCTCACCGGACCTTGATAGGCAACCTGGTCGCGCACCAGCGCAACCGGCAGAAGCGGTAGCTCTTGTTCGGGTGCCGCCACGACGACGGTTTCGGCAAACACACGCTTCAGATGCCGAACGATATGAACGATGAGCGGCTCGCCATCGAACGGCAGTAGCGCCTTGGGCCGGCCCATGCGCGAGCTCTTGCCACCCGTCAAAACGACGGCGGTCGCATCAGCAATCGTCCGATGATCGTCCATAATTTCGAGTACGGCACCCTTTGTGAAATACTAGGGTCGCCCGAACTGCAGAGTCAAGACGCCGAGACGATAGGGCTCAGTTTCAATCTGCCATGAGTCTCAACATGCCAGAAAGATTCCTCGCTACGCGCTCGGAATGACAACTAAAATAAGTCATTTGTCATCTCGAACCCTTCGGACAGACTCAGGGTAAACTCCGTGAGAGATCTTTCCCAAATTGAACCACTACCGAATTTTCGTCCGCTAGTATCTAACCGCGAGCAGTGTAGAAGGAATTGGCTGCGAGCAGAATCAGTAGCGTCCTCTCGTCACCGTTGGCGGCAGTTCTTCTTTGCCCGCGGCCACGATGCGCACGGCGCAGGCTTTGTACTCGGGAATCTTCGCCAGCGGGTCCAAGGCGTCGATGGTAAGCAGGTTCGCGGCGGCTTCGGCAAAATGCATGGGCACAAAGACCACCCCCACTGTCGTCCGCTGTGTCACCCAGGCGCGCAGAACGATAGTGCCGCGGCGTGAAGAGACACGCACGGTCTGGTCGTCTTCGATCTTGAGGCGCGCCGCATCGGCGGGGTTTATTTCGATGCGCGCGTGCGGATAGAGGTCGTCGAGTTTTGAATGGCGCGTCAGCGTGCCGCCGTGCCAGTGTTCAAGCAGGCGTCCGGTGGTGAGGATGAACGGATATTCCTCATCCGGCATTTCAACCGAAGGCACGTACTCGATGTCGTAGAATTTGCCGCGGCCGCGAGGGAAGCTTTCGGCGAATAGATACGGTGTGCCTGGATGGTTGTCGTCCCACACCGGCGTCTGTAGGCCTTGTTTTTCGATGCGCGAATATTTTACTCCGGCATACTCGGGCACGACGCGCCCCATCTCTTCAAGCACCTCGGCAGGACTCCGGAATGCCCAGAAAGATGTCTGCTGCCGGCCAAGCTTCTTGTCGATGCGCCCGGCAAGGTCGCAGATGATTTCCCAATCGGCGCGCGCTTGGCCGCGCGGCTCCAACGCCTTGCGCACGCGCTGGACGCGGCGGTCGGTGTTGGTGAATGTGCCTTCCTTTTCCGCCCAGGAAGCGGCGGGCAAGAACACATCGGCGTAGGCGCCGGATTCATTGATGAACAAGTCCTGTGCCACCAGGAACTCCACCTGTTCCATCATGTGGCGTGTGTGGTTCAGGTTGGGCTCGGACATCATCGGATTCTCGCCCATGATGTGAAGGGCGCGCACGCCGCCCGGCCTGACTTCGCTCATGATTTCGGTCGTCGTCAGCCCCAGTCTACGGTTAAGTCCGCCCGGCTCGATATTCCATGCCTGCTCGAACTTGCGCGCGGATGCTTCTTCATCGACCCGCTGGTAACCGGGATAGTGCCAGGGCATGGCGCCGGAATCCGACGCCCCTTGCACGTTGTTTTGCCCGCGTAGCGGATTGAGCCCCGTGCCTTGACGGCCGATGTGGCCGGTGAGCAGCGCCAGATGAATGAGCGACATCGCGTTGTCGGTGCCGTGGGAGTGCTCGGGAATCCCCAACGCCCAATAGATCGCCGCGTTCTTCGCCTTCGCGTACATACGCGCTGCCTGAATAATCAGATTACGGTCGACGCCGGAAATTGCCTCGGCATATTCAGGGGTGCATGGTTCGATGGACTTGCGGAAGTCCTCGAAGCCTTCGGTGCGCCGGTCGATGAAGTCCTGATTATAGAGTTGTTCCTTGATGATGACATGCGCCATGGCGGAGAAGAGGGGTACGTCGGTGCCCGGCTTCTCGGGCAGCCAGAGCGTCGCCCAGTTGACCATCTCGACGCGCCGAGGATCCACGACGATGAGCTTAGCGCCGTGTTTTTCCACGGCCGCCTTCATTTGCAGCGCGATGATCGGATGGGTCTCCGCCGTATTGGAGCCGGTCACGAGAAAAACGTCGCTGTGAATCACCTCGGCGGCGGTGTTGCTCATCGCCGAGGAGCCGAGCGCCATTTGCAGCGCGACCACGGAGCCCGCATGGCACAAGCGGGTGCAGTGATCGATGTTATTGCTGCGGAACAGCGCGCGGAAAAGCTTCTGTAGGAGGTAGTTGTCCTCGTTGGTCGCCTTGGCGCAGCAGTAAACCGCCATGGCGTCAGCGCCGTCACGCTGGTAGATTTCCACCATGCGATCGGCGGTGTAATCGAGAGCTTCGTTCCACGAGACTTCGCGCCACTCGTCGCGATTGAAGGCTTGCGTGCGCGCGCCCGGCGACTGCTTGGTCTTACGAATGAGCGGCGTCGTCACCCGGTCCTTGTTGTAGATGAAGTCGTAGCCAAAGCGTCCTTTGACGCATAGGTTGCCGTGATTGACTACCGCATCGAACGGCGATGTGACTTTGTAGACGTAGTCGTCCTTGATGTGCAGCTCAAGCTTGCATCCCACGCCGCAGTACGGGCAGGTGGTCGGTACGATACGATCGGGCGCGATCATGGCGACTTCCTCCGGCGCTTTTTTCCGCCCCTGGTTGCCTGCATGATTTCATCCAACGAAAATCCTTGCTCGAGCAGCGACTCGCGCTTGGACTTGAGCGCGCCGGTGGGGCAGACGCCGACACACTGGCCGCAGAATACGCAGGTCGTTTCAGGCATGGGCTTGTCAAAGAAGGTGCCGATGCCGGTGTCGAAACCGCGCCCTTTGAAGTTGATCGCGAAGGTAAACTGCGCGTCCTCGGCGCAGACCTGGACACAGCGCCAGCACAAGATGCACTTGGCATAGTCGCGGATGTACATCGGATTATCATCGAGCACCGGAACCTCGCGCCGCTCGGCGTCGGGAAAGCGTGCGCGGTCGGCGCGATAGTCGTCGATGAACTTATTAATTTCCGGAGCCTGAGAAAGATCTACGGCGGAGGCGAGCATTTCGAGAATCGTGCGGCGGCTGCGCTCGGCGCGCGCGCTCGAGGTAGAGACTTTCATGCCTTCGCTCACCCGGCTCAAGCACGCCGGGAGAAGCGGCTTTACCCCGTCGACTTCAACGACGCAGATGCGGCACAGGCCGTTGGCCGTGCAGTAATCGTGATAGCAAATGGTGGGAACCTGCCGGCCGAGCTTTCTCCGCGGCTTTGAGGATGGTTGTTCCCGCGGGCACGGTGACGGAATTCGCCGTCGATGGTGAGTGTGACATCGGGCATAAGCAATCTCTGCGGTTAATCGGTGCCTGGGTCAAGCACCCGGAATACCGCACCACGAAGGACACGAAGAACACGAAGTTCGGAGTTTGAATTATCCAAAATCTCCGTGTCCTTCGTGCCTTCGTGGTGAATCTTATTTCCTTGCATCAAACATCTCCGGCCATAGCTTGATCGCGCTCAGGACCGCCGTCGCCGCCGTCTGGCCGAGGCCGCACAGGGAGGCGTCGATCATCGTGCCGCCCACATCCGATAAACGTTCGCGGTCGCCGGCAACGGGACGCCCGGCCGCCGCACGGTCGAGAATTTCGTACTGTCGTCGCGCGCCGAGCTGGCAGGGGTAGCATTTGCCGCAACTTTCGTCGGCAAAGAAATGCGCCAGCCGCTTCAGCATGTCGCGCATGTCCGCGCTATCGTCGAAGATCATGACTGAGCCGGACCCGAGCGGCAAGCCTGCGGCGCTCAGGTTCTCGAACGACAGAATCACGTCCAGGTCTTTTTCGACGGCGAATGCGCCTGCGGCGCCGCCCATGAGCACCGCTTGAAGCGTGCGCCCTGGTTTTAGTCCGCCGGCGAGATCGAACAATAAATGGCGTAAGCTGACGCCAAACGGCACCTCGTACAGACCGGGCCTCTGGATCTGGCCTGACACGCAGAACAACTTCGGACCCGGTGAGCGTTCCGTTCCGATCTTTCGATACTCTGCGGCGCCGCGTTCCATGATCAGCGGAACGTTGCAGAATGTCTCCACGTTGTTGATCACGGTGGGCTTGCCGAATAAGCCGTGAGTGGTGGGGAAGGGAGGTTTGATGCGCGGGAAGCCGCGCTTGCCTTCGATGGATTCCAACAGCGCGGTTTCTTCGCCGCAGATATACGCGCCTGCGCCCAGCCGCATTTCGATATCGAAGTCCAATCCGGAGCCGAAAATATTTCCGCCGATGGCGCCGGCCCGCCGCGCCTCGGCCACCGCTTCGCTCATGACTTTGAAGGCGTAAGGATATTCTCCGCGCACGTAAATGTAACCCTGGCTCGCGCCCACGGCATGGGCCGCGATAATCATCCCTTCGATGGTGCGGTGCGGGTCTTCCTCCATGAGAATGCGATCTTTGAAGGTGCCGGGCTCGGATTCGTCGGCGTTGCACACGATGTACTTGGGTTGGCCCGTAGCCTTGGCCGCTCCCTCCCACTTGATGCCGGTGGGAAATGCCGCGCCGCCGCGGCCGACCAACCCCGCAGTCTTCAGCTCCGCCACCACATCTTGCGGCGTCATCGTCAAGGCTTTTTTCAGTCCAGCGTAACCGCCGCCACTGCTGTAATTGGCAAAGGAGGTGGGTGACCTTGACCGCAGTTGCCGGTAAGGATGCGGATGTCGCCGCCGACGAAGCTGATCGGTCTCTTTTCACCGGGCGCGCAAATCTCCGCTGCTCGGCCGGGATCGCCATGTCCCAGAGCGATTTCGCCAACAAGGAGTGCCGGCGCGTGATCGCACAAACCCAAACAGGGAGCATGCTCGACGGTGAACTCACCGTCGGAGCTGACTTCGCCCGGCGCAACTTTAAGATGGCGGCACAGGGCGTTCGCCAATTCATCGCTACCCGCCAGGGCGCAGACGGGCGCGTTGCACACACGCGCCACGGTTCGGCCCAACGGCTCGCGGGAGAGCATCTCGTAGAAATCGATGACGCCATGCACGTCGGCGAGGGGTACACCCAAGATGCGGCCCACCTCGGTCGCAACGGCTTCGGGAATCCAGCCGTGAAATTGCTGTGCGGCGTGCAAGGCCGGCAAGAGCGCAGCGCGGCCTTGCGGCGCCAACTCGGCGAGGATCGAGCGCAGCGGATCGAGTTCGCTGTCAGTCATCTGATGTTCCAGGCGTCGGTGTCGGTTTATTTCTATCGTTGCCTGTTTTTATTAAGGAGCGACCTGGTTGATTACAGTTCGATAGCAATCGTGCCCTACCTGAAAGCAGTCTGCAAGGCATCATTTACAGTGAATAAACGTGAAGACGGGATACGGCTCGACAGCGCTAGAGCGCATCGGTCTGTGAGCGCCGCCGTTGTCGGGTGTTTTCGGTCAAGGATGGTACGGATTATCGAGCGCGGCTTGCTTCATCTGCAAGTGCAGATCGACCATTGTCAGCGCGCAGTATTCCATCGAATAGCCGGCGCGAAATTCGACGCATTCCTGGAGCGCGCGCGTGAGCACGGTGCGGTTAAAAGCGCCGTGGCCCATCGCTTCTTCGCCGTCTTCGCCGAGCTTGTGCGTGTCCATGTCCGCTTCTTCGTGCGTGGAAAAGTAGACCGCGTCCTGCTTGGAAAAACCGTAATGGGTGGTGAGCGCGGTGTACCATTGTCCCGACCACATCGAGAGCGACTCTTCGAATACATGGAGTCCCCACAACTCAACGATCGAACCGTCGATAAAAATCTTGTGGCAAAAATCATTGATCGCGCGGGCCGCGGGCAGATACGGATCCTCCAACATTTCTTTTTTGTTGAGGCCCATCTTTTCAGCGGTCTGAAGCAACACCAAAACATGGCCCGGCGCTCTCGGCGAAATCAGTTCGTCGGCGATCTTCGCGCAGAACGGCCCCAAGAGATCGAAGTTCCGAACGAAAAAAGGCAGGTGGGTGTAATAGGAGACCGCGTTAAGCGCGTTTACTTCCAAGGAGAAATGGCCCCAATTCTTAAAAAACTGGCGCATCACCGGCAGCGGCAGCTTGCCTTCGCGCAGTTGGGTCATAAATGCGCCTTTGTAAACCTTCTCGTGCGCGTACTTGTAAAGCGTTGAATAGAGATGATCGACGTAAGCCTTGGCTTCCTGTTCGCTGAGCTTTTCACCCGCCCGGGGTTCTCTTAAGTTACTCACGTTGATGATCCTCCCAAAATCGCGTCCTATTTTTTAGCGGTTATCATCGCCCCCCTGGCAAGTCAAGTTAACTCGCCGATTTGGAAATGGTTTTGCGGCGCGCTAGGATGCGTTCATGGCAACCCAACCGAGTAAACAGTTCGAGACCTTTGCCAATCCGCGCCCGGAACGCGACTATGAAATTAACATGGAATGTCCCGAGTTCACCTGCGTTTGTCCGCGCACGGGACAGCCGGATTTTGCCACGATCCGAATCCATTACGTTCCCGATCAACTCTGTGTCGAGCTTAAATCGTTGAAGCTCTATTTGTGGTCCTATCGCGACGAAGGCGCTTTCCACGAAGCCGTGATCAACAAGATTCTCGACGATCTCGTTCAAGCGTGCCAACCGCGCAAAATGACCGTCGTCGGCGATTTCAATATTCGCGGCGGCATTCATACGACGATCACGGCGAGCTACGCGCAATCCTGAGTTTCCTTCGTCTCGAAGGCAGCGTGCACCCGTTGGCGCGGAAGATCGCGCGCCGCGTCCATGTGCATAAGCTGTGCAAAAGCTGTTGCTCCGCTTGTGGAAGCGCCGCGTTCGGAATGAGGATCACCAATGATGATCGGCCGATGAAAATATTTTTCTTTGCCGTTGGCAAAAGTTTTTTCTCTATTGAAGAAAAAATTTCTTGCATTTTGATCGCGATCGGTTACATTTTCACACTCACAATCTGACTGAAGTGATCATGCCCGATTCATTTATCTTCGATTTAAAAAGTTGTCCAAGCCATGGCCGCGTTGGAAGATAACCTGCGCAAGGTGCCGCCGCAGAATCTCGAAGCCGAATCTTCGGTGCTGGGCGGGATCTTGCTGGAGAACGAAGCGGTCAATCAGGTCTTGGAGCTTTTACGGCCTGAGGATTTTTACCGCGAATCGCATCGAAAGATCTTTCGCTCGATGATCGAGATTACCGACCGCAGCGAACCGGTCGATCTCATCACGCTGAGTGAGTTCCTAAAAAGCAAAAACGAATTGGAAGCGGTCGGCGGCACCGCTTACCTGGCGGCCTTGGCCGATTTCGTCCCCACCGCCGCGAATATTTCGTATTACGCCCGCATCGTGCGCGAAAAGGCCATTCTTCGCAGCTTGATCAGCACCGCAACGGAAATTGCGACGCGGGGTTACGAGGAGCAGGGCAGCGTCGAAGAATTTCTCGATAGCGCGGAAAAAGTCATCTTCGATATCTCCGAAAAGAAAATCAAAGCTTCTTTTGTCGCTGTCGGCGACATGATTACTGACACGCTCAAAACGATCGACAAGCTTTATCAGCGTAAAGAGATGGTCACGGGCGTGCCCACCGGCTACGAGGATCTCGATAAGATCACCGCCGGACTTCAACCCGCGGAGCTCATCATTGTCGCCGGTCGCCCCGGCATGGGCAAAACCGCATTCGCTCTCAATATCGCGGCCAACGCCGCCTACACCGGCGTCGGCGCAGCTATTTTTTCACTGGAAATGGCCAAGGAGCAATTGGTCTTGCGCATGCTCTGCTCGGAAGCACGGGTCAACAGCTCGAAGGTGCGCTCGGGCTATCTGGGCGAGCGCGACTTTCCGCAGCTCGCCAAGGCCGCAGGACGACTCCACGAGGCGCCGATTTATATCGACGATACGCCGGCAATTTCCGTTCTGGAATTGCGCGCCAAGGCGCGTCGTCTGCTGCGCGACAGGTCCAAGAAAGTCGGCTTGATCGTCGTCGATTATCTGCAGCTCATGCGCGGCATGGGCAACGCGAACAACCGCGAGCAGGAAATCTCCGAAATCTCACGATCCCTAAAGGCGCTCGCCAAAGAATTGAACGTTCCCGTGATCGCGTTATCGCAGCTCAACCGCAAGGTCGAAGATCGGACCGGCAGAAAGCCGCAGATGTCGGACCTTCGTGAATCCGGCGCCATTGAACAAGATGCAGATGTGATCATGTTCATTTATCGAGAAGAGCTTTATGACAAAAACAACCAGGATGTGAAGGGTAAGGCGGAGGTCATCGTCGAGAAACAGCGTAACGGCCCCACCGGAACGATCAACCTCACTTTCCTGGGCGAGTACACGCGCTTCGAGAACTACACGGAACGGGATATGAGTTTCGACGAAGCGGACGAAGCCTAGATGAACCAGCGCGACGCCGATTGCTTCCAAAATCATTTCACAGCCGATGAATTCCACCTTGTAGTCCAAGTGTCTTTCTGCTAGCCAGACTAGCCGGAGGGACATTGACACAAATTAAATTCAGACAACTCGTAGTCCTGATCTGGATGTTGGGCTTGCTCTCTAGTCTGTGGGGTAACGCCCATGGCGGAGAGGTAAATTCTAAGCCGCCACCAGTGCTCTTGGCCAACGAACTTCGGCCAGAGATTGATCCTGCCAATTATTTGATCAGCGAAAAATTCGACGGCGTGCGCGCTCATTTGGGATGGCAAGTCACTGCGTTTTCGCAGCGGGCGGAGTGTCCATGCGCCCGCGTGGTTTGTTGGCAAACTGCCTGCGCAGGCCTTGGACGGCGAGCTTTGGTTGGCGCGCGGACGTTTCGACGCGCTGTCGGGTATCGTCCGCAAGACCGAGCCACAAGACGCCGAATGGCGCCAGATCAAGTATATGATTTTCGAGTTGCCCGCCGCGCCCGGCATTTTCGCCGAACGCGCGCAGCGCATCAAGGAAATGGTCTTGAGCATGCGCTGGCCGCAGTTGATCGCGGTGGAACAGTTTCGCGTGGCTGACCGCGCCGTGCTCAAACGCAAGCTCGATGAAGTGGTGCGCGGCGGCGGCGAAGGGCTGATGCTGCATTTGGCTGACGCCGCTTACGTTACCGGGCGGAGCGATGTGCTACTCAAGCTCAAGCCGTTGCAAGACACCGAGGCGGTGGTGATCGAGCACCTTCCTGGCAAGGGCAAATATCAGGGGATGCTCGGCGCTTTGCGCGTGCAAATGCCCGATGGGAAAAAATTTATGATCGGCACCGGCTTCACCGACGCAGCGCGCCAGCATCCGCCGCCGGTGGGCACGACGATCACATATACTTATCGCGGCTTCAGCAAGACCGGTTTGCCGCGGTTTGCGAGTTATCTACGAGTGCGCGAAGAATTCTGAAATCGCGAGCTTGGGTTTATTGTCGTTTATTCGATTCTTTTTCATACCAGTCTTCGTGCAGCGACCAACCTTCGCAGCTCAAACAAGCGGTCCAACGCCACTGATGGCCGCAGCCGGGGCAGCGCCCGCGGGTGCTGAAAGTGTTCCAGCACGTGCCGCAGCCGTCATCGAAGTATTCAGGATAATCGCAGGGCGCGCAAAACCAGCGGTGCGACGGTTTCGGTCGCCATTTGCATAGGGGACAGCGAATGCGGCCGAAGGCGGGCGACTGATCGGCACGACGGCTTGCTTTCGCAATAATTTTCTTCGAGGCGGCATTCTCTTGCAAAAGAAAAAACGCAGAGGGGCTAGCAGACAGCGGCCAAGCTATTGCCGTTCGCGTGCAAATTAAATTTGAAGCCATGACAAAGCAACATCCCTCGCTCAACTACTGAATCCGAAAATTGCCGCTAAGCTTTCGGCTCCCGGCATCTTACAAAATTCACCATCTTCAGGCTCATTACCACTTCGCGTTTCTGGTTGAGAACTTCGATAAAGGTGCGGACGATGCCGCGGTCGGGGCGGGATTCGGAGCGACGCGCTTCCAAAACCGTCGCGCGCACCGACAATTCATCGCCGGGAAAAACCGGCTTGTTCCAGCGCAGCTCGTCGCCGCCGGGCGAGCCGAGATTCGCAACTTGCGACAGATAGATTTCGGTGTAGATACGCATCATCAACGCCGCGGTATGCCAGCCGCTGGCGATCACGCCGCCGTAAATACTATTTTTCGCGGCTTCTTTATCGACGTGATAAGAGAGCGGCACATAGCGCTTGCCGAATTCGATTACTTCTTTTTCGTCGACCGCGATGGAACCGAATTCGTGAACGGCGCCGGGCACGTAGTCTTCGAAGTAACGGTCGTCAGGCGTTGATTTGAAATGACTTGTCACGTGCTTTTCGAATAAAGGATTTGCTCAATCGCGTGTGCGCGCGGCGAGAATTCGTTGGGTTTTGGCGACGACGTCATCCGCGCCCAAAAGATCGCTAATGATCGCTGCGGAGTCGGCGCCGGCCTGCCATACTTGTGTTACGTTCTGCTCGTTGATTCCGCCGATGGCGACGATGGGCAGCTTCACCGCAGCGCGAATTTTGCCGAGCATTTCCACGCCGCGAGCCGCGTAGCCGGTATTTTTCGTCGTCGTGCCGAACATCGGACCGAAGCCGATGTAATCGGCGCCTTTTCGCTCGGCGTCTCGGGCTTGTTCGATGTCGTGCGTGGAAACTCCGACGATCTTTTGTCCGACAAGTTTTCTGCCGGCGGCGAGGGGGAGATCGTCTTGTCCGAGGTGAACGCCGTCGGCGTCACAGGCGAGGGCGACATCGACGCGATCATTGATGATTAACTTGCATCCATGGGCGCGCGTTTCAGCGCGCGCGAAGCGAGCCAGCTCCAGAAAATCCCTTGGCGTCATGGTTTTTACGCGCAGTTGGACAATGGCGGCGCCGCCGGCGAGCAGTTGGCGCAGCGCGTCCTCCGCGGCTCGGCCTTGGGTCTGTTCCGGATCGAGAATGGCGTAGAGCGGCGGCAAAACGAGCGAGGACATGAAATTTTAAGAGGGTTCTTTTTTGAGCTCGATGCGCAGATCGGTGATTTTTTTTCGCAGCGTGTTGCGATTGATGCCGAGAATCTGCGCGGCGCGAATTTGATTGCCGTTGGTTTTCTTGAGCGTGAGATCGATCAGCGGCCGTTCGACCCGTTCGATGACGAGCGAGTAGAGATTGTCCACGTCGACGCCTTCGGTCCGGCGAAAATAGTCTTCGAGCTTGTGGCGAATGATCTCTTCCAGCGAAAGCTGATCGACTTCCAGGGTCGTTGTCGCGGGTTTGTTTTGCAGCGTGAAATCCTTCGGGAACAAGATCGGACCCGAGGACAGCACGGCGGCGCGGATCAAAGTATTTTCCAGCTCGCGCACATTGCCGGGCCAAGTATGGCTTTCGAGGAGCTTTTGCGCCTCCGGCGAAACCCCGGAGATTTGAATGGCCATCTCGCGGTTGATCTTGTCGATGAAATAGCCGATCAAAAGCGCGATATCGCCGCGCCGCTCACGTAGCGGCGGCAGATAAATCGGGATGACTTTGAGCCGGAAATAGAGATCCTCGCGAAAGCGTTTTTCTTTGACCGTCTTATCCAGGTCTTGATTGGTGGCGGCCAGAATCCGCACGTCGGCTTTCAAGACGTCCCGGCCGCCGACCCGGCTGTATTCGTGATCCTGCAAGACCCGCAATAATTTGGTTTGTAGCTCCAACGGAATATCGCCGACTTCGTCCAGGAACAGCGTGCCGCCTTCGGCCAGTTCGAACTTGCCGAGGCGGCGATCGAGGGCGCCGGTGAATGCGCCTTTTTCATGGCCGAACAGTTCGCTTTCGAGCAAGTCGCGCGGAATCGCGGCGCAGTTGATTGCCACGAAAGGTTGGTTCCAGCGCGGCGAGTTATAGTGGATCGTTTTGGCAACGAGTTCCTTGCCGGTGCCGCTCTCGCCCAAAATCAAGATCGTCGCGAGGGTATCGACGACCTGACCGATCGTTTTGTAGACAACTTGCATGCTCGGGCTGGTGCCGATGATATTGACGCCGGGCTCGAAGCGTTTCTTCACTTCCTCTTTGAGCTCGCGAAAATCACGGCTGAGCTTGCGGCTGTCCATCGCTCGCTTGACCAGCACCAGCACCTCATCGAGGTCAAAAGGTTTGGTGATGTAGTCGAAGGCGCCGTTCTTCATCGCGCCGATCGCGTTGCGCATGGTGTTCTGGGCCGTCATTAAAATCATCGCCGTGTCGGTGCCGTTCTCTTTGATCTCTTTCAAGAGATCCAGGCCGTCGACGTCCGGAAGTTTGATGTCCATCAGCGAAATGTCGAAATGGCTATCCGTCAGGAGCCGCCGCGCGCTCGCGCCGTTGGCCGCGGTTTGCACCCAGTAGCCCTCGGTTTCGAGGGCCTTCTGCAATACGAACCGGAGTGATTCTTCGTCTTCGGTAATGAGAATTTTTCCTTGGTCCATGTTAGTCAGCTACCACCAGCGAGACCCTAAAGATGCTGCCCCTTCCTTCGATGCTTTCGACCCGGATCGTGCCGCCATGTTCTTTGATGATGCGATAGCAAGTGGCCAAACCCAGTCCAGTGCCGTTATTTTTGGTCGTGAAGAACGGCGAGAAGATATGCGCTAGATCTTCTTCGCGAATGCCGCACCCTTCGTCGGCGAGGTCGACCCAGATGAAGCGATTGGGCGCCGTGCCGTGTTCCCGGACATGATAATCGGTTTCCAGTCGCGTCGTCACTGTGAGGGCGCCGCCGCCGGCCATCGCCTGAAAGGCATTTTTCACCAGGTTGAGAAAAACTTGGGTGAGTTGAGCGCGATCGCCGCGGATCGGCGGCAGGCTCGGATCAAACCATTTTTTCATATGAATCTCGCCAGCGCCAACGGCTTGGCTCTCGAGCAGCAATACGTCTTCCAAAATTTCATGGATGTTGACCGGGCCCAGCGTCAACTGCGCGGGCCGCGAGAGATCGAGCAATTGCTCGATCAGTTGATTCACTCGGTCCACCTCGCGGATCATGATGCCGGTAAAATCGCGCAGCGAAGAGTTGCCGTCGGCGGAACGGCGTAAAAATTGCGCCGCTCCCTTGATGCCACCGAGTGGATTGCGAATTTCATGGGCCAAGCCTGCTGCCAAAGTACCCATCAAGGCCAGGCGATCGGCGCGTTTAAGATCTTCTTCTAGTTCCTTGCGGCGCTTGATGTCGCGCAAAAGCAGTATCGTGCCGACAAAACGGCCATGCCGATCTTGGAGCGGTGAAACCGTGATGCCGACCGGTGTCTTGCGGCCCCAGCGGTTGATGAAATCGCCTTCGCCACGCGCCCGCTTTTGGCGCGGCGGATACGTGGTCTTGACGAGCTCGATCAGCCACGGCTCGCGTTTGAAGATTTGCTCCAACGCTTGACCGACCGCCGCTCCCGAAGAGATGTCGGTGAGCACTTCCGAGGCTTCGTTAAAGAAAATAACTTTTTGCTCGACGTCGAGAGCGATGACCCCGTCATCCAGATTGGCAAGTATCTGTTCCCAGGATATCTGTCGAGCAGAGCGCCGTTTTGACGCGAGCAAAGGCTTCATGAATTTTTACGACGAATCATAGCAAATACCGGCGGTGACGCAATCACACGAGGCGTTCGGGCCTTGCATTGGCAAGGTTGGCCATGGTATTAATTTTCTTACACTTTAGGAGTTAGTACTTGAAGTGGGCTTTGCCCGCTTTTTTTGTTTCTGGGGCCGCAGGTATGGATGCGACCATCTCCCGCGTTTGGGAACTTGCCGCGCCGTTGGCGGAAACGCAGGGAATGGAGATTATTGATATCGAGCTCAGGCGCGAGGGCACCCGCGCAGGCCGGGTGCTGCGTTTGTACCTCGATAAAGCGGGCGGACCCAATATGGACGAGCTAAGCCAAGTAAGCCGGGAGCTGAGCGCACTTTTGGATGTTCACGACGTCGTTGACGGTGTTTATACGCTGGAGGTTTCCTCGCCGGGAATTAATCGGCCGCTCAAGCGGCCCGAACATTTTGTTCCTTTTATCGGCAAGAAGGTTCGAGTGCGCACTCGGGAGATGATCCACGGGCGAAGGTCGTTTCTCGGCCCGCTCTTGGAAGTTTCCGCCGATAAGATTACCTTGAGTCAGGATGGCGCGCGCTGCGAAGTTCCGTTCGCGCTGATTGAAAAGTCGAATTACGAGCACGACTGGAGTGCCGAATATGCAGCAGGATCTAAATAGGGTCATCGAACAGGTCAGTAAGGAAAAGGGCATCGACAAGGCGATTCTCATCAGCGCTTTGGAAAACGCCATGATTTCGGCGGCGAAGAAAAAGTTCGGCCATCTGCGCAAGATCGAAGCGCAATTCAATCCTGAGATCGGTGAAGTCGAGCTCTTCGAAGCCAAAACCGTCGTACAAGACATTCAGGACGAGGCCACCGAGATTACGTTGCAGGACGCGAAAGATAACCTCGATCCCGATGCTGAGGTCGGCGACGAGCTGCTATGCAAACTCGATTCGAGCCTCTTCGGACGAATCGCCGCGCAGGCCGCCAAACAGAATATCGTCCAGCGATTGCGCGACGCGGAGCGTGAGATTATCTACAACGAATTCAAAGGACGCGAAGGGCAACTCGTCAACGGCATCGTGCAGCGCTTCGAAAAGCGCAACATCATCGTCAATCTCGGCCGCACGGATGCCATTTTACCGGAAAAAGAACAGGTACCGCGAGAACGCTATCGTCAAGGCGATCGGATCCGCGCCTACATCGTGAGCGTCGAGATTACCAGCCGCGGGCCGCAAATTGTTCTATCGCGCACGCATCCAGGCATGCTGATTCAACTCTTCGCTCAGGAAGTTCCGGAGATTTACGAAGGCATCGTCGAAGTCAAGGGCGCCGCGCGCGAACCGGGCGGGCGCGCCAAGATCGCGGTGGTTTCCCATGATCCCGACGTCGATCCCGTGGGCGCTTGTGTCGGTATGAAAGGCACCCGGGTGCAAGCGGTCGTGCAGGAATTACGCGGCGAGAAAATCGATATCGTGCACTGGCTACCGGATCAGGCGGAGTTTGTTTGCCGAGCCTTGGCGCCGGCCAAGGTTTCGAAAATTCTTATCGACGACGAAGATCATACGATGGAAGTCATCGTGCCCGACGATCAGCTTTCGCTCGCGATCGGCAAAAAGGGGCAGAACGTCAGGTTGGCGTCTCGCCTCACGGCGTGGCGCATCGACGTGCGCAGCGAAGCCGAGGCCGAGGAAGAGACACGGCGGGCGCGCCAATCCATTGGCGCGATACCCGGCATTGGCGATTTCGCCTCGGAGCTGCTCTACCAAGAGGGATTTAAATCGGCGGAAGATGTCGCCGATAGCCCGCTTGAAGAGATTCTCGACGTCGAGGGCATCAGCAAAGAAAAGGCCGAGGCTTTGCACAGTTCGGCCAAGCAATATGTCGCCGAGAAACGTGCGCGCGAAGCCGAGGCGGCAGCTGAAGCCGCTGCGGCAGCGGCAGCCGCAGCCGAAGCGGCAGCAAGCGCGGCGAGTGCCCTGGCCGCGACACCGGAGCAGGAGTCGCCACCCGAATAGGCGTGTCTAGAAAGGGACACCGACCGCAGCGGACTTGCTTGGGCTGCGGCCAGCGAGATGATCAAGACGAACTGATCCGGCTGAGTTTGACGGAGCAGGGCCGATTGATCTTAGATCAAGTTCACGGGCGCGGCGGTTACTTACACCGAAACTCAACCTGCTGGCATTCGTTTTTGAAGCGCAAAGGCCAATATCGCGCGTTCCATGCGGAAGTTGACCGGGCGGCGAAGGAAAAATTGATCGAGCTACTTAAAGATCGAGACTGGGAGTAAAGAGGAGATGGGTAAGACAAGAGTCCATCTGTTAGCCAAAGAATTAGGAATTGAAACGAAGGATCTCATCGCTCAGCTGGACAGGTTGGGAATGAGAGGTCGTAAAGCCCAGAGCGCGCTCGAAGACGACGAGGTCGCGCGGGTGCGCGCTGCTTTGGCGGCCCAGGAAAAACCGCAAATTCATGTAGGTGAGGAAAAAATCGTTGCGGACCGAATGGTCAAAAGTGAAGTTGAAGGATTAGGCGCGGCGGAAGCGCATGAAACAGTAGTCGAGCGGCGCGTGCGCGCCAATGTTATTCGCCGGCGCGTCAACCGCACTGAGGTTGCGCCGTCGGAATTAGTAACCGCGCCCGCCGAAGCGGTCAAAGCCCCAGCCATCGAACAGCCTCCTTTAAGCACCGAGCCGGTTGCGCCGGCGGCACCTGTTGAGGAATTCCCAGTTGAAACGTCATCGGAAATCGAAGCGGCGGAAGAATCCGCCGCACCGACAGGGACGCCGTCGTTAGTTGAGCCAGCACCGAAAGAAAAAAGAGAAGAAGCCGCCGAGCCGATCGCACCGGCTGTCCCACTTCAAGCCGAGCCCGAGAAAGCAACAGCCGTTCACGCTCTCGCGCCGACGCCGCAAGAAGCGCCGCGTGGCGCGCGTATCCTCGGCCGCATTGATTTGAAGCAAACCATGCGAATTGAACCAGCGCCGACGCCAGTGCGGCGACCGCCGGGCGCGCCAGCTGCTCAGCCGGGTGCGCGCGTTGCGGAAGGAGAAAAGCCGCAGGGTGAACAGGCAACCGGTGAAGAGAAGCCGAAAGCCGGGCGACACAAACGGCGAGTCGTCAAGAAGCAGGATGTGCTGGAGTTGAGAGAAAAAGAACTGCGCGGCGGTCGGATTCCCAAGAAAAAGCGCGTGCTCCCCGGCAAAGAAGTCCGCAAAACCGAGATCACGATTCCCCGGGCGAGTAAGCGGGTGATTAAGATTTCCGAAGTGGTCACGGTGGCAGACTTGTCCAGAGAAATGGGCGTGAAGGCGGGTGAGGTCATCAAAAAGTTGATGGGCATGGGTATGATGGCGACCATCAACCAAGTGCTCGACGCGGATACCGCGACTTTGATCGCGTCCGAGTTCGATCACCAAGTAGAAAATGTCGCCTTCGATGCCGACAGCGCCTTGGAGTTGGAGCATCAAGTCGAAGAGCAGGAAACTGCGCTGTTGCCGCGCTCGCCGGTAGTGACGATCATGGGCCACGTCGACCACGGCAAGACCTCCTTGCTCGACGCCATTCGCAGCACGAACGTAACCGCACAGGAGCATGGCGGAATCACCCAGCACATCGGCGCGTATCACGTCCAGGTCGATGGCCGCAGCGTAACGTTTCTCGATACGCCGGGCCATGAAGCTTTCACCGCCATGCGCGCTCGCGGCGCCAAGGTAACCGATATCGTCGTCTTGGTGGTGGCCGCGGACGATGGCGTCATGCCGCAAACCGTCGAGGCGATCAACCACGCGCGCGCTGCCGAGGTGCCGATCATCGTCGCGGTCAACAAGATGGACCGGCCCGACGCCAATTTGGAAAAAGTAAAGCGCGGACTCTCAGAATACGGCTTGGCCGCCGAAGACTGGGGCGGCGATACCGTCTTTGCCCCGGTGTCGGCGAAGACCCACGAAGGCATACCGCACCTTTTGGAAATGCTTCTGCTTCAAGCCGACATCTTGGAGCTCAAAGCCAATCCGGACAAGCTGGCGCGCGGCACCATCGTCGAGGCCAAGCTCGATCGCGGCCGCGGCCCTGTGGCAACCGTCTTGGTCCAGGAGGGCACGCTGCACGGCGGCGATGCCTTTGTTTGCGGTGTTTATTACGGCAAGGTTCGGGCGCTGATCGATGATCACGGCCGCAAGGTGGAATCGGCGCCGCCGTCGTTTCCCGTCGAGATTCTCGGCCTTCAAGGCGTGCCGTTGGCGGGCGATTCTTTCGTGGCCGTGGCCGACGAAGCGAAGGCGCGCCAGGTGGCCGAGTATCGCCACAGCAAACAACGTGAAACGGAGCTCGTGAAATCGAGCAAGGTTTCTTTGGAAGAGCTCTACGATCAGATCAAGACCGGGGACGTGAAGGAGCTTCGCGTGGTTCTCAAGGGCGACGTGCAGGGTTCCGTCGAGGCCGTGACGGATGCGCTGAGCCGGATGTCGACGAACGAAGTCAAGCTTCGAGTGATTCATGGCTCGGTCGGCGGCATTACCGAGAGTGATATCCTGTTGGCAGCGGCTTCGAACGCGATCGTCATTGGCTTTAACGTGCGGCCGGAATCGAAGGGCGCGGCGCTGGCGGCGAAAGAGGGCGTCGACGTAAGATTGTACACGATCATTTACGAAGCGGTTGCCGATGTTCGGGCCGCAATGGAAGGCATGTTGGAGCCGACCTACCGCGAGCAAACGCAAGCGCGTGTCGAGATTCGTCAGATTTTCAACATCGCCGGCATCGGCACGATCGCCGGTTGCTATGTGACCGAAGGCAAAGTCGCGCGCGGCAACATGGTGCGTCTGCTGCGCGACCAGGTCGTAGTTCACGAAGGCAAACTGGCGAGCCTCAAGCGTTTCAAGGACGATGTGCGCGAAGTCGCGGCGGGCTATGAGTGCGGCCTCTCTCTGGAAGGATTTCAAGACATCAAGCAAGGCGACGTTCTCGAGTCGTACGAGCGCATCCCGGTGATACGGCGCATCACACCCGCTCCGACAGGGCGTGAAGGGCCGCGCCCCGGCGTCTAAACGGCGGGTCGAAGCCGCTTTTCGAATCGCTCTATCTCCATGGTGGTGGGCGTTCTCAAGCTCAAGCTAATCATTCCCGAAAACCACTCGCTCAAGGGCAAGCGCGGCGTTCTCAAGAGCGTCCAGGCGCGGGTCGCCAACCAATTCAACGTGTCGGTCACGGAGTGCGGTGATCACGACCTTTGGCAGAGCGCGATTTTGGGATTTGCCCTTGCCGGCACCAGTCAGCCGATTGTCGAAGCGACTTTAAATAAAGTGGTTGATTTTGTCGAAGCGCTCGGTTTGGCCCAGTTGAACGGCACCGAAGTGGAATGTTTTCATTGCTAGCTTGCGCGAGTCCGGCCAACTTCAGTGGTTGTCCTGGATCGTGCGGCCTTCTTTTTTAAGTATGGAGTTTCAACGATCCGATCGCGTCGGCGACTTGCTGCGCGAAATTCTCGCCGAGCTCTTGCGCCGCGACATCCGTGACCCACGGGTCCGGTCCGTCAATCTGACGGAAGTGAAAGTGAGCAAGGATCTCAGGCATGCCAAAGTGTTTTTCAATCTTCTCGGTGACGACGTCGACAAGAGCGAGGTGTTGGCCGGATTGAAGAGCGCCACGGGATTTATCCGTGCGAAAGTCGGCAAGCAACTCAATCTTCGCTTCGTGCCGGCCATTGAATTTGTCTACGATGAGACCGAGGAAGAGGCCCGGCGCATCGAAGACCTGTTGAAATCGTAAGCGATAGCACCTAAGCATCGTAGACTCAGTTTCGAATCGGTTCTTCTGGTTTTCCCAAGTTTTTTATGATGACACAAAACGGCATTTTGCTGATCGATAAGCCGGAGGGTCCTTCGTCGGCTCAGGTCGTGCACCAAGTCAAAAAGATTTTGGGCGCCAAGAAAGTCGGCCATCTCGGCACGCTGGATCCGTTTGCTTCGGGCCTGCTCCTCATCGGCGTCAACGAGGGCACCAAGATTGCCGATATTTTCCTCGGCGGCGTGAAAAGTTATCGCGGTGTAATGATGCTCGGCATCGAAACCGACACTCAGGACGGCACGGGAAAGGTCGTGCTGGAACGGCCCGTGCCGAACATCAGCAAATCCGAGCTGCGCAGCTTGGAGAAAAAATTCACTGGCGCGCTTCAACAGGTGCCGCCGATGTTCTCGGCTCTCAAGAAAGACGGGGTGCGGCTGTACCGCTTGGCGCGCCAGGGAAAAGAAATTCCGCGTGAGCCGCGTTCGATCCGGATCGACGCGCTCTGCCTGAAGCCATTGAGCGATCGCGAGGTCGAAATCGAAGTTACCTGCTCGCGCGGAACTTACGTCCGGACATTGGCGGCTGACATGGGGAAGGAACTCGGTTGTGGCGCCCATCTAAAAAATCTCCGGCGTGTCGCGTGCGATCATCTCGCGGTCGCGCAGGCGATCGACATCGAGGAGCTGAAAAACAACTTTTCGACGGGATTGGTCCCGCTCCTCTCCCTCAGCTCGGCGTTGAATCATCTGCGCGCCGTGACATGGCAGAGCCCGCTCGTGACTCGCTTACGGTTGGGACAGCAAGAAGCGCTCGGACAAATCGGCAACCGCATGAATGGCGAAGTTTTCGTCCGCGTCCTCGACGCGCGCGGTGAGCTCGCGGCATTGGCGAAATGGAACGAGGATATCCCCGGCGGCCGCTGGCGGCTATCCCGGGTATTCCATGAATAGGGCGAATTATTGACTGGCCGCGAGCCATCGGATAGGGTTTATGATTACGGCACAAGATTAAGTCGCCGTAACGCGCGGCTTTAGTCCGATTGTTGATTCGCATAGGCACCGATCCACTTAAGACGCGCAAGATCAAGAAAGGAAAAACAAGTCAACTCATGAGCCCCTCGACAGGTACGATACCCGCAAATCGACATATTCAAAAATGGGTCAAAGACGTTGCCGCCATGTGCCAGCCGGATGAAGTTTTTTGGTGCGACGGCTCGGAGGATGAAAAAGAACGTCTCACCAAGATCGCGGTGCACGGTGGCGATCTCATCCCGCTCAATCAAAAGGAACTCCCGGGTTGTTATCTGCATCGCAGCGCGCTCAACGACGTGGCGCGGACGGAAAATCTTACTTTCGTTTGCACAGATGAGCAGGAGGAAGCGGGCCCCAACAATAATTGGATGGCGCCGGCTGAGTCTTACGATAAGCTTTCGAAAATTTACGCCGGCTCGATGCGCGGCCGGACGCTCTATGTGATTCCGTTTCTCATGGGGCCCGCGGGTTCGCGCTTCAGCAAGGTCGGCGTCCAAGTCACGGACAGCGTCTATGTTGTGCTCAACATGCGCTTAATGACGCGCATGGGCAAGATTGCTCTCGATCACCTCGGCAACTCCGACGACTTCACCCGCTGCCTTCATTCCAAAGCCGACCTCGATATCGAACGGCGCTTCATTTGTCACTACCCGCAAGACAACACGATCTGGAGCGTCGGTTCAGGCTATGGCGGGAATGCGTTGCTAGCGAAAAAATGTCTCGCGCTCCGCATCGCCAGCAAGCTCGGTCAAAAGGAAGGCTGGCTCGCCGAGCATATGCTCATCGTCGGCGTTGAAAGCCCGGATGGCGAGATCACGTACATCTGCGGCGCTTTTCCTAGCGCTTGCGGCAAGACCAATATGGCCATGCTGGTGCCGCCCGCGAGCATGAAGGGTTGGAAGATCCACACGATCGGCGACGATATCTCCTGGCTGCGCGTCGGGGCGGATGGCCGGCTCTGGGCGATTAACCCGGAAGCGGGCTTTTTTGGCGTGGCCCCGGGAACCGGCTCGAACACCAACTCTAACGGCTTTAAAATGGTGAAAAGAGATACGATTTTCACCAACGTCGCGCTGCGCGATGACGGCACGGTCTGGTGGGAAGGCCATGATGATCCTGTTCCTGACAACGCGCAAGATTGGCGCGGCAAGCCATGGGACCCGGAAGGGGGCTATCCTGCGGCGCACCCCAACGCGCGTTTCACGGTCTCGATAAAACAGAGCCCAACGTATTCACCAGAATGGGAAAAACCTGAAGGCGTGCCGATCAGCGCCATGCTCTTCGGCGCGCGCCGGCAGAAACTGGTCCCGCTGGTCTATCAATCGTTCAATTGGCAACATGGCACATTCCTGGGTGCTACACTGGCCTCTGAAACCACCGCAGCAGCTACCGGTGCGGTGGGCGTCGTGCGGCGCGATCCGATGGCGATGCTGCCGTTCTGTGGCTACAACATGGGCGACTACTGGGGCCATTGGCTATCGATGGGCAAGCAAGTGACCAATCCGCCGAAAATTTTCCGCATCAATTGGTTCCAGCGCAACGAACGCGGCCGATTTCTCTGGCCGGGATTCGGCGAGAACCTGCGCGTGCTGCGTTGGGTCATTGAGCGCTCGAAGGGCGGCGGCCAGGCCAATGAGACGCCGATCGGATACGTGCCGCAGGCAACGAGCTTGATCGGCGAAGGCCTCGACGTATCCAAGTCCGATGTCGATCAGCTCCTCAGCGTCGACCGCCAGGGCTGGAAAAATAATCTCAAGAGCCAAAGCGATTTTTTCGATACTTTCGGCGACCATTTGCCGGCGGCTCTAAGGGAAGAGCACGCTTCGCTGGCGAACCGGCTCAAAGGTTGAATCAGGGAGATATTTATGGCGCGTGGACATCACGACGTTGGCGGTCTTCCGGGTGCGGGGCCGATCGATCAAGGCCAGCACGACCTTTCCGACTGGGAGATTCTCGCCGATGCCGTCAATCAGGCGCTCGGCGCCAAAGGCATAAAGCGCACCGACGAAATGCGCCGCGCCCGCGAAGAAATGGACTCCGCCGCTTATCGCGATATGACTTATTACGAGCGTTGGATCGCCAGCATCGAAGCCATTCTGATCGAAAAGAAAATTCTCACCGAGGACGAAATCAATCGAAAGCTGGCGCAATTCGAAACCAAGTGGGGCGAGCCGTGACCGCAGCGGTCGACAAATTCAAGCCGGGTGATCGAGTCAAGGTAAAATTTGAAGACCGTCCCGGCCACATCCGAACGCCCTGGTATATTCGCGGCAAGACCGGCTGCGTTGAGCGCGTTTACGGGGAATTTTTAAATCCCGAATCGCTGGCCTTTGGCCGTGATGGCCTGCCCAAAAAAACCCTTTATCTGATCGCCTTCAATCAGGTCGATGTATGGGGCGAATCGGCAAAAACACAGGATAAGGTCTTGGTCGATATCTACGAGCATTGGCTCGAACCGGTCGCATGAGGAGATTTCATCGTGAGTGATTTAACCAGCGACGCCCATGGTCATGAGCACCCGAAACACGAGTTGAGTGACCATGCCAAGCGCATCTATGCGATTCGGGATCTGCTGATCGAAAAAGGTGTGATCACTGAGAAGGACATTCAATGCCAGATCGACTATCAGGAAGCGCGCTCGCCGGCCAACGGCGCCAAGCTCGTCGCCCGCGCGTGGGTCGATCCGGCTTTCAAGGCGCGCTTCATTGCCGATCCTAAAGCCGCCTGTGCGGAACTCGGCATCGATGCCACGGCGATCAACGAATTCGTCGTTCTCGAAAACACTGAGAAGGTGCGCCACATGGTGGTTTGCACTTTATGCTCCTGTTATCCCCGGCCGATATTGGGCAGGCCGCCGGACTGGTACAAAAGCTTCAACTACCGGCAACGCGCAGTGGTCGATCCGCGCGGGGTGATGCGTGAGTTTGGCTTCGACCCGCCGGACAACGTCGAAGTGCGCGTGCATGACAGCACAGCGGACATCCGTTATCTGGTTTTGCCGCTCCGTCCCAAAGGCACGCAGGGTTGGAGCGAAGACGACCTTGCCAAACTGGTCACGCGCGACAGTATGATCGGGGTCATGAACGCCCTGAGTTCGCTTCCTGAATAGCTCCCTTGTTTCCGCCGAATTCCTCTCAGCGCTAAAATCGTGAAAAAGGGCGAGCGCCGCTGGGTTACAGCCTTGGGCCGCTGCCTTTTTTTGTTGATTTTTTTGGCTACTGTTCGTACCATTTGCGATACGGCTGGGTCAAAAACATTGGAAATGATTTTAGATCCCTCGCGCGTGAATTGAGGAAGTCTCTGTAATGATTCGCCTTAAATATGCGACGACTCTGCGTTGTATTGCTCAGGATCTTGAGCTGCGCGGGCTAAAAACATTCGATATTCGCCCGAATGAACATGAATATGTCGTGGATTGCGGCTACCAGGAGCCGCCGGCTCCGACTCCGATGACGATTCATTATACGCTCAAAGATCTCGACGAGCTCGAACAAGTGGGCGCAACCAAGCGCGGCACGGCCGCGCCGGCCAAAGAGTTTCTCAATCAAGTACAAATTTTTCGCAGCATTGGTGGCTATCTCGATAAAAATGAGGCCAAGCTGATTCGCATCACGAACAACGCCGCTACGGGCAAAGATTCGATATTCAAAGTCGAATATATCACTCGTGACGGTGAAGCAATGATCGACGACCGAGTTGGATCGGCGCTCTACGACATGTGTGTGTCGATGTACAAGCAACGAGGAAAATTGACCGGCACCGGTGGCCGGCGATCACGTTGGCGCGGCTAGATTTCGACGATTTTCGACAAAGGATAAACGGCTCGGCAGGAATCCTTCTTCTGCCCGGCGGCCTTAAAACTTGGACACAACGCCTGATTACTATTCGTTACTCGGTCTAAAACGCGGGGCAAGCGCGGAGGAAGTTAAGCGGGCTTACCGCAAGGCGGTGTTTCGTTACCACCCGGACCGCAATCCCGGCGACGACGAAGCCGCCGGCAAATTTAAACAGGTCTTGGACGCCTACGAGGTCTTATCGGATAACAAGAAGCGGGCTAACTACGATGAAGTCACGCATACCGGTGAAGCCGAGGAAGAGGAAGTCGAAGAAGAGCAAACCGAGCCGAACGAAGCAAAGTCCGGCGATGGCCAAGCCCACGGCTTTCACTTCACGCAAGATTTCAAGCAAAAAATCGAACCGGAGCCAAAATGTCCTTCCTGTTCCGCCGTGGGAACCGATCATATCATCTCGCGCAAGGGTGGCGCGGCCTCAGCACGCGGTAAGCAATTCGTCCTGGCGCCTTTTAGCGTAATTTTCTGCAACGCCTGTGGCCACGTCTATGGCGTGACGCCAAGCGCTTCCTGATCGCATCTCACACTCGCCGCTCAGCATTTTTTCGGAGAAGACATGACGCGGGCGCTCTCCAGTTTGCTTGCGCAGATCGCGTTCGCGCGCAACGACCCCATGCTCGGCAGATAAATCAGCACCCGGTATGAAACGGCTCGGTGAAATTTTAGCTGCGCTAGACGAAGCGTTGATCCCGTCTGGGTTCTTACCGGTTCAATGCATCACGCCGCCGCCTTCGACAACCAGCAGTTGGCCGGTAATGAAGTCGCTGTCAGAGCTCGCCAAGAACAACGCCGTGCCGACGATATCGGCGGGAGTTTCGATGCGCCGAAAGGCGCGCTTGTCGACGCTGCCCTCGCGTCGTTTTAGCACTTCGTCCGATACCGATTCTTCGCTCATGGTCGAGCCCGGCGTCATGCAGTTGACGTTGATGCCCCATTCGCCCAACTGGCGAGCCATCACGCGCGTCAGCGCAACCACGCCGCCTTTGGCGGTCGTGTAGTGCGGCATGTTGCCGGAGCCGCTAAAGAAAGTGCCCGAGGCGATATTGATGATCTTGCCGCTCTTTTGCTGTTTCATGATCGGGATCACCGCCTTGCTGCACAAGAATACGCCTTTCAAGTTGACTTCGATGACCCGATCCCATTCTTCCAGCGCCAGTTCTTCCACCGGGCCCTTCCACAATTTCTGGGTGACGTAAATCGCCGCGTTGTTGAGCAGCACGTCGACGCGGCCATATTTTTTTACGGTCTCGCGCATCAAACCTTCGACGTTCGGCAAGCTGCGCACATCGGTGTGACGCGCCCACGCCGAGCCACCGCTATCGGCGATCGCTTTGGCCGTCGCTTCTCCGCCGCCAGCGTCGATGTCGGCAACGACGACGTGAGCGCCTTCTTCGGCGAAGCGCCGAGCGTATGCTTTGCCGATGCCGTGGGCGGCGCCGGTGATGACGGTGACTTTGTCTTTCAAGCGCATGAGACCTCCATCGCGACGGATCGCCGATGAGCGAACTGAGCAAACCAATTTGCGAGGAGTTTAAGTAAAGCTCGGCGTCCTGCCGTCTAACAAACTTTCCAGCCGCGCCGAAGGAAAACGAAGCCCGACAAAAAAAGTGCCGAACAGGCCGTAAACGGCGCTGGCTTCGTCGAAGCGCATTTCATAAACGAGCTTTTTAAAAACCAACGGATCGTCGGCAAAAAGATCGACGCCCCATTCCCAGTCATCGAAGCCGATGGATCCGGAAATGATCTGGGTCACGCGCCCGGCGTAGTGGCGGCCGATCATGCCGTGCTCGCGCATCATTCTTTGCCGCTCGCGAATCGGCTCGCTGTACCAGTTCTTGGTCTCGCCGCGGAATTTGTTCATCGGGTAAAAGCACAGATAACGGCGCTGGGGAATCTCCGGCCACAAGCGCGCCGCCGCCGCTTGGCGCTGTGTGGCCAACTCCGTTTCGACTGCTCTGTTCCATTCCGCCGTGCCGTGCTGAAGTCCCTGCGCCGTCAGGTCGGCGTAGAGTTTTACCGAAGCTTCGTACAGTCCCAGCTCGACCACGGAGAAATAAGAAGTCGTGGGCTCGATATACTCGTTAAGCTCGGTGCGGGCGACGGTCAACTCGGCATGGTTGATCTCATCGAGCGTCTTACGAAAATGGACGATCATCAGATCGCCTTTGTGGCCCAGCAGCGAAAACAGACCGGTGGGCTCTTGCTTGTTTTCTTCCATGGCACCGAACGTTGCTACGGCGCCGGTCAGAACATGCTTTTTTTCCGAGCCGAGCGCGCGCCAGGCGGTCCAGCGCACGCGGAACATCTGATGCAGGATAAACGATCCGTCGAGAGTCAGCGGGGTGGGCGGCAAATCGCCGGTTGGCTTGCTCGTCGGTGGGCGCTCCATGGGATTCGATTCGACCATCATGCTATGTCGGCTGCGGCGAAGATCCGTTTGGCGCGGGCTGATCGGGTTTGACGCCGCGCATTTTATTTCGCAGCGCTTGGAAACCGCGCTTGGCTAAACGGTAAATCTTGGGCACCAGCCATGCCACCAGCGCGAGAAAAACCAGCACCAGGATGATCATGACGATCGGGTGATTGAACATCAGCCAGAGACTGCCGAAGACGGTCAAGTCTTCGGTAATGCTCGCGGCCCAGTTGCTGAACGGCTCCGGGCTTGCATTGATGGCCAGGCGCGCCGTCGCTTTGGTGCCGTGGGCGATGAGTGCGATCGAACCACCGGCTAGCAAGGCCATCAATTCCAACGCCGGATTCAGGTCGCCGAGCGAGCGCGCCGCCAAGATCGCGCCAGCGGGCACGCGAATAAATGTATGGAGGGCATCCCAGCCGGTATCGAGGTACGGCACTTTGTCGGCGAAAAATTCGATGAAGTACATGATGCAGGCGATGGCGATAACACCGGGATGGGACAGCACTTCGAGGTTTTGCGGCAACTGGATCATCTCGAGCCGATTGGCGATGCCCAGCGCGGCCACCGTGGCGTAAAGATTGATGCCCGAGGTCCAAGCGGTGCCCATCGCCAGACTTAATGCTTCAATTGTGCCCATAGATTGACTCCGATTCCGGCCGTTGGCGGCCAGGGTATACAGTTTTGACGTTGCCGCGGGTCAAACCATATCACTCGCCGGACGTTGTCGAAAACAATCGCTAAATCTTAAACTTGTCGGCGATCTGCTGCTTGTATTCCTTGGTAAAGGCATTGACCGCCGGGAATTGATCGAGCCATTTAAACGGCCGGCAAGCATCGATCAGCACGCGATCGGTGGTATAGCCGCGCGGCGAGCGCTCTTCCGGTGGCAGGGCCGGCTCGCACACCGACGCCCATACGCCTTTGACGATATCGAGATCCTCACGCACGTGGCAACGCGTGGCGATCGCCCAGATGACGTCCGCGGGATTGGTAATATCGATATCGTCATCGACCACGACGACGAACTTGCCGCCGTAGGCGCCGGCGCGCGCTCCGGCAGCGACCAGCAGGGCTTGCTTCGAGTGACCCGGCATAGCGCTGCTTGATGGAAACCACAGTAAACGGGCCGGGCTGGCCGCCGTAAACAAAACCCCAAACGCCTTTCACTTCGGGGATGCCGGCCTTTTCGAGCTGTTCCCATAGCGTCGCGGCGCCGAGCGGGATCGGCAGATAACTTGATGGCGGTTTGAGCGGCGGCGCGCCGAGCAGAATCGGGTTGTTGCGGTAATACACGCGCTTGACTTCCATAAGCGGCGTCTCGCCGACGTTTGCTTCGGTAAAATAACCCGGCCATTCGCCGAACGGACCTTCCTTTGGCATCTCTTCGTCTTTCATCGGCAGGATCTCGCCTTCGAGGACGATCTCCGCATTCGCCGGAATCGGCAAGCCGGTCGCCGCGCCGCGCACGACCGGCACCGGCGAGCCTTGCAGATAGCCGGCAAACTCGAATTCATTCACGTCCGGCGGCAAGGGCATCTGCGCGGCAAGAAAAATCGCCGGACCTTGGCACAGAGTGATTGCCACAGGCAATGACTTGCCGGCATCGCGCGCCCGTTCGAAGGCGAGGCGGCCGTGCTTGCCCATATTCATTTTCACCGAAACGTGATTCTTGTCTTGGACCATGACGCGATAGGTGCCGATGTTGACCGCGCCCGTTTCTGGATCTTTAGTAATGATGCCGCAACCGGTGCCGATATATGGACCGCCGTCCAAGTCATGCCAGTTCGGCACGGGAAACTTGTAGAGATCGACGTCGTTTCCCGCCATTTGGTTTTCCAGCACCGGGCCGCCTTCCAATTGATTGACGGGCACGGGCTTATAAGCCGCGAGTTTTTTGCGCCAGGCATAAAGATAGTCGATGCCGTTTTCTTCGTTGATGCCCATCGCCGGGCCGGTGCGCTTGCAGGTGCGAAATACGTTGGAGATCACCCGGAAGCCCGCCGGATAATCTTTGAAATTGCTGAACAGCAAGGCCGGCCCTTCTTTGTCGGCGGCCAGCTCCGTCAGCGCGCCCACTTCCGTTTTCAAGTCCGCGCCATCGATGTGGCGCAGCTCGCCCATCCCCTCAAGCACGTCGATGTATCCTCTCATGTCAGTGACGTCCGTCATTAAAACCTCCTAAGATGACGCTCATACTAGGTTGGCAGGAAAAGGGAGTCAACCAACTGGACCGTGTAAATCATTTTGCGCCAGACACAACCGTGTCGGCTTTGGCGCGATCTCGCGATCCACTCCAGCATTGGCTCCGCTCCGTTGACGGCTTCCTTGTCATTGCGTATGTTGCAAGCAATAATTGCTTATCGCCAAAAAATAACCGGCCCCCAAGGCCATTAACGATTCACGGAGGACCTTATGGCATACGATCTGATAGTTCGCGGCGGTCGCGTCGTCGATGGCTCCGGACTGCCGTCTTACGTCGCCGATGTCGGCGTCAAGGATGGTAAAATTGCCGAAGTAGGCCGCCTCAAAGACGGCGCCGCGAGGACGATCGATGCGACGGGGCTGGCGGTCGCACCGGGCTTTATCGATCACCACACCCACTTAGATGCGCAAATGCTATGGGATCCCTACGGCACCTGTGAGCCGCAGCATGGGATTACATCGGTCGTGATGGGCAACTGCGGTCTTTCGTTGGCGCCGCGTAGAGCGGGGATCGAAGATGCGATCGTCAAGAGCTTCGTGCGCGTGGAAGCGATGCCGCGGATCGCTTTGGAGCAGGGCGTCAAATGGAACTGGAACAGCTATGGCGAGTATCTCGATAACTTCGAGGGCAAAGTCGGGATCAATGTCGGCGGTCTAGTCGGCCATATCGCCGTGCGTCATAATGCCATGGGCGAGGAAGCAGTCGAGCGCAGCGCCACTGGAGCCGAAGTGCAAAAGATGCGCGGCCTGGTGTTGGAAGCCATGGAAGGCGGCGCGCTGGGAATGTCGACGAACCGCAACGACCGCCATATGCGCGAGGACGGCAAGCCGGTGGCCAGTCGTTTGGCGGATGACGAAGAATTTTTTGCCCTGTGCGACGTCTTAGCCGAACGTAATGCCGGCGTGATCGAAACCATTCTTGGCCGCAACAAGATCGAGCACTTCAAGTGGTACCACGAATTGGCCAAGCGCACGCAGCGGCCGATTCTCTGGCAAAGCTTGCAACACCGCTGGGCCGAGCCCAATCTCTGGCGCGAACAGCTGGACGCGGTCGAGCCGATCTTCAAGGCCGGCTATCAGGCCTACGGTTTATCGCATACCGTGCCGCTCGTGCGGCATTTTACGCTTAAGGATTGCCAAATCTTCGACGAATTCCCGACCTGGAAGAATTTGATGTTCCTACCGGTGGAAGTGCGCAAGCAAGCGTTCGCCGATGCCGACACCCGGCGAAAACTCCAGGCCGAGCTCAGCGATTCGCGGCCGACCAACTTCCATAAACGCTGGGACATTCCGAAGGTCGAAAAAACATTCAAGCCGGAAAACCAAAAATACGTCGGCAAGACCATCGCCGAATTAGCCGCGATGCGAAACCAATCGCCATTGGATGCATTCCTCGATCTCGCGCTGGAAGAGGACCTGGAGACGATTTTTTGGAACGCCAACAACGGCGGAGATTGGAACGCGATGGGCGAGATCTTGCGCAGCCCCTATGTTCTCATCGGCACTTCGGACGCCGGTGCCCACGTGTTGTTTGGCGCCGACTTTGGCTACGGCACGATTCTGCTCGGCTTGTGGGTGCGCGAGCGCCAGGTGATGACGCTCGAGCAGGCTGTTCATAAATTAACTTTCCATCCCGCTTCGATCTTCGGCCTCCAGGGCCGCGGCTTGTTGCGTTCCGGCTATGCGGCAGATATTGCGATCTTTGATCCCAAGACGGTTAACGCCGAGGAGCCGGAGTGGGCCAACGATTTTCCAGCCAATACCAAACGAATGGTCCAGCGCTCGGTCGGTATGCACTACACGATCGTTAACGGCACCGTCATCAATGATGAGGGACGGATGACCGGCGACCTGCCGGGGCAGGTCCTTCGCGGTCCGCTTTATCGCCAGCAGAAAGCCGCGGCGTAACCGGATGGGAGTCAGTTATATTCCGGTTGCCCGCGCCGGTGAATTAACTCCCGGCGGCATGAAGGAAGTCGACCTCGGCGGACGCCAGGTGCTCTTGGCGTTCGTCGAGGGAAAATACTTTGCCTTTTCTAGACAATGCCCGCATGAAGAAGCTGATCTAAAAACCGCCGGCCAGCTTCTCGATGGCGGCAAGATTCGCTGCAACAATCATAGTTATTGTTACGATCTCAGTTCCGGCGAGTGCACGCTGCCCAAAGGCGCGGCGCCGCTGACGGTTTTGCCCGCTGAAGAACGAGGCGAAGAAATCTGTATTCGCCTCGAATGGTAACACCCCCGATTTTCTCCCGTGCGCCGCCGGTCGTTGTAACCGGGTCCACGTACGCGCTCGATGAGTGATTCCTTCCCGACTCTAGCCAATCCGCGCAAGAAAGGGTAAATTTCCAACGAGTTTCTTTTGAAACGAGCAAGCTCGCCCGATTTACAACATGCACAAACAAAGATTAAAATTTCCCGATGGTGCGACGCCCGGCCGCGCCGTGCGGTCGTTAGTGGCCTTTGTGCTCGTGCTCGCATCACTCGTCGTTGGCCGGAGCGCGGAGGGTCAAGACAAGAGTCTCTTGTGGAAAATCAGCGATGATAAAAACAGCGTCTTTCTCTTGGGCTCGATTCATTATTTACGCAAAAAGAATTATCCTCTGAATCAGGCCATCCTGGATGCGTTCGACGGCAGTAAAACCCTCGTATTGGAAATCGACCTCAACAGCACGGCCGCCGAAGCAGCCCAGCGCTTAACTCTGGAAAAGGCGGTTTATCGGGACGGCACAACTTTGGCGCAGAATGTCGCGCCAGAGACCTATCAACTGGCCGCGCAACGCGCCAAGGAGCTCGGCGTCGACATGCGCATCATGAACCCGATGAAGCCGTGGTTTGTGGCGCTGACACTGGTGGCGATCAAGCTGCAGTCACTGGGATTGGACGCCAACTCGGGCGTCGATCGCTATCTCGCGCAGCGCGCAAAAAACAACGGCAAAGCGACCCGTGGACTGGAGACGCTCGAATTCCAAATTGGGTCTATTGGACCAATTGCCGAAAACCGACCAAGAACAGATGCTGCGCGAAACCGTGCGTGAACTGGATCTGCTGGATAAGAATATCGATGAAATCGTGCAGTCCTGGGCGAAAGGGGACGTCGACCTGTTGGCCAGGCTCTTACTGGCAGGCATGAAAGAGTATCCGGAAGTTTATCAAAGGATTGTCGTCGAGCGGAATCGCCGCTGGCTGCCGGAGATTGAAAAATTGATTCATGACGGAAGCGGCGCGATGCTCGTGGTGGGAGCGGCGCATCTGGTGGGACAGGACGGCGTGATTGAGATGTTGAAAGCGAAGGGTTATCGCGTGGAGCAAAAGTGATGGCGGAGAATAAAAACCATGCCAAGGTTGTGCGCGTCGCCGATTGGATGACTGAAGAAGTCCTCGCGGTCGAGACTTTCGACAGCATCGCGATCGCCCGGCAGCTCATGGCAAAACATCGCGTGAATCAGCTACCGGTGCTCGACAACAATCACCTGGTCGGGATCGTCACCGACCGCGACATCCGCGACGCCTATCCGACGAGCATGATGATCAACCGAGGCGAGGAAATCGATCGGTTTGCCGCCAAGGTGACCGTCGAAGAGGTGATGACGCATGATATCTTCATCGTGCGCCCGGAAACTCCGCTGGCGACGGCGGTCGGTTTGCTGCGCCGCCATCGAATCGGCTCTTTGCCGGTGGTGCAGAACAAAAACCTGGTGGGTATCATTACGCGCAGTGATATTCTCGATTTTGTCCTGAGCGATGGCGCGAAACGTGCGCGCAAAGGTGGAAAGAAGGGTTCCCGCGGGCGCGCACCGAAGAAAGGTCGGCGGCGGCGCCAAAGCGCCAAAAGGAAACACTTAGCAAGGAAGCGTCATGCCATCTTTCGACATCGTCAACCGGGTCGATCTCCAAGAAGTCGACAACGCGGTCAACATCACTAAAAAAGCGATCCTATCGCGTTACGACTTTCGCAATTCCAAGACCGAAATTACGATCGATAAGAAGGAGAAAAAAATTCGCGTGACGACGGAAGACGACATGAAGCTACGCGCCGTGCAGGACACGCTGATTGAAAACCTGGTCAAACGGAAGGTGGACCGCAAGTGCCTGGACGTGAAACCGAGCGAGGCCGCAGCGCACGGTATGATTCAGCGCGACATCGCGATCAAAGAAGGCGTCGACTCGGATACCGCCCGCAACATCGTGAAGCTGATCAAAGACAAAAAGCTTAAGGTCCAGGCGGCGATCCAAGAAAGCCAGGTGCGCGTCACCGGCAAGAAGATCGACGATTTACAGGACGTCATTCAATTGCTGCGCGCCAGCCAGATAGCCATTCCGTTGCAGTTCATCAACATGCAGCGTTGATGCTTGGAATAGTTAACGATGGAGGGACGAGTCATGGAAAAGATCAAAAAGTCCGATGAGGAATGGAAAAAGGAACTCACCGACGAACAATTTCAAGTTTGCCGTCAGAAGGGCACCGAACGCGCGTTTACCGGCAAATATTGGGATAACCACGAGAAGGGGATGTATCGCTGCGCTTGTTGCGGTAACGAGCTGTTTACCTCCGACACCAAATTCGATTCCGGCACCGGCTGGCCAAGCTTTTGGCAACCGGTAGCGCCAGAGAACGTCGAGACCGAAGAGGACAACAGTTTCTTGATGCGGCGCACCGAAGCGATGTGCAGTAAGTGCGGTGCCCATCTCGGCCACGTGTTCGACGACGGCCCGAAGCCGACCAATCTGCGTTACTGTATCAACTCCGCATCGCTGAAATTTGACAAAGCGAAATAAACCTAGAAGTAAAAGTTCAAAACGTTCAGGTCGTTTAATCAGTTCAAGCCGGTCAGATGAATATTTAAACGGCTGAACGTTTTGAACGGCTTTAACTATTTGAAATTGAACCCGCAGCAGGAAAAAATGGAATACACAACTCTGGGACGAACCGGATTGAAAGTGAGCGTGGCCGGGCTTGGCTGCGGCGGGCCGAGCCGGCTCGGGATGCGCAATGATCCGCAGACCGCGAGTAACGCCATTGCTCTAGTCAAGCTGGCGATGGATCTTGGCGTCAACTTCATCGACACGGCGCAAACCTACGGCACCGAGCCGATCGTCGGCAGGGCCATTGCCGGTGTGCCGCGCGATCGCTTGGTGATTTCCACTAAGAAAACCCTGCCGGCGGAAGATCATCCAGATCCCGAAGCGGAAGTGGTCAAGGGACTTGAGCAGAGCCTGAAATTGATCGGCACCGATTATATCGACATTTATCATCTGCACGGCGTTGAGCCGAAAGATTATGGATTTGCGAAAAACCGGCTGATGCCTGTGATGCGGCGCTTGAAGGAACAAGGCAAGATTCGCTTTATCGGCGTTACCGAAGGATTCGTTCCCGACCCGTCGCATACCATGCTGCAGGAAAGTCTCAAGGAAAATCTTTGGGACGTGGTGATGGTCGGGTTCAGTTTGCTCAATCCATCGGCGCGCAAAACGTTATGGCCGCTGACGAAACAATACGGCGTCGGCGTGCTCGACATGTTCGCGGTGCGGCGCGCCTTGAGCCAGCCTGAGCGTTTAAAGGAAGTGTGCGCCGAATTGGTGCGCAACGGCGCGATTGCCGGCGCGGTGATGAACGAAACCGATCCACTGGGATTTTTGCTCACCGAAACCGACGCGTCGTCGTTGCCGGAGGCGGCCTATCGATTTTGCCGGCACGAGCAGGGCGTCGACGTGGTCCTCACTGGAACAGGAAATGCCGAGCATCTGAAAGAAAACCTCAGCGCCATTTTGAAACCAGCGCTGCCGAAAGCCGCTTTGGAAAAGCTCGAGAAGCTGTTTGGCGGTTTGGATTATCTAACCGGGAATTAGTGTTGTCTCCAAAGGTCAAAGGCTTGTCAGGCGCTTTGAAACAATTTCGAATATTGTTCCCAGGAAGCGGGAGCGATGCGGGCGGTTTGGAGATTTTCATTTACGTGCGCGACTTGCTTCATGCCGACCAACGCCGTGGCCACGCCCGGTGTCGAGCGGACAAACTGGAGCGCACGCTGTCCGTCCGTCTGCAAGCCAGCGAAAGTATCGTGAATCAACTCCGGCAGGTTGCGGGTCAATTGTCCTTGCAGCACCGAAGCGCTGCATATGACGGCGACGTCCAGCGCCTGAGCCGCTTCGAGCAGAGTCATGGCTTTTTCGCCGACTGGTTGATTGGCGCTCGAAAGGGCCTCGCTCATGCCGAGATTGAGCGGCAACTGAATTACTTTGAAATGATGATTTTTGCCGCCGGCTTTTTCCGCCAAGCCGACGACTTGCGCCAGCGCGAGGTAGTCCTTGGCCTCGGCCGGGTTGCGATAGGCGTTCCACGTGGCCGTTCCGTACATGCGGATCTTGCCGGCGGCGACCATTTGCTCCAAGGCTTCAAATGCTTTCACTAACCGCTCGTCGAACTCTTCGCGGGTGATTTTTCCCAACTGACTTTCGGGGTTGTGCACGTAATAGATATCGACGCATTCGAGGTCGAGATTGCGCAGGCTGCAATCCAGTTGATTCAATAAATAGCGCGGTGTCATGCAGTGGTAACCGCCGACGATTTCCGGCGCGGCGGCTACGCCCGGCGTCGATAAAAGTCTTGGTAAAATAGCTGCGTGGATCGCTCGGCGGCGTGCCGTCAAACGGCAGAAAACCACCTTTGGTCGCGATGATCACTTCGTCGCGGCCATAGCCCTTGGCCGTGAGCTCCTTGAGTGCGGCGCCGATCGATCTTTCGCTTCTCTGACAGCGATAGTTGATCGCGCTGTCGATGACGTTGCAGCCCGATTCGACGGCGCGAACGATCGCTTCTCTGTATTGTTGGTCGGTGGCGTCGTCATGATTGCCGAGATAAGTGCCGATGCCGATCGACGACATCCACAAGCCTTGGACCTGGTGAAAATGTTCCGGCGGAATCTCGCCGTCGAAGCGTTGCCGATAACGCTGCGTACCCGCCGCCGTCGCTGATCCTGGAAGTTTCATCGCGGCTCCTTTCCTTTGCCACCGCCGCTGAAAAGCAGGCCATCGAGGCCCAAAGTTCGGCCTGGGTTCGCCAATATAAAAATCACCATGGCGACAATAAATGTTTGTTGCTGGGCCAGGGCGGCGCCGCCTCGAGCCATGCCCGGGCCGAAAAAATAGTTGACCAGCATAAACAGGCCGATGATCGCGGCAAAACGGGTGCAGAAACCGAGTAACAAACACGCGCCGACGGCGATCTCGCCGATCATGACCAGATAGCCGAAGAGTTCGTGGTGCGGCACGACGTAATCGAGCAGGAACTTTTTATACCAAGAATAGAGGTCCAGATTGGCGAGATCACCGATTTGCCGGCCGATCCAGTCGCCTTTGGGAAAATCGCGCTGAAATTTTCGCACGCCTTGCTGGAGCATGTAGTAGCCCACATAGATCCGCAGCACGGCGATGTACCAGAGATAAGTGCGTTCCTTAAGATTCATCCGTTGTTTCCTAGCGGCGAGACGGATGTTTCGGCGCGTTCTGGCGCTCAGTCAGCGCCGCGCGAGCTTTATGCTCGTTGCAATCTGTCGGTCAAAAGTTGCGTGGCCAAAAGTCATGACGACTCAAAGGGACGAATACGTAAAGTTAGAAAGAGTCTTTCATTTTCCTAACGGCGGCAAAAACAGAAACCGGGTCGAGACGAGTTGTCGCATTCGCCGCCTTTACGTGGGCCTGAATTTCTTTGCTGTCCCAGCGCAGAAAGGGGTTGGTTTGTTTCTCCTCTTCGATCGTCGAAGGCACCGTGGAGGTGCCGCGCGTGCGTAAGCCTTGCACGCGCTCGAAGCGCGACACCAGTTTGGGATTTTTGGGCTCTACTGACATGGCAAAGCGCAGATTGCTCTCGGTGTATTCGTGACCGCAGTAAACTTTTGTATTATCGGGCAGCGTCATGAGCTTTTTGAGCGAGGACTGCATCTGCTCCGGCGTGCCTTCGAAAAGCCGGCCGCAGCCCGCCGTGAACAGCGTGTCGCCGCAAAACAGATTGTTCTCGAAAAGATAGGCGACATGGCCGGTGGTGTGACCGGGAATGAAGAGAACGGCACCCTTTAACTCGCCAATCTGGATCTCATCTCCCTCGTCGACGCCACGGCTCAATCCGTGAATCCTGCCACTGTCACTCTTGTGACCGTAAACCTCGGCTTGGTGTTTAGCTAAAATTCCCTCGTTTCCGCCGGTGTGATCGCGGTGGTGATGGGTGTTGAGAATCGCTTGGAGCGGAACCTGCTCCTGGTCGATCCGGGCGAGCACCGGATCAGCCTCAGAAGGATCGATGATCGCGGCATTCTTGGTTTTGTCGCAAACGATGAGATAGCCGTAATTGTCACGCAGCAGCGGAATTTGAACAATCTTCATATTTGGTAAATTGAGCGGATGAGAGTTAGGTTACTGTTGGATAGTAGTCCCAAGCAGGAAAATTTTCAAATCGTCAGGTGATGATTCTCTCTTGACCCCCGGCGCCGGACGTTCTTATAGTGGGCTATCATGATTCGAGCTGGAGTCGGGCAGTCGCAGAAACAGCTGACCGGACAGGCCGTCGAAGAAGCCGCATGCCAGGCGATGGCGCGAGCGGGGATCTCGCGGGCGGATTTGGCGCTGATTTTTTTTACCGCCGAGCACGCGGCGCAAGCGCGCCCGAGCTTGTATCGGCGCTCGCTCGCTCGGTCGGCACAGACTGTGTTTTCGGTTCGAGCGGCGCCGGCATCGTGACCGACGAAGGCGAGATCGAGGGCAGCAGTGGCGTGGCCGTGCTCGTCATCGCTTCCGACGAAATAATCGGCCGGCCGTTCATTTTCGAACCGCTAAAAGGCAACGAAGCCAATCTGGGCGCGACTTTCGGCGAATTCCTCGCCAAGGCCGATGATAAAAATTCGCTGATGATCTTGCTGCCTGATTCCTACAACGGCAATCCGCAACCGCTGCTCGCCAGCATGGCAAGCAAAGCGGGCTTTCACCCCGCGATTGGCGCTGGCTCAACGGAAAACGGCGCGGCAGGCGCGACCTATCAGCTCTGTGGCGATAAGCTCGCGAGCAACTCCATCGCCGGCGCCTATCTCTCCGGCGATTTCCGGGTACACATCGATATTACCCAAGGATGCCAGCCGATCGCCGAGCCGATGGTGATCACCAAGGCCGAGGGTAATTTAATTTATGAGATTGACGGCCGACCAGCGCTGGAGGCTTTTGCGCGTGTTCTAAAAGGGCCGCTCGCCGAAGATATCCGGCGCGCGCTGATGGTGCTGTTTGTCGGAGTTCCCGCAGACCGGCGCGAGAACAGCGTGGCGCCGGGAAAATATCTCGTGCGCAATATTATCGGTCTTGATCCGGACAAAGGAATTCTCGGCGTGGCCGAAGAAGTCAGCGCCGGCGAGGCGATGATCTTCACGATGCGCGACGGCCAGCGTGCGCGCGAAGACTTGGGCCAAATGCTCCAGAGGCAAGTGCAAGCGCTCGGCGGGAAAAAGCCTGCGTTCGGACTATATTTCAATTGCTGCGCGCGCGGCCATTCGCTCTACGGCATCCCCGGCATCGACTCGGCTTATATTCGCCAGGCGCTCGGCGACGTGCCGTTGATCGGCATGTTCGGCGGCTATGAGCTCGCGCCGCTCGGACGCGCCAATCATCTATTTGCCTATACGGGAGTGTTGGCGTTGATTACGGAATCAGATTGACAGACGAAGGGTTCGGGGAGTGACGGGACATAACGGTTTTCTACAACACTGCAATGACTTCCAATGAGCTTTGGGGTCATCGCCCGATACGCTTGCGCTTATTATTCAGATAGTCGACGACGATGTAATTGCCCATCTGATCCGGCGTGGTGTAGAAGACGCGGCCGGTGTTCAGCCGCGATAGCTGATCGATAAATCCCTGCCGGTAAAAATCCGCGCCGAGCATGAATGTATTGATCTTGATGCCGCTCTGCGTGCAGCGCTTCACTTCTTTCAGCGTTTCGTGAACGATGCGGCTGTGCAGCAGCGCCGAGCCCCAGCCGCTGTGCAACCGACCGCCGCGATCAAGCGTCGCCGCCGTCGGCTCGCCGTCGGTGATGAGAATGATCTGGCGATTGGCGCTCCGATTGGAGCCCAGCAACTGGCGCGCATAGCGCAGCGCTTCTTTGATATCGGTGCCGTGCTCCATGAAGTAAGTCAGCGAAACGATCGACGGCAGATCCTCCGCCTGAATCCGCTTGGCGTTGGAACGAAACGCGACCAAGTGAAGCGTGTCCTGGGGATATTTGGTTTGGATCAGCCGATGCAGCGCCAAGGCGACTTTCTTGCCGGCGTGCAGGGCATCGTTCATGAGCATCGAATAGCTCACGTCGATCAGCAGCGCGGTTTCGCTGACGGTCGAGTACTCGACCCGATGCACGGAGAAATCTTCCGGCGCGAGCCGCAGCGGTTCGCCTTTTTTGCGTTTCTCCAGGGCGTTCAGCAGAGTCTCGCCGATATTGACGTTGAGTGGATCGCCATACTCGTATTGTTTGGTCTCCTCCATGCGGTCGCCATTGGAGCCGCGGCTCGATGTCGCGTGATTGCCCCAACGACCCTTGTTGAGCATTTGAAAAATTTCCCGCAGCGCCTTGTCGCCGATCTTTCTCATGCCTTTGGGTGTTAGACGAAGACCGTGATCGGTGCGGAGGATGTAACCTTCGTCTTCTAGCGTTTGCTCCACGCTTTTGAGGTATTTCAAGTGCTCGTAGGCTTCGTCGCCGAGGATCTCGCGCAATTCTTCGAGATTGAGCTCGGAAGGATCGCCCATGCCGCGCTGGCCCCAGCGCAGAAAGCGCTCGAGACCGCGTAGCTGGCTCAGGATCTGACCGGCTTCGCCCATGCCCATGCGCTGGGCGCCCTGAAAGCCAAACTGGTTCATCAACTGTTCCAGTTGCTGCATCTGATTCATCATGTCGCTCAGTTGCTGCAACTGTTCCTGGGTCATGGAGTCGAGATTTTCCAACATGCTCTCGAGATTATTGACCGCGTTGTCCATCATGCTCGGCAGATTTTTCAGAAAATTCTCGTCTTCCAAAAGCTTCTGCATGCGATCGAGCATGTCCATCAAAGACTGCGGATCCTGGCTGCTCATGTTCTGTTTGCCTTGCATGCCGCGCTCGGCAATCTGATTTTGCAGCCGGTTTCTCAGCTCTTGATAGCGCTGGTAGGCCTCCCGCATCTTCTCGTTGAGCTCGTCCATGCGATCGGCAAACTTGCCGGACATGCGCTCCATGAAGTTGCGCATTTGCTCGTGGTAGGCCTCGAGCTTTTCGGCGAGACCATTGAGTTTATCGCTCAGCGCTTTTTGTTCTTCGGGTGTGAGCTTAAAGGAATCGGGAGAATATTTATTGAGCAGTTCGCGCCGTTTTTCGTCCGCTTCGCGGAGAAAATCGCGCATGCCTTTGACCGAGCGCTGGCCGTCTTCCGACGTAAAGCCGCGGCGCATCAGGTCGCGCAGCGCGCGCCGCACGCCTTCTTCTTCGAGCAGATGATCGGAAAGATGCTTGAGGAGATCGTCCGTCGTGGGGAAAAGAACTTCTTGCGTGCCGTCCCACTCGGTGTAACGATGAATTCTCATTTCGTTTTGACTATAGCGCAGTTTGGTGGCGTTTCAAACCCTAATTTCTGCTTCAAAGTCCAACTCTCAGTCGTGTTTTGCGCATCCGCGCACCCTTTGGAATTGACTCCGATTTCAGATAGTTAGTAAGGGATAGGCTGGGTGTTGAAAGATGCATGCTTACGAAATCGTAATCGTCGGTGCGGGATTTGCCGGCGCCGCCACCGCGTATTATCTCACGCGGCGCGGTGTGCGCGATGTTCTGCTGATCGAGCAAGAAAGCATTCCCGGTTTCCACTCGTCCGGGCGCAACGCGGCGATGATGCGCCAATGCGTGCCGGATCCGGATCTGGCAACGCTGACGCGCAACGGCGCAACGTTTTTGCGCCATCTGCCGGATGACTGGCCTGAACCGGTGCAGTTCAAGCAAAACGGCTCGCTGCTTTTGGGTAGCGGCGCCGGTTGGAGCAAGCTCAAACAAGATGCCGAAAGCGGCCGGCGGCTCGGCATCGACGTCGTATTGTGGACGCCGGATCAAGTGAAGCAACACGTGCCGGTGTTGAAGCAGGCCGAGTTCGAAGGTGCAGTTTGGTGCGCTAGCGACGGCATCGTCGATATCCATGCGCTGCTTTCGGGGTATTTAAAGGCAGCAGTCAGCAAAGGGGCGAGCGTGCGCTACGACTGTCAGGTGCGCGCGGTTCGGCGGGGAAGTAATAACGAGTTTGAAATCGCCACTAACGGTGAATCGATAAGGACGAAAACAATTGTCAATGCCAGCGGCGCCTGGGCGAACGTGATTGCGCGGATGGCGGGCGCGCGCGAGCTGCCGTTGCGACCTTGCCGGCGGCATCTCTTTGTGTCGCCGCCGCTGGCTTGGGTCGATCCCAGCTGGCCTTTTGTTTGGGACGTCACTCACGACATCTATTTTCGTCCGGAGGGTGAGGGATTACTTCTCTGTGCCTGTGATCAGACCGAGCTGGCGCCGGGCGATCCGCCGGTCGACGGAAGCGTTAAGGAATTGCTGGCAGAAAAAATCGAAAGATTTATGCCCGGCCTTGCCGCCGTCAGCATCAGCCGAGGCTGGGCGGGTTTTCGCACGTTGACTCCCGATGGGCGCTTTATCATCGGTTGGGACCCGGGGGTAAAGAATTTCTTCTGGGCCGCCGGTCTCGGCGGGCATGGCATGACGACTAGCTCGGCGGTCGGTGAATTGGCTGCGGATCTTTTGATCGGCGGCTCGAGCAAAAAGTCAGAGCCTTTTTCACCAGCGAGATTTGCGTAGGAATGGAGTGACGGAGTAATGAGGTGTTGGAGTGATGCGATCGCGAGTCGCGTGCTGAGCACCGTTTTAGTCAGTTGGTTTTTGCCTGGCGATTGCAGCATAGCGGCGCAGCCGAACAAGGTGAGAATTTCTTATTCGAGCAGGAGCAATTCCAACACGCCGTTCATCATCGCCCTCAACAAAGGCTTCTTTGTCGAAGAAGGTATTGACGTTGAGTTAATTCAAGTCAACCCGCGGCTCGGTGCCACCGCGGTGCTGAACGGTGACCTCGACTTCACCACGACCTTCGGCACCACGTTGCGCGGTATTATCAGCGGGTTCCCGATCAAATTCGTCGCCGTTGCGGTGAAGAAGTCCGAGCACTTTTTGGTCGTGCGCCCCGAGATCAAGGAGATCCGCGATCTAAACGGTAAAAAGCTCGGCGTGTCGACGTTGTTTGGCTCGGATCAGCGCGCCGCCGAAGAAATGATCAGAGGCAAGGGATTCGCGCCGAATATGATGAAGCCGATCGCGCTGGGAGAGTCGCCGGTCCGAGCGCAGGCTCTGCGCGCCGGTTTGGTCGAGGCGATTTCGATTTCATCGCCATTCGATCTCAGCTTGAAATCCGAAGGCTTTCGCGTCCTGGCGGGCCCGCAAGACGTCCAGATTGCGCTGCCCACGTCGGGCTTGGCGGTGGCCAACCGCGTGTTGCAGCAGAACCCGCAGCTCGTCAAGCGAGCGGTGCGCGCCTTGATGAAGTCGCATCGTTACGTGTTTGAGAACAAGAAAGAAGTCGTACCGCAAATGATTCGCTACCTGGAACAGACGCCCGAGGTGGCGGAGCGATCCTACGATCTTCTGGTCACCTCGCTCAGCCGCAACGGCGAGATCACCGATCAAGAATGGGACATTCTTACGGAAAAAAAGAAGGCGGTGGAGGATGTGCGCGACTTCTCCATGCTGCGGGAAGCACAGAAAGAACTGAGGATTAAATAACGTTTCCGGTTTATAGGAATGGCTTTAACTTTGGAAGGTGAATCATGGCGCTGAAAGTTGAGTTAGGAAGAAAATACTCGGCAGCCGACGCGAAAGCGATCGTCGATAAACTTTATTCGATAGTGCGCGAACGCTGGGAAGTGAAGGTCAACCAGACGCCGTTTATGCAGCAGTTGATGGCGGGCAAGCTGCCGCTCAAAGTGCTGCAAACTTTTTTTCGCAACTGGGGCGCGTACACGATCGAGATCAACACGCTCACAGCGTGCACGTATCATCGAAACATTACTTTTTTCAAAGTAAATCGCGATCTGATGGGGCCGATCGGCGAGAAGATCGCCGATGAGTTCATTCACCCCAAGCCGCCGGGCCATTTTCTCGTCATGCTGCAAACCGCGCAGGCTTTCGGCCTGACCGAAGAAGAAGTTTTCACGACGCCGATGCTGTCGGAATTTCGCGGCAAGATCGATTTCATGCGCGGCATCGTCTACGAGGGCACCGCAGCGGAATGGTACTCGGCTGTGACCACGGAAGAGCAGATCGGTCATTGGTCGGCGGCCTGTTACAAGGCGCTGACGACGCATTACGGCTTTGACCGCGACAAAGCGACTTACTTCGCGACTCATGTCGAGGCTGATCTTGCCGAACATGAGGAAGGGGTGATGGGCCACGCGAGCTTCAATCGCATGGCGCTGCAAAGATTGTTGGAAACGGGCGCGGCCGATGAGCGGCCGACTTATGGCCTGGAGTATTGCGCCATGACTTCGGTGGATCTGCATGGCGTGATGTTGCGCTCGGCGATGGCAGAGGCGGAGCGGGTAATCGTGTAGGGGCAAACCCTCCGTAGGTTCGCCCGGATTGCCACTGTAACTGGAGGACATCATGATCGAACAGATACGCGGCATCGTTTTGCCGAGTCCTACCGTTTTTCTGGAAGATGGCAGCGTCGATGAAAAATTGATGCGCGAGCTTACCGACTGGTTTGTCGCCTGCGGCGTGCATGCGTTTTTTGTCTTGGGTTCTTACGGCCAGGGGCCGGCGATGACGCCGGAGGAAAGGAAGAAAGTTGCCGAGATTATCGTTCAGCAAGTGAAACATCGCGTGCCGGTGGTTGTTCACGTCGGCGCGGTGGACCCATACACCGCCATCGATCTCGGCAAGCATGCGAAATCCATTGGCGCTGAAGCCATCGGCCACGTCGGACCTTACTATTATGCCGACCGCTCCGAGTACGAAATCATCGAGCACTTCAAGATGGTCGATCGCGCGCTCGGCATGCCTATTCTCGTTTACAACAACCCGCGCTACTCGGGTTACAATATTCATCCCGCCTTCATGGCGCGCTTGGTCGAGTCGGTGCCGAATATCTTCGGCGCGAAGCTGGCGATGGGCAGCGTCGACGAAGCGATGGCTTACATGAAGATGGTCAAAGCACCGTTTGCGCCCTATGCTCTCGCGAGCAATTTAGTTTCAGCGATGTCCGTCGGCGTCGCCGGCACGATTAGCCCGCCGCTGGCGGTGACGCCGGAAATCGGCGTCGAACTGGTCCGCGCCATCGACGCCGGCAAAGCCGAGGAAGCTTTGGCGTTGCAAAGAAGCGTGATCCGCATCCACGATCTTTTCCTGCGCCTCGCCGGCCCCTTCGGACGAACAATTTACTGCGAAGCCATGCGTCTTCGAGGTTTCGACGTGAAGATGTACCCGCGTTGGCCGTCCAAGCCGCTTAGCCGGGATGCGTATGACGAAATGCGCGATCTGTTTACTGAACTGAAGATCATTAATGCGCCTGCCCAAGCTCGAACAGCGTAAGTCAAGGAATTCCACACCGAGGATTGCCCTGTCGTATGCAAGCTAGATTCACAACTGTATCATTAGTCGCGCTTTGGAGTTTCTCGTTGTTTTGTGTTCGAGCTTCAGCAGACGAGCGCGTGCGCATGGCTTTATCCGTGCGAAACGTCGTCTTTCTGCCGTTTTACTACGCCAAAGATACCAAGATCTTTGCTAAGCACGGGTTGAACGTCGAGTTGATTCAGATGCGCAGCGATCTGCAGCTTGCCGGATTAGCTTCTGGGGAAATCGATTTCACGCCGTCGGTCGGTCCCGCCGGCGCCGCCATCGCCAACGGTCTTCCGCTGAAAGCGCTCGCGATTCTTTATCGCGCGCCGTTATTTTCTTTGGTGAGCCCGGCCGGCGTTTCGAGCGCGAAAGAGCTCGAAGGGAAAACGGTCGCGGTTTCCCGCATCGGTTCGGAAAGCCACCGGTACGGTTCGCTCATACTTGAAAGTGGCGGGGCCGACCCCAAGAAAGTAACGTTTATTCAAACTGGCAGCACAACCGTAAGCCTGACTGCGCTCCAACAGGGTTCGGTCAGCGCCGCGGTACTTAGCCCCCCTTTTACGGGAATCATGGCGGAGAAAGGGTACAAGATCCTCGGGCGAAGCCGATCTCTGCTGGCGGACGCGCCATGGCTCGGTCTGGTTGCCAGTCGGCAAAAACTCGAACGCCAGCCCGAGCAGGCAAGAAACATACTGCGCTCCATGCGCGACGTGATCGCCGTGATCAAGCGCGAAAAGCCGGCGGTTGTTTCTTACATCGAAAAAAACTTCAAAGTGAGCGCGGCCAACGCCAATGAATCCTACGACGACATCATGGGAGTGACCGTGGAGCCCCTGGTGCTACGCGACGAGCAAATTCAAAAATATCTCGATGGCTCTTTTGCCCGCGGCGAGATTCCCAAGCGCTTGACCGTCGGCGACATGTTCGATTTCTCCATGCTGCGCAACTTGAAGTGAGCGATGCCAATCGATTCTGACTTTGGTCATGCGATTCTAAGGAGTTTGCGATGAGTGAAGATCAAAGACCGGTGTTATCCCTTGCCGCGGGCTATCACCTGCGCGCCAAGCCCTTGTGCGACGGCCGGGTTAAAATGAAAAACTTCGAGCTCAGAGCCGTGCCGTTCCAAGAGGATGGCGCCGGGCATGAAGAATTTCTCGCGGGCAAGTACGATACCGGGGAGTTTTCTCTGGCAAATTACGTTGCGCTGAAGAGCCGCGACGCGCCGTTCATGGCGATTCCGGTGTTTCCCAATCGCAAGTTTCGCCACTCCTACATTTTCGTGCCGGAAAATTCTCCGCTGAAAGAGCCGGCTCAACTCAAAGGCAAGAAGGTCGGCATTCTCGGCTGGCTCAATACCGCCGGCCTCTGGGCGCGCGGAATGCTCAGCGACGAATACGGCGTAAAGCCACAAGATATTCATTGGGTCATGCCGCGCAAAATGAAGCTGGATCTCACCCTGCCGACCGGCACCCGCCTGGATGTGGTGCCTGGCGAGGATTCGCTCGCGGCGCGCATGCTCAAAGGCGAATTCGACGCGATCATCGTGCCGGATTTTCCCGAAGAAAAGGGATGGCGGCGGTTATTTGCCGATTCGAAAACGGTCGAGCAAGATTTTTTTCGGCGCACCGGTGTTTTCCCGACCAGCCACGCGATTACTTTTCATTCGTCTTATTTGGAAAAATATCCAGTCGGCGGCGCAAGAAATGTTTAACGCTTGTCTCGAAGCGAAAAATCTCGCCCTGCGCGACGATGCCGACGCGACCTATTCGAACTTCGCCTGGAACCGGCAGGTTTGGGAAGAGCAGCAGGCGGTTCTCGGCGCCGATCCGTGGAAGTTCGGTATCAAAGGCAACGAGAAGGCGCTCGACGCATTGATTCGCTATGCCGACGAGCAGGGGTTGCTGGCGAAGAAAATGACCATCGCCGATCTGTTTCTTCAGATCGATGAACCGCAATCGTAAAGGGGAACTCAGACAACATGGCAATTACCACCCATGAGCATCAGGGACACGGCGACCACGGACACGATCATGAAGGCGCCGTCGGGCCGCACACGCACCTCACCAGTGTTGGCATCGATATCGGTTCTTCGACTTCCCATCTGATGTTTTCCCAGCTGCTGATCGGTTATCCGTCGGTGCTGCAGCGAAAACCGATCGTGCTCGAACGCAACGTGATCGCGCGCTCGCCGATTTTGCTCACGCCCTTCAGCGGCGATTGGAACATCGAAGCCGGTCCGCTGAGCGAGCTGGTCGACGATACATTCCAAGCCGCGGGATTGACCCGCGACGACATTGACACCGGCGCGGTGATCATCACCGGCGAAGCGGCGCGGCGCGACAACGCCCAGAAGATCGCCGAGCTGTTTTCCGACGAAGCGGGACGTTTCGTGTGCGCGACCGCAGGACCGAAGCTCGAGACGACCATGGCGGCGCACGGCTCCGGCGCGGTGCAACAGAGCCGCGAGCAAGGCCTGGTTCTGCTCAACATCGACGTCGGTGGCGGCACGACGAAAATCAGCCTGATCGACAATGGCAAGATCCGCGCAACGACCGCGGTCAATATCGGCGCGCGACTGGTGGCCCACGACGGCGCGGATGTGATCGTGCGCTTGGAAAAAGGCGGTCGGCGGTTTCTTCAAGATCTTGGGCAGCGGCTGGATTTCGGCGCGAGAGTTCCCGATGATCTGCGCGCTCAGCTCGCAAGTCGGATGGCGCAAGCGCTCTTCGGTGCGCTGACGACCAGCGCACAACCGTGGGAGGATTTTTACGTGATACCCGGGTTGGGCGAACTGCCGGCGATCGATGGCATTCTCTTCTCGGGCGGCGTTTCGGAATATATCTACTCGCGCGAGGCCAAGGTGTTCGGCGACTTGGGTCCGTATTTAGGCCGAGCGATTCGTCGCGAAGCGGAAAGTCGCGGTTTCAATATTCTCGAAGCGGGCGAGGGCATCCGCGCCACCGTCATCGGCGCGTCGCAGTACACCGTGCAATTGAGCGGTGAGACGATCTTCATTCCTAAATCAATGAATTTGCCGGTGCGTAATTTACGTGTCTTTGTCGCCAACGTTGGCTGGGATGCGCCGGTTGCCGATAAGGCCGAGAGCGCGGTGAAAAAAACTCTCGGCGCGCGCGATCCGGAAGTGCGCGGCACGCCGTTCGTGCTGGCGTTTTCGACGCCGCCGTTTACCGGCTACGGCGCCGTGCAAGACATGGCGCGCGGCATCGACCGCGCGCTGGAGACCTTGCCGGCCGAAGATCGCCCGGTGGCGTTGGTTTTTGTGCAGAACATCGGCCAGGTAGTCGGCGGCATGCTCTCGGCGAAATGGAACATGCCTTGCGTCGACGAGGTGAGCTTGTCCGAGCTCGACTTTATCGACATCGGCGAAGTGGTCGAGAGTGAAGGTTTCGTGCCGGTGGTGATTAAAAGTTTGGCCTTCGGAGTATGACATGAAATCGAACTTTCGCGATTCGCCGGTTTGGTTCGCACGGATGATGGGCTTGTTGTTTTCTCTCGCGGTGCTTTCGGGCACGACGATGCCGGTGGGCGAGTTTCAGATCTTCGAGCAGGCGCCGAAAGAAAAATATCCGCTCGACACAATATTCGCCGCGTGGGCATCAGATTGATATCGATCGCTTGTTGGACAGTGGAAACTTGCATGTGATAAGAACCGAAGGAGAATACAGCCGATACATGAAGTTATATAATGAAGTATTAGGAACACTCTAAGAAAATTAATTGCCGAAGCCATTCTGGCCCAAGGCAAACAACGTAAAAGCTGAAAAACCTGGTTTCGATAGAGGGAAGGATCCATGGGCGCGGCAAATGGCATCGAAAAAATGTGGGAAGAGTTAGTCGGTTTGTGTAATGCGCAATTTAGTTCGGCGCCGTTCAAACGCCTGCTCAGCGCAAAGTTCACCCAGGCGCGTGCGCAGCAGTATTCCATTCAAATGGCCTACTACGTGCAAAATCGGCGCGATTGTTGGGGTTACGTCCAGGGCTCGGCGCCGTTCGAAATCAAGAAGCTGATCTGGCAGCACGAAGAAGACGAGCTGATCGGTCAAAAAGCGCAAGGCAAGGTCGACCACATCACATTGGCGGTGAAAGAAGGCGAAGTGTTCGGCCTAAGCGCGGAGGCATTCGAGCGGACCGCGCGTCTCGAAGGCGGCGAGGTTTGTTTCAGCGCGTGGATTCGTCTGGCGCAGCGCTCCTGGTTGGAGGCTATCGCCGCATCGGCGATACTCGAAATGCGCAATTCCGGCGAGTTGATCGAAGGCGGCTCCTTATCGCAGCGCATCGGCGCCATGTTCGAGCGCGATCTCAGTATTCCCATGAAAAAGCAGATTAACAACGCCGAGCACGTGGTCATGGACGTAGAACATGCTCATCTGTTGATGCAGGTGGCGCGCACATACGCCACGACGGACTCGACCCGCCAGGCGATCCTGCGCGGCGCCAAAGAGAGTCTGATGATCGACCGGGTCTATCGCGGCCATCTCGCGGAAATAGTCGAGGCGCTGCCGTAGGCACCGCGATTTTCCGCGGACAAACGGAGGAATAATATCTATGGATATCGTAAACGATTTGCTGAAAACGCTGGACCAGATGGTCAACGATCAGTTCGACAGCGTGGAGTTCAAGAATTTTCTTGCCGTGCCCTTGACGCTGGAGCGCGGGCGCTTTTACGTCATTCAAAATGCGCTTTATACCAGCAATCGGCGCGACTGCTGGGGCTACGTCCAGGGCGGCGCGCCACTGGAAGTCAAACGCGTCATTTGGCAACACGAAAGCGACGAGCTGATCAACGATCCACGCGCGGGGATGGATCATTACGCCCTCACGGTCAAACAGGGCGAAGTCATCGGTCTCAAACCTGAAGATTTCGCGAAGGCCGAGATCCCATCGATGGTGCGCGCATGCTTTTATGCCTGGCACCATATCGCTATGCACAACCATTGGCTGACGGCTTACACGGCGTCGCACATGCTCGAACGGCGCAACAACGGCAAGATCGTCCAAAACGGCGGCATGTCGTACCGGGTCGGCAAGAAATTCGAAAACGAGCTTGGGATCAATTTAAAGAAGATGATCTCACTCGACGTTCACGTGGTCGCCGATACCGAGCACTCGGAAAATATTTCCGAGATGTTCGAGCGCTATGTCAAAACTGGCGAAGACCGCGACCTGGTTCTAAAAGGTGCACAGGATTCGATGGCGATCGATCGCGCCTATCGCGGCGCGCTCGGTTACTACATGGAGCAGATTAACTAGACGCTTGCCGATACGGATGATGGAACTTTTTGCATTTCAAAATAGCTTCAATCGCGAGTTAGGAGGACATAAAACATGATGAAGAATTTAAATCTCAACGAGGCATCGGCTTATTCACGAAAGAGTCCGTACGACATCTATCAGGAGTGGGAAGGAATTCCGGTATACAAAGATTTCATTATTCCGGACCTGCTGAAGTTGGAGCTCGGCGATTGGACGCGCACCGGCGGCAAGGCGGCCTTTGCCAACATGGACGGCGCCGGCGGCACTTGCGATACGGTGATCGAGGAAATCGCGCCCGGCGGACAGCTCAAACCGGTTCGACACATGTATGAAAAGGCGATTTTCATTCTCGAGGGCCAGGGCGCGACGACGATCTGGAATGAAGGCGGCAAGAAGCACACGCTCGAGTGGCAGAAGGGAAGTCTTTTTTCCACGCCGCTCAACACTTGGCATCAACATTTCAATGCTCAAGGTAGTGCGCCGGTGCGGATGATTTCTTTGACCGACGCGCCGGTGATTATCAATCGCTATCGCAACCTCGACTACATTTTTAATAATAGTTTTATTTTCTCCGATCGTTACAGCGGCGGTGCCGATGAATGGGGCAAGGGCGGGCGATACGTCCCCGAAGTAAAAAAAGGGCGCGTCTGGGAATCGAACTTCATCGCCGATTTGTGGGGATTTCAACCCATCGAGTACAAAGAACGAGGCGGCGATAACCGGACCACGCTCTTCGAGTTCGTCGATAATACCATGAGCGCGCATCTGTCAGAGTTCCCGGTCGGCAAATACAAAAAAGCCCACCGTCACGGCGCAGGAGCGCATATCGTGATGCTCACCGGCGCCGGGTATTCTTTTCTTTGGCCGGAGGGCGAATACGGCACCAAGAAACGCGTCGAGTGGGGGCGCATGAGCATGTTCGTGCCGCCGATGCAGTGGTGGCACCAACATTTTAATCCTGGAGCCGAGCCGGCGCGTTATCTCGCGCTCAAGCCTTGGGGTTTTAAGTTCAACGTCGAGGATCTCAAGGACACTGGGGAAGACGTGAAGAGTGGCGGTGCGCAGATCGAATACCAGGATCAAAATCCGGAGATTCACAAGGTATTTCTTTCCGAATGCGCGCGGCGCGGCGCCGAAGCGCGCATGCCGATGTTCGGCACCTGAGCCTTCGTCAAGTTTTCATAATGGTCGCAGTCTAGCGGGAGCCGGTGGCAATTGTGTCACCGGCTTCGCTGTCTTGCCTCACGCACCATATTATGAACTTCATGGCGGTCATTGGGAGCGACATCGAGGGTACCGGTAAGCATCTGGATAGGGTCCCCCGCATAGCACATCCGCGAGAGGGTAGAGATTTTCCTAGCCAATTTAACGCGCTTTTGCTATCATAAACCGGTTATAAAACGGTCGCTCACGTCAAAGACTCAAATGCAATCACCGAAACCAACATCGGCGAACGCGGGTTTCACGCTACTTGAGCTCATCGTCGTCGTAGCTGTGTTAGGTATTCTTGCGGCTATAGCGATCCAGCAGTTCTCGCTCTTTCGCAGCCGTGCCGTGGATGCGTCCATGCGTTCGGATCTCAAGAATGGGGCGCTGGCGATGGAAAGTTACTACGGAGAATTTTTGGACTATCCGACGACTCTGAGCGCGATGCAAGTCGTCGGTTATCGAAAAACCAACGGCGTGACAATGACGATTAACGTGACCTCGCCATCGACCTTCACCTTGAACGCGGCAATGCCGAACGGCACCCAGCCGAGCTTCACTTTCGACAGTACCACTGGTTTGATCAATTGACCGGGATGGTCGGGATCCTCGTTGGAAGCCGGCAAAGACAATTGCGGCCTTCAACCGCAGGTTAAACTTTTAGAACTAGGGCGGCGCATCAAATTCACGGCTTTCATTCTGCCAATCTCTCCTCGAGCTATTTCGGCGTGCGCAGGAAAAATGTCTGGCCAGTCACGAATTTCGTGGCGTCGGAAAGTAAATAACGCACGAGACCGACGATTTCGAATTTGTGGGTGAGGCCGTCCATCAGCGGTGGAATTTCTTCGCGCTTTTGAAACTGTTCCTCGGTATAACCGATTCGCGACATCGGCGTGTCGGTGGCGCCGGGGCAGACGCAGTTGACCGTGATATTGTTGGGCGCCAGTTCAACCGCGAGCGATTTGGTGAAAGCGATTACGCCGGCTTTCGACGCCGCATAATGGGCGGAGCGCGGCGCGCCGGCGACCCCTCGGCCTGAAGCGATACTGAGTATGCGGCCCTCTTTTCTCGGCATCATGTGTTTCGCCGCGGCTTGAGCGCAGAGAAACACTCCCTTCAGATTGATTCTCATCAGCCGGTCCCAGACTTCCTCCGGCATGTCGATCACCGGAATGCGATCCATGATACCGGCGCCGCAAAACGCGTAATCGATCTGACCGTATTTAGCGATAGCCTGGCGCATCATCTCGGCGACGCTCTCGGGATCGCCGACATCGACTTTGACGGCGATGGCGGCGCCCTTGTTGTCGCGAATCTCCGCCGCGACTTTTTCCGCGGCTTCCTTCGCGTAGTCGGCAACCACAACGTTTACGCCATCCGTGGCCAAGCCCCTGCAAATATCGGAGCAAATTCCCCCGGCGCCGCCGGTGACAACGATAGTTTTACTCATATTCAAATACTCCTTAAAAAATGATTTTTTACTGACGCGCTCACCGGCGTTTAGCGCCGGTCAAACTTTTGCGGGGCGGGTGGTTACGATCATAATTTTTCCGCCAAGCCAATGCCACCCCGACAGTCGCTGAATGTCTCCAAAGCGTATCGACCTCGCTTAATTGATTTTAGCTGCTTCAGTCGGCGCCGCTGACCACCCAGCTTGCTCCGGGCGAATAATCCGCGCGAGGATTTCCAAGCCGTTCACCAGGCGCGGGCCGGGGCGGCTGAAGTAAGCGCTGCCGTTGAGCGCGTAGACATTGCCTGTTTTCACCGCCGGCAGATCATTCCAGCCGTTGAGGTTTCGCAGCGGCGTGGATTCTTTGACAGCGCGGCGCACATCAAAGCCGCAGGGCATCAGCAAGATCACGTCTGGCTTTGCATCGAGAACGCTTTGCCACTCGATCTTGAACGATGGTTCGCCTTTGCGTCCCAGCGGATCGAAGCCTCCGGCGAGTGTGACTAGCTCAGGTACCCAGTGGCCGGCAACGTAGAGCGGCTCAAACCATTCGAGACAAACGACGCGCGGGCGATATTCGGGTTCGCGGATGCCGACTTCGTCTATGCGTCGACGCAGATCCTGGACTAAATCGTCGGCGGCCGTTTCGCGGCCGGTGGCGGCGCCGACGCGCGAAATGTCTTCGAGGACATCGGACAAGGAGTGCGGATTGAGCGATAGAATCGCGGGCATGCGCGGCAGCCGTTGCGCAGCTTTGACAACGTCATCGTAGTCGAGGGCACACACGTCGCAAAGTCCTTGTGTCAGGATGACGTCGGGACCGGATGCGAGGAAAGCGGCTTCGTCGATCGAGTACAAGCCTCTGCCTGCTTGAAGCAATTCGCCGACTCTGCGATCGATCTCCGGGCAGGACAATTGACTCGAATCAATGACACTGCGAACGACGACAGGCTTTTGCTTTGCCTCGTGGGGATAGTCGCACTCGTGGGTCACGCCGACGATCTGATCGCCGAGGCCGAGCAAATAAGCGATCTCCGTCGCGCCGGGCAGCAAGGAACAGATTCGCATGCGTGTATGATTAGCTTAAGTCCGTTGATTATGCCACTGCGTGATCTCGATGCGTCAGCCTTTCCGCTCGTGGAAATTCTTTGGCTAATGGGAAGATCCGCGCGAATGCGCGGGGCTACGGCTCAATCCACGCTCGTCAGCGGTTTTAGTTCGCGCCTGCCCACGCGCGCCACGCCACTTGCCGTGACGATCACATGCTCGCCGATTTGTACGACGCGGTTTTCCCTCATCACGTCTTGCACGGCATTTCGCTTCATGCGGAGGGCGGGTTTGAAGTCAAAAGTCATCCCGGGCGCGATGATAATATCGGATTCTCCTCTGGAATTGGCTGGACCGAGCCGGGGACGAGAAAGGTTGGCGATGCCGCTTGAATGGAGCACGACGCCGGAGCGGTCTTCGGCGTCGGATTTTTCGACCAGCGCCGCGTAATAGTCTACCAGCTCGCCGCAGGTGGTTTTGCCAGGCACAATAGAAGCGACGCAGTCGTGGAACAGTTTGATCGCCGTCGCCATCGCGGCTCGATAATATTCGTAGCCGGGAGTTTTGGTTCCGCCGACGAAGATCGAGTGATTGACCTGAGCCCGGTAGCCTTGCGCCGTAGCGTCGATTTCCTCGCTGATGATTTGCCCCTCTTTCAGCGGGTCGTCGGTCGGCGCTCCCAAAGTAGCATTGGCTTCGACGTCGAGCGCGATGGAAAGACGCGTGGGATCTTCGCCGGTCTCGGCAAACATCGCGGCAAACGTCGGCAACCAAATATCGCCTTGGTGACGCGCCGGCGGACGCGCGGCGCGTCGAATAACCTCGATGGCGTTTTCGCCGGCGGCCACGGCGCGCCGAACCACCTCGTGTTCCTCAGTACTTTTCATCATCGCGGGTTCATCGATCGGACCGGCATCGGCACCCCATTTCTCAATGGCCAGAAATTGTACGCCCGGGAGCGCAGCCTTGAGATTTTCCAAAAAAGTGGCGGCGACTAGACCTTCGGGATCGAAGCGGCTGCCGCTGAGCTTGGCCACGCCGATGCGCGCCCCCGGATTATTCAAGCCGAGATTCTTGAACTCCGCAGCGATTGATTTTGAACCTTCACCTTGGTCGATAACGAGTTTTCCGTCCGAGCGCCAGGCGTTTAATCGGTTTTCCCAAAAAGCGCGGTTACGCGCGGTGGAAACGAGTGCATGAACCGGCTTGGAATCGTCGCGGGGAAAAATAACATCGGCGCTGCCGCCGCGCCCGCCGATTTGCGTGAGATAGCGAGGATAAGCGGTGTCGCCGCTAGCCGGCGCCAAGATCGCGTCGAGGTTCCATTGTGGCTTCGCCATGATCCGTCGCACCGCCGACCAGCGGCGCTCGCGCTCGGCCCGCGAAAAAATCGGAATCATGACGTTGATCTTATCGTTCTTGACATCCGCCGCGTGGGCGTCTCCGAGCGACGTGAGTGACGCACGCAGAAGCGGGAGCGTAGCGCTCGTCGTTGCCAGCGACTGAAGAAACGCCCGCCGGGAGGAGAAAAAAGGACTTCGATTTGATTTGGAACTGCGACTCATAGCTCAATTCCTCACCGTTAGTTACGCTTGGCGGTCATCACTTGCTTAATCAATACCAAGCTTACTAGATTCGACTCACTGCGCCGGCGGAATCTTCCCCTGCGACACGTCCATGATCATGCGCGTGAGTAAATAGAGGCGCGGCTCGATGGAATCGAGCAGCACATATTCCGCTTCGGCGGAGTGGGCGCCGTAACCCTGCAGGCCGAAGCGCTCGATAACCGGCGCCTTGGTATTGAGCGCGGCGAAAGCCGCATCGGTGCCGCCGCCTTCCGCGACGTCATCGACGACGAGCGTCTTGCCAAGCTCGGCGTAAATCTCCTGCGCGTGCTTGGCGAGCGCGCGCGACGCGGCGGTGGCCTCGAGCGGCGGCCGGCGGCGCTCAAAATTCATCTCGACTTTGGCCTCGGGCAACAGCTGCTTCTTGATCGCGTCACGCACTCTTTTTTCGATGGCGTCGTAGTCGGCCACGCGCAGAACGCGCACGTCGGCGACGGCCTGAGCGCCGGGCGGGATCATGTTGCGCGTGGTGCCCGCGTTCGCCAGCGTCCAGTTCATTTTCAGTCCCACTGCTGGATCCGAGAAATCGCGGGTTTGAAGCACCTGATGGGCGAGCTCGTAGAGCGCGTTGATACCTTTCTCCGGCGCGTTGCCGGAGTGCGACGCGCGTCCCGTCACCTTCAGCGTAACGGAGGCGATGCCGCTGGTCGCCAACGATAACTTGTCCGACTCCGCGCGCGAGGATTCGACGGAGAAAGTTGCGTCGTGCTCGGCGCCGAGCTTGGAAATTATGCTGCGCGAGCCCGGCGAGCTGAGCTCCTCGTCGGCGTTGATGAGCACGGTGAGGGTGCCGTATTGCTGGAAGTTCGTCGCTTTGAGAATGGCCAGCGTGTGCAAAATCACCGCGATTCCCTGTTTGTCGTCGGCGATGCCCAGGCCGTAGGCCCGATCGCCGTCGATGCGGAAAGGTTGCTTGGCGAGCATGCCGCGCGGGTAAACCGTGTCCATGTGCGCGATCAGCAGGATTTTCTTTGTTCCCTTGCCGGTGAACGTCGCGCGCACCATCTTGCCGATTTGCTCGGGCGTATCTTCCATCTTGTAGACATCGCTCGGCGCCACTAATTCAACTTTGCCGCCGAGATCCTTCAATCGTCCGGCGATAAGATCGGCGAGTTTGCCGAGGCCTTCGAAATCACGACTGCCGGTCTCGATCGAAACCAAGGCCTTCAAGCTTTCGAGCAACGCGGGTTTTTCTTTTTTCGCCAAGGAAAAAATCGGCTCGTTCGGCTGAGCGTATGCGTGCAGCGAAGTGCCTGCGACCATCAGAGTCAGAGCGACTCTGAGATAATCCAACCGCATCGATGATTTCATGGGACGCTCCCTCCCGAAGGTTAGGGCGTGAGCACAGCGGCTCGATGAGGCGACGAAGAAGCCCTGACCGACAATCGTCAGCTCGGAGAGATTAGATATTCGATCTGGATGGGGCCGTCAACCAAAATCGGTCGGCCGTAGCTAAAAGGGATTATCGTTGATGCAGTTGTAGCAAAGGGATGTCGATTAGTTCGGAAAACTTGTGATGTGATCCACTAGATCCCGGCGTACCATTCGTAGCCCTGATCCTCCCAGTAGCCGCCTTTGCCTCGGCCGATTTTATCTAAGCTCGCGACGAACTCGAGGGCCCGGATGTATTTCGCGTGTTTGTAGCCGAGCTGGGTTTCGACGCGCAGGCGCAGCGGCGCGCCGTTGTCGACAGGCAGCGGCTGATCGTTCAGCTCGTAGGCGAGGATGGTTTGCGGATGAACAGCGTCGATCAAATCAATGCTTTCAAAATAGTTAGTGCCGTCGCTATCCGTATCCATGCAGCGAAATACGACATATTTCGCCGTCGGCCGCCGGCTGTACTTTATTCATAATCTCTTCCAGCCGCACGCCTTTCCATTTGCCGATCACGCTCCAGCCTTCGACGCAATCATGGCGCGTAATCTGCGTACGCGAAGGCATGCTTTTGAGCTCAGTGAGGGAGAAGCTTGCTGGTTGCGTGACGAGGCCCGAGACGTCAAGGCGCCACTTTGTCCACTGGTTTTTTGCGTCGGCCGCGTAGTCCATGGTGATCGGTGGCGGGTTGCCGTTGCTGCGAAATTTTGGCGATATATCTTTGGCGCTGAATTCCTGGGCGAGCTTGTTGCGGCCGGCGAGCAAACGCTGTGCGCGCCGGTTGCCGTGCTCGGCCAATTCGAGCAGTGACTGAAACTTGTCATTCCGGCTGAGTGCGTCGAAGATTTTGTCGCAGCCGCTCAGCAGAAAAAAGCCTGCGCCTTGTAACGTTCCGAGGAGCAAGTTGCGCCGAGAGAAACTAGGATTTAACTTCGTCATTTTTCTCTGTCTCCTCCTCCCGCACTGATGAATTCGCAGCCGATTTATTTTCGGCCTGCGCCGGCTTTGCCGTCGTATCGGCGCGCAATGTTGTCTGACTTGGAGCCTGGACTTCAGGCTGGACGTTATCGGCTTCGGCTTTCAGAGCCTCGGCGTCAACCGGTTCAAGTGCCGGAGCGCTCTCGGTGGCTTGGATCGCATGCGGCAGTTTTTCTCTGTACCAACCGGTCGTCATGGAGCGCATGTTGTTGAAAACGCCTTGAGTCAAAACCATGAACACGTGCCCGAATGTGAAGGAGAGAAAGCCAAACGCAAGAATAAAATGAACCGCGCGCGCCGATTGGCGGCCGCCGAAGGCCGCCGGCAGCCAGTTGAAAGCGACGTTCAACTGCGGTGACATCGCCATGCCGCTCAATAAAACCAGCGGCGTCAAAATCACGAAGACGCTGGTGTACGCCATTTTTTGCAGCGGATTATATTCGCCTTCCTGCGGCGAATGTTTTTCTCAGGTGCAAGTAGTAAGCGACCATTGCCGGAACTTTCTTGGCGTCGCTGAACGTAAAAAAGAATTTGCGCATGTGGCCGACGGCAAGGTTGTAAAAAACATAGAGCAGGCCGTTGAGCGCGAACAGCCAACCGAAAAAGAAATGCCAGCGCCGCGCGCCGGCCAGGGAATAATAAGCTGGAATGGTCAGCCAGCTCGGAAAGGCGCGCGCCGATGGCCCGAAGGTTCCCTGTTGGACGCCGAGAAAACCGGTCGTGTCGATTTGCCGTCCATAAAGATCGACATAACCGCGGACGTCGCCGTCCTCGTTGGTTGCGGCGATGGAAAAGAACGCCTTTTCCGGTTCCGAGGTGCTGCCCCAGTACAGATGCGGGTGAGCGTTGAAGATTTGCAACCCGCTCATAAACAGAATCATCAACGCGAGCGCGTTGCCCCAGTGAGTCACACGGGTGACGCGGTTGTGACGGTAGCGCAATTCCGAAGATTCGTGTGCAGCTTCCACGGGATCCTCTCTCATCTTATGGATCCGCCTTGGCGGGATAGATGTATTACATCATTTAGATGCGGGCTCGGCAAGAAAGTTGCGCATGGTGCTCACGCGACGCCTTTGCCGAGCTCTGTCGTGCATGGGCACTGATCGGGAAATCTCTCGCACTCGAGGTTCTCGGGTCGTAGAGGTTCGCTTGGGGCATTTTCGCGCTTTACCTGGATGCTGAGTCCATGCGTGATGAATAGCCAAATTACGACGGTGGCGAGCAGCGTCCAGGACATCCATCGCGTATCCAGCGGCATCTTTATAATGCCCTCGGGAACGGCTTGTTTGAGCCAGAGCAGGATAACGATCGCGCCGATCGCTTCGGCGACGCGCGCGGCGACGCCATCGACGACGATCTTGACCGAAGAGCGGTCGGTCGAGTCGACGGGAATAAAGGCCTGCTCCCAAATCGACCGATGGACGGAGGAACGCAAACCGCCTTCGGTGACGCGCAGCACCGAGCGACTGAAAGCCGTCGCCGCCGCTGTTGCGAAAGTCGCGCCGCCGATGAGCGCAAACGGCAGCACCATCAAGCCGCCGCGTAAGCCGATCTTATCTTGAATCTTCGGCGTCGCGAAAAGCTGCAGCAAGAGCGAGCTAAAATTCAACAGAATGTAAAAGTTGGCGAAGAAATTGGCATTACCCTTCGAACCCATGCTTGCGCTCGCGGCCGCCGCGTAGAACTGAAAATCGATGAGCAAGCCGGACAGCGCACCGGTCATGGAGATCAATAACAAAGTTAACGCATAATTATTTTTCAGAGGAGCGAAGAAACCGGTTTTCTTTTTGCCGTCGCCTATTTTGGCGACGACGTTGCTCGGAAAGCGGCTGTGGATGTGCTGCACCAAAGCGACGACGCCGAATAAAACGACGGCCGCCAACAGGATCAGCCATTTGGCGTCAAGATACGGCGCCAGTCCTTTCGAAATCAAGCCGCCGGTCATGCCGCCGGCGAGAGTGGCGGCGCCGATCTTGCTGAATGCGCGCGCGGCTTCGCGCTTTTCGGTTCTCTCGAAAATATCTGATGCCAATAACCACAAGCTGGCAAAGAGCAGGCCGAAAATCGCCGGAATGAACATGAACATCGCGAGCAGCAGTTTGTTGTCGCCCGGCTCCAGGAAAGGCGCGGTCAGCGCCATTACAGCCGCGGCGAACGTCAGCACGCCGAGCCGCGCCGGCCGCGCGCCCCAGATTTTCATCGCCTTGACGAAGATGATAGCCAACGGCAGCGAGGCGGCGCCGATATTGATGTAGATGAGCGGCAGTTGCAGCAAGCCGCCGCTGCCTTGAAAAAACAGCGCGTCGCGGCCGGTCTTGGCGATTATGAATGCGAGGGTCGTGAGTCCCAGCGCAAACGACGGAAGCAGTGTTTGACAAGAATTGCGATCGGGGCCGGTCATTGCTTAGTCAGTTGACCGTCGCCAGTTGTCAGTTAAGAGTCGGCCGTCGAATGAAGCGAATGAGCAGACTAGCGTTTTCCTCACAGCTAAAACTGGCAACTGACGGCGGTTCACTCCCCATACTGCTGTATCAACTTGGCAATGAGTGCGGTCCACCCGGTCTGGTGGCTAGCGCCGATGCCGGCGCCGTTGTCGCCGTGGAAGTATTCATGGAACGGGATCAGATCGCGCCAATGGGGATCTTCTTGGAATTTTTCCGTGCCGCCGAAGACCGGCCGGCGGCCCTGCTCGTCGCGTAGAAATATCCGCGTGAGGCGCTGGGAAATTTGGCCGGCGATGTCCCAAAGGTTCTCTGACTTGCCGGAACCCGTGGGACACTCGACCTTGTAATTGTCGCCGAGAAAGAAATGAAACTTTTGCAGCGACTCGATCAGCAGATAATTGACCGGAAACCAGATCGGACCGCGCCAATTCGAGTTGCCGCCGAAAAGTCCGGTGCTCGACTCGGCGGGCTCGTAGTCGACCCGATATTCCATGCCGTTCACGGGTAACGTATAGGGGTGCTCGCGGTGATAGTCCGAGAGTGCGCGGATACCGTAGGGCGAAAAGAATTCGTTTTCGTCGAGCATATAACGCAATACTTGTTTTAACCGGTGGCGGTTGACCAGCGAGAGAAAGCGGCGAACGCCATCGTCGGTGGATTGGGCTTCAATGTGATCGCTAAGCTCGGGGCGGTTCTCAATAAACCACTGCAGACGGCGCTTGAAGCCGGGCAGCTTATCGACCTGCTCGGGATCGAGGGTTTCCACGGCGAAGAGCGGAATGAGTCCGACCATTGAGCGTACTTTTAGGGGGGTGCGCTGGCCATTCGGCATGCTGAGAACGTCGTAATAAAAGCCGTCCTTGGCATTCCAGAGTTCGATGTTCTCGCCACCGAGATTGTTCATCGCTCCGCAGATATAGACAAAGTGCTCGAAGAACTTGCTAGCGACATCTTCGTAAGCGGGATTGTCTTTCGCCAGCTCCAGCGCGATGGCCAGCATGTTCAGGCAGTACATCCCCATCCAGCTGGTGCCGTCGGATTGTTCGATATGGCCGCCCGTGGGAAGCGGCGCGCTGCGGTCGAAGACGCCGATGTTATCGAGACCGAGAAATCCACCCTGGAAAACGTTGCGTCCGTCGGCGTCCTTGCGATTCACCCACCAGGTAAAATTAAGCAGCAGCTTTTGGAAAATCCGTTCGAGAAAGTTGCGATCGCCTTCGCCGCGCCGTTTCATCTCGACTTTGTAAACGCGCCAGGCGGCCCAGGCGTGCACCGGAGGATTGACGTCGCCCAAGGCCCACTCGTAGGCCGGCAATTGCCCGTTGGGGTGCATGTACCACTCCCGTGTCATGAGCAAGAGTTGTTCCTTGGCGAAATCTGAATCGACGATCGCTAACGCGATGCAATGAAAGGCGAGATCCCAAGCGGCGTACCAGGGATACTCCCATTTGTCCGGCATGGAAATGACGTCCGCGTTATACAGATGGCGCCATTCATGATTGCGACCGTTGAGCCGTTCGCGCGGCGGCTCGGGTCCCGCCGGATCGCCTTTCAGCCAGCGGTTGAGATCGTAGTGGTAAAACTGCTTGCTCCACAGGACTCCGGCCAATGCTTGGCGCATGACGTTCTGGCGATCCGGTGTGATGCCGTCGGGAACAACCGTCCGATAAAACTCCTCCGCTTCGGCGCGCTGCTGTGCAATTTGAGTATCAAACGTGCCGTTAAGTCTCTCGGCGCTCGCCGGCGCGGTGGGCGAGAGCCGCAGCCGCACGATCATGGTTTCGCCGGATGCCACGGTGGAAACGTAGTGCGCCGCCGCTTTGGTGCCGTAGTCATTCGGGTTGACGGCGGTCTTGACACCGTGCACGACGAAATCGTTTATCCCGTCTTTGACGTAAGGCGAGGGATTCTCATAATCGAAGATACGCTGGTTATTCGTGTCGTTCTCGGTAAATACGAGAGCCGGGCTGCCTTCGCAGTAGAGCCAGCGAGAGCCGTAGTAATAGTGATCGAGCTTGATTGCGGCGGCCTCGGCCGACGCATCTCGACGAAGCTTTGGTCTACGCTCGTCGAGTCCCCACGACCATGTGTTGCGAAACCACACCGTTGGCAGGAGGTGCAATGGAGCGGGTTCGGGACCGCGGTTGGTGGCTTCGATCCGGATCAGGATATCGTCCGGCCCTGCTTTGGCGTACTCGATCGTTACGTCAAAGTAGCGGTTGTCGTCGAAGACGCCGGTGTCAATCAATTCGAACTCAAGCTCGCGCTTGCCGCGCCGGCGATTCTCCTCGACCAGCCGGGCGTAGGGGAATTCCCGCTGCGGGTACTTGTAAAGAAACTTCATGTAGGAATGCGTCGGCGTCGAGTCGAGATAGTAGTAATATTCCTTGACGTCTTCGCCGTGATTGCCTTCGTTGCCGGTGAGGCCGAACAGCCGTTCTTTAAGGATCGGGTCTTTGCCGTTCCATAGCGCCAGCGCGAAACAAATAAACTGGTGGCGATCGCAGATGCCGCCAAGGCCGTCCTCGCCCCAGCGGTAGGCGCGGCTGCGCGCGTGGTCGTGGGGGAAATATTCCCAGGCCGTGCCGTAGGCGCTGTAGTCTTCCCGTACCGTGCCCCACTGGCGCTCGGAAAGGTAAGGCCCCCAGCGTTTCCAGTTGGCTTTGCGGCTGTGATCTTCCTGCAGTCTTCGCTCTTCGGCGGTCATCGTTCCTTTTACCAGGTTTCTTTTCTTTTTATCGACCATTATAGCACAGCCTGCACTGGGAACCTGCCGCTTCCTGTTTCCACCGATGCGTCAAACCCGTTGACGAGCACCAGTTGACCGGATGGCGGCTTTGTCGCCGTGAGAAGTAGCGCGTGATATCGTCTCGTGCGGATGCCGGAGACGGTTCCTGAAACGAAGCCGCCGAGGCCGTCGGCTTCGAGCCACTCTTGATGGTTCATCTTTTTCAAGATCGTGCAGGACACTTTCAAACATCCGCTAAAAGTTACTTCTCGATAAATTGTAGATCGTGACCGTCGGGATCACGAGCTAAAAAACCTTTTGTGAAGGCGAAATTCTTGTCGGAAATCTGCGCCACGCCGGCAGAAATCACTCGTGCTACGCCACGACCGAGCTTTTGTGTAGTCTGTGTCGTGTTAGCCGTTAACAGTGTTGTCTGCCAGTGCCACAAGTCATTGGCGCGGGTATCCTTCGGCGCGGGGCGGCCATCACGCGGGGTTAGATATTCGAGAAATTCAATTCCTGGCCCCGTCGCTGCCCTCAGGCCGCTGATGCGCAGGCGCGCGCCGGCGACGTTGTTCAAATGCTCCTGTTCGGTGCCGCTATTCATGCTCTCGCCCACGAGTTTTAGCCCGAGTAAATCGCGGTAGAATTTTAAACTTGTCTGCGTACTCGATACCACGATCGCGGTATGGTCGATGCCTAAGAATAATTTGTCGTCCTTCCGCTGCCAGCGTGGATCGCCCTTGCCGGGAGGAAAATAGATGATTTCGAAATTATGGCCGTCGGTATCTTTGAAGTAGAAAGCGCGGATGCCAGCGGCAGCTTTGTTGCTTGCGGGGATTGTCTGGGGGCCGGTGGAGGCATGGCGGACCTTGTGAGCGCGCAACTGCTGGTAGGCCTTGTCCATGTCGCTGACGACGATCGCGATGTGCTGAAACGCGTGATCGTTACTGCGCCAGTCCGCCGGGATCGGCCGTCCTTCCGGCGCGAGATATTGCGTCAGCTCGACCGTCTCATTGCCGAGCTTCATGCGCGCGACACGCATACGCAAGCCGAAGAGACCCTGCAGCTTCTCGTATTCCTCGCCGTGCACTTCGACGTCGCTGATTTTCTCAAAGCTCAGAACCTTGGAAAAAAATTCCACGGATCGGTCTATGTCCGAAACCGTCATGCCGACCGCTTCAACGGATTTCACGAGTTGCGCAAATGCGGCGTTGCCCAGGCTCGCAATCGCGCCCACGAGCACAAACACGGCAAGTCTTAACCTCATCCTGTTGCCTCTCGTCTCATGCCTAGTTTCTACTTCATTCTGTCGATCAGGTGATCGCCCACGCGCAGCGCATTGGCCATGATCGTCAGCGCCGGATTGACCGCGCCGCTGGAGACGAAGAAGCTGCCGTCGACGACGTAAAGATTATCCAGATCGTGCGCTTTGCAGTTCACATCGAGGGCGCTCGATTTAGGATCGCTGCCGAAGCGCACCGTGCCGACTTGATGCGCAACGCCGGCTAGCGGGATTCTTTGGCCGACGAACAGATTGCGCGCGAAGAGGCCTTCGTGGCAGTCGTGGCCGTGCGCCTTGCATTTAGTTTGCTGCTGCATCAATTCCTTCAGCTTGGCGGTCAGACGCTTGTGGCCCTCTTCGTTGTTCGGCTTATAGCTGAGAACGATGCCGCCCTCGGCATCCAAAGTGACACGGTTGTTGGGATCGGGCAGGTCTTCGGAGGTGAGCCAGAAGTCGAGCGAATGTTTCGCCATCAGATCCAACGTCCAGCCTGGCGTGAGCGCAGGCGCGCCGCCTTTTAACGTCTCGCCGTCGAGCTTACCGACGAAGGAAATATGGCCCATGGGGTAGTTCCATCCTGCGGCTCCGAAATAAAAGTCGTTGAGCGAAAGCGATTTCTGAAAGATCGTCGGATTCGGGCATTTGGACAGCGCCATCAACACGGAATTGACGTGGCCCATGTAGTGGCGCCCGACGCTATCCGAGCTGTTGGCGAGACCGCGCGGGTGTTGGTCGTTGCGCGAGCGCAGCAGGAGCGCGGCGGAATTGATCGCGCCGCAGGAAGACACGACGATGTCTGCCGGAAAGCTCTTCACGGTTGCCGTTGCGACGGACGATGACCTTGGAAACTTTGCCGCCGGAGCTGTCAGTGATCAATTTCTCGACGTAAGCGTCCGTCATCAACGCGACGTTGGCATTCTGCAGCGCCGGATCGACGGCGCATACTTGGGCGTCGGACTTGCCGTAGATAAGGCACGGGAAGCCGTCGCACGTTCCGCAACGGATGCATTTGCTGGCGTGCGGATTTTTCTCATCGAGCATGACGCCGAGCGGCGTGTGAAACGGGCGCAGACCCAAGCTTTCGAAGTCGTCGGAGAGTTGCTGCAGGCGCGGCTCGTGGCTCACCGCCGGATGTGGGTAGGGCGTGCTTCGTCGCGGTTCGGTCGGGTCCTCGCCGGCGTTGCCGTGAACGTGATAGAGCCTTTCCGCTTCGGTGTAGTAAGTTTCTAAGTCGTCATAACTGATCGGCCAGGCCGGTGAGAGTCCACCGTGATGTTTGATCTCGCCGAAGTCTTCTTTGCGCAGACGAAACAGCGCCGCGCCGAAAAACTTCGTGTTGCCGCCGACATAGTAGTTCGTATGCGGATGCAGCTCGTTGCCGTCTCTATCGTGCCACTTTTCTTTGGTCTGGTATCTGCCCTCGAGGTTCACGGCGCGCGGATCCCAGTTGTCCTTTTCGCGCGGCACGTAACCGCCGCGCTCGAGGATCAGTATTTTCTTTCCCGTCGGCGCCAGCTTGTAGGCGAGCGTGCCGCCGCCGGCGCCGCTGCCGATAATGATGACGTCGTAATGATTGCTTTCCGCCATGCGATTCTCTCCGCTTATCGCCGGGCCGGCTTTGACCCTTGTCAGTCGAGGTCTATAACTGCTTTCCGTCTTTGCAGTTTAGATGTCAATTGTCGTGCAAAGGATGCGCCGGGGGACGCATCTTTTGTCTAATGCGCGGGCCTATCGAGGGACTGCGGGTTTTGGTTTGGAAGATGATGTAGCTGGGATTTTTTTGCAGATTGAATCCGCGCTTTCGTTGCCGCCTATGTAATATTTCACCACGAAATGCGCGACGGATTCGGATCCTTCACCGCCGAGACGCTGAGGACACGAAGAGTTTGGACAATAAACTTTTGCGAAGTCTATGCCTCTGCGGTGAAATCTCCTTTTCCACCTTTGGTTGTGCCTGATGCTTCGATTTAACTCTTCGCAGAAGCCAGCGGTGCGGTGGCGAAGTTGACGCCGAAGCGCTTGCACCACACGGTCACGGCGCGGTATTTCGAAAGGTCGACGCCGGCCGGCAAATCGTAATTCTGATCACCAATGTTGCCCTTGATGCTGCCGAGGTCGATAAAGCCTGCTTGCTTCACCGTCGCATCGTCTTTCGCATCAGCAGCAGCCACCAGGTAAATGTGCACGTCGGGGCCGTTGGAAGTTTCGAACGCGCTGAAACGTAATACGTTTTTACCGTCCGGTAATTTGTAAACCGACGCCATACCTTTGGTCTCATGGGCCACGCCGCGGAAATTTCCCTCCGCAACCTTGACAGGGATCGAAACCGGCGCTGCCAAAGCCGCTTGGCCGAAGTTCACGCTGAAGCGCGCGCACCAGATGGTGACGTTCTTGTATTTGTTCAGATCGGCGTCCACCGGGATGTCATAATTCTGATCGCCCTTATTACCCTTCATCGAACCCAGATCGACGAAGCCGGCTTCTTTGATCGCGTCGCTGCCCTTTTCGACTTCGGCGGCGGTGAGATAAACGTGAACGTCAGGACCATTGGATGTTTCGAATTCGGTTAGCCTCAAAGTTCGCTTGCCATCGGCAAGCTGATAAATCGAAGCCAAACCTTTAGTTTCGTGCGCTAAGCCTTTAAAGTTGCCTTTCGTCACGGCCATTGGCTCCTTCTCGATCGAAGCCATCGCCGCCCCGCCGGGAAATTCCTCATTCACGGTCTTGTTGACGAACAACAACTCCGGCCGGAACGCGTACCAGCCAATCGCCAACACGACGATGCCCACACTGATAATGATATTGCGCTTAGTCATGGAAAAACTCCTCCGTAAAAATAATTCGATTGATACGACTGCTTCCCGTCATGACCGGTGTCCCGGCCTAATTGATCGGAGAAACTTGCTGATTAGATGACACGGAGAGAGAAATAGATGCAGAGATGGATTGATCGCGATATGTGGACAACGCAGACTAATATCGTCTTCTGAACCGCTTAACTATCGCGTCCTTGCGTGGGTCGGGGACTCGCCGTAGAATCCCATTACGGAAAGTTTGTTTGGACTGTCACGCGATTCTCTCGAACCACGCCACGCCGCATCCAACGTGTGACGGACCGTGGTGGTCGGTGCGGTCGGTCTTACCTCCTTTGTTTACGGAAAAAAACAGCAAAGATTTCTTCCCTTGTTCTGCGGAATTCGACTCATGGCCTTCCGTTATTTTATGTCGAATACAATTCTCCTCGTCGTTGTGGGATTAGCGCTGTCCGTAATTCCCTATTTTTTTAGGCTTTGAGGCAATTGTGTCAGAAATCTATGCCTGCGAATCATCTATACAGAGCCAAATTTCTATCGAGCTTAAGATGAAAGAGAAACATGCTGTCTAGCCACGTCCGAATTGCTGTTTCACTTGTGTACATTATTTCATCTTCTGTCGCTGGCATTTTTGTCCCTGCAATTCTCGCGCAGTCGGCTGGACAGGCTACGGTAATTGTTAAGGTCACTGGGCTTCGTTCTGAGAAAGGACAGGTGAGAATCGCTGTATTCAATTCGTCCGAGAAATGGCTAGGCGAACAACCGGTATACTCATCGACGATTAACGTGGACAGTCAATCAGTCACATGGAAAATCTATGATGTTCCCTATGGGGATTACGGCATTGCGGTTTTTCATGATGAAAACAAAAACGGCAAGATGGATAAGAACTTTGTGGGGATACCTCTCGAACCATATGGGTTTTCAAATAATGTGAGAGTAACTTTGGGGCCACCGACGTGGGAAAAGTCCAAGTTTGTCGTCAAAGGCTCAACTACCGAAGTTTCAATAGAGGTTAAATAGAAAGAGAGGCGGCGTCTGAATTATAGTCTCGACTTTCTGAGTTCGATGCCCCGTTCGTCGACGATCACCGCAATAGACCGGTCATAAGCGTCGTAAAAAGGAGCTCTCACAATGCCACGAACCATAATCATGGCGGCCTCGCTTCCGGCCTCGCCGGATAAACTTTTCGATATGTATCTCGATCCGGCGGAGCATGCGGAGTTTACCGGGTTGCCTGTGACGATCGAGCCGCACGCGGGCGGTGTTTTTAGCGCATTTGATGGGATGCTTTCCGGCAAGATTCTCCACATCGAGCCGAAGACGCTCATCGTTCAAACTTGGCGGTCGGGAAACTGGCCGCTTACGGCGCAGGACTCAGTGCTGACGCTCTCGTTCTGGCCGGCGCAAGATGGGGCTCGGATCGAGCTTGTTCACGTCAACGTTCCCGAGGAGGATTTTGCGGGCGTCAGCCAGGGTTGGGAAAAGTATTATTGGACGCCATGGCACGATTATCTGATCGGCAAAACTCACGCCAGCTGAATTTTATCGATCAATATCGTCTGCTAAATGAAAGACTCGCAGTTGATCGTCATTTGATCGAATCTCATGAGAAATTGCGCGAGTGGAAAGGCGACCTTACGTGAGTAGCGAAGGATCGTTAATTTGGGGAGTAGTTTTTGGCGCGGTCGGTCTGGCGTATTTTGTTTTCGGAAAGAGGCAGCAGCGTTTCGTTCCTTTGTTCTGCGGCATTGGGTTGATGGCCTTTCCTTATTTCGTATCGAATACAGTTCTGCTCGTTATCGTGGGTCTCGCGCTCTCGGTAATCCCATATTTTTTAAGGCTTTGAGCCGCAATTGATGATCTGCCGGGCGAGTTTCGGCGACACCGCAGTTTCTTTGATTCAGAAATTCGCTTGCTCGCCGGTCCACTGGTTTCTCATGGGCGCGATAGCAGATCAGGTCTTCAGCGCCGATTTCAGGTAAATAAACTGCCTTGCGGTGAATCGACGGTGGTCGTAAAATATTAGGCTGATTGGTAACTTAGAGGATAAAACCAGAGGCAGCTTTGAATATTGTCTTTGACCTTGGTGGAGTTGTGGTGCGCTGGGAGCCGGAGATTCTTATTGCCGATGCGTTCGATGATCCCGAGGTCCGTCGAGTAGTCCATTCGGAGTTCGTGGGCCATCCCGATTGGCTCGAACTCGATCGTGGCACGCTCGCGCCCGCAGCTGCCGTTGCGCGAGCGTCCGAACGGACGGGGTTATCTCACTTTGAACTCAACCATTTTTTGCGACGAGTCCCTTCAGGGCTTACCCCGATCACGGATACGGTTGAATTGCTCTTTCGGCTGAAAGCCCAAGGCCATTCTCTTTACTGTCTCTCGAACATGCATTTTGCCTCCATCGATTATCTCGAACGGGCCTATGACTTTTTTGACGTCTTCACCGGTAAAGTGATTTCGTGCCGGCTCAATTTGTGTAAACCGGAGCCAAAGATTTACTCTCATCTGCTGGAAACGTACGGGCTCAACGCCGCGGACACGGTTTTTATCGACGACGTGGAGGTTAATTTAACTACGGCGCAACAGATGGGCATTCAGACAATTCGGTTTGAAAACCCGGTCCAATGCACCAACGAACTCAGAGCGATGGGTTGTATCTCGGAGTAGTATGAGTCGGTGCCGACGAATTGCCTTATTTTAACAAAGATCGGAAAAGTCACGTGCTGTGGTGGAAAGATGTTAGAGTTCTCGGCCGATATCTGGCGATAAAGACGACCGAGAAAAATTAAATTTGACAGCGTCCAGGCGCAGCGATTAGCCTACGCTCACGGCTTTAGCGCGCTGTCGCGCAACTCGGATAAATTAACATTAACGCAGGGGAGACTTGGCCATGCGCATCGACGTGCACGCTCATTTGTTTTCTAAGGCTTATATCGACGCGCTGCGACGCGTGTTCGGCAATGACAATTCGCCGGCGGGTCAGGATGCACAGCGTTTGATCAAGTGGATGAGCACGGATCCGCGCATGACGGATGTCGAAGGCCGTCTGCAAGAAATGGAGAAGTGGGGGATCGAGATGCAGGTGCTCTCGGTCCCGTTTCATGGCGCGCTTGTGCAGGACAGAGCGGCGGCAGTCGAATTAACGCAGCTGGCCAACGAGATGATCGTGCAACCCGCGCGCGATCATCCCGATCGCTTTCGCGTTCTGCTCACGTTGCCGCTGCAATTTCCAGAGTTGGCGGTTGAAACGCTCGACCGCTTCGCTCAAGAACCGACGGTAGTCGGAGTGGCTCTCATGGGCACTGCCGGCGGGCGACCGCTCAACGATGCCGCGTTCATGCCCGTCTATGCCGAGCTTGAGCGCCGCGGGCTGCCGTTCTTACTTCATCCCATTTCGCCGCCGGGGCTCGACTGCATGTTAGAGCTAAATCTCGCCAACGTAGTGGGCTTCATGTTCGAAACGACGTTGGCTGCGACTCGACTCGTGCTTGCCGGGGTCTTCGAGCGGCACCCAAAGCTTCAAATGATCTTTCCGCATCTCGGGGGTTTGGCGCCCTATCTCATGGGACGAATTCAGTGGGGCTACGAGCGGTTTCCGGCGTGCAACGAAAATCTAAGCGCGCCGCCGGAGGTTTATTTCAAGCGCTTTTACTACGACACGGTATGCCGCAACGTTCCGGCGCTACGCATGGCGCTCTCGATGTTCGGCGTCGAGCACGTGCTGTTCGGCACCGACATTCCCTTCCGCGAGGACATCGATCTTCAACTGCAAGACCTGGAAGCGCTCAAGCTGAGCGACGCGGAGCGGCAAGCGATCGACTTCGGCAATGCGGCGCGGCTGCTTGGCATCGAGTTCAAATCGAGCAAGTAGACTTTGGCGCACTGCGAATGAGCGCAGGAATCCGGCTGACTGCCGAAAATCTCCCACGGCCCTCGAAGATGTAACGACGCTGTGCCCGCCGATTAGCTTCGCCGCCTCCTTGTTTCACCCCGGCGTGAGGAATTCCAGGGCTGCTGCGTCGAGCGTCATATCGATTTCGGCGGACGAGAAAGGGGTCGGCGGACCGCTTTTCATCCGCAGGTCATCATCGATATGGACGGGGAAACAGTCGCACTCGATATGCAAGTGGCGGCCCTTGTGGACGGTCAATGCCGCACAATCGGATTTGCCTTCAAGTCGCTCGGACAGATATTCTTTGAGCTGGCTTCGTTGGTCGTTCGAGACCAATACCACGTCGAACAAGCCGTCGCCGGGGTCGGCACCGGGCGCGAGACAGAGATTTGGCCCGATGTAGCGAATATTCAGTGCTTCGAGCAACAGGTATTCGCCGGATAGGTCTCGATCATCGAGGGTCAGCTTCAACCGAATGCCGGGGTAGCCTTCCAGACGAATGTTCATGAACTCCAACACGGAGGTGATTTTTCTTCCCGTGACGTTGTGGTGCGCGATGTCGATGTTTTTTCTCGCGTCGAGCCGCGCCATGGTCTCGGTGAAAATTCCCAAACCCAGACCTTCGATGAAGTAAGTGGAACCCCACGGTCCGCTTGCCGCGCCGACGTCAAATTTCATTCGGCGCGCGCTGTTCCATCCCGCGATCAGTTGATCGAGCGGCCGGTCCGCCACGCCGAGCGCGTTCGCGACGTTATTCGCCGTGCCCATCGGCAAAACTGCGAGCGGAGTGTGTTTGCCGATCATGCGCTTGGCGACTTTCCCAACACTTCCGTCGCCGCCCGATATAGCGACAAGGTCCACAGGTTTGTCGAGCGCCTTTTCCCAGCCGATTTCCTTCGACGACTGACACTCGGCCGAATGGCCTGCGCCGCGGATCAATTTTAAAATCTCTTCATCGGTAGGTTGGTTGTCGCTGCCGGCGTCTGGATTGTAGATGAGCGTCACTCTCATTTGTTTCACGGGGTAGACTGACCGATTAATTATGAAATACTGATTGTATGTTTCATCGCACGGCTTCAGTTGAGGAGGCGAAGTCCTAATGCGCATTCTAATAGCCAATGACGACGGTATCTATAGCCCCGGAATTTTAGCACTCGCTGAAATGGCATCGAAATTTGGTGACGTGCGCATCGTTGCGCCCGACGTCGAGCAGTCTTCGGCGGGTCACGCGATTACAGGCTGGCGTCCACTGACCTACAAGCGGACGCCGATCAAAGATTTTGAAGCGTACCGCGTCAATGGAACGCCCGCGGACTGCGTCGTGCTCGGCGTGCACAATTGGGAAAAAGTCGATGTGGTGCTTTCCGGTATCAACTTGGGTAGCAATTTAGGAAACTCCATTTGGCACTCGGGCACGGTAGCCGCGGCGAAGCAGGCGACGTTGTTGGAACTGCGCGGCATAGCTTTGAGCATGCCGGCGACTCAAGATGAGCCGAATTTCGATATGTTGAAGGCCTCGGTCGAGAAGGTCTTGGGAATATTGCTCAAAGATCCGGAACTCAAGTTGGTCAATGTCAACTTCCCCGACGTGGAGCCGAGAGGGCTGCGCTGGACGCGCCAATCGGTGCGTCACTATGACGGCAAAGTAGTGCCCGGCGAAGACCCGATGGGCCGAAAACATTTCTGGTTCAGCGTCGTGCCGATCGAGGGAACCGAAGAAGGGACCGATCGTTGGGCGGTCGAGCAAGGGTATGTCTCGATGACACCGCTGCGTATCGATCTGACCAGCGCGAGAGAGCTCGCCGCCGCTGCAACGCGCCATCCGCTCGAGTGAATTCCCGCTGAAAGAACCCTCTCAAAGTTCGGTGATCACCGCTATCAGCTATCCGGCGCACTATTGATGGTGTGCTCCGCGTTATTCGAGCTGAATCCTGCTTTTATTTTGGTAGCGTCTTTGCAGCGGCTACGAAGCGTGGACTACGTTGATCTCATCCAATGGCCGGCCATGATCATAACCGCGGCCGCCGCATGGTTGGTGGGCTCGCAGAGGCGACCCAAACGTAGCCTCGGTTTCTGGCTTTTTCTACTAAGTAACCTGCTCTGGATTGTCTGGGGTTGGTACGCCCGCGCTTATGCCCTGATTATCTTGCAAGTTTGCCTGGCTGTGATCAATGTTCGCGGCGCGCAGAAAAACGATTCTGCCGTAGCCACAGACTCGCGCGCGGTGTAATTATTTTATTCCGCTCTCAACTTCTTTCCGACAGTAAGGGAACCGGGCTAACGGGTATGAATGCGAGCCTTTTGCGGTTCGATTCGAGTGTGTTGTCGGTATTTCCACTCCAGAGTTAACGGCAAATCCTGACGGATTCCGATTTGTGGTTGATGAAAATCGTTGAATCACAAAAGCTTATTTACTGGCACATCAATTGCGGAATTCATTTGCGACGGTCGACCTACTCAGTAGAATTAATTAGGAGGTTCACATGAATTGGGATCAGATCGCTGGACAATGGAAGCAGATTAAAGGCAAAGCGAAGATGAAATGGGGAAAGCTTACTGACGACGAAATCGATGTCGTCGAAGGCAAACGCGATCAGCTCGTCGGCAAAATCCAACAACGCTATGGAATCGACAAAGACAAGGCGGAAAAGGAAGTTGACGAGTGGACTAAAGAATTCTAACCGGCTGCTGAAAGCCGCTCCGTTTGCCTTGAAGGTGAACGGAGCGGTCCCACCCCCAACTGATTACAGCCGGCTGTTTTGATTTTCGGCTGAATGGGCCGTGAAAAAGGATCCCGTGGCGCCGACCTTAGCGAGTTCGTTGATCGTCGTAATTATTCTGACTACCCACTTGGGCGGCATTCCTTTTGTGTTCTCCTTGCGTCAAACACATGCAGAGGTTCAATCGTCCCAACAACCACCGCTCCTCTCGGCAGAACCAAACCGCCGCGTGATTGTTTTCGATAATGACACGTTAGACAAAATGTTCGGCAAGTCACGGCGTAGTGCCGCAAACGAGACTGATCCAGGGAAAATTTCCGGTAAAAGCGACTTTCCTGCGGTGGGACCCAATCGTTCTTTATTATCCGCTATCGGTCGCGGCACGAGTTCCAAACGTGCGGCAGCCCTGCGTCTTGTCGAAAGCGGCAGGACTTTGATTCAAGCGGGCGAAAACCGAAGAGCGGTTGCCGTCCTCGAAAGAGCGCTCAGCCTGGAAGCCAGTCCGTTTGTTTATTTTTATCTTGCCCGCGCTCATTATTACCTGGCGGATTATCAGCGCGCGGCAGAGTTTGTTGAAATAGCCGAAGCGCTTTTTTACCAGCAACCCGATTGGAGTGAAGAGTTATTTAAGCTGAAAACCGTATTGTCTACATCGCGTGGCGGGCCGGAAATCAGGCCGAGACAAAATATCGGATGGGCGGAAGCCCGATAGCCGAAATCATCGATGATTTCGGCGTGTGTGCACGGTAGTAGAAGACCGACGGAAATAATGGCGGCAAAACGAAAAAAACGAAAATCGGTTGTGCAAGGGCGGCGTTGGTCGCAACGGGTGACCGAGACCAGTGATGCGCTCGATCTGGACAAGGGCGTGTTCTCGTTAGGGAGTCCGCGCGCTATTGCGCGCTCGTTGAAACGTTCCGCCGAGCGCAGCCGGCGCCGCAAAAGTGGCTCGTTACGCTCAGCGATGTCAATGTTGACCTTTTACATCAATCGCGCCGGGCGCAAACTATCGAAAACTCGCCGCGCGCGGCTCGAATCCGCGAAGAAAGAACTGCGTTTGCTATATCGCAGATAATCCCGCCGTCTGAAGATATTCTTTGCCACGAAGCTCAACTGAGTGGATCAGACGAGCCGGCTGAAGAATCTAGCCGCGAGACTCTTTAGCGGCCAATCGGTTTTCACCTTTGCGCTCCACAAACACCGTATCACGATCTCATACCGGAAAAACTGTTCACGGTCGCGTGCAGGTTGCGCGCGAAGTCAGTGGCGCCCTGTGTGCTCATGCCGAACGCCACGCGAGCGTATTCTTTGAGCGCGAGCACGGCGGCGAGCGGCATTTTCTTGAGATGCTCCAGCAGCGTTGTAACGGCGCTGTCGAGATCGTTTGCGGCGACGACGTCGCTCGCCAGCCCAAATGTCAGCGCTTTGTGCGCGTCTATTTCCTGAGCCGAGTACATCATGAAAGTTGCCGCCTTGCGCGGCACGCGGTCGACTAAAGCGGAAAATGCGATCGTCGGCATGATGCGATGCGCCGTTTCAGGAAACGAAAAACGGGCCTTGTCACTGGCGATGGTAATATCGCAGAGCGCCGCCAGCGCACAGCCGAGACCCACCGCGCGGCCCTGGACCACGCCGATGATCGGCGTTCGCGCATTGCGGAATGCACCGTAGAGATTGAAAATTGTTTCGCTGCGGTCGCGCACGGCGTAAGCTTCGAGTGGATTGGGCGGCTGCTGGCCCATCGCTTCACGGCCGAGGCAAAAATCATCGCCCGCCCCCTTGAATAGAATCACCCGCGACTGCTTCGATGCGGCGTCGAACATCTCGGTTACTTTGGCCCAAGTCGCGTCCGTCTGGCGGTTGCCGGATTCCGGCCGGTTTAACGTGATCGTTGTCACATCGGCTTCTTTTTCCATCAGCACCGGTTCTGCCATCATAATCTCCTTTGCGTGAAATGTTCCCGACTGTAAAAGAGCCGCGCGCGCTTTGTCAACGAGGACCGCTTGCTGCCGGGCGCTTGCGCAGTTGAAATTCTTGGCGGATTCGAATCCGCGCGCTTTTTTCCTTAGCATCGTTTTAAAGCCGCCATCTCGCCGCGAGCTTGAACATTATTTGAGCAACGCCTGAATGCAAAACAAGCAGATCCGATTCTGACTCGCGAATAAATAACAGGATTTGCCTAAAACAACGCGGCCGGCAGCGGCATAACAATTGCTCTTTGTTCAGTGCAATAGCGGAGGCAACGCGGCCTTCGCGGACGAGCAAGGGCGCTTGAATGTAAAGATTCGGCGCCTTTATTTTTGCCTGAATTAAGGAGATCAAAGAATGACTGAGCTCGACTGGGAAAAAAATAAATCGTCTCATTCGGTCACGCTGCGCGGCCGCACCGCCCTGGCCATCATCGTAGGAGCCATTTGTCTTCTAGCCAACGCACCGAACAGCGCGGCCGTCGACGATGACGATCGTTACAGCAGTTGGTTTTTTACATCCGAGGAAGTGGCGGCGGCATATCAGTATCAACAGAATTACGGAGAACGTTTACGCTTTCCCTTGAGGGCTGGTCCTTGCCTTTTTCGCGGCGGCGAATTTGCGACCTCCTACCGGCGCAATCCATTGGCGGTTTCATGCCGCTTTGTTTTAGAAGTTACGCGCCATATGAAAGAGATGCTCGATGCCGGAGCAGCCAAATTTCTTTTCCCTTTGGATGCCGACCACGCGCATCTGGGCGTGCCCATGGAGGTGTGGAACAACAAGTATAAGAATCTCCCGCTGGAACAAGTGTTTCCCGCGATTCTGCGCGAGCCGGGATTAGTCGCGTTGTACCATACGGCCGAACACTTGCGAGTCACTGACCGTAAAACCGGCGCGGTCGACGCGGAAGCCAAAGCCTGGCAAGAGAAGCGCAACGTCTTGGGCTATTTCGACGGGCGCCCGATCAAGATTTTGCAGCCCGATCCCAAAGGTTCGGGCGTCGCCATGCCTGAAGACTACTATTCCTATGGCGGTTTTAGTTTTCTCGCCAGCCCGCGCGGCGAGCTTTATTTGGCTTCCGGATTGAATATGATCACTTTCGATATCGCGTTCGACGCCAACGCATTCGACGACGCGGAAGAGCAGCATGCATTTTCCGCTGAGAACACATTGCTGCGCGCCGATAAGTGACAAGTCTGGCGGGTAGCTTTTAACGAAGGATTGTTTCTTAGCGAGCGGCGCTGTTCCTGCCCCTGGACTTGTCGCCGATCAGCGTTCCGCCGCCGGCGACCGCCGCGCCTGCCGCGGGACCCGCAACGCCACCAAATAATTCCGTCCCACACAACCGAAGGCGCACCAACCGCTCCACACCCAACGCGCTTTTATCCTTGCCAACCACATTAGCCGACAATAAAATGCCGGCTGATTGAACAAAGAACAATCCGGTCAGTTTAGTGAAATAAAAAGTCGCGCGGAACACGAGTGCGCGCTTTCCATCGATTTATGAAGAGGAGGTTCTATGGCTGAGCAAACCTTAAAAGGAAGTTGTCTGTGCCAATCGGTGCGCTACGAGGTGAGCACGCCGTTCATGCGCTTTGGTCACTGTTATTGTTCGCGTTGCCGCAAAGCGACCGGCGGCGTGCGCTCGACCAACATCGCGGTGCCGATTGCCCAATTTCATTGGACGCAAGGCGAAAATTTGGTCAGGCGCTTCGATTTGCCGGAGGCGAAAAGCTTTGCGCGGCAGATCTGCGCTACGTGCAACTGTCCGATCCCCCATGCATCGCGCGACGGCACTCGCGTTATCGTTCCCGCCGGAACGCTCGACGATGTGCCGCCGGGAAAACCATCAGCACACGGCCACTGGAGCAGTCGGGTGAATTGGGTAGAGATCAATGAATCCGAGCTGCCGTGCACGGACTAGCGAGCGGCCCACGTGTTTCGCTCTGCAGCAGGTGCCACGCTCGGCGGTTTTGCCGCGCAGGCGAAATTTTCTTCGGCGCTTGAATCGGTATGCAGCGACTAATTGAACGGTCTTTGTATTGGCATCAATGCATCAAAGCGTGCGCGATGATTTCGAAGCCGACGATACCGAGGGTTATCAGCGAGGCGCCGAGGACCATCGCCGTTCGGCGCTTTTCCAGCGCGGTCATCGCGATTAGATGGGCGGGCACTTTGGCGGTCAATCTTAGTTGCCGCGCTTGCCAGAGCGTATAGAGATTGGCCGCCGCCGCGAGAGTCGTCAAAATCAGCACGGGCACGCGAACCGCGCTCTGATCGAGAAAAGTGAGCGCGCCCGCCAAACCAAAGAGCCCGCCGACGCCCAGGGCCACGGCGAGAGGGCCGATGAGAGTCGCGATCGCGCAGGGAGCGCCCAAGATGCCAAAGACGATCGCGCCCAAGCTCGTGCTTTGTTTTACGGCGCTCTCAGGGGCATCGTTAAGCAGAGGTTTTCTTGAATCGCCGTGGAGGCGAAACGCCGTCACCGGCTCGCGAAATCCTTTGAGCACGACCTGCTCAGATATCGCCTCCGGAAAATCCTCGGCGTGTTTGACGTAGCTTTCTTGATCGATCAGAATTTCCCCGGCGCCCGCCTTGCTTTGAAGGCGGGCGGCAAGATTCACCACGTCACCGATCGCGGTATAGTCTTTCGTGTCATCGGAGCCTAACCGGCCGACGCGAGCGTGCCCCGTGGCGATGCCGACGGAGGCTTTGAGTGGCAGCCCGAAGCGCGCGCCGAGATTTTTAAGCTCGGATTCTAGTTCCGTGGCCGCAAGGATCGCGCGCCGCGCGTGGTCGTTGTATCGAATCGGCACATTGAAAAGCGCCATGACGGCGTCGCCGACGTATTTATCGATAAACGCGCCGTGTTTCACCAACACGTCGGTGGCCATGCGCAGAAACGCATCGACCACCTCATGGGTTTTTTCCGCGCCGAGGTCTTGCGTCATTTCGGTAAAAGACGAGAGGTCCGCAAAGAGAACCGTGATTTCCACCATCCGGCCCTCTTCGACGTGCGTGCCGCAGCGCGTGCAGATATTTGGATTGCGCGGGCTGCGCTTTATGCCGAAAGTGCGATAGACGGCGCTGGCGGCGCCCGAGAGCATCGTGCCGCAGATGCTACATTGAGCGGCAAGTTGAGAATGATCGTGTGCCGGCATGGCAAAGAAAAGTAACCAAGCCGCGCGGCGCTGTCAATGCGATTGCATTCGCTTTGCAAATACAGGAATAATGCGGCGACTTTTCAGGAGGTTGGTAGTCATGTCGGAACACTACCATGATGAAAATGATTTGAAGTTGATGCGCGACATGCGCAAGCTCGCGCCGGATGATTTCAACGCGTGGCTCGGGCTCAACAATATCGTCGGGCGCGATAACGGCGCCATTCCTAAAAAATACCGCGAATTGATCGCGATTGCGGTGTCGTGCACGACCCAGTGTCCCTATTGCTTGGAGGCGCACGCAAAGGCGGCGCAGGGGGCCGGCGCGACGCGCGAAGAAGTGGTCGAAGCGTCGCTCATCGCCGCCGCTTTGCGCGCCGGCGGCGCGGCCACGCACGGCACTATGGCGCTCAAATTCTTCGATAAGCAGGCGGAGCCAAAAAAAGCGTAAGATTGTTTTGCGCGATCGATTCTAATCTTGAAGATAGCGCTGAGGAATCTCGCCGCAGTTGTCATCGTCATGCCGCTTTTTTCATGCGCCGGCAGCAAACCGACAAATCTCGGAGTCAAAGATTCACGCATGGCGCCGTGTCCACCGACGCCGAATTGCGTATCGAGCGATGCGACTGATGCCGCACACTTGGTTACGGCGTTTCAGCTTGCTGTCCCCTCCACGGATGGCTGGCGAACGGCGCGAGCGGCGGTGGCTAATCTACCGCGAACCCGGATCGTCAGCGAAACCGATGAGTATCTCCACGCCGAGTGCAGCAGCGCGGTTTTCGGTTTTGTCGACGATATCGAGCTTCACTTGCGTCCGGTTCAAGGCATAATCGCTGTGCGCTCGGCGGCGCGTCTCGGCCATAGCGATTTTGGCGTGAACCGTAAACGGGTGGAAAAACTTCGTTTGCTTCTGCGAAATCAGGGCGTGATTCGTTAGTTCACTGCTGTGACAGGCGCGCCGCATCGACGCGGACGTAGCCGTCGACGAATATATTATTTTTGGCACCGCTCATGGCATGTCATAGGTACGCGGGAAGATGACGCGAAAGGCGCTGCCATCGGCCGAACTCCGTAGTTAATTCCAGGGTGGCATCCAAAAGCTCGCAGAGCCGTTTGACGATCGTGAGGCCGATGCCTTCGCCGGGCTGCTGCGGCGCCTGGCGCTGCGTCGGATGTGGCGTAACCGTTGAAACCGGTTGCCCTTCGAGTGCCGACTTTGAGCTTTGTTCGACTGCTTCTGCTTCGAGAGTCGATGCCTCGATAGTTCTAGAGAGCGGCCCGGAGGCGCCGCTCTGAAATCCTGGGCCTGTGTCCTGTACGAAAAAGGCCCAGCGACGCAGTCCCTCTTTTTCGAGCGCTTCCCAACCGATCGTCACACCGCCGTCTCTGGTATATTTGAGCGCGTTCCAGATCAGATTTTGCGCGATACGTTGGATATTGATCGCGTCCCCTTGGACCAACAAGGATGGCGGCCCCTGAACGCGCAGGAATAGCCCCCGTTCTGCCGCCAAGGGTTGAAAGGACTCGCTTAACTCCTTCAGAATCAAGGCGGCGTCGATCGGGTGCACATCGCGCTGTTCTTGTCCGGCTTCCAGTCTCGATAAGACCAATAGATTGTTCAAAAGGCCGTGCAATGACGAGACGCTTTTTTGCAGTAGGGTCAAGAACTCGGTTTTCAAGACCTCGTCGGCCTCTTCGTCGTGCAGCTGATCGGCGATATTTTTAATCACGCCGAAACTGCCCCGAACGTCGTGCACGGCCCGGCGCCAAGTCTCGACCCGTTTGCGATCGAGTTCGCTCAAAGACTCCAACGCTTGCTCCAGATCTTGGATGCGGGCCGCCGCCTCCACTTGCTGAAGCTCGGCGTATCGCATGGCGCTTTCGTTGACGCCGTTGCTACACAGCTCGGCCAGAGCGCGGCGTGCGACCGACATGGCCCCGCCACTCTCGATCCCAGGGCTCAGCTCGGAATAATTTTCTAATTCATTCACTAGAACAATATGCAGATGGCTCCATTCGCGCATCACGTCGCGCTGATTATAGCCATGATGCCAGCGATGCAGCCCATGTTCGGCGGCATGTTCTTTTTGCTCTTGGGCCGCCTCCGCCTTCTCCGACAAATAACGCGCGCGCAACATCTGGTCGAAGGCGTCCAGCACGGCCGGAATATGATCGTAGAATTCTTTGCGTGCCAGCGTCGATGCGCTGGTGAGGGCAGGATCTTCGTCGACGGCGTGCCGCCAGTTTTTCAGGATGGAATCGCGTCGACTTAGAAGGTGGTCGGCGAGCGTGCCGATTTGCTCGTTTATCTGTTGATCATTGTTCATTGCGGGGCTGCGGGAGATGAAAGAGTCGTTATTGATTCCTTACTCTTTACGGAACGCGAAAGCAATTTACTGAGCGGAAAAGACAGCACTTGCATCGACCGATAATCAACGGTAACCCATTGTAGACTGGGTCGCGGTAAGGACCAATTGCCATGCTGAGCTATGACGTTGTCGAATGGGGTAAGCCACTCGAAAAGATCGCGCATGAAACGCCGGTGCCGCGGGGCACCGAGGTGCTCGTGCGCCTCAAATACTGCGGCGTGTGCCACAGCGATGTGCACATCCGTGAAGGCTACTTCGATCTCGGTGGTGGCAGGCGCTTGCACATGAGCGAACGTGGCATGCAGCCGCCGGTGACGCTGGGCCATGAGCCGTTCGGCACTGTTATCGCTGCTGGGTCGGAGGCAAGCGATGCGCCCATCGGCGCCGACCGTCTCGTCTATCCATGGACGGGCTGCGGTGAATGCGCGCGCTGCGGCGAAGGCTTGGACAATTACTGCATGGCGCCGCGCATGATCGGCATCCAGCGGCCGGGCGGCTACGCCGACCATTTACTCGTGCCCCATCCGCGCTATCTCATCGACGCGCGCGGCATCGATCCGGTGTGGGCCGCGACCTTGTCGTGTTCGGGATTGTCACCCTATGCCGCCGCGTCAAAGCTGCAGCCGATCCCGCGCGATGAGTGGATTGCAGTGATGGGCGCGGGCGGGCTCGGTCTTTCGGCGATCGGCATGTTGCGCGCGTTCGGTCATGAGAAAATCGTCGCGGTTGACATGGATCCAGCAAAACTATCAATGGCCGAAGCAGCCGGTGCCTCGGCGCTGCTCGATAATCGGAGCAAGGATGCGGCGGCCAAGCTTAAGCAAGTCACAGGCGGCGCGCTTTTCGGTGCGATCGACTTCGTCGGCGCCGCGGAGACAGCGCAGTTGGCTCTCGGCGCGCTGCGCAAAGGCGGCAAGCTCATTTTAGTCGGTCTGTTCGGCGGCGAGATTCCGCTCTCGATCGCGGGGACGATCCTGCGTGCGCTTACCGTTCAGGGCTCGCATGTCGGCAGCGTGGACGAATTGAAGGCCGTCGTCGCGCTCGCGCGCGCAGGTAAAATCAAGCCAATCCCGATTCAGAAGCGGCCGCTGTCGGACGTGAGCCGAACGCTGGATGAGTTGAAGACGGGATCGATCACCGGCAGAGTGGTAGTGGAGATTTAGTTCGGATGTTGGGTCGTCGGTAAAATGATCAACGACAAAAATGTCAATTCCTGGTTCTATGTCGTCTTGGCTGCCGCGGCGATGTTGATGATCACGATGGGAGCGCGACAATCACAGGGATTATTCGTTTTTCCAATCAGCGGTTCGACCGGTGTTAGCATCGTCACGATCAGCTTCGCGATGGCCGTGGGGCAGTTTATGTGGGGTGCGGTGGCGCCGGTGGCCGGCGCGGTCGCCGATCGCTTTGGCCCGGCGCCCGTACTTGTTGAGCGGAGTGCTTATTCTCGCGTTGGGCACGGCGCTGACACCTGTGTTAACGACAAGTTCCGGCCTCGTGTTCACGATCGGGATACTCACCGCGATCGGCGCGGGTGCTGGAAGCTTTTCAATGCTGATTGGAACCGTGATGGGAAGGTTGCCGCCGGCGCATCGTGGGACCGCCGCGGGAATCATCACTGCGGGCGGTTCGTTCGGTCAGTTTGTCTTCGCGCCGATCGCGCAAACGTTGATTTCCACGTGGGGGTGGATGACCGCGATGTGGTCTCTGAGCGTCTTCTCGCTCGCCGCGCTGCCGCTGATCCGTCCGATTAGTGGGAGATCGTTGAATGGCGATGCGGAAAGACCCAGCCCCGCCGATGGCGGGTTAGGCGACGCTGTAAAAAATGCGTTTGCCGACCGGAGTTATCTACTCCTGCACGCGAGCTTTCTCACCTGTGGTTTTCACATTGCGTTTCTGGTGACTCATTTACCAGGGGAAGTGGACCTTTGTGGCTTGCCGGCTTCGGTCGCAAGCTGGTCACTGGCGATCATCGGACTAGCCAATATTGCCGGAAGTTTCACCGCCGGCTGGCTGCTCGGCCGCTATCGCGGCAAGGACGTGCTGTTTTGGATGTACGGCTCGCGCACGATGTTGATCTTATTTTATCTGCTTGCACCGAAGATGGAGTGGACCTTTTACTTATTGGCGGTCGGTCTTGGTTTTTCCTGGTTGGGCACGGCACCGCCGACGGCCGGAGTCGTCGGCAAGTTGTTCGGCACGCGCTACCTCGCGACGCTTTATGGCTTGACGATGGTGTCGCATCAGGTCGGCGCCTTTTTCGGCGCGTGGCTGGGTGGTGTGGCATTTAGCCAATCTGGCAATTACCTGTGGATGTGGTACGCGGATGCATTGTTTGCCATGATCGCGGCGCTGCTCAATCTGCCGATCCGCGAGCCGCGCCTGCAGACGATGGCGGCCACGGCACGCGCGTAGGGGCGTATGGCATACGCCCGAGTTGTGTGATTTGACCATCGAGGACGATCGTTCCGTCGTAGATAGATTCCAATTCAGAGCTCGACGCAGTTGTATCCATCCGTTCGCCTCTCTCTTCGGCAAGCCTCCGTCTTGATTGGTTTAGCGCCTGTAACCAGCGGTTACACGCGGTGCAACTCTTGGTTACTCCGCATTCCCCTCGCGTCCGTCCGAAGATCGGTTTGGGCCGCTAAACCGCACGTTTAGCGAAGCATGCAAGAAAAGATCTCTTGGCATCAAGCTTGCTCATTGCGTAATGCAAGTTTTCAACTCTGCAGTCTTGATGAGAGACTAAAGGAAAATGCCGGTATGAATCATGACTCGCACGGGTTGTCGTGGCAATTGTCGCCGCGGCAAATGCACGGAGGATTTACAGGCCAGCCTAGCCCGCGCATGCCGATTGGTCTATATAAGCTGACGGCCGTCGAGTATCTGCCGCATAATTCCGAGTCGCGACGGGTTGCGCAATCGATCGCCGGACTAATCACTACGCCCGCCAACAACTTGCAAATCGAACACGTCGGGAGCACGGCGGTGCCGGGTTGTTGGGGGAAAGGCATTATTGATTTGCTGGTCGCGTACCCGACAGGCGGTCTGAAGTCGGCACGGCAGGCTCTCGACCGCATCGGATTTCAACGTCAAGGTGGTCCGACACCCTTTCCCGAGTCGCGTCCAATGCGAGTCGGAAGCTTCGCACACTTCGGCCGCAGCTATCGGATTCACGCTCACGTGATGGAATCCGGCAGTGCGGAGGCGCATGATCTGATACGCTTTCGCGATCTGCTGCGTCAAGACATCGATTTGCGGCGCGCTTATGAGGCGGAAAAGCGGGCGATACTCGCGCGCGGCATTACCAAGGGCAACGAATACTCCGAGGCCAAGGGCGAGTTCATTCGGCGCGCGCTCGGCAATCGCCCAAAACGTTTGTGAAGCGGCTTATCTTATGCCTATAAAACAGAGTGCCTTTTTCTAAACTAGGTCTTTCACCTAAAGTGCTCGACGGCGTCGGCGCCGCCGGCTATACCGATCCGACACCGATTCAATTGCGCGCGATTCCCCTGATCCTGGCGGGCCGCGACGTGATCGGCTCGGCTCAGACCGGCACGGGAAAAACCGCCGCGTTCGCGTTGCCGCTGCTCTCGCGTTTGGGCCAACGCGGCAAGCTGCGCGCGCTGGTGCTCGAACCGACGCGCGAGCTCGCGGCGCAGGTCGAAACCGCCATGCGCGACTATGGGCGCTTTACCGACTTACGTACGGCCGTAATATTCGGTGGCACCGGTTATGGACGGCAGGACCAGGCGCTCCGACAGGGCGTCGACATCGTGGTTGCGACTCCCGGCCGGCTGCTCGATCAAATGCAGCGCCGCATGTTGCGGCTCGACCAGATCGAAATCTTGGTTTTGGACGAAGCGGATCGAATGTTGGACATGGGCTTTATGCCGGATGTGCGCAAGATCGTCGAACGCTGTCCGCGCAATCGCCAGACGATGCTGTTTTCGGCAACGATACCGCCGGAGCTCGAGCAGCTGTGCCGATGGGCGTTGCGCAATCCGGAAACGATCGAAATCGGCCGGCGCGCGGCGCTGGCCGAGACGGTGACGCACGCATTATATCCGGTGGACGTCGGCCAGAAACAAGAACTGCTGGAAGAATTGCTGCGGCGCACCGACTACGATCAGGTGCTGATTTTCTGCCGCACGAAAAACGGGGCCGACCGCGTCGCGCGCAAGTTGCATCAGCAGAGCCACGCGGTGGCGGTGCTGCACTCGAGCCGCACGCAGCGCGAGCGCGAAAGCGCGCTTAGCGGATTTCGCAACGGCAGATACGAAGTCATGGTCGCCACCGATATCGCCGCGCGCGGCATCGACGTCGAGCAAATCAGCCACGTGATCAATTTCGACGTGCCGCATCACCCGGAAGATTACGTCCACCGCATCGGTCGCACGGGGCGCGCCCAGAACGTCGGTGACGCATTTACGATCATGACGGCCGAAGACCTGCAGGAGGTTTCTTCGATCGAGCACTTCATCGGCCAGAAAATTCCACGGGTCAAGTTGGAAGGATTCAATTACGCTTATTGCCGCCTGCTCGATCCCAATCCGAAACCCGTATTCGGCGGCGGCCGCTCGGCGGGTAAAAGGTCCTACGGTCCCGGTCGGGGACGATGGTAGCGGCCAAGTGGCGGCTGTCTTTCAACGCATTCTCATTTGCTTTGATCATTCGCCAACTCGCTGACCCGCTCTCTTAGGATGGTGAGACAGGGTCGGTTTCGAGCCGAGTCATTTAATTCGTTCTCAAGTTTGGTAAAATTTCCGCGGTGTCTCGACCGAGACTCGCTTCGATCGTGCAGCTGCAATGAATCAAACCTTTGATGTACGGGCTTTTGTTCAGGCCGCGGCGGATGCGATCATCGCCGCCGGCGCGGACGGGAAAATTCTTTATTGGAATGACGCGGCGACCCGGATCTTCGGTTTCACCGCGGCGGAAGCGCTCGGCCAATCCCTCGATCTGATTATCCCCGAGCGCTTCCGCGCGCGCCACTGGAACGGTTATCGCGAGGTCATGGCGACGGGAAAAACCAAATACCAATCCGATGTGCTGCGCGTGCCGGCACAGCACCGGGACGGCCGTGCGCTGTCGATCGCGTTTACCGTTAGCTTGCTTGAGCCTGAAGACGGCGAGCGCGTAATCGCCGCCATCGTGCGCGATGAAACCGGGAGATGGAACGAGGAGCGTGAGCTCAAGCGGCGTCTTGCCGAGCTGGAGCAAAGTCTAAAGTAAAAGCCGCGACGATTCGCCGTCCCAACTTTCCACACCTTTCCACGCGCGCCAGTGAGATTCGTGTGACAAAGCACTCACTTGTGCGGTTGCGTATTTTGGGTTTGCCATCAGCGGCGCAATATTTTAAAAAAGTTTGCAAATCGATGACTCCAGGGGGCTCCATGGCTGATGCGCAACCAGGCATTCTAGCGCCGGTACCGAGATTGGGCCGCTATCTGAATTTTTCATTAAAAGCCGGCGCAGAGCCGCGCCAGGCGCTGCTCAAGTTGATCGACGTGGCTGACGGCAATCAGACCGTCGTCGGCCTCGGCCAGCCGGCGGTTCTGGCGCTGGGAAAAACAATCCGAGGGATTGAAGCCTTTTCCGACTCATTTTGGCGGCGGACTGGTTTTGCCGTCGACTTCGTCCGCGTTATGGTGTTGGCTGCGCGGTCAAGATCGCGGCGATTTGCTGCATCAGTCGAAAAAGATCGCCGATACCGTGGCCGCAGCATTCAACTTGGACGGCGTCATCGATGCGTTTAGTTACAGCACGGGGCGCGATCTCACCGGTTACGAAGACGGCACGGAAAATCCGCAAGGGGACAAAGCCGTGGACGCGGCGATCGTCGCGGGCCAAGGCGCCGCTCTGGACGGTTCCAGCTTTGTGGCGGTGCAGCTCTGGGTGCACGACTTCAAGGCGTTCGACGCCATGTCGAGCGCAGATCAGGACAACGCGATCGGACGGCGCAAAAGCGACAATAAAGAGTTAGTGGATGCTCCCGCTTCGTCGCACGTGAAGCGCACGGCGCAAGAGAGCTTCGCGCCCGAAGCCTTTGTTTTGCGCCGCTCGATGCCTTGGGCCGAGGGCATGCGCGGCGGACTCAACTTCGTCGCCTTCGGCAAATCGTTCGACGCCTTCGAAGCGCAATTAAAAAGAATGGTCGGTGCCGAAGACGGCATCACCGACGCGCTGTTCAAGTTTACCCAGCCGGTTTCAGGAAGCTATTTCTGGTGTCCGCCGATGACTCGCGCTAAACTAGACTTAAGCGCGTTAGGGCTTTGAGTTTTCCGTCGAAGCCTTGCGTGGGACACGAACGATCGGGCGTGCGGCAATTGCTGGGTCCAACAGCCCGCGCGCGACCACGCGTCACTCTGAACCCTATGTACGTTCCATCACATTTCGCTGAAAGCCGCGTCGAGGTTCTCCATCAGTTGATCCGCGCGCGGCCGCTCGCCACCTTGGTGACGTTGAACGCCGACGGCTTGAACGCCAATCACATTCCCTTCGAGATCGATCCCGAACCGCTGCCGTTGGGGACCTTACGCGGCCATGTGGCCCGCGCCAATCCGGTTTGGCGTGCTTTTTCGCGAGAGGTCGAGGCGCTGGTGATTTTTCGCGGGCCGCAAGTTTACATCTCGCCGTCGTGGTATCCCAGCAAGACCGAGAGCGGCGAAGTGGTGCCGACGTACAATTACATCGTGGCGCACGGCTACGGCGAAATGAAAATTGTTGACGATCGCGAGTGGCTGCGCGGCTTGGTCACCCGGTTGACGAACCGCTTCGAGGCTGGCGGGGATGCGCCGTGGCAAGTGACCGACGCGCCGCCGGCATTTATCGACAAGCAACTCGGCGCCATTGTCGGCATCGAGATTGCGCTGACGAAATTGATCGGCAAATGGAAAGTCAGCCAGAATCGACCGGCTAAAGACCGCGACGGCGTCGTGCAAAAGCTAAGCGAATCGACCGACGCGGAAAGCGTGGCGATGGCACGGTGGGTGAAGGATAAAGCGCCGGCATGAGACCGTGCACCGAATATTTTCGCAGCGCCTAAGCCGTTCAATAATGTGATGACAACGACGCCAGCAGAGTCACCCGTTCGTGCTTTTGCCGCCAGGAAATCCGGCGAAGCGCTGCAATCGTATCGATTTGCGCTCGGCGGGGTAGCGCCGGGTGAAGTCAGCGTGGCGGCGTTCCCTCTGATTGAAGATAAAAAACCCCGGCGGCAGCGCGATTGGTTCGAACGAAATCCACGCCATGCTCTGTTTTTCCGCTGAGCCCAAGATCGTGCCGGCGATCGAGCAGTATCCGATGAAAGAGGTCAATCGCGCGCGGGCGAATCGGGTGCGCTATCGCGCTGTGCTGGCGAATGAGAATTGAGGAGTTTTGTTGCATCGATGATGGCGCCGGTTTACATCGTGCTCTGCGTGGTTTTATTGCTCATGACCTTGGGCCGCGTCGTGTTTCGCGCCGCGCCGAAGGGCATCGATTGGGCGCTCGAGGTCGCGTTTATTCGCCTCGATTTTCCGCCGGCGCAGCGGCTGGTAGCGCAACAACTGGCCGCCGGCCTGGCTGAAATCGTCGGCATGAAGATCAAGCAACTGAGGCCCGAGCATAACTTGAGCCAGATCGCCGAGTGGACCGACAATCATATTTACGCCAAGGATTTGATTACTCTCTTCGTGGTTGCATTCAGCGTGCGCTGCGATCCCGATACGACTTTTCGCGATTTAGTAGAAAAGGTTGCGGAAAAAAAACCGAACACCACGGCGCGTGCGTGGCGCTGAGCGATAGCGGCGCCTAAAAGATTGTCGGCGAGGAGGTTCAACCGTGAAGATGAGAAAATCAGCGGGGCTCGCGGCCGCAGCGGCGAGCGCGGCATGGTTACTTTGTGCAGCGGCGCAAGCCGGGCAGGCATCGCGTTTTCACCTCGAAGAAGCGACCATCGCCGACGTCCATCGCGCGATCCGCGCCAAGCAGCTCACCGCGACACAGTTGGTGCAGCACTATTTCAAGCGCATCGAAGCGTACAACGGAACCTGCGTCAAAGGCGGCATCGATGCGGCGACCGGATTGCAGTTGGGCGAGATCACGCCGGTCGAAAATGCCGGACAGTTAAACGCCTACATGACTCTGAACGTTCGCGGTAAACGCTCGAAGACCGATACGGCCGATAATGATCCTAAACTTCCCGATGCCTTGGAAGTTGCCCGGGCGCAGGATGCGTATTTTGCGCGCACGGGAAAATTCGTCGGTCCGCTGCACGGGATTCCCGTCGCGATCAAAGATAACTACGACACCGTGGATCAGCGCACGACCGCGGGCGCGGCGGCGGATTACGCCAACGACAAACCGCCGATGGATGCAACGATGGTGGCAAAGTTGCGCGCCGCGGGCGCGATTATTCTCGGCAAAACCAATCTCGACGAGTACGCACCGGCGGGAATCGCTCGCAGCGGTTTAGGCGGGCAAACTTGCAATCCATACGACACTAAGCGCATTCCCGGCGGCTCGAGCGCCGGCTCCGGCGCGGCCGTGGCGGCCAACCTGGCAATCTGCGCCCTTGGCACCGACACGTCCGGTTCGGTGCGCAATCCCGCGGCGGTCAATAGCCTTGTCGGCATGCTCGCGACCCAAGGCGGGGTGAGCCGCGCCGGCATTGTGCCGCTGTCGTTCAGCCGCGATCGCGGCGGGCCGCTTTGCCGCACCGTCGAAGATACGGCGGTCATGCTGGAAGTCGTGACGGGATACGATCCGAGGGATCACATCACTTCGGTGACGTACGGCAAGAAGCCGATCGCTTACCGCAATTACGCCAACAAAAAATCCCTGGCGGGCAAACGATTGGGAGTAGTGCGTGAGTTCATGGTCGAAGCGACTCTAGCCGATCGCGATAGCATCCGCGTCGCCAACGAGGCGATCGCCGAAATGAAGAAGCTTGGCGCGACGATCGTCGATCCGGTCAATGTTCAAGCCGTCATCGCCGATCTGGTCCCTTATCTCGAGCCGAGTATTTTGACCCAGAGTTTCCCATCGAGCACGCCGAGCGGCGCCAAGCCGATCGATCAGGCCGTCCTGATCGCCGCCGACCCGAAGCTGCTCCCCGGCGGTCCGCGCGGTGTTAACCTGCGCATGCTCGCAGCGCAGCGACGCGGCGAAGAAGCCCGCTACGCGCTCAATCGTTATTTGCGCGAGCGCGGCGATGCCAAATTTAAAACCGTCGAGGACCTGTTTGCAACGCCGACGTTTCTCGGCGACAGCGAAATTCTCAAAGCCGCCTTCGGCGAGACGGCCAAGACCATAGATACGCCGGCGCATACGAACCACACGCTGCGCATCCAGACGCTGCAAAAAATTCTTTACAAAGTGATGGCGGACAATAAGCTCGACGCGCTGGTCTATGTCTATTCGACGATCCCGCCGAATATTATTTTGGCGAGCCGCCAGGCCGCCACTTACAATGCCGGTACCGAACCACGATTGCTCAAGGCGGGCACGGAACTTTCGGATCCGAATTTTCTTCCCGGCGAGCAGATTCTCAAGACAGACTTGGATCTTTATCGCGGCGCGGGCGGCAGCTGGGCGGTGAATTTAAGTCCGGTGAGCGGCTTCCCCGCGATCGTCGTGCCGGCTGGGTTTACCAAAGAAGTTTACGACCGCGTGCCCGATGCCAAGGATCCTAACGGCAGCACGTTGGTGGGACCGAAGCCGGACCAGCTCCCGGTGGCGATGGAATTTCTCGGCCGGCCGTTCGAAGAAGCGACGCTGTTCGAGATCGCTTCGGCTTACGAAGCCGGCACCAAACATCGGCGCGCGCCAAAAGGCTTCGGACCTCTAAAGGGCGAGCCGTGAGCGCGCTTGCGGTTGTCAGCGGTCAGTGCCAGTTGTCAGTAAGAACAATTCGGGGTTAAATGATCGCTGACGAATGACCACTGGCTACTCGCAACTTTCATGATCAAAGCGCTCATCTTCGATTTCGACGGTCTGATCATCGACAGCGAAAGTCCCGAGTTTCAAGTTTGGCAGGAAGTCTTTGCCGAACACGGACGGGAACTCGGCTTCGATTTGTGGGCCGACTTGATCGGGCGGCCGCGCACCCATTTCGACGTCTACGCTTACTTCTGCGAGAACATCAATCCTGCCGCCGATATCGAGCAGCTACGAAAGGATCGGCGCGCCCGGGTGGTCGCGCTGACTCTCGAACAGCCGGTGTTGCCCGGCGTGCACGAGTATTTGCGCGGCGCTGCTGCAGTTGGGTTTAAAGATCGGTCTGGCGTCGAGCTCGTCGGGCGGCCACGTACGCGGTCATTTAGAACGTCTGCAACTGCTGCACTATTTCCATTCGACCAAATGTTTCGAGGATACCGAGCTGCACAAGCCCGATCCGACTCCTTATCTGGCGGTGCTCGATGAGCTTGGCGTAGGCGCCGATGAAGCGATCGCGTTCGAAGACTCGCCCAACGGCGTGACTGCGGCAAAAGCGGCTGGCATTTTTTGCGTCGCCGTACCCAATCCGATCACTTGCCAGTTGCCGCTCGAACACGCCGACTACCGCATGGCGTCGATGGCCCATGAGCCGCTGGAAGAAATTCTTCGGCGCGCCGGCGCCAAGATAGAACCGTGAAGGCGGGACAAGCTGGGCGACCTTGCGTGGCTGAAGCGGTTGCGCCAATGTTGGGTGAGGTAAAATAATGCGCACGGTCAAACTCTGCATGTCGATGGTTTTCCTGATGGTTCTTGCGGCCGGCGCGCCGCAGTTGCACGCCCAGCCTCTGGAAAAACTTCGTCTGGTCTATAGCGCGATCGCCGGCTCGCAGGCGTCGTTTTGGATTCCCTACGAAGCGGGGATTTTCCGCAAGCATGGTCTGGATGTCGAGCTTCTCTACGTGAGCGGCGGCGGACGGGCGGCTCAGGTCGTGCAATCGGGCGAGGTGCCGATCGGTACGTTCACCGGCGGCGCGGTCGTCAACGCGAATCTGGCCGGCGGCGACTTGGTGATCATCGCCAGCTCGCTAAACGTTTTTACTTTCGTCGTGATGGCGAAGCCGGAAATCCGCCGTGTCGAAGATTTGAAGGGAAAAAAGATCGGCATCTCGCGCTTCGGCTCGGCGACAGATTTCGGTTTGCGCTTTGTCGAAGCCCAGTGGCCGATCAAACGCCAACGCGATTTTGCCGTGATCCAAATGGGCGGGGTGACCGACATCTTGGCAGCGCTCAAAACCGGCGCGGTGGATGCCGGCGTGATCAACGCCGAGCTCGCGATTCTCGCGCGCCGAGATGGTTTTAGAGAAGTGGCGGACATCTCGAAGATGGGGCTGAGTTTTCCCACCTCGTCGATCGTCACCACGCGTTCTTACATCAAGCGCAACGAAAACACCGTGCGAAAATTCGTCCGCGCTTATGCCGACGGCGTTCATTATGGCAAGACGCAGCGCACGCTCAGTGTTCAGGTGATGAGCAAGTATATGCGCAATAACGATCTCGCCCTGGTCAACGATCTGTACGATTTATATATTATCCAGCACATCGCGAGAATCCCGCGGCCAGCGCCGGAGCCGGTCAAAACCATCCTCGATCAGATGGCCGAAACCGACCCGCGCGTCGCCAATCTAAAGCCGGAGCAATTCATCGATGCGCGATTTTTTCAGGAACTGGATAAAGAAGGGTTTTTTCAAAAATTGTGGAAGTGAGCTAGAAAGAAAAATCGCTTCGCCTCGATTCCTCCTATGCGCCTGGTGATATTTGACGTAGACGGCACGCTAACGGATACCATGGCCGTCGACGCGTACTGTTTCCTGCGCGCATTTACCGAGGTTTGCGGTTTTTCGGACGTCGAGTCGGATTGGTCAAGTTATAGCAACGCCACCGACGCCGGGATTTTCCATGAGGTGTTTGAGTTGCGTCTCGGCCGCCCTCCATCGCCCACCGAGTTGGCACACTTTCGTGAGCATCTTGTTGCGCTGTTTCGCGCGGCGGCGGCGACCCGACCTTTTGACCCGGTGCGCGGCGCACCGGAATTACTCGCTCGTCTGAAGCAGGAAAATGACTACAGCGTTGCTCTAGCCACAGGCTGCTGGGCCGATTCGGCGCGCGTTAAGATGTCGAGCGCCGGCATGTGCTACGATGACTATCCATCGGCTTCCGCCGATGAAGCGCCGGAGCGAGACTCGATCCTCAAGCTGGCGCTTGCGAGGGCGGCTGGTTCGAGTAGTCAAAAGCTTTCCGGGGTGATCTACGTCGGTGACGGTGTGTGGGACATCCGCGCCTGCGGCAAAGCCGGTATTCCTTTCCTGGGTATCGCTGCCGGCGTGCAGAAAGAGAAGCTCATCGCTGCTGGTGCTACGCACGTGCTGCCCGATTTTTTCGACCAAGATCAATTTTTCGCCAGTATCGAAAGCATCCTGGCAATCTGAAGAAATTTTTGTTCACGGCTATTCGATATAGTGTAACAACAGCGATGAATACCGATCCCGAACGAGCGTCATGGGCAGCTGGATTTTATTAATACAGCAAAACTTGGCCGACGGCACAGCATTACATGAATAGAAATCATCCTGAACGGAAAATCTGCGTATTCACTGGTTCCAGACATGGAGCTTCTTCGGCATATGCCGATGCGGCCGAGCAGCTTGCGCGTGATCTAGTGGAGCGCGGCTTCGGCCTGGTTTACGGCGGTGGCAACGTCGGCTTGATGAACATTATCGCGGACGCCGTGCTCGAGCTCGGTGGTCACGTGACGGGAGTGATACCTAATGCGCTGATGAGCAAGGAAGTCGCGCACCGCGGCTTATCGGAATTGCGCGTAGTCAACTCCATGCACGAGCGCAAGGCGCTCATGGCCGAGCTGTCGGATGGCTTCATCGCTTTGCCCGGCGGGATCGGCACCATGGAAGAGTTTTTCGAAGTGCTCAGCTGGGCTCAGCTTGGCATTCACAACAAACCCTGCGGCCTGTTGAACGTGTCGGGATATTACGATCCTTTGATTGAATTTCTCGATCACGCGGTGTCGCAGGATTTCGTTAAAACCGAAGCATCGCGCCTTGCTGATCGTGGAACACGAGCCGATGACACTGCTCGATCGGTTCGCTAAAATCCTCGCCGCGCCGCCGGTAAAGAAATTCGATCCGTCGATAACTTAAAATTCTAAAGTGGATTGACTCGGCGAATGCGATTGCGCTAGAGGTCGAGGTGACAAGAAGCGTTTTCGGCTCACTGGCTTCGAGCGCAAGCTAAAAACAGCAAATGGAGGACCTATGGTTCACCGCTTTTGCTTGACGGTATTATGCGGTTTGCTCGCTCTCTTCATGCTGCTCAAAGAGTCGCCGGCCCAGACTCATTCGCTCCCGGCGGCAGCGCTCGAGGCCGCCAAAAAAGAAGGCCAAGTGGTTTTCTATACGCCGCTCAATATTAACGACTCGCGCTTGTTGTTGCAGCGCTTCGAGCAGCGATATCCTTTCATCAAAACCGACCTTTTGCGCATGAGCGCCGAGCCGCTGCTCAATCGGATCTTTATCGAAGATCGGGCGGGGCGAAACGTCGTCGACGTGATCAACAACACGATGATCAATCCACTGAAGAAAGCCCGATTGTTGCAGCCGTATCGATCGCCGGAGCACGCGGCGTATTTGGATCCTTTCAAAGATCCCGAGGGCTACTGGGCGAGCGTGAACAATAACTATTACGTCCTCGGCTACAACAGCCGGCTGGTAAGCGCGAAAGAGGCGCCCGCCGACTGGCAGGATCTGCTGAACCCCAAGTGGAAGGGCAAGATCGGCATGGATCAGGAAGAATACGAATGGTTCGGCGCAACTCTGGATGATCTGGGGACGGGAGCGGGCGCTCAAATATCATCGCGCCCTTGCGCAGCAGGAAGTTCAATGGCGCAAGGGCCATACCTTGATCTCGCAGCTGATCGCGGCGGGCGAATTTCCCGATCGGCATCGTTTACGCGCATCGGATCGAGTCGATGAAGAAGGCGGGCGCGCCGGTCGAATGGGCCAAGACCAGCAATCCGATTTTCGTCGCGCTCTCGCCGACCGGTCTTGCCGCGAAGGCGCCTCATCCCAATGCGGGAAAGCTGTTGCTCGATTTCATGCTTTCCTACGAATCGCAGCAGCAGTTGCGCAGTGCCAATCGTTTGTCGGGCCGGCTCGATATCGAGCCTTTGGTGCCCGAGATGCACCATAGTAAACTGAAGCTTGCCGCCATCGATCCCAAGGTCTCCGACGACATCAACCGCCACGCCAAGGAGTTCCGCGAGATCTATTTTCGTTGACGCGCGAATGAGAGAAACCGCCTGCGCGTCGACGCTGACGTTGTCATAGGATTTTTGCCGACTCGTTTTTGGTAAATTCGTTACCTATCGAGGCGGCATCTCTGCTATTCAAGAAAGAAATTTTCTACCGGGAGCGCGGTGAATAGTTATGGATTCGAAGAATAGCAGCCCCAACGTTTTAACGACCGACGAAACCAAGATCCTGGCGGCAATCGCGGATCGAATCTTTCCCAAAACGGACACGCCAGGCGCCGTGGAAATCGGCGCAGTGCATTACATCGAAATCGCTCTTGCCGGCGATTACGCGCCACTCGTGCCGCTCTATCGACAGGGGCTACGGATGGTGAACCGATTTGCCCAAGAAAAATTCGGCCGAGTCTTTTGCCTAGCTCACCGAAGCGCAAAAGGACGCGGTGCTGATCGACTTCGAGGCGGGCGCGGTGGCCGGATTCAAACAGGCCGCGGAGTTTTTTGAGACCGTTCGCTATCACGTATTGGAAGGCGTGTTTTGCGAGCCGCAATACGGCGGCAATCGCGACATGATCGGTTGGCGCTTGGTGAATTTTCCCGGCCAGCAATTCGGCTATGCCGATGCCTACGTCAACAAGCCGGTCGATTTGGCGCCCGTGGCTGTGGACTCCTCGAAGGTGGAAGAGAAGTAACGTGGCGGAAACGAGCGCGGATGTTTGCGACGTTTGTATTGTCGGCGTCGGCGGCATGGGTGGCATCCTGGCGAAGGAGCTTGCCTCCGCCGGATTGAAAGTCGTCGGCTTCGAGCGCGGTCCCGCGCCGAAAAAAGCGGACTACGCGCCGCGCGATTCGATTCGCTTTCTCATTCGTCCGGAACAACTGGAATGGGTGCGCCACGAACCGACGACGACTCGAAACAAAACCGGCGAAAAGACTCGTCTGCAATATCGCACCAGCCCGCTCAACGTGCTCGGTGGCGCTTTGCTTCACTGGACCGGCCAATCGTCGCGCTACATGCCCGGCGACTTCAAGCTTTTTACCAACGAGATCGAAAGCGGCAACGCCGAGCGCGCCCATGCCGATCTGACAGGCTACGACGTTATCGATTGGCCGCTCAGTTATGACGATCTAGAGCCGTACTACGAGCGCTTCGAGTGGGAATTCGGCATCTCGGGTGAAGCCGGCGCGAATCCTTTCGCCGGGCCGCGCAAGCGCGGCTTCCCACTGCCGCCGCTGCGCCATAGCGCGCGCATGAAGCTGTTCGCCGAAGCCTGCAAAAAACTCGGTTACCATCCTTACGACACCGCGGCGGGAATTCTTTCCCAGCCTTATCGTCCACCCGAGCCGTTCGATACGCGCATCGCCGAGCGGCCGGCCTGCGTTTACTGCGCTCACTGCAATTTTTACGGCTGCCATGTGCACGCCAAGTCCGCAACGCTCTACACGACGATCCCCGTGGCGCTGGAAACCGGCAACTTCGACCTCAGAACCAAATCCAAGGTATTCCGCATCAACAGCAAGGGTAACGAGCAGGTGACGGGAGTGAGTTATTTCGATCCCGACGGCCGGGCACACGAACTGCGCGCGCGCGTGGTGATCTTGAGCGCGTTTGTCTTCGAGCATGTGCGCTTGCTGCTGTTGTCAAAGACGACTCGGGGCCGCTTCGCCAAAGGTCTGGCGAACTGCAGCGGTTACGTCGGCCGCAACATCATGGCGCATGGCGACGTGCGCGCCGTCGGCGTTTTCGATGACTACATTATTAACGGCTTCATCGGCCCAGGCTCGGCGGCCATGCGCATCGACGACTTCAACGGCAATAATTTTGATCACGGCGGGCTGGGATTTATCCGCGGCGGCACGATCGGCACCAGCGGTGACGGCACGCCGGTGACTCGATTGGATGTATTGCCCCCCGATGTGCGGGCCTGGGGCAAGGAATTCAAGGACTTTTACACGCGCTATTACACGCGAACGATGGATCTCAACATGCAGCCCGAAACACTGCCGCACAAAGAAAATCGCATCGACCTCGATCCGCGCCATCGAGATCGTTGGGGTCTGCCGCTGCCACGGGTTACGTTCGAATTTCACGAGAACGAGCGGCGGCTACAGAAATTCATGGCTAGTGTCGGCGAGAAGATCATGCGCGCGACTGGCGCGAGCAAGATGTGGACTGAAGAAAAAGGCCGGCCCAATCGCTGGGCCGGCGGCACCCGGATGGGTGCCGATCCAAAAAATTCGGTGGTCAATGAGTTTTGCCAGACGCACGATGTTGCCAATCTCTTCATCGTCGGCTCGTCGGTATTTCCGACGATGGCCGGCTACCCGCCGACGGCAACCGTGGCGGCGCTGAGCTACCGCACGGCGGAATTTATTTTAAGGCAGAAGCAGTGGTTCGCTTAATGTTTGCGAAAATCCTTGACGGATGGACGCAAAGTTGAGGAAAATTGCCAAACGCGGTGAAAAATCATTAACAAGGAGTAACGATGAAACGAATCGTCATCTGTTTCGACGGGACCTGGAGCAAACCGGCGGACGAAGCGTTGCCGGCCGACGGCCGGGTGGAAACCAATGTGTGCCGGTTTTACGAATCGATAAAAGATAAAGCGGCGGACGGCACCAAGCAGGTGAAATGGTACGACGAAGGCGTTGGCACCCAATGGTACGACCGCTTCATCGGCGGCTCCATCGGCGCCGGCCTCGAGCTCAACATCGTCCAAGGTTACGAGTATCTCGCTCAGCAATACGAGGCCGGCGACGAAGTCTACGTCCTCGGTTTTAGCCGCGGCGCGTACACGGCGCGCAGCTTGGTTGGGATGATTCGTAACTGCGGTTTGATCTACCCGAAACATTTGACACTGCGTGTCGGCATGGCCTACGGCATCTATCGAACCCGCGGCGACAACGTCGATTCATTCACGGCAAAGACTTTTCGCGCGGCGTTTTGTCGCGAGATCAAAATCAAGTTCATCGGGGTTTGGGATACCGTCGGCGCGCTTGGCATACCGCTCACTGTTTTGAAAGACGTCAACATGAAATTCTACGAGTTTCACGATACGAATCTAAGCAATATAGTCGAAAACGCCTATCACGCCCTCGCCATCGACGAGCATCGCCAAGATTACATGGCCACTCTATGGAATCCGGACACCGCGCCACAGCAGAAGCTCGAGCAGCGCTGGTTTGTCGGCGCCCACTGCGACGTGGGTGGCGGTTATAAAGACCGGCGTCTTTCCGATATTACGCTCGGTTGGATGCAACAGAAGGCGAGCGCGCTCGGGCTGGCGCTCGACTCCGTGCAAGTGGGGGCGAAAAATTATCTGGGCGACTGGACGGACTCTTACGGCAAGTTTCTCGGCGGCCTCTATGCCAAAAAAAATCCGCGTTACTATCGGCCCATCGGCGCCACTAAGTTCGGCGACGAAATCATCGATGCGTCGGTGCAGCAACGGCGTAAGGAAGAGCGCGCTTACGAGCCGCAAAATAATGGCTTGCCGAAGCTGAGCTGATCATGGTGTGGAGGAATGCAGTTTAGATTGCCCATGGCTCATGAGCCATCTGATGGCATCGACGAGCAACAAGCGATTCGTGTAGCTTTTCGAGGAACGCCTGCCCGCTCGCTATCATTGCTAGAGATGCCTTGCGTTCGTTGCATACCAGGGCAGACGTTTCGCAATCCGGTAATTGCATCGGTTTGTCCCACTCCTAAGAATCGCACATTCGCGGTCGGTCCCAGGGAACCTGTCAGCAGTTCCCTTCACTATTTGACGCCTATGTAGGTTAAATTCTAGCAAGAGCCGCAAATCCGACGGTCGCACTTCATACCGAAGTCTCTGTCCTACAGAGGTTTTTTCACGCAGAGTTAGAGCAGGCATGTTCCTTGCTCATTTTGCTGCTCTATGGAGTATTGCTGTCAGCACTGCAATCGCTTCACAATGGGGAACGCCTATAGAGTCAGGAGCGAGGAATTCGGGCGAGTGATGCTGGACATAATTGTTTGCTATGAGTGTTGCCTTGACGCGCGGCTACTTGGCCTTCATACAGACCAAATAAAATTGCGCGGTTCCGCTTGTGAATCTCAGCCCGATGCTACGACCTGAAGGTCTGATTCCCAAAGATCACATCCTTTGTTTGATTGACCACTACGTCGATTTTTTCCTTCATTCGACCAAGGTAGATCCTGCCGGCGAGCCTTACGCGAAGAATCTCGGCGCCGTACTACATGCGAATCTATTGAAAGATCGCTCGCAATGTTCGTGATCTTATTGTCCCAAAGTAAGGACGGAGCAGCAAGTCTATTGCGAATGTGGCACGCGATACCCGACCATAGGGCTGAAAAATCTAACCAAAATAATTGGTATATCTGTTGCGTCCTGCTGAAGATGTGCCGCCCGGCGAAAACGTTTTTTCGGCGGAATCAAAAAATCGGGATACGATCGGGAAACTGCCCACGAGTTCGTGAATAGAAAGATCGTCCATGCTCGGCTCCTAGGCGTTAGTTGGACCGACAGTCGCTGGAAGCTACCGCGTAAGGATGTCGTTGGCTGGGGAGCCAGCAAGATCACTAGATATAGGGAGGATACTGTCATGACCGATCAGAAAGAACCGATCCTCGACTTTGAAACAGAGCGAAGCCTAAACGCTAAGTGTTTAGTGTTGGAGATGCCGGGGCAAACTTGGCATGTCCCGTTCAACTCTCTGCAGGGGATCCCGCGGGTGGGGGAAAAAATTCGCTTTGCCGGTGGCAGCTCAGGCAAAGTCGCCGAAGTCGAGTATGAATTCGCGCCTGAGGAGGCGGCACCGTTCGAAGTGGCCAGGGAAATGCCCGCCGCCGCGTCATACGCGCGACCCGTCCGAATTGTGATCAGACTGTCGTGATGGGTACGGCCGGCTCATTTCTGAGCCCGAAGCAATTGGAGTGCGCCAGTGCTCACATTTGCCATTTCGGCCGGCGACGCGTTCGAAGCGCCCAGTTGGCGGGCAATTCTTCCTGAGTTGGTTATAAAGATGATCTGGCGACTGCATCGGCCATCGGCGGATTGAATTCAACCTGGCATGTACTCGCTCAAAAACAGAAACCTAATGGGAGACCCCTAATCCTTGCTTGAACGGAACAACGCCAACAAAGGGGTCAAGTCCGCTTTTTGCTTTTTGTTAAGGCTTCTTCAATCTTCCGAACTCTTTGCTGAAGCGGCTTCTCCTTCGCCACTCGCTCCTTCATCAGCAAATAGGCCGAGCTCACCGACGACGTTTTCCCTAGTCCAACCGTTTTGCCGATCTCTTCATGCCTGTGACCGCCCAATTGCCGGCCGAGATAAATCGCTACCATCCGTGCCTCGTTCTCCCGGCCTCTCTTTCGCCGCTTCAACTCCTGGACCGCCTTCCCATATCCCCGTGCCATCGCCTCTACGATCTCGTCGAGAGGCGGGCTAAAAGCCGCCTCGATTCGGGCTTCTCCTCGTCCACCCGGGCCTTTTTTCCCAGCCGTTGTTTACCCTTCCCATGAATTCCTTGCTTCCCAATACCGGTTTCAGGTACGGGCCCTGGTAAAACTCCTCAATCTCTTCTTCGATCTCTTCATGCATGAATCTCTGATATTCTTTAAACCCACCGAACTGTGACATGACCGAGCGCGTATCAAGCCAGTCGGGGCATTGTTTTTTGTCCCCAATGACTGCTCCAACGGTAGCGGTCTATATTCGATACCACGCCGCCGCCCAGAGGGTTTTTGTGAATATAGCGGACCACCGATAGAAAATATCTTCCGCATCAATGAGAATCGCTTTGTACCGGCCACGAAACAGCGGTCCGTCGCGATGATGGACTCGGTTAAACTTCTGGGTATAGATCCCATCGAGATGGCGCATCGGCCGGGCAAGACCTGCCGTCGGGGTCGACAGCAGGAGATGGTAGTGGTTATCCATCAAGCAATAGGCATAGATCTCAACCTTCCACAGCCGGGCCATGTCGGCGAGCAGGTCGAGAAAAGTCTGCCGTCCTTTGTCTTCGATGAAGATATTACGGCGGGATTGGCCCCGGTTCATGACGTGATAGTACGCGCCGGGGTATTCGATCCGTAACGGTCTGGCCATGCCGACCTTCTATTTCATCTAAATCTCGTATCAATAGCTAAAAGCGGACTTGACCCCTTTGGCGACCCCTGATCCGCGCCGCTGATATTTCGGCGTTCGATGGTATCTCGACACGTCGCGGCTCTTAACAAATATCTCTTAGTCACTGCCGGGTAACTTGAAATTCATCCTGTATCAGGCAGTTACGGCAGGATGCCTCCGGCTGGTACGGACGTTGCGCTATCAGTTGTCAGGATGCAAAGAAGGGAGGTGAGAAATATGAAAATCGCAACATCATTTTTGGCAGCTTTGCTTTTCACAGGCGCACTGGGATCAATTAACACCGCAATGAGCGCGGATGGCGTTATCTCGAAAGACGAGCTCGCTACAGGTAGTTACTGTCACGAGAAGTTCACACCGATGACGAGACAGACTCTTGATGCCGATAACCCGGTCATCAATAACTCCGGCGCTATCATCGACTTCTACGGGCCGTGCGACGAGAGTCCCGTTGGGGAAGATCAAATCCAAGATCAAAAGCTGGAAGCCCAGCATCATTTTACGAACGATGACGTGTTTTGATGCTGGTAAACGGCGTGTTGTTAAGAGGAGGGCCACGGCCCTCCTCTACCGCCACCTGCTTCTTATTCGCTAACGTAGCTCCGTTCGTGAACGATCCGTCGAGGAAGCTGCGGAGCTGTTTGTTCAAAGCGTCCAGTCAACCAGCTTTCTTGAGCAGTCTATGACGCAATAATCTAAACGAGTGTCTGTCATGACGGGTTGCGCTTTTCATAAAGTTCAAGAAAAAAACTGTAGAACGAGGACACCGGGCGCTCCTCTCTGTGCTCGTGACGCGATTTATCCCGATATACGAGTGTTATGGAAATAGGTCTTTTGTGCAGCTCTACTAGCTCCGCCTCTTGGGAGTCGAGATATGCGCCTATTGTACGAAGGATGTTGGATAGATCGCTAAACTGTATAAGTTGTCCTTGCTTAGAGCGTCGAGCTCGGCCACGTTTTGATAGTTCCTCAACATCCCCTAATTCAAATCCGTAGGTTACAAATTCATTGTCGCTATCACGGTGTCCGCGTAGCCAATTCCGTATTGTTGAGTGGAAGGACGGCGTGTGCTCACGCAGGTCTTTGATAAAATACCCAGCCCTTGCGTTGTACAATTCAAAACCAGTAACGCCCTTGGCTTCGAGCGATTGGCCGATAGCTCTCAGCTCTTCATCGTATCGCCTGGGAGCCGCCATAAAGCACTTACCCACCGCTGTCGGAGCGCAATTTCCGGCTGGATGCTCCGGTACATTTTGAGTGGATTGGCTTTCTCTGAAAGCCGCCGCTAGAACCCAGGTGCCCATGCCAGAATTGAAGCAGGACCAAGCCGGCTTTTCTACGGCTCCTGCGGCTCTATTAATAGCTGCCGTCTTATCCGGGTACACAGCATTTCTAATTCTCGCCGAGTTATGCTGATACGAGCCCCCGAGTGCGGGGGCCATTTTTGACTCCCGATTAAATTCTGCTTCAAATTATTTCAAAAACGCGTCCAATATTGAACAGAACTCTATGCCTACATAGGGGATTGTCTAGAGGACCGAGAGCCCGAGCCTAAAGGAAGGTCCTCATGATGCCCGTAGAGCTCAAACTGATTACCGAAAGAACGCACGACCTTATTGCGGCTGCCAACCATACACTTGAGTATGCAAAAATTGTAATCGAGGAATCGAAAAAATTGATTCTTGGCATAAATGAAAAACGCCTTCAATTTACGATATCGACTAGCTCCCAAACTTTTCCGGGCCACAAACCCTAGCCTACAGGGGAGGTTCTGCAATGCCACAACCAACAGCGATAAACTTTTGGAAGACGAATCGACGACTACAAGAGGAGTCCCGCATACTGCGCGAAGCTTTTAATTTACAAGCATCAAGAAAACTAATTGCCCGTGCTAAAGAGACGATGGAGACCATTAAATCACCAAACTCGTTCAGCCATCGCGGAGAACCTTCAGCGCCTCAGCGTCCGACAAAGCCTTGAGCAAATTTCTTACGCGCCGGATTGCCCACGCCGTCAATTTGCATTGGGTCACAACAAAAAACGCTTTGGCGGTCTTCGCCATCCATTTCGCGAGCTGCCCGACACCGATTACCGTGGGCATTTTTGGTAGTCGATAAGACTTATACATTGTGACAACTGACATTGCTGCGTCGCAAATGCGTGGCAAGTCTGGCTCGAAGGGCTCCCGATTGACCTGATTCCATTCGCATAAAAAGTTTCAGGCAAAGTTGCCGTCCGCCTTACGAACCTTCAACTACCGCGCGTTGATCAAATCTCTCTAAAGTCCGATTGAAACTGAAGGCACAATCCGTGCTCAATCTGTATTTAAGCTAGGGTAAAGAGCATCGCATGCACGGAGGTGAAATGATGAAATTTAGAGAAATGTCGCTCTGGTATAAGTTATCCATTATCGCCGCTGCTCTTGTCGGTGGCGTAGTGACTCGCTATGCAACACTCGTCATCATGGCCGGGGGTCATTTCTGACATCGAGAGTCTTAGAGTCGACCGAGAAGTGATGAAAAACTCATATATGATTCTGGAAACGGAACTTAGCCCGGCTGAAGTGGACGGGCTGCGCGAAGTTACTCGTCATGCACCAGCGAAAAGCGGGATTTCGAAAAAAGTGCGCGACCGGTTGGTTACATTTGGTTATATCGAACAAAGGATCGGTCGTCTTACGCCCACTGCCAAAGGCATTTTGTATTTTGCACGTCACAGAAGAGAACATCTAAGAGTATCTCACCTTAGCCGAAATCACTGAGGCGCGGGCATTCACCTTTTTTAGCCCCGGAGAATACACTATCTAACGTTTGAGCTTATCGCTGCAGTTCGTGGAGCGTCAGGTGGTTGGTAGTCTAGATGTCGCTGCATTGCGGCACGAAGCAATTTCAATGCGAAAGGCTTGTGCATTATTTCGTCCGCCCCGGCGGTGATGGCTCGATCGACAAGCGATCCGTAGGAAAAGGCGGTGGTTACGATCACGGGTATGTTTCGTGTCGACGGATCCGCTTTGAGCCGCGCTGTTGCTTGATCTCCCGTCATCGCAGGCATGTCGAGATCCATGATAATTAGATTGGGACGGGTCACGCGTGCTTGACTTACGGCCTCAAACCCCGTCGCCGCTTCAACACCGTCATAGCCTGATCGTAGGAGAAAGAGCATAATCATTTCTCGATAATCAGCATCATCCTCAACAACAAGGATCTTGTTATTGCTCATGGTCGTCTCCGCCTGGAGCACAAACGGTGCCGTTTCGAGTTTGGTTTAACACTTTTGGGCATATGAAGGAGTTGGTTGGCGTCGCTGGGACATTCCACTCCTTCAGGGGAGCGGAAGAGGAACTTGACCAAAAATTTCTATGGCTGCAAAAGAATACATCTCTGCTGAAGGGTTTCACCTGCGGGCGTGATTAATTGGGGTGCCCGATGTGCGAATCGACGGCCGGTTTTTTTGGTAATGCTAATTAAGCTGAATCCCGTCCGGCCCTACGCCTTCCTCTTGCACTTCTACAATCGCCCGCGCAGACATCATTCCGTCAGCGAACCGGGGCTACTCAATTTAAACTTCTTGCTCACCTCTGTATCCTTGAGTCTCAATAGCCACATAACAAAGCCAACGACCGTTCCGACTCCTGCAACCAACGGACCGTCAAGAAAAATTATTGAAAATGGGCCTTGAGGGCTATTGTAGTACGCGCTAATTGCAATAACTATTAACGAGGCAATTCCGACACCGCCCAACGCCCACCCCGCTACAGAACACAAAAAGTCGAAAGTTTGCTCTGCCAACTTTATTTTTTTCAAAAGCCCCAGAATCAGGAAAACGATAACACTCAACAGAAACGCGACAGGCACGAGAAACAATATTCCCATCCACAAATAATTAATGATATCCGGTGAATCAATGTAAAATTCTAACACCAAAGCACGTATGAGAACTGTTGAGAAAATCACTGTGCAACCGATGATTCGTCTTGCTATCATAAACTCCACCGACGTAACAGTGATTTGCAATTGTTGCTATAATGCAGTGGCGGAGAGTTTCTTCAACTCACTGAAGAATGAGCTCGTGCATCACCGTAGTTTCAAGTTTCGTGACGAAGTCAGAGATGCTCCTTGTTTCGCTTGTTCGCTTCACTCGCTCTTACTCGTGGCACAAAAAATCGTGCCAATACCCAACACCAGCATCGGACCACTGTAAGCAATAAAATACCATACGATGTCGTGCAAATGCCGATCAGTTTGCATGCTTGCTATGGCAAACAAAAACGATAAAACAGAACCAACAATCAACCAAGTATCACCGATCTTTGGCCAGAAATAACTAACAATCACTGCGGGCAGCGTTGACAATGGCCCTGATACAATAAAATTCCACGTCGAGGATGGCTCATCATTACGGAAAACGAACATTGCTCTCAGTGCCAACCATAGGTGCGTACAACCCAAGACTATTCCCGCCAACAGCAAAATATACTTCAGAAAACGTTCTATATCTTTACCTTTGACAAAAGTTTCATCGATCCCCTTCACGGCCTTGCTCGGCGCGGGTTCTTCTTCAATCCGTCGCCGTAACTTCGTGCGTTTCCGGCTCACCGCTGAACAACTGGAATCAGCATTCGCCAATATATGCTTGTGTTGGCGTACGCTCAAAGCTATAGAACCTTTCCCATGTCTCTCCCGGACTCAGCATCACGGCAATATCCGCTCGCTACAACGGAATTGTTCAACTCTTGGCCGAGAGTCCCTCGATAAACGATGATTGCCATATACCCATTACCGTAACAGCAGAGGGCTGGTGGAGCTGTCGTGGGAAAAGGCAGCGAGTCAAACCCGAAGGTAACGGTCTGACGTTCGGCGCTAATCGTGAAGGGAACCTCATTAGAGACGACGACTAAGGGCTTCGGCCCCGGAGAAAGCGGTCCGTCTGGTTGCCCAGTGAAAGAATTTCTGTGCAACAAAACCATACGAATCGTTCCGCTACCGGTTTGTTGCCCTTCTCCAATAATCTTTACGCCTTCTACATCGATCGAGGTTGGTCTCTCTTCCCAGGGAACTAGGACGTACCCAAAGGGTGGATCAGCCGTATCGACTTGTCCCCGAAAAAAATAGTCGATCAGTCCAGCGGAATAGCCGATGGCGCGGGGGAAAAGCTTTCTGCCGTAGCCGTCGTGAACATTGTCATCAAGACCAAAATCAATGGCGTCGGGCGGGACGGTCGCGTTGGCAAATAGAGCCATCCTGACCGAAACACCCACCCAATAATCGTGCTCGCCAAAACCTTGGCGGAATCTCGCGTAGCGCCTTTGCGCTCCGCTAGGAGAGGGGCCTATCGGAATTCGACACAGTTGGAGATAAGTTGGATACTGGTAAAACGTCGAGCGAGCAGTTCCTTTGCTGATGAAGTTGGCATTTGAGTACTCGGCCAATCCAATATTGAAATTTGGGGACAAGACACCAAAGTCGCCATCGCTCTTGTCAATAATCCGAGCGATAGGAACGGGTGCGAGAGGATTTGGACTCGGTTGATTGAGTATCGACGGATCAAATCGAAGTGCTTGAGTTACACCGTTGATGCGATTCAATCCAATCGGACTATCGGCCCAATAGTGGAATGGATCAGCATCGATCTTGAGACCAGAGTAAGGCTCAACGAGATGGCTATCATTGCGGGTATGCGCCGGCACTGCCGCATCTTGCACTATATGAATGACGTCCGAGTGTTTGAAACAACTCAGCATACCAGGTCTTTCTTAGCTCCTTCGTTGTACTCGTTAATGCGTTAAATATGTGTCTCGCGCGTCTTTCCACGAGTGCAGCCCAGCGGAACTTTGCGCCGGATTCTCTTGGCTCCAAACAACTGACGACTGAGGAGTGACTTGGGTGGTAAAAAGGCCCGCCGAGTCCCATAACCTCGTTGGATCATGAAAGTGGCGCAATGGTCGCGTGCTCTGATCCTCATGCACTGCACCTACGCGAATCTGTCCTTGTACCGTTCCATCCTGACCACCGTGAAGCAGTTCGTTGATTCCTTGGGAAAACTCAAATCCTAGTACGCTCTTGAGAAATGTATCCAACATTGAGGCATTTGGTAGTCCTGGGTTGATAGCACGTGTGCTAAGTATCTTGTGCGCGTTATCGTTGAAGCCTTCACTAGTGCCAGGATTGCCAGCCCAAGCGGCTATCGTAAGAAGTAATCCAATGATCCAATCGGCGTCTTTGGGGCATCACAATCCTCCTCCTTTAACTGGTCAAATGAGTCGCTGATGTTGAGTATATTCGGGGCAATCATACTTACCAAACCTACCTTAATGGATTCTTAGGTTACGACCGATCAAAAGGGTCATGAAAAACAAAATGGCTAATAAACACAACCGCCGCGATACGAGCACGCCGTAGCGGATTCGCATACACTCAAACACGAGGACCGCATCGAGCACCAATGAACGCGAATACAGCGGCTGAAATAATTGCGGCAACCCCGCGCCACAGCATCGATTCCTGTGTAGCGACACCCAAAAAATCGATAATAATGCCAATAACGTAGAGGGCGGGTAGCAAAAGCAAAATTTCCCCAACGGTTCCTAACATTGCAAGCCACAGTACAAAAAAGATGCCGGCGCCCCATAGCGCCCCCGAACTCGTCCCTGCAAGTGATTTCGGAACATCAGATTCTTTCGACACGCGTGACCTACTCCTCGATTAATTCTAAAGGCGCTAACCATCCTGCGCTGCCACATCCAGGTCGAACCAAAAATTAGGCACTAGCTTCCTTAAAAAAACTGATTCTCCACACTCCATCTTGATCCAACGTGAAGAGAACCATATATGACACATTTCCTTCAGGACCATCGTTCATCACCATCTCGTATTCGACCTCCAAACCTTTTGTCGTCTGGTAAGTGATATTACCAGGAAGCATTTGATCGATGGACTAGAATGGAATCGTGAGGTTATTAAAGACCGTCTGATACGACGCTCTCTTATTCATAACAATGTAGCTCGCCGCGACGGCGGTGTTGCCGCTTCGTAAAGCATTCTTCATTCCGTCCCACTTGACCCTTAAAACAACATCAAGTTGAGCGTTGTCTACAATCTGAACGATGGCGAAGTCCATATACACCGAACTGTCAGCATGCGTAACCTTGACGGTAGGGAAATAGATCCCCGGCTCGGCAAATGTGACGCTCAATCCGTCGAGCGTCGTCCCGGTGAAATCAATCGTCCCGTCACCATTGGCATCCAGTTGTATCTGAGAAATCTCATTGATGCTCACCAAGGAAAATGCAACGGGTTCCGATACTAGCGCAATTGCTGGAGTTGATCGAAAGGTCAAAACAGGCTCGCTGGTCGGCAATTGCGGCGTAACGGCACCGCATCGCCGGCAATCAAGTTTCCAGTGGTATTCTTCAGCGTCGCCGTCAACATCGTCGTTTGCGAATCAATCGGAACAAACGTGCGAGAACTCGTCGCCATCCTGAAGGGCGACGTATCCGTTGACCGTAATACCAACTTCCGAAGCGAGGGACGTGTCAAAATGTCCCGTCACCAATACGCTGAAATCGCTTACGGTGGCGCCTGCTACCGGTGTTTGCACGGCAATACCGAAGTTGAGGCTTAGATCGACGGTAGTCGTATTTCCACTGCTAACAATAACGCTATTGAGCATTTGCGGCACAAGCCCCGCGAAGGAGGCGCGGACTGTGTAAGTGCCCGTGGCTAGTCCGGTGGTCGAGTAATTGCCCGACGAATTGGTAACCGCCGTGCCCCTGAGCGCGGTGCCCTGGAATGCTTCCACCAGCGCACCGGTGATCGTCGCCCCATTGCTGACGCGCGTAATGACACCGGCGATTATTCCTGTACCGGTCGGCGACGTGATGTTGAAAGGATTGCTGATGGCGCTCGTAAGGCCGGCGGCGGAAGCCGTAAGCGTATAGCCGTTACCTGGCTGATTGATACTCAGCGCTGGGAAGCTAACGCTCGCATTCGAAGTCACGGTCATGTTGCCGCTAAGAGTTCCAGCACCGGGGTTGGTCCCGATTGCGATGCTGATCGAGTGGGTCGAGGACGTGACGGTATTGCCAGCATTGTCTTGTACCGTGACCGTTGGCGGCCCGGGAATTGTGCTCTTGGCTGCGGCGTTTCCTGGCTGAGTGGTAAAGGCGAGTCGAGCTGCGGCACCAGGAGAAACAGTGAACGGAGCAGTATCTCCCGCAATCAGTGTGTCGCCACTGGTGCGCGCGGCGGTAAGCACTACGCCGCTCTCGGCTTTGGTATAGGTCGCTAAGCCAATCGTTACCTGGCTGGTTCCCGCAAAATCGTACCGCTGAGCGTTCCACCTAGCGTTCCCGTGCCGGTCTTAACGCTCACGGTTATCGCGGTATTGCTTGATACGTTGGTAGCAACTCCCGACGGTGATCTGGACTCTACAACCATCGAGAAGCCAGGTGTTCCCGCGGTTATATTTTGATTGACCGATATCGCAAGCTTGTTAATAGCCGCAGTAACAGTGACCGCGTTACTCGTCGCGATCCGAGTATAGGTATCATTTGGCAGAAGTCTGAACTCATAAGTGCCCGGCGGTCGGGACGATGAAATGGGAAACGAACAGGAGCCGGATGCGACTGGAACGCTTGGCGAGGGGCTACAATTGACATACAGCCAATAAGGTATGGAAGTGTCGCTGCTTCCGGGAGCATATAACCCAATCCAATCTCTGTTAGTTGCATTGGGAATCTGCCCCATGTACGGTAAATGAATCACCTGCAGACACTGACGTTGGCGTGGCGGACAAGGTGACAGACGAAGAGTGACGTTAAACGCGGTGCTCGTCACACTTGTAAGCCCGAAGAGGCGGCTGACAGAGTGTAGCCGGTTCCCAGTTGAGTGATGCTGAGATCCGTGAAAACTGCGACACCGGAACTTGCATTCCTCGTCGTTGTCCCGGTTAACACGCCGCTTCCCGGATTCGATGCGATTGCGGCAGTTATCGAAGCTGTGGAAGACGTGATGGTGTTTCCAAAACCGTCTTGGACGACAATCGTAGGAGGGCCTGACAATGCGCCTCCCGCGCCCGCGTTGCCGGGCTGCACCGAAAAAGCGAGTTTGTTTGCCGCTCCCGCGCTGACATTGAATGCACTACTCGTTGCCCCTGTCAGGCCTGTGGCTGAAGCAGCCAGGGTATAGCCG
>CAVWLW010000052.1:0-154544 GCA_963755715.1 uncultured delta proteobacterium
CCGCTGAGTATTCCTCCGCTCGGGTTGGTGCCAATAGCGAGCGTGATTGAGGCTGAAGAGGAAGTAATCGTGTTCCCTAAGCTATCTTGGACGACAACGGTAGGAGGCCCTGACAATGCGACTCCCGCGCCCGCGTTGCCGGGCTGCACCGAAAAAGCGAGTTTGTTTGCCGCTCCCGCGCTGACATTGAATGCACTACTCGTTGCCCCGGTCAGGCCTGTGGCTGAAGCGGCCAGTGTATAGCCGGTTCCCGATTTTTCGACGGAAAGATCGTTGAAGTTAGCAACTCCTGAAACTGCATTCTTCGTAGTTGTGCCGCTGAGGGTGCCGCTTCCAGGATTCGTTCCAATTGCCACCGTGATCGACGCGGTGGACGAAGTCACTGTATTTCCAAAACTATCTTGGACTGTAACGGTAGGCGGACCCGCAATCGTATTCCCGGCCGTCGAATTTCCGGGTGCGGTTGTGTAGGCGAGCTTCGCTGCTGCGCCTGCAGCGATGTTGAAACCGCCACTCGTTGCACCAGTGAGCCCGATCGCTGATGCGGTCAACGTATAACCGGCTCCCGACTTGCTAACCGAGAGATTACTGAAGCTCGCCACACCAGACGTGGCGTTCATCGTGAGGGTGCCGCTTAACGATCCGCCACCTGGATTAGTTCCAATCGCGATGGTGATTGACGCCGATGACGACGTGACCGTGTTACCAAAGTTGTCCTGCACCGTAACGGTAGGCGGACCAGCAATTGCGCTGCCTGCATTGGCGCTCGCGGGTTGGGTCGTGAAAGCGACCTTGGTCGCTGCCGCTGCGCTAATATTAAATGCGCTACTCGTCGCGCTGGTGAGCCCGGTCGCAGATGCAGTGAGCGTGTAACCGGTCCCGGCCTTATTGATTGATAGATCACTAAAGCTCGCAACCCCTCCCGAAGCGTTTTTCGAAGTCGTCCCACTTAGAACTCCTCCACCGGGGTTTGTGCCGATCGCCACCGTAATCGATGCCGACGACGATGTGACCGTATTGCCAAGGCTGTCTTGAACTACGACGGTTGGCGGACCGGAAAGAACACTACCGGCTGTGCTACTTCCCGACGGTGTCAAAAACGCAACCTTGTTTGCCGCGCCTGGATTGACTGCAAACGATGCACTGTCGCCGGGACTAAGATTGTCCCCGCTCGTGCGTGTAGCGGTTATCACGACTGCGCTTTCCGCTTTTGTATAGGTAACTCCGGTGATTGTTGTTTGGTTCGATCCCGCCGCGATTGTTCCGGATAGCGTGCCCCCCAAGGTCCCGGTCCCTGTTTTCCGAGAAAGACTGACACCCGTCGCCACAGTGACGTTGGTGGGAATTCCACTAGCGTTTTGAGACTGGACCACGACGGAAAATGCAGTTCCCGCTATCGGATTGCTTCCACCATTGACAGAGGTAATCACTAGCTTAGTAGCTGTCGCTGGCGTAGCTTTGTAGGTCACAATAGCAGCGGCCCATTTGGTCGAAGTACCCAGAGTGCCGCTGGCGCTATAGCCGCCAGTGGTGGTAACCAACCGATACTCTGGGTTAATGGTGATGTTTGAGGCTGCCGAGCCTTGATTTGTTCCTGTTCGACCGATTGAGGTGTAACTGCTCCCTACGGTAAAACTCTCATTCGACTTTCCCTCGACGCCGATTGTTCCTAGAACCAGTTCCGAACCTTGGGTAGTTGTCGGCGTAGAACCTGACGATGCTGCAGTACTATTTCCCGTTCCAGAGCTTGTTTGGTCTCTCGTTGCGCTGGTTGCGAGACCGGAAAACTCGTTTGCGCTCATCGCTCTAGCGCCAGCGCTCGGATGAGTGCAGGTGATCGTATTGCCGTTAGTGAGAGCGACAATGTTGTGCGCCGAAAAAATGACGGCCCGAATGCCGCTCTTTCCCGAACCGTTCGTAATATCCTTATCCACCGCGTAGCTATTTCCATGACTATCGCTGCAGGAGACTGAACCGGATGCGGGATCGAAGCCAAGAGAAACAATTACACTGTTTCCACCGGCAACACCTGCGGCTGGAACAGTGACTGTTAAGCTCGTGCCGTTGCTCGTTGATGGTGTCGTCCCGATCGTCTTAACGAAAGCAATCTGAGCAAGGGCTTGGGAGCTTGACAAGGCGAGCAGCACGGCAATTGCTATCAAACAGCGGCGATGTAGATTCATATTGAATTTCTCTCTAAAGGGATTTTCACTTCTTGATTTGCGTTAGTCTCTGGCTGTCATTTTTTATTTGCAAACCCATTTTCTTTAACCTGGCAAACGAGTCGCGAAGCTGAAACAAAATCGACCGCACGATGGACGAAAAATAGAAACTCCCTTGCCTAACTGAGAAACAAAACTTGCCGAGAAAGTTGCTGATCCATATTGGGCGAGGTTCTTACTCTTCCTTTGCAAGTGCTGTCCACCACAATTTTTGCATGGGTTCATGCATTTTCTGCATGAGTCCATTCAGAACCGTTGGCGCCCTACCTAGGAGAATTGCACTGGCGAGACAGGATTTGCGCAGAAGGCGAGCTTAACCCAAAAAATAACGCGGGCGGCTGTTTAAACCACAAGACTGCAATCTTGGTTTACACCTTTGTGTAAACAGAAGTTACAGATTCTTAATCGATGTTCGACAACCGAAATCCTCCTTGCTTCGTAACTTGCAATAATTTCAAAACTCTCGAAAAAGTGATTGTAGCTTTACCAATAGCTATGGTAATGGCTCTGTCGAACATCGGACGCGGTTTAGCCAATACAACTAGCGCTCTACACCACGGAGGAAACGCGCCATGACGATCGATGCGATTCGGCTATTCATTTTGACGGCCAAGCATCTCAACATCACAAAAGCCGCGCGAGAGTTTCGCACCACCCAATCCACGGCCTCCCGGCGATTGACGCAGTTTCAAACAGACCTAGGCATGAAATTGTTAAAGAACAATGGACGGGGAATAGAGTTGACCAGATCGGGCCGGACTTATTTAAATGAAGTCTTACCGATCTTCTCGCAGTTCCAGGCATTGCAGGAAAAATACACGCCGAGTCAAGAATCGTCACTATCGCTGCCAGCTATCGAGCGTCAAAGTACCTTTTGCCAGTGCTGATGACGGAGTTTAGTAAAAAGCATCCTTCGGCTAATCTGACATTACGGACTCGCAGCAGCCGCGAAATAGAAAAACTGCTCTTAGAGTCGAAAGTTGATCTTGCCATCACTACGAACCCAACAGTGGGCGCTGGTGTCATTTTTTACGGAGCCTTATTGTAAAGAACGGTTAACGGCCTTCGTCGCGGCGAATCACCCACTAGCGCAAATGAAATCGATGCGAGCGTCGAATATCGGTACAATTCCTATCATCATCAAGTTTCGGCGCGAGGGTCAAAGCAGGGTTGAACGGACAATTTAGCGGCTTTGGGAAAGAAGGAATAAAATTCAAAGTCGTAATGCGTTGCGAATCGCCGGAAGCGGTAAAGGAACTTGTTCGGCACGGGGCTGGTATAGGATTCTTGTATTACAATTCAATCAAGCGGGGAATTGAGCGTGGGCGATTTAAAGCTATCGAAATTCCAGGGCTCGATCTCACAGGGCAAAGTTATATTGTCTACTCCAAGGAGAAGCCGCTCTCTCGGCTGGCGGGAGAGTTTCTATCTTTTCTCCGTACCTCGTTGACGAAAAACGCACCCATCAAACCCACGGCGTCTCGGACGCCGATTCCCGCCGCTCCCGTGAACAGCCGTGTGGGCGATTACATGCGCCGATCGAGCCTTCTATCCTGGCTCAGTTCTATTTTGTCGTTCGAATTGATCACTTGTGCGTTGGTGTAGTAGCCTACCGCGACTCCGAGTGCCGGTGCTGATATTGCTCGTGCGTTGGCTGACGCTGTAACTACATCCCTCCAACCCAGACTTCGATACTGAAGCGTTCCAGCGATGCGCGAGGCTTCGGTGTTTCCTGCGCGGCAAGAAGTCTGCGCTGGTGCGGTCGGATTCTCAGCATTCTCAATGCAGACGTGTTAAAGTCGCTGCCATATGCGAAACCGGGTGATTGCACAGAGAACGATTCAGTTTGCAGCGTGCCTCGACCATCCTTTGTTGATTCAGCGTTAAGTGGAAAACATGCCCAGCCCACTCGATATTCTCGTCACCGGCGGGACCGGTTACATCGGCCGGAATTTGATTCCTTCGCTGCTGGCGCGCGGTCATCGGGTGCGGGTGCTTGCGCGGGAAGAATCCGTCAAGCACGTGCCGGCGGGTGCGACAGCGGTGATCGGGGATGCGCTCAATGACGATTCGGTTGCGGCGGCGTTGCGCAGTGGCGATACGCTGATTCACCTCGTCGGCACGCCGCATCCGACGCCCAGCAAGGCCGATCAATTCGAAAAAGTCGATCTGGTGTCGATTCGCGCCAGCGTGCGCGCGGCGCGGCGGGTGAAACTGGCCCAGCTGGTTTATGTCAGCGTCGCTCAGCCAGCGCCGATCATGCAAGCCTACCTTTGGGTGCGCGCGCTCGGTGAGTCGATGATTCGTGAAGCCGAGCTGACCGCGACGATCGTGCGGCCTTGGTATGTGCTCGGTCCGGGCCGCCGCTGGCCCAAGATGATCCTGCCGCTTTACAAACTCGCGGAAGCCTTTCCGGCGATGCGCCCAACGGCCGAGCGCTTGGGCTTGGTGACCATCGAGCAATTTGTCAAGGCGATGGTCGGCGCGGCGGAGAATCCGCCGGCGTCCGGTCGACAACGGATCGTCGACGTCCCGGCGATCAAAAGCGCCCGCCTGTGAGCGTTACCGTAAAAAATATTTTCACGCCGGTGTCGCTCGCTGCCGCCGGAGAAGAGTTTCTCACGCTTTTTGAAAATCCATCCGTCAAGATCGAGCGGATCGTTTCACATTCGCACAGCAGTCCGGAAAATTACTGGTACGATCAAGCGGATGACGAATGGGTCGTGGTGTTGCGCGGCACGGCGATCTTGGAATTTGCCGACGGCGAGCTGGTCACGATGAACGTAGGCGACTCGGTGACGATTGGGCGTCATGTGCGTCATCGAGTCGCGAAAACCAGCGCCGAAACCATCTGGCTCGCCGTGCATGTGCAATGAAGAAAAATGCTGTTCAAGAGTCAACGTTCAAAGTCTGTCCTAGAACGAAGCTCAGGATCGCGAGGCGCGCACATTGAACCTGGGAACCTTGAACGGAAATCAGACAATTTTTGGCCGCGCCCACGGTTTGGCGAGCAGGCTGTAGAAAACTCCCGAGAGAAAAAACATCGCCACCACTGCCCAGAGCATCGGTTCGTAGGTTTGCCAGCGGTCCCAGATCGCGCCCGCAAGCACCGGGCCGATAACGCTGCCCCAGACATAAAACACGCTCATGTAACCGCGAATCTTGGCAAAGTGCGTGCGGCCGAAAATATCGCCGACCATCGCCCAGGCGACCGGGTAAGTCGCCTCCACCGTGGTAAAGAGCAGGATAAAAAACCACAGATGACCGATGGAGCTGCCGAAGAGCGGGAACAAAATCGAAACGCTGGCGGTGAAAAGGATGCAAGAAACCAGGCGCGGCTTGTTCATCGAATCGGCGAGCCAGCCGAACAGGAGCGTCGAAACAAAGCCAAAAAAGGCGAAACCGCTGAGCAAGAGCGCCGCTTGCTGCTGGCTCATGCCTTTCCAGATCATTAACGGCATGAAGTGAGTCGAGATCGCATGATAGGAGGCGTTGCGCACGGCGGCGCCAAAAACGAGCGCCCAAAAGGCCAAAGAGCGGATCGCTTGGGCGGCGCTCACGTTGGTTTCGTTCACGATCGCTGCTGCGCCACCGTCTGTTATTTTCGTATCCGCGGCGCTGGCGCCGTCGGGCAGCAGTCCCATGCTTTCCGGTGATCGCCGGATCATCAAACAAAGCGGCAAACCGAACACGATAAACGTGATACCGGCGGCGGCGGCGCCCCAGCGCCAACCCCAGGAGTGCACGACCAGGCTGAGCACGGGCGCGATCAGCATGCCGCCGACGCCGTAAGCGGCGCTGTTGATGGTCATGGCGCGGGCGCGCAGGCGGATAAACCAAGTGTTTGTCAACGTCATCGGCGCGTGCATGAAGCCGCCGGCGTGAGTAAGCGAAATCAATCCGGTGTAAATCAATAGAAAGGCGACGTAGCTTTCGATCTGCGAGAGCAACAAGTAGCCGATCCCCATGGTGACCACCGCCGCTATCATGATCGGGCGCGGGCCGTAGCGATCGAGCAAGTGGCCGACGATCGGCCCTTCGATGGCGCCCTCGGCGCGTGAAAGCGAGAAGGCAAACGAAGTCGCGGTGCGGCTAAGATTCAATTCCTGGCTGAGCGGCAAGAAAAAGACCGTGAAGCCGTAGCTGTGCAAGCCCGCTCCGAGCACGCGGACCGCCGCCGATGCCGCGACCATGCGCCAGCCATAAAAAAGTCCGGTGAGGTGGTGGATCATGGAGTGAAATCGTCGATGAGCGAGTTCTCAGAATTGGCTAAGCTCGGCGCGGCGGCGCCAGCGTGTTTCCATGAGTTTCACAACAGGTGCGCTCGGCGGACGAACGGTCGAAGAAAAGCGCTCGGCAACTTTAGCGCGCCGACCGGAAGTTCGGACAAAATGGAAACGTTTAGATGCGCCGGCGCGCTCTACTCCGACTCGCCGTCGGCCGCCGCTTTTACGCGGCGTTCGCGCGCCGCGTCGGCGAGCGTGTCGATCAAAGTCCGGCTGTCTTCCCAACCGATGCAGGCGTCGGTAATGCTCTGACCGTAGACCAGAGCCTTTCCCGGGATCAAATCTTGGCGGCCGGCTTTTAAATGGCTTTCCACCATGATCCCGAAAATTCGCGCGTCTCCGGCGGCGACCTGCGCCGCGACATCGCGGCCCACCGCAACTTGTTTGTTGGGATCTTTGTTGCTGTTGTCGTGGCTGCAGTCGATCATGATGCGCGCCGGAATCCCGGCTTCAGCGAGACTCTTCGCGGCGGCGTTGACGTTGGCGGCGTCGTAATTGGGCTGCTTGCCGCCGCGCAAAATAATGTGACAATCCTCGTTGCCGGCCGTCGACACGATGGCCGAATGGCCGTCCTTGGTGACCGATAAAAAATGATGCGGCGCTTGGGCGGCGCGCAGCGCGTCCATGGCGATCCTGACGTTGCCGTCGGTGCCGTTTTTGAAGCCGACGGGACAAGACAGGCCCGAGGCGAGCTCGCGGTGCACCTGACTCTCGGTCGTGCGCGCGCCGATGGCGCCCCACGAAACCAGATCCGCGATATACTGCGGCGTGATCATGTCGAGAAATTCACATCCCGCCGGCATGCCGCCTTCGTTCAGTTCGAGCAGGAGCCGGCGCGCCACGCGCAGGCCGTCGTTGATTTGAAAGCTGCCGTCGAGATTGGGATCGTTGATCAAACCTTTCCAGCCAACGGTGGTGCGCGGCTTCTCGAAATAAACGCGCATGACGATCAGCAGATTGGCGGCGCTGCGCAGCTTCGCTTCTTGCAGACGCGCGGCATATTCCTTGGCGGCCTTCGTGTCGTGAATCGAACAGGGGCCGGTGATCACCAACACGCGGTCGTCGGCGCCGTGCAGGATGCGGTGAATTGCCTGGCGGGTTTCGTAAACTGTCTCGGCTGCTTTGTCCGTGATCGGAAAATCCGCCAACAGCCGCGCCGGCGGAAGGAGCTCCTTGATTTCTTTGATCCTGAGATCGTCGGTTTGGTACTTCATGACGCCAGACTCGCTTGAATCCGCTTATTATAGACAAAATCCGCGTGAAATCTATCGACGGCGATTGCCGAATTCGACACAGACGGGCGGTCCCATAGGATCGCCGCGGCAATTTTGCGAACGATTGACCTTATTCCATTGCCTAGCGCTGCAAAGTTTCGCGTGCCAGCAGCCCGAGTAAAATCGCCGATAAAACCAAGAGCGGCGCGTAGGCTAAAAAAGGCACGCCGGGGTTGAATCTGTCGGCGAGATAACCGCCCAGCAACGGCGCCGCGACGCCGCCGATTTCGGCGAGAGTGCGCCGCGCCGCTTGCAGGCGCCCGCGCGCGCTCGGCGGCACCACGTCGTAGGTCGAGGTGGCCAAAGAGCCGAGCGAGAGGCCGTTGGCGATCCCTAGAAAAGAAATCAGCACGGCGAGCTGAAAAAAATTGTTCGCGAAGGGAATCAGCAGAAACGCCACCGCGGGGATGCCCGTGCTCGGCACCGTGGCCCATTTTCTGCCGACCTTATCGATGACAAAGCCCGCGGGGAGGATCATGGCGAAAACCGAAAACCCCGAGATCGTAAACAGCATGCCGATTTCTTTCGGCGACAATCCCATTTTCGCCGTGGCGAGCAGCGGCAGCATGCTTTGAGTCGTGACCCGGTGCATGAAGCTCGTGAAAGTAGCTAGGACCAGCACGATATAGGTGGTGCGCAGGTCCGGGGAAATTTGCTCGAAGAGATCTTTCAGGCCGCGCAGCCTTTGGCCGAGCGCGGCGAAGCCCCAATCGGCAACCCCGGCGCTTGGAGCCGGCGGCGGCGTAGGCGCCGCGCCGACGGCAAGACCTAAAAAAACCGATGTGACGGCGCATGCGGCGTAACCGAAGAACACCGCGCGAAAGCCGACGGCTTCGGTCAGCAGCCCGCCGAAGAGCGGGCCCAGCGCGAGGCCGAGATTATTGATGCCGTGAAAGCCGCTCAAGACGCGGCCGCGTTGATCTTGACGCGTCAAGTCGATGCCAGCGACTTCGCGCGCGATGACCCAGATACTCTCGCCGACGCCGATCAAAAACAGCAATGCCAAGATCAAGCTAAACCACGGCGTGATACCGGCGAGGAGCGCGGCACCGCACGCGAGCGCCGGTCCCGCGGTCAAGGCGGCGCGGGTGCCCAAGCGATCGAGCACGACGCCACTCAGCGGCATGCCGGCAAAGCGGCCGAGCGCCAGGGCGGTAATGGTTTGCGCAGCGGTGCCCGGGCTCACGGCGAAAGCCGTTGCCATCACCGGGACGGCGGGCACCATCATCGACCACATGCCAGCGAGCAGTGCGCTCGCGTACAGCGTGATCAAACCGCGCGCCGTAGCGTTGAAAGTAAACGGTAAAAGCATCGGTGGATGGTTAAACGGATTTCTAAAATGTTCGCTCTGTTCTCACGATTTTTTCTCGCCCGCGACGAGCTGGACGCGAAAGCATCGAAATTTTTCCGGACGCGTGATAAAGGGTTAGCTCTTACGTGGATCGAACCGGCTGCGCCGAAAAGGCTTCGTTGTTTTACTTGCCATGCATCGCGAACGCGAGCAAGCCGCACAAAAATCGCTCGCCACGCAGAACCGCATTGCGACGCTCGTGTTGTCGCGCTCGCCGTTTTCAGCGAGCGATCTCGAAGCGTTGGAAAAAGCTGCGGCGACTTGCGAGTATGAAATCCTGATCACGCCCGTCGCGCGCCGACATCGATCGTGCCATCGCACATCGTCGGCGCCGCCGGTGTGCTCGCGTCAATCGTTGCCCTGGTTCTCAGCCTTGCACTCGCTGAATAGTTCGCGGAAAGACTGTCTGTGGTGTCGCCGCGCGGCTCGCGGGCGCAGATCTCGATCAAAACTCGGCGTTTCCCGGCGTGCGCGGAAACGGAATCACATCGCGGATATTTTTCAGACCGGTGAGATACATCATCATGCGCTCCAGGCCGAGGCCGAAACCGGAGTGGGGAACGGTGCCGTAGCGGCGCAAGTCGAAATACCACCAGTAAGGTTTTTCGTCCAATCCCGCATCGTGCAGCCGCTGCAGCAAAACATCGTGGCGCTCTTCGCGCTGGCTGCCGCCGATGATCTCGCCGACCCGCGGCACGAGCACGTCCATCGCGCGCACGGTTTTGCCGTCGTCGTTGGCGCGCATATAAAACGCCTTGATCGCCTTCGGATAATCCGTGACGATCAGCGGTTTTTTGAAAACCTCTTCGGACAAAAAGCGCTCGTGTTCGGTTTGCAGGTCGTTGCCCCACTCGACGGGAAACTCCCACGTCTTGCCGGATTTTTTCAGCTCGGCGATGGCGTCGGTGTAGGTGATGTGGCCGAAGTTGGACTCGGCGACATGTTCCAAAGTCGCCAGCACCGACTTCTCGATGAATTGATTGAAAAACTCCAGATCTTCCCGGCAGTGTTCGAGGACAGTAGCGAATAATGATATTTCAGAAATTCCTCGGCCAGCCGCATGTTATCTTCGAGCTCGTAGAAAGCCATCTCCGGCTCGATCATCCAAAACTCGGCCAAGATGGCGTGGCGTATTGCTGTTCTCGGCGCGAAACGTCGGGCCGAAAGGTGTAAACTTTGGAGAACGCCGACGCGAAAATCTCGCCTTCGAGCTGGCCGCTTACCGTCAGATAAGCCGGCTTGGCGAAAAAATCCTGCTGCCAATCGACCTTGCCGTCGGCCGCGCGCGGCGGCTGCTGCAAATTCAACGTCGTCACGCCGAACATCTGCCCCGCGCCTTCGCAGTCCGAGGTGGTGATGATCGGCGTCTGCACGTAGAGAAAATCGCGCTCCTGGAAAAACGTGTGGATCGCGTGGGTCAACGCGTTGCGCACGCGAAAAGCGGCGCCGAAAGTATTGCTGCGCACGCGCAGGTGGGAAATCTCGCGAAGAAATTCCAGCGTGTGTCCTTTTTTTTGCAGCGGATAGGTCGTGGCATCGGCCGTGCCGTAGACGTGAACCGATGCGACCTTGAGCTCGACGGCCTGGCCCTTCGCCGGCGATTCGACCAATACGCCGCCGGCTTCGATGCTGCTGCCGGTGGTAATCTGTTTAAGCATTTCTTCCGCGATCGCGCCCGCTTCGACCACCAGCTGCATGCTCTTGAAACGCGAGCCGTCGTTGAGCTCGATGAACGTGATGCCTTTGGAATCGCGCCGCGAGCGCACCCAGCCGCGCAAGGTGATTTCGCTGCCGACCGATAAACTAAACGCTTGCTTCACAGAGACGAATTGTCCGGCCATATGCGCCAAGTATCGGATAAATTGACGTGGTGTCAACGGTAGAATCGGCCCTGTCAGCAGGAAGACTGCCATAAGGAGCAAGCCACGGGTTAACGATAGGTTGCCATTAGCAATTTCATTTCGCGATCGCTTCTTGAACGAGGCGTTGGAGGTGTGTACGGCAGCGCTGCAAGCTTTGAGAACTTTCGGCGGCAATCGCTGGTCGCCAAAGTTTAGATTGAACAAATTCGATTAACCTTGAAGTATACGCTGGCCCGACGGCTCGTCCGCTACTCGGCCGAGGGACCATGTCCTCACGGATGCTTCGGCGTTGGGATCGAGCAGCCAGATCGACCATTTTGGCCTTGGGATTCGACTCCAGTTCTGGGTTTGTTGGAACACGTGCCGGTGACACGGAAAGAAACTTGGCTATGGATTCTCGGTCAGCGAGAAGCCATGATTCGACCGCCCGTATAGCTACGCGAAAGCACAGGTGTGCCGCCTTTACACCGATCCAGTTGCGGCACAACTCGGGGGCACAATCCGCATCATGGTCCAGATCCACGAGTACGATCCAGGGGCGAAACTTGGCGGCGTTATTGTAACCACTGATGCTGGCATGCAAATACGATTTCCCTTTCTTGCCATAGATATGCCCGGCGCTAGCGCCAGCTTCGCCGATGAGAAACTTGACGACGGCTTCGTCGACCAAACCTTCTACTGCTCCCGAGATAACGACCACCCTCTAGCGCTCCAGATCTCCGAAGAGGGACAGCTGTGCCGCAGATTGAGGCTTTGTTCTCGGTATAATTGCGTCGGGCAATGCAACTCCGCCGTCGAGCAATTCCTTAATGTCAGCAAAAGCACTAGCAACGCTCACCTCGGTCCCTTCCTTGCCAGGCTCTAGGAGAAAGACTTCATCTAACCCTATGCCTTCATCGCGGAGCAGATCAGCCGAGTGAGTGCTTAGCACGATCTGCCGTCCGGTGCGCCGTTGAATCCGCGCAAATATTTGCGGCACGTAACGAATAACTTCAGGATGAAGCGATAGCTCGGGCTCTTCCAAGAGCAGCGGTCCGCGTCCATCCAATACTGCCCAAAGTAATCCTATGAGTCGCAATGTGCCGTCCGAGAACTGATCCTCCTTCTGCCATGCTCCCTGTGGTCGCCAATGTTCATACTTGCCGCGCAGATGCGGCGTCCCCTTTTCATCTCGGTAAAGCTCAATCTCGGTCAATTGCGGGACCGCAACCGCCAGTCCCTTTTGTATTTGTCTGAGACGAGCCTTTTGGGTCTTCTCTGGAGTCCGGGCTAGCTGTTCCAAAAAATCGCCACCGTAAGGATCATTTCGTCTTCCAACCGATCGATCTGGTTCACGGACAAGCTGTGGCACGATGTGGAGATAACGCACTGACGCAAAGAAATCCGCTATGTCGCGAAACTCCCGGTTGACATTGACCTGCTCCAGATAGGTCTGTGTCCGCCGCTCTGGATCCGCTTCGTCTTCAGGGCTTGGACGGCGCAGGATCTCAACGCCATTCTTCGTAACCCGTTCGCTTTTGACGAGCGGTCGCCTGAGTTTGTCTTGGGCAAAACGTAACTCATAGCCAGCTGCTCCTTCAATGCCTTCGCCCTCGAGTTCTGCACGAATAACAATATCGGAGTTTTGCCTTGCAGCCAGACAGCGGATTGAAGACACGCCACCACGTTTATTTATGGCTTGCTGAAATCCGCCTCCTACCGACACTATATCGTGCAAGAAGCGAAACACGTCCAGCAGGTTCGATTTTCCCGAGGCGTTCGGTCCAACAAGAAATACACGCCTTTGCAACTCGAGGTCGGTCCGTTGAAAATTACGCCAATTCTCCAAGTATAGCCTCGCAAACCGTTGGCCTTTCGTTTCCGGTTTCCGGCGACCATTTTGTGTCATTGGCAATTCTCTCTCTCACAGTTCAAAGGGAACAATGATTCTCTGATCTCAAGAGGGCAATCATCAAACGTAACTGGCTATTAAACTTATGTTTATCATTAAATCGCCCGTAATGTGAACTGATAGTTGGTAGTCGAATGTAATTCTTCAAGGTTGGGACAGCTAGATAGAATACTTACGAATTTGGGTGATGTTTGCCCTTGCTGGGCATCAACGGGGCAAGTAACAATCCCTGAAATTTTTACACGGTGCGCATCGTTTAGGATTGCTCGAAGCGTCCCCTTTTTTGAGTAGGTTGTGAAATGGAACGTTGCGGAATTTAACGCCGGCTTTTTGTCAGGAACTGTCGTTCGTAAAGAGCCTGAAGCTCGGCGAGCGTGGAAATTTGGTCTGGGCTTTTGTCGTCGCGAATTCTCTTGATGCGGGCGAAGCGCAGGGCGAATCCCGAGCTGTACTGCGGGCTCTTTTGGATTTCGTTATAGGCGACTTCGACGACGACCTCCGGACGTACGGTGACTGTGTAGCCGTCATCGTGCGACTCGAGCGCCTTAAGCCTAGCGGTCATCTCGATAAACTGCTTGTCGGTGAGGCCTTTAAAAGTTTTGCCCACCGGCGCGTGACCGCCGGCGTGATCGGCGACAGCGAGGTGATAATTTGAGAGCCAGCCGCGCCTTCGCCCCGAACCGCGATCGGCGGCCAGGATCACACAATCGATAGTTTCGGCGAGCTTCACTTTGAACCAGAGCTTGCCGCGATTGCCGGGCATATACGGACTGCTTGGGGCTTTCGCCATCAATCCTTCGTGGCCCGCGGCGAGAGATTGATTCAGAAAAGCTTCGGCAGCGTTTTTGTCGCTGACAATTTTTCGCGCCGCCAAATATTTGCCGGCGGAAATTTCACCGAGCTTTCGCCAACGCGCCTCGTAGGCCTCATCGATCAGCGACCGGCCGTCTAAGTAGAGGCAGTCGAATAGATAAAGTGAAAGAGGGATTTCGCCCGCCGCCGTTTCGATGCCGTGAACGCGCCGGAAGCGGCGCATGAGCTCTTGGAAAGGAAATGGCCGGCCGTCGCTGCCCGTCGCCACGACTTCGGCGTCGAGGATGAAGGAATCGCCTCGAAGATGATTGCGCGCGATCTCGGCAATCTCGGGCAGACTCTCGGTTACTTCGGTCAGGCGCCGGCTCCAGATGCGCACCTGATCGCGGTCTTTGTGGATCTGCACCCGCGCGCCGTCGTATTTATACTCGAGCGCGGTTTCTCCGCTGTGCGTTTTGATAATCTCATCGAAGTCCTCCGAAAGCTCGGAAAGCATCGGCAGCAGCGGCACGAATAGTTTAATATTGACCCGCTGCAGCCCGTCGGCGCCGTCTGTCAGAGCGATCGCGGCGACTTCGGCGAGATCCGAAAGAAAAAGCGCGGCGCGGCGCACGGTTTTGAGATCGCTGCCGGAGGCGCGGGCAATCGCCTCCTGGATCAGGCCGTCGTGCAGCCCGATGCGCAGTTCATTGTGCAGCAGGCGAAACAAAATCGGCCGCTCGTGCACCGAAGCCATTTCAATCAACTCTCTGAGCCGACTATATTTCTGCTCGCGCGAACCCTTGCCGCTCGCTTCGGCTATCCGGGCGAAGCTGTTGGCAACGTCACTGATCTTGAGCGGCGGTAGGACGGAGGCGTCGTTTTCCGGTACTTCAGCGGCGTGTGAAAAGGCACCGGCTCCGATGTCGAGTGTCCGTGGATCGGAAACGGGAAATGGGCGGCCCGACAAAAAAGCCACTCCAGGACGAATTTCTTCCGGTTCGAGGCGACGAAGATAATCCGCCGCCGCGGCAATCTTCGCCAGCCGGCTCGGCGTCTTTTCCAATGCATAACAGAGTGAGGCAAAGTCTGAAAAGTTCACTGAACTTATTCTAACATTCCGCTCGATTAGATGCTAAGGTGGAAGTAACGGATGCAAAGTAGATCGGATCAATCTTCAACCCCCGCAAATGGTGAACGAGAATCGCCTAAGCCGGTCATTTCAGTAAAGGATGAAAGGATGGAATCATGACGCGACGTGGTTTATTGCGGAGTTTGTTGGCAGGAGGAATCTGGTCCGCTTTAAGGGGACACTTAGCGGCGGCGCAGCCGGTATCGTTGAAAGATGTCGAGGCGCTGCAAAAAAACTGGAAGTCGCTCCTCGCCGAAGGGGTAAAAGTGCCGTTGCCCAACGAGCAACTCAAACTATCCAAAGAGGAGTGGCGCAAGCGATTGTCGCCGAATGAATTCAACATTTTGCGTGAGGAGGGCACGGAGCCTCCCGGCACGAGCCCGTTGAATAGCGAGAAGCGCCCGGGAATTTACACCTGCGCGGGCTGCGGCTTGCCGCTCTTCACCTCCGAGATGAAATACGACAGCGGCACAGGCTGGCCGAGCTTTTTTGCGAGCATTCCAAGCGCCTTTGAGACCAGCACGGATTTCAAATTAGTTCTGCCGCGCACCGAATATCACTGTGCGCGTTGCGGCGGCCACCATGGCCATGTCTTCAACGACGGCCCGCCGCCCACCGGAAAACGATGGTGCAACAACGGCGTAGCTCTGAAGTTCATTCCGAAGTCCGGCAAGATTTGATTGTGCGCCCCGTTGGCCGCGTCGCATAACTTGGATGCTGTGACTGCGGCAAAAGGTGCAGGGCGGGCAGACTGCTGTGCGGTTGCAAGAGAGTCTTTGAGGTCTCAGGTGCCAGGGTAGCCAGAACGGTCGATCAATCGCTGGCAAAGCGGATGCCGAAAGCCGTCCGGGTCCGCGATAGTGAAATCTCGCAGGCCGTAGTAACGATCGGCGATCGGAATGATGAATTCGCGCACCCATGTCTATTACCAAGCGCCAATAGTCATCCACGTTGGGCACCATCACTCTGATATTGGCGGCAGGAAACTTTGATGAAGCGGGCGACTCTATTGGGCCCGCTTCGTGGAACGCTGACAGCTCGGCAAGAAACAGACGATGGTCTTCGCAGGTAGACGACGAAATCACCGCCGTCGCGCAGTAGCGCAAATCCCAATTGACAATAGAACTGAGTGGAATGTTTTATGTCCTTGACGAGGATTTCGGTGACGAGCTGTTCCGTTGGTTCGACGTATCTGCTCATAAAAGGCAAAGTTAAATGTTGTGCGCAGGCCAGTCAACGACTCTGGTCGAACTGAGGTTTCGGTGTGATATCAGATATCAGCCCTCGGCAAATACGACGCGCTACGCGAGCTTACTCGGCAACACGCGAAGCGACGGCGCCGCAACCGGGCAGCCGTGGGTTTCTTCGATCAAACCGCCCAGTGATGCGTCGAAGTTCGCGGCTTCACGTCCTTCGATCGAATAGATCAGCTTGTCGGCGTGATGATTCATCTCGTTGCCGCACTTCGGGCAAATCATTTTGCTCTTTGCCATCTCGGTTTCTCCTTTAACTATCCAGAGTGATGTTATCCCGGCCGTGGCGCAGCGTCTTGGCCATCCAAACAAGCTCGTCCAAGAATTTATCGGCGCGCTTGATAAACGCTTGATCGAGAAGGTTGCCCGATGGGTCGAATACGCTGGCGACATTGCCGAAATTGACGTCCCAAAAAATGTTGACTAACCCGAGCTCGCGAATCACCGGCAGGAAATCCTGAATCGCGCGCACGCCGCCGAAAGGTCCAGCCGATACACCGACGATGCCGGCGGCTTTGTGGATGTATTCTTTCAGGCAGCTGTCTAAAACGTGTTTGAGCAAACCAGGAAAGCTATGGTTGTACTCCGGCGTGACGATCACCAGGGCGTCGGCCATCGTCATCCTGTTCGAGAAGGTGGAATCCTTGATCTCTTCGCCGGCGTCGTCAATTGGCATGGGCAGGTCCGAGAGATCGATCAAGTCGGTCGAAATACACGGTCGTTTTTGGATCTGTTCGACCATGAAGCGCGCGGCGTGAGCGCTCATGCGCCCTTTGCGGGTTGTCCCCAGGATAACCGGTATGCTCAGTGGTCTGTTGTTGGTCATTGCTCGTGCTCCTTTACTTCACTTGTGACAAGCTACCAACGCTCGCATCGGGTTGAACGCCAGGAATGTTCAACGGCATGCGATAAAGGCTGCCCTGCGCGGTCATATAAAGAGTCTTGCCGTCGTCGCCGCCCCACGCCATGTTGTGCGGGTGCCTGGGCGCGATGATCGTGCCCAGATGTTTCGCCTCGGGGGAAATGATCCACAATCCGCCGGGGCCGGAAACGTACAAGTTGCCTTGTCGATCGACTTTGATGCCCAACAAACTGCTGGTGGTGAAAAATGTTTTCATTTGCTCCTCCGATGAATTTGCTCCGATTGTTTTTCGGCCGGGTCCTAACAGGGAAGCTGGGCCCGGCCTGATGCCGCTTTTTTCTCGCGGCCTTGTTTGCAGGATTAGATGCGGCGGCGCTCAAAAGAGATGCGAGACGAGAGCTGGAAAAGCATTGGAGTGATGAAGAACGGAGTGGTGCGATATAAAGAGGGCTTCAGCAGTCGGGCGGAATGCTAGCGAACAACGTCTGCCGCGGCGATTCACCGCGGTAGCGAGGAAAGGTTGAGAGCTACGCGAACTGCGGCGAGGCGCTATCGACCCAGTGAGGACGGATGCCGGCCAAGTCGAGCGACGCCAGGACGCGCTTCGGCTCGCCGAGGTCGCTCCACCTGAGACCGCTGACTTTGAGAACCGCGAGCCGCTGCGGCAGTTGCGCGAGCACTTGATGAGAAAAATTGATCTCCTCCAGGCTTTGGTAGAGCTCGGTCACTGCTCCGGCCTCGGCCCGAGTGGCGAATAAAGGATTTAAGCACGCGAATGCACGGTAAAAACCGGGAAGCGCGCTCTCAATGATATCGAGCAGCGCTTGCACCGAGGCGACCATCACGAAACTGTTCCACAGGCAGCCGCGCAGTTGCAGGACTTGGGCTAACACTTGGTTGGGCTTTTCCCAAAAACGCCGCACGCCAGAAACTTTGGCGTTGCCTTTGGCGGGCAGCGTCGGTTCGATCCAGCCGTATTCCACTTCGGGACTTTCGGGCTCGACTCCAAGCAGAATCACGACATCTCGTCTCACTCGTGCGGTGTCGAGCGCGGTGCGGATGTGGTTCATAAATTTTCGATTGTCGGAGATATAGTGATCCGACGGAAACAGGGCGACCACAGCCTGTGGATCTGCCGCCGCAATGCGCAGGAGACCATAGAGGATCGCGGGCGCGGTGCCGGCATTACGCGGCTGTACGACAAGATTCGCCGGACGCTTGTCGGCGAGGATCGGCGCATAAAAGGGTTCGTGCGCCTGGTTGACGATGTAGAGGGTACGTTCTTCCGGCAATTCCAAAGCGGCTCGCCGTTGGGTTTCTTCGAGAAGTGTGGCGCGGCCGAGGACTGAGCAAAACTGCTTTGGCCGTTCATCCCCGGCAATCTTCCGCGTTAAAGACTTGAGCCGAGTGCCGTCTCCGCCGGCCAAAATGATCGCCCATTCACGATCGAGAGGTCTGGACACCGTGTTATTCGTGTTTTCGTCGGCTGATTGTTCGAGCATGATGAATACCTCGTTAGAAGTTCGTTGTATCGAACCCTCAATCCGAGTTTCGGATTGCTTGTCGATTGGATGTCTAACGGCGGACAAACGATGCTAAAGATTCGAAGGCTGACACTCCGCCCAATCTAGATGCGCACTGAACGTACAAGTGGGAGATTAATTCCGGATGGCGCCGATGGTTAAGAATTCGTGACCCGTTAAACTGAGCAGCGGGATGGCACAAACTCAACCGCGATACCGGCTGCCTGAGACGGTTGGAGTGCGGTTGGAGTCGGATCGCCCGGCTGCGCTGGCACAGTCTGATCATTCCCACGGAGGGGCGGCTAGAATGACTTAAATCATCGGTGTCAACTGTCTCCGCCACGGCCAAATAGACGGTCCCTATTTTGACTCGCAGGGTGCTCAAAAATCGTTCCAAAACTAAATGCCGATATCATGAAGAGCCCGAGACAGGCGCCTTCGATCAAGTATTCAGGCCAATGGTTCTTCAGCGCATCCATCACTAGGATTAGATGCGGAAGATTTTAAAATGATGCGATAACTTGACGGTGCATCAGTAGCGGAAGCGTGGTGGGCTTGCTTTTTTGTGCCGCGGCAGTTTGATTGGGATCAAGGTTTCCTGGAAGCGATTAGTTTTTGCCGCCCTGTTCGTAAATCGATCTTGATTCGGATTGGCGAGCGCGGTCGATCTCGCTATCGAATTGACGGCCGATTCGCTGCGCCGAGGCGGTGAACTCGCCTGCCTCCGGCTTTCCCGCCAAAGTGCGCTCGATGGCAAGTCGAATCGTCCTATTCGGGTCCCAGTGAATGCCGTAGACGCTGTCTGACGTAACTTCATCGAGCCATGCGTGCATGCCATTGAGTCCGGCATCGATTTCCTTGCGACCCCGCTCTCGATCGTTCGACCGATAAAGCGTGAGCCCGAAGTAGAGCCGCGCTAAATAGTCATTGTTATCGTTGGCAAGGGCGCGCTCGAGAACAGCGCGCGCTTTAGTGTTGTCACCGGTCTCATAATAAGCGCGACCGAGATAGGTCAGAATGCTTTCCTGCGCCCTGGTGGGGAGTTTGTAGTTCGGATCCGACTCAGCGGCGCGGCTGAGATAAATGACAGCGTCCTCAGGATGGCCAGTCTGAAGCGCCGCGCGACCCGCTTGAACGTCTCGACCGACTTGAAAACTGGCGCAGCCGCCTGCCAGCATGAGTGCTAGCAAACATGTTGAAATCAATGTTCGGCTTGCATTCCTCATAGACGCTCCTCTGCTGACACTCATTGGGGAGCATCATCAAATATCGCCAACGAGTATCGCGCTGAGCGACTGGAACGTCAACTGAGTAAGCGATCAGTTGAGCGCGATCACGTTCTTGATGCCGCCGCCTTTCCCCAATAGCAAATCGCGGTGCGCTTCAATGGGGAAGCGGCCGGTGATTACACTGCGAACCGCTTCGGGCCAAGTATCAACGAACGAACCGAGATCTCGGATCGACGCTTCGAAGGCGTCGCGCCCGGCGTTGACCGTGCCGAACACCACTTGATTTTTCAGAACTAGATTTCGCATCATCAAGTCGGTGTCGATCTCGACGGGTCCCTTGCGTCCGGGAACTCCGGTAAACACAAAAATTCCGTTGGTGCCGAGGTGTTGGATCATGTCAAAAGCAAGGCGCGACGCGCCGGTCGCTTCATAGACCAAGTCGACGTTGCCGACTTCTGATGCCAGAGCTTCGAGCGAATGGGTTTCCGCCGAGAGATACTTGGCGCCGATCATTGCCAGCACGTCTGCTTTCGGATTTGGCACGGGCTCGCGGGCGTAGACGTAGGTATCGAAGCCGTTCTTGACTAAAGCCATGGCGCCGAGCAATCCCACGGGACCGGCGCCTAAGACTACGGCTTTGTGGCAGTGCGCTTGGGCCTTGTTCGCTGCCGCGGGACAACCCCACGGTAGTCGCCGCTGCACATCCCAAACTTGAATTAACGCCTTTTCGGCGATCGTTAGAGGTTCGACTAAGATCGCGAGGTCGCGGAGATCTACGGGCACCGGATTCATATACTGTTCATCATCGACGACAAACTGCGCCATGAAACCATGCCGCCCTTTAATGCCGCGTTCGGTAAAGTCTCCGGTGAAGCAAAAGTCCTGGTGCCCGACCCGGCATGCCGGACAATAGTCGTGCGGACAGGGCCGACGGACCATCGGTACGACAAGGTCGCCGACTTTGACGCGTGTGACCTTCGCGCCGACTTCGATGACTTCTCCCAACGATTCATGGCCGATGACCAATTCGGCCGATCCGGCCGGCGGCGTGCCGTATTCGAAGGCGCAGATCTCTTTGTCGGTGCCGCAAACGCCGGCTTCAAGCATCCGCAGCTTGACATCGGTGGGGCTACAGAGGCGAGGTTCGGGTAGATTGATTAACCCCAATTGTTTAGTTTCCGGTGTGACGGCGATCGCTTTCATGGCCAATTTTCTCCTGTGAATTCGTCGAGGGTGGATCACCGAGAATGAGTCTTCGGTTGAGCCCCCGTCTAAGTTGATTCGTTAGTTTGTTGGATGACGCGATCCGGAGAAAAGATGCAGCAGGCAAATCCCGATGAGCGCGCTCGCTCAGCGGCGCAAGCTCAAGCTTTCCGACAGCGCTGCTCCACGAAGACGTAAAAACGAGCGGCTGAGCTCAATGGTTTTCCTGTAGGTTTGCAGGAACGCCACGCAATCCGGGCATATTTGCTGATGTGATTCAAAGGCCAAACGGTCCGCCGCCTTTATTTCCCCGGAGATAAGATCGGCGAGCAGAGCAACGGCTTGCGCGCAAGTGACCGATGAAACGGCGCGCTCGCGCCGTCTTGTCGCGCGCGCGTTCAACATTGACTTTTTTCCCGCGCGGCGTATGGCTTGCCCAGGCAAATTGGCGATAACAGAAATGGCAATGCCCTCCTGATGGCGCCAACAGTGCTGGTTAGGCCCATACTTTAGTTCGACCGAAGCCGCGCCGCGCTCGGCGCGTTGAGCCCTTGCCCTCGACGAGCTTTACGGGGGCCAGTGTGCGCGCAAGACGTACCCGATGTGAATCGAAGATGCGCTTGAAAACCGCCAGCACCAAGGCGTCGTCTTTGGTCAGCTTAGTGAGTTCTTTCAGCACATCCATGAAGGTTGTCCTGATTGTCGCGCGCTTTAGACCAACGGCCGATATTGCTGAAGATCGCTTCGCTTTCATGGTAGCCCTCCGTGATGGCATCTGACGTATAGATTAGATGCGCGGCCATCAAGAAAGGTTACAGGAATTTTAAAAGATCTTAACAAGTCAGCTTGGAGCTTATCCGCGGTGATCCCTGGACAATGTCATCCAGATCATCTGGCGGCGGCTCAATAGAAGCGCGCGTTGCCCGAGACGGCGATTTGAGCTGCACGCGCGCCTCAGCGCTCAAACCGCAGTGAACCGGCTAGAGAGGAAATCAGCCGCGGCGCCATTGCCTAGCGCTGCGGGGAATCGCCCGCGGCTGATTTGTCTCACCGAGCGTTACATGTCTCGCAAGGTTTCGGTTTCGTTGAATTTTCGGCTGGTTTTCAGGGCGCCGCCGCTGGCATGATCGCGAATAAGATCCAAGCGCGACTGAAACCAGGTACCGCGCGGCCAAGCCCAGTGTTGCTGGGGTAGGCGCTGCTCGTTGTAGTAACCCTGGTTGACCGGGCTCTGAGTAAAAATCGCTTCCCAATTAGTCATCTAAATCCCCCCTTTATGTGGCAATTCTCTACGCTAGGGATACAAGCCCTAACTTGTCAAGATGTGCCCCTGGCGGTTAGACGGCGGCGGCCGATGAATCGTTGCGCTCGAAGCGGAGGGTTTTCAAATCGCGAGCTGGGTTACGATGCAAAGCAGCACTGCGCCCAGGCGCCGAATCCGCTTGCGTAGAAAGGTCAGGATATTGTCGCGCACGCTGGCGGGGAGATCGCTTTGTTGAACCGACTTCGTGACTGCCACAGTTTTTTTATAGGTGTTCAAAAAATTCATGCAATCCGGGCAAACGGCAAGGTGTTGCTCGAATTCGCGCTTAACGCTCGGACTGAGTTTGCCGGTTAGATAGCCGAGAACCAAATCGGTCATTTGGCGACAAGTCTTGCTCGTCAAAGCTTTCGCAGATTGCTTGCGCTTTGCCATTAGGAAGCTCACGCCGCCGTGTAACCGAGGTGTACGGCCATTTTTCCACGAAGAAACAAACGCGCCCGGTGCAGCCGGGTCTTGACCGCCGAGACGGTAAGGTCGAGCGCAACCGCGATTTCCTTATCGGACAGTCCTTCAAGATCGCTCAGCACGATGACACTCTTATCAATTGGTTTTAATTGATCCAAGGACTTGCCGAGCAACTGCTGGACCTCGCGTGTAGTGTATTTCTCGTCCAACGTGTCCGACCAATCCACTACGGGTCTAACCCTGTGATGGCCGTCCTTTTGAAACTTCGGCAGAAATTCTTCGTACTCAACCTCTTTGTTTTTTTTGCTCCGGCGGATTTTTCCCAAAGCGGCATTCACTGTCAGGCGATAGAGCCACGTGGAAAACTGTGAATTGCCCTGAAACGAATTTGCTTTGCGGTAAGCAATCCAAAAAACATCCTGAATCACTTCCTCGGTATCTCCGGGATCACCGAGAATACGCAGTGCGACGTTGTAGAGTTTCGCGGAATAGAGGTTAAAGATCGCTTCGAGCGCATCCTGGTCACCGGCCTTGAGACGTTCGATGAGTCGAGCGTCGTCTTGCGCGGATTTGCGCTGCCTCATCGCACGCTTCGGGGCCAGGGATTTCAGACTGAATGGTGGTGGGATTGCCGAGGCGGCGCAATTTGCCGCAGCGGGGCTCGGTGCCTTCAATGTTTCGAGTGCGGACATAACCATCTCCTCTCCTCGAGTCGCCAAAACTTCCGGCTGTTCAAGACGCATCATTTCAGTCGGTCCTTTCCACTGTATCTAAGAGCGCGGTAATGAAGGGTGAGCAGTTAATAATTCGCAGAGTCTCTCCTTTGAATCCTTGCGAGCTTAGCCGCGGGTTCATCATTCATGAAACTCACGCCCGCCATATCTAGGATAATCATCGGTGGTTTGCCCTGATGGTAACGAGAAAACGCTTTGTCGAGTTCCGCGTACGACTCGGTTGTTAAGCTGCCGTCCAGGCGCAATCGAATCACGTCGCCATTTTCTAAATTTTCTGTGATTCTCAGCATGTCTCTTCGCTCCCCTGGATGTGAATGCTTTAACGCAGAGTTTATGCCAGCTCTCAACTACCTAAATTATTGGTATTTTTGATGTCGGAGCAATTTGCGGCGCGATATTTCGTTGCGATATTTCGCAACAGTTGTGAAATATCGCAATTGGACGTATGAATTGAGATTATCTAAGTGCGAAGAGGTCAGCGTGCAAAATCAGCGCAATATTGAGGCGAGCGGCGGCGATGAAATCTTGTACCACATCACCGACGGCATCGCCGGCGCCATCGGCGAAGAATTTTTTCGCTCGTTGATTCGCCATTTGGCCGACGCCTTACAGGTTCGCTATTCGTTTGTCACGGAATGCACCGACGAAACGCGAACACGCGTTCGCGCCCTCGCTTTTTGGGACGGCGCCGGCTTCGCCCAAGACATCGAGTACTCACTGCGCGGCACACCCTGCGAAAAAGTCATCGAGGGAGAGGTCTGCGCTTATCCGGAGCGGCTGCAATTATTATTTCCCGCGGACAAAGATTTGGTCACTCTCGGCGCGGAGAGTTTTGCCGGCGTGCCACTGCCGAATTATCAAGGCAAAGTGCTGGGACACCTCGTGGTGATGGACACTAGGCACCGAGTTTTTGATGAGACGGAGCTTCGGATACTTCGCATATTTGCGACCAGGGCCAGTGCTGAACTGGAACGCATGCGGACCGACCGCGAGGTCAACCTGCTCAATGCGGAACTGAGCACGCTTCTCGACATTAACCGCGCGGTCGGCCGTCATTTACACCGGGATAGTTTGTTTGGCGCGCTTGCCGAATGTCTAAAGACGCTGGTCCCGACGGAACGGTTCGGCATCGAACTGCCTCTCGATGGTGGTCAACTGCAGGGACATATCTTGTCGACAATTCCGGCGGGTGGCGCGCCGACACAAACCACCCTATTGCCGGCTGCCGGTACTGCCTGCGACTGGGTGTTAAGCAATCGGGTCTGGTTCATCGCCGGCTGCCGCGACGAATTCCGCGAGCGCTTTCCAGTGACTCATGAGGTAATGGCCGGCGACGGCATGGAGTCTTTGTGCGCGCTGCCGATGGTCAGCGGTGAACGCGCCCTGGGCGCGCTCTTTTTCATGGCGGCCGAGAGAGACGCCTACGGACATTTGCGCCGGGAGTTTCTCGAGCAAGTCGCCAACCAAGTCGCGATCGCCGTGGCCAACATGAATGCCTACGAAGAGATTGCGGCGCTCAATGCAAGCATCGCGGCGGCGGCAGCGCGCCGGCGCACAATCCTCGACATCAATAATGCGATTGTCACCAAGCTGACGCGCGACGAGCTATTGACCGCGGTGGGCGAAGCGTTGGCGCGGGTCATAGCGTTCGATCGTCTGGCGCTGTCGCTTTATGAACCCAAAGAAAATTGTCTCAGGATTTTGAGCTACGCGGGACCTTACCAGCGGGATGATTACACGCCGATCGGCCGCCGGCTCAAGCTGGACGACAGCCCGGCGGGACTCGCGTTCGCGACGCGCCAGCCGATTTTGCGCCGCGATCTAGAACGCGAGCGGCTGACCAGTTCTGAGGAGCGGGCCTACGGACATGGGTTTCGCTCGATCTGCGCCGTGCCCCTAGTCGTGCGTGGGCTGAGCATCGGCGGGCTCACCGTCGGTAGCCTCACACGCGAACAGTACTCCGAAGCAGACGCTGATTTCCTAATGGAAATGGCGAGTCAGATCGCTATCGCCGTCGACAATATGAGAGTCCACGAAGAAGTGGAATCGTTAAAAGCACGCTTCGAGGCCGAGGCGGTTTATCTTCAGGAAGAAATCAAAACCGAGCACAACTTCGAAGAAATTATCGGCCAAAGCGCGCCGATCCGCCAGCTATTGAAGAAGCTCGAACAGGTGGCGCCGACGGACGCCACCGTCCTGATTCACGGCGAAACCGGCACCGGCAAGGAACTTCTAGCGCGGGCGGTGCACGACCGTAGCCGGCGTAAAAATCGAGCGCTGGTCAAAGTGAATTGCGGATCGATTCCCTCCGGCTTGGTCGAAAGCGAGCTGTTTGGCCATGAGCGCGGCGCGTTTACCGGCGCGACGCAGCAGCGCATCGGTCGATTCGAGCTGGCGAACGGTGGAACGATCTTTCTCGACGAAGTGACCGAGCTGCCACTCGATACCCAGGTTAAACTCTTGCGCGTGCTCCAAGAAGGCGAGTTCGAGCGGGTCGGCAGCAGCCGCACGATCAAAGTCGACGTGCGCGTGATCGCCGCAACGAATCGAAATTTGCAGGAAGTGGTTAGGAATGGCTCTTTTCGCGCTGATTTGTTTTATCGCTTGAACGTTTTTCCGCTCGAGGTGCCGGCACTACGCGAGCGGCGCGAGGATATCCCGCTATTGGTCAACTTTTTTCTCAGTCGGTTCGGCAAAAACCTGGGTAAAGAGGTTCGCGGCGTGTCGCAGAAATCGATGGAGAACCTAACTAAATACGCCTGGCCGGGCAACATCCGCGAGTTGCAAAACGTCATCGAACGCGCCGTGGTCCTGGCCAAAGGGCCGATCGTAGGGATCGACGACTCTATGCTGCGCGCCGATGAAACCGTCGATGACTCGTCATTTATCGATAATTTGGAAAACGTTGAACGCCAACACATCATCCGGGCGCTGTCGGAAACCCGTTGGGTGATTCATGGCAAGAAGGGTGCGGCGGAGATTCTCGGCATTAACCCGAGCACGCTGCGCTCGCGGATGGATAAGCTGGGAATAAAAAAATCCCAGACCGCTTAGCTGATTTCCTGCGCACGCGCAACGGCGGACTTGCGCGCGACGGCGGCGGGTTTGCGCTTGGCCCATTTCATCGCAACTCGGTAACCCAACAAGAGCGCCAAGACGAAGCCGTATTGTGCCGGCCGGCGAATGTCCGCTTTCACCAGCCAATAAAAATGAATCACTCCAGCGATGGCGGCGACATAAACCAGGCGGTGCAATTGCTGCCAACGTTTGCCCAGGCGGCGAATCATCGCGGCAGTCGAAGTGAGCGCGAGCGGGAGCATCATCATCAGAGCGGTAAATCCGGCGGTGACGTACGGCCGCTTGAGAATGTCCTTGCCGATCGCCGGCCAATTGAAAAAATGGTCGAGCACCAAGTACGTCGCGAAGTGGCTGAGCGCATAAGAGAACGCAAACAGTCCGAGCATGCGGCGGAACTTGATCACCTCGTTCCAGCCGGTAATTCTCCGCAGCGGTGTTACGGCCAGGCACGTCAGCAAAAAGATCAGCGCCCACGAGCCGGTGAATCGAGTGATCGTATCGATCGGATTGACGCCGAGATCTCCGGTGTAGGCTCGGTAGGCGAGTTGCCCGAACGGGATCAGGCAGGCGATGAAAAGTAAAAAATGGAGAATGGAAAATGGAGAATGGAGAATTCGTCCGGCCCGAGTCATTTTCCATTCTCCATTATTCATTTTCCATTTCATCAGTAGTATTTTTTTAAGTCCATGCCTTTGTACAGGCTCGCCACTTGTTCGCCGTAGCCGTTGAACATGAGAGTCTTGCGGCGCAAAAATTCGCCGATGCGCCGCTCGGTGGCTTGACTCCAGCGCGGATGGTCGACTTCGGGATTGACGTTGGAATAGAAGCCGTACTCTTGCGGTTGCATCGTGTTCCACGCGGTCTTGGGTTGCGTCTCGACAAAGCGCACTTTGACGATCGACTTGATGCTTTTGAAGCCATATTTCCACGGCACGACCATACGGATCGGCGCGCCGTTCTGCGCCGGCAAAATTTCGCCGTAAAGACCGACTGACAAAATAGCTAATGGATGCATCGCTTCATCCATGCGCAGCCCTTCGACGTAGGGCCAATCGAGCACGTTGCCGAAGATGCCGGGTTTCTGGCCGGGCATGCGCTTGGGATCCTGCAGCGTGACGAACTGAATGAACTTGGCGTTGTTGGTCGGCTCGACTTGCTTGATCAACGCGCTGAGTGGAAAGCCGACCCAGGGAATGACCATCGACCAGGCTTCGACGCAGCGCAGCCGATAGATCCGCTCCTCGAGCGGGGCTAATTTCATCAGGGCGTCGATGTCGAATGTTTTGGGTTTTTTGACTTCGCCTTCGACCGCCACCGTCCAAGGACGCGTGGTCAAATATTTAGCATTCTCCGCCGGGTCGCCTTTGTCGATGCCGAGCTCGTAGAAGTTGTTGTACGAAGTGATGTCTTTGAAGGAATTTTGCTTTTCATCGATGCTATAAGAGCTTTTTTTGACGTTGGCCAATTTTTCGCCGGCGTATGCTCGGCCGGACGGTCGTAAGATATCGAGGCCGGCGAGCGCTGCGCCGGCGGTTATTAGCCCGGCAGATGCTGAAGTCATGAATTGTCGCCGGTTCAAGTAGATCTCTTTCGGCGTGATCTCCGATGACTTAATATCCGCTGGCTTTTTGATCAGCATGGTTTGCTGGTCCTCCTGGACTGAATAGTACGCATGGCCGCCGACAAAAGATTTCTCGTCAACTTCCCGCGGCAAGCAGTTGGTTGATCGGCGGTCGGGTTTCACACCTTAATTCTAGCGAATTATGCCCTTTTTATCGATCAGGGCAATGATCAGTCATACTCAGGTTCAGCGGCGCTACACTACCAGGTATGCAGTCATTAATTTCACCAAACAACTTTTAGATGCCTGACGACAGCTTTAAGTTGCTTGGTTTCAGAGGATAAAACAGAAAAAGCGTGTCGAATTGAGGCAAAACGAATATCGGGGAGGCTAGACTCCCCGATATTTACTGGCGGTTTAGTGGAGGTGCTGAGAGGGGGAAGTTGCAGCTTCAAAATCCTTATCTAAATCGAATGTGTGTGCGGAATTCTTGATAATTTCGATTAACGCGAAGCGGGCCAAGTTGTAGGCTTCCCGGTCATTATCCGAATGTTCGAACGCCACCTCGCCGGCTGCCGCGATGAGGTCGCTCAGGGTGGTATCCAGCTTTCGCCGGTGCGCTTTTTCCATAGAATTTTTAGCTCCTTTCACAGCTTTGCACCTAACTGCTTCTGATTAATTAGACGCTGGGCAGAGCAAAATGATGTATTGAACCGTCGACCTATTCCTCGGCAGGCAGTTCTGGCGCCGTTTCCTCCACTTTTTGAAACAGCGGCGCTTGCTTAGCGCGCTGATATTCCTCGTTGCTGATGTAACCGACGCTAGCGAGACGGCCAAGGATCAAATTTCTTCGGCTCAGGATGTTCCGTTCTTTCGAGGTGCGCGGGCTGGGCACTAGGGCGGCGAGTGTCGCGGCCTCAAGCGGATCGAGAGCGGCCGCAGATTTACCGAAATAAAACCGCGCCGCGGCTTCGGCGCCATAAACGTTGCGCCCCCATTCGACGACGTTCAGATAAATCTCGAAAATCCGCTGTTTCGATAACGCTTGCTCGAGTTGTCTGGCGATGATGATTTCTTTCACCTTGCGCAGCGGATTTTTTGATGGATTCAAATAAAGATTTTTGGCGAGCTGCATGGTGATGGTGCTGCCGCCGCGGTTAAAACTCATAGTCTCCCAGTCTTTTTTCAGCGCGGCTTTGAGCTCGTCGAGGTCGATGCCCTTGTGGCTAAAAAATGCGGCGTCTTCATTGATCAGGACGGCTTTCTTCAGATTTTCCGAGATCGCGCCATAGGTCACCCAGTTTTGCCGGCGCGGTGCGCGGATCGCTTTTTTTCGATATTCCTCGTCGCGCAACTCCATCAGGGCCGAGCTCTTGGGATTGCGTTGCTTCAGAACCGACACGTCGGGAAGCGTGTGATAGACGTAAAAACAAACACTGACGACGATCGTAACCAAGAGACTTTTAAGCAGAACGCGTTTCATGGGCGGCTAGAACGGCCAGCGCTTTCTTGGTCATCGATGAAATTGGATAGCGCTCGACTCGATGCGCGGTGACCCAGTGCCAGCGCGCTCCCGGCACACGAATTTCAGGCTTCGAAGCGCACTCGAAAAGATAGATCGGCGCGCAAATGCGCCGGCGCGTGATGACGTGGCGAAATTCGCCGATGGGGAGCGGCTTGGCGAGCTTGATCGGCAATAAAAATAATTCACGTCGCAGCGCACCGGCGGGCTTGACTGCGCCGGTCAATGCGCCGCCTGGCAGTTCCCAGAGCCGCGCCAATAAATCATTCGCGGCGCGCCGCCGCAGCAGGATCTTGCCGCGATGGCGCACCACGGCCAGCGGCCAAGTAACATCGATAATATTTCGCATGGGCGCGCGCCGAGAGCGCGCCGGCGAGTTGCGCCGCGCGCGCGAGCTACATTGAAGCGCGAGCGGGCAAGCGCCGCACCGCGGCGTCACCGGCGCGCAAATTGTTGCGCCCAATTCCATCAACGCCTGATTGAAATTTCCCGGCTTGCGTTTGCTGACAAGCCGGTGCGCGAGCGCGCGCAGGGCGGTTTCGTTCTTGAGCGAAAAGAGCCGGTCGAGCACGCGCCGCGCGTTGCCGTCGATGGCGGGATAGGGCTGCTGAAACGCGATGCTCAGAATCGCCCCGGCGGTGTAATCGCCGATGCCGGCCAGAGCGCGCAGTTGAGCGTAATTTTGAGGTAGCTCGCCATGATGATCACGGACAATTTGGCGCGCCGCCGCTCTGAGATTCTCGGCGCGCCGGTAATAACCAAGGCCCGACCATAGATGCAGCACGCGCGCGAGCGGCGCCCGCGCCAATGCTTCGACGGTGGGAAAGGTATCGAGGAAACGCTCGTAGTAAGGCAGCACGGTTTTTACCTGGGTCTGCTGCAGCATGGTTTCCGAGATCCAAATGGCGTAGGGATCGCTGGTTTGACGCCACGGCAGGTCACGCCGGTTTTTTTCATACCAGCTCAAAAGCTTGCGGCGAATGGAAGGGAAATTCTGCGCGGGCATCAATGCAGTTCGGCAATTTTTCAGTTATAAGGCAATGTAATCGAAAACCATCATGAAGGAAACAATTCACGCGCTGTGTTGCCGATCGTCTTCGGACTACTAACTTCGCTCTGCTTCGCCATTGCGAGTCTGTTGGCCCAGCGCGGCTACTTCGCCGCGCCGGCGCCGTGGGGCGCGTGGGTTACGATCGCGGTCAATGCGTTGTTTCTCTTGGCGGCTCATTTTATTTTGTACTCCGATACGCGGCTATTCGCCGTCGATAACTTAATTTTTATCGCGGTCGGTCTGTTCGTGCCCGGCGTGACGCGGGTTTTGAGTTTTCGCGGTATCCGCGCCATGGGCAGCTCGGTCACGTCGACGATCGTCAACACGACGCCGATGTTTTCGACGGTGCTCGCCATTCTTATCCTCGAAGAACGGCCGGCGCCGTTGGTCGTGCTCGGCGTAGCGCTGACGGTCGGCGGACTGGTCACGGTTTCTTGGGGCGGCGAGAAAACTTCGTACAAAAAAAGCGAATTGATTTATCCGTTTCTGTGCGCGCTTTTGTTTTCGATGAAAGATGTCGCTGTGCGCTGGGGCCTGGGCGATGGCGGCGGCCAGCCGATCCTCGCTGCCGGTATCGCGGCGCTGACCTCGACCATCGAGATTTTTCTCATCACCCGTTACGTCCAAGGGGAAAAGTTTATTTTGCCGCCGGCGCCGGTGGCGCGCTGGTTTATGGGGTCGGGAATCTTCACCGGCGCGTCTTTTTTATTTATGTATTTGGCCTACAGCCTGGAGCGTGTCTCGATCGTCGCGCCGTTGGTCAACAGTTATACGGTGTTTGTCTCGATATTGACGCCGTTCATGGCGCGCCGGATCGAGACCGTCACGGCGCGCAAATTAGCCGGCGCCGCGCTGGTCGTCGCCGGCATTTTTGCCGTGTCGTTGGGCAAGGACTAGTAGGCTGGTTGTGTTGGGTCGAAGATCGAGGATGGAAGATAGCGATTTTCGACTGAGTTTACATTGTATGCTGGGTACTCGCAGGTGCAAATTTTAAAGCGGAAGAAAGATCTCTCACTTCGTTCGAGATGACAGACAAGTTGTCATTTCGACCGCCGGGAGAAATCTTTCTTCGCCTCGCTGATTATTCGTCTATCTGTTGGGCCAGATAGTTCTGATAGCCGACTTCGTCGATCTGATGCAGTTGGGTTTCGATCCAGTCGACGTGTTTTTCTTCGTCGACGACAATATCCTCGAGCAGCTCCCGCGAGGCGTCGTCGGATGCTTCGAGGCAGGTCTTGATCCCCGGGTGAAGCACGGTCAACGCGGCGAGCTCTAAACCGAGATCGTTTTCCAACTGTTGCTTGACGCCCGAGCCGACCGAGATTTTATCATAGGCAGTGACATTCGGTATTCCCTCAAGGAATAAAATGCGTTCGATAATACGATCCGCGTGCTTCATTTCCCCGATCGACTCGTCCCATAGGACCTTCTTGAGTTTGCGGTAGCCCCAGTTCTCGCACATCTTGGCGTGGATGAAATACTGATTTATCCCGGTGAGTTCTTTGCGGAGAACCTGATTGAGAACGCTGACGACCTGTTCATTTCCCTTCATGCCGTTGCTCCTTTCGACATTGAGAGATTAGACGGAATTTAACAAATTTCAGCGACCCGCACCACCCACGGTCACGGTTAACAGGGTCGCGTTGTTTTGTTTGCCAACGGCCACCAACATTGTTTTGCCGTCTTTGCTGTACGCCAAGAGAGTGCTGCCACTGCGCAGGCTCATATTCGGCTGCCAGCCGCGCGCGGGCATTTCCTTTTTATAGAACTCGACGATTTTCTCGGCGTCCATGTCGCCGTGAAACGACGCTTGGCCGGCGCCGACGCCGAAAAAGTTCATCTCAACCGGTTTGTCCGAGCCCCGAGCTCATCGCTTTCGGGACCGGAATCGCCACACCAGAAATGGTCTCTTCATAGGAGCCGCCGCAGCTCGATGTAGAAACGATCAGCAGCACGGCTACGGCAGCTACACGCGAAACTGAATGACAGGCAGGTTGTTGCATAAGCCTCCTGAAGCCCTGATGGCCGTTGCCCTGCGAGCGACGGCGCACGTTCTAGGTACTCGAGTCCGGCGGTATAGGCAATCCCAAAAAATACCAAAAAACCAGCAACGCGACGCCCACGAATTCGGGCATAGACGGCGCAATGTGGATCAGCGCGCCGCCGAGCATGCCGCCTAGGGATGAGCCGATGAATCCGAAAAAATTATAGATGCCGCTCGCAGTGCCGCGCCCCGCGGTCGGTATTCGTTGACTGAGAAACGCCGGCAGTATCGGTTGGTACAAACTGTAGCCAAAGAAAAATGCCGCGCCGCCAAGATACAGAAACAGATCGTATTGAGCGCCGAACAAATAAACAGCGTACCCGAGAGTGGCGGTCAGCCAGCCGATCAAAATCGGTTTGCGAAAACGTTTCTGTTTCTCGGCACGCCGCATGTAGGGAAAAACCAACAATGCGCTGGGTAAAAAAATAATCAAATAAACTCTCCAGAGATCCGCCCGTCCGACGCCGATAGCGGTCCAGCTCAGCGGATAGGTGAAAAAAAACAGATTGAGCGCGAAGGAAAGCACGAACGCGGCGATGTAGATCGGCCTGAGACCGCTGTGCATCAGCATCGGCGCGAGTGCCATCGGCGCTTCGGCTTGTTCGGCCCGCCGTTCCACCGGAAACGAAGTCGCCGTGAGAACCATGGAGAAAAAGGCGAGGGCCGCGAGGACGTAAAACAATCCGGCCAAACCGATCTGCGCCGCCAGAAAAGGCCCGGCGAGAAGACCGATCATGAACGAGGTGCCGATAGCGATACCGGTGATCGTGTACGCCTGGGTGCGGACGTTCGGCCGGGTCAAATCGGCCAATGCGGCGAAAGCCACCGAGCCGACGGCTCCGGTGCCTTGCAACGCGCGCGCGAGGATCAGGCCGTGAATATCTTTGGCGAGCGCGCAACCGACGCTACCGATGGCGAAAAGCGCGAGCCCGGCGATCAGCACGGGTTTGCGTCCCCAGCGGTCGCTCGCCCATCCGAGCGGTATTTGAAAGATGCACTGGGTGAGCGCGTAAATCCCGAAAGCCACGCCGGCGAGCGCGGCCGATGCGCCCGGGTACTGCACCGCATAAGCGCTGAAGATCGGCAACATGAGAAAGATGCCTAAGAGTCGCAGCGCGGAAATCAAACTCACGGTGATGATCGGCCCGATTTCTTCTCGAGTAAAAGAGTGAGACGATTCAGTCAAGATAAGGTGTGTGCTCCGTTGCCGTTGAAAATCTTCGGTTCAATCTACACGCTTTGGGGCAAATGGAAAGGGCTTGGCGCGGACCTTTTTCCATCGCGCGTCGCAGCGTCAAGCCGTTTTTACGATGGCGTTGGCCGGGCGGCGGGTGCATTGGCGGGGCGGGTCGAAGCGGGCAGGTCGACGCCGGTCGCGTCGAACGCTTTTTTGAGGCGGCGGCGAAACTCGCGGCCCACCGAATGTTGCTTCGCCGGTAAGGTCTTGAAGCGCGCCTTAATGACGATGGCGCTGTCGGTAAAAGCGTCGACGCCGAAGATTTCGATGGGCTCCAACATCACCCGGCCGTATTCGGCATCTTGTTTCAGCTCGTCGGCGACCCGGCGCATGATGTCGATAACTCGGTCGGGATCTTCGCGGTAGGAGATGGCAATATCGATGACGTAACCCGACCAGTCCAGGGTGGCGTTGGCGAGCGTGTTGATCGCGCCGTTGGGAAAAACATAAACCACGCCGGTTTGATCACGCAATGCGATGGTCCGAAAAGTGACCGCCTCCACCAGCCCGGCCGTGCCGTTGATAATCGCCGAATCACCGACGCGAATCTGATTTTCCAATATCAGAAAAAAGCCGCTCACCAAGTCGCGCACTAAATGCTGCGCGCCAAACCCGACGGCGAGGCCGACGACGCCGGCGCCGGCGAGGATCGGACCGATGTTGATGCCGAGCTGGCTGAACGAGGTGAGCACGACGATAAACCATAAAAAGCCGCAACTGATGGTCCAAAGCACGCCGAACAAAGTCTTGACGCGCTTTGCTGCGGCGCCCGGAACTATTTCGGTTGTCTCGGTGGCGCGGATCACAAATGCTTCCAGCCGATAGAATGCCGCGCGCATCAATTTCATAATGACGTAGGCGACCGCGACGATCAGCGCGATCCTGATCGTGCTCTGCGCGGCGTTGAGCGCCATGGACAAGAGTCTATCAACGAATGATTCCCAGGCGTGAACGGGCATAGTCGATTCCTCCTTGAAGCCCGCCGCGAAAATTTGCGCGGCCTTTGGTGTTCTTGTCGCAAATCTTGACCGAAGAAGCCAGCGCGGTGAAAGGTGCGGGGCATTTAGGGTTTGAGAAATTTCTTGACATGTCATCGGGCTAGGATAGATTTCGGCAACGAATAGAACGGGAGGATTTATGCGTAAGTCGGCAGCGATCGCGTGTTCGTTAATTTGGCTTACAGGCTTTATAGCGCATCAAGCGTCGGCCGGTTCGGCGCCGGACAAGATCAAATTTCCTTACTCGCCGATGTCCTGGAACAGTTTGCCCTGGTGGGTGGCGAAGGACGCGGGACATTTTGACAAGAACAGCCTCGACGTCGATCTCTTCTATGAAGGAGCATCATCGGCAATCGTCCAGGCGATGCTCGCCGGTGAAGCCAACTTTGCCGGTTTGGCCGGACCATCGGTGGTGACCAACGTGCTCGCCGGCGGCGACGTGATTCAAATTGCCGCGATAGTAAAGACGTTCACCATTCCGATGTATTCTCAACCGTCGATCAAAGAAGTCGCCCAGCTTAAGGGACAAAAAGTTGCCGTGAGCCGCTTTGGCTCGATCTCGCACATTGCGGCACAGAATATCTTTCAGAAAGCCGGTATCACCGGCGTCACTGTTGTCCAATCGGGAGGTACTCCGGAATCGGCCGCGATGTTGATGTCGGGCAACGTGGTGGCGGCGATGGTGCCGCCGCCGCAAAGTTTGATGCTCAAAGAAAAGGGTTTTCGCGAGCTGGTCAGCGTTAAGCAATTTCGCGAGTGGAATATTCCGGTAGTCGAAAACGGCGTCGCCGCGCGCCGATCGTTCATCGACAAAAATCCCAACGTGGCAAAGCGCTTTATCCGCGCCGCATTCGAAGGGATTCAAACGATCTACACGAACAAAGAACTGGCGATCAAATCTCTGGCGAAATACACCAAGGTCAACGACGAGAAAATTCTCGACGAGAGTTACCGGTTCTCAGTCGAAGCGCTCAGTAAAGAAGGCATGATGCCGCAGGAGGCATTTGCGGCGTTAGTGGAACAATTGGTGAGCCAGAAGTCGATCGATGAAGCCGCATCGAAGAAATTGCCACTGACCGCGTATTTCGACAATCGGTTTGTGATCGAGCTCGAGAAAGAAGGCTTCTTCAAGAAATTGTGGCAGTAGAAGGCAAGCGTTAGGTTTCACTTTCGGGTTGCAGGTTCGGGGCTTAGAGTTTGTAATCTGCATTTGAGATGTGAGATGCGGAAGGCCAGGCCTTCGGCCTTGGCAACCCGCGATTTTATCGCGTAGAATCCCCCGCTAACAATCTGACACGGTTTATATCGATTTTTGCGTGATCACTGAAGCCGACACCTGTAGAAAATACGTCCTGCCGAAACTGTACGCTGCCGGTTGGAATGACGATCAAATCAGCGAACAAAAAAGTTTCACCGACGGCCGCATTCTTGTCGTTGGCACTAAAGCTCGGCGGCGCCCGGCCAAACGCGCCGACTATCTTCTCCGCTACGCCAGGGACTTTATGTTGGCGGTGGTCGAAGCCAAGGCGGCATATAAGCTGCCGGGTGATGGTCTACAGCAAGCCAAAGATTACGCGGCAATGCTCGGACTTAAATTCGCCTATTCGACCAACGGCCATGGCATCGTCGAGTTCGACTTTACGACCGGCAAAGAGCATCTCGTCGATGTTTTTCCAAAACCTGCAGAACTGTGGCAGCGCTCCGAGCAAGAAGTCCTAAAGCAATAAATCCGATCCGGCTCTGGTGTGGTTACCTGCTAGGAATTCCGCGAGATCGAGCATAACAATCTGATCAATCTTTAGATCTTATTGATGAGAGGGCACGCACAATAGCGCTTTTATCTTCGCCCAGCCATGTATCATTGGTGACCAACCGCGAGAAAGTTGGGGTCAGAGAACAATAATTACCATCTGGAAGACAACCCTTACTCCGAACGTCTTTGCGACCGTTTACAGCAAGCGGCCGCCGGGCATGTGGGGGAAGGCGCTCATTTCATGGGTGGGACCCATGGGTTGAACTTTGCACAAATAGTTGGGGGTCAGTTGATCGAGGCGGGTGACGCCGAGCAATCCCATGGTGGTCACGATTTCGTCTTTCAATATTTCGAGAACCCGTATTAAACCCGCTTGACCGGCGGCGGCGAGTCCCCAGCCTTGAAGTTTGCCGATGGCGACGGCACGCGCTCCCAGCGCGATGGCCTTGAGCACGTCGCTGCCGCGGACGATGCCGCCATCGAGCACGATCTCGGCGCGGCCGCGCACCGCATCGACGATTTCCGGCAGCATATCGATAGTGGCGCGCCCATGATCGAGCTGGCGTCCGCCATGGTTGGAGACGTAGATCGCGCCGACGCCATGTTCCACGGCCAAGGCGGCGTCCTCGGCTGTCGCCACACCCTTTAGAATAAAGGGCAGTCCGGCCATCTGCTTAATGGCGTCTAATGTTTCCCAAGTCAGGCCCGCGCGATACTCATAGCCGGTGCCGCGGCGACTCGGAGGCAGCCAGCGGTCCATCATCTGCCGCTCCCGATGACCGTAGTGCGCCGTGTCGACGGTCAGGCATAGCGCCGAGTATCCGGCCCGCTTGACACGAGTCAAAAGATTCTCGACCCATTTTAAATCTCCCTGGACGTAGAGTTGAAATATTTTCGGATTGCGGCTGGCCGCGGCGATTTCTTCGAGACTGGGTTGGGTCACGGAGCTGACGAAGTTGACGGTACCGAACTCTTCCGCGGCTCTGGCGACCGCGACTCCGCCCTCGGGCGTGATGGACTGTAACGAGCCGATGGGCGCCAGCATGACGGGAATTGAGAGTTTGTGTCCGAGAAAAGTTGTCGAAGCATCGATCTTGGATACGTCAATGAGCACGCGCGGACGAAAAGCGAGACTGTCGAGGCCGAAGCGATTGCGGCACATGGTGGTTTCGGACTCGGCGCCGCCGGTCAGGTAATGCCAGACGTTTTGCGTCAGATTGCGCCGCGCCGCCATAATGATTTCTTGGTTGGTAACAAAGTCCAAGGCCATAGTTTCATCCCTCAGAATAGGTCTTTGCGCCTTTGCGCGATATATTCGAGAGGCTAGGAGAAGAACGAATCACGGATTTTCTGAAGCCATGGATCATCGGCGATCAGGCGTGAGAAGTTTGCCTGAACCAGCGATTCGACGTGGTCCGGTGTTGATTGTCTCAGCTCGGCGAGCGCGTTGACGACATCTTTGATCGCCGTCGGCATGCCGACCTCGTCATTTTTCTTCAACCATTTGAGTGCGCCGGGGTTGTCGGTTTCGGTCAGCAGCAGATGATCCGGCACCGCTTTGGCGATTTCTTTGATGTAATCCGAGTAGAGCACTTCGACGCCGATCGTGAAGTAGCAGCCGAAATCGATCATCGCGCGCAACATGTCCATCGGCCCCGAGTACCAATGGATGATGGCGCGGCGCACGTCGTACTTTTCCAATAGATCGAGAATTTCTTTTTCGCCGGCTTTGGTGTGCAGGTTGACGAACTTGTTCTGTTCGGCGGCGGCGGCGATGAAATATTCCAGGACTTTTCTTTGCGCCGGATAAGTCGAAGTATCTTTGACCCAGTGAAAGTCGAGACCGATCTCGCCGATGGCCGGGCTCGTTTCGATGTGACGGCCGATCTCAGGCAGTCGATTCGCATATTCGGCGGCGCGGCGGGGATGAATGCCGAAAGTCGGCAAAACCAGATTCGAGCGTTCGCCGATTTTTTGCAGCTCCAGATACGACGGCACGTCCATCGCCGTCGCGACGGTAAAGATGCGTTCGTTCTTCGATTTCTTTCAGGGCGTCGTCGAGCGATCGCCGTATTTATCCAAGTGGACGTGAGCATCGATAAGCATGTTTAGAACCTCAGCCTCCGCCTCTCGTAATGGGAGAGGGGAAATATTCGGTCTTGCTCGTCGTTGACACTGACATCTTTCTTGCGGGCGGTTCAAGAACGCTCATACGATGAATCCTCCGATCTGCGGCGGTGTATCAGCCTTTGCATGGTAATAACAGAGTCCGAGAAAACTGACGACCGCGGTGGTGAGGTACATGAGCTTAAAGCTTTGATCCGTGAGATCGAGCAGCACGCCGAGGGATAGCGAGCCGATACCGATGCCAAGATCGTAGAAGCACTGGTACTGGGCCATCGATTGGCCGCGGCGCTGCGGCGTGGTTTGATCGACAGTGAGTGTCATCAGCGCCGGCTGCGCCGCGCCGACGCCGAAACCGCCCGTCACGGCGGCGGCCCAGAGCCACGGGGTCGATGTCGCGAACGCGAGCAGCAAGAAGCTGCTCATGTGCAGGACCAATCCGGGAATGATAACCGCACGCCGGCTGATGCGATCCGATAGCGGTCCGGCAATCGGCCGGCTCAACAGTAGACAAAACGCATAAAGGCCGAACCAAAGACCAGGATTGCTAAGGCCTACGTGAATCGCGTGTATCGGCAAAAACGTCAGTGTGCCGCCTTGGCCGAAGGAAAGAAATGCGGCGGCAATCGCCGGCATCAAAGTTTCGCGTACCACGAGCGCTTCGGTCCAATGACCGATTTTGCCAGTGGAAAGCGCGTTCTTCGGTTCGGGCACGATTTGCGAAAGAAGTAGCGCGACAACGAGCAGCGCGCCGGCGCCCCAAAAAACTCCCGGGTAGCCATAGACACTATAAATCGCAAAGCCAGCCACCGGCCCGAGCGAACCGGCGAGGCTGCTTGCCATGCCGGCGTAGCCGATCAGCTCGCCGCGCCGGTGGCGCGGCGCGATATCCGCCGCCAGCGTAGAGATCGCCGTGCTGCAGCCGGACCAACCGATGCCGTGTAGAACCCGGCATGGGATCATGAGCAGGATGGACGGCGCCCAGAGATAGCCGAAGTTGGCGGCGGTGAAGCAGGCGATGCCGTAGAACAAAAAAGGTTTGCGTCCCCAGCGATCGATGTACAGGCCCACGGGCACACGCATTACCGTGGATGTGATGGTAAATACGCCGATCACAGCGCCGACGACAGTTGAAGAAGCGCCGAAGCTCACGAGATAGAGAGGCAGCAGCGGGCGGGTCAAATGATGGGCGAAAAAGAAACTGAACCGATTGATCCAAGTCAGGAGAAAGTCTCTAACCCATTTATCGGATGGAGCCGATGCCTGCTCTGCCACTTGTTGTGCCGCGAACTCGATGTGTTGGAGGGTTCATCTTTGCGGCAGGGAGGGTGCAAAGTCAAAGCCTCTAACGAAAGGGTGGCTCTTCCTGCGCGCCGCTTCATCGGGAACGTAAATTCAAGTTGAAAAATTAACTCGTTCTTGACAGAGTTGGCCGGTCTTGCCAAGGCTCATCCATGTCTCGCGGTTAGAAAGGAACAGTATGTCTGAGAAATTCACGAAAACCATTCCGGTTTCGAGCGGCGCCGAAGCTTTTCTGGCGCAGATGAAGGAGCTTGGTTCGGTGCGCTACATGTTTGCCAATACCGGCACCGATCACGGCCCGCTGATCGAGGCGATGGCGCGGACCGCGAAAGAAGATCCTCGTGATATTCAGCCAATTGTCGTGCCGCACGAGCAGGCGGCAGTTTCGATGGCGCATGGTTATTACAACGTGACGCAAAAACCGCAAATGGTTTTGGTGCATACTCTGCCCGGCACGGCTAACGCGCTCGGCGGCATCATCAATGCGGCATCGTGCAACGTGCCGCTGTTCCTGGTTGCCGGCAGAACGCCGATCACTGAGGGCGAGCTGCGCGGCGGCAAGAGCCAAAACATTCACTGGCGCCAGGAGTCGCGCGATCAGGGCAACATCGTGCGCGAGTTCGTCAAGTGGGACTATGAAGTGCGGACCAATCAAAATCTCGCCGCGGTGGTGTCGCGCGCCTACAAGATCAGCATGAGCGAGCCACGCGGGCCGGTTTACATGACCTTGCCGCGGGAGTGGCTGGCCGAAGCGATCGAGTCGACTCAGTTGTTGTCGCCCGACTCGTTGGCGCCCGCGAGTAAGACGCAAGCGGATCAGGCGTCGCTGGAGAAAGCGGCGGAATGGCTGATCGCCTCCGAGAGTCCGTTGATCGTCACCAAATATCTCGGCCGCAATCCCGAAGCGGTGCAGTACTTAATAGAGCTCGCCGAGTTGCTCGCGATTCCGGTGGTGCAGCAGCTGAGCTACGTGAATTTCCCGACGGATCATCCGCTCAATCTCGGTACGCAAACGACCAAATACGTGCGTAAGTCCGATCTGCTGTTTTTCATCGACACCGACGTGCCATGGGAGCCGCCCAACCGCAACGTTCTGCGCGACGGGGTCAAGATCATTCACCTCGAACGCGATCCGATGTTCACGGGAATTCCCGGCTGGGGTTTCCCTGCCGATCTGCCGGTGACGGGATGCTCGGAAGTGTCGTTGCCGGTTCTTATCGGAATCATCAGAACGAAGCTGGCGGCGGGCGCGGTGGTCGAAAGTAAAATCGAAGAGCGGCGGAAAAAGACCGAAGCGGAGCACAAGGAAATGATCCGCGAGATGGACGCGAACGTAGCTGCGGTGAAAAGCCAAAAGCCGATCAATCCGATCTGGTTATCACACTGCATCGGCGAAGCGATGGACGACAAGACAATCATCGCCAACGAGACGGTTACTTCGAAGCTTGCCGACGTTATTCACTTGAACCGCCCGGGTTCGATGTTCAACACGCCGCTCGCAGGTCATCTCGGCTGGGGACTGGGCGCGGCCATCGGCATGAAGCTCGGCGCGCCGGATGCGACGGTGATCGCCGCCGAAGGCGACGGCTCCTATATGTTTTGCGCGCCGACGGCCTGTCACTTCACGGCGCAGAAATATCAGATCCCGTTTTTGACCGTCATCTACAACAATCAGGTGTGGAACGCGAGTTTCAATGCTGCCCGCGGCTTATATCCGGAAGGCGTCGCGGCGCGCACGCGCAACTTTCCTGGCACAGACTTGAGCCCATCGCCGAATTTCGAGCTCACGGCTCAAGCTTGCGGCGCTTACGCTGCGCGGGTCGAGGAGCCCGGCGAGTTGCCGGATGCGATTGCCAAGGCACTCAAAGTCGTCAAGGAAGAGGGACGGCAGGCGCTGCTGAATGTGGTTTGTCGGAATCCGCTGGCGTAGGCGGGAATTGGAGTGATGGAGTGGTGGAGTAATGGAGCGATGGGTGGGAGTGGGACTCCGGACTTTGACCGCAGAGAATGCAAAGCTATGGATTGATGTTTTCCGAGCTTGTGATGCGCCGACTAAACGTAATCGTAATCGCGCTCGTTGCCGTGTTCGCTCCGAGCCGCAGTCATGGCGCGGACAAGCTCATCGGTCTTCACTCCGCGCCTGCGGTTTCGCAATCGCTGCCTTGGATCGCTCGCGAGGCCGGCGCTTTTAAAAAACACAATCTTGACTTCGATCTGGTCTATGTTCAGGCGGCGGCAGCCGCAGCCGCTGCTTTGATCGGCGGCGACGCGGAAATCGGCCTCACCGGCGGCATCGCCATCGTGCGCGCCTACCTTCAGGGGATTCAGGATTTTGTTTTCATCGGCGCCAACAAAAACATTCTCACGCACAGCATCGTCGCGCGCCCGGAGATCAAGCGGCCGCAGGACCTCAAGGGAAAACGGCTCGGCGTGTTTCGGTTCGGCAGCAACAATCATTACTTTGCGCTGCAGACGCTGCCGCGCTACGGACTCGATCCCAACCGCGACGTCATTCTCCGGCAGACCACCGGAGGCGTGGGCGACGTGGCCGCATTAGTGAATGGCTCGCTGGACGCTTCGGTCATGTTGACCTACGGCGAGAGCGCGGTCGCGCAGGGATTTCACTATCTGATTTACGGCCCCGACGCTCGCGTGCCTTACGCCGCCGCGGTCTTCGTCACGCGCCAAGCGGTCCTAAAGCGCCGCCCGCAAGTCATTGCCCAGTTCATGCGCGCCATGGCGGAAGCGGCAAAAATATTCCACACCGATCGCGCATTCACTTACAAGGTGCTGGCGAAGTATTTGCGCATCGATGACCCGAAAATCGTCGATGCGGTGTACAGGTACGAAGTCAAAGCGCTGGAGCCGCGATTGGAACTAAAAGCCGAGGCGATTCAGGCAATTCTCGACGAAGTATCGGCTAGCGATCCGCGCGCCAAAAACGTCAGCGCGCAGCAGCTGATCGATCGTCATTATTTGGATGAGATGGACAAGAGTGGTTTCTATGAGAGTTTGTGGGGAAAAGTGAAGGATAAAGGATGAAGGCGGAAGGATGAATTTCATTTCTCGGATTGATCTTTATCCTTCATCCTTTCGCCCCTATCCTTTTCGAAAGGAGATCTAGAGATGGCCGAAACTATTTCTCATGACGCCCGTTGGAGCGAATATCCCGGAGACGATTGGTCGGATGCGCTGGTGCAGTCGATGAAGCTTGGCGGCATCGATCATTTATTTTTTGTCTCCGGTTCGGAGATCGCTTTTTGGCAGGAGAGCATCGCGAAAGCGAATGAGAGAGGCTGGCCGGCGCCGAAATTGATTACGGTGACCCACGAAGCTGTGGCGCTCAACGCCGCGCTCGGCACCGCGATGGTGCGCAATCAACCCGCCGCCACCGCAGTTCACGTTGACGTCGGCACGCTCAATTACGGCGGCGCGATTCATACCGCCTGGCGCGGCAACTATCCGGTTCTGATCACCGCGGGCACCGGGCCGCGCGCTTATCCCGGCTCGATGATCGGCGCGCGCAATAGCCCGGTCCAGTGGGTGCAGGAGCCGCGCGATCAGGGCGGCATCGTCCGGCAATATACCAAAGTCGATCATCGCCTGGAGCACCAGGACAATCCCGGCATGATGATCAGCCGGCTCTTGCAGATCGCGATGAGCGAACCCAAGGGTCCGGCCTATCTCACCGTCCCGCGTGAAACCGCGATGCTGAAGCTGCCCGGCAAAACTTATTTTCCGACTCGCGACGAGCTCGGCATCGCGCGGCCGGCCTGGCCCGATCCGAGCGACGCACGGCGCGCCGCCCAGTGGCTCATCGAAGCGCGCAATCCCGGCATTTACTCAGCGACCGCGGGACGCAATCCTGAAGCAGTGGCGGAAGTCGTCCGGCTTGCTGAATTGTTCGCGCATTACCGGTGCTCGACATGGACCGTTTGAATCGGCTGAATTTTCCCACCACGCATGCGCTCTACGGCACCGGGCCAGAGCCCAAAGACGCCGATGCTTTGCTCATGCTGGAACCGCTGGTGCCGTACATTACGCCGGCCGCGGCGCCGAAGGCGGGCAGCAAGACCATCTGGGTCGATAGCGATCCAGTGTTGACCAATTACAAGACAATGGAGTTTCAGGCCGATCTCTGGTTGCCGGTGACTGTGGCTGCCGCAGCGCGGGCAATCTATGACGCCGCCACGGCGCTTTTGTCGAAGAGCGACATGAGCCGCATCGCCGAGCGGCGCGAGCGCTTGGAAGCGCGCAAGCGCGAGCTCGCAGCGGAGAGCGAACGATTAGGCCAAGAGTCCGGGCGACGCCGGCCTATGCATCCGCGCTGGGTCGGCTATCAATTAGGAAAGATTCTCGAGCCCGAAGCGATCGTGCTCGACGATGCGATCAGCAATTCCGACTACGTTTGCGCTCATCACAATCGGTCGCAGGCCGGAACTTATTTTGCCAGCGGCGGCTCATCGGGCGGTTGGGGCGCGGGCGCGGCGTTGGGCGCTAAATTGGCCGCGCCGGACCGCGACGTGGTTCTTGCCACCGGCGACGGTTATTTCATGTTCGGCACGCCGCTGCCGGCGCTCTGGTCGGCCGAGCACTACAAGGCCCCGTTCTTGACCGTGGTCTTCGTCAACCGTTCCTACACGACCGGCACCAACGGATTGAAACGTACCTATCCCAGCGGCGTCGCCGTGCGCACCGAAAACTACGAAGGCGGAGTTTTCGATCCGCCGCCTGATTTTGCCAAGCTCGCAGAAGCCGGCAATTGCTATGGGCAAACCGTGCGCGAGCCCGAAGAAGTCGGTCCCGCGCTCAAGCGCGGGCTGGAGCAGGTGCGCAAAGGCACGCCGGCGGTGGTTGCAGCATACTTGCCGACGCTGGTGGAGGAGATGAGTTTTGCGCAGCGAAAGTTATGAAACTCTTCCGGGTTCAAAAAGTTCAAGACGTTCAAGTCGTTCAAACCGTTAATCGAAAGTAAAAGGATTGAGAAGAAAGAATTACCTATGCAGACAAATCATGAGCAAATTAGCGTAGACAATAGCAGGATGAATCTGTTCGTCGCTCGGCCGGAGGGTGACAAGCCCGTGCCGGCAGTCGTCGTGATCCAGCACCAATACGGCGTCGATCAGTTCATGGAGGAGATGACTGCGCGCACGGCGGCGGAGGGATATTTCGCGGTGACGCCGGATCTCTATCATCGTGACGGGCCGGATTGCAAAGACGATGGGCCGACGCGGCGTGGAAGAGCGCGCGATGTGAACATCATCAAAGATGTCGGCGCGACAGTGAATTATCTCAAGGCGAGCAAATTCGTCGACGCCGGCCGTATCGGCATTCTTGGATTTTGCATGGGCGGGCGGGTCGCGTACTTGATGGCCGCCGCCAGCAAAGATTTCAAAGCCGCGATCACCTGGTACGGTGGCAGTTGCTTTCGCCAGTGGGGCGACGGGCCGACACCCTTCGAGCGCACGGCTCAAATCAACTGCCCGATCCAAGGCCATTTCGGCGCAACCGATCAGAATCCAACATTAGAGGACATGGCGAAGCTCGACGCCGAGTTGACCAAGCATGGCAAAGCTCACGAATTTTACGTTTACAAGGACACCGGACACTCGTTTATGGACCCGCACCATCCGGAAAAATATGTCGCGGAATCCGATCGCCTGTCGTGGCACCGGGGGATGGAGTTTTTGAAGAAACATTTGGCGGCGTGAACCGGATTTATCTCGCGCAAAGACGCAAAGTTCGCAAAGTTCGGAGATTGAGGGTGAAAATCATTTATAAGAGTTTTTGTCCTTTCCCCATAACCTTGGCCCTTGCGCCTTGGCGGGAGAATTCCGATCCGAATTTTGATATAGTAATACGAAGTTCGGAAATGAAATCTTTACTTCGTGATCTTCGTGTCCTTCGTGGTGCAACAAAATGAGGCATTAAAAAGAGGAGCTTCAACGATGGCAGCTAAACCGAAAATTACCTTCAGCACCAACCCCAACCCGCGCAACCGCGCGCTGATCGACGGACTTATTCCAATCGACGGCTACGATCTCGAATATGTCGGTGACAAATATTCCGCCGGGGAGATCCATTACCGTTTCGTGCAGGGTGAGTTCGATGTCGCTGAGATGTCGACGGCGACGCTGATGCGCGCCAAGGAAAAGGGCAAGCGCTTTTTGGCTTTGCCAGTATTCTTCCAGCGCGGGCCCCGCCAAAGAAATATTTTTTACTGTGAAGGTAAGCTGAAACATCCGAGCGAGCTCAAAGGCAAACAGATCGGCGCCTTTCGCTATGGCGCGACCGCGGTCTCTTGGGCGCGAGGTTATCTGCTGGATGAACATGGTATCAAGACAACCGACGTGAGTTGGTTCGTATCCGGCAAAGAAGTCTTCATTGGCAATGAACTGCCGGTAAAAGTGGAGCGGCTCGATCCGCCGCCGCCGTTTGGACAAGAAAAGCCACATCTCGCCCGGCTTGTCGGCGAGGGAAAACTCGGCGTGGCGCTGGTCGCGGGTGATTCGGGATATCCGGCACTATTTGGCGGCGGCGTGCTGCCGGGTGTCATGGGCGAAGTCCCGGGCGTAAAGCCGCTCTTTGCAGATACAGACGAGATTATCCGCTATGTGAAACGGACGCAGATTTATCCGATCATTCACATTATGACGATCAAAGAAGAGACGGTGGAGAAGTACCCTGATCTGGCGACGAAACTGATCGAAGCGTTTCGCGAAGCGAACCGGCTCGCGCCGAAATATTTTAAGAACGGCGATGCCGCCGGCTACGCCAAAGAGCGAGAGGTTCTGGGCTACGATCCCTATGCCTGTGTGCTAACCGACGCCGACAAAAAGAGTATCCAGGCCTTGAACCGCTATCAAATCGAACAGGGCTTGGTAAAAAAAGAGCTGCCGTTGGAGAGTTTATTCGTGAAAGAAGCGTTTAGAATGTGAGGATTGGTTGGAGTAATGGGTTTGGCCCATAGTGCTGCCGATCATAACTTCGGCTAGGTTTCTCTCTAAGACTCAGTCCGCCAGCGCGCGGATCTCGGCGTCGGCCCGGCGCAGACGCGCGGAAAGTTCCCGGCCGATATTGAAAATCAATTTGCTTTCGATATTCGGATGATGCTTTGCCAACTCTTGCAGTTTGTCGATCGGCAGGACATAGCAGAGTGCCGGTTCATCGGCGATAGCGTCAGCGGAGCGCTTGCCGCCGTCTAAAAGCGCCAATTCACCGAATGCTACCCCGGGACTGATCGTGCTCAGTCGCTGACGCCGCGCCCGGTCCCTCAAGCTGAGGCAGATGCTGACTCGTCCCGAGGCCAACAAATAGAGAGAATCGGCGCTATCGCCCTCGCGAATAATGATTTCACCGGCGTGATAGCGCTTCTCCAACAAAATCGTTTCAATCAATGCGATTTCGCTGGGGTCAAAGCCCTGCAGAATATCCATCGCTGGGAGCGATATTTGTCGACCGCCGCGTAGCCATTCCGGCTGTTCCTGCTGGAGCAACTGGTCTTCGCACCATTCAAGAGCGCCATCGATATCGGCGAAGCGCTCGTGGTTTATCGTCTCCCCCGAATTACCAAAATGCTCCGGGCAATGGGTTAACAGGAGGATTTTTTGCTGCTGGTTTAGCATGGCGGCGGTTTGCGACAAGAGCGCCGCCGAACATTCGTCGGCTTGCAGCACACGCTTGAGATCCAGAATCAGATACGAAAACGTTGCCATTTCTTCTGTGATCCGTCTCAATACTCGCTCCATTGTGCCGAAGAACAAGGGTTCCTTGAAGTTCAAAAACACAGATCGTTGCGCCGCGCCGGTTTAGAATCTCATCCTCGCTGCTGCTACGTCGCCGCTTCGAGCGCATCGCGTTTCCCCGATAGCTGCAGCGCACAACAACGCCAGCGGCGGATCGGCTTTTTAACATATGCAGCTTAAAGCGCTCGGATAACTCTTCGCACACCCGGATGCCGCGCCAGCTATTTCCTTGATCATCTAAAGGCGCGGAAAACGTGCCGACGCCGAATTGGCCCGGAAGCACGGCCAGGATGCCTCCGCCCACGCCGCTTTTAGCGGGCAGACCGATGCGGTAACTCCATTCCCCGGCATAATCGTACATGCCGCAACTGTGCATGATGCTGAGGACGTTCTGGACGTAGCGCTCGTCGAGAGCGCATTGGCCGGTCAGCGGGTTGATGCCATTATTGGCCAGGGTTGCAGCCATGACCGCGAGGTCGCGGGCGCTAACCAGGATCGAACATTGCTCGAAATAGAGATCGAGGTGCTCGTTGACCGGCTCTTCGATCATGCCGAAATTGAGCTCCAGATAACCGATCGCGCGGTTGCGGTGACCGGTCGCTCGCTCGGAAATGTAGACGCCATGATCGATCTCGAGAGAGCGGCCGGCTAGATCGGAAAACTTGCCGAGCAGCCGGGCCAGGCGCTGATCGTGGCCCTTGCCCTTGATCAGAGCCGTCGTGGCGATGGCGCCGGCGTTGACCATCGGATTAAACGGCCGGTTATGGCGCTCGTCGAGAACGATCGAATTGAACGCTTCGCCGCTCGGTTCGACGCCCACTTTGCTGAGGACATGGTCGACGCCATGATCTTCAAGCGCAAAGCCGTAAACAAACGGTTTCGAGATCGACTGCATCGTAAATAGATGGTTCGCGTCCCCGATCTCGTAAACCTGGCCGTCGGCGGTCACCAGCGCGACACCGAAGAGGCTCGGATCAGCCTTAGCCAACTCCGGGATATAGGTTGCGACGTTGCCGCTGAAATCGTCTCGATATTTTGCGTGAATTTCTTTAAGCGACGCGTGGATCGGCGAGAGATCGATATTTCGGCATCCCAGGTCGGGTGTTTTTCGCGGTTGCATTTGTTCGCGGTCGATCACTGCGGAGGGTCGCCGACCGACTAAAAAGGCGCAGTCGCAAACCGTCGGCCAAAGCTCCGCCCGATAAAGCACTCCGCATGCCAGCGATATGCGTCGTTCGTCTCGACTTTAGAAACGACAAATTGCTCGTGATTGCTAAGGACGGCGGGCGTGAATACGGATGCGGCTCTTTCTATTGTATAATACTTAAGCAGCACTGGCGTCGATTTGGGCAGACGACCTAGCACCAATCCTCGACGGGAAAATGCGACTCGCGGAAGCCTGGGAGCCTTTGGTTCGGCTGCCGTCGCAATCGCGTGCGGTGGCTAGACGAAGAGAATAGCTAGCGCGGTGAACGGATTTCCAATTCCAGGCCGTTTGGATCTTTGACGAAAATGGTGGTGAGCTTGCCCGTGTCGTCGCGATTCTCGCGCAGGATCTCTGCGCCTTTCTGCTTAAATTCGCTGGCGACCTGATCGATCTCGTCGGTGACGTAGCCATAGTGATGGACGCCGACTGCGCCAGCCGATTCCATTAATTGGATCGACGGGGAGCCGGCGATTCTCACAAAACAGAAGCCGTAGCCGGCGCTGCCCTTGCGGATCGGTGTAGCATGGCCGCCAAAGAATTTTTCGTAGTATTTGATCGATTCCGCGATGTCTTTTGTGTAAATGGCGACATGCTCGAGTTGGTAATTCATCGACAACCTCCGTTCATTCGGTCTAATTGAAATTCGTCAACCCTAGCTCAGATTGATGACGGCTTTCACCACCGAGTAGCTTGCCATCGCTGCCATCGCCTCGTTGATCTGATCCAAGGTATAGCTTTTGCTGATCATTTCCTCGAACGGGAAAGTTTTCCGACGGGTGGCAAGAAAGTCGATGGCTTGGAGCCAATGGCGCGGCTCGGCGGAGCGCACCGTGATGAAGAGCATTTCCTGCGGGATCTTTTCTACCGCGATGTTCGCTTTGCCGCCGGCGCCGATATTTAGATAGCGACCGCCGCCGCGCAGCAGGGTGAGCCCTTCGGGCACCGCCATATTGTTGGCGACTTGAATCACGATATCGGCGCCGCGTCCGTCGGTGTGATCGCGCACCCACTGGCGCCGCTGCTTTTCCTCGGTGACTTCCTCGAGATTTAGCACCGCATCGGCGCCCATCCGTTTCGTGACTTCCAATCGGTTGGCGGGCGCGCCAATCACGAGAACTTTCTTGGCGCCGTGATCGCGCGCGACGGCGGTGGCGAAGTTGCCGAGCGGGCCACTGCCTTGTATGACTACCGTCTCGTGACTCTTGATCGCGCCCAAGCGGTCGAAGCCATGCATCACCGTACGGTACGCGCACGCCGAAGCCGCCGCCGAAGCAGAGGTGACGTCGTCGGGAACCTTGATAATGAGACATTCCTTGGGCACGTACATGTACTCCGCGCAACTGCCGAGGAGATAAGGGTGCTCGTCGCTGCGATTATGCCCCCAGGACGCGCGTCCGGGACAAATGCATGGCTGTAAAGCCACGGCGCAGTAGTAGCAAGAGCCGCAGGCGACGTAACTCCAGACGATGCGGTCGCCGCGCTTGACTGCACTACCAAGAATATCGGTGCGCTCTCCGGCGATATCTTCGACAAATCCGCAGGGCTCATGGCCGGTCACGATCGGTAAGGAGTCACCGTCACTCAGCGGCCCATGCCAGCGGTGCACGTCGGTGCCGCATAGCGTCGAGGCCGTGATTTTTACCAGTAGAGAACCCGGATCGAGTTTGGGAATCGGCACTTGCTGGATGGTCAGCGGTTTGTTGTGTTCGGTGATGACGGCGGCGCGACACGTATCCATATTTGTTCCTCTTGGTGGCTTTCGATTTTCGACGGCTCGAACAGTTTGAACGGATTGTATAGTCTGAACTATCAGCTTTTGTCAGAGCGGCAATTTGTAAAACGTCTCCGCGTTGCGCCACAGCATCGCTGCCTTGTCATCGTCGGTGATCTCGTTGCTTTCCATTAGCTCGCCGAGATCATGCTTACAGCTTTCGTTGGTTACCTCGTGGGGAAAATCGGACGAATAGAGGAACGGCTTGTTGCCGACGGTCTTGATGGCGAACGGCAAGGTCAATTCTTCGGTCTCGATGCCAAGATAAACGCGACCCTCTTTAATCAGATGCTTAATTTGCTTTGTCGGATCCTGTTCTTCGCGCACGCCGAACTCACCTTCAGGGATGTACTGGAAGTGTGTCTCGTGCGATGCATGCAGTCGTTCGAGCAGAAGCAACAGCCAAGCGATGCCGCCCTCGAGGAAGGCGATGCGCACGCGAGGGAAGCGCTCGAAGATGCCATTGTAGAGAATATCGGCACAGTTGATCGTCAAACCCCACGGATGTCCGAGGGCGTGCACCGGCACGTACATGTTCATATGGTCCATGCCGAAGCGGTCGTGCGCCCCGCCATGCACGGCGAGGCAGCACCCGAGCTTGTTGGCCTCTTCGTAAACCGGCCAAAATTGTTTTGCGCCCAAAGGCTGAGCGAGCCCATTAGACGGCATCATCGCTCCGAGCATTCCCAGTTCGGTGACCGCGCGGCGCAGCTCCTTGGCGGCTTCTTCAGGGTCCTGCATCGGAATAATCGCCATGCCTTTGAAGCGTGAATTGAATTTTATATAAGTGTCGGTCATCCAATCGTTGTAGGCCTTGCAGATCGCCACCGCGTAATCGCGGCTCACGATCTTGCCATAGGAGAGCGCGAGAGTCGGATACATGACGGTCCAGTCGATGCCGACGTCGTCGAGAAACTCGAGCCAGCCTTTCGGTCCTACCGGAGGGCGTTGGTCCCGTTGCGGCGGTGTCTCGACGGCTCGCCCCGCATGAAGATGATCCAAGGGCGGAAAGCAAATTCCCTTGCGCCCCGCGATCTCTCGGTAAGCACCTTCCATATGAGCGATGATTGCCGCGTTGTCCTCCATGATATGGCCGTCGCCGTCAATAATTCGCGTCCCAAGCGTGGCTGACATTTCTAAACCTCCTAGTCGATTGAGAATCTGCCTTTTTTTGTGCCTTATTATGAATGTCCCGAAAGACGTGCCTTCTTTATAATCTGACTTGTGTTTGCGGATCAAGCAGGGTACCTGTCTCCGGCATCGGGGCTGGACCGCCGCCTGTTTAAATGGGCTCCTGTCTATTTTTGTCGCTGCCTAGAATTGGCTTGTTTTTTCAGTCTAATATGAATAGGGTACAGCTAAAATTTTTATAAGGCATAGAATTACAAACAGAAACTCATCAAGTCGCGGAGGGGGAAATGGCGGAAGAAACAGCGGAGCAAAAAGTAGCTCGCCTCGAGGCAGAAAATCGCGCCCTCAAAGAACAGGTGGAGCAGCGCCGAACCGGACAACTGCGCTTGAAAATCAGCGAAAAAGGCGGACTCTCCGTCTACGGGCTAGGCAGGTTTCCTGTTACTCTATACAAAGAGCAGTGGATCCGGCTGCTCGAGCAGACTGAAGAAATCAAAGAATTTCTTAAAGAAAATGATCAACAACTAAAAGTCAAACAATCGGCGCCAGTGCGGTCGATCGAAAATGAGCGCTGAAATCGCGCCGCATTGATTTCCGCCGCTGAGATGTTGCTATTTTGCTCAGCGCTATCCGGCGCTCGCTGATGACTATTTGCTGTATAACTCTTGACTGATGGAGTGCGCGACCCGACTGGGTTTGACAGTCGGTTACTTTCGATCCGGGGCGTAAAAAGTCTCCAAAAGCCTGCGTCGCATTGCTTCTTCGCCTCCTGGCAAAGCGTCGAACTTCGAAGTTTGGTCGGTGTTTTGAAGAATCTTCCCGCCTTCGCTGTTTTCATGCATCGATTGTAAAATCCGGCTGAGTCGTTCAGACGCCGCTGCCGGCAAGTCCTTGCGCACAGACACCAAGTGGCGTGGTAGCAAGTCGGTTTGGCCGAGGATGGTGAGGCTCGTTTTCTTTTGGTCGTCGAGCCTGGCGAAATCGTCATCACTGATCGCGCCGGCCGCCACCTGCTTCGCAAAAATCAAATCGAAGAGCTTCTCGCTATCGTCGGCAAAGATATAGCCCACCTCGGTTGCTGGAACTTGCGCGTTCATCGACGCCATCTGCTTGAGCTTGAAGCCGTTTCTCTGGAGGAAAAACTTCGGCAGAAAATAGCCCGACGTCGACTCCGGATCTTTGAAGGCGATGATTTTACCGCGCAGGCTGTCGAGACGGGTGATGCCGCTGTCTTTGCGGGTAGCGATCAAACTTCGATACTCGGCCATGCCGCTCTTCCAGCGCCGCAGCAATAACCGGCCGGCGCCGTGAACCTGATTGACGATGTAGGTCGGGTAGGGACTCTCCAGAAAAAAATCGACCTTGCTCTGTTCGAGCAGCTTGGCCAGCTCGGTCACCGTTGCGGCGACGACGACTTTGCCTTCGGCATCCGCAGCCGAGTGGTATTGACGCGATAGGTAGAAAACAAAATCGCGAAAATGTTCTTCGATCTCGCGCTGATGGGTGGTCGCCACGAGCCCCAGGGCGAGGCTCTTTGAAGTGGAAGGAGGGGCCGTTTGACCGGCGCCATTCGAGCACAGCGCTGCACCCAAGAAAAACGCCGGCAACATCGAATAAATCAATAAAAGACGTTTCATGATCTCTCCAAGGGGTCTGTGATGTGGCTTTGTTCCTATCCAACTGCGGCCGGCTTGGCAAGGGAGAAGAAACGGAAAGCGCCATCGCCATTGGGTGAAGAGGCGGAGGATGCTATTTTGCTCGAACTGGGACAGAACCGATCGGCAGTGGAGCGCGCTATCGCGGCTTGGACACCCCGGTTTCACGGCAATTGTGCGGGCACAGTGCCGCTCCTTGGCCAATTCTTCAAATTGGTCGTCATTTAACGTAAAATTTTTCATCATGAATTTCTTTGGCAAATGACGCGTGGAAAGGTAAAATGCGTGAGTCTCGGTCGGCCCGGTCCGATCCAACTATAATTCGCTATGCGGACTCGTGATAAAGTCGTTGTTGTTCTCATCGTGGCCAGCCTCATTCTAGGCGGCCTGATCTTTGTTGCCTTTCAAGACAATGAAGTCGAGGCAAATTATTCGCGCTGGCTGTTTACCACCAATCTCCAGCACCTTTTTTCTTCCCCGGCAAAATTCCTATCCGATGAGTTGCCGTCCGGCACGGTATTCTACGGCGGTTTGACGCTCTTCGCCGTGGTGATGACCGTGGTTTTCTTGAAGATGACGCGCGACGGCGAAATCCAAGCGCTGCGAAGACGGTTGATCGACTTGCGGTCGGAAAAGCATCAGACCGAGAGCTTGCTGCAAGAGGAGGTTTGGAAAGGCAAGCACGAGCGGCAGTCGAAGGATTCGGCGATGCGCGATCTCGAGACGAGCATCGACAAGATCGAAACACTGCTCGGCGAGCTCAACGAAAAGGAACAGGAGCTAAAAGCGCGCGACGTGCAACTGGTGTCGCTGAAGACAAGCGCCCTCGGGGATTCCGATTCCACGCCGGCGAGACCTTCATCGGAACGCCTGCTGCGGGAAGAGATCAACAAAAAGAATGAGATTCTGCAGACGAAGGACTCAGCGATTCGAGAACTCGAACAGCGGTTAAGCGCGAAGACCCGGCTGTGGGAGAGTCAGCTACGGGAAAAAGACGGACTATTAAACGGCCGCAACAGCGAGCTGGAAAGCCTACGGGTAGAAATCTCCGATCTCAATGGACAGCTCAACGATTTAACGAGCGCAAAAAAACGCGCCGAAGATCTACTGCAGGAGGAATTGCGCAAGAAGAAGGAAGTTCTCGAAGCCAACGATGTGGCGGTTCGGTCGGAAGAGAAGCGCTTAACCGAAAGAATTAGAGCACTGGAAAACCATGTGGGCGAGAAGGATAAACTGCTGAGAACTCGCGACACGGAGCTCAGCGGTTTTCGCCGCCAGTTGGACGAGTTCGAATCGGCCAAAGAGCAAATGCAAAGCCGGCTCCAAGAGGAGCTTGGAAAATCCGAGCAAGACCGGCGCGCGAAAGACCAGGTCATCAAGGATCTGGAGCAGCGCCTGAGCGCGAACCTGCAGGCTCTAAAGAACGAGGTTGGCGAGAAGGATCTGCTATTGCAGACGCGCGCCGCCGAACTAAAATCGCTCCAGTCTGAAGTCAAATCGATTTCACTACGCTTGAGCGAAATGGCAGCCGCCAAAGTGCGCGCCGAGGAAAATCTGCAAGAGGAGCTTAAGAAGGAGAGGCAGCAGCACGAGAACGCCCGAATCGCCTATCAAGAGCTCGAAGAGCGCACGGGCAAAGAAATCAAGCTGCTGGCCGCCCAACGTGCCGAACAGGAAGAATCTTTCACACGCCGCGCCGGCGAAATCCAAAAGCTCAAGCAGGAAGTCGATGCGGTGGCGCTGCGATTGCGCGAATCGAGCGTCGCCAAGGAACAGACCGAGAAGGCGCTGCGCGACCAGCTCAACAAAGAGAAAGCTCAACGCGAGTCGAAAGAGGCCGCCGGCCGTGAATTGGAACAGCGTTACGGCATAGAGATCCAGGCGCTCAAAAGCCAGCTCGGCGAAAAGGAAGAGTCGCTCAGAAGCCGCGGCGACGAAATCAAATCGCTTAAAACACAGGTCGCCTCGCTTGCCGAGCAATTGACAAAAGTGGGCTCGGCGAAAGAGCGGGCGGCGAGCCTGCTTCAGCAAAAGCTCAAGGCGGAAAAGCAAGGACTCCAAGCAAACGATTCCGCGGTACGGGAGCTCGAAGCCAGTTTTACGGCCAAGATCGACGCGCTCGAGCAACAACTGGCGGCCAAGCAGGATCTTGTCGGCAATCGCGATACCGAAGTAGCGGCGCTCAAGTCCGAGCTCGCATCGCTGAATCAAAAGATGGCGAACCTCGCGGCGGCGCATAAACAAGCGGAGAATTTGTTCGAAGATGCCGTCAGAGAGAGAACCGAGCTCTTACAATCGAAGGACGCGGCCGTTGAAAAGCTTGAAGCCGATCTGAGCGGCCGGATTCGCGAAATGGAAAGCCGGCTTCGTGAAAATGACGACCTGCTTAATCGTCGCGAATCGGAGCTGAGCGAGCTCAAAAATCAGCTCGCCGAGGTGGCGACGGCGAAGGAGCAAACGGCGCGCTCCCTCGGTGAAAATCTCAGGGAGAAAAACGCGCTGCTCGACGAGAAAGACGCCGCTATCCATGCTCTCGAGGAGCGTTTCGGCACGCGCATCCACACGCTTGAGAGCGAGCTCGGCGAGAAGCAGAATCTTCTCGAGGCGCGGGAGCAGGAACTTAGAGGGCTCCTGGCCAAAGCCAACGCGCTGTCCGGCGACCTGGCCGAGCTTGGGACCTCAAAAGACCAGGCGCTACGTTCGCTCCAAGAAGACTTGAAGCACAGAACGGACATGCTCGACGCCAAAGAGTCCGCCATGTCAGACTCTGGAGGAGCGCTTGAACGCCAAAGCGCGTTCTCTGGAAGGTCAATTGAGCCAAAAGCAAGAGCTGCTCGCGGCCCGCGATACGGAGCTCGACGCGCTAATGATGAAGGTCAGCGAGCTTACCCAAAGGCTCAGCGAAATGGGTGCCGAGCAGGATCGTTCGGATCGCCTCCTTCAAGAAGAGTTGCGCGAAAAGACCGCGCTCTTGCAGTCTCGAGAGTCATCCATCGATGAGTTAGAAGATCAATTGAAAGGCCGAGTGGAATCTCTCGAGCGTCAGGTCGTGGAGAAGCATAGACTCTTGGAAGCTAGCGGCGTCGAGATCGGCGAGCTGCGCGCGCAATTCTACGCCATCACCGAGCGCCTCAATGAAGCTGAAGCTGCGAAGGTGGCTTTGGAAGGTCTACTCGAAGAGGAACGCGGCAAAAATAACAAAACGCTCATGGTTATGGAAACGGCGGAAAGCCACGGCGAGGTCAATGGCGAAGCGCATGGCCTGGAAACCTTGTTGAGCGAAAGAGAACAACTGCTCCAGGCGCGCGACAAATTAATTCAAAACTTAATGACCGAGCTGAGGGAAAAGAAAACCCAACTGGCCAGACAGGAGATCGAGGTCTGGCAGAAAATCGAACGGCGCGAAGCCTGGAAACACCGGCTCTCCAAAATCGGCATTCGAATCAAGGACTGAATACTTCGCCGCGCTTTCGCGATCGCGACGAATGCCACATCGCCTACTCACCCTAGCATCGCCGCTCGCCGCGCACTGAAAGTTTTCCGCAGCAAGCCGTCGCTTATTTCTTCCTGCCATAAAGCCCGTCGATGTAGCCGCTCTTGTCGAACTCTTCGACGAAACGGGCATCGATGAAGTCTTGCGGTTTTGCGGTTTTTGCCTTCGGGTTGGTGAGCGCGAGCTGGTCGATGATCGTCTTTAGCCCTTCCGCCGTCGGATATTGCTTCATCGGCAGCTTGTTCTCATCAATCGAGCTTTCGTAGGTTTTCCGTAACAACTCCGGATCTTCTAAACGCAGGTATTTCGCCGCGATCTTGAGTCCCGTGGCGCGGTCGGTTTTCAAGCGGTGCACCGCCTCGATGTACGATTTAACGAAATTTCGCACCACGTCCGGATGCTCGCGCAAATATTTTCGCGTCGTCACCCCGCCTTGATGCTGGTAGGCGAGGCCTAGAGCGGCGACATCGGCCAAGAGATGAAAGCCTCTTTTTTGTGCGACGAAGGTCGCCGGCGGAACCAGAGTGCTACCCGAAACGCGCCGCGCTTCCATGGCGGCCAAGCGTTCCGGCGTGCTGCCGGTTTGCACGATCGTGACATCCTTCCCGGGACTGAGCCCGAGCCGCGCGAGCGCGTAGCGCGCGACAAAGTCCGCCGCGCCGCCGAAACGGGCGACCGCGATCGTGCCGCCCTTTAATTGCTCCGGGGTTTTGATTTCAGGCTGTGTCATCAGCCAATAATCCAAACTGACGATGCCGCCGACCACGTAGACTGGGTCGGCTCCTGCTAGCCCGGCGCTGACGATGCCAGGCCCTGAGGCTTGAATCAGCGGCGTATCGCCTGAAACCATCGCGGTGACGGACAGCGTTCCGCCCGTGAAATATATCAGCTGCGCATCGAGATTATTCTTTGCGAAGATACCGGTATCCTTGGCGACCCAGATCACCAGTTGATCGGCGCTGATGCCGCTGTAGCCAATGGCTACTTTGGTTGCTTGCGCCGACGCAGGTGCATTCCAGCAAACGGATAAAAGCGCGACTAGAGCAGCCGGGATATTCAATTTTTTAATCATCGACAATCCTCTCGCTGACTCGATCGACCTGAATTCGCGGCTTTTGCATGCGTGCCCATTGCCGGGCCTTGCTTGGCCTGCGCAGGCGACCGGAAAAGAAGACAATGGGATTATGAATATCGGAGCGAGCTTCGGTTATTTTTGTAAGTAGCTCGCAGGCATAGGCACGCGGAGAATATTGATGCCCTCACTGTCTTCGATGTAGCGGATGAAGCGATATTTATTTTCCAGCTCGTCGTAGCGCAGCGGCGGCGCTTCGGCGCGGCCGGCTTCGATGCGCGCCCAGATAAAATGCGGTCCGTCGTGGCCTAGGGCATGATTCACGGCCTGTTTCAGTTCGTCGACGGTGGCCGCGGCGCTGGAACTTTGGATGCCGGCGTTGCGCGCCACACCGGCGAAATCGATCTTGCCCGCGGTTGCAACCGTCGGTTCGCCGCCGGAAGATTCGTATTGCTGGTTGTCCCAGCAAATGTGAATGAGATTTTTCGGCTGATGCAGGCCGATGGTCGCGAGCGAGCCGAGATTCATCCACAGAGCGCCATCGCCGTCGAAGACGAAAACTTTGCGCTGGGGAAGCGCGATGGCAAGGCCGAGACCGATGGAGGAGCACAGGCCGAGGGTTTTGACTTGAATATTGCCGTCGCTCGGCCGCAGCGCATTCCACTCGGCGGTAGCGCCGCCCGCGGTGGTGACGAACAATTCTTTATCGATCAGCGGCGCAATCGCTTGCAAGCATTCAAAGCGTTTCATGATGAACCTTATAAGACCGCGCGGGTGAGGAGCAAAGCGACCGGTCGTTTGGAGCTGTTCGCCAGCACGACGGCGCCGCCGATGTCTTGCTTCACTTTCGCCGGATCGCGCAGCACGACGTATTTGATGCCCAATCCTTGCAGCACCGGCTCGGTGACGAGGCCGACCATGTGAAAGGCGTTGTCGCCGATATCGCCGGCATAATAAATCAGGAGCAGGATCGGCACGCCGAACTGAAGCGCCGTCGTCGTGAGACCGTTGCAACTGTTCAGCAAGCCGCCGTTTTGCATCAACATGGCCGTTTTTTTGCCGCCCAGATGCGCGCCGGCGCAGACGCCGATCCCTTCTTCTTCGCGGCCGACGGGGACATGAGCGATGTCTTTATCTTCGTAAAGCAGATTGATGAGCTGCATCATATTGATATCGGGAACGCTCGATACGAGGTCGATGCCGGCTTCTTTCAATCCTGCGAGAATCTGCTGCGCTCCCGCGACGGTTCCCATATCGCCAATCCCTCGAAAGTCCGCAGGCGCGCGTTACACGCGCCCGCGTCGGTTTGCTTTAATGCTTCCTCCTTCTAGGAATTATCTTCGGTTGTGTCAAGCAAGATGAAGGTTGGTTTGACACTCTGTAGCGGATTCTGTTAGCAGAGATAGCGATTCAACCATCGGAGGTGCGGCCTGTGAAATTTTTGCATGTGGCTCGGGAGTCGCTCTATGAACGCGCCGTTACGCTGCTTTTCTCTGGCGTAGCATCTTCGCCGCTGCGGCGATTTCCGAGGCGGCAGAGTATCCGACCAAGACCATGCAGATCATCAATCCTTTTCCGCCGGGAGCCGTGACCGACATCGTCGCGCGCATCGTCGCGCCGAAGATGACCGCGCTTCTCGGTCAGCAGGTGATTATCGTCAACAAAGCCGGTGGTGGCGGCGCCGTCGGTATTCAGGCCGCCAAGGACGCTGCGCCGGACGGTTACACGATTCTCGTCACGCCGCCGCCGATACTGCTGATTCCGCTCGTCAATAAGAATTCCGGTTTCGCGATGAAGGATTTCACGCCGCTGAATCTCGCGACCAGCAGCCCGAACACCACCGTAGTGAAAGCGGATGCGCCGTGGAAGACGCTCGAAGAATTCATCGCCGAGGCGGCGAAAAACCCCGGGGCGCTGACTTACGGTTCGGCCGGGCCCGGCACCACGCCGCATTTTATCGGCGAGCTGGTGAAGCTCAAAACCAAGATCGATCTCACCCATGTTCCCCTTGGCTCGGAATCGGCGGCGGCCACCGCCGTGCTCGGCGGTCATGTAAATATCGCATTTTTGACCTTGGGTACGACCCGAAGCCACATCGAAGCCGGCACCATGCGGGCGTTGGCGGTGGCTTCCAATCGACGACTTAAAGACTTTCCCAATATACCGACGACGGTAGAAAAAGGTTTCCCCGAGCTCAACTTGAAAATCTGGGTGGGTTTTTTCGCGCCGGCAAAAACGCCGGCGGCGATCGTCAAACGGCTGGCTGCGGCGCTCAGCGAAAGCCTGAAAGATACGGAAGTCGCCGCCCATATCGAAAAGGCGCAAGCGCTGATCGAAAATCTCGGCCCCCAGGAAGCGGCGAAGTTTTACACCGAGGAAGAACGCAAGTGGTCCGAGGTAACGCGCGTTGCTAAGATCGGCAACTGAGCGTGCTTTGAATTCATCTTTGTCTTAAATCGATGAAACGGTCCGATGCCGCAGTGTCCGTGATCCTAATCGGATTGGCTGGATTTATCCTCCTGGAAAGCCGCCATCTTTCGTTCGGCACCATGCGCGTGCCGCAAACCGCATTCTTTCCGAAGATTCTAGCGGTATTGTTGCTGATTTTTTCCGGCATCGCGTTGCTCCAGGCACTCCTTGGACCCCAATCCGCAAGCCGCTCTGAACCGCTCGCCGCCGAAGGTTGGACAAGAATCGGCGCGACTTTGGCAACGATGGTGGGTTTTGCTTTTGTACTCGAGCGCGCCGGGTTTTTTCTAACGACCTTTCTTTTGATGATCTTGCTGCTGCGTGCGATAGAGGCTCAGAGGTGGTCCAAAGTCATCGGCATCGCTGTGGCGACGGCGCTGATCTCCTACGCCATTTTTGGCTGGCTTCTCGGTATTCCTCTCCCCACCGGCATCTTGGGAATCTGAGGTGGATCTCTTCACCAATGTCGCGCTCGGCTTCTCGGTCGCACTCACGCCGACAAATTTGCTTTTTTGTTTTCTCGGCTCCCTGGTCGGCACGCTGGTCGGCGTATTGCCGGGCTTGGGTCCAGTCGGCGCGATCGCGTTTTTGCTGTCATTGACGTTCAAAATGGAGCCGGCGACCGCGATCATCATGCTCGCCGGCATTTACTACGGCGCCATGTACGGCGGCTCGACGACGTCGATTCTAGTCAATATCCCGGGCGAGACGGCGTCGGTAGTTACTTGTCTCGACGGTTACCGTATGGCGCGCCAAGGCCGCGCGGGCGCGGCGTTGGGCATCTCCGCTTTCGGCTCGTTTATCGCTGGAACTTTCGGCGTGATCGGGCTCATGTTTCTCGCGCCGATGCTTGGACGAGCGGCGCTCCGCTTCGGGCCGCCGGAATATTTTGCGCTGACGCTCACCGGTTTGACTCTGGTCGCCTATCTTACGCAGGGATCGATGCTCAAGGCGTTGATCATGACTACGCTGGGGCTGCTCGCTGGCAGCGTCGGCATGGATCCGATTTCGGGCGAAGAGCGCTTTACCTTTGGCAGTCTGACCTTGCGCGATGGTTTGGGTCTTGTGCCCGTGGCTATGGGGCTTTTCGGTATCGCCGAGGTGCTGGAGAACTTGGGCGCCACGGGCACGCAATCGATTTACCAAACAAAGATCAAAGGATTGCTGCCCAACGCGAAAGATTGGCGCGACAGCGGCTGGCCGATCGCGCGCGGCTCCGTCATCGGCTTTCTCTTGGGCATTTTGCCCGGCCCTGGTCCGGTAATCGCGTCGTTTGTTTCTTATGCGATGGAAAAGCGCATGTCGCGCTATCCGGAAAAATTCGGCACCGGTGTAATCGAAGGGGTCGCCGGACCCGAAGCGGCCAACAATTCCGCCACGGCCGGATCGTTTATTCCTTTGCTCTCGCTCGGCATCCCGACCAGCGCGATCATGGCGCTCTTCATGGGCGCCCTGATGATTCACGGCATCCAGCCCGGCCCGCTCTTTATCAGCAAGTATCCGGAACTGTTCTGGGGCTTCATCGCCAGCATGTACATCGGCAACGCGATGCTGCTGGTGTTGAATTTGCCCCTGATCGGTATTTGGGTGCGCCTGCTCAAGACGCCGTACACGATTTTATTTCCGTTGATTTTGCTGTTCTGCCTGATCGGCGTCTACACGCTTAATTCCAACACAACGGAAATCCTCATCATGCTCATCTTCGGCATCGCCGGCTTTTTCTTGAGGCGCCTTGGCTTCGAAGGGGCGCCGTTTATCCTCGCGATGGTGCTCGGCCCGGTGATGGAAACGTCGCTGCGCCAATCGCTGCTCATCTCGCGCGGCAATTTCGCGATCTTTTACACTCGGCCGATTTGCGCCGTCCTGCTGGCGCTGACAATCCTGTTTTTGATCGTTCCCGCTGTTTCGCGGCAAAAAAAACTCATGATGTGCGCACGCATGCGCGCATGGGTTTTGTTCGATCGATCATGCCTACAGAGCCGGGTTGATGCGCTGTGAAAAGGTAGTAAGCTAAACAGCGAGTCGAGCAAGTCCAGCGATGCAAATGTCGTTACATCTTGGCAAGCACTACCGTGTTTGGCTGCTCCTGTTCCTGGCCGTCACCTGTCTTGGCGCGGCCGCCGAAAAATCCGAAAAATCCGTCTATTCGCAAATTTCGAACAAGGAACTCAAACAGCGAACCCTCCGGCTGGTTAAAAACATTCGGGATATGGTCGAGTCGTACAATCAAAAAGATCGAGAGCTCATGGCCGATTACGACAAGAAGAATCGGCCCGAATATCGCTCTCGACGAGCGTAAAGCCATGCGAGAGCAGTGGATGCGGCAGTCCGATTCGGTTCACGATGCGACGATGCGCCGCTATAAAGAAACCTACTGGGCCGACGCCATCCTTCTGCTCGATGAGCTCTACCGCCGTGTGCCCCAGCGCATGCGTCAGAAAGATATCCTGCCGATTTATCAGCATCCCACCAACGTTCTCGGCGTGGAAACCATCGCCAATCACCTGGAGCTAATGGCGAAAGCATTGCCGGACGCGTAACTTCCGAACTTAATCTAATTTCTACTTGGCATACAGTCGGTTCATCTCGTCGAAGAAGCCGGAGCTTTCCAATTCGTTGATGTAGCGCGCTTCGATGAATCCTTCCGGATTGACGCCGGCGACTTCAGGACTCGAGCGGGACAACAAGTAAAGCATCGATTTGGCCACCCGCGCCGTCGGCGTGGGTTTGGTCATCAGTCTTTCTCTGTAAAGATTATAGATCGTGTTCAGAACTTCAGCGTCTTGAGTCGCGACATATTTTTTTAATGTGGCCAAGGCGAACTCAGGTTTGGCGCGAAACAAGTACAGTCCTTCGATCCAGGCTTTGAGGAACTTAAGGGTGATGTCCGGATTCTTACTCACATAAGAGCGGCGCGCGAGGATCCCGGAACCGGAAATTTCCAGCGGTAGCTTGGAGTAGTCGATGAGCGTGCGAAAGCCCAGTTTGTTTGCCGTTAGCGTCTGGATGCCGGCGATGATCGCGCCGTGGATGCGACCGGTTTGCAGACCGCTCAGGCGCGCGCCCAGATCGCCGACAGGGACGATGGTCACGTCTTTCTCGGCGATGCCATTCAGGCGCAGGCCTTCGCGTAGCAGGATGTCGGTCAGTGAGCCCGCTGTGCTCATGCCCAACACTTTGCCGCGCAACTGCTCGGCGCTCGTAATATTTTTTTGCACGACCAGCGAGTGCTCGAGCTGATTCATCGGCGAGGCGATCAGCGCGGTGTCGGCGCCGCGCTGGTAGGCTTCCAACGCGGGCATGCCGGAGTGATTGACGAATTGCACGCTGCCGCCGATCAGGGACATGATGCTGCGCGGCCCGCCGGAGATGTAGACGAGATTTAGATCCAAGCCGTACTTTTCGTAGAGGCGCGCTTCTTTGGCTACCCAGGTTTGTGCCATCGAGCCCGAGATGGCGCCGTAGCTGGCGTTGACTTTTTCCAGCGACGCGGCGGCGAGCGGCGAAATCTGTGCGAGGCTCACAAGCAAAAGAAAAGCACCGATCAGGCTTCGCGTGATTTGTCTTGTCATAGAATTTGGCCTTTCCTGTCTGGCGCCGCAGCAAGGTTCATTAACTAAAAAAATGCGGATTCTTAAACCGGTGCACTCTTGGAAAAGTCGCGGCGACGACGGCCAATACAAGCAACGTCGCCAAGCCGCCGGTCAAGGCGGACATTTGCGCGCCGAGCCAAGCGGCGACGACGCCGGATTCAAACTGACCGAGCTGAGGACCGCTGCTGGTGAAAATGCTGTTGATCGACGACATGCGGCCGCGCAACTCGTCGGGCGTGCTCAGCTGGTTGATCGTCGATCGAAGAATCGAGCTGATCGTGTCGCCGGCGCCGGTAAGCGCCAGCATGAGAAACGAAAACCAGAAGACCTGGGAGCCGGCGAACAGCATCGTGGCGACTCCGTAAATGGCGATACCGAGAAAAATCCAGCGGCCGCTGTGTCTTACGGGGCCGAACAGCGCCATGGCGCCGGCAGCCAGCAATGAACCGACGGCGCGCGAGGCGTATAAAAGTCCGAGTCCTTTGGGCCCGACGAACAAAATGTCGCGCGCGTAGATCGGGAATAAGCCGCGCACGTTGCCAAAAAACGTCGCGCTGAAGTCCAAGATCATGAGTGGAAAAATCACGCCATGGGACCAGACGAATTGCAATCCTTCGCGGAGCGAATCGACGGAAATCGTCTTCCATCCTCCGCCTTCCGGTATCTTGGTCCGCAACAACCTGAGCGCGGCAAGCATCGCCAACCACGAGCAGGCGTCGACGGCGTAGCACGCGGCGGGTCCCCACAGAGCCAAGACCACGCCAGCCAAGGACGGACCGGCGATGATCGGAACGTAACGTTGCGTGCCTTGCAGCGCCAGGGCTTGGGCCAATTGCGCGCGCGGCACCAAGCTCGGGATCATCGATTGGCGCGACGGCTGCTCGAGCGAAGTGAAAAACGCCAAGAACACCGTTGCGACGTAGAGCATATGCGGCGAGGCCTTACCGGCAAAAGTCAACAGAGCCAGAAGAGTCGAAACGCAGAACAAGCCCAACTGGGTGCACATCATCAGCTTGCGCCGATTCATCGCGTCGGCGAGCAGACCGCCGACGAGCAACAGCGCGATTTGCGGCAGCGCGCGCGCGACGCCGAGCAGACCGATCTGCAGCGCCGAGTTGGTCAATTCATAGATTTGCCAGGCCATCGCCACCGTAGTGAACTGCGTGCCGATGCTGGACAGAAACGAGCCGGTCCAGAACACACAAAAGTCGCGATGACGCAGCAGCGAAAGCCGGCTCTTGTCGTCATTCATAGTTCGATAAATTGACGCGGTGACAGGCGATGGATCGAGCATATCTCAGAACCAGTCGCGGCTTTGCGATTCGGCCCTTCAATCCTACGCTGAACACGCGTTGCCGTGTTCTTATATCAAAGGTGGCTCAACGACAAACCGAGACACAGCCGGGCAGAACGATCATCGAAAAAATTTACCGCGCGAGTTTCTCTTGACGATTTATGTTGATTGGACCTATGCTCCGGCCAACTAATCCGCGTCTGCTTGCGATTCTCTCATGGGTGATTTGAGCTCAATCCAGAAAGGAAGAATGCAAATGGCAAACAAAATTGTGTCGGCTGATGGGCATATGGACTTATTCTATCTTCCTGCCGATACGTTTACCTCGCGTGTATCTGCTCGGATGCGAGATCGAGTGCCTCGGGTGATCGATAACGAGGGCAAGCCGACCTGGGTAGGAGATGGCGCGAAGATGGGCGCGCACGCCGCCTGGATGGGACGGGGACAAATGACGACTCACCGCGGTCGGCGCATGGCCGAAGCAGGCTGGCAACCGAGTCATCCGCCCGATCCCAAACTGAGACTCGCGGATCTCGATATGGACGGCGTCGAAGCCGAAGTGATCTACGGCATTCGCTTCATCGAAGACAGCATCAAAGACCCCGAGGTGATTGCCGCCACCTACCAGGCCTATAACGATTTCATTGCGGAGTTTTGTTCTTACAATCCAAAACGCTTCATCGGTATCGCCAATATCCCGGCGTCCTCGGCTGAGTCGGCGAGCGCAGAGCTGCGCCGGGTCGGCAAGCAAGGCTTGGGCTTGCGCGGCGCGATGATCGATTGGTTCAACGGCCCTGAGCCGATTTGGCACACCATGTGGGAGCCCATGTGGACAGCGGCGGAGGAAAACGACGTGGCCTTGTCGTTCCATATCGGTGTCGGCCACGGCACGACGACCTGCGGGCCGATCAGCGTCGAACAGAAACTCAAGGGAGATTTGCCGCGAGTTTCTCAAGCGACGCATCAGGCGGTTGTCGCCATGCAGGCCGACGAGTGCCTCGTGGCGATACTTTTGTGCGGCGCCTTGGAGCGGCATCCTGGGCTCAAAGTGGTAATGGCGGAGAGCCACATCGGCTGGATTCCCTACGTCCTCGAACGCCTCGAGATGAAATACAAAGAAGGCATGTATGACGATTTGATCAGCACGAAACCGAGCGAGCTATTCAAGCGCCAAATGTGGGCGACGTTTCAAGACGACAGAGTCGGCGCGCTCTTGGCAAAAGACTACGGCGCCGAGAGCTTCTGTTGGGCGTCCGATTATCCCCATGCCGACGGTATTTTCCCCGACTCGCAGAGTTTCATCCGCGATACCATGGGTCATCTGGATGACGATCTGCGCCGGAAGCTTACGTTCGCCAACGCGGTCAGGCTCTACGGCATGGATTGGCTGCTCTAAGAGGGCATTGACACGAAGCGAGCAGGCGCGGTGTCGCTTTCATTTAAGAAGATATCGCTCTGGGTATTCGTGGCATTGGTCGCGCTGCTTTGCGAGACGCGCGCACGCGGCGCCTCGGACGAATTGGTGAAAACGGCGACCAAAGAAGCCAGCCTGATGATCTATGGGACGACTCAAATCGACCATATGCACGCGTTGATGAAACACTTCAACGAAAAATACCCCGCGATCACAGCCAACTATCACCGTCAGGGCACCACCGCCGTGTACGAAAGAATTCTTCGAGAGCAGCGCGCCGGATTGTTCAGCGCGGACGTTTACGGCGGAATCGGCGGGCTCCAAGCCTGGCTTCTCGCTCAAAAAGGCGCGCTGACGCCGTACTCGTCGCCGGAACGAGCTACGATCAGCAACAACCTCAAGGACAAAGACGGCTACTGGACCGCCGCCTACACGGTGAGTTTCGTGAGCGCGTTTCACGCCCGGCAGGTGGCGCGGGCGGAAGCGCCGCGCGCCTACGAGGACTTTCTCTTGCCCAAATGGAAAGGGAAGATGTGGTTGAACGAAGATGATATCGAGTGGTACGCGACCATGTTCGAGATCATGGGCAAGGAAAAAGGATCTCAGTTCATGCGCCGGCTGGCGCAGCAGGATCTGCGCTACGGCAGAGACCCGAGCTTGGCCATCGAACTCTTGTGCGCCGGCGAATTTCCGCTGATGATCGGCATTCACTTCCATCACACCGAAAGGCTCAAGCAAAAGGGTTGTCCGCTCGACTGGGTGGTCACCGAGCCGGGATATAATCGTCCTCCGATCGCGATCGCGCTAGCGAAGAATGCGCCCCATCCCGGCGCCGGCAAGTTGTTCATCGATTTCATTCTGTCACGGGACGGCCAGAAGGCTGTTCAAAACGTGGCGCTGCGTTATCCGGTCCGCTCGGATGTCGAGCTGAGCGGTGAGCTTCTCAAGCTCAAAGGAATTCGCTTTTGGGATGCCAACTGGGATGCGGTCTTTCGCAACATCGACAGCTATCAGAAATCATTTCGTCAAACATTCGGTATCAGCTGAGGGGAATAAGAATGTATATCGACTGCGACTCACATTATTTTCCAGTTAAATTTTTAGAAGGAGTCAGCGCGAAATATCCGCACTCGCCGCGCGTGGTCAAAAACGGCGACGATGTAAGATCGGTTTTGCCGGACGGCACGCTGATCAAAAACCAGGCGCCCAAAGGGCGCTGGCATTTGGATACACGCGATCAGCATGTCGACTGGGAAGGATTCGACGTCCACGTGCTGATCCCGGAGAACCGCGAGCTGCTTTACACCTGGGACCGCGAACTGGGTTGCGAGCTTGCCCGCGCGTACAACGACGCCGTCGCCCAGGACTTAAAAGAATGCGCCCATCCGGAGAAGTACATCGGCGTCGCCTGGGTTTATCTTCCAGACGTCGAGGAGTCGTGCCGCGAGATCGATAGAGCGGTTAAAACCCTTGGTCTCAGGGCCGTGAAGTTCATGGGTGGGTTCGAGAACGCCAATCTCGGCGCGGAGAAACTCTGGCCGCTCTACGATAAGATCTGCCAGCTCGATATTCCGGTATTGGTGCACGACACCGCTTCGGACCGCGACGGCCATCCCAATCCGGCGTTGGTCGGCATCGAACAGTTATTTTTAGAAGCCGATAACAACGCGCTGGCCTTCCTGTTGGCTTTTCCGTTTCGCTACATGGTGGATATCGGCAGTCTGATCTTGCGCGGCGCCTTGAAAGAATTTCCCAAACTGCGGATCTGCTTCGTCGAGGGATCGGGGGCGTTCGTGCCCTGGCTGATGGAGCGGCTCGATATGGACGTCAAAGCCAAGGCCAGACTGGGCAAACTTCCGAGTGAGTTCTTCAATCAGATCTGGGTGTCAGCTTTCGCGGCGGAAACTTCGCTTAAATACGTTTGCGATTTCTGGCCCGATCACAACCTCACCGTCGGCAGCGACTATCCGCATGGCGATCCATCCGCGACTTGGAACGTCGGCACCGTGAAGATGATAAAAGAGCTAAAGGGGATGTCGGACGCCGACAAGGAGAAGATTCTCGGCGGCAACGCCATGCGGCTATTCGGCATGTAGCTCCATTCGGTGATGAAGTCTCAATGAGGAGGATCTTGGGCGGAAGCAACTTGACGGAGGAATAATGGCGCCTTCGATAGGTAATTTATTTGCGATCTTTTTGACGCTCGCTTTACTCCCATTCGAGGTCGGGTTTGAAATAGCCGCCGCTCTCGCCGGGCCGAAAATTGCCATCTCCTTCGCCGGCATCAACCCGCGGCAGACGCCGCTTTGGATCGCGCAGGAACAGGGATTCTTCTCAAAGCATGGTGTGGATGCCGATGTCGTATTCATTCGCACGGGTCCCATTCAAGTCGCCGCGGTCAGCTCGGGCGCGACTCAACTTGCTTATGCAGGGCCGGCATCGATTCTCGGCGCGGCGAGCAGCGGCACTGATTTGAGGATGATCGCGTCGTTCACGAATCGTTTAACCTATACCATGATCGCCAGGCCCGAACTCAAAAAAGCGGAAGACCTCCGCGGTAAGCGTTTCGGCGTCCAAGCGATCGGTGGGTCGGTGTGGATGGGCGCGGTCTTGGGACTGGAATATCTCGGACTCGATCAACGGCGCGACAACATCAATATTCTAAATATCGGCGATCAAACTGTGTTGGCCCAGGCGATGGAGTCCGGCACGATCGATGTAACCGTGCTTGACGGTGTCTTCAGCCGCCGGCTCAAACAAAAAGGCTTTTCGGTCATCGCCGAGCTTTCGGAAACCAAGATCCCCTACGTCAGCAACGTGATCGTCGGCACGCGCGCGTTATTCCAGCAACAACCGGAGCTGGCCGAAAATATCCTAAAGGCATTGCTAGAGAGTTTGGCGTTTATCCTCGCGCCGCCGAACAAGGCCGCCGTCGTGAACACGATCATGAAGCGGCTAAAAATTACCGACAGTTCGGTAGCGGAGCAGGGATATCGAGACCTGGTGCAAATCAGCGATCCAAAGCCTTATGTGTCTCTCGACGGGCTACGCAACATCCAACGTCTGATCAAAATACAAAACCCGATCGTCGGCAACGTCAAAGTCGAAGATTTGATCGATAACCGGCCATTGAAAAAATTGGAGGATAGTGGCTTCATCCAAAAGACTTTTAGCGCCTACGGAATGAAGTAGCTGCTGTTGATAGTGAAGGATTCGAGTCTAAATATTGTGCATGGTCGCGCTTAGTTAGTATTTCTCGATACCGGAGAAAAGGATCCCAATCATTTGCCTAAATACAATCCTCGACTGCAGAAGACAATTTTTGACGTGATCGATAACCAAATTAAAGGGAACGATCCTCCGGAAACGCGCGAGACGTTTAATCGGCTTGTGCGCGAAGGGCACTCGAAGACCGAGACGAGAAAGTTAATCGGGTGTGCTATCGCCGTGGAGCTCTATGATATCATGAAACACCAGAAGCCTTTTGACCGAGAACGGTTCGTCGGCAATCTCACAAGACTACCCGAACTTCCGTTCGATGATGAGGAGGAGTGAGAAGCGACGAGTTAGCTACTTGCCCATGAGCTTATTCATGCGGGCGACGAGATCCTTCGATTGCGCCACGAATTCTTTTGCCAAGTCTTCGGGTTCTTGGCGCGTCGTTGGATTGATCTCAAAGGCGGTCTTAAATACGCCGAACGGTTTCAACCGCGATCACACTTCGCTTTCGAGAATCTCCAATCCGTCCAGACGATCGATCAAATAAAGCAAACCATTGTCGGCGCGGAAGATATCGTTGCTCTTGACGGTCTTTTGTCCGCGGCCGGGAGCCGGCACATAGCTACCGATCTCGGTCGGGATATAGGGATTGCTGATGTCTATGACGCGCAGGCCGCCGCTGAACCAGGTGACGAACATTTTGTTGTCGTAGACTTGTTCGGCGGGTTGGTGCGCGCCGTATTGATGGCCCGGTTCGATGCTGTGAGCTTCCGCTGTGTTGAATGTCGAGATCGGCACCGGACGGGTTTCTTCCGTGATATCGACCATCCACATAAATGCATACGGCATCGGCGCGCGCTTGCCCGCTTCTTCGTCGGTTACGACCATGACATCGCGGTTCATGAGCTTCCACGGGATCGGCAAGGTCGTGTGGATAGGCGAGGGGTAGGGGGGCGACCAGTTGAGGCCGCTGATGAATTTCGGACGGCTCATGTCGACGATATCCAGGATCACGAAACCGCCGTGCCAGTAGCTCGTGTAGAGCCGGTCGCCGCGCCGGATTGGGTGGTGGCACTGATGCGCGGTGCCTTCCCACGACGGTGTCTCGCCGCCGCCGATCCACTGACCGGGCATCCACCATCTTCCGACTTCTTCCGGATGCGTGGGATCCTTGAGATCCAGGATCATCGGGATGCGCCCGACGTATCCTTCCATGTGCACCGAGATATAGGCGTAGCGGCCATCGAAGGTAAAACGGTGAACGCCCCCGTTGGTTTCGAAGAACGCGATCTCTTTGGGCCTTTCCCGGTTGGAAATGTCGTAGACTTTGAGTCCGGTAGGCTGCTTCTCTTTGCTCCGGTATCTTTCCAGATTCACGAGCATAATGTCGCCGCTGACGCGCACCTTGTGTGAATGCACGCCCTGGGGAATTTCAATCTCCGCGATAACTTTCGGGTGCTTCGGGTCTTTCACGTCAAGAATCGACGTGCCATGCGGCGGATCCATGTGACCGACGAATGCATAGCCGTTCTCGACGACGACTTGCCCGCCCCCCGCTACGTCGGTTCGGCCGATCAGTTTTACATTTTTCCGAATACCGAACTGAGGAGCGTTTCCGTTCCCTTCACTCATGATTTTGTCTCCTGTTCTGCTGGATAGGCCCTTCTATCAATCTGAAGGCAAAGCGGTCAACCTAGGTAGCAAGTCAGCAAGAGCTCGTTATTTGCCATTAGGTTGTGGTTTGTTTGGAAAGATCTCTCACTTTGTTCGAGATGACAAATCTCTTAATTTGGGAGCAAGGAATCTTTTTCGATGGGTGAGCCTCATGGCGGGTTCAAAACCACTACCGAAAACCGCCGTGGCTTTACCGAAAAAAATAATTGTTATAGGCTGCGAGCGATTGAAAACTATTGAGAGCAAAGTGCCATGGCAAAAAAGAAATTAGCGGTCGCCCAGGACGAATCGGCAATCCCAGCGCGCGGCTATCCCGATCTGCACGATCACTTGAGGCAGCTTGAACGCGAAGGTTTGTTGATCCGCGTCAAGGAGCCGGTGGATAAAGACCAGGAAATGCATCCGTTAGTGCGCTGGCAGTTCCGCGGCGGCATCAAAGAGAAAGACCGCAAGGCGTTTTTGTTCGAGCAGCCGGTGGACGCGAAAGGCAAGCAGTACGACATTCCCGTCGCGATCGGTATTCTGGCGGCGAACCGGCGCATCTACGGCATCGGTCTCGGCACCGATCCGACAAAAGTAAATCAGCTCTGGGCCCAGGCGAAAACGAATCCGGTTCAGCCGGTGGAGATTCCATCCGAGGCCGCGCCCGTGCACGAAATCGTCACCCTCGGTGAAGAATTAAAAAAAGCCGGCCAAGGCTTGGATAGTATTCCGGTGCCGATTTCCACGCCGGGTTGGGACAACGCGCCCTATATCAGCGCAGCGCACTATATTACCAAAGATCCCGATAGCGGCATTCACAATATTGGGACTTACCGCGCCATGATCAAGGCGCGCGATCGGGTCGGCTGCAATCCATCGCTCGAATTGGGGCAAGGCATCTACGTCCATTGGGAAAAGTACCGCGCGCGCAAGGAGAAGATGCCCGCTGCGCTCTGCATCGGGGGGGTGCCCGCGATTTCTTATGTCGCAGCCCAGAAGCTTGCCTACGATGTCGACGAGTTCGCCGTCGCCGGCGGGCTGGTGAAAGCGCCGATTCGAATTGTCCAGGCGAAGACAGTGCCGTTAATGGTTCCCGCCGACGCGGAGATCATCATCGAAGGTTTTGTTTCGACGGAATACCTCGAACCCGAAGCGCCCTTCGGCGAATCCCACGGCCACGTCAATCCGAAGGAATACAACCCCTACATGGAAGTCACCGCGATCACGCGGCGCAAAAAAGCGATTCTCTGCTCGATCATCAGCCAGGTGACGCCGTCGGAGTCGAGCGTGATCAAGAAAATGGCCTACGAGCCGCTTTATCTCGACCATTTGAAAAATACTCTCGGTATCAACTGCGTTACCCGCGTGATGTTGCACGAGCCGCTGACGGCGACGCAAAAGCTGACCGTGATTCAAATGCGCCAGCCCAGCCAAGCCGAAGTTTGGCGTGCCTTGATGGCGGCGGTTACCTTCCGTCCGGCGATGTCGAAGATCGTCATCGCCGTCGATGAAGATATCGATCCGGAAAATCTCGACGCGGTGTTCTGGGCGCTCGGCTATCGCTCGCAACCGCACCGCGACGTGCAAATCATCCGCGGCACCGATATCGGCCACGCGCCGCGCCATGACGCGCGCGGTGGCGCGGACGATTCCTGCCTGCTCTGGGATGCGACATTGAAAGAGACCTTTCCGCCGATTTCTTTACCCAAGCAAGAATACATGGAGCGCGCGCGCAAGCTTTGGGAAAGGCTCGAGCTGCCGAAGCTCGAGCCCGAGTCGCCCTGGTTCGGCTACTCGCTCGGCGATTGGAATTCGGAGCTCGACGAAGAAGCCAAGCTCGCCGTCGCCGGCGATTTCTGGCAGACCGGCGAAAAGATCGCTCGCGAGCGGAAATCGACCGACGAAGTCGCCGTGAATACGTCGTACTACGGTCAGCAAAAAAAGAAATAAAGTTTTGACCGCGCGCTTCGCGTCTGCATCAATCCCTCTTAGAAAGAAAGGAAAGAGGCGCTCTTGTCGAAGAGAATCTCTGCAAATCACCACGAGTTGTTTTACTTCCCCCTTTTGAAAAAGGGGGATCGAGGGGGATTTGCTGACGTACAAAGTAGCGAGCGACTCGGAAAATCTCCCCTAGCCCCTCTTTGCTAAAGAGGGGTGTTCGGACATCATGCGCTTGAAACATTGACAAACTTTATGATTCTCGAGGAGCGTTAGATGGATTACAAAGCACTCAAATGGTCGGTGCACGATAACCCGAACAACCCTGGCGAGCCTTGCATCGGCGTCATCACGCTGAGTCGCCCCGAGAAACTCAACGCCGTCGATCCGCTCATGCGCCTTGAGCTCGATGCTTTGTGTAACGAGATCGCGCGCAACTCCATCATCAAGGTCGTGATCTTGACCGGAGAAGGGCGCGGCTTCTGCGCTGGCGGCGATCTTAAGTCCGAAGGCGACGTGCTCGGCGCCTTCGAAGGCTCCATGGGTATCACCGGCCCGTACAAGGAGATGGCGGAGTATTTTTTTAACGATCTGCGTCACCGAGTTTTGCAAAGCGCCATGCGCAAGCTCGAAGATTTGCCGCAAGTGACCATCGCCGCCATCAACGGCGCCGCGGTCGGCGTCGGCCTGGAGATGGCGACGCTCTGCGATATGCGCATCGCTTCGGACCGCGCGCGCTTCGGTGAAGTGGCCGTGCCAGCCGGCTTCGTGCCCGAAAGCGGCGGCGCGCGCAATTTGCCCAAGCTGATCGGCGTCGGCCGGGCGATGCGTCTGATTCTGACCGGCGAGATCATCGACGCCAAAGAAGCGCTGCGTATCGGTCTTGTCGAAGAAGTGGTGCCGGCTGCCAAACTTCTCGCTACGGCGTTCGCTCTTGCCGGGCGCATCGCGGCAAATCCGTATTTATCCGTGCGCCAAGCCAAGCGGTTGGTCAAAATGTATTGGAACTGGAACCGCACCGATGAAGGTTATCAGCAGGAGCTCGACGCCGTGCTCGAAATTACCCGAACTAAAGACTGCCAAGAGGGCATGCGCGCCTTCGTGGAGAAGCGTCCGCCACGCTATACTGATCCTTACGCTGCCGACTGGCCGTTTCCGAAAAAGAGCCCGGCAAAAAAACGAAAAAATAGCCAACGATGACGGTTTCGCCAAGTCCCTGGCACGACTATCGAGTCGTGCCGGAGAAACTAAACCTAGCGCACGATGTGCTCGAGGCGTCGATGACGCGCGGTTGCGGTTCGCTGCCGGCGCTCATCGGCGACTTCGGAATCGTCACGTACGAAGCATTGCAGCAAGCGCGTCAACACCGTGGCCGCCGGTTTACTCGATCTGAATTTAAAACGCGGCGATCTCGTTCTCCTCAAGATGAGTAACTCGCCGGAGTTCGCTGCCGCGTTTCTCGCTGCGGTGAAGCTCGGCATCATTCCCGTTCTGGTCAACTCTCTGCTCACCGCAGTCGAGTTGACCGCGGTACTCGAACAAACCAGACCGGAGGTGATCTTCACCGAAACATCGCGCAGCGGCGCCGTGCGCGAACTTAGCGGCAGCGGTTTGTTCAAGCACGTCGTTTGTGCAGGCGAAGCGGCGGGCAGCGAAATACCATTCGATTCGTTGGCTGCGAATTCGGCCACAGCCGTCGCCACGGCCGATACGCGGAGCGATGAGCCTGCTTTCATCGTCTACACCTCGGGCACCACCGGCAAACCGAAAGGCATCGTCCATGCCCATCGATGGATCGTCGCGCTCGGAGACTTGAACCGTTTCCGCTTGCCGCCGCAAGAGGACGACGTGGTCATGGCGACAGGCGAATGGAGTTTCATCAGCGCGCTCGGGCACAATTTGCTTTTCCCGCTGCGCAACGGCGTCGCCGGCGCCATCCTTCCCGGCCGCGCCACAGCGGAAAATGTTTTGGCTGCAATCGAGAAATACAAAGTCAGCGTCCTGCATTGCGTCGCCACCGTTTACCGTCGGTTGCTTGCCATGCCCGAATTCGAAAAGCAGCACAATTTGAAGAGCCTGCGCTGCTCTCACTCCACGGGCGAAGCTCTGCGCGAAGCAACTTATCAGGAATGGAAACGACGCGTCGGTTCCGAGTTGTACGAACACTACGGAGTATCAGAGTATCAGCTCGTCATCGGTAACGGTGTGAGAGATCCGGTGAAACCGGGCTCCGTCGGCAAACTGCTCCCGGGAGTCGGCGTTGCGATTCTAGATGACGACTTAAAACCCGTCGCTACCGGTGAGCTCGGCCAGTTCGCGATCTCGACTTCGGATCCGGGACTGTTTCTCGGTTACTACAAAGATCGTGAACGAACCGAAGCGGTGATTCGAGAGGGCTGGTATCTTACCGGCGACCTCGCCTATCAGGATAACGAAGGCTATTTTTTCATTGCCGGCCGGCGCGACGACTGCTTCAAAAGCCGCGGCATATTCATCTCGCCGACGGAAATCGAAAATGCCCTGCAAAAACATCCCGCGATCATCGAAGCCGCCGTCGTTCCCGTCGCCGACGCTGACATCGGCAATAAGATTCACGCCATCGTCGTCTTAGCCGACGGCTCCGCACCGTCAGCTGAGTTCGGCCAATCCATTCGCGAAAGCCTGCGTTTTCAAATCGCGCCTTACAAAATTCCTCACCAGATCGAGTTCAGCGAAAGTCTGCCGAAAAGCGCGATCGGAAAGATCCTTCGCGCCAGTCTAGGCAAGCCGACATAGCGAACCGGTTTTGTTTTTTATTCATCGATTTTTAACATACGCGGGTATAGAATAACGCCTACCTCACGAGCTTAATTTTGCTGAACACGGAGGTACCGAAATGAGCGACAGGAAAATCCGAGTCGGCATTATGGGCCTAGGGCAGATTGGCCGGCAGCTTTACCACCTCGCACTGGAAAAAGACGACATCGAAATCGTCGCCGTTGCCGACATCGGCAAACCGGAAATCATCGAGTATCTGCTCCAAAGTGACGGCATGGAGGAGCCGTCGTGCAAGCTTCAAGACAATTACCTGACTAGTAAAAAATTCCGCACGCGAATGTTCCAGCTGGCGCGGCCTGAGGAGGTTCCGTGGGATATTATGAACGTCGACTGTGTTGTCGATGCAACCGGGCGATATCGTCGTCGGCGCGATATGGAAGCGCATCTGCGCGCCGGCGCGAAGCGGGTCATTTTGGCGTCGCTTCCGTCAGAACCGATCGACCGGATCGTCATACCGGGCATCAATGAAGGCCACGCCACCGGCGCCGACAAAATGATTTCCGCCGGTTCGGCGACGACCAATGCGTTTGCGCTCTTGTTGCAATTTCTGGATCAGAGTTTGGGCGTCGACTATGCGTCGCTGACGACTGTGCATGCCTATTCGAGCGATCAGTCGCTGCAGGACTACGCCCACGAGGATTTTCGCCGCAGCCGCTCCGCGGCGGAAAATATCATTCCCAACAACAATGAGTCGGCGCGGTGGGTAGAAATGGTTCTACCGAAGTTTTCGGGAAAGTTGAGCGGTTACGCGCTCAACGTGCCAGTCCAGCGCGGATCGTTGCTGGACGTGAATTGCGTAATGCACGACGGCACCGTGACGGTCGATCAAGTCAACGACGTCATGCGCGCCGCTGCTGCTCAGCAGCCGGACTTGATCGGTAGTCACCGATGATCCGATTGTTTCATCCGATGTCATCGGTTGCCGGCAATCCTTGCTCTTCGATTCGGCGCGCGACCATCAAAGCAGGAAAGAAAATCGTCAAAGTGCTGGCCTGGTACGAGAGCCTGGGGCATGCATGCCGCGTGCTCGACGTGGTCCGGCAATACAGCAAGCTTGACGGAGGTGTAGCATGAGAGTTGCCATTAACGGATTTGGCCGAATCGGTCGCTCCGTGTTTCGTATTCTGGACAAGCGGACCGACGCCGAGCTGGTGGCGATCAACGACGTCTTCGACCACGATGCGCTGCGGTACTTGCTCAATTATGACACCGTCATGGGACGATTCTCGGGCACCTTGCGGCTCGAAGGCGATGAGTTGGTCACGTCGCACGGTCGAACCCGCATGCTGCGCGAAAAGGATCCGCTTAAATTGCCGTGGCGCGAGCTCGGCATCGACGCCGTCATAGAATCGACGGGGATATTCACCAGCAGGGAACAGCTTAGCAAACATTTGGAGGCCGGCGCCAAGCGCGTCGTGCTGACCGTGCCGGCGAAGGATGCGATCGATTATACCGTCGTGATCGGCGTTAACGATGACGGGCTCAAGCCGGAGCACCGGATGATTTCCAACGCGAGCTGCACCACCAATTGTTTGGCGCCTATGGCAAAGGTGCTCCATGATTCATTCGGTATCGTCGAAGGGGTCATCAATACGGTGCACGCTTATACGAACGACCAGCGTCTGGCCGACGTGCCGCACTCGGACTGGCGGCGCAGCCGCGCCGCGGCAGAGAATATCATTCCAACCTCCACGGGCGCCGCGAAAGCGGTCGGCGAGGTGTTGCCGCAGCTGAAAGGCCGGCTGGACGGTATCGCCGCACGTGTGCCGGTGCCCGACGGTTCGGTGGTCGATTTGTTTGTCGAGCTGGAGAAAAGCGTCAATCCGGATGACGTTCATACCGCGATAAAATCTGCGGCGGCGTCGGAACGGATGAAAGGTATTTTGCAACTCATGGAAACGCCCGTGGTGTCGTCGGACGTGATCGGCAATTCCCACTCTTCTATTTTCGATCCGGCATTTACCAGCGTTACCGGCGGCAAATATCTAAAGTGCCTCAGTTGGTACGACAACGAGTGGGGATATTCGAATCGCGTCTGCGATTTGCTCGGTTTGCTCGCGCGGTGGGGATAGGCCGTCTCAGCGACGGCTACACACCGGCTGCATCGAGTCGGCTTCGGCTTCGTGCTCAGTTTCGATCGCGCCAACGAAGCGATCCAAGCGCGTCGAAGGCTTGATGCAGGAGCGAGACACGCATACTCATGGCTTCCTGGGTCATCGCATTCATCTCCTCGACTGGCTACTTTGGTATTTTGCTACTTATGTTGGTTGAGAACGTCTTTCCACCCATTCCATCTGAATTGATCATGCCACTCGCCGGCTTCATGGTCGCTCAAAATAAACTCACATTCCTCGGTACCACCCTGGCAGGCATGGCCGGTTCTGTCATAGGCGCGTTACCGTTTTACTATGGCGGCAAAAAACTCGGTGAGGAGCGCGTGAAGCGCTTTGCTGACCAGTATGGCCGTTGGCTGACTGTATCCAGACAAGACGTTGACCGTGCGTCGCGGTGGTTCCACAAGCATGGGGGCGCCGCTGTGTTGCTGTGCCGCCTTATCCCCGGCGTGCGTTCCCTCATTTCGGTTCCCGCCGGAATCGCCGGAATGAACTTCGTGAAGTTTCTCTTCTATACGTCCTTAGGAACTGCTCTTTGGGCTGGGTTGCTGACCTATCTCGGGTATATGCTTGGAAGTAACTTCTCGAAGGTCGGCAAATACCTCGATCCTGTGTCGTGGATCGTATTCGGCGTAATCGGCGCCTTATATCTCGTGCGAGTTCTGATGCATAAGCGAGCGCAGGCTTGATCTCGAGGAGGGATGTGAAAATGGCAGATGTACCAGGCGCTCAGATCCCAGTCACGCTGCGACCGGGACGTCCAACCGATATCAGCGCGTGCGGCAGAATTTGCTACGAGGCGTTTGAAGCCATTGCCCGCCAACATAACTTTGCTCCCGACTTTCCGTCCGTGGACGTCGCGACCGGTCTGATCACGATGCTGTTGTCACATCCGCGGTTCTTCAGCGTTGTTGCTGAAGCGAGCGGCGAGGTTGTGGGCAGCAACTTTCTCGACGAGCGCTCTGCGATCGCTGGCGTTGGCCCGATCACCGTGAATCCCAGGGTGCAGAATTTGAGGATCGGTCGCCGCCTGATGCAGGCCGTTCTCGACCGAGCCACAGAGCGAAAATTTCCAGGTGTCCGACTTTTGCAGTCCGCATACCACAGCCGATCTCTCGCGCTCTATGCGACGATGGGTTTTTTACCTCGAGAATCCATCGCCTGCATGCAAGGCCCCGCGATCGGGGTTTTGCCGTCCGGCTATCAAGTGCGGCGGGCCGATTGAGGCGGACCTTGAAGTCTGCAATCGTGTCTGCACGTTCGTTCACGGTCATGACCGCGCTGGGGAGACGCTCGACGCGATCAAGCTGGGGACGGCGACCGTCGTGGAGCACGAGGAACGCGTGACCGGCTACGCGACGGATTTGGGCTTCCTTGCGCACGCCGTCGGCGAGACCAACCGGGACCTGATGGCGCTGATCGGCGCTGCGTCCGCTTTCGCCGGCCCAGGCATTCTTGTGCCTCTCCGCAATGGGGCGCTATTTCAATGGTGCCTGGGCCACGGCTTACGCGTGGTACAAGTCATGACCTTGATGACGACCGGACTTTACAACGAACCGGCGGGAGCCTACTTGCCGTCCGTGCTGTATTGACTGGCCTTCGACCACATTACAGGGCGGTCGACGGAATAGCTCTCAAGCACACGGTGAATGCTTGGGCTGCGGCGCGAATCCAAATTGACGCTGTACTGAAACGTATGCCGGGGAAATGTCCACAGTGTGGATCGAGGACTTATTTGGCCAGAACGACAATACAGACCGACCTGCTTGAAATCCAAAATATCCCATGCACGGTATGCCAGGAGTGCGGAGACGAGCAGATCGGACAACTGGTTCAGAAGAAAATCGATAAGATTCTCGACCGCGCAGCCAAAGGAAAGCTCAAAACGTACGTGGTGGTGATGTAATTGTGGAACTCGCATCTAGGTGTGGCGACACACTGGCAATTGACGTTGCCGAATCCATCCGCGCAAGCCTTGAAGTTGCCCCTAATAAAATTGCTCCAACATCGAGTTCACGAAAGTCTGCCGAAAAGCGCGACTGCTATTATCAGTTCGCAGCTCGACTTTTTCAAGCTCCCTGATTAATCTACGCAAGCTGCCCGATGCTACTGTTGGCCATCACTGAAACTCTCTAAAGAGATATTTAAAACAGCGGAGACGCAGGAACCGTACAAGGGCGTTGTAGAGTGTTTCTGTTTCTCTTCAGTCATCCTATTTTCGCCTGATCGCACTGGAATCTCATCCACGTCATTTGTTGACGCTAAAGCGCCATTATGGCCTTGAACTATTTGACTACCCGTGTGCCGGTTTTATCGTTTTGATTTCGTCTTTATCCTCAAAGTAATCGCCGCCTTCTTTTGTCAGATACTAAGAGACCAATTTTGTATCGTCCTCCGAGTCCTTCAAACATAATCGGACGGTCCATTGGCAGCAGTGTCAACTCGAACGCTGGTTTCGTCATTACTTTGTCACGGCCCAGAACTCGCAACACAGGTTGCCACTATGCAGGATACGTCAAATGTCAGCAGTCAGACGGCAAAGGGTTGCAAAGTAGAAGGAGTTCGACAGATGTCTTTGGATTCATCCTCATCCCTTCTCAGTCTGAACGCTCTAATTAGTTTAACTCGTTCTTCGGGCCAGGCTCTTGTCGAATTCACGTTCACATTCTTAATTTTGCTGATTGTTGCCTGGATACCGGCAGATTTTGGGCTTGCGTTCTATAGCGGACAGCTTGCTCAGAACGCCGCGCGCGAAGGAGCCAGAATTGCGGCTGCGGATTTTACACTCGTCAGCGGAACAACTAGCTGTGTCATGCCTTCTTGTACGGCAAACATATTTAAGGAAACCGCAGGTAGGCTTTCGTCGGCGCTCCTTCCAGCCGCTACGATCACGCTGCAATTGGATCCCGATACCATTACAAACTGCAACCGGATGGTCACGGTCACGGTATCTGGAACTTACAACTTCTTTTTCTACCAGCTCCTACGTTGGACGGGGGTCACAACAAACCTAAACAATACGCCAATAACTCGTCAAACACGCATGAGGTGGGAGGCCCAAGCGGGATGCTAACGCGTGAATTCGAAGTGGATCGCGAAAATAGGAGGACAAGCCCATGAACGCTATAAGCAAAAATAGAACGATGCAAAATAATCAAAGAGGTCAGAGTATCGTAGAGATTTCACTCATTACTCCGCTTCTGCTTATCGCGTTGTATATACCCGCCGATTTCGGTGTTTCGTTTTTTATGGGTAACCTCCTTCAGACTGCGGCTCGGGAGGGAGCTCGAATCGGCAGCGGACTGCAAAAGAGCGGAAGTGTGCCCAACCTATTCTTCAGCTCGGCTGAAGCGGATACGGTGAAAACAGAAGTCATCAACCGATTGCCAGCCTATCTGACAAACAAGACTGTCACAGTAACCTTCTACACAGGAACTGCTTGCATGGAATTCGTCGAGGTGACGGCCCAGGGTCAATACAATTTTTTCATGTATAAGTTAATACGATTGTTTGGCGGTAACGCTCCAAACTCTATCAGTATCTCTCGGACAACACAGATGCACTTCAAATATCAGCCCTACATGAACAATGACTACTGTACGACTGCGACCACTTACGGACCCTATTCTGCTTAGGTCAATGGAGGCTTATATGCAGCCGCTAAAAAATGAACAAGGTTATGCGCTCGTCTTCATGACTCTGATGATCGTTTTGCTCTTGATCATGGTCGGCATGGGGTTAGACACCGGGCATCTGGCATATGTTCGATCTCAGGGACAGCCGGCCGTGGATGCGGCCGCTCTGGCTGCCGCTTCTGCAATCCCAAGTGGAAACTGGTCGACGGTTACAGACCGAGCGGCAAAGTTTAATCCCGGCGGGACCAATCCCGGCACCGGAAACAATTATCTAGACAGTCCGCAAGAATCAAATTAGTCAAAAGAACGTGACCCTCGTGAAATATGACAACGCGACCGGCGGATTTACCACGTCAGGAGTCAATATCAACAATGCGAACGGAGCGCGTGTCGCATTAGAAAATACCAATCCCTACGGCGGCAGCGCTGCGCAAGCTATGAAATCGCCGCTGTTTTTAACGCCTTTACTCAATTTGTTTGGGCAATCCGCAAAAACCACGGCCGACGTAAATGTCAGCGCTGTTGCAGTGAACCAAGCTCTTCCCGGACTGCCGATCGTAGTCGTGCAAGGTCTCTGCGGCCAACCCGGGGATGTGGAGCTAGATTTTCAGTCGGGGGGCAAAAGCACCGGCGGCTGGGAAACTTACCAAATAGACAACGCCAGCAGCAGTGAGGTTCGCGACCTGTTCGACAAGCTGCCTTACTGCGCGGGCCAACCGGCAATCGATGTTGGCTATTGTGGAAATGTCGCAAACGGCGTCAATGCAACGGTATTTAATGGCAACCTCAAACCTATGTTCAAGGCCGACCCGTCGCGTTGCTATCTGATTCCGGTGATACCGAATGGGGGCAATTTAAACCAGTGCCAAAACATCGTAGATTGGGCCAAATTTTGCCCCGCTAAAGGGAATCAACACCGCCGACGCCTTCCCGAGCCAAGGTGTGCTCAAGGGAACCGTCACTTGCGGCCAGAATGTTTTCGACTCAAGAGACAGTCTATGTTACGTTCAGCGCCTGGTTCGCGATAAAATATCCGGGATGTAGTGATACATTAGGCCGAGAGGACATGATGGACGCTCCGGTCGTATTTCTGTCTCACCGGGAGATAATTTGCGCTCCAGACCGATCGTTAAGAGTCCGCTTGCGTTAGCTTTGCGATTGAATTGAATTCTCCATCAGTAATGTCCTGCGTAAATGCAGAAGCGAGCACTTTTGCGCGATCGACGGCGACGAATTTAAATTGAGGTTGCACTGAAGCCTATGCCAGGAAAATGCCCGCAGTGCGGATCAAGGACTTATTTGGCCCGAACGACAATAAAGAGCGAACTCATCGAAATCCAAAATATTCCCTGCACAGCATGCCAGGAATGCGGAGAAGAACAGATCGGACAACTGGTTCAGAAGAAAATCGATAAGATTCTCGACCGCGCAGCTAAAGGAAAACTCAAAACATGTATGGTGGTGCTGTAATCGTGAAACTTGCATCTAGGTGTGGCTACACACTGGCAGTTGAAGTTACTCAATCCATCCGCGAAAGCCTTGCTCCCAAATCGCCTTAATAAAATTGCTCAGAACACCGAGTTCACTAAAAGTCTGCCGAAAAGCGCGATTGAAAAGATTCTGCCCGGAGAGCTAGCGAGACTAGAGTTAGCATCAAAGCGTTCTGCTGCACTAATATCGTCAGGATGAACTCATTTCATTTCTGATCTACGCTTTCAACTGAAGCGTCTTTCAGTTCACTCATCGGATCGTATTTTCCTTGACTCGCCTCTTTCTTTTGCCCTATTTTACAGGCATATGATTTTCACGACATGACTGCCATCCGGTTTCATCTTCGGCTCGCGTTCCAAAAACGTGAGCCGGATTCTTCAATTGTGACAAGTTTTTAGATGAGACGATTTTGATGATGAGGAGCCAAGAGCGGTCGACCGCTGATGGCTGACAGGGTATTACGTGTTGTTCAGAAATTGAACGTGCGAATACAAACGAGATCAAGACAAGAGGATATTTCCTATGAGCGAATTTGACGTCTTAATGGAATCAATGGAGCGGACCGCTTACAACAAGTGGATGCGAACCGAAGGGATCCCAGTTGTAAATGGTTATGGAATAGAGGACGTCCGAGATTTGGAACTTGCGAGCTGGGAGCGTATCGGTGGAAAGGGAGCCTTTATCAACCTTTACGGAATGGGAGGGGCAACGGGAATGTATGTAGCCCAAATTCCCCCGGGCGGTGCCCTGAAGTTAGAAAAGCATCTCTATGAAGAAGTCATCTGCATTTTGGATGGGAGAGGGACAACGGAAGTGTGGCAGGAGAATGGAGAAAAACAGGTCTTTGAATGGGGTCCGTGGAGTGTTTTTGCTCCGCCGATGAACAGCTGGCATCGTTTAGTGAATGGACGCAGAGAACCCGTTACCTTTTTAGCAGTCACAAATGCTCCTGTGGTTATCGATACATTTCGGGATGCGAATTTCATCTTCAATTGTAATCACCTATTTCGAGACCGATTTGCAGGGGAAGAAGGGTACTTCAAGGAAAGTAACAAGCGCTACAAGAATAAGCGAGGTACTCAAACGCTCTGGGAGACCAACCTCATAGCCGATATCGTTGGCGCAGAGCTTGATATAAAGAAGGTGAAAGGACCCGGCTGGAAAGTCACCCAATTCGAGATGAGCGGGAATTCTCTGATCGGGCATATGGCTGAGTGGCCTTCCGGAGTCTACAACAAGGCTCACTATCATGGGCCGGGCGCCACGATTCTAATCTTACGGTCGCAAGGCTATACCTTAATATGGCCAAAAGAAGCTGGTGAGCGGCCTTTCGAGAGCGGACGAGGCCACGAAGTGATTCAACTCAACTGGCGAGTGGGCTCGCTGGTTTGTCCTCCGGGCGGTTGGTTCCATCAGCACTTTTGTACGGGTCCGGACCCGGCGCGTCTAATTGCGATTCGCTACGGGAGCAGGCTTCATCCCATCGGCACCGAGGTTACGGCGCAGCGGCAGGAGGACGGAGCCCACATATCAACAAAGGAAGGAGGGACAGTGATTGAGTTCGAGGACGAAGACCCGCAGATCGGTCGTCGCTTCGAGGCAGAATTGAAGAAAACGGGAGCCCACTGTCAAATGCCACACCTCGGCGCCGTGGTAAACTAAGCAGCTCGCCTTTGCTTCGAAAATTCTAAAATCGACAAAACGACAGACGTCGGGTGCACGTGGTGGAAAAGAATTAAAATCGGAGCCCCCAATGAATGCGAAGATTCGAACATTTTTCCTACTCATCGGATCTTACTGTGTGACTTTCGCCGGAGTCGCGCACGGTGATGTGGCGGAAATTCTCGCCAAGATCAACTCCAGACCATCGCCAGAACGGGAAAGATTGCTTACAGAAAATGCGCGGAAAGAAGGGGCACTGACGTTCTACGGAGCCACGAACACCCGAGACCTGCAGGAGATTGTCGGAGCATTTAACAAGCACTATCCATTTATCAAGGTTTCCTTTTCGAGTCTTGGCGGGCCTGGAGTTCTAAATAAGGTTCTCACGGAGCAGCGCGCCGGCATCAATCGCGCTGATGTAATCGCCACGACCGGAACGTATTTGGTGGATCTCATCGACAAAGGAACTTTGGCCAAGTACAAAAGTCCAATGGTTCCGTTCTTGCGGAAAGGCTTCGTCGACGCGGAGGGGTTCTGGCCGGGTGTCGACACCCGCGGTTACGCTGTGATCTACAACACGAAGAGGGTCAATGCCAACGAGGCGCCTAAACGCTACGAAGATCTACTGCTGCCTCGCTGGAAACGGAACATGATCATGGATGTAGAGGCGCACAACCTATTTGCGGGTTTAGTTGATCTGTGGGGTCAGGGCAAGGCGGTAGATTTTTTTAAAAAATTGTCCGTAGAGCAGGAGGTTTTGTTTTCCCGCCAGTCCCACGCCTTTATGACTCAGCTAGTCGCAACTGGGGAACACGATCTCATTGTGGACGGGTATATCCATAACGCGGTCGCCATGAAGGAAAAGGGCGCGCCCATTGAATTCGTCGCCTTTAATCCCACGATCCTTATGCCCGCCAACATTATCGGGATCATGTCGAGCGCCACAAATCCTCATGCGGCCGCCTTGTTCGTGGATTACAATTTGTCGAAAGAAGCGAGCGAGATTATGGTCAAGAATCAGGGTAGGTGGACGCCTCGCAAAGATGTGCCATGGACCGTCGAACCGCGAGTGGAGTTGCACGTGGTTTCGGCTTTGGAATGGGGAAGAAAATTGAAGCCACTCGTTGACCTGTTTAGGAAAACGGTTGGGCAGTAGAGCATGCTCTCGGCCACGAATTGAAAGTGTCGTGGGATCAACCCTTGCAAAATTATAGCTTCAAGACCTTTGTCAATCTTCCAGAATTGCATCACGTATCGGCGATACCAAACCGCCACACAATTCCGCCACATCTCCCAGCCATTTAGAGAAACGAGTTACGCTAAGGTCGGCAATTATCACTTAAGAGGCCTGCTTTCTTCGATCCCGCATCACAAGTATGCTTGGTCAGCAAATTGCTCATGCAATAGGATTGCGTGTGCATGTCATTGGACGTCGATCAAGTAAACCCTTTTCAAGGGGCGTCGTCCAACAAGCGACTAGGCACGACTTGATTGATTTGACTGTAAACTAAATCATACTAGGAGGTTTTATGGTGTTAAAGACGAAGCATTTCGGGATCATAGCCCTCATTATAATATTCGGCGTCGGTTTGTCGGCCCTGTCGAGCTTTGCGCAGATGCGCCATGGTCGTGGAGGCGCCGGCGGTCCAAATCTGTTTTTCTTGATGCGTGCAGCCAATCTCACGCCGGATCAAAAGACCCAGGTACATACGTTGATGCAAAACAGTCGGCAAAATTCTCAGCAGATTGTCAGCCAGCTCATGCCGCTCCGGCAGCAGCTCAACAGTGCGCTTTATTCCACCGGCACGGCCAACCCTAGCTTGATCAGCCAGGTCAACGGATTAGAAAGCCAGCTGCAACAGGAGAGGTATAGTGTTTTTCAGCAGGTGTGGTCATTGTTGAATTCGACACAACAGAATCAAGTCACAACCCTATATTCGCAGATGGCGGCTAACAGGGCGCAACGTCTAAACGCTTGGAAATCATTACATCAGCAGCAAAGTCAATAACGCCTGGGTAAGTCTTGGCAAATTGGCCCGGTGGGCTGCGCCACCGGGCTCCAGTTTTTGCGAACTGTCGCTGCGGCCGGTCAGTTGAACACTATTTCGTTAGCGTTGCGTCGTTCGGTTCATGCGTTCCAGCTTTCCTCGATCGATCTTGCCAAGCCCCGTGCACGGCAGAGCTGAGAGAAATTCCACACCCTTAGGCGCTTTGTAGGCTGCCAATGATTCTTTGCAGAATTGAATCAACGCAGCGGCATTGCACTCGGCGCCATGATGCAGAACCACGAAAGCTTGCATTGCTTCACCCCACTCCTGACTTTTGAAACCGACAACCGCCGCATCCGCCACAGCCGGATGTCTGCGCAATGTGTCTTCAATCTCTTCGGGGAAAACGCTGATGCCGCCGCTTTTGATCATGTTCTTTTTGCGGCCGGAAATATGCAGGTAGCCTTCACTATCTAGAAAGCCGATGTCGCCGGTGTGGCACCAGCCGCCGTGGAGGAATTCCTCGGTCGCTTGCGGGTTTTGGTAGTAGCCTTGGATCGCGAGCGGAGTGCGGACGCAGACTTCGCCTTCGCTTCCGATCGGAACGTCGCGGCCGTCGTCATCGGCGATACGCACGAGCACGCACCAGATGGGTTTGCCGACGGTGTCGCCGTGAGTGTCCCAATCGTCTCCGCCGATTGTTGTGATCTGGCCGCAGTCGGTGGAGGCGTAGGCTTCGGAAGAGTGGGCGACAGAGCTGTTTACGCGTTTCGCGCGCGAGCTTCTTTCGAAAGATGGCCGCCGGTAATGCCGAGATAGCGGAGGGAAGATTTTTGATAGTCATCCAAACGCTCGTGGCGCAGTAGGCGCTCGCATAGGGTTGGCACCAGCATCGTGTAGGTGATCTTTTCGCGCTCGATTGTTTCTAAAAACAGTGTCGCGTCGAATTTTTCTTGAATGAAGATCGTCCCGCCGAGATATAGGATGCTCATGACCGAGCCGCGCCCGGCGTTGAAGTGTACCGGCAGCGCCATCAGCGCGCGTTCGTCCGGATTCATGCCTTTGGTCAGCCCGTAATTCATGCAGCGCAGCGAATAGGTTTCGTGGTCGATGCTGCAGGCCTTGGGAAATCCGGTGGTGCCGGAGGTGATCATGAGGAGGAAGGGATCGCGGCCTTGGACTTCGACTCCAGGATCACCTGGGTCGCTTTGAATAATTACGGATTCAAAAAGAGACGCTTCGACAGGCTCAGCGTGAGCGGACGAAGATGAATTGATAACGAGGAGGTTGTTTCGCTGCACATGCTCGCGCGCAAGCTTGGTCAAAGCATCGGTCTCTTTGCGCGTTTCCAGAAAGAAGGCTTTTGGCGCGAAGAAGCCGAGCATCGCTTCGCACTCTTGCGCGCTCCAGTTGAAATCGAAGGGAACAGCGACGGCGCCGATTTTGGCGAGCGCGAAGAGGGCTTCGAAATGCTCGGCGCGGCTGCCGCAGGAGAGGCCGACCAAGTCGCCTTTGCGGATATCTTGAGCGAGCAGGTAATTCGCCAGCCGATTCGTGCGTTCGTGGAATTCGCGATAGGTCAACGTTCTGTGCGCGTCGACGATGGCGTGTTTGTCGGGAAAGTGCTGCGCGTTGCGCGGGAGTGATTCGCCGATGTTCATGGTTCGACCTTGCTAATTATTATTTCGTTAATGTTTGGGTAGGGGCAGGCCCCCGTGCCTGCCCTCCGGAGGGCAACCACAGGGGGTTGCCCCTACATAATTGTTCGTACGATGAAGACGGCGACGATTTATTTTTTCCAGACCGCATCGATAAAGCCGGTTTTTTCCAACTCCTGAATGAAGCTCGAGTCGACTACCGCGTTTGGGTCGAAGGTTTTGGCGCGCGGGTCGCGCGCCTCCAAGGTTTTGAGCATGAACTCGATGCCCTTCATATTGACGTAGGGAACCCGATCCTGGAAGCGCGTGACGACGTCGTAAGTCGGGTTGAGCACGTTGGGGTCGCGATTCTGGGCGAAGTCGGCGGTGACTTTCAAAACAAATTCGCGATTGTCTTTATAGTAGCGCAGCCCTTCGACAAAGGTCTTCATTACCCGCATCACGGTGTCGCGATGGGATTTTATGTATGTCTTGGTGCTGGCGAAGCAGCTGCCCGGGTTGTAGAGACCGAGCTTGCTCATGTCGATGAGCTCGTGGAGGCCAAGCCTTTCGGCGGCGATATCTTGTGGCGGGATAAACGTGGAGGCGGATATTACGCCTTTGCTCAAGGCGGCCAGACGTGTCGGAGCCCCGCCTACCGCTACCATCGCGAAGTCGCGGTCGGGAATCAGCCCGCGGTCTCGGAGTATGAAACGGACGACGCTGTCTTCCTGGGAGCCGATCGTGGTAACGCCGATTTTCTTGCCTTTGAGATCGGCGACGGTCTTCACATCGGGTGTCGAGAAGACGCGCCAATAAAGCGTGTTGATGCCGCAAGCAAGATAAACCGTGTCAGCGCCGCCGACGGCGGAGGCAACCAGCGCTGCGCCGCCGAGGAAGCTCAGCGGCACCTGGCCGGAGACCATCGCGGTAGTCAAGATCGGGCTGCCTTGTATGTACACGAGATCGACGTCCAGACCATTCTTTTTGAACAATCCGCCTTTGCGCATGACTTCGATAATGCCGAGCGATGCGACTGGGGCGGGGTAGCCGATGACGAGTTTTTCGAGTTTCTGGGCGTCGGCGGACCAGACAGAGTGTGGTTCTAAGAAAGAAAGACACAAAACACTTATGACGAGCAATACTCGATGGTTCAATTGACCGTTCCTTTCTTTAACTTTTGGGCCCTTTTGGTGTGGTCGAAGTGCTCGTGAGTATCTATGAGATCTTCGACTTTAGAGCAGCGGGTGAACTTCAGCGCTTCTTCGACTTGGTCGATGCGGCGGATGTCGGCATCGACAAGATCCGCTGCGCCGCTGGTATCTTTGACGATGGTAAAATTTGTCGCACCCTTGGGTCCGACGATCACGTAAGCGGACTTGCCGGCTTGGTGGATCGTGTATTCCATGGCTTGGGGGATATCGGATAGAACGCTTGGTTGCAAGTTAGTTGCGGTAATGTTCCTGTTCATCGTCGAGATGAAACTTGTCGTAACGTGTCACTCTTATGCTGACCATCGGACGTGAATAATACCTCACGTCTCATTTCAAACGGAGTGAGAAATCTTTCTTGTCTGACGGGCGGCGGAATCGGAAAGATCTCTCGCTGCGCGCTCGAGATGACAACACTAGACTGAGTGTCACGGCGGAGTAACGACATAATCTCGACGCGGGACGGAGAGTTGGGGCGACGCACAGCAGCTACTCTATTAGCTCGTGTTGACCTCTCGTCACATCCGATGTTATTCGCCTAAGGAGCATTCGAGCAAAGAAAGGACAAGTTCATGATCAAGGAAGGCAAGTTTACACTCTTGGAGAAACGCGGCGCGGTGGCGAAAATTACCATCAACCGGCCGGAAAAAAGAAACGCGTTGAGCCGGGATGCGATTCGCGAAATTCTTTCGCTTTTCGAAGAACTGCGGAACGACGATTCGATAGCGGTAGTTTTGACCACCGGTGCCGGCGACGTGGCCTATTGCGCCGGCCGCGATCTCTCTGAATTTCCCACGGAGGGCGGCAAGAACCGCGGCACAGACCGCCGCGCCGAGCCGCGCGCTTATCATGTTGCCGAGGTCATTCGGACTTTTCCTAAAGTCACGATCGCCGTAGTGAATGGTTTCTGTCTTGGGCGGCGGCATTACGCTGTTGCTGCCGCATGACCTGGCGATTGCATCGGATAAAGCGCAATTCGGTTTGCCTGAAATCAAGCGGGGCTTCTTGCCTTATCCGATCATCGCGACCATGTTCAAAACTCTCATTCCGACGAAACTCGCATTCGAGTTGATTCTCACCGGCGAAAATTGGGACGCGCAGAAATCCATGGCCGCTGGTTTGATCAATCGCGTGGTGCCGCACGCCGAGCTGCAGGACGCAGCGTGGAAATGGGGCGAGGAGATCGGCAAGTTCGACAAAGTGACTTTGAAATTTTGCAAAATGGCGGCGCATTCGTCGATGGAAGCGGCGAGCGTGCCGATGGCGGCGGAGATCGCTTGGTTGATGCAGGAGGAGCATACGTTGGTGAACCCGCGCGCGTACGCCGGGACGAAGGAGTTTCATAAGTAGGTGACAAACAGAGCGAAGCAAAATCGTCGGGCGCGAGGTCCTGCGTATGAAAATATTTCGAATGTTCGGGAAATCGGTTTTGACAGTGTCGTGCCTGACTCTGGCGGCGGGCGTGTTGGCGACGTCGGCGTCGGCGAAAACGACCCTGCGCGTCGCTTACAGCTCGATTTCCGGCTCGGCTGTTGTGCCCTGGATTGCTGTCGATAAGGGGTTTTTTGCCAAATACGATCTCGATGTCGAGCTAATTTACGTCGCCGGCTCGCAAGCGATGCAGTCGTTACTTAGCGGTACCACGCCGATCGGTCTTCAGGGCATCGAGCCGGTGTTTCGCGTCAACGCCCACGGCAGCGACACGGTCATGATCCTGGGTCTGGTGACCAAGCCGCCTTTCTCGATTATCGTGCGTCCGGAGATCAAGGACTATCGTGAGCTCAAAGGTAAAGCGATGGGTATCACCCGCTACGGCTCGTCGACCGACATGCTTTTAAGACTCACTCTGGAAAAATGGGGTTTCAAGCCGGAAAGCGACGTGCCCATCTTGCAAATGGGCGGCGTGCCGCCGATCTTGGCCGGCATGCAGTCGAAGCGGATCTTCGGCGGTCCGCTTTCGCTGCCGACCTTGGCACGCGCCAAACAAGAAGGATACCGGGAGCTGGCGGACGTCGCCGACTTGGTTCCCGACTACCAAGTTGCCGGAATCGTGACGCGGCGCTCATTCATTAAACAGAATGGCGACGCGGTGCGCGGCTTCCTCAAAGCAATAATAGAAGCGACGGCAACCTTTAAAAACGATCCGGCAACTGCGCGGAAGGTCATGAGAGAGCGGCTCAAGATCGACGATCCTTCGGTGATCGAAGAGACCCAAAAAAATTACCCGCGCTATATGCCGATGGTTCCGTATCCGAGCCGCGCCGGGATCGCCGTCATCAAATCTTTCCTGGATAAAACCGATGCCGCGGTGCGGCCGCTGTCCATCGACGATCAAATCGACAATCAGATCGTCCGTGAGCTCGAACAGAGCGGGTTTATCAATGGCGCATATCGTTCCAAATGAGGGGAAGGCGAAGATTCATGCGTTTATATTTTCTCGGTGCGCTGATTTTTCTGTTGTCACTGACGGCGATCGGCGGCGCTCAAGAACGCCGCAAGATTCGCATCTCGAATGCGACCTTGAGTTATTCGGCGTTACCTCTGGTGGCGGCGCGCGAGTGGAAACTATTTCAAGAGCAAGGCTTGGATGTGGAGATCATTCTTATGCGCTCGGCTGCCGCCGCGGCGGCGCTGGTTTCCGGCGATCTCGACTATCAATCCGGCATCGGACCGGCGAGCATCAGCGCGACGTTGAGCGGCGTGGAGTCGCGCGCACTCTGGTCATCCACCAGTCACATCACTTATTGGTTGATGGCGAAACCGCAGTACAAATCGGTTCAGGAATTGAAGCAGAAGAAAATTGGCGTCTCCGGTCTGGGCGGGACGAGTCATGTGGCGATGGTGGTGGCTCTGGAAAAAAGCGGTCTGTCCGCGAAGGACTATGTGGCGGTTTCGGTGCCCGGCGGGAATCTCGTGCAATCGCTCGACTCCGGGTTCGTCGACGCGGCAACGCTCAATCCGCCCACCATGTTCTTTGCCCAGCGGCGCGGCTTCGTTCGCTTGCTCGACATCGGCTCGATGGTCGAGATGGCGTCGGGCGGTCTGACGGCGATGAATCGCACGATCAAAACTCGGCCCGATGAAGTCAAGCGTATTATCCGGGCTCTGCAACTTGGCAAGCGCGCCATGCTCAAGTCGCGAGAAAGGACTCTCGATCTGATCACCAGCGTGCTCAAGATGGACAAGCAGACCGCGGCGGACACTTACAGCATCGTGCAAACTACTTTTAATGACACCGGCATTCCCACGCGGGAGGGCATCGGCAATATTATCCGAGCGATCAAAGCCGACGGTCGTTTCACTGATCGCAATATCGCTTTCGAAGAAGTCGCAGAACCGCGGTTCGCTATCGAAGTCGCCAAGGAACTGGGTTACAAGGTGCCGTAACGAGAATGGGGTGATGGAGTAATGGAGTAACGGAGTGATGGGTATTCGGATCGAGCAACACTCCAATACTCCATCACTCCATTACTCCAATTGGGAGTTGGGTGGATGGGCTAATTCCCCACCGGCGCAAACAGTTCGCTGAGCGGTGCGCGATAAGGAATGTAACCCTGCTCGTGCGCATACTCGACGAATTTTTCCAGCACCACTTGATTCTCCGGCGTCAGACCGTGGCCCCACGGATTCTTGCCGAAAGACTTCTTCCTCTTCTTCTAAAATCAGCACGGCGCTGGGAAATGCGGAACGCTTGGCGTAGTCGTAGGATTTTCGACAGAGTTCCTCAGCCTGATTGAACGCTTCTAACAGACTCGAAACCAGCCAGGGATTTTCATCGAAAAGCGATTGGCGCACGACCAAAGTGTGGGTGATCGGAAAGATTTTGGTCTTGCGAAAGTAGTCGTTGACCGTGCTGCGCGGGTCCTTGAACAGGCGCTCAATGCGCGGATCTTTGGCCCGGAACGACGGCACGATATTGGGCGGAATCAACGCGTCGATCTCGCCGCGGAGCAACAGCGCTTCGGTAGGCTCGTCGACAACGGTAATTTTGATGCCTTTGGGCGGCTGGTAGCCGGCGCGCTCAGGATCCGAGGTGTACCATTCGCATTCCTCGGGCCGCACGCCGTAATGCTCCTGGAGAATGCCCCTGGCCCAGAGGCCGACAGTCAGGCGGTACTCATCCATGCCGATTTTCTTCCCTTTGAGATCTTCGGGCTTTTCAATTCCCGATGCGGGCGAACAGAAAATGTACGGATGAATTTGCATGCGCAACGGAAAAATAGGCAAGGCGATGACCGGTTCTTTGCGGCAGCGCGCCATCATATACCAGGAGAGCGACATCTCGGCGATGTCGAATTCCTCATACACCGGCCGCATGCAGGCTTCGCCGGTCTCCGCGCGACGCGGTTGCAGCTTGATTCTTGCCGCAGTCACTTCGCCGTTCAGCAGCGGTCGCGTGCGGTGATAGTCGGCGAGCATGAGGGTCAGTTCGAGATCGGGTGCCATGATGTCTCCTTCGTAACGTTTCAGCGATTCTGACCGAGAGCCTTTGACAACAAAGATCGCGCGAAGAATTTCTCAGCGCCGCCGAGTTTTTTCGCCTCCGCTTCGATGTGCGCGGCGACGAAAAGGGCTTCAATATCTTCCTTGGTGATGCCGATCGAATAAACCGTCGAAAATTGATTGACTACTTTGCGTATAGTCGCGGGGTCGCCGAACTTGTTGCTTTTAATGATGTTGGCGGCGACCTTTTCTCTATCGGTTCGAAGAAAATCGAGCCCCCGCTTCATGCCTCTCAGCAGCGCGGTTACGCCGTCGGGGTCGGTTTCCGCTTTGCGCTTGCTCGACAATATCACAACGAAAGGAAACCCGGAAACCACGTTGCCGATATCGAAGAGCACAGGGAAGCCTTTTTGTTCTAGCTCGATGCGTTCCATGAACGAAAATGGCGATGCATGGATCCTGCCGCCTTCTAGAGCTTGGGCACGCGCCGGGCTGTTGCCGACGCCGTACAGTATCTTGTAATCGCGATCGCGCACGAGTCCCTTTTTTGCGAGTCCTTCGACTGCGGCGTATTCGGCGATGCCGCCGGCGCCGGTGACGCCGACGATCTTGCCCTTTAAGTCGCTCACCTGCGTGATGCCCTTGGCGCCCATCAGCGTATAATCCATGTAGGGCTGCATGCCGCTGACGATCGTCAGCGGCGCGCCCTGTGCGATCGCTCGCACGGCCGGCACGCCGGCGACGATCGTATAGTCGACGTCCCCGCCGACGAGGGCGGCGATGGCCGTCGGCCCGCCGCGAATAAAGATGGTTTTGACTTCGAGGCCCTCGGCCGCGAAGAAGCCGAAATCGACGCCGACGATCAACGGCAGCGTGCTGTTCAGAGTCGGCGTCTGATAGGCGAAGGTGACGGGCTTGGCCGATGCGAATGGTGCACCGATCAAGCTAATAAGGGACGCTACAAGTAATAGGATGCGCGAATTGTGTGTCAGAGATTTCATTCAGCTCATTTCTTCTATAGATCGAGTGTGCTTTTTGCGAACAGCTCCTCGATTTTCGGTTTCTTGGTGATCAGGCCTTGCTCGTGGGAAAAATCGATCAAGGTTTCGAGCATCTTGCGATTACCTTTAACGCCGTACGGATAGGGATCGTTGCCGAACATTTCTTGGGTCATCGTGAGATATTCTTTGCCGAAAAACAGTCCTGAAGGAATGCTGTCCGCCAGCTTGGCGTTGAAATACGCTTTGGCTTTGACAAAGCCGGTGTAAAGGTTGAACGCGACCCAAGGATATTTTTTGTAAATATCGCCGCGAACTGTGTAGGTGTGATTGACCGGCAGAAAACCCCACTTCTGGAAAAAACGCTTTCCCTCAGCCATACGGTCGGTGAAGAGCAACTTCACTTTGCTCCAATCGCCGTCCGACCCGGGAATGCGATGCGACCGGCCGATCACGTTGGGCATGTTTTTCCATGGGCTGTTGATGGCCGCCACATCCAATTCACCGTTCACCAGCATCGATGCCAAGCTTTTGTCCGTTGGTATACGCTGGAACGATATTCCCGCCGGCGGCGTGAAGCCGGTCTGGCCGCCATGGCTGAGCTCTTCGGTGCGCTCCATGTACCAATGCACTTTATATTGTGAAACGCCGAAGTCGTGTTCGAGAAAGCCGCGTTGCCAGAGCGCCGCGGTTTGCTGATACTCGCCGACGCCGATACGTTTGCCGAGGAGGTCTTCCGGTTTCTTAATGCCGGCAGTCGGTGTTGTAGGAAAGCTCGGTGTGGAAAAGCCGCCGGCTGGGAAACACCGGCAGCGCGATGATGTCGAAGCCGCGCTCGCGCGCGATCAAATACGAGGACATCGACATCTCGCCGACTTCGAACTCTTGGAATTTGAGCTGGCGCCAGAACGTTTCCGACGGATGGGAGTAAGTGGGGACGATTTCGATGCCCTCCGCTTCGACGGCACCTTTCATCAGCGGGTCGACTCTTTCGTTGAACGCGGAGATGAAGCTGAGTCTAAGTTTTGGCATAGATTGTTTTCCTTCCGTCAACGATCAACGCATTCAAACCTGCGCCGGTTCATTTAGGGAAAGATCTCTCACTCCGTTCGAGATGACAGATTGCGTATTTTATCTGTCATTTCGAGCAAAGCGAGAAATCTTTCTCCCTTTCTAGCGTGGCTTCAAGACTACGTCTCCAGGGTTTCGGCGGCGAACAACTCTTCGATCTTCATTTTGCGCGGGGTCAAACCTTGCTCGTGAGAGTAATTGATGATCGTGTCGAGCATCGCTTGGTTGGCTTTCAGTCCGTAAGGAAACGGATCGTCGCCTAGGATCGATCGGGTCATCGCGAGATACTCCGGAGCGAATTGGAGAGCCTCCGGGATACGCTCCAAAAGAGTTTTCGCCATTTGTTCTTTGGCCGCGCTGAACGCCTCGAACAATTTCACGGCGATCCCCGCTTGCTCGCGGTAGACGTCGCCGCGGATGATGTAGGTGTGGTTGACGGGGACAAAGCCGTGGGCGGCGACGAAGCGCTTGGCTTCGCCGATCTCATCGGGAAACAACGGTTGGACTTTGGACCAATCACCTGAGCCGCGAATGTGCGTCGAGCGGTCAATGACGTTGACGGCTCGCGAGAGATGGCTGGCGATCGGCGCGACGTCGATTTCATGATTGACGAGCATGGTTGCCATACTCTTGTCCGGTGGTATGCGGTGAAATGAAATGCCGGGCGGTGGCGTGAAACCGGTGGCGCCGCCGTGGCTCAATTCGTCGGTGCGTTCCATATACCAATGGACTTTGTATTGCGATACGCCGAAGTCGTGCTCCAAAACGCCGCGCGCCCAGAGCGCCGCGGTTTGCTGATATTCGCCGACGCCGATGCGCTTGCCGTTCAGATCGCCGGGTTCCTTGATACCGGAGTCGACGTGATAGGACTGCTCGGCGTGGAAGAAACGCCGGCTCGGAAAAACCGGCAAAGCGATCATGTCGGCGCCGCGCGAACGCGCGATCAAGAAGGACGACATGGACATTTCCGCGACTTGAAATTCCTGAAACTTGAGCTGGCGCCAAAAGGTTTCCGACGGGTGCGAATAGGTCGGGATGATTTCAATCCCGTCGGCTTTGACCGTTCCGTTCATGAGCGGCTCGACGCGCTCATTGAAATTGGAGACGAAGCTCAAAGTTAAATCGGCCATCCTGGTTTCCTGTATGTCGCGCGGACTGATTGGGTTACAAGCCGAGAGTTTGCTCGGCAAAAAGTTCCTCGGCTTTCATCTGGCGCGGCGTTAATCCTTGCTCATGCGAATAACCGGTGATCGTATCAAGCATCGCCTGATTGGCCTTCACGCCATAGGGAAACGGATCGTCTCCGATCATTTCGCGCGTCATCGATAAATAATCGGCTCCGAAGAAAAGCGCGCTAGGAATCTGCTCCAGCAGTTTCTCTTTCGCGACGGCTTTGGCTTTGACGAACCCGGCGTAAAGGTTAAACGCCACCCAGGGATATTTTTTGTAGATATCGCCGCGAATAATGTAAGCGTGATTGACCGGAAGAAAGCCGTGCTTGCTTGTAGAAACGCGTTCCTTCGGCGATGCGGTCGGGAAAGAGCGGCCTTATTTTGCTCCAATCGTCTTTTCCCGACGATACGGCTTGAACGATCGAGCGTGTTCGCCTGAAGAACAAATGGGCTGGCGACATGGGCGACGTCCAGTTCGTTGTCGATCAGAGTCGAAACCAGGCTCTTGTTCGGCGCGATGCGGTTGAACGAGATGCCTGCCGGCGGCTTAAACCCGGTCGCGCTGCCGTGGCTCATCTCTTCGCTGCGTTCCATGTACCAATGAATCTTATATTGCGACACACCGAAGTCATGTTCCAAGATGCCGCGGATCCATAGCGCCGCGGTTTGCTGATACTCGGCAACGCCGAGTTTTTTGCCGGCAAGGTCTTCCGGCTTCGTGATGCCGGAGTCTGATGTTGTAGGACAGTTCGGTTTGAAATAGTCGGCGGCTCGGGAAGACCGGCAGCGCGACCATGTCCGCGCCCTGGGATTTGGCGATCAGAAAAGACGACATCGACATCTCGGCAACTTCGAATTCGCCGAACTTGAGCTGGCGCCAGAAAGTTTCGGCCGGATGGGAGTACGTCGGAATTAATTCTATTCCTTCCGCCTTGATCGTTCCGTTCATCAGCGGCTCGACCCGCTCGTTGAAAGCTGAGATGAATCCTAAAGTGAGTTTCGGCATCGCGCTTTCCGGTAATTACTAGAATCCGTCGATCGACCAAATGTCATACAATAATTCCATGCGTCGAAAAGTCGCTTTGTACGTCTGCTCCTGCAGGGACGGCGAGTGGAGATAGCGGACCGCGATTTCTTCGGCAAGGCTGCTGTGATCTTCATCCGCTTCCGAGTGGACGGTGAAAAAACGAACGTCATTGGGGTTCATCTTGTAGTTCTTTATCAAGCCGTTGCCGATCGCCGCAGCCGCCGGACCGAAGGTTCCTTCAGCGCCGATTTGAATCGACATGACGACGAACCACGGCAGCGTGTGGATGATCAACTCGACGTAATAGAGATGCGCCGCAGTGGACGGGCGCAGCTCGGCGTTTTCCAATTGCTTCTGGGTTAGGCCGATGGAGTTTGCGAATCGGATCGCTAACTCGTTGTGCCCGGCGGTGCCAGTGTCCAACCCCCGGGTTTCTTCCTCGACGACACCCCAAAGTTTTTTCGCGATCTCCGGGTCGGTGCACGCCAAATAACGCAGCATACAGATGCGCGGCACCGCGGCGCGAAACTGGTAGTCTTGAATCGCCCAGGCGCGAATCTGATCCATGCTCGCCGTGCCGTTGCACACCGCCTTCAAAAACGGATGCTTGATGCGGATTTTGGGAAACGCCTGGATGTCTTTCTTCAATTGCTCGACGAATTCTGTAGATGCTGGCCATAGCATTGTTCCTCCTCAACAAATAGATCGCATGGGGTGATTGGAGTGATGGAGCGTTGTTCACCCCATTAATTAATCACTCCAGTACTCCATTACTCCAATTTGGTTTTGTCTCCATTCAACCGGCTGACGTAATACTCCCAGCCGCGCATCGGAAAGCGCTGGTCTTCGTTATAAACTTTCAGTTCTTCGGCGGTCAGATATTTGGGTTCACCGTGCAGCAGCGCTAGATGATTCCACTCGCCCAGCATCGCGAGCCGGGTTGTGCGCTCGATTACCTGTTCGACACTCTCGCCGACCACGGCGTCGCCGTGGGCGCGCAGTAGCACGACCGGTCCCTTGCCGAGCGCGGCGGCGAGCTCATTGCCACGATCCACCGTGCGCACTAGGCCCACGCCTTCATACACCGGCGGTCCGTCGGCGGAAAGAAATTTGCCGTAGTGGTGCATGGGCTTGAGCTTGATCGGCAGTACACTGAAAATGGTACTCCATTTGGAATGCGTGTGCGCGACGCTGACGATTTCCGGACGCGCTTTCAAAATGCAGGAATGGATCGGCCACTCGTTGGGCGGCGTCTTGGCGCCGTCGAGGTAATTGCCGTCGAGATCTTGCATGATCAGCCGATCGCGAGTGACGCAGCCGGGGCTGACGTTGGCGATCGTGATGAACGCATCCGCGCCGGGCACGCGCACGCTGATATGACCGTAGCCGTCAGTGACTCCTTCATGATCGAGGATGTGGCAGGCGGTCATCAACTTATCCGTCAGTTCTTTCAATTCCGCTGAGTTGATTTTAGGCACATCTTTTCCGCTGGCAGGCATGAAGGCTCCTTAAATAAATCGAATGATCTTTTTTCGCGAATCTATTCGTCAGTCCGCGAGCTGTCAAGAAGAGTAGCGATCGCGAATCCGGCTCAAGTAATATTCCCACGGGCGCGCGGGAAATGCCGGATCACCGGAAAAAGTCGCCAACTCCTCCGCGCTCATATAAAGCGGTTCGCCATGCGCGACGGCCATGTGTGCGAGCTCGCCGATAAAGGCAACCTGGATAGTGCGCTGGATCGCTTCTTCGAGACTTGCGCCAACGACCGCATCGCCATGCGCGCGTAGCAAAACTGCCTCGTTGTCTTTTAACGGTCGCGGCCAGCGCTTCGCCCCGTTCGATCGTGCCGATCAAGCCGGCCGCCGGGTAGATCGGCGGACCCGCGACGGGAAGAAACTTCGCGTACATGTGTATTGGCCGGAGGCCGCCTTTTAATACGCTGAAGAGCGCGCTCCACTTCGAATGCGTGTGGCAAACGCTCCTCACGTCGGGACGCGCGCGCATGAATGCGGGCGTGAATCGGCCACTCATAGGGCGAGGCTTTGTCACCGCCGAGATAGTGGCCGTCCAGATCGAGCATGATCAGTCGATTCACCGTGGCGCAACCCGGGCTCACGCCCGCGATAGTCAGAAACGCATCGGTTCCAGGAATCCGCATGCTCACATGGCCGAAGCTATCGGTGATGCCTTCGCGGTCGAGAATATGACAGCCGTCGACGAGTTTTTGCTTGAGCTCTTTGAGTTCGCTAGAATCAAAACCGGGAATATTGGTATTAGCCATGAAGACTCCTCAAATCAAGTTTCGCAGAGTCGGTTCTATGGGGCGACTATCGCGCTGTCAAGGCGCGTCAGCTTGACAATCGGCGCGCTGGAAGGTTAATGCCCATGCCATTGGGAGATACCGCCATGATCTTTGCTCTACTGTGGTTGACGCTGTTGTTTTTGCCGGAGCGACTTGCCGCTCAAGAGAAGTACATCGCCAGCTATGCCGGGTTCGCCGGATTTCAAGCGCCTCTGTGGGCTGCGAAGGATTTCGGTTTCACGGCAAAATACGGCGTGAATACTGACTTAGTCATGATCCCCGGTTCGGCGCGGGGCGCGCAAGCTTTGCTCGGTGGCAGCATTCACTTCGGCCAGATCGACGGCACCGCGTTGATCGCCGCGATCAATCAGGGCGCGGATCTCGTCTTCGTCGCTTCATCGCTGAACAAATTCCCGTTCAGTTTGGTCGCTCAGAAAAATATTCGACAACCGAAGGATCTCATCGGCAAGAAAGTCGGCATGGTAGGCTTCGGCGGAGCGCACGAAGTGTCATTGATCCTGGCGCTGAAGGAATGGAATATTCCGCGTCAATCGGTAACGTTGCTCGCTAGCGGACCGGCCGCCAACCGTTTGTTGGCACTTTCGAGCGGCGCTCTCGATGCCACGTTGCTCGCGCCGCCAGAGACGGGTGAGGCCGCGCGCATGGGGCTGCCGACGCTGGCACACATGACCGAGCTCAAAGCGGCCTACTTTCCCATGAACGCGATCGCCACGCGCCGCTCTTTTCTCGAAAAGAATCGTGATGTGATCAAACGATTTCTCCAAGCTTATGCGGAGGGCATCCACCAGTTCATGACCAGCAAGGAAAAAGGCGTCGCGATGCTGACCCAGCGGATGAAGCAGAAAAACCCGGCGATTGTAGAAGAGACGTATCAATACTTTGCTTCGACGTTTTCCTCTCCTCCGCGCATGTCGCACGAAGGCATGCGCGCCGCCATCGACATGCTCCAGCAACGCTCGCCGGAAACCAAGTTCGACACCAACGTGGGCAAATACGTCGATGAGCGTTTGATGGACGAGTTGGAGAGAGAAGGTTTTTTCAAGAAGATGGGCGGAAAGAGCTGACGAAAGGTTGTTCGATATCTTTCCCAATGTTAGCGAGTGCAACATCTGAATCTTTACTTCACTGTCATCCGGACACTCCGTGTCCAGCGGTCACGAGCATCAAAGCGACGATAGGCTGGAAACAAGGCCGAGCTCTGACGGTCGTCTATACGCTCAATGGAGCTGTCGATCTCTTGCGGGTTCCGCCGCGTCAATCGATTCGCAGGACCGATGGCTTGTGGCAACATACCTGCTTCGAGTTATTCATCGCCGCGCAGAACGACGCTGAATATTATGAGTTCAATTTCTCTCCCTCTGGTGAGTGGGCCGCGTACGGGTTTCGCAATTATCGCGACGGCGGCGCGATCGATAGCGACGACCTCGAGCCAAACATCGCTGTCCAACAAAGTGCTGAGACGTTAGAGGTGAGCGCCGTTCTTCGCGCGGATCGTTTGTCGGGGATAGCGCCCGAGATTTGTTTATCGCTGGGGCTTTGCGCCGTGATCGAAGATCTCGACGATTCGCTATCCTACTGGGCGCTCAAACATCCTTTCGGAAAGCCCGACTTTCATCATCCCGATTCTTTTGCTGTTGAACTTACTGTTCCTGGTTCGAAATCCTGAAAGCGCTTAAAATAGCAAACCATGAAATTCGGAATCGACCGACTCAGAGACGAACCGGCATTACGGAAACCCTTGGCCGGAAAGCGTGTGGCGTTGCTTGCGCATCCTGCCTCGGTGACGCGGGATCTAGTGCATTCCCTCGATGCGCTGGCTTTGCTGAAAGATATAAAGCTCACCGCCGCCTTCGGCCCGCAGCATGGGTTGCGCGGCGACAAGCAGGACAACATGGTCGAGTCGGCAGATTTCCACGACCCGGCGCACGGCATTCCGGTTTTTAGTCTTTACGGTGAAGTGCGCCGGCCGACGGCGACGATGATGGATAGTTTCGACGTTTTGCTGGTCGATCTCCAAGACGTGGGTTGCCGCGTCTACACGTTCATCACGACCCTGCGTTACGTTCTCGAAGCAGCGGCGCAGCATAAAAAGGCTGTCTGGGTTCTGGACCGGCCGAACCCCGTTGGGCGCCCGGTCGAAGGGCTTCGACTTTGCCCTGGCTGGGAAAGTTTCGTCGGCGCCGGGTCATTGCCGATGCGCCACGGCTTGACGCTCGGCGAGCTGGCGAAATGGTTCGTCACTACCCTGAAGCTCGATGTGCAATGCGAAGTAGTCAAGATGGAAGGTTGGAATCCCACGAACCCGCCGGGATTTGGCTGGCCGCTCGGCGAGCGGAGTTGGATCAATCCGAGTCCTAACGCGGCGAATCTTTGGATGGCGCGCTGCTACGCCGGGACTGTAATGCTGGAAGGCACGACACTCTCCGAAGGGCGCGGCACGACGCGGCCGTTGGAATTGTTCGGCGCGCCGGATCTTGAGTCCGGTGCATTATTGAGCAAAATGGAAGCGCTCGCACCCGAGTGGCTGCGCGGCTGCCGCCTGCGCGAGTGTTGGTTCGAACCGACTTTTCACAAACACGCCGGCAAGCTTTGCGCGGGCATACAGATCCACGTCGACGATCCAGGCTACGATCACGAGAACTTTCGGCCATGGCGATTGATCGCGCTGGCGTTAAAGTCGTTGCGAGCTTTGAGACCGGACTACGAGCTCTGGCGCAACTTTGCCTATGAATACGAACGCGACCGTCTCGCCATCGACTTGATCAATGGCGGCGAGGTTCTGCGCCAATGGGTCGACGATCCGGCGGCCGTGCCGGTTGACCTCGACAAAATGACGACTTCAGACGAGAAATCGTGGATCGAAGAGCGAGAGTCGGTGTTGTTGTATCGTTGAATTATCAGCGTTCCTATGACGGAAATAAGATCGAATATCGCAATTGCGATGGAGGGACGGAAAGATGGCTGATCACGATAGCAACGAAAAATGGTTTGAAGGAAAAAGTTCGCTATTCAAATCGCGCGCCGAACGGGTCAAAGCGGATATCGCCCGGCGCAAAGCCGGCCGGAAGGCGATCAAGGGTGAAGACGTCAAGGTCGAGTGGGAAGAGCAGAACGGCGTGTGGATGGGGCCGCTAGTTTCGCAGGAGCTTGGATTTCAGAATCGCATCATCGAAGTCGATTGCCACATCTACCCACCGCATTCCCATTCAGTCACACACAAGCACAACGAAGCGATCATCATCGTCTTGCGCGGTCAGGGTTACAGCATTCTCGACGACGAGCGCATCGACTGGAAGCCCGGCGACACGCTTTACATCGGCCAAGGCGTGTGGCACCAGCACCACATCACGAGCGACGAAGCGGCGATGGTGTTCGCGATCAAGCCGCTACCGATTCAGGAATACATGGGTGAGCTGAATATCGTTTACAAGGGTGACAAACCGAAGATCAATCCGAACTACAAGGCGGGCACCTTCTTGGAAGAGTTCGCTAAGATCGGCAAAAAATAAGTGCAATTGACGGCCGACCTTATAAAAATACGAGCTCACGTGAAAAAGACTTTAGTAGTGTTGTCGGTCGTCGCGCTCTTCGAGATCCCGCTCCTTCACGCTGCGGAGAAGGTTCGAATTAGCATGACTGGATTTGCCGGACAGTTCATGACTTTTCCTCTGGCGCACCGGCGAGGTTTTCTCAAAGAAGAGGGAATCGAGGCCGAGATCATTCGAATCTCGGCGGCCGCAGGCAGAGCTGCGCTAGCCAGCGGCGAAGTAGATTATTCGACCGGAATCGGCGGTACGGCGATCGGTGGCGCGCTATCCGGAGTACCGATCAAAGTCGTGGCCTGCTATGTGCCGGCGCCGGTGCTCGCGCTGGTGGCGCGGCCTGAGTTTAAATCGGTCCAGCAGCTCAAGGGCAAAACCGTCGCGGTTCTCATCTTCGGCGGTGTCGCGCATTTCGCCGCGCGAGCTATCGCCAAGCACTTCGGTCTCGATCCCGAAAAGGATTTGAAATATCTCGCCGTGGGTCCGCCCGATGCTCGCTTCGCCGCGCTCAGTCAGGGGTTGGTCGACGCGGCCGTGCTCGGCCCGCCGTTGGATTTTGCGGCGAAGAAGCAAGGCCACAATATTCTCGCTAGAGCCGATGAAGTTCTCATCTTCCCCGAAACCGGTTTGGTCGCCGGGGTGAAAAAAATCCAAGACAAGCCGGACGAAATCAAGCGCGTTATCAGAGCTGGGATCAAAGCCAACCGTTTCATCCGCGCCAATCGCGATGGAACTATCCAATTCTTAATGGAGTGGCTGAAGCTCAATCGAGAGACTCGCCACGGCCACCTATGACAGCGTGGTCAAGGTTTACGATGAGGATGTCAATATCTGTGAAAAGGGACTGCGCCTCGTGATCGATGAGACCAAGAAGACGATGAAGCTCAACCGTGAAGTTCCCTTCAGCGAAATTGCCGATCTGTCGATTCTGAGAGAGGCGCAGCGGGAGCTGGGAGGCAAATAGACGCGCAGATGCCGACGGTAATTATCGGAAAATCGATAACGGAGTGCCGCCGTCAAGGTCTGGCGCGGTGCCGCAAGAATCAGGCCCTCGCACATCTGAATCAGGCGGGCGGCGCCGTGACTTTGTGAATTCAACATGCGGTACGCAAGCGTAGCTTTCGTCGGCGCGCGCCGGAACGATATTTTTTCAAACGGAGCGTGGGCGAAGTGCTACTCCGGCTTTGAGTACTCCAACGATTGAGGCCGCGGCGTAGGTAGTCGGCGTCGAGGCCCAGCGTCTCGCAGACGTTGCTAAAGGAAAAAATCCAATCTTCGCTGTCCGCGGCGCTGACCCACTGTTGCGCCTCTTCAAAGCTTTTACGTTGGCGGTGCGAAGAGCGCAGCGGATCTCTCGCCAAGCACGAGACGGCGTCCTCGAGTAAGGCGGCCATCAGCCTGCGCTCCGGGTCGACGAAGCGGCTTGCGCTTGAGCGTGGCATAAAACTGGTCCGGCGCCAGCATATCGGGCTCGAAAAGCTTGATCGCATCCTGCGTCGTTACTAAGTTTGTCGCCGTTTTCATGACATCAGCCTCCGTCGCCGTTAACAGGATTCATACGAGCAGGATAAGCGGAAAATGATATATTGACAAATTCATAATTTCTTATTGTTTCATAGATAAAATCGAACTATTATTCTCCCGTGGAATGGCTGAATTACCATCATCTGTTGTATTTCTGGACGGTGGCGCGGCTCGGCAGTGTTTCGCGCGCCGGTGAGGAGTTGCGCTTGACGCAGGCGACCGTGAGCGCGCAACTGAAGTCGCTGGAAACAGCGCTTGGCGAAAAGCTATTTCGCAAGGCCGGACGACATCTGGCGCTAACCGAAACCGGCAAAATCGTCTTTCGTTATGCCGATGAGATTTTTTCACTCGGCCGGGAAATGGTGGGCGCTCTTCAGGGCCGGCCGGAAGGGCATTTGGCGCGGGTGACCGTGGGCGTCGCTGACGTTCTGCCTAAATTGGTCGCCTATGAATTGATCGAGCCCGCGCTCAAGCTCAGAGATACTTATCGGGTGATTTGTCGCGAGGGAACGAACAAAGAGTTGTTGCCAGCTTTAGCGGTTCATGACATTGACGTGGTGCTGACCGATACGCCGATCGACCCCTCGATCAATGTCAAAGGCTTCAGTCATTTGCTCGGCGAATGCGGCATGACACTCTTCGGTACGACGAAGTTAGCGGCGTCGATCCGGGGTAAGTTTCCTCAATGTTTGGATAGCGCTCCGTTTGTGCTGCCGACCCCTAACACCGCGGCGCGGCGCTCGCTCGACCAATGGTTCGAGCTCGAGAAAATTCGTCCCGTGATCGTCGCCGAATGTGAGGACAGCGCTTTGCTGCAGGTGTTTGGGCAGCGGGGCTTGGGCCTTTTCTTTGCGCCTTCCGTGGTCGGCGCAGAAATCCAACGACAGAGTCACGTGAAAGCGATCGGGCGCGTGGAAGGCGTTCGCGAAAGATTCTTCGCCATTTCCCTGGACCGCAAGCTAAAGCACCCCGCTGTGGTCGCGATCTCGGAAGCCGCCAGAGCTAGATTATCGGACTAATAACTGGTGTGGCGACTCCATTCGCATCCAAACGGGGGGTCAGTGAAGGGGCCGTTTCTTGGAAATCTTTGCCTGCTGTTATAGAGTCGGCGCAGTTAAATACCGCGATCAAGCTCGCACGAGGAGGCGTTCATGGAAGTAAAGTCGACCAAAGAGCTTCATTCAGAGCTCGCAATGCACAGCGTCCGCTTTGCCAAGGATGAGCAAGGGCGGCGCAAGGGGCAGGACGTATTGTTCAAGTGGCCGGAGATCGAAAAGAAACTCGGCGAGCACAAGCATATTTACGTCGTCGATGCTCGGCTTGGTTCGAACAATCACACCCATCGCTTGTGGTACGACGTGATTCCGCCGCACACCGAGGAAGGACAGGAATGGCGCACCCTCGGCCACCGCCATACCGTCGAGGCGATTATCTACTTTTTGAAAGGCCACGGTCATAGCATCATCGACGGCGAACGCTACGATTGGGGGCCGGGAGATTTGCTGAGCGTGCCGATGTTTTCCTGGCACCGGCACATCAACGATGGCGACGAACCGGTGCTGCGCATCGCGTCGACGACCGGGCCGTTGTCTCTGGCGTTGGGGCAAGCGGTTTACGAAGACGAGCGCTATCCCGAGTTTTGGATCTATGCGCAGGAAGGTGAGGATGCGCGCAAGACGCTGATCCCCGGAGGAGGCGGCAAGATTGATAACGGAAAGATCGCCGGCAGTCGCACGGCGGAAATGTACGCCGAGCAGGTGGCCTTTGCGATGCACGAAGAGCAGCTCAGAAGAAAAAGCAAAGTGCTGGTGAAGCAGAAGGATCTGGTTTTCGAACCGACGGCGATGGGAAATCTCGCTTATGTTGTCGATCCGCGCATCGGCTGCCACAGTAAAGCGCTCGGCGTCGTTATGGCGGAAATCCCTCCGGGCAAGCGTTCCGGGGCGCATCGCCATCTTTACGACGAGATCGATCTTATTGTCAGCGGCAAGGGCAAGGTGATCGTCGAAGACAAGGAGTTCGACTTCGACACGCTCGACGTGCTCTCGATCCCTGTTTTTCAGTGGCATCAATACTTCAATACCGGTAGCGAGCCGCTGCGGATTCTCGGCATTAACACCAGGTTGGCGATGGATAATTTGGGTTTATCTTTGACGCATCAGGGGGAGCATGCCGACTACGTTTGATTGAAGGATCGTGTGTCATGGCACGCATCATTTCACTGCTGCTATTTTGGCTACTCATCTCGTCGCCCTATGTTTACAGCGCTGACTTGGAATCGGCGCGCAAAGAGGGCGAGGTCGTGCTTTACACGACTATGGTTGTTTCTGACTTCCAAGTGTTTCAAAAAGCCCTGGCAAAGAAATATCCCTTTCTCAAGATCAATCACGTTCGCCTCGGCGCCTCGACGTTGGTGGCGCGCGCCGTGGCCGAATTTCGCGCGGGAAAGCGTCTCACCGATGTTTACGGCGTTACGCCGGATTCGATGAATTACATGCGCGAGCAAGGTATTTTGGCTCAGTACTCCAGCCCCGAAGCCAAGTTCATTCACAAGGGATTCATGGATCCGAAGGGATTTTGGTCTGGCATCAACACCGACGTGCTGGTGACCGGCGTCAACACGGGGCAACTGAACCTCAAGCGAGCGCCGCGCAGCTACGTCGATTACCTCAAGCCGGAATTCAAAGACAAGATGGCCTTTCACATCGGCACCAATAATCCATTGATCGGTATGGCCGAGTTGCAGGGCGAAGACAAAGCTCTGACTTATATGCGGAGCTTCGCCAAGCAGGGATTGATTCAGCACAATGGCTACACCAAAATTTCTCAGCTATTGGCCGCCGGTGAGTTTCCTCTCGTTGCTTTTATGCAAGTGACTAAGCTGGAAAAGATTCGGGAGCGCGGTGGTCCGGTGGATTGGCTTCCGCTTGATCCGTCGTTCGCGACGGTTTCTTCGGTGGCTGTATCGAAGAATGCGCCGCACCCAACCGCGGCGCGGCTGCTGGTCGATTTCTATCTATCGGAAGATGGCCAAAGGGCGCTGCGCGAGATCGACAAAATTCCCTTGCGTCGAGGAGTAGAGCCTGATTCGAAGCGAGTGGGCGAATTGATCGATCAAGCGCCGCACGTGATTAAATATGAAGGCGATGCCGGAAAGTATATCAAGCAGTTTAATGAGATTTTTCTTGGGAGATGATTCCCATCGAGTAAACCGCTGTGAACGTGCTTTTCGACCTTGATGGAACTCTAACTGATCCGCGGGAAGGAATCCTGGCGTGCTTCAAGCATGCGCTGGAAAAACTTCAAGTGGCTGCGCCGACTGACCGAGAGCTCGAGGGATTTATTGGACCACCGCTGTGGGAAAGCTTCTCGACGCTATGCGGCTCAAGCGACAAAGGCGTCGTCGAACAGGCGGTCGCGCTTTACCGTGAACGCTTCGCCACCAAAGGCATGTTTGAGAACCGCATATATTCTGGCATAGCCGATGCTCTCGCCAGCTTTCAACAGGCGAGAGTGCAGCTTTTCGTTGTGACCTCAAAAGCGCGCCTGTTCGCCGAGCCTATCGTGGAACACTTCGGTCTTAGAAGATTTTTTCTATCCGTGCATGGCAGCGAGCTTGACGGCAGCTATGCCGACAAGTCGGAATTGATCGCAAAAGTGTTGCGCTCGGAGTCGCTGACGCCTGATGAGACCGTCATGATCGGTGATCGCGCTCACGATGTCATTGGCGCAAAGGCAAACGGGATCTTTTCAGTCGGTGCGCTATGGGGTTTCGGTTCGCGAGACGAGCTGGTGTCGGCCGGTGCGGACCTGTTGTGTAAGACACCGAATATGCTCGTCGAAACTGTGCGTGTTTTCGGTAGGGCAGGAGTTTGCGTAGAGATCGTTCTTCCTATAGCCGAGGATAACGTAATGGAAATCAAATTTGGTTTATTCAGCTGCGACTCCCACGCGCAACTCGACCGCGACGCATGGACGAAACGGCTGTCGAAACAGAAGTGGGGCGATCGGATTCCACAGATCGTCGAGGTCAATGAGAACGGCCAAACCGTCGACCGCTGGATGGTGAATGGCAAGGTGCGTAGCGAGTGGGTGTGTAACTGCCCCGCGGCAATGGAGGGCGGCGTCGAGCGCGGTTACTATCCGCGCCGCTGGGAAGAAGTGCCGAAGATCGTCTACGATCCGGCCGAGCGATTGAAAGCCCTGGATGACGATCGAGTCGACGGTGAAGTACTCTATCCGAATGGCCCCGTTGCCAATTTTGCCTTTCTGCAGGCTGACGCCGCTTTCGAGCTTGCGTGCGTGCAAGCCTACAATGACGCGCTGGCGGAATGGCGCGAAGTGAGCGATCGATATGTGCCGGTCGCAATTATCCCGTATATGAGTGAAATCGACGTCGTCGTCGCCGAGGTCGAGCGTTGCGTGAAGCGCGGCCATCGCGGCGTCGTCATGCTGGCCGAGCCGGCGTTTACGAAAAAAGGCCTCAAGCGGATGAATGATCCTTTCTGGGAACCGCTCTGGGCTTCCTGCCAGGAGTTGGGAGTTCCCATGCACTGGCACGGCTCGTCGGGTTTAGTCCAGCAGTTATCCCTACCAAAATGGGACGGATTCAGCCGGAAGGAATTTCATACTGTTTCAACCTCGCGGCTCTGCGCGACACCGGCACAACTGATCCCCAATCTGATCTTCTCCGGCATTCTCGACCGCTATCCGCGGCTCAAATGGGCGTGCGCCGAAACCGGCTTCGGCTGGGTGAGCTACGTGCTTGAATCCTGCGATCACGAGTGGCAGCAGCGGCGTCTATGGAATGAAGGCGTTCGCACCAGACCGAGCGAAGTTTTTCGGCGGCAGATTTACGTGGATTTCTGGTACGAGAAGGCAGGTATCGAGCTGCGCGAGCTGGTCGGCGTCGACAATATCATGTGGGAATCCGATTATCCGCACATCGCGTCGACCTATCCGAGATCCTGGAGTTTCGTCGAAGCGTCGCTCGGGGGTGTGCCGGAGGAAGAACGAAAGAAAATGTGTTATGGCAACGCGCTCAGGCTGTACGGCGTGGCATAGTTTCCGAACCCAGTGAGGATCATCTCAAACGAAGTGAGAGAGCTTTTTATAAAGGTAGATTTTTCGACTTCGCCTCGAAATCGCGGGCGATGGTAACAATATGACGGTGAACAATTTCTTTATTAGCGTCGACGATCATGTCCAGGAACATCCGGAGGTTTGGACCCAGCGGCTCTCTCGGTCGAAGTGGGGCGATCGCATTCCCCACCTCGCAAAGAATTCAGACGGCGTCGAGCGGTGGGTCGTCGACGGTCGTGAGATTCCTTTAGCTGGAGTTGCCGATTGTGGCGCGGCGATGCCGGACCGAACTGTCAATCCGCAGTGCTGGGCCGACGTTCCGACCTCTATTTATGATCCAAAGGAACGATTGAAAGTGATGGATGAGGCGGGAATTGATTACGCCGTGCTTTATCCGACAGTGGCGGGCTCGGGCGGCCAGAATTTCGGTCGCATCGAGGATGCCGAGCTAGAGCTCGCCTGCGTGCAAGCCTACAATGACTGGCTGCTGGAAGAGTGGGCGAGCGTGAGCGATCGTTTCATTCCGCAGTGCATTACACCGTTGTTTCCCGTCGATACCGCGGTGAAGGAAATTCGTCGCGCCGTGAAGAACGGTCATAGAGGTGTGATTTATCCTTCGGTGCCGATGGAATTGCGCGACGTCCCGCATATCAACGATTCTATTTACGACCCGCTATGGGCGACTTGCCAGGAGCTGGCTGTGCCGATCTGTTTTCATGCCGGCGCATCTTCGGCGATCCAAATTCCCGCATATGAAGGATATTCGCCGACGATCGCTGCTGCGTTTCAGGCGATCACGCGCCCCGCGAGTACGGTATCGGTCTTGGTGAATCTGCTGATTTCAAAAATTCTCATGCGTTTCCCGAATCTCAAAGTCGTGCTTGCGGAGAGCGGCCTGGGTTGGGGAGCGTATCTCTTGGAGTACACGGACTTTCAGGCGACGGGCGATCAGTTGCCGCAGAATGGTTATGATCTCATGCCGTCCGAAATGTTCAAGCGACAGTGCTATTTGGTTGGATGGTACGATCAAGCGAGTTTGCGCGTGCGGAATTATATCGGCACTGAAAACATTCTTTGGTCGACGCAATTTCCGTCGGCCACCTCGACTTGGCCGGACACCCAAGAGGCTCTGGCCAAGAGCTTCGACGGGGTCGACATCAACGATCGGCAAAAAATACTTTGGGAGAATGCGGCGAAGCTGTACAAGATTCCCGTGATTCGAAAGAATTGACGAAGCGGTGTGACTGAAAGAAATGTCGCAGCGCGGAAGCGAGGAAAACATCATGTCCCATTGGCCAAAAATTCGTCCGACTATCGATGAAATGGTCAACCGACAATTCGATACCGCGGAATTCAAAAAGCTCTTCGCCGTGCGGTTGACGCCGCGACGGATCGAAGTTTATCAGAATCACATGACCTTTTACGCCAACAACCGGCGCGACTGCTGGTCTTTTGTCGCGGGCAAAGCCCCGCTCGACGTCAAGCGGGCGATTTGGCAGCATGAAAAGGACGAGTTAATCCATGACGATCGGATGGGGCGCGCGCACGTGACGGAACAGGACCTGCAGGCGGGCGATGAATCTTTGCTCGCGCCGGGTGCGAAGGCGGCCTTTTACGCCTGGCTTTACTGCGCGCGCGAGAAGCCGTGGCTCGAAGGTCTGGTTTACTCGCATATTCTCGAACGCCGCAACAATAGCGCGATTGTCAAAGGCGGCGGTTTGGTCGAACGTTGGAAGCGTAAGCAAAGAGCCGAGCTTGGCACCAAGGAGGCCGAGAAGGATTTCCAGACCGAAGTGCATGCGGTCGCTGACGAAGATCACTCGGATATCTTCGAGCCGATCTTTACGCGCTACGTTGACAGCGAAACGGCTGCGCAAGCCATGCTCGCGGCGACGCGCGATGGATTATTGATCGACCGCGCTCTGCGCGGGGCGTTGGCGGACGCAATGGCGGCTGTAGAGTGACGGTTTGATCGAGGAATGATTGGATTAAACGATGCTATCTAACATAGTCAAATGTTCCAAAAAATAAAACGGAGGTAATAATCATGGCTAATACACCAGTCACCGCTGAGGACGAAGTCAAAGAACGGGTCGGCTACAAGTCGCCGTACGAGCAGTGGAAAGAGTCGGAAGGCTTGCAAACTTATCGCGGCTTGTTCGTCAAGAATCTCTACGAGCTCGAGCTGAGTCCATGGAAATCGAGCGGCGACGGCTTGGCGGCGTTTCTGAATCTGGAAGGCACCGGCGGATTCAACGACTCCTACGTCGCGGAAATCCCGCCGGGCAAGTCGCTCAAAGCGCATCGACATTTGTTCGAAGAGACCATTTATATTCTCAAAGGCCAGGGCGCCACTTCGGTTTGGATCGATCCTAATCGAAAGGAAACTTTCGAGTGGCAAGAGGGAAGTTACTTTTCGATTCCTATGAATGCCTGGCATGAGCATCATAATGCTTCGGGTTTGGACTCGGCGCGCTACATCGCCATGACCAGTGCGCCGCGGGTGATCGATACGTTCAACAATTATGAATTTGTCTTTGAAAACCCGTTCCTGTTTCGCGACCGTTACAACGCGGAGGAAGGTTACTTCAAACAAAAAGCGCCGTCGCAGCAATGGTCAACCAACTTCGTCGCCGATGTGCGCGTGTGCCAAACTTATTCCGGCGGCTTCGACCGCGGCGGCGGCGCGAAGAGCACGGTCTTTCGCATGGTCAACCAGACCGTCAAGTCGCATGTGTCGCTGTGGGGCGTCGGCGCCTACAAGAAAGCGCACCGACACGGGCCCGGCATTCACGTCTTGATCATTCGCGGCACCGGCTACTCGCTGATGTGGCAGGATGGCAAACGCGAGGAGCGGATCGAGTGGGGACCGGGCAGCGTGTTCGTGCCGCCAGAAATGTGGTTTCATCAACATTTCAACGGTAGCGCCGAGCCGGTGTTTTTTCTCGCCATCGGCTGGGGCAGCGACAAGCCGAAAGCGGGCGGCAAGGCGTATGTCTACAAGAGCGTGAAAGAGGGCGGCGATCAGATCGAATATGAAGACGAAGATCCGAAAATTCACGCCGAGTTCGAAGTCGCGATGAAAAACGCCGGCGCACGCTGCAAGATGGATTATCATCCGCACTGCACGATGAAGTGAGTTCGGCCGACGATCGAAGATCGAGGATGAAAAATGGCGGCTAGGAAACTCCTGGCGAGCTTGGTCACGGTGTTGATCGTTACGTGTGCGATGTTCTCAACCGCGCAATGCGCGTCGGTCGAAGCGCTTTACAACGAGATCAACAAGCTGCCGGCGCAGCAACGCCAGAAGCGGCTCGAAGACGGCGCGCGCAAAGAAGGCGCATTTAAGTTTTACGGCATCTCCGCCGCTTCGTTGCTGAGCGCCTACACCGTTGGATTCATGAAAAAGTATCCGTTCATCAAAGCCGAATTCTGGCGCGGCAGCGGCAACAAGCTGGTCTTTCGCACGCTGACCGAGCATCGCACAGGCCAGTTGGATACGGATGCGGTTTTGGTCGGCACCGAAAACGTCATGACGCTTAAACGCTCGGGCATCTGGGCGCGCTATTATTCGCCCGAATCGCCGAATTTCGGAAAAGAATATACCGACAAGGACGGCTACTGGCATGCGGACAGTTTGGGCATCTCGACGATCGCATACAATACCAAGCTGGTAAGAAAAGAAGACGCGCCCAAGGGTTACGACGATCTTTTCGATCCGAAGTGGAAAGGCAGTCTTTCCATCGATATGGAGCCCGAGCGGGCGTTGATGGGCTGGTTGACCGCCTGGGGGGAACAAAAGACCCGAGCTTTCGTCGACGGGTTGATGAAAAATGGGGCTATCGTGCGCCGCGGCCATACTTTACAAGCGCAACTTTTGTGTGCCGGCGAGTTCAAAGTTGGCGTGGAGATTTATCCCGACGGAATGTTGCGAATGAAACAGGACGGTTGCCCGGCGGCGATCGTTTTCCCCAATCCGACGCCGGCGCATATCAGCGGCGCCATCGGCATCTACACCAATACGCCGCACCCCCACGCCGCTGCGTTGTTCATCGATTTCATGAAATCGGCGGAGGGCGCAAAAATTCTTGCGGCAACCGGCCGAGTCTCTGGACGAAAAGGTGTCAGATCGGTCTACGACGAACTGTCCAATCTTGAAGAACGAGGAATACCGCTCCTCATCGTCGGTCCAGACCAGTCGGAGCAAGTGGCCAAACCGATGGAAAAAATCATGAAAGAGATGTTGGTTCCCTAGACGGAGGTCGCCGATCGCGTCGAGATGCGGAGCGCGACGATCTTGCTGACGCTTCCTGCCGTTAGAAAATCAATTGCAGATAGAGCATCCCTGCACGAGTCGTAAGGAGGATCGAGAGTAATGTCTCGTCAATACCGGCATTTTTCAGCCGATAGCCACTTTGAATGCCTGCCGGAAACTTGGACCCATCGGGTGCCGGCGAAGTTTCGCGACCGGGCGCCGCGCCGCATCAAGCTTGCCGACGGCCGGGACGCGATTGTCGAGGAAGGCCAGCCGCTGGAATATCGCGGCACCAATTTGTTCGCGGGAAAATCTCTGGAAGAATTTAATCCGGTTCATTTGAACTTCGAAGGATCGGTCGGTGCCGGCTCGCCGCAACAAAGGCTCAAAGAACAAGATGCCGACGGCATCGACGGCGAGCTTTTGTTCGCTACCGAGGCGCGCAACACCAAGATCAAGGACAAGGACGCATTGCTCGCGCTCATAAAGGCGTTCAACGATTACTTCATAGAGGAATATTGCGCCGTTGACCCCGATCGCCTGGTCGGCGTCGCGGTGATGCCGGATATCGGCGCCGATGAGAACATCGCCGAGATGCAACGGTGCAAGGAAAAAGGTTTCAAGGCGGTGCGGCTGCAGACGTTTCCGAGCGGCAAAAGCACGCCGACGCCGGAGGACGATAAGTTTTATGCGGCTGCTTTAGACCTGAACATGCCGATCACGATCCATACGTCGTTTCCCCGCCGCACGGACGAGCGCGATGTGTATCTGATGAAGTATCCCAAGGACCCGCAGGGCGAGGATCGGCCGTTCGATTTTCTCCAGCGCTTCGCGCGCCAGGGGATTTACCACTGTGGCGCAGTGGAAGCCACGCAATTGATTTTCACCGGCGTGTTCGACCGCTTCCCGAAGCTGCAAATTTTCTGGGCGGAAAATAACATCGGCTGGATTCCTTATTTCTATCAGCAGATGGATCAGACTTATAAAGTTAATTGCTCATGGGCGGAGCGGCTTTTGGGTCTGCCGAAATTGAAAAAACTCCCAAGCGAGTATCTGCGCGAGCACGCCGCACTGGGGCGTCTTCGACGACCCGATCGGGATCCAACTGCGCCATATGGTCGGAGTCGACAAAATCATGTGGTCGACCGATTTCCCGCACATCGTCACGCGCTGGCCGAAATCATTGGAATTGGTAGAAGAACAATTTGCCGGCGTGCCGGAGAATGAAAAGCAGGCGATGCTCGCGGGCAACGCCGTGAAGTTTTTTCATCTGAACGCAGCGTAGTCACCAGGACAGACCCGGATTAATAGCTGCAAGACCGCAAAGGTCGCAGAACGTAGGGCGTAATGCATTACGTCCGTCTTTCAGGTAGATACTCTTCACGATTAACCAAGCGGCACCTGCAAATTGTAAAGCCGTGCAGCGTTCTCGCCTAAAATTCGATTCTGCGTTTCGTTCGAAAATCCTGCCTTGCGGATGCGCGAGACGGTTTCCGGCCATTTGCTGTCGCCGTGCGGATAGTCGGAAGCGTACATGATGCATTGGTCGCCGATAGCGTTAATCACGGCGGGTAGCATCAACTCGCCTGGCTCGCAGGAAACCACCATGCGGCCTTCGGCGAAAAGCTCGCTCGGTTTGATGCGGCTCTTCGGCCGCTTGCGGTTTAAGACTCCATCGTACATGCGCGGGTTCTTTTCACCGCGCTCGTGCATCTCGTCCATTCTTTCAATCCAATAGGGCAGCCAGCCGCAGCCGGTTTCGAGGAGGCCGAAACGAATCTTCGGAAAAAGATCGACGATCCCGCCACCGACGAGAGAAACCATCGCCGTGGTGAGTGTGAGCGGCATGGACACGGCTTTGGCGCCCCAGAAATGATCGAACAATTCCTGGCCGACGGTGGGATACATTCCCGTGACGGTGTGCACTCCGACACCGACGTCGAGCTGCTCGACGGTTTCCCAGAACGGATAAAGCTCGGGATGATCGAGGGTGCGCGTGCCGATGGTCCCCGTGACCATGACACCGACCGCGCCTTGTGATTTAACGGCGTGTTTCAATTCTTCCGCCGCCGCTTTGGGATCTTGTAGAGCAACGATCGCAGCAAAGCGCAGCCGTCCGCCGCTTTGAGCGCAGCGTTCGGAGATCCAAGTGTTGTACGCGCGGGCGATTGCCGTGGCGAGTCCCGCGTGCTCGAGACTATTTATCGACATCAGGACATTCGGATAGATCACCTGGAGATCGATACCCTCGAGATCGAGATCGGCCAGCCGGCCGGAGACGTTGCTGAGATCGAGATCTTTGACCGAGAGCGTCGGTGTCGAATTGGCGATACTGCCCGGCGTGCCGGGACCCCAACCGAACGGCTTGGTGATCAGGCGCCCTTCGATCAAGTAGAATCCGCGTCCGTCGTCGAACGTGACGAAGCGCGGCCGGTTCCGGTAGAATTCTTTGTCCATATAGTTGTCGAAAACTTCCTGCGGAATTTGAGTGTGTCCATCGGCATCGATGATCATAAAACCTCCTCGGTTTCGCTTTAACGTTTCAGTTCTTGTTGCACCGCCCGAATCAGATTCCAATCGACGAAATCTCTCGGCGCAAAAGTTGATTGGGTAATTTTCGCGTCCTGCTGCGCCCGCTTGATGGCCGCGTTGATAATTTCGTCCGACCCTTCACCCTTGAAGTTATAAGTGGCGATCGCTGCATCGTAAGCCAATTGGGAAGTCTCTCGGTCGAGATTCCAATCTTTCTGGATCAGCGCTACCGCTTCGTTCGGGTGATCGGTCGCGTATTGAAGCCCGCGCACGAGAGCGCGCAGCATACGGCGAATCTGATTGGGATTGTCGCGCAACTTCGCTCGGCGCGCCACAAGACCGTTTTCCGCGAAGCGCGGCAGTATCTCCGGTCCCGAAACCAAGCGGTTGAAGCCTTTGCGAACCGCCATCGCATCATAAGGCGGCGACAACGTGCTGGCCGCAACGGCACCGGAGAAAAGCGCCGTGAGTCCTTGGGTGACGTCGATGGTCGAAATCAACTTCACGTCCTTCTCCGCGTCCAAACCGAGATACTTCACCATCGCCACGGTCGCGTGATAGTGGCTGCCGCGCGAGCCGCCGTGGCCGATAAGGCCGCCGCGCAGGCCTTTGGCATCTTTGATGTCAGGCCTGCTGATCAAATATAGAAGCGGCTTGTCCGTCGATACATAGGTTGCGACCAACGGCGCACCGCCAACGGCGGCGCCTAAACCGGAGTTGAAAGCCGTGATGTAGTCGAGATCGCCGGACACCAATGCCGCGATGGCGGTGCTGGTCTTTGTCGTGATCGGTTTTAAGTCGAAACCTTCGCTCTCAAAAATCCCGTAGCGCTGCGCGAGGTAGATCGGCAGATTGAGGACGTGTTTCGCGGAGAGACCGAGAGTCACGGGTTCAAGCTTGTGTGCGGCGCTCGGTTTTTCTTGAGCCGGAATGCACGCGGGTTGGAGCAGCGAAAACAAAAAGACGGAGAGGATGAAGACGAGGCGCGAGAAATAGTCGGGCGCGGATCGAAGGGATTTCACAAGGCCCAATCATAGTTCCGACCCGGGCTGATGCGCAAGTATATATTGACTGCTTGAGTTACACAGGTATGATTCGTCAAATGTTCGATTGGAGAAAATATTGAGAACCATTGTTTGTGCCTTGTTCGTTTGGGCGGTACTGGTCACGTCTGCGGAGGCGCGCAAGGTGACTGTCGCTGTTCCCGTGCTCGACGTGACACAGAGCGCTTTGTTTGTCGCGCGCGACCGGGGGTTCTTCCAGAAAGAAGGTTTGGAAGTCGATTTGATCCTCATGCGCGGTGGCGTCGCGAATCAAGCGCTGATTGCCGGCAACGTCGAATTTACCACCGTGCCGACGGCCGGACTGCAGGCGGCGCTTCAAGGCGCGCCGCTCAAGGTCGTGCTCAGCACCTTTCACAAGCCGATGTTCTGGCTTTACTCAAGGCCGGAAATCCGCAGCGTCAAGGAATTGCATAATAAAAAAATCGCAGTGTCGAGTCTCGGCGCGGCCGGCGATTCCGCGTTGCGCGAGTTGATCAAGAAAAACGGCATGGATGAAAATCGCGACGTGGCGATCCTCGCCGTCGGCACCACTGCGACGCGGTTGGCCGCGCTCTCTGCCGGCGTGGTCGACGCCGCGATGATGACGTTTCCGCACAATATCACCGCCGCCGAGTCCGGGTTTTCGCGAGCTGGTCTCGTTCATCGCTTCGGATATCATTCAGCTTCAGGGTGCGATTGTGACGCGCGAAGCGCTGTTCAACACGGAACCCGACAGTCGTGGAAAAATTTTTGCGCGCGACGATCAAGGGAATCATTTACTATTCGACCAACCGGAGCGGCGCGATCCAAATTCTCGCGCGCGATGTCAAGACGCAGGAGAGCCTTGCGGCGAAGATCTACGATCTGGTCAAGCCGGCGCTCACGCCGGAAAGCATTCTGAATGATGATTTGCAGAAACGCGTAATGGCACCGCTGTTGGAGCGAGTCACTAAGCGCGATCCGTCTACGGCGAGGTTTTTCGATTTCGCTCTGGCGCGAAAAATTAACGGTGAGTTAAAGGCTGAGGGGTGGAAGCCGTAGATGTAGGTTAAAGTCGTTCAAAACGTTCAAGCCGTTTCTGCTAAAGTACTCTCCGTCGTTCAAAGCTTCATTCCAGCATGGTCTCTTGACACAAATCCAGGCGGGATTTATTCGACCTCGACAAAGTATTTGCGATACGGTTCCTCTAGTGCGCGCGCTATCGAAGCGCGGCGAGCTTGTTTCTCCAGTGCGTCTGCCAATCCGTGCCGTTCGTGATCACTTCGGATACTACTGTCAGATGCGGAAAGCGATTCTTTTCCGCGCGGCGAATCACGTGGGGCGCTTCGCGACCGGCTTCAACGTCGCGAATGGCGCGTAAGACTTGACGGCGCGCGGCGATGATCGCCCTGTCGCTAGGGCCGAGGAACTCCAACGTGCGGTCGACGATCGGGCCGCTGCCTTCGACGATAGCGGTGTCTTGCACGTTGAAGATCCGTCCCATTCCGGAAAAACTCCACGTCTTCATCGACTCGCGATCTTGCAGGTAGCGATTTCCCTTGTTGCGCAACGGCCGATAGCCGGGCGTCAGTTCGTCGAGGATTTCCTGGTTTCTTTGAATGTCTTTTTCTTCCATCGGCGCGCTGCGGCGAAAGACGATGTCGTAGCGCCAGTGGCTGCGTGTCGTCGATCGGCACATGCCAGTAAAGATTGTAACCGTCGCCGGACATGGGGCCGGGGATCGTCGCCTTGTTGGGCAGAATGAAGTTTGTCACGCGAAAAAAAGTGCGACCCTTGTCGGTATCTCTCGTTGAAAAGATCCGCACGCCATAGTCCGTCTCTTCAATATCGATCTCGGGCGCCACGTCGGCTTCATAGAGTGCGAGCGGCAGTTTGCCATCGCTGCCTTCGACGGGTCGTTTCAAATTCTCTGGCACATTGGCTTGGCGGTGCAGATAAGACACGTGACTGGGGTCGAGGTTGCCTTCGTTCGCCTGAAAGTAATTGCACTCGTGAAAAATCTTGGTTACGAGCACGTGGCCCGGACGGCGCGAGAAAGGGCTCATAGGCGGGAAAGAGCGGCAGCTTCGCCGGGGCCCATATAGGCAAAAATAATCCCGGCCTGCTCATGACACGGATACGCTGGATGATGGACTTTTTCGCAGAATCTCTTTGTGAGGGTTCGCACGGTTGCTCTAGGCAGTTGCCGTGCCGGTCGTAAAGCCAGCCGTGATAAAGACAACGCAGACCACCATTCTCAACGCGGCCATAACTCAAGTCGGCGCGCCGGTGCGAACAGTGCAGACCGAGTAATCCGAGCTGTCCTTGATCGTCGCGGAACAGCACGAGATCCTCACTCATGATGCGCACCGGCAAAGGCGCGCCATTCGCGGGCACTTCTTCCGCCAGAGGCTACCGGCTGCCAATAGCGACGCAACAAAGCGCCGCCTGGAGTGCCGGGGCCGGTGCGGGTTAGCAGGTCGTTTTCTTCTTGTGATAACACTGTAAGCACTTTCTGGATTAAGACTATCGAAATATATCCTTGACGCGTAGACAAGGTCAAATTCGAAATACTATTTTGCTACGAGAAAAGACCAGCGCAGCAACGCTGCAACTAAAAAGGGAACGAGATTGAACCATAACGTTCGGCGGGAAGAACACGCCCGGCGTGAAATAAGCGATCGTCGAGAATCAGACAGAACGTCCAAGGAAGGTCATCCGTCCTTTACGTGCTTGAACCAAAAGATTTCGCGCTGCGCTCGAGCGACAGATAGCGAACCGACAGTAACGCGCTGCACGACGGAATGCGATAACGACCGCAGATTTGTTTGACCTCTGACGATGGGCTGTGATTATGTAGGTCGACGAAGGTTTGGATTTATTCGTGGAGGTTGATTATGGTGAGTTCATGGCAGAGCATCAAAATCGATCAAAGCAATATGCCGCTTTATCTGAGCGTGCCGGAAAGCGGCGGATCCGTGCCGGGGGTCGTCGTTGTGCACGGACAGTCGGGGTTGGAAAACTTCATCAAAGACACGACACACATGCTAGCGCTCCAGGGCTACGTCGCCGTGGCTCCCAATCTTTATCATCGCGACAGTCCCGACTGTAAGGACGATAATCCGACGCGCAAGGCACGACTCCGCGATACGACGATCATCAAGGACATCGAAGGGGCAATCGGCTTTCTAAAGAGCCATTCTCGGGTCGATGGCGGAAAGCTCGGGATCGTCGGCTTTTGCATGGGTGGTCGTCTTGTCTATCTCATGTCGGCGGCGAGCCGGGATATCAAAGCCGGCGTGATGTTTTATGGCAGCGGCACGATGGTGCCGTTCGGCGAAGGTCCGACGCCTTTCGAGCGCACGAGCGAGATCAATTGTCCGATCCAAGGTCATTTTGGCGCGGAAGATAAAAATCCGTCGCCTGAAGACATGCGCAAGCTCGACGCCGAGCTTACGAAGTTCGGCAAAGCTCATGAGTTTCACACTTACGCCGGCGCCGCTCATGCTTTTGTCAACACCGGCTCGAGTAACTACCGGCCGCGCGCGGCGGCTCTGTCATGGCCAAAAGCGATGGAGTTTTTTAGCAGGCATCTGGTCGGCACGAAATAGAGATCTCGGAAGGCGGGGTCGCGGCTGTATTTGCTGATAGAAAAAGCCGCTGTCTGAAGATTGGTTCGTGACGTTAAGCCTACACGGTACGAACCAAACCGGACTCCTGAATTTTTCCTCGCGGGTAATCCTGTGCCAAAGCGTAGGTTCCAATCTGCAAAACGAACGGGTTTGATAGAACTGCGGCGTGAAACGGCTTGAACGATTTGAACGTTTGGAACGGCCAAATCGTTCAAGCGCTTCTTATTGGCATGAGAGGCCGGAAGCTACTTAACCGGATCCGGCACTCCGGGCGGTTTGGTCTTAGCATCGTAGAATTCCTGCGAAAATTCAGGTCAGCCAGTGAATCGGCATGGCCTCCCGACTGTCCTCTTGAATGAATGAACTTCGCTGATTCAGCCTTCGCCGATTCCGTTCATGCATCATATCTATGTCGTGATACATCATGTCTATGTCGGCGAGAGTTCCGCGAAGCCCGTGTCACCGCAGATTCAGCACTTCTATGTGGCTGCGCCGGCGCGCGCAGGTTAATCTAAGGCATTCCCGCCCCCGAATCTTACCGCACGCATGACGAAGGCCGCGCCAGGTGTGCAATCTCACGTGCAAGGATCACCCGATAAACCAACATGCCGTGGTCAGCCCAGCGAAAGACTGTAACTCAGTCGCGCACCTAGCGAACCCGATAATTCCAGCCGGAAGATGTGCTTCAGCAAACTACCTAAGTTGTACTTGTTATCCCTGCCGACCGTTGCACGGAATGCTCTGCGGATCGCAATAATTTCTCACGTAACTTTGTAGTACCCTGAGGCATGCGAGACTTACCGTAGAGTTTTCACTACCCTGGGGTAGAGCCAAAACTACCCTTCAGGTGTATCGCCGTCTCATTTAGGAACTTACCATTCGAAATTCTTCCGTTCACTCCACATTTTACTCTCGTCGAATCTCAGCACTGAGGGTGGCACGACGGTTGCGCTACGAAAGTCCGCGTCGGAGGTGCCAGCGTTCATCGCTTTGATGCTGTTCTATGCGTTCGGCTCCCAAAAAGCAGATTGAGAGAAGGTGATGCCTATGTTTTGAAGAGATTCATCCTTTCACCCTATCGGATATGTGCAAAGTCTCTACGCAGGCTCGTAAGCCTGTTAAAGGAGGACACATGAGATTGGAGAGCTTGACACCAGATCGCATCAAGACGAGGCACACGTTGGTCGCGCGTCATCTCGCGTGGCATACACCGATCTCTCGCAGGACGTTTCTCAGGGCTGGAATCGGCACGTCCGCGATGGGCGCGGCACTCGGCGCGGGCTCTTACGGCCCGTAGCCGCCTCGGCCGCTCCCGGGATCGGCAATGTGCTGCCAATCCCCAGCACGCTGGAGCCTTTCCCTGGTGTAGAGATTCACGTGCAAGCACCGCCCTTCACTGGGCCCAATACCGATCCGTCGACCGTCTGGAACTTCCAGGGCGCTTCAGGCATCGCCTTCATGGACACTTCGGCAACGCGTAGGCATAGGAAGACCGGCGAGGAGGAGGTCCTGCCCTCGACAATGAACCACATGACGTTGATGCAGGGCATCTACGTCGGGCGAGATGGTCACGTGCGGGAGGGTACCTTCTCCTTCGTTTGAATTGACATCTACGCCCCTGGAGGGGCGCAGCAGCTGCACGATTTCAACCCCGGGATTACCCAGAATGGCCTTTTTTGGACGGTCGTTCTCCCAGCCGACAATGTCCATGTAGACCTCAGCGCAGGGGCAGCCACGCTCGAAGTGGACTCCCTGGACATGAAGGACTATTACACCCTTGAGAACTCATTTCTGGCTAACATTGGGCAACCGACCCCTGCAGTGATGTCTTTCACCGTCGTGTGGAACGCAACTGGTAGCGTCAACCACTACGATAACGAGGCCGAGAATTTCCGGGGCGATTGTAGGGACACCTTAGGGCGGATCGAGTACTCGGGACGCGCTGGCGATTTTGAGTTCCAGTCCGCTCCTCTTGCCAGCTCGACGACCGTCGCCGCAGAGATTGGTCGTGAGAGCAACGGCTCGTTCTACTAAGTGCTGGCCAGTCGAAGCTTCGCAGTGGGCGTTTATGCCCAAGGCAGGGCCGGATTGACGGCGTCTCGGTCCGCGAGGACGGAATCGAACGTGGAAGTAAGATCGCCGGCCGTGCCGTCAATCTGTTCCTCAAGCCGGAGAAAAAATAGCTTTTCCCACAGGGACGTAGCTCGAATTCTGTGTCGTTGGATCTGGGCTACGTTCCTACGAGAGGGTGCGGCCTGTCAGATTAGACATCCTTGCGCGTTTCATTCGTTTCACCTTCTTGTATAATGTTATTTGGGGAGAAATACACGGTTTCAAAAGCGGCCTGTCAAGCCACCTCAAAATCTAACCGGAGCTGGGATTCGTTGAGTCATGTGGAAATCTAACCGAAGGTTGTGTACGAATCTGTCCTTCTATTTCAAATTTCTGATGTTTGAGTTTGTTGCTGAAGGTCCAGCCTCTCCATGCTGAGCCCGACCGATGAGATACGGAGCGAGTCTTTTGGGGGTTGAGCTCAGGGTTTGGCCGCATTTCTTTTATTGGGGTTTTCTCCCGCATAGCACCATTTCGTTGAGCCGCTAAAGGGTAAGAGAGTCGAGTTGCTGATCGATACGATGTGACAGTTCAAAAGGGTCGGTATTTTGCCCCAGGGATTTTAGCCCCTGGATCTGTGGGAGAGTTTTGTTTTGGGATTTGAGTACCCGCTTTAGAGGAGTAGAGGGCGGATCGTAATGGCGCATCACCCGTGAGCCTTGACGGACTTTGCTTCGAAGCTTCATGGAAGGCTGGAACAGATTCTGAAAGATCCGAAGCTGCTCATAGAGCTGGTTGATCCTCTTGAGGGCTTCTAAAGTGTCGTAGCGCTCCCAGCCCAAGAGTTTACGCACGTGGGTCCAGTTTTTCTGCTCCACATGCGTATTGTCATCTTTTTTGTGGGGCGCGAGCGGGTGAACTAGATTTTAGAGGTTTTGGGTCTTTGCTGACAGAAATTAAACAGGTGGGTATTGATGAACTCGCTGCCGTTGTCGGAGTCAATGCCGCGCATTGCGAAAGGCAATCTCTGCTCAATTTCTCTAAGCGCCGCCACAATTCCGAGCTGGCCTTTGCCCATGACCGCCTGTCGTTCCACCCAGCCGGTGGTGATATCGACACAGTCCAGAGTGTAGATGAACTCCCCAGCTGCCGAGGCGCCCGAATGCGCGACCAGGTCGATTTCTAGATAGCCGGGCAAAGCCACCTCCCAATGATCAGTCTTGATAGTAATCATGTGTTTGAGAAGTGAGCCTGGGCGAGTGGTGCCATAGAGGCGTCGTTTGACGGTGCGCTTGTGGGGGAAAAGCCGCCGATCCATCACGAGCACTGATCGCCAAGAGCTCTTTTTCCAATTCTTCGTTCACCTTAAAGTGCTTCTTGATCCAGGGGAGCCACTGCGGCAGTGTCGCCTTTAGACGCTGAGAGCACAGATAGCCGGAGGCTTCCCAGACCTTGGCCAGCACCTTAATGCTTGCCTTACTGTAGGTCACCGAGCGCGGCGTCACACCTCGGCGCACAGCGCCTGGGCAAAGGACGGCTTAAAAGCCAGATGGCGTACTTGCGGTTATAACCGCACACCTTGCAGAACTCTTCCAACATCGCGCTCTTCTCTGTGCGCCGCCCCTGTCGGTAGCGCTTATGAATCGATCGCAAATACTCCCGCTTGGATTGTCGCGCCATACTGAATCCCTCCATCACTCCCCTTCTTCTCCTCCACAGCATGAGGCCAAGGAGGGTTAGATTTCCAAACGGCGCAACGAACCTTTACTCGGTTAGATTATACAGGCGCAATACGAGCGGTTGACAGCGAAGTTCACGGTCGGATACGCTCTCGAACCGATCCGACAGCCTCGCGTTTCCAGCCTCCTCGCGATTAGCCAAGCGACAGTTCTCTTAGAATAGTTTTAGGGGAACTCTGATGGGATGGCTTAGGGCAGTAAAGAAGAAAACGGATTCACAGGCTACCAAACTGAGCCAACTCAAAGAAGAGCTGCGCCGCGTCGCCGAGAAATTCGAACCTCACAAGGGCAAGTTTTCCGAAGCCCTAGAGCAGCACGTTCACGATCTAAAGCCAGAAGTCGAAATTGAGCTTTCAGAGTCCAAAACTCTGCAGGCAATCTCCGATGTTTGCGCCCTTGCTTTTGCCACTGCTGCAAGTGACGACACTGAGCTGGTGATCAGATTTGGTAAGCGGATGAAGGGGACTAAGTAGGCGCGAAGCGTAAGGCGTGAGGTGAGATCAATGAATGAGAAAATTTTTGCTCTTGCGCTCGGCGTTCTGCTCTTTGCGCTTTGCTTGTCCGCTCAAGCGCAGCAGCCAACAAAGGTTGCTCGGATAGGTTATCTGAGCCCGGGAGACCCCGTCGGCAGGGGTTATCGCACCGAGGCATTCCGCCTAGGGCTGAAAGAACTCGGATACATTGAGGAAAAAAATATTATCATCGAGTATCGGTTCGCAGAGGCCAGGTCGGATCGGTTACCCGAGTTGGCGCGCGACCTTGTCCGTCTCAAGGTCGACATTATCTTTGCAGGAGGCCACGAAGCGACCGAGGCCGCTAAGAATGCGACGCAGATGATCCCGATTGTCACAAGCAGTCAGGACCCTGTTCGCTCCGGGTTTGTCGCTGCCTTACCGCGACCAGGTGGAAACATTACCGGACTGACTAACCTTACCTCCGAGTTAGTCGGAAAACGGCTTGAGCTGCTAAAGGAGGTGATTCCGCAGCTATCCCGCGTCGCCGTCTTATGGACACCAAGTCATCCTGCCTCCACAATCTGGAGAAGGACCGAGGTTGCCGCTCAATCCCTGGGCGTGCAGCTCCTGGCGGCAGAGCTACGAGATCGAGACGACTGGGTAGAGATCCAAATCGGTAAGGCTGTGTTTAAAGATTTACAGCCGGCTTTCGCAGCTATAAAAGAAGAACGTGCTGAGGCCCTCTTGATACTACGGAACCCGATCGTTAATGACCAGACAAAAAGGATCGCCAATTTTGCGGCCAAGAGTAGGTTACCGGCCATCTATGACGAGAAAAGATTTCCGGAGCTTGGTGGCCTCATGAGTTATGGAACCGATCTGGCTGATGTGGACCGGCGTGCGGCAATCTACATTCATAAGATCCTCAAGGGAGCCAAGCCCACGGATCTCCCGATAGAACGGCCGACGAAATTCGAGCTGGTGATCAACCTCAAAACAGCCAAGGCACTGCGATTGAAAATTCCTGCGCACTTGCTTACAGAGGCAGCCGAGGTGATTGAGTGAGAAACGCATGAGGCACGAACCAGCAGGCAACAGCGACAAACAACAAAGCAGCGATTCGAATGTGGATCGCTGAATTGAACAACAACCGTCTAGACAAACTGAAGGTCTGCGAAGCAATTAACGCCCGAGGACGAGTGCGGGAATCGAAAATCTAAAATCCAAAATTCAAAACAACAGACTCAGCTGGAAGCGCGGCCGGCTAGTTCGCCACTACTTCCTCATCTCGGTGATTTTGATCAGCGGCGGGCTTGTCACGAGCGGGCTGAGCGAACTTTACTTCCGTTACCGCGAGAGCGCAGCAGACCTTGTACGGCTTCATCAGGAAATTACCTCCGGGGCTGCCTCGAAAATCGAGCAATTTGTCGAGGAGATCGAGCGCACGACGAGAGGAGCCGCCAAAAGCCGTGAAATCACGGAGAAAGGGCTCTCACCGGAATATCGGTTCGAGTTGAGACGGCTCCTCGCTATCGCCCCGGCTATCACGGAGGCGGTGGCGATCGACAGCGATGGAACATCGCGTGTAGCCGTCTCACGTATTAACCGCATCTTAGATGCGAAAATCGATTCCGCGTTGCCGGCGCTCCAGTTGGCTAAAGAAGGAAAGTCCTATTTCGGTCCCGTCTACTTTCATAGGGATTCTGAGCCGTACATGACGGTTGCGGTTCCCATCGAGCGATACGTAGGACGGGCGATTGGAATTCTTCAAGTTCAGGTCAATCTAAAGTACGTGTGGGACCTGATATCGAAACTAAAAGTCGGAACCGACGGTTACGCTTATGTTGTAGTGCCCAACGGCGATCTCATCGCGCACCCGGAAATTGGCCTTGTGTTGCAACGCCGCAACGCAGCCCACCTCGATCAAGTGCGTTTGGCTTTCCAACCCCGAACCGATGCGGAAAGCCCGACGTGGATCGTGGCCACGAATCTTCATGCCCGGAAGGTTTTTAGCTCCTGGTCGCCACTTCCAATACTCGGTGCCATGGTCTTCGTTGAGCAACCCGTGGAAGAAGTATATGGCCCGCTTTATGCTTCGTTGTTTAGAACTTCCGGTTTCCTGCTCCTCGGTCTTGGCATGGCGCTTGTTGCCTCCTTGTTTGTGGCCCGGCGGGTCGTTCGGCCACTGGAAACGCTGAGAAATGGGGTCGAGCGTATTAGCGGCGGAGATATGAATGCACGCCTGGACCTGAAAACTGGAGATGAGATCGAAGTGCTCGCGGAAGAGTTCAACAAAATGACGGAGAATCTCCAACAGGCCTACGCCGGCTTGGAGCAAAAAGTTGCAGCGAGAACTGAGGAGCTTGCTGTTGCCAACGAGAGATTAAAGGAGCTCGATCACCTGAAATCGGACTTCGTCTCCCACGTCTCGCACGAGCTGAGGACACCGCTTACGGCAATCAAAGGTGCCGTGGATCTGATACTGCGCGAGGTGCCCGGACCGCTTACCGAGAAGCAAATTCACTATCTCACCCGCGTGAGATCTAATACGCAGCATCTGGCCGGATTGATCAATGACCTTTTGGATCTCTCCAAGATCGAGTCGGGAAAGACAGAGGTGAAACCCAGTCACGTTTCTCTCGTCGGTCTCGTGCATGAGGTTGTGGAGAGCTTGCGGCCTGTTGCGGCGGAGAAGATCATTGCACTTGAGGCGTCCATTTCCGAGCCGTCGATTCTGGTGTGGGCGGATCGGGATAAGATCAACCAAGTTCTGATGAACCTGATCGGCAATGCGATCAAGTTCACGCCGACTCAGGGCAGGGTTACGCTGTCAGCTTCAAGAAATGGCAATGGAAGCGTTCAGGTTTCGGTGTCCGATACCGGTCCGGGCATACCGCCGGACGAAAGAGAAAAGATTTTTGATAAGTTCTACCAGATCGCCCAGGTGGGAGATGTAAAGCCCAAAGGCACCGGCCTCGGACTCGCAATTTGCAGAGCCCTTGTGAAGTTGCACGGCGGAAAGATTTGGGTCGAGCCTGAGCCGAGTGGCGGCAGCATATTTTATTTTACTCTGCCGGCAGCTATATCCGGAGACGCTAAATTGCCAGCGACGAATGCGGACATGGATGTCAGTTGATTTCACATGAAAATTCTTAGCGGAACGATACTTGTCGCTGACGACGACGCCGATATTCGTGAAATCTTGCGCGACACACTCAACAGCCTCGGCGCCAGGATCGTTACCGCTGTCGATGGCCAGGATTGTTTAGATCGCGTCGAGGCGGACGTCCCGGACGTGGTTCTGCTCGATATCGAGATGCCGGTTAAGAGCGGCCTCCAGGTGCTGCAGGATTTGCGCCGGCGCGGCAGTGAGATGACCATCATCATGATTACGGCCTACGGAACCATCGAGCGGGCGGTGCAGGCGATGAAGCAAGGCGCTTATGATTTCATCACCAAGCCGTTTGATCTCGATCATATCACTTTGGTCGTTGAAAAAGCTTTGGAGCGAGAAAGGCTCAAGCGCGGTCTCGAACACTTCTCCGAAGAGACGGGGGAGCGTTATCGGCTGATTGGTGGCGAAAGCCCAAAGATGCGCGCGTCCATCGAAACAGCCAGAAAAGCCGCGGCAAGCCGATCCACGGTACTGCTGCTCGGCGAGAGCGGCACGGGAAAAGAGGTCTTTGCCCGCGCGATTCACCAATGGAGCGACAGGAGAGGAGAAACATTCATCGCGATTAACTGTGTAGGCTTGTCGAAGGATCTGCTCGAGAGCGAGCTCTTCGGTCATGAAAAAGGCGCATTCACAGGGGCGCATCAACTTAAAAAGGGGAAGATGGAACTGGCCGATAGAGGGACGCTGTTCCTCGACGAAGTCGGAGATATTTCGCCCGAGCTGCAAACAAAGCTTTTACGGTTTCTCCAAGAGCGGGAGTTTGAGCGCGTCGGCGGCGCCCAGCAGATTCGCGTCGACGTCAGAGTGATTGCCGCGACCAACCGTGATTTGACGAGCGCAATGAGAGAGGGACGTTTTCGCGAAGATCTTTACTATCGTCTTAACGTGATCCCGATTGCGCTACCGCCGCTGCGAGAGCGGAGGGAAGATATACCTGTACTGGCAAAGTATTTTTTGCGGCGCACTGCCGCGGAGACCAAAAAGAATCTTGCTGGGATCTCCCAAGATGCAGAGGCGATGTTCATCGCATACGAATGGCCGGGGAACGTGCGCGAGCTGGCAAACGTCATCGAGCGCGCCGTTGTGCTTGGGCAAGGATCCGAAATTTCCGTTCACGATTTGCCGTCATCAACGGTGGGTCTGGCAGAAAAAAATGACTGCGCGAGTCTCTCATATCGGGGAGCTTTGGAGATGGCCAAAAGAGACGTCGTTCTCCGAGCGCTCGCGCAGACTGATGGCAATCGGGCGGCCGCGGCGAGACTTCTCGGTCTGCACAAAACCCATCTGCTGAATCTGATCAAATCCCTGAGAATCGACTAGAGTAAGAGTGCTACGATCCAATGGTTCCAACAGTTCCAATCGTCCAGCGGTTAAGGTTCTCTGACTCGCTCAAGACGTTCAAAGGCGATTTGAGCGGTAGCCCTAATCCCAGATAGTGCGAACTAAACCGGATTTCTGGATCTCTTCATCGCCGGTAATGAGCGGCAACCCCGCGACTCTGGCTTGGGCGATGATCAGACGATCATAGGGATCCCTAATGGTTGTAAATACTGCAGCTTCGAGAAGCAGATCGGTATCGTTGACGCCCAAGTCAAAATTTTCCGCCTGTCGCATCGAGACCACAAAATCGCGGAATGGTAGGGGAAGGCGAATCTTGCCGATCTCCGAAAGGAGCATCACTTCTTCGAGGACTGTAAATGGCACTACCATGGTCTCCCGCCCACGTTTTACCCCGTCAAAAATCCTTAAGGCTCTGCGGCCAAGGCGATTCCTTCGACCCGTGACGTGATGAACGAAGGGATGGGTATCTGTCACAAACGTCATGAGAACTTCTTAAGGACTGCTTCGATCCGTGACTTGCGCAACTCGCGTATCGCTTCATCGATGTCGCCGGAGGCAGTGGCGATTCCTTCAAGGTTGATGATCCTTTTCCCGCCGACAGTCTTTAGGTATTTCGAGGTGCCCGAGAGTTCCCGGTATCTATCGATGCCGATAATGACAGCGCGGGGTTTTTGCCGTTTGGATACGATGTAAGCATCTCCGCTTTCCGCCACGCGATCGACGATTTCGCTGAGCTTCGACCGAGTCTGCACGAACGTCATGATTTTTTCCTTTGCCATCGAGATCTCCTCCTGTACACTTTAAGTGTACACTCGGGCGTGACCCTGGTCAATGTTAAGAAGCGCAGAACGGGAAGCAAATCCGCCGGGCGAGAGAGCGGTCGTCCGAAGCGCTTTGGGTTTTTGGCTGGTGCTGATTGGGATTGAGTAATGGGCGAGATGAGATCGGCTCGAACGATCCAAACCGTCGGCAACGGTCAAATCGTTCGAGCCCTCTTTCAGGCAGATACGTAGCGGAGTTTATTTGGTCGGATTCGGTACTCCCTCGGGCCGAGTCTTTTCGTCGTAATACTCCTGCGAAAATTCGGGTTTACGTCTTTCCGAAAATGCCGCTGAACCTTCGTCGTAGTCTTTGCTCTGGCGGAGATGGGCGTAGAAATCTCGATGCACTTCGAAGCCCTTTTCCCATCCCTGAATCTCGTAGAGCAGTTTGTCTTCGATAAATTCCACGGTATGTGCGGCGATCAGCCGGCCGTTGCGGTTGATAGTCGTGGCGAGCTCAATACAGTCGTCCATCAACTTTTCCGGGTCGCAAATCTTTTGCACGAGACCGAGCCTAAAAGCGGTATCGGCGTCGATCATTTGGCCGCTTAAAGCGAACCAATAAGCCCAGCCCGTCGGCAACTGGCAAACGTAGCTGGGCCACGCCGCCATGTGCGACCAGCGTACTTCAGAGCAGCCGAATTTCGAGGCCGGCACGCAGTAGCGGATGTGACAGGACAACGCGAGACTGAAACCGCCGCCGACGGCGTAGCCGTTGATCGCAGCAATGATCGGCTTGTGCATCTGCAGTGGGCGCAAGCTCGAATAACCTCGCGGACCCGATCTCGGTCCTTTCATTTCACCTCGGGCGAATGCGAGATTCTCTTTCAGATCTCCGCCGACGCAAAAAGCGTCCGCCGTCCCCGTCAGTATAATCGACCAGACGTCGTCATCTGCTTTTGCTTTCTGCCAACATTCATCGAGCGCCCAGTAGAGATCGCGGCTGATCGCGTTCTTTTTCTCCGGGCGGTTGAGACGAACAATCGCGATATGCGGATCGCGCTTTTCATAAACACACAAGGGTCCTGCTTCTGCCATTGTTCCTCCTCTTAGAAATGGAAAATTGATAATGGAAAATTGAAAATGTCGGAAGCCGTTCAGGCCGTACTCTAATTTTTCAATTTTCAATTCTTAATTTTCAATTATTAATAAAGCACCTTCTCTTCGTCCAACTTCCTTATTTCGTCGTCGCTGAGACCGAGCAAGTTGCGCGCGATCTCGTGCGTATGCTCGCCCATCAGCGGCGCGAGGCCGCGCACTTTGCCGGGCGTTTCCGACATGCGCATGGGAACATTTTCAGTCACGACTTCGCCGGCTTCCGGTTCGTTCAATCGTACAAGATAGCCGGTAGCGGCGTATTGCTTGTCGCGCTTGAACTGATCTTCCACGTCTTGGACGACGGCGGCGCAGATGCCGATCTTTTGCAATGCCTCCATCACTTCATACGGATCGTACTGGAGCGACCAGCTCGTCACCCACTTGTCCAACTCTTCTTTGTGACGCACGCGCTGTAGGTGTGTCGCGAATCTTTCCTCGGCTTTGAGCCCCGATTTTTCCAGCAGCCGCGCGAAGCGTTGCCATTCGTCGTCGGTGTAAACCGCGATGACACACCAGCGGTCGTCCCCCTTGCACTGATAGGGACCGTAGGGTGCGGCAATCAAACTTCGATTGCCCTCCGGAGTCGGCTCTCGTTTGTTGACCGTGTATTCGAGATATTTAGGCCCTAAAATCGACGCGCCGATTTCTTGCTGCGCGCTGTCGATCCATTGGCCGAAGCCGGATTTCTTGCGCTGGATCAGCGCGCAAACGACACCGAAAGCGCCGGTGACGCCACCCATAAAATCGGGGTGCTGCGTGCGCGGCTCGGCGGTCGCGGTGGTGGCGTTTGGATAATTCCACAGGTACGTCGTACCCATGGTGTTGCCGACGTTAGGACCGTAGGTGAGATCGGCAGCGTGGGGGCCGGTACAGCCCATGCCTTTGACGCGGATCAGAATTATTCGCGGGTTAATCTCTTTAAGCTGGGGCCAGTCGAGTCCCCACTTTTCCAAGATGCCCAGGCCGAAGTTTTCCACGAGCACGTCGGACTTTTTCACCAGCTCACGCACGAGCTCGCGGCCTTTCGGCGTTTGCATGTTGACGGTGAAAGATTTCTTGCCGCGCTGGAGCTTCATGAAGTCGGGTTTCTTGTTCCAGAGCTTGGGGTCTTCGCCGCGATGGCCGTCGCCGCGCAGGCGCGTTTCACAGCGAATCACTTCCGCACCGAACTCGCCGAGCACGCGCGCCACGGTTGGACCGGCGGCGCCGGTGGTCAGCTCGACGACACGTATTCCTTCAAGGGCAAACTTGCTCATAAAGTTCTTTCCTGTTGGAGTAATGGAGTACTGGAGTGATGGTGTATTGGAAAAACGCAGTACTCCAATATTTCATTACTCCATCACTCCAGTTTATCTTCAGATGACTCCCTCGGCTCTGAGGGCGACGAGATCGTCGTTGTTCATGCCCAGCTCGTCCACGTAAATTTCCTTGTTGTGCTCGCCGAGCAGCGGTGCGGGTCGATAAATGCTGCCGGGAGTTTCCATCAGCCGCGGCACAACGCCGAATTGCTTGTACTTGCCGATCACCGGGTGCTCCATGTCAACGAATAGTCCGCGTGCTTTGGTCTGCTCCATCTCGATGAATTCGCCAACGGTGTTGATCGGCGTGACGGCGATGCGGCGCTTTTGGCCTTCATCGTATAATTCTTCTTTGGTGCGCTTCGCGCAGAACTCGGCGATGCATTTGGTCACGATGTCCGGATGCTTGCGGCGGTAGGACATTTTCTCGAACTCCGGGCCGGAAATCTCCGGCGGACTTCCCATCCAGTCGACCAGGCGGCGCCATTGTTCGACGGGAATGATGAATATGCGCGCATAGCCGTTCTTCGTCGCATAGGGATCGTAGAGATCGGTCTCTTCGCCTTTGCGCGAGGCGCGCGCCGGCTTTTCACCGGTGTAACCGTAATTGGGAATAAAATATCCGGCGATGTGACCGGCGCACTCGTGCATCGATACGTCGATATATTGTCCTTTGCCACTGTCGAGACGATGATAAAGCGCGACTGCGATACCGAAGGCGCCGTAGGTCGATGCCATGCCATAGGCGATTTCGCCGGGCGGCTGCAGCGGCGGTTCGCCGGGCTCGCCGGCGAGATAAAGCAGATTGCCGAGCGCGATGCCGGCCATGTCGTTGGCTTTATAGTCGCGCCACGGGCCGCTTTGACCGAACGGCGTGATTGCCGCGTATACGAGACCGGAATTTTGTGCGCGCAAGGTTGGGTAGCCGATGCCCAATTCATCCATGCGTCCGGGGCGCGCTGTTTCTAGAATAACATCGGCTTTGCGCACCAGTTCGAGAAACACCGCGCGGCCGTCAGGTTTTTCGACGTCGAGCGTGATGCTGCGCTTATTGGTATTGAAATGAAGAAAGTAGAGGCTTTTTTCCGGATGCGGCGTGTCGTCTTTGAAGGGCGGAATGCGCCGCGACTCGTCGCCCGATGGCGCCTCGATCTTGATGACATCGGCACCCATGTCGGCGAGTAGTTTCGTGCAATGCAATCCGAGCGGCCCGGCGATATCGAGCACGCGGTAACCGCTGAGCGGTCCCGTTCTAGTGACTGTCTCCATGAAATTCCTCAGCAAAAGATGACAAACTTGATTCGACCGAGATTCTTACTTGGACATGACTATGGTGTCAAGGCGCGAAGCGCGGTATCAAGTTTGTCGAGCGTCTTCGTTTGAATCACCCGTCATGCTTGAGATTTGCGGTCCTGACGTGAGGTTTTCGCGCCAGGACGCGACAGGCGATATATTTCATGGTTTACAATGCGCATGGTGATCTTAGTAAGTATCAGAGCGAACGGTAGACTCCTGAGAATCTGACTGTCGAATTAGTCGTCACGCTTAGTGAAGCTCATGCGACCGTAAAATAAAGCTTCATGAAACGATTGCCAACAAGGCGTCACTGCTTGTCAATCGCCTGCGATCGTTCTTGTTTCTTGCGAGCGGACGAGGCGTTGCCGCCGATAAAGTCCGCATGGCGTATGTGAGCCCGAGCGTCTCGCTGTCGTTGCCCTGGTTGGCCAAGGAAAGCGGCATTCTCTCCAAGTATGATTTAATCGGCGAAGTTCTTCTTATCACGGGCAGTCCAAGACTGGTTCAGTCCCTTATCGCCGGCGACGTGGATGTCGCCTTCGCCGGCATCACCGCGATCACTCGCGCGCGGGTGCGCGGCGCCGAAATCGCGATCCTCGGCGCCGCGGCCAATGTTTCAAGCCAAAAGCTCATGGTCGGCCGCAATTCAAAAATACGCCGTCTGGAAGATTTGAAAGGCGCGATCATCGGCGTCTCACAGTACGGTTCGGAAGCGGACACCTTCACACGCAATGCGCTGGCACTCGGCGGGCTGAAACCGGACAAGGACGTGACGATTCTCCAGCTCGGCGGTCATCCGCAGGTCGCCGCGGCGATGGTCGCGGGCAAACTCGACGTCGGTGCGCTGGCGGGTCTCGCCGCACTGACTGCGGAGAAAGCGGGCGCAAGGCTTCTCGCCAGCGCGGCGGAGCTTAAAATCCTATCGCCGTCGGGCACCTTCGCTGCGAATCGCGGTTTTATTCAGCGCAGACGCAGCGTGGTCGACCGGCTAACGCGTTCCTTCGTCGAAGCGGTTCACTATTTGAAAACCAATCGCACCGGATCGATCGCGCTGCTGCAGAAATATTTCGGCGGCTTGAGCGCGGAAGAGGCGAGTTATCTTTACCAGGAGCAGATCGATTTGATGGAAGTTTTGCCTGCGCCCAACGAAAAGGCGCTCCAGGCGGTGCTCGATCGCGAAACCGACCCGAAGGTGAAGAGCTTCTCGACGGCGGACTTCATCGATCGCGAGCTTTTTTAAAGAGATTGAAAAGAGCGGCATGATTGAGCAATTGTATCGGAAGTAAATTAAGATAGGTTTCTTAACAAGAGAGGAGACAAACCATGGCACGTATCAGACATATCGCACTACTCACGAAGGATACCGAAAAACTCTCGGAGTTTTACAAAACGTCCTTCGGTCTCAAAGAGGTCGCTCGCAGCGGTGAAGCGAGCGAGCACGGCAGGGCGATCTATCTTTCCGACGGCCACATCAACCTCGCCGTTTTGCCGGCACGCAACCGTCGCGAAGGCATTTACCACTTCGGCATGGAAGTCGAAGATGTAAAAGGAGCGACGCAAACCGCGCTCGCTGCCGGCGCCACGGGCGGAACGGCAAATCTTCCCCGAGACGGTCGTTTTGCCGAGACGTTTGTCCTCGATCCGGTCGGCACGCGCGTCGATCTGTCGCTGGGGTGGAAAGTGTGAACTTTCATTTGGCCGGTCGTCGAGAGACGTAAAACAAAACGTCAGTAGGGTGCCGACGCAGGAGGTCAAGATGAAAAGGAGTTGGCTCACGCGATTGCAGACCTGTCCGATGAGACTAGCGCCGTTGGTTTCGGTTATCACCTTAATCATCGGGGGAGCAACCGCCGCTAACGCGCAAGAACAGATCATTAAACTGCGCGTCGGGCTCGGCGACGTTTCACTCAACAAAGTGCCGTTCGTTGCCGCCTACGAGGCGGGGATTTATAAAAAGAACGGTCTCGATGTCGAGCAGTTCATCACGCCGAGCGCAGCGGACGTCGCACGGCGCAGCGGTGTTACTGTTCCCAAGGAATTTATTCGCGCCGGTGGGCGGGATACTCCGATCGTGATCGGTGGTGGCAGTCCGCTGATCGTTCGCTGGACGACGGATGCGCAGGCGGACGATCGCGTGATCGTCGCTTGCACCGATCCCGTAGTGCGCTGGCGCATTATCGCGCGCCCCGACATCACTAACATCGAGCAGCTCAAGGGTAAACGGCTCGGCTACTCAGGATACGGCGCGGTGACCCATTTTGTTGCGCTGACTTTTTCTAAAATCATGGGCTGGAACCCTGAGCAGGATTTATCTCTGATGTCGGGCGCCAATACCATGGACGCGTTGAAGAGCGGGCGTGTAGACGCGATCATCGCGAGCGAGCTGCACGAGACCATGGCATTGTCCGCGGGCTATAAAATCCTTGTCGACCTGGCGAAGTACAATATCCCTAACGCAGGCTCCGGCGTGAGCGTCTCACGCGCTTGGCTGAAGGACAATCAAGAGGCGACGCGCCGATTTGTTAAGTCGACCGTCGAGATGATCGCTTTGGTGAAACGAAACAAGCAAGCGGCTTTCGGCGCAATGGCCAAATGGTACAACGTGACCGACCCGGAAAAGCAGGAGCAATTCTACCGGGAAGTTTCGAACCTGCCGCGCAAGCCGTATCCGTCGGTCGACGGCATCAAAAAAGTCATGGAAATTTACAACACCCATGAGATGCGCAGGTACAAACCGGAGGATTTCTACAACGACAACTTCGTGCGCGAGCTCGACAAGGGTGGATTCATCGATAGCCTCTATGATTAGGCGAGTGGAAGCCCTTCGCGATATCGCGTATGAGCGCGCTCGACTGGCGTGTTTAGAGAAGTCGTCTGTTGCAATATCCGAGTTAAATTATCGCGGTTATAATATCTTTGGGCGGCACAGATTTGCTCGCCGATTACTTTTTGATGAACTTCCTGATGATCATGGCGTTGGTTTCGGCGCCGTAGACATTGCCCACGGCGTGGATGGGCGCAACAGAGAAACTCCCGCTTAATTTTGTCCTGAAACGCGACGTCATCGCACCGATCGCTGGCGATCATTTTTAAATATCAATTCGGTTCGCGCTGTCCTGGGCGGGCTTTACGTTCACGCGCTTACGAAGAGTCTTCGCCGGTCGAAATATTCAACCACCGTCGGCGTTCCCGATGTCTCTGTTTTTGCGGGGTTGGGTATAGACTGAATTGAGCAAATCTGTTTCATGTACAAGGTGTTGGCCTCGGCTGTGGTAATAGTAGCCGGCGATCTTCGTCAAGCAGCATTCAGATTGGGTATTCTCGCCGATAGTTGTAATATCAGGTTGACGGCGGCGGCGGCGAGATTTTCGACACTTGCCATTCTGGAATATCGACGCGAGACGTTTGCTGCTAGCAGTCTCAATCGAAGAAAGGATCCATACCATGGAATATGATACCGCCTTTCGGCCCTACCTGGCCAAGCGCATCGAACAGATCGAGGCAGCGGACATCGTTGTCGGTATCCCTTGCTACAATAACGACGCTACGATCGTACACGTTATCAAACAGGTTAGCCGCGGTCTTGCCAAGCATTACAAATCGGCGCGCTCGGTCATCTTGATCTCCGACGGCGGCTCCACCGACGATACCCGCGAGGTCGCTCGCGAGGAAGAGATCATGCCGTGGCAGGAGAAGATCGTTTTCGTCTATCGCGGCTTGGCCGGCAAAGGCACCGCGCTGCGGGCGATCTTCGAAGCGGCGGACAAGCTCAGCGCGAGCGCATGCGTGGTCGTGGACGCGGATTTGCGGAGTATCACCCCAGACTGGATTCGATATCTCCTCGAGCCGGTACTGGAAAAAAACTTCGATTACGTCGCGCCGATGTATTCGCGCTACAAATGGGATGGTACGATCACCAACAATGTAGCGTACAATTTAACGCGATCGCTTTACGGCAAGCGCATCCGCCAGCCCATCGGCGGCGACTTCGGGCTGTCGAAAAATACCATCCGCACCTATCTCACACAAAACGTTTGGATGACGGATGTCGCCCGTTTCGGCATCGATATCTGGATGACCACCCAGGCCATCGCAAGCGGCTGCCGGGTATGCCAAGCCAATCTCGGCGTGAAAGTCCACGATCCGAAAGATCCCGGCGTGGCTCTCGGCCCGATGTTCCGCCAGGTCGTTTGGACGCTTTTTACGCTGATGGAACAGCATGCTTTGGTGTGGAAGGACGTTCGTGGGAGCGAGCCGATCGAAAGCTTCGGTTCAACGGAATTTCCCGAGCCCGAGCCCATCAACGTCAACCAGGAGTTGCTGATCCAGAATTTCAAGTTGGCGTTTCAACATTTTGGCGCGCTCTGGAAAGATCTGCTGAGCCCGTCTTCCTATAGCGTGGTGCAAAAGCTCGCCGCGTCAGAGCGCAAGAATTTTTTGCTCGACGCCACGTCCTGGGCACACATTCTTTACGAAATCGCCGCGATCTTTCATCACTGGCCTAAGGACCGCGCCAAGCTGGTCGATCTGATGAGCCCCCTTTACGAGGCCCGGGTCGCTGCCTTTATAAATGAAACCGCCGAGATGACCACCGCGGAGTCCGAACAGGTCGTCGAACGCCAGGCGGAAGTTTTCGAGCAAGAGAAATCCTATCTGCTCGATCGCTGGGAGACCGACGACAGCGGTCCCAAGCCGAAAAGCATGTTGCAAAAGGTGATCGGCGGTTGATATGAGCGAAATCGACTCAGAGATCTTATCCTTATGCAGTGCGATAAAATTCTTCTGCCTGTGGTGGTCCCTTCTGAGACCCGCGGCAACATAGAGCTGGCAGTCCGGCTTTTGCCGGCGCACGGCAAGCTCGTGGCGTTGAAAGTCATTCGCGTGCCTGAGGCGACGTCGCTGAGCGAAGGCGCGGCGGAGGCCGTCGACTCGCGCGCGACACTCGACGAAACCCACGCCATCCTCCCTGACCCTCGAGTCGAATTGAAAACTCTCGTGCGGGTTTCCCATCATCTGTCCGAGGGCATTAGCGAGACCGTTGCCGCAGAAAATGCCGACTTGTTGATCTTACCCTGGAAAGGCAGCGCGAGCTCCGATGCCGCCCTGTTTGGCCGCACCATCGACCGCTTGGTCGAAACTCCTCCTTGTAATTTGCTGGTCGCCCGCGTCGGGGAGTTGGCGAATTGCAAAAAAATCCTACTCGCCGTGCGCGGCGGCCCCTACGCGGAATTTGCCCTGCAGATCGCGGATCGGCTCGCGCTTTCCCTCTCCGGTGAAATTACCGTGCTGCACTGCGAACAGCATTTTGCAGCACCGGATTTCAGCGAGTCGCTTTACGGAGACTTTCTCCGTGGGTTGCGCTTCAAACCGAATGTGAAACGGCTGGTGACGGTCGAAGGCAACCCCCAGGAAATCATCCTGCAAGAGGCGCAAAAACATGATCTCGTGATCACCGGCGCCACCGCGGGAGCCGAACCCCATTCATTCGTTCTCGGTCCGATCGTGGAACAATTGGCCCGTTCCACCGACAAGCCGCTGCTGGTGGTAAAGACGCCGCAACCCTTTGAGACCTGGGACAAACAGCGCCGTTTGATCCAACCGAAGGCGCTTTCGGAACGGGTGGACCAATGGTTTGCGGAGAATACTTTTCATCGCCAGGAGTTCGGCGACCTGGCGAAGCTCGTCGACCTGAAAAAGAAACAAAACCTCACGATCAGCCTCGGATTGCCGGCGCTCAACGAAGCAGAAACTATCGGCAACATTGCGCGCACCATCAAGCACAAGCTCTTCGACGAATACCCGCTGCTGGATGAAATCGTGCTGATTGATTCGGACTCAAGCGACGACACGGTCAAGATCGCGGAGGATATCGGCATTTCGGTTCACGCGCACAAGGATATCCTGCCGCAGCACGGCACTTTTCGCGGCAAAGGCGAGGCTTTGTGGAAGAGTCTTTTCGTCCTCAAGGGAGATATCATCGCCTGGGTCGACACCGACATTCGCAATTTTTATCCCGGTTTCGTTTACGGCTTGCTGGGTCCCTTGTTGCGCGAGCCTGAGATTCAGTACGTCAAAGGTTTTTATCGCCGTCCGATCAAGGCGGAAGGCAAGCTGGTGTCCGAAGGCGGCGGGCGGGTGACCGAGCTGACGGTCCGGCCGCTATTCAATCTTTTTTATCCGGAGCTGTCGGGCATGATTCAACCTCTCGCCGGAGAGTACGCCGGTCGCCGAACAGCGCTCGAACGGATGCCGTTCTTCACCGGCTACGGCGTAGAGACCGGGTTGCTGATCGATCTGTTCAATGAAATTGGCCTGAACGCGATCGCCCAGGTGGACCTCGAAGAACGCGTCCATCGTAACCAGTCTCTTGCATCGCTTAGCCAAATGTCCTTTGCGATCATCCAAGTGGTGATGCAACGCTTGCAAGAAAAAAACCGAATTCAAATAATGGACGAAGTCAATCGTTCGATGAAACTGATCAAGCCGCAAGAAAAAAGCTACGCGCTGGAGCTCAAGCCGATCCAGGATCGGGAGCGTCCGCCGATGCTCACCATACCCGAGTACCGGGCCAAACACGCCGCGTGCCGTGACGGGAAATGCTGAAGCTATCGAGATCAAGCCGGCTGATCGTCATTACCGATGTGGACGGTACGCTCATCGACCAACGAACCTACAGCTATGAATTGAGCCTGCCCGCCGTGCGCCGACTCCAGGCAAAGCGGATTCCGATCGTTCTATGCTCGACCAAAACGAGCGCCGAAATAATTCTACTGTGGCGCGAGCTGGAGCTCGATGACCCCTTCATTTGTGAAAATGGCGGCGCGATCTACATGCCGCGCGACTATCTCAAAGTGACTTTGCTCGGCCTAAAGACGGACGGTCCTTTCGAGGTGCTTGAGTTAGGCACTGATGTTGATCGCTTGCGCCACGCGCTGGCGGATGCGGCAGGCGCATGCGGTGTGGTCTTGCGAACTTTTGGACAAATGGAGGTCGACGAGATCGCCACACTGACCGGCCTTTCGTTGGATCAAGCGGCGCGCGCGTTGGAGCGCCGCTACGACGAGCCTTTCCTGGTTGAGTCCGGCGACAGCGAAAAAATGGCGGCGATGCTGCACGCAAAAAAGTTGACCGTCACCAAGGGCGATCGCTTTTATCATCTGAGCGGCGGCCATAGTAAGCGCGACGCGGTGGAAGCTCTGCTTAATCTTCACCGCGATCAATATGGCCAAGTGATCGCGATCGGTCTGGGAAATTCGGCCAACGACGGCCCGATGTTATCAGCGGTGGACCGGCCCGTTTTAGTCAGAAATCCGGATGGGCGCTGGGACGGCACGGTCGTCGAGACCATCCCCGATGTCGAGCGTACGATCGGGACCGGGCCGCAGGGATGGAGAGAAGCCATCGACGGGATTCTGGACGAAGCGACGCCATGAGCTTGAAAGCGGGTTGCCGTTGGCGGGGGGCGCGATTGAGAACGATCCTCATTCTATTCATCGTTTTATTCATCGCACCACTCGCGGAAGCGCAAACTCAACTGCGATTCGTCACCTGGAGATCGGAAGCGGAGCGGGTTTGGGAGCAGATCATCGCCGACTTCGAAGTTAGACATCCAGGAGTCAAAGTTGTTCAGGAAGTCGGGCCTCATTCGTCAACTGAATTCCACGACCTTGTCACCCAGAAGCTGCGCAATCGCGATCCCCAAATGGACGTGTTTTTCATGGACGTCATCTGGCCGGCCGAGTTTGCCGCCGCCAACTGGGCGCTGCCGCTGGATGCCTTTTTCTCCGCGGCGGAACGAAACTTATTTTTGGCTGCGCCGATCCAAGCCGATACTTATGACGGACGGATCTACGGCGTGCCGATGTTTGTCGATGCCGGAATGCTTTATTACCGCAAAGATCTTCTTGAAAAGCATAATTTCCCGCCGCCGCGCACGTGGCCCGAGTTGGTCCGCCAAGCGCGGATCAATTTTGGCCCAAGAGCGCGATCCATACCTGACCGGCTACTCGGCGCAGTTTAAACAATACGAGGGACTGGTTTGCAATATGATGGAGTTTGTCTTGAGCAACGGCGGTGCGCTGTGGAACGAACAGCGCCTCCAAAGCACGCTCGATGACCCTAAGGCGAAAGAGGCAGTGCGGTTCGTGCGCGATCAAATTATCCGCTTAATCGCAAATCGCGGCATTCTGGCCTACCAAGAACCGGAATCGCTGGCCTTGTTTACGCAGGGAAAAGCGATCTTCCATCGCAATTGGCCCTACGCCTGGGAAGCGTCTAATGACCCCAAGCAGTCAAAAGTCGCCGGTAAAGTCGGCATCGTGCCGTTACCGGCTTTTCCCGGGCAAAAGAGCGCCGCCACCCTGGGCGGTTGGCAGCTGGGCATCAGCCGCTTCTCGCGTAATCCGCAGCTCGCTTGGCAATTCGTCCAATTCATGACCAGCGGCGAGACGCAAAAACGGATTGCGCTCGAGACCGGCCGCGGGCCGGCACGCAAGGCGCTCTATCATGATCCCGAGATCCTCAAGAAAAGTCCCCAGTTCCAGTCGCAGTACGAGACGTTCACTCTGGCCGCGCCGCGACCGCGAACGCCGGTGTATCTACCACTTTCAAACATCCTGCAGCGTTACTTCAGCTCGGCCATCGCCATTGCCGATTCGGACATCGACCAGCTCGCGCGCGCCGCGTCGCGCGACATGGATCGCGCCTTGGACCTCTTGCGTGATCGGAGAGAGCGGTGAGTAACAGCCAAGATCCGGTCTGGCGATTTCTGTTGCCGAGTTTTGTGTTTGTCGGCGTCTTCTCTCTTTATCCGATATTGGAATCTTTTCGGCTGAGTTTTTATCGGATGATATTGACTCTTCCTTGGCTCGGCCAGAAATTCGTCGGCTGGGAGAACTATCGGGATCTCATCACCGATCCGGTGGCGCTGGGCTCGCTCAGCACTTCCGTGATTTTCGTCGCGGTTACCACGCCCTTCGAAGTGCTGCTCGGCCTCGCCATGGCGCTGGTGCTGAACGAATCCTTTCGCGGCCGCGGTTGGCTGCGCGCCATCGTGCTCATCCCCTGGGCGGTGCCCACCGTGGTCTCGTCGCAAATGTGGCGCTTCATTTTCAATGACCGCTACGGTCTTTTCAATTATCTCCTGTTCGGCGACGCGACTCAGCTTTACTGGGCGCCGCTGGCAGAGCCGGGATTGGCGTTGATGTCGATCATGGCGGCGGATATTTGGAAGACCAGCGCGTTTGCCGCGCTGATCATTCTCGCCGGACTGCAGGGGATTCCCGGTGAGCTCTACGAGGCCGCCAGCATCGACGGCGCGAGCGCGTGGCGGAAGTTTCGTCATATTACTCTGCCGCTGGTCAAGCCGGCTTTGCTGTTAGCGCTGTTATTTCGCACCATCGACGCGCTCAAGGTCTTCGATCTGGTATTCGTCATGACCCAAGGTGGGCCCGCCGACACGACTAATCTCTTGCAATTCTATGGCTACAAAAAGAGCTTTGCCGAAGGCATGATCGGCTACGGCTCGGCGATCGCGGTCGTGGTATTTTTGCTCTCGCTCTTCTTGTCGGTTCTCTATATTCGTCTGCTCGGAACCGGTTTGCTCCGAAGGGAGCAGCAAACATGAAAAAATTCGCATTCGCGGCGTCCGTCGCCGCGATCGGTTCGCTGACCTTGCTGCCGTTTGTCTGGTTCGTGCTCACGTCTTGGAAAAACGCGGCCGAGATCAACGCCATCCCGCCGGTCATCCTGCCGAGTTTTCATTGGGATAACTATCGCGCCGCGATCACGCGCTATGGGCTGCTGCATTATATCGGCAACAGCGCGATCGTCGCGTCAGCGACGACGTTGATCAGTCTGGCGATCGCGTCGCTGGCGGCGTTCGCGCTGGCCCGGTTCAAATTGCGCTGGGCGCGCTACTATCTGATGTTGCTGCTGGCGCTTTCCATGTTTCCTCAGATCGCCATTGCCGGTCCGGTGTGGCGGCTGTTGAATTTTCTGGATTGGCTCAATAGTTATCACGGCATTGTCGCCGCGTATATTTCACTCACCTTGCCGTTTGCGGTCTGGGTGCTGACGACGTTTTTCCAGGAGCTGCCGTACGATATCGAAGAAGCGGCGCTGGTCGACGGCTGCACACGCTGGCAGGCGCTTCGACTCGTCGTTTTGCCGCTGGCGGCGCCGGGACTTTTTACCGCGGCGATTCTGGTTTTCATCCACGCCTGGAACGAATTCTTTTTCGCACTGATTATTTTGACCTATCCGGCGTTGCAAACGCTGCCGGTCGGTATCGCACTCTTCCCCGGTGAATACACGATGCCGTGGGGCGAGATCGCTGCGGCGTCGACGATCGCCACGCTGCCGCTGGTTGCGCTGACGCTGATCTTTCAACGGCGCATCGTGCAGGGCTTGTCAGCGGGAGCGGTGAAAGGCTAAGAAATCGCTCCGGGCGACGGAGCTGGAGGAAGCCATCGCTTCTCTGACGGTCAATAAACTTTCCAAAACTTTCGGCGCTTCGCGGATCTTGGAAGAGATTTCATTTACCGTCGCCGATGGCGAGTTTTGTGTCCTGCTCGGTCCGTCAGGTTGCGGCAAGACGACGCTATTGCGTATCGTTGCGGGTCTGGAATCCGCCTCCGGCGGAACCGTTGATATCGATACGACGCGCGTCGACCTGTTGCCGCCGCAGGAGCGCGACGTCGCGTTCGTGTTTCAAAATTACGCCCTGTACCCGCACATGACGGTGTTTGAGAACCTGGGGTTCTCGTTGCGCTTGCACGGCGTGGTGAAAGAGGAGATCCAAACGCGCGTCACCGAGGTGGCGCGGCTGTTGGAGATCGATAATCAACTCAATCACAAACCTCAACAATTGAGTGGTGGGCAAAGACAGCGGGTTGCCTTGGGGCGGGCGATTGTGCGCCGGCCGAAGCTTTTTCTCTTCGACGAGCCTCTGTCCAATCTCGATGCGACGCTGCGGGCAAACATGCGCGTGGAGCTCGGTAGGTTGCACACTCGGTTAGGTTCGACGATGCTCTACGTTACCCATGATCAAGCCGAAGCGATGACTCTTGGCGAAAAAATTATCGTGTTAGACCAGGGGCGAATTCAACAGATCGGCACGGCGTCGGAGATTTATCATCGGCCAAGCAACTTGTTTGTCGCCAGTTTCGTCGGCCAGCCGCAGATGAATTTTATCGAAGGGCGTTTGGACGGCCATGGCAAATTGCACAGTAAAGCCGGCGTAGAATTCGATCTATCCGGCATCCTAGGTGGGCGCGCCGTACCAGATTCGCAGCTGACCGTCGGTATTCGTCCCGAAGACCTACGCCGCTGTGCCGCCGCGGATGCCTGCTTTGCCGGAACCGCGGAGTTCGTCGAAGACCTGGGCTCGGACTGCTTCGTTCATCTAGTCTGTGGCGGGCTCAAACTCGTAGCGCGCTTACCCGCACAAGATCCGATCAAACTGGGTCAACGTCTTGACCTGAACGTCGATCCTGAGCGCGTCCATCTATTCCACCAAGAGCGCCGGATCGATTAACCAACGCCCGTAGCGCGAGAGGACAAACGTTTGGAGAGCTGAATGCGGCTCTTGGACAAACGACGCGCGCCTCTGCTAAGAAAGTCAAAGCCGGCTCGACGCGAGGTGAAAGCTTTCGCGCCGAAGAGTCACGTCGAACGCTGAACGAAGCGATCGATGGCCGAAAAATTAAGCCGCCAGGGAGTTTGATATGCGAGCTAAAATATTCTTGTGCGCATGGGTCATAGGTTTGTTTTTGTTTCACAGGACGGCCCATGCCCAGCCCACGCCAGAGCGCATCAACGCGATTTATGCTTCGATCGCGGGAGATCATGCGGCCCTTTATGTGGCTCAAGAGATGGGCTTGTTCCGCAAATATGGTTTAGACGTGAATCTCAGCTATATCGCGGGCGCGGCTCAGGTGATCCAAACCATGATGGCGGGCGAAAATCAGATCGCGACGGCGGGCGGTAGTGGCGTCGTGGACGCGGATTTTGGCGGAGCGGATTTGGTGGCCGTGGCGGGGATGGTCAACATGCCGGCCTTTTATATTGTCGTCCAACCCGAGATCAAATCGATTCAGGACCTGCGCGGAAGGCCGGTGGGCATCACCCGCTTCGGCTCATCCACAGATTTTACGATGCGCTATATTTTGCGCAAAGCCGGTCTCGATCCCGACAAAGATGTGCCCTTGTTGCAGCTCGGTGGTCAGCCCGAGCTTGCCGCCGCCATCGAGACGCGGCGAATCTTTGCCGCGCCGATGACGCCCCCGGCGCTGCAAAAGACGCTTAAGGCGGGAGCGCGAATTCAGATCCCGCCCAAAACCATCGGGCTAAGTTTTCCCCACGTCGGCATTGTCGTGCGCAAAACATTTCTTGCCGCGCGCCGGCAAACCGTCAAGAATTTCATCGCGGGCTACTCCGAAGGAGTCGCCATGCTTCACAAAGACAAGGAGGCGAGCAAAAAGGCGATCGCTAAGTTCCTCCATTCCGAGGATCCGGAAATTCTCGAAGCGAGTTGGCAATTCGGCATCGACGTGATCGAGCGCATTCCCAACCTAGACCCGGAAATGTTTAAACTGGTGATCGAAGAGCGGACACGCACGCGGCCCGAAGCGGCCAAGGCCAAACCGGAACAGTTTTTTGACGACAGCCTGGTGCGAGAGCTGGAAAAGGAAGGTTTCTTTAAAAAGATCTACGCACGCTGAGGCAAAACCAGGCGGGTTTGATCTTGCTGGCCATGCGCTTATTCTGGTTGAGTTGGTGCGCATGGACTCGGCAAGCCGTTGATCGATTGGGCCTGCCGATTGTGGGTCGGTGTAGAACCGTTGAACGCTAGTGTGAACCCGCGCTCAAACCGCTCGCCTGAGCGACAATTTCGTTGACGCTCTTGTCCAGATCGAGCGGGCGGTTGACGCGCGCGTTGTCGCGCTCGGCGACGAGCGCGTAAATTTCCAGCCGGTTACCTTCCGGATCTAGAAAATAGCACGAGACGGTGTTGCCCATCTCTTCGTAAGCATGGCTCACGCAGTGGTCAATTGGCACACCCTGGGCTTTGAACCGTTCGTAAAATTCTTTCACATCCGTCGGCGTATCGACGCGCCAGGCGATGTGGGCAATGATCTTGGCGTTGCCCTCGCGTCCTTTGGTCAGAGCGAGTTGGTGGTCTTCCACGTTGGGATCGGGCGTCAGAAAGACCATCCGCCCGGCATGCTCGCGGTATTTGACGAGCCCGAGAACGTCTTTGTAAAAAGCGACCATCTTCTCCAGATCGTTGACGTACAGCACCACGTGACTCAGGCCTCTGATTGTCGGCATTGTGAAACGCCTCCTTCCCTTGAACTCAGGCACGCCAGCGCGCGCCAATGGATCGATATTATTGTTCCTCTCTGCGCTCTCTGGCTAGAGATATCCGATTACTCCGTCCGATGTCAATTAAAGATCAGAATGGGAAACAGATGACAGGATCACTCCGTTCCACTCAAGCAGTAACCATTGCTAATGGTAATACCAGGCTCAAGCTGCGGATTTCGCCCAAAAAAAAGAATTGAACTTAGGGATCAAAAGGGCCATAATCCCGGCTTTGACAGCTTTGGCGTCGGGAAATTAACATCGAAGAAACAGGCTTAGACTGCGACAGGGTCGCTAACCTTTTCGTATGCCAGGAGGGATGTATGACTGAGCAGAGTCAACAGATTTTATACGTTGACGACGACAGCAGCCTGAGAGATGAAATATCTTTGTTCCTAGCGGGCTACAAAATTTCGGCCTGCGAAACGATAGGCGACGGTATCGCTTTAGCGACGCAGCAAAGCTTTGCCTTGTACCTTTTGAATCTCAGTCTCCCCGATGGTTCCGGCTTTAGCCTGTGTCAGAAAATACGGGTCTTTGATCTTAATACGCCGATCGTTGTCATTTCGATTCATGACAGTGAAAGTTACCGGAAATATGCACTCCAAGCCGGAGCTTATGGGTTTTGGGCGAAGAGCGGAGATTTGCATCAGCTCAAAACCACAATCGAAAGGTGCCTGTTCGAGAGTCGGCTAAGGTCCTTCGAGGCGAAACGCGCCGAATTCGCGGCAATCCGAGATGAGCTTGCGCAGCAACGCGAAGAGGCGCGGGCGCGCCAAGCGCAGGCGCGGGAGATTCAGGCCCAGTATCGAGAGAAGAGGGTCATGTTGGCAGCCTCTCGCGCCTTCGAAAATGCGGGAGGAAGCCGGGCCGATTTTTCGCACCTGTGGCCGGAAGCATACGCGGAAGCTTCCACTAAATAGTCACTCGGAGCAGGACTGTTGCCGCGAATATGCTCGCCGAGCCTACCGATTCAATGCATTTGCCCTTGCCGTAGTAGGTTCTCTTCTTACAGCTCAATTGCGGCGCACCCTTTAACAGTTTGCATGCATCATCTCGCCTGATTCTCGCTAAGACGACCCTATTATCAATTCGTCGAATTCTGCTTTTGCGTTATTTCACCGCAGCAGTCTCCTGTCCGTTGATCTCTCAGAAAAAAGCTCGAATAATTTTCCAGCCGTGTTAGCTCAGCATAGCGAACGAGTCACTCAATGACGACGCTCTCAACAGTGACCTGCGGAGCCGCAACTCTTTCGTCGTAAAAGACGTGATCTAGAGCATCGAGGCTTATCGTGACTTGCTCGGCTTTAGGAATCGGGGGGTTCAGTCATGCCAGCCGATGTTTGATGGGAGCGAACGGGACGGAGTCGCCATTCATCTGTTTAGCTCATGGCTGTCTTGTCCAGCGTCGGAATTTGGCGATGGTCGGAAATGACGATCACACGGTGTCCTTGAGCGCGTCTTCTTTTTTTCGCTAGGCTGCTAATACGTTTTTCCGTCGCGCCGAGCTCACAATTTGATCTCAATTCATCTCATCGAAATACATCGATCGATTGTGATATATCAAAAACGTTTTGCCATCACTGGGTCAGCTCGCGGACCCGTCATTTTGAGAGAGAGGGCATCATGATTCGCCGATTGCTAGTTTCCTCAGCGCTCTTCGCAGCTATCTTGTGTCCGCTGAATCTTATGGCCCAGGAAAAGAAATTGGAAAAGTTCCGCACCGGCGGCGGCTCGGCGTCAGCGGCGCAGATGTCGGTTTGGCTTGCCAAGGAAGGGAATTATTACGAGAAGAACGGCCTCAGCGTCGAGGTCATCAGTATTCCGGGAAGCTCGCTGGCGATCCAGGCGATGCTGTCGGGAGAGCTGCCGATCATTCAAGCCGGCGGCGCGGGACCGATTCAGGCCGCGCCCCTGTGTCTAAGTGATTTGTTGAGTTTGTCTCTTCTACTCGATCACCCAATTCAAAGGCAACTGGTTGTATCAGTCCCGTTTTATCCTCGTGTCGCTGGCTGTCAACCGACCCAGTTTATGCAGAAACGCGAGCGTATGAAAATCAGCTATTTTCCTGAGGAGGAGAGCAACCAAGCGTGACGATTCGACTACGGGAGCTGTATCAGATTTGATTTGTGGGGTGAGCGACAGTTCATCACATTGCAAGTTCCCCCCGGACACTTGACGGCTCCCTACAAGTTTTTCTTGGCTCACAAATATCTGCTGGATTCACTTTATACGCCTTTGCCATCGCGATTCCTTCCCAGTTCTCATAGGGATTATCTATTCGGTCAATTTGTTTAATTGATTGGCCCAGTTAGTCTTCAACAAATTTAAAAATACCGTGACAATATTTCATGGTGGTGTGATAGGTAGCGAGATTAAAATGCTCCTCAAGATTTGAGCAATTGAGATTGTGTTCAACTCTAATTGAAAGAGACGACGTCTTGGAGCTTCAAAAGGCTTGGAAAAAAATCGCGGCAACCTGCGTTGTAATCATCCAGTGTATGACAGCGAGCTAAAGAAAACTTGAAGACAAGATCGACAAGTACAAATGGAAAAAATCTAAGAAGAGGAAAGCTGGCTAGAGCGTAAGATGGCGAATCTGGAATATAGAGGGCACCTCATTTCCGTTTCTGTTATCTACGATACCCAAAATCATTATCAACTCACTCCCATTATAGACATTAGGCGCTCTGAGTTCATTGAGGTCCTGAACACAATACTTACACAGCAGGCTTTCAATACCGTAGAAAACGCAACCGGGTTTGGCTTTGGACTAGGGCGAGAATGGGTTGATGAGCGTCTGTCACCGGAGTGAGCGGAATGATCCTATTTTACCGAAGGCATAAAGACACGTTAGATCCAGAGTGGCATTTCCATACCGACTGCCCGCATTGGCCGGATACCAATTTCGTGCAACTGCATTTTATAAATCCCGAAATGAACGAGCGGTTTTGCGAAGATTGCGCGAACCTAGAAGCCGCGATGTTTCCATCAAAAAAACCCGCGGACGCTTAGCGGCAAGCATCCGCCGACGAAAATATAAGCGTAGAGCTGGGAGCTCGGTTACCGGTGGACTCGACGTCTATGGCTGCCACAACAACCGCAGGGCTGGAGGTTATCACTGCCATCGCGGCCCACTAGCAGGGCAATCGTTCAGCTCAAAGGAAGAGATGCTCAAGAAACTGTCAGCAGAGAATACTGATAGAAAAGTCCAGACAGATGTTAAGAAGTAAGGCGAAATCTCCGGCGGAGAGAAAAGAACCGCCAACTCCGAAGAAACCCCCTATAAAAGAGCCCAAGAAAGTCCAAAAGCCTATCGGCGATCCGCCACCGAAGAGAGCACCAAAACGAGTGATGCTTCAAGGCTACTTTCAGGATTCGATATGGCAAGGTATCTAGCCCGAAGCTGTCCTCGATGTAATGGCTATCTTGGAGTCGTGCTGAGAGAGCCGGGGCGCAACGTACCGCTGCAAGCGGTGAATGGTCGATGCACTCGTTGCTCTTATCGCATGGCTTGGATTGTTATCAGAGGCAAAGGATCATCGAGCGACAACATCCGCAAGGCAAGTCATACCTAGAGAGCACCCCCATCCGACAGCCCGCGCAACAACCTTTTTCCTGCCACCCAACCGGGAGGCGGGTTGAAATGTCAATTGAATGTCACCAAGTGTCAAGACAAGCAGCGTTTGAGGGATTATCTCTTCCGCATCAATTTTATTCTCCCTTCCTCGGCGTAGCCGGGCAGTGAAGGGGTGTAGGGAGGAGCACAATGAAAAGGCTCGCAAAAGCAAGAAACATCAAGTCAGGTGAGACAGTCCTTGACCGTGGCACGCGCTTCATTATCAAAGAGGTCTGCGTTAGCGCGGAACCCGGGCGGCTCGCGTTCATCGACATGCAGGATGTCTGGCACGGGAACTATCATCCAGATGAATATTTAGCAGTAGGGGAAGAACTCGCCCGCAAACGTGCCGTAACTTACGATTGGCAAATAGTACAAGAGGCTTACCTGTTGGCTAACATGCCTTCAGAGATGATTCATTAACCGCGCCCCCTCTCAATGATTTATTTTCTGTCCATTCACGGCGCGATCCTTGGCTCAATTTCGAGCGGCGCTCGACGAGAGCAGTGTGGTGTTGGTCATGTGTTCTAGAACTAGCAGAAACAAAAACGAATGGAAATTGAAGAAAAACCAATCACATTTCACAAACATATTTGTTTTCTATGCCGGCGATCCTATGAAGAGGTTGAAACCGGCGAGTGCCAGTACGGTCACGACCATCCATGGGGGAAATGTCCTCCGTGCGAAGACAAATTTGCCGTTGGTAAACCAATCACTTTCCTATGACGGTCCGCATGTTGGTTTTAATCTTAACTTAATGATCGTCAATTTGTTCGAGCAAAGGCAAGGATCTGGCTTTGCAGCTACTAGCTATTGCGTTCTGCTGGCGCCCATTGTCACTTGATCACCTTGTCCGTCCGCGCCAGCGCGTTGGGCGGAATCGTCACGCCCTCCAGCCGTGCCGCCACAGTCTCAAGGTAGGCGTACTTCGCTGTTAGCTCTTCGACCTTCGATGCCAGCACCGCAATCTGCGCCTCCTTCTGTTTTAGCTCCGCCGTGCGCTTCTCCAGCGCCTGCACCGCGACCATAAGAATCCCCGCCAAGTCGCCAGAGTTGATCGTCGTCTCCGTGCCGATCTGTCCGACGCCGTCTTGGCCGAAGGCCGCAAAGAAGTCTTGCGCCATGGGACCATAGTGGCGAAACTCTTTAGGATCATGGCCAATGAAGTTCCAACTCGATAGCTCAAAGCCGCGAATCTTCCCCAGCACTGCTTCTCCATCCACCGGCTGGAAGTTTTCCTTCTTGGTCTTGTCCGAACTGGCAGTAAACGCCACCTGCCCTTCGATCACCGTGACAGCAGTGTTTCCCAGGCGGATCTTATTGCTGGCATTGACGATGGCTCCATTGCCAATAGCCGTAGCGTTGTTCAGATTCCCAGCAGAAATCGGCATCGGCTCCGAATCCGATGGCGGTGTTGTCGTTGCCCGTGGTGTTGCT